>JAFRYI010000012.1 GCA_017437745.1 Bacillota bacterium
CCACAAGAACAGATTTCCCTCACTTTAAGTGATAAGACCCGTGGGAGACTACCACGTTGATAGGTCGGAGGTGTAAGCATGGCGACATGTTGAGCTGACCGATACTAATAGGTCGAGCACTTGACCAAGTCAAGGATCTTTGAGAAAAACACATACTGGCTTCATTATCCCGCATTGTTCGGTTTTGAAGGTACAAGCCTTCATAATAAAAAATCTGGTGACTATAGCATTGGGGTTACACCTGTTCCCATCCCGAACACAGTAGTTAAGCCCTTTCGCGCTGATGATACTCGGTGGGAAGCCGCCCGGGAAAGTAGGTCGTCGCCAGTTTTTTTATTTTTTGGAGATGCGTCCGTAAGCAAATCATTGCGGCAATCCACGCTGTTATATGGTATACTGTATTGATAAACATGGTACTCTTCGCATAAGGCACGTAATGACCGAAACATTAAGATACTTATTCTGGATACTGCTTTCACTGCCCATACTCGTAATAGGGATATGGCTGTTTAAGATGCTGCTGAACAACGTTCACGCGAAATACGAGGCGGAACAGAAGATACTTAAGGAAAAGGAACTTGCCGAGCAGAAGAGGAAAGAGTTCGAGGAAAGCTACAACAGGCGCAGAGGCGGAGGCGGATACTGATGTCGAAAGGTCTTTTCATTACTTTCGAAGGCGGAGACGGCAGCGGAAAGTCCACGCAGTACCGTCTGTTCGCGGAATATCTCAGGAACAGAGGCTTCGACGTGGTCACTACCAGGGAACCGGGCGGCACCAGAATATCCGAAAAGATAAGGGATCTGCTGCTGGATCCGGAATGCACGGAGATGGACGACATGACTGAAGCATTACTGTTCGCGGCAAGCAGAGCCCAGCACGTGGAAGAGCTGATAAAGCCTTCGGTAGAAGCCGGAAAGATCGTCCTGTGCGACAGATTCGTGGATTCTTCCATAGTTTATCAGGGCTTCGGAAGGGGCCTGGGCGACTGCGTAAGTGCTATAAACGAACACGCGGTCCGCGGAATGTATCCGGACGTCACCTTCCTTCTGGACATCTCTCCGGAGGAGGGAAGAAAGAGGAACGGAAAGACCGGAAAGAACGACAGGCTGGAAAAGCAGTCCATGGAATATCACGCCATGGTCGCCGAAGGATACAGAAAGCTTGCCGCGGCCGAGCCGGACAGATTCATAGTCATAGACGCGTCCGGCAGCATACAGAAGGTCGCGTCGGATATAACGGATGCTTTCGAAAAGCGCTATCCGGAGTTATAACCTTAGGCCTGGGACTTATGCAGGAACAGAACAGCAAGATCAAAAACCAGATATCGTCGTCGATCTCGCGGGGAAAACTGGTGCACGCGTACGCTTTTACCGGCGGAACGGCTCAGCAGCGCGAAGAACTGGGCATGTGGCTGTGTCAGACTCTCTTCTGCGAGGCGGAGGATAAGCCCTGCGGCGAGTGCCTGCCGTGCCGGAAGTTCCTTCACGGCAACCACGAGGACTTCATAGTCGTAAAAAAGCCACAGGACAGGGAATCCATAGTAAAGGATCAGATACTGGATCTTACGGACAGGCTTATGCTTAAGCCTTTCGGCCGGAGATACGCCGTAGTCATAGAAGACGCTCAGCTTATGAACACCGCGGCGCAGAACAAGCTGCTGAAGACGCTGGAAGAGCCTGCGTCGGAGGCAGTGATAGTGCTTCTTTCCGACCGCAGGGAGGCGCTGCTTCCGACGGTGCTGTCCAGGTGTGTGTGCTTCAGCCTTACGAACGAGGCTTCGTCGTTCAGGGAGGAAGCGGCCGCGGGAAAGCTTGCGGGTCTGATAATGATCGGCGCGCCGTTCTATAAGAAGAAGGCCGTGCTGGAAGACATACTGCGGGACAAGGACGACGCCAGGGCCAGGGCGGAGGATCTGCTGAATGCCCTCGAAGCGCGTTTAATGGCCCTTTTAAAGGAAGAAAAGATGCGGAGCGTGGAAACGTCCGCCGACACGGTTTCGCGGCTCCAGAGGGCCGTTAAGGCCGTTCTGGAGGCAAGAAAACACATAAGGCAGCTCCACAGCGTGGCGTATACGCTGAAACAGCTCTGCCTTCGCGTCTGATACGGAGGATATATGGTAAAAGTAGTAGGAGTCAAATTCAGACCGGGCGGAAAGACTTACTTTTTCGATCCCGCGGAGATGGACATAGAGCAGGGCGACGACCTTATTGTCGAGACCGCGCGTGGCATAGAATTCGGCCGCGCGGTGTTCGGCGTGCGCCTTGTCGACAACAGCGAAGTGGTGCAGCCGCTCAAGCCGGTCATCAGGAAGGCTACGGACGAGGACCGCAGGGAGCACGAGCAGATACAGAAGAAGCACGATTCGGCTCTGAAGCTCTGCGAGGAGAAGATAGCGGCCCGAGGCCTGGACATGAAGCTCGTGGACGTGGAGTACACTTTCGATAATTCGAAGGTCATATTCTACTTTACATCGGACGGAAGGGTCGACTTCCGCGAACTGGTAAAGGATCTGGCATCCGCTTTCAGGATGCGCATAGAACTTCGCCAGATAGGCGTCCGCGACGAGACGAAGATGATGGGCGGCATAGGACCCTGCGGAAGGGATCTTTGCTGCCACAGTTTCCTGGACGATTTCGAGACCGTTTCCATAAAGATGGCCAAGACCCAGAACCTGTCGCTCAATCCCACCAAGATCTCCGGAATGTGCGGAAGACTGATGTGCTGCCTGCAGTACGAGAACGATACCTATCTGGAACTGCGCAAAGGCATGCCTCAGGCGGGCGATTACATAGACACACCCGACGGCAAGGCCGTAGTGGACGACGTAAGCATACTTCAGAACAGGATAAGGGCAAGGCTGGTCCTGGACGAGGGCGGTCCGGATAAGCCGGAAAAGCTGTCTTCCGAATATTACGTCTATAAAAAAGAAGAGATAAGCAGGGATATCAAGAAGAAGCAGGTCAAAAGGCCCGAATCCGTAAAGGCCAGGTACAGGGAAGCCGACGCTCCCATGAAGGACCTGGAAGCGCTGGAGGACTAGGCTGTGGCGCTGCGGGTCGACGAGGTCGGATTCGGCGGGCTTAAGCTTCTGCAGGATACGGAGGCGTTCTGCTACGGAGTGGATTCCGTGCTGGCCGCGGACATGTGCAGGGTGAAGCGTTCGGACAGAGTGCTGGACCTTTGCAGCGGCAACGGAGCCATAGCGCTGATAGTATCCGGGCTGTACGCTCCGGACCATGTTACCGGACTGGAGATACTTCCCGGCGCCGTAGATCTTGCCGTACGCAGCGCGGAACTGAACGGCCTTTCTGAAAAGCTGGATTTCATATGCGGCGATGCAGCGCGCATAGAGGATCATGTAAAAGCAGGAAGCTTCGACGCGGTGGTGTGCAATCCTCCGTATTTCGAAAAGAGCAGGGGAGAAGGCTGCGAAGTTACGGAAAAGGACTTCGCCAGGCACGAGAGCAGCGCGGGGCTTGCGGATTTCTTCCGGGCGGCGGCGTACGCGCTGAGGACAGGAGGAAACTTTTATCTGGTGCACAGACCTCAGAGGCTCGCGGATATAATGCAGTGCGCCAGAAACAGCGGACTGGAGCCCAAGCAGCTCAGGATGGTGTGCCCGCACCCCGGAGACGCTCCCAATCTTCTGCTACTGAAATGCGTTAAGGGCGGCGGTCCCGAACTGACGGTGCTTCCTTCGCTGGCGGTAAGGAACAGGGAAGGCGGATTTACCGAAGAGATAGAAAGGATCTACCGCAGGGTCCCGGAATAGATGGTCCAATGACGGCGCGGCCGCAAACGGACGGTAAAAACAAATACAAAAAGACAGGCGCGCAGCCTGTCTTTTCATTTTCCGTATTGATCGTTACTTCTTTTTGCTGTTGTTGCTCTTTACAAGCGTTACCAGACCAGTCACCGCGTTTACGAAGCTTGTCGCTGCTCTAACAGGTCCGCGGTTCTCGTCCGTTGCCTGCTTGATGCCGGCGATGGCCGCGCTGGCCGAGGTGACGACGTTCCTTCCGGCGTCCGATATAGTTTCCACGTTATCGATTATTCCGTGAACGTGATCCAGGGTATCGGGAACGCTCTTGAGCGCCTTTATGATCTTTATCATGAGTACGATAAGTATTATTACCGCTACGATCGCTACGACCAGCAGTATGGTCTTAAGAAGACTGTCGAGTGTGATTGTGAATGTCATGTCCGTACCTCCGGTATATCTAATTATGCAATAAGCTCCGCTTTTTTACAAGCGTATTTTGACAATGAAATACCATATGATATAATATACATACTATGGCTAAATATATTGTTGAACAATCCGGACCGCTCTTCGGAGAGGTCGAGATCAGCGGCGCAAAGAACGCCGCGCTCCCGATACTCGCTGCTACTGTTCTGACCGACGGTATCTGCGAGATCAACGAAGTTCCCAGACTTAAGGACATAGACGTAATGTGCCGCATCCTTCGCAGCCTCGGCGCAAAGGTCGAGGAAAACTGGGACGAGCACACCGTCACCGTGGACGGAAGCGGAATAAACGTTTCCGAGGTGCCGTACGATCTTGTAAAGCTTATGAGGGCTTCCATCTTTGTAATGGGGCCGCTGCTCGCAAGGCTCGGCAAGGCTACGATAGCACAGCCCGGAGGCTGCGCCATCGGAAACCGCCCGATAGACCTTCACGCCAAGGGACTTAAGACTCTGGGCGCGAGAGTGATGATAAGCGAAGGAATGGTCTACGCCAACGCGGACAAGCTTACCGGTGCTCTGGTGTACCTGGACTTCCCCAGCGTCGGAGCCACCGAGAACATAATGATGGCGGCCACTCTGGCGGACGGCATCACCATCATAGAAAACGCCGCGGAGGAGCCGGAGATAGTAGATCTGGCGTCGTTCCTCAACCGCATGGGCGCTAAGATCAAAGGCGCCGGCACGGACACCATAAGGATAGAGGGCGTCGAGAAGCTCCACGGAACTAGGCACGCGGTCATCCCGGACAGGATAGAGACCGGAACGTTCATGGTCGCCGCCGCCATAACCAGAGGCAACGTGCTTATAAAGAACTGCCTGCCGGACCACGTAAGGCCGGTGATAGCGAAGCTCATAGAGTGCGGAGCTGTCGTTCAGGACGAAATGGAAGGCATGAGAGTCAGAGGCGACGTCAACAAGCTTGTCGCCACGGACATCAAGACTCTGCCTTATCCGGGATTCCCGACCGACATGCAGGCACCGTTCATGGCGCTGCTTACAACGGTATCCGGTGCGAGCACGGTCATCGAGACCGTCTTCGAGAACAGGTTCATGCACGCCAACGAACTTTCCAAGATGGGCGCCAACATCCGCGTGGACGGAAGGGTCGCGAGCATCCCGGGCGATAAATGTCCGCTCGAGGGAACTCAGGTAGTTTCCACGGATCTCAGGGCCGGGGCGGCTCTGGTGCTTGCGGGTCTTGTGGCGAAGGGGACCACGGAGGTCACTCAGATCCATCACGTGGAACGCGGCTACGAGAACTTCGTGGATAAGATGTCCGGACTTGGCGCCAAGATCAGACTGGTGGAAGATTGAAGAAGGGCCTGAACAGAAATCAGATAAAGTATATCGTAATAATCGCCATGCTTGTGGACCACATAGCATGGCTTTTTGTGCGTACGTACACATGGCCGGGCGAGCTGATGCACTTCTTCGGAAGGCTTACCGGGCCTACCATGGCAGTGTTCATAGCGGAAGGGTACAGGTATACCAAGGATGTCAAACGCTACGCGGCAAGGCTTGCGGCGTTCGCTCTCATATCCTGGCCGTGCTTCTCGCTGATGGAGTGGAACGCCATCCGTCCGGAATTCGGGGTCATCTATACGTATTTTCTTGCTCTGCTGGCGCTGATCCTGTGGGACACCAAACTGAACATTGTATTCAGGCTCGCCGGCATTGCCGTACTGATATATCTTTCCCGATGGGGCGACTGGCCCTACATGGGGATACTGTTCGCCCTGGCTGCCCACATCTGGCACGACGACAAAAGCACGCGCTGGACCGTCCATACCGTCATATGCCTTGTGTTCCTGTTCCTGGACATGAGCGCGGCCATGCGCTACGGTTACCCGTGGTGGGCGGAGCTTTTCCAGGCCGGTACGCTGATGGTGGCTCCCATGCTGATCTTCCTTTACAACGGGGAGAGCGGCAGCAAGAAACCTTTCCATAAATGGTTCTTCTACGTATTCTACCCGCTGCACATGCTGGTGCTCTGGGCGCTTAGATTCTATGTGATCCGCTGACATGAAAGATCTTATCCTTACAAGTTTTCTTCTGGGCATAGGTCTTGCCATGGACGCGTTCTGCGTTTCTCTGGCGAGCGGTCTTAACGAGCCCGGAATGTCCGGGAAGAGGGCGTTCGCGATATGCGGGACCTTCGGAGCCTTTCAGTTCTTCATGCCGCTGATCGGCTGGGTGTGCGTACATACGATATCCGAATGGTTCGCCTGGTTCGAAAAGCTTATTCCCTGGATAGCGCTGATACTGCTCGGCTTCATCGGAATAAAGATGATAGTTGAAGGACTTAAGGGTAAGGAAGAAGACAAGGCCGCGGGCATGAGCGCCGGAACGCTGTTCGTAATGGGCATAGCAACGTCCATAGACGCGCTCTCGGTAGGATTCGCCATATCACATTACAACATGAAGGAAGCGCTGCTGGGCTCGCTTATAATAGGTGTAGTGACGCTGATCATCTGCCGCGCGGGAATAGAGCTCGGAAGGAAGGTCGGAACTAAACTTGCCGGTAAAGCCTCGGTACTGGGCGGAATTATACTGCTCGCGATAGGCATAGAGATATTCGTAAAGGGCATCATCTAGATCCTCAGGCCGCATTTCGAAAGGAAACGTTCCGCATGGAATACGATCTTGAAAAGATAAAAGGAAGGACAGCGGGTATCATCCTGCAGGAGGGATGCAGAAGATCTGCCGTAATAATCCCGTTAATTAAAGATGTTGACGGAATACAAGTTCTGTTTCAGGTGCGTTCGGAGACCATAGACAGGCAGCCGGGAGACATCTGCTTCCCCGGAGGCGCCATTCAGGACGGCGAGACGCCGCGTCAGACCGCGGTCCGCGAGGCTTG
Source organism: Bacillota bacterium (assembly GCA_017437745.1). Taxonomy (GTDB): domain Bacteria; phylum Bacillota; class Clostridia; order Peptostreptococcales; family Anaerovoracaceae; genus RUG13409. The sequence continues at coordinate 7,110 of JAFRYI010000012.1, forward strand.
TGAGGAACTGCTTATATCTCCCGAGCAGCTGGACATCATCTGCGACTGCGATGTGTTCCATAACGCCAGCGGGATAGTCTATCCTTTCGCCGCGTGGCTCTCCGGATACGACGGACGCTTTTCGGAAGACGAAGTGTCGGAGGTGTTTACGGTGCCTCTGGACTTCTTTAAGGCGACAGAACCGGTCGTATGCACTTCCGAAATGGTCAGAAAGCCGGATCAGGACTTTCCGTACGAGCTTATCCGGGGCGGCCGGAATTACAAATGGCCCAGACGCATGGACAAGGAGCTTTTCTACAGTTGGGAAGGCCGCACCATCTGGGGGATAACCGCCCGGATCCTTAAAGGATTCCTGGATATCCTTTAGTAAAAACTGCCGGACATATAGCGTCATCCACCAAAAGCCCTACAATATGTTGTTGGGCTTTTTATTTAAAATACAAAATTAGGCTTTTATTTTCCCCCGTATTATGTATAATAACTATATACCCTTGTCGGTCTTGCAACCGGTGCTGACAGGGGGTCGCAGCGAGCCGGAGCAAAAAGGAGGTTATACTCTCATTACAGATTAAAAAGGGGAATAGCTGATGGAAACGATTGTTAGTATCAACGATGCTGTAAACAGCTTTGTCTGGGGATGGCCCGCCATCATTCTTATCTTCGGTGTAGGTATCTACCTTACCATTCGTCTTAAGGGGATCCAGTTCAGGAACATTGGATTCCAGATCCGCGAAACTTACGTAAAGACATTTAAAGACGCAAAGAAAGGCTCCAAGGAAGCCGGAGAAGGTGAAATTTCTTCCTTCCAGGCGGCAATGGCGTCTGTTTCTGCTGTAGTAGGTTCCGGAAACATCGCCGGCGTAGCTACCGCCATAGTGGCCGGCGGCCCAGGCGCTCTGTTCTGGATGCTCGTAGCTGCCATCATAGGAATGGCTACCAAGTACGGCGAGATCGCCCTCGGTATGAAATACCGCGAAAAGGCTGACGACGGTACTTACGTCAGCGGCCCCATGTATTATATAGCCAAAGGCCTCAAGGCCCCGTGGCTCGGCAAGATAGTAGCCGTGCTGTTCATATTCTTCAGCATAGTCATCTCCGCCGTAGTCGACACCAACACAATGTCCCAGGCTCTGAACGAGACCTTCGGACTCAATCCGATCGTTGCCGGCGCCATATTCGCGGTGTTGACCGGTATAGTAATATTCGGCGGAATCAAGAGGATAGGCGAGGTCTGCGGACTTCTTTCTCCGTTCATGGCCGGCGCTTATCTGATCTGCGGACTGCTGATCATAATCCTTCACATCGGTCAGGTACCGGCAGCCATCGGCCTCATCGTAAGCGCTGCGTTCAATCCTACTGCGGCTCTCGGCGGAGCTGCGGGATACGGCATAATGACCGCCATACGCTACGGCATGGCCCGCGGCATCTTCTCCAACGAAGCCGGCATCGGATCCGCTTCCGTTACCCACGCTTCCGCCAAGGTCAACGAGCCCGGCGAGCAGGCGATCTGGGGACCGCTGGAAGTATTCGTCGATACTTGCGTCGTATGCCTCATCACCGGTCTTACGATAGTCCTTTCCGGACTGTGGAACGGCGGAGACGAGGGCGTAGGCCTCACCATGGCGGCATTCCAGAAGATGCTCCCCGGAAACTGGGGACAGTACGTGGTGCTGTGCGCGTCCATACTGTTCGGCTTCTCCTGCCTCATCACTTACTACAACTACCTGGAGAAGGGCTGGCTTGCTCTCTTCGGAAAAGTGATGCACGCTAAGGTGAGCAAGGTCATCGTCCGCGTGATATGGCTGGTATTCATAATGGTCGGTTCCTACAGCACTCTGGGCTTCGTATGGGATCTGGCTGACACCTGCAACGGTATCATAATCATCCCGAACCTCATAGCGCTGGCTGTTCTTGCCGGTCAGGTCGTAAAGATCAAGGAAGACTACTGGAACAAGCACCTGCCGCTCTACAAGGAAGAGAAGGCCGCTAAGAAAAAGTAATAACCGAAAGCATGATAAGCCCGGGCCTCTGGTCCGGGCTTTTTAGATAACCGCCCGTTTGACGAAGAATGCGAAGTTCGCGCTTGACAATCCGGCCGTTCATGGTTATCTTTACTGCGGCGCAGGACTTACTGCCATCTTGCCGGCGCCCCGGAGAAAAAATGGATAATAGCAAAATAAACATAACGATCCCTCGCATGGGACAGAGGATAATAAAGACCACGATCGCAGTGCTGATATGTCTGTTCGTTTGCTACGCGCTGGGCTACAGAGGCGCCCAGATGCCTTCCGAGGCCTGCATCACAGCCATAATATGCATGCAGCCTCTGGTCCGGGACACCCGTCAGTACGCTGTCTCGCGAGTCATAGGTACGATGATAGGTTCCGTCTGGGGCCTGCTCCTCCTGCTTCTGTTCGACGCTTTCCCGCTGGTATCGAAATACTCGCTGCTTATATATTTCCTGATGGCTGTCGGGACCATGCTCTCGATCTACACTGCCGTAGCGGTCGGAAAGAGCGATACGTCGGGTCTGGCCGCCATAGTATTCCTGTGCATAGTGATAACGTTCCCGGAGATCGATCAACCGCTCGTTCAGGCAGCTCAGAGAATAGTTTACGTGTTCCTCGGAACAGCCGCGGCGATCGCGGTCAACATGTTCCGCCTTCCCCGCAAAAAGAACAAGGGACTGGTCTTCTTCGTAAGAGTCAAAGACCTTGTCCCGGACAGGTCCGCCGTGTTCGATCCATCGGTCCAGTTCCGTCTCAACCGTCTTATCAGGGACGGCGCGAGGATATGTCTGGTATCGGAGCACGCTCCTGCGTTCTTATCCAGGCAGTTCGGTCTGGTGGATCTGGAAACGCCCATGATAGTCATGGACGGCGCCGCGATCTTCAGCACGAAAGAAAACTGCTATCTCTGGTCGGCCGCGTTGGATGAGGCAAGACTGAATGAGGTCAGGTCAGCTCTCGACGATCTTGGGTACAGTTACTTCATCTACACGATACGCGCGAACAGGATAGGGGTGTACCATTCCGGAGAATATTCGGAGCCCGAGACCGTACTTCTTAAGCGCCTTAAGAGCTCCACGTACCGGGATTATCTGGAAGGAGCTCCTCCGTACATTTCGAACGTCATTTATGTCAAGATAGTCGCGAAGGACGAGGAGATAGCGGCAGTTTCGGCCGCGGTCCACAAGGCTCTTCCCGAAAAACCTTACCGTATCCTTGTAAGAAGCCAGGGCTACGCAAACGGGCTGAGCGGTCTGTACATCTACAGCAGCGACGCAGTTCCCGGACACGCAAGGTCCCTGCTCATGGATATGCTCAGAAAAGACGGTGAGGAGCTCGATTTCAGGGAACCCATCAATAAAGAAGGGTACAGGAGCGAATCTGACGCGCTTCGTCTCATCGCCGGCATAGAGAAAGAGTACGAACCCGTAGATCTGACTAAACTGTTCCGCCGTTCCTGATGTTTGAAACATAACGATCTCTTTGTGATTTTTTATATAATTTATATCCACAAAACCGCCTGTTATGATAAAATAACTGTGTATGACGATTTTTAATGTTATTTCTTTATTTGGCGGTCTTGCCCTGTTCCTTTACGGAATGAGACTGATGGGCAACGGGCTCTCCCAGGGCTCGTCCGATGCCTTCAAAAGGGCAATAAGAAAAGTCACCAACAATCCGGTCATAGGATTCCTGGTGGGTCTTCTTGTTACCGCTATCATCCAGAGTTCCACCGCTACCATAGTCATCACCTCGGGTCTTGTAGGCGCGGGGCTCATGACTTTCAAGCAGTCCATAGGAATAGTACTGGGAGCCAACGTCGGAACTACCGTTACGGGCCAGATAATCAGACTTCTGGACCTGAACGCTTCCGAGGGATCTTTCCTCAACTTCTTCAAACCCAGTACGCTGGCGCCGCTCGCCGCTATCATCGGCATCATATTCATAATGTTCATCAAGAGCGAAAAGACCGGTACCGCCGGTCAGATCGCCATGGGGTTCGGCATACTGTTTACCGGACTTCTTAACATGACTGCCGCGGTAGCTCCGCTCTCGAGCGAGGAGTGGTTCATCAAGATGTTCACCGGCGTTTCCAGGCAGCCTCTGATAGGATTCGTAGTCGGCGCCGCAGCCGCTTTCCTGATCCAGAGCTCGTCGGCTACCATCGGTATCCTTCAGGCCCTTGCCACCACCGGAGCGCTCAGCTTCAGTTCCGTCTATTCTATAGTGATAGGCATATACATGGGCGACTGCATCACGACGTTCATCGTATGTTCCATAGGATCCAAGGCGGATGCCAGAAGGACCGGAGCCGCTCACATATTATTTAACCTTTGCGTTGTATTCCTTGTCTCAGTCGGTGTAGCGATATGCCGCGGGACCGGCGTACTGGATCCCATATGGGATACGCCTATAACCTCCGGCGGCATCGCCAACATGCACACGATCTTCAGGATCTGCTGCGCTGTAATAATACTGCCGTTCACCGGACTTCTTGAAAAGACCACCAGGCGCATCGTCAAGGATGCTCCCGTGTCCGACGTTCCGGAACAGTTCCACGATGCGGAACTGCTCGACAAGGCTCTGTACGGTTCGCCCGCTCTTGCCATTTCCAGCGTTCGCAAGGCTATGATAAGAGTAGCCATGGCCGCTGAGCACAACTATCACAGGGCGCATTCGCTGATACAGGATTATTCCGAAGGAGTCGCCAAGCAGATATATGAAGACGAGGACTTCATAGACTTCATGACGGACCACATAAACACCTACCTTGTGGGACTGTCTGATCTTGTAAGCGGACGGACCAGCGACATAGTTAACTACAACATCAAGTGCGTGCTTGAGTTCGAAAGGATAGGGGATCTCTCGCTCAATCTGGCTCAGAACGCGCTGGAACTTAAGGAAAAGAACATGAAACTGTCGCCTGTCGCAAGGCGCGAGATGGAAGTGCTGCACAACACGCTTTCGGAGGTCCTGGACAGAGCTGTGGCGGCCTACAGGGACAAGAGCCTGGAGGCAGCCAAGCGCATAGAACCCGTGGAGGAAGTTCTGGACGAGCTTTGCGAGGAACTGAGAGCCAACCATATAAGCAGGCTCCAGACCGGAGAGTGCAACGTCATCGTCGGCTCTACCTTCCTGGACATGCTGGTCAACATAGAGCGTATATCCGACCAGTGTTCCAACATAGGAGTGTATACGGTAGCGCTCTTCGACCCGGAAGTTGCCGGAGACCAGCACGAGTACCTGCACCGCCTGCACAGGGGAGAGTACGAAGATTTCAACGCGCTCTACGATGCTGCGCGCGAAAAGTATTCAAACCTGCTCAACTTGGCCGAGCAGGCAGAAGATCTTAAGGAAGAATGACCGGATTATAAAATAGATGTTCCGTAAAAAAGCATGTAACCTCTCATGCTTTTTTGCGTCTTTATAGGCGAAGAGGGTTTTTAAATGGACGATCTGCAGATAATCGAAGGCTTTTTCAACAGATCAGAGGACGCGATAAGCTCCGCTCTGGATAAATACGGAAGATACTGCGGCGCGGTAGCCGGCAATATCCTTTCGGATGGTTTGGATGTGGAAGAATGCGTCAACGACTGCATGCTCAGAGCCTGGAACAGCATACCGCCGGCAAGACCCGCAAGCCTTAAGGCGTATCTGGGTAAGATAACCAGAAATCTGGCGCTGGACAAGGCGGCGGCTGCGTCCGCGCAAAAGCGCGGCGGCGGGGAATACACTCTGGCGCTGGACGAACTGTCGGAGATAGTCTCCGGCGGTACGGAACCGGAAAAGGCGATGGAGAACGGTGAGATATCAAAGGCGATAGACCGTTTTCTGGACGGCCTGGACGAAACCAGGCGAAAGGTGTTCGTAAGGCGCTACTGGTACCTGGATCCGGTATCGGAGATAGCGGACCGCTTCGGCCTTAACGAGTCCAATGTAAAGACCATGCTCTTCCGTTTAAGGAAAGATCTTGCGGGACATTTGAAAAAAGAGGGTATTGAAATATGACAGACGAAAAGCTTTTAAGAGCCGTAGGCGGCATAGACGACCGATTCGTGGAAGAGGCGGATACGGCATCCGTTTCCGCGCCCGGTATCGTTTCCGCGGCGGAGACCGGTAAAGCTCCCGAGCGGACGAGAAGCAGAAGAAGACCGCTTAAGATCGCGGCGGGCGCAGTCGCGGCCGTGCTGCTGTTTACAGCGGGGTTCTTCGGAGGCTCCGGAGGACTCGGAAACCGCGGCTATTCCGGAAAGAATAACATGTCCGCGGACAGGACCGACACCGATCCTTCCGTGATCTCTTCCGGCGAGCCAAGGGACCTCGACGGTCAGTCCTACAGCGGATGGAACGGTATTCAGTATTACTCGGAAGAGCAATCCAGAGAAACAAAAGCGCCCAACGCCAACACGGCTCCCGACAGCAGCGGAGGCGTAGACGGTCCGGTAACGACCGTCGGAGTCGATCTTAAGAACACCAAGCTGATCTGGTCCGCCACGATGTCGCTCCAGACCACGGAGTTCGAGAAGACCTGCGGATTCATCAAGGATCTTGCGGTCAGATACTCCGCGTACATAGAGAACGAGACCGTGGACAACGGCAACGGCAGCGCTACCTACCGCAGATCCGCTTCCTATACTGTAAGGGTCCCCGCGGAGAACTACAACAGCTTCCTGTCCGGCATGAACGACGGCTGCTACGTAGTCTCTCTAAACCAGAAGATGACCGACGTAAGCGAGCAGTACTTCGACACTGAGCAGAAGCTGGAGACCTTAAGGAATAAGCACGACAGGCTGGAAGAGCTGCTTAAGCAGGCCGACAAGATGGAAGACATCCTGAGGATAGAGGACGCTCTTACGGAGAACGAGTACCAGATAAACCAGTATCAGAGCAGCCTGAACAAGTACGACAGCCTGGTAAGCTACTCCACAGTAAAGATCTCCCTTAAGGAAGTCTCCAGACCGGACACCACCATAGGCGAGCAGCCCGGATTCTTCCAGAAGCTCGGAAAGAGCTTCGCCGAGGGATTCGCGAACGCCGGAGCGTTCTTCGAGAACCTGGCTTACTGGATCTCCTACCATATCATCGGACTGATCGTATTCGCGGCGATAGTCATAGCGATAGTAAAGATCCACCCTGTCAGGAGGATAAAGGCAGCCCGCGCGAAGAAGAACGGCTGAAGACCGTAAACGGAGCATAAAGAAAAGCACCGCTTGAAGTGGTGCTTTTTGTTCTGGTGCAGGTAACAGGAGAGCATATTTACTTCGCAGATCTGCCGGTCTGCGGGGCTCTCCGCAGCCCCTTGACCCGCTCACTGTTCAAAGGCCCGCCGGGCCTTTTCTCAACGTTCGCGCCTTCTCAAGGTTCGACTCCTGCCTTATCAGATGCAGAAAAAAAGGACCGACCTGCGGTCTGTCCTTTTTGTTCTGGTGCAGGTAACAGGAGTCGAACCTGCATGAAATCGCTTTCACACGGACCTGAACCGTGCGCGTCTGCCAATTCCGCCATACCTGCGTGAACATTAGAATAATACCCTAAAACATAAGTTATTGCAAGAACTATTTTTTTATGATATATTATCAAAACAGCAGGAACAAACCTGAGTAAAGGAGAGTACAAATGTCTGAAAATACAAACATGGTGAGCCTCAGCTCGGAAGTTATAGAAACTGTAATAGGCGGGCAGACAAGGTTCAAGGGAAACGTTAAGACCGATAAGCCCATACGCATAGACGGCATATTCGAGGGCGACATAGAATCCACCAATCTGGTACTCATCACCGAGGGCGGAAGAGTCAAGGGCAACATCAAGTGCGCGGAGCTGCAGCTCAAGGGCACCGGAGAAGGAACCGCAAACTGCACTCAGCTGATGCAGTTCGCTCCCACCGGAAGCTTTGCCGGCGACATAACCGTAGGATCGCTCATCACGGTCCCCGGCGCTGTCTTCAACGGAAACTGCCGCATGCTGAAGGCTGAGTAACAGTCGCGGACCCGGAAAGATCATAAGCAATAAGACCCGGAGCGTTCCGGGTCTTTTATTGTTCGTATCGTTTATTTTCCGCTGCGGAATTGCAGTTACAGGGCTTCCGCGTCCAGCCGGTCCTGTATCATCTGCTGAACGCGCTGTGAAAGCGACTTGGTCTTTTCGCCTTCCTCCGGGTATACCGGCGGCAGTATGGTAACGGTTACCGGCGCCTTGGTGAGTCTGCGCGGCTCTTCGAAGCATTTGTAAGTACCGTTTATCACGAAGGGCACCACCGGTACGCCTGCCTTAAGCGCAGGTTTGAAGGCTCCGGGTTTGAACTCGTTCATCTGCGGTCCTTTGCTGCGTGTTCCTTCCGGGAAGATCACCACGCTCCTGCCGTTCTTAAGATATTCGGCGGCAAGATCCATGCATTTCGCTGACTGCCTTGGATCTTTGCGGTCCATGAATATGACGTGCAGCATGTCCATCCAGATGTTGGCAAGCGGCACTTTCCTGGCCTCGATCTTTGCTACGGGTATCTTGTATCCTCCGAGCGCGGAAAGGATGAGGCCTACGTCGAAGTTGCCCTGATGGTTCCCGGTGAAGAGAGCGGGGCCATCCGGGAGGTTCTCCTGTCCATGCACCTTGTAATCGCAGCCTCCGAGACGCATGAACCACGTGAGGGGGACTTCAACTACCCATTTGGCTATGGCGGGTGGTTCTGACATAGCATCCTTTTTCCGGAAGATCAGGGCTATCAGCGACAGCGGTATAAGAATTATGAGCGCCAGTGCGGACGCGATCAACCAAACTATAGTTCTAAGCATATTTTTATTGTAACACAAAGAAAGAAAATGTGGAAGAAGGCCGGACTTTGTGGTAAACTATCACGGTTATTAAGGAAAGGCAGAACAATGGCTAAAGAAAAGATCATAAACATAGCGGTCATAGCTCACGTAGACGCGGGCAAGTCCACTCTGGTGGACGCGTTCCTTGCGCAGAGCGGCGTCTTCCGCGAGAACGAGGAGATGAAGGACTGCGTAATGGATTCCGACGACATAGAACGCGAGCGCGGGATCACGATATACTCCAAGAACTGCTCCGTAATGCACGGGGACTACAAGATAAACATAGTCGACACTCCGGGCCACGCGGATTTCTCGTCCGAGGTGGAGCGCATCATCAAGACCGTGGACACGGTGATCCTTCTGGTCGACAGTTCCGAAGGTCCCATGCCGCAGACGCGTTTTGTGCTCTCCAAGGCGCTGGAGCAGAACCTCAACCCGATACTTCTCATAAACAAGATAGACAAGAAGGACGCCCGCATAGACGAGGTGGTGGACGAGGTATACGAACTGTTCATGGATCTTGACGCAAACGACCGCCAGCTGGACTTCCCGATACTCTACGGAATAGCGCGCCAGGGTATTGTGGTCCGCGATCCCAAGGAAGTGGAAGGGCTTAACGTGGAAGCAGCCGACGGCACAAAGATCAAGAAGAGCGCCGCGGGGCAGGGCGGCCTGGACATAACTCCGCTGTTCGAGACCATAATCGAGCAGTGCGGAGCTTATCCGGACAGGGACGAAGAGCCTCTGCAGATGCAGATCTCCACGCTCGGCTACGACGACTACGTAGGTCGCCTGGGCATAGGCCGCATAGACAGCGGCGTGGTCAAGGCAGGCAGCCAGGTGGCCGTAGCGAAGCCGGACGGCAGCTACGTTCTCCGCAAGGTCAGCCAGTGCTACATATACAGAGGTATGAAGCGCGTAGCTGTGCCGGAAGTGCATTCCGGAGACATATGCGTTCTGTGCGGCATCCCGGACATAACCATAGGCGATACCGTCTGCACGGAAGATCACATAATAGGACTGCCGGCGATCTCCATAGAGGATCCTACGCTGTCCATGAACTTCATAGTAAACAAGAGTCCGTTCGCGGGCAAGGAAGGCAAGTACGTTACCAGCCGTCACATAAGGGAGAGGCTGGCCAAGGAACTGGAAGTCAACGTAGGACTTAAGGTGGAAGAGACCGAGACTACGGACAGTTTCAAAGTCTCCGGACGCGGAGAACTGCACCTTTCAATACTCATAGAGAACATGCGCCGCGAAGGCTACGAGCTGGCAGTCTCCAAGCCGGAGGTAATACTCCGCGCGGGCGACAAGGGCCAGAAGCAGGAACCTGTGGAAGAGGTCGTGATAGACGTTCCGGACGAATACTCCGGCGCAATAATCTCCGAGCTCAACCTGCGCAAGGGCATAATGCAGTCCATGGACGCCAGGAACGGCCGCAGCAGGCTGGTATACACCGCGCCCACCAGAGGCCTTATGGGCTACCGCAGCCAGTTCATCAACCAGACAAGAGGCGAGGGCATAATGGTCCGCCGTTTCGTGGGTTACGAGGACTACAAGGGCGAGATCCCGCAGCGCATGGCAGGAGCCATAATAGCGCAGGAGCCCGGTGTCACCACGCCTTACGCCATCAACAACCTGCAGGAGCGCATGCAGTTCTTCATCGGCCCGGGAGTAAAGGTCTACGAAGGCATGATCGTCGGCCAGAACAGCCGCAACGAGGACATGGTCGTAAACCCCTGCAAGGCAAAGCACATCTCCAACATGCGCGCCGCCGGTTCCGACGACAACGTAAAACTTACGCCTCCCAGAGTGCTTTCACTGGAGGAAGCCCTGGAGTGGATCAACGACGACGAGCTCGTGGAGGTCACTCCGGTGGACATCCGTCTCAGGAAGAAGATCCTGGGTGAGCTTGAACGCCGCAGGAGCGGAAGGATATAGCGGGACCCATCCAATAACAAATATAATACCGGCTTCCTTAAACGGGAGCCGGTCTTATTATGCGGCGAAAGTGTTTACTTTCTCTTTCTGTTCTTTACTATGCTGTAGATGAGGACTATGAAGAAGCAGATGGTAACGCTCAGGTAGAAGGACACGAACCTGGACATCAGCTCCAGGCTGGCCGCGTCCGCGTCGGACATTATCTTTTCGAAAGCGTTGAGCATCATCAGGTCCGTGTAGCCCATGGCTCCGGGTATGGGAATGAAGGTGGAGCCTATGCTTATCAGAGACTGGGTGCCCAGAAGCGACAGTCCGTTGTTGATCACCTGTTTAAGAGGCATTGAACTGTTGGAGAATATGGCTATATACATAAACATTGTTATGGAAAGTTGGCAAAGTCTGTGCAGTACGTTGAATATCAGGGACTTTATCAGCGCAGGACCGTGCCCGCTCAGCTGATCAGCGTATCTTTTGTAGTCTTCCACCCACTGGATGAGGCTTGCTTCGTCCGTGCTGTTCTTTATTATGCGCAGTTTCTTGCCTACACGCCCCGCGAAACGTCCCAGCCAGTCTATCGTGCTGCGCTTAGCGGTGACGAGTATGGCGAGCGAAGCAAGGATCAGAAGCCCCAGCGCGCCGAGCAGTATCAGGACCTTAGCTCCGGCGCCGAAGAAGTTGAATACTCCGGGGTTTATGATCATGGCTCCCAGCGCGATGATTATTATCGAAAGGGTGTACATCGCAAGGTTGAACACCAGACAGACCGTAACGCAGCTTGCCGGCACTCCGCTGCGGACCATGAAGTAGCCGCAGGCGGGCTGGCCTCCGGTAGCGGAAGGCGTTATGGCCGAGAAGTACATGTCCGCGGATGTGAAGACCACGCTCTGGCCGAAGCTGCACTTGTGTCCGAAGGACTTCAGCAGCGTTTTAAGCGACAGGGATTCGAACGCTATGTAGCCGAAAAGCGCCGCTAAAGCCAGAAGAAGCGGAAGGTTGGCGGCATTGCGGTAGAGCTCCGCCAGTCTTCGGAACGAAAAATCTCCGCTGACCTTCTTAACGGTATATATGGACGCCGCGGCTATGACCAGGAATATCACGGCCCAGAGCAGGTTCCTGCGTATATTCTGTTTTGATTCGAAACTGCTGTTCAATCTCTTGCCGTAGTAATCCGGATGCTTTTGGTTTATACTTATTATATGCAAGTGTGACGCACATGGTGTGCAATTTAGCATTTTATCACGACGCGGAATAATAAACAAGTTTGATATGGATATCATAAGAATAACGGACATCAGCTCGGACGGAGAGGGAATAGGAAGGACCGCGGAAGGTATGGTGGTCTTCGTGCCCGGCGCGCTCCCGGGAGACACCATAGAGGCGGAAGTGCTGCTTAAGGAAGGTTCCAGATCCGCAAAAGGAGTGCTGCTGCGCATCGCAGAGCCTTCGCCGGACAGGATAGAGCCTCCCTGCCCGTACGCAGCGGAGTGCGGAGGCTGTCCACTGATGGGACTTAGCTACAAAGCCCAGCTGGCGCTTAAGCAAAAGCATGTGGAGGACGCTCTGCTCCGCATCGGTGGCTTTAAGGCAGGCGAAGACTACGTTCTGAAGGACATAATCTTCGCTAAGGACGGAGCGGAGGCCACTCCGCAGGATATAGACGCGGACTATCCCATGCCTCTTCGCTACAGGAACAAGGCAGAGTTCGCGATATCCGGAAACAGAGTCGGCTACCTTAAGCGCGGAACCCACAGCATTGTAGAGCCTAAGGACTGCGTCATCCAGCAGCAGGCTGCCATGGATACCGTGGAGCGCGTCCGCGCGGAGCTTAAACCTACTCAGAAGTATTTCACCAGGCTTGTGGTGCGTACGTCCCGCGCCGGCGAGGTGATGACGATAAAGGAAGACAGGGACGGAGGCTTCGTGTCGGACCGCCGCATCCTTAAGGACGAGATCGTTACCGCGGCCGGAACGCTGAAGACCGAGATAAGCCCTCAGAGCTTCTATCAGGTCAATTCAGAAGGTTGTTCGATACTTTATACCAAAGCGCAGCAATACGCGCGTCTGACGGGCTCTGAGAGCCTTCTGGACCTATACTGCGGCGCCGGGAGCATCGGACTTTCCATGGCAGGGCAGTGCGCCCGCGTTATAGGCGTGGAGAGCGTAAAGCCTGCGGTGCTGGACGCGAACCGCAACGCCGTCATCAACGGCATAGTTAACGCCACCTTCGTATGCGGAAGGGCGGAGGACGTGATCGACACCAAACTTCAGGGCGTAAAAGCGGACGTAGTCGTTCTGGATCCTCCCAGGGCCGGCTGCGCGAAGAGCCTTCTGGAAGCGGTCCTTAAGATAGCGCCGCAAAGAGTGGTCTACGTTTCCTGCAACCCGTCAACTCTGGCCAGAGACCTTAAGGTGCTCTGCGAAGACAGCGGCTACCGTCTTGTCGAGGCGACCCCGGTGGACATGTTCCCCGGAACGCTGCATGTGGAGACGGTATGCTGCTTGTACCATCAGAAGAAGGACTATATTTCGGTTCCTTATGAACCCAAAGACGCGGAGTATCTGAAATAGATTAATTGAGATTGGCAAGAAGGTATTTGTGGAGGAGACGGCATGAATTACCTTGAAGAATACTACAACAAATATGATGAAGAAGGGCGCCTTCTTTCCCGTCATGGGCAGGTGGAATATTTGACCACAATGAGATACATAGAAGAATGTTTGGAAGGCATTTCAGATCCAAGCATCCTTGAAGTCGGAGCAGGAACAGGCCGCTATAGTGTGACATTGGCAAAGCGGGGGCTCAATGTGACTGCGGTTGAGTTGATTGAGCACAATCTAGGAATCCTGAGATCCAAATTAGATGGTACGGAGCCTATCACACCAATCCAAGGAAATGCTCTGGAACTGTCCCTGTTTCCAGATAGTTTTTTCGATCTGACCATGCTCCTCGGTCCAATGTACCACCTTTACACCAAGGGCGAAAAGCTGAGAGCTCTTTCTGAAGCAGTGCGAGTGACGAAATCAGGCGGTCATATTCTGGTGGCATATTGTATGAATGAACCGACCGTCATTCAGTATGTATTTGGTTTGAACCATCTGCACGAAGTGATGGATCTTAATATGCTGACCGCTGACTGGCATTGTATCAGTGAGCCCAAAGACCTATTTGAGATGGTGAGAACGGAAGAGATTGC
>JAFRYI010000013.1 GCA_017437745.1 Bacillota bacterium
GAGGCTGTCACAGCCGTCGCGAAAGCAATCAGAAGATCACGTCTCGGCCTTAAGGATCCAACGAAGCCGTCAGGCTCGTTCATCTTCCTGGGTACTACCGGTGTAGGTAAGACGGAGCTTGCCAAGGCTCTCGCGGAAGCGCTGTTCGACGACGAGAAGAACATAGTAAGAATAGACATGTCGGAGTACATGGAAAAGTTCTCGGTGTCCAGGCTGATAGGAGCGCCTCCGGGATACGTAGGCTACGACGAGGGCGGCCAGCTTACAGAGGCCGTGCGCCGCAGACCTTACTGCGTGGTGCTGTTCGACGAGGTGGAAAAGGCTCACCCGGAAGTATTCAACGTACTGCTGCAGGTTCTGGACGACGGCCGGATAACCGACTCTCAGGGCCGCACCGTGGACTTCAAGAACACGATAATAATCCTTACGAGCAATCTCGGTTCGCAGTTCCTGCTGGACGGCATCAGTCCGGACGGCAGCATAAGCAAGGAGGCTTCGGACCAGGTTACGGCGCTGCTTCGCGCAAGCTTCAGGCCGGAGTTCCTGAACCGTCTTGACGAGATCGTAATGTACAAGCCGCTCACCAAGGACGATGTGTCCAAGATCGCCGACCTGCAGCTGGCAGGCCTTTCGAAGAGGCTTGCGGACAGATCCCTGAACGTGGAAGTAACGGACGCGGCAAAGCAGTTCATAATCGACAGCAGCTACGACCCGCTGTTCGGCGCAAGGCCCATGAAGCGATTCATCCAGGACGAGGTGGAGACGCTCATCGCAAGGACGATGCTGGAGAACGATCTGTCCATGGGCGACACGCTCCGTGTGGACCTGAACAACGGCGCGCTGAACGTGGAGATAATAAAAGGCGCGCAGGCGTAACCGGCTGCGTTAAAACAGACTGCGGTCATTGTGCGCCGGGAAAAGCGTTCCGGCTTAACGCGCCATTGCCTAAAGCAACATAAAAGCGGAGGATCAGACCTCCGCTTTTTTCTTTTCTGCCAGATACAGTATCGCTCCGGCGACGGTCAGTAACACGCCGGCGACAGGGTATATCTTAATTAGATGGTTAGTCGTTCCGAATATCTCCAGGACTCCTTTCAGCAGGCAGCCAGCCGTCAGAGTCACCACTCCGCAGGCATACACGTTCTCCGCGGCGGGACCGGGCTCTTTCGCGCCGGTCAGCCAGATGAAGAAGTTCGGCAGAGCCCCCAGTACGAGAGGGACCATGAATCCAAATCCCATGAACGGAGACCATACTCCGTGACTGAACAGCTCGTAGACAAGTCCTATTACAGCGACCGCGGCAGCCGCGGCCGTGTATCTGAAGGCTATGGAGCCGGCGGCTCGGGAGCGCTTCTTATCCGCGGACTTTCTGCTTTCCGGGGCGCGCGGCGTGTTCTTATCAGTATCCGATGTATACAATGTCGCTCACGCTCCTTTCCGATTGTCCTCTGCCTCCGCCGACAGGGTCGTTGATCACCTCGCCGTTGAAGTACATCGTGGATGAACCGCCTCCGTCCAGATTGTACGCCGTCTTTGCGCCCAGCGACTTCATGAACTCCGCCAGCTCATATACGGACAGGCCGGCGCTCTCGCTCGTCCTTCCATCCGAGACTACGAAAATGTAGTGCAGTTCGTCTATCATGCCTATCGCGGTGCGGGGGTTGCTGTTCGTGGCCTTGGCTACCTCGTAGCTGCTGTTTACTGCTATCTCTCCGTCCTTAAGAAGCTCCGGCCCGAAGGACAGCACGTCTCTGGCGCCTTTGGCCAGCAATTCTTCCGCGCTGATGTCGCTTTCGAGGATCACCTCCATGGAGCCGTCCTGATAGATCACCAGGTCCTGCCTCCCGGACGCCGCGGTGCTGCGGTAAATGACACCTCCGCGGATGACGTATCCGCGTTCCTGCGAGCCATAGTAGTCGCCGTTTACGGCCAGTATGGCTTCGTTAGCCGCGGCGGTCGCGGAGGTCTTCGCCGTTACGTTCCTGCCGTAGGCGCCTTTGGCGAGGGCGGTCTTAAGGCAGTCGGCGGAGCTCAGCTGAATGTCCGCCGCGTAGATGGTAGTGTCGTGCTGTCTGTATTCCGTTATCGTGATGCTGATGTTTCCGTCATTGTACGAGTTTTCCGTGATCACCGGTTCCGAAGGCCCGGTCTGAGCCTGAACGGCTTTCAGGTAGCCGGCGGTCTCTTCGCTCTGAACGCCGGATGAAAGATCGTCGTTTGCCGTGTTTGCGGCATCCTTGCCTGACGTTCCGACTGAAGAGAGAGTGTTCGCGGCGCTTTCTTCAGCGCCGCTCTGTCCGGATGCCTGGCTTTCTTCCGCGGCGCTTTGTGAGACTGCCGCCGGCGCTTCCGCCGAATATACGCGTTCTATGACGAAAGTATCGAGCAGGAAATAAACGGAGAATGCCGCCAGCAGTACGCTGTACAGCACAAGTATCGTTTTTTTCCGTCGTTTCATTTCTTTGTCTCCTGAATTTCTCTGCGATCGTTCGCAGATGGTCTTACATTCGGCGAGATCCGTACGTCCGTATTCCCCGGACGCCTGATACTCACCTGCGAAAAAATAATATACGAACAAAGCAAAAAGTATAAAAAGACGCTGTGAAGAAACGGTGGAAAATGCCGGCCGCACAAGACACTACCGCCGTCGCCGCGAATATGATAAAATCATATGGTTAGAATACTATCCGGACACATGCTCCGGACACAGACGAAAGGTCGTACAGATGCCGGAAAAAAGCATAAAAGAAATGGGAGAATTCGAACGGAAGCACTATTCGCTCTCCGGCAAGGTGTTCCGTTCGGTCATCATAGGGTCGCTGATCCTGGGCCTGGTCGCGTTCGCGATAGGTCTGGGGCTGTACAGCGTAGCCCTTTCCGGCCAGTACATAAGCGAGTCTTTCACCATGGCGCAGACCGCCAGGACCATGCTGGAGAAGATTGCTCCGGTGGAGTCCGCGGCAGGGAACGTCATGAATATCTATAACGGGCTTACGGAAGAGGAGCGCTCTCAGGTAGGGGCCGAAAGCTACAAGGCCAAGTTCACCCTGGTGGATAAGTCTCCGAACATGGGGACCATAAAGACGGTCCTGGGCGAATTCGCTCAGTCCGCGGGCGTAAACGACGTCTACCTGGGAATGTACGACGAAGAGCATGGCGCCATGGTCACCATAGCCGATCCGTACGATGACGAGCCCGGATGCTTTACCGGCTGCTGGGAAAGCGTCCCGGAAAAGCAGATCCGCAAGTTCATGAACTGGAACGGGGAGGGCAGGCTCTACCATATCCATAAGACGGAGCGCTACGGATGGGTCTGCACCAGCGGAGTTCCGGTAAAGAACAGCGCCGGCGAAACGGTGTGCTTCGTTCTTGCGGACATAACCCTGGACGAAATGTCCGTGGGCATGAACCGCTTCGTCCTTCAGTACGTCGTAGCTATCCTGATCGTCATGATACTGATGGCGTTCGTCTTCACAAGATACATGAAGAAGAAGCTGGTCGACCCGATAAACGAGATCGCGGCGGCCGCCGGACAGTACGCTGCGGACAAGAAGAGCGGAGCCCAGGTGACCGACCACTTCGCAATGCTGAACATACGCACGGGCGACGAGATAGAGAACCTGAGCAACATAATGGCGGACATGGAGAGAGACCTGTCCGAGTTCGAAGAGGACCTGGCCAGAGCCGCTGCCGAGAAGGAAAGGATAGGCATGGAGCTGTCGCTTGCCACACGCATCCAGGCCGACATGCTGCCCAACGTATTCCCGGCATTCCCGGAGCGCGGCGAGTTCGACGTCTACGCGACCATGCAGCCCGCCAAGGAGGTGGGCGGCGACTTCTACGACTTCTTCTTCGTGGACGACGACCATCTGGCTCTGGTAATGGCGGACGTTTCCGGCAAAGGAGTTCCGGCGGCGCTGTTCATGATGGTGTCCAAGATACTTGTAAAGAACTACTGCAGGACCGGTCTAAGCCCGGCCGCGGTGCTTCAGGCTGTGAACGAGCAGATCTGCTCCAACAACCGCATGGAACTGTTCGTTACTGTCTGGCTGGGAGTGATAGATCTGCGCACCGGACAAATGACCGCGGCCAACGCCGGCCACGAATATCCGATGGTAAAGTCCCCGGACGGAGATTTCGAGGTGTATAAGGACAAGCACTGCTTCGTGGTAGGCGGAATGTCCGGCATCAAATATAAAGAATACGAGCTTCAGCTGGAGCCCGGCTCCAAGCTGTTCCTGTACACGGACGGAGTGGTGGAGTCCACCAACCTTAGCAACGACCAGTTCGGCATGGAGCGCGCCGTTAAGGCTCTGAACAAAGCAAAGGACCGCGATCCTCAGGGCATCCTTAAGGCCGTGGACGACGCCGTATCGACCTTCGTGGGAACGGCGGATCAGTTCGACGACATAACCATGCTGTGCTTCGAGTATTTCGGCAGGGATGCCGGGACTTCGGGACGCGGCGCGGAAAAGGAGATGACGGTCTCCGCGGTGCCGCAGAACACGGAAAAGGTCATTGAGTTCGTAAACGCCCAGCTGGACGCAGCGGACTGCCCTGGCAAGATCAGGTCCAAGATAGACGTAGCCATAGACGAGGTATTCGCCAACATAGCCGCGTACGCGTACGCTCCGGCGACCGGTCTTGCTACCGTAAAGTTCGCGCTCGAGGACGATCCCCGCGCGGCTGTCATAACCTTCGCCGACAGAGGAAAGCCCTACGATCCTTTATCGGCGGACGACCCGGACGTTACCCTGCCGGCTGACGACCGCAGGGAAGGGGGCCTGGGCGTTTTCATAGTCAAGAAGACCATGGACGGCGTAAACTACAGATACGAGGACGGCCAGAACATCCTTACGATCAGAAAACAGTTCTGAAAACGCAGACAAACAACATAAAAAAGCATTGCCCGGACATAGTTCCGGGCTGTTTTTTATGTCTTTCCTGCCGTCTTTTTGGGGCCGGTTTTTCATACGTAACACTACCTATTGTGGTTCGTTTTCCGGCCTCCACAAATGTTATATTTTTGCCAAATAATCGTTCGTTTTTTTGCCATTTTTGTCAAAGTCATCCTTTATTTTTAAAACTGAACGTGTTATACTTTTTTTGGTAATTATGGTTAAGGAGGTACCTTTTGAACAGCCCGCTGCTTAGCAAAAAAGCGCAGAAGACCAGAGAGCATGTTCTGGATATTTCCCTGGAGCTCATGAAGAAGAACGGTTATCAGAACACTACCGTCCGCGACATCTGCTCCACGGCGGATATCTCTGTAGGTACCTTTTACAGTTACTTCCCTTCCAAGACGGATCTCTTCCTGGACATCTACAAGAAAGCCGACGACTATTTCTCCGATAACGTTGCCGTAAAGATAAACGGCAGCAACGCAAAAGAACGCGTAGTGGATTTCTTCCGCTATTACGCGCGTCTTAACGTGGAGACGGGTACGGATCTTCTGGGCGTTCTGTATAATCCGGAGAACCTCTGGTTCGCCAGCAGAAGACCCATGCACAAGGTGCTGGCGGACATCATCGCCGACGGACTCGAAAGAAACGAACTGGCTTCGGATCTTTCCGCGGACGAGATGGTGGACTATCTGTTTACGGTAGCCCGCGGCTGCTGCTACAGCTGGTGCGTAACGGAAGGCGAATACGATCTGGAGGACCAGATAGTCAGGTACACGGAACTGGCGCTGAAGGCGTTCTAGTCCGTTTTTTTCGGGAATAAACGAAGGTCGTTTGTTTTATAAATCAGTTATCCAGCATTCCAAAGGAGGTAATCGCGTGGTTAAACTCAAGGCTGAACTGGAGAAGATCTTTGGTGCTGCAGCTGTTTCCGACAAGGAAGCAGATCTTGCCGCTTATGCCAGCGACAAGAGCTTCGCTAAAGCAATGGCTCCAAGCTTCGTCGTAAAGGCGAAGAACGCTGATCAGGTAGAAGCTCTCGTAAAGCTTGCTAACGAGAAGTATTTTCCGATCATACCTGTCAGTTCCGGTGCTCCCCACTACAAGGGCGACACCGTACCGTCCGTTCCCGGAGCAGTAATAGTAGACCTGTCCGGAATGAACAAGATCCTAAGCATCAACAAACAGCACAGAATGGCTGTTGTAGAGCCCGGCGTAACTTACGGACAGTTCCAGAAGGCTCTCGCAAGGAAGGGCATGCACTTCGCATACACCCTGGCTCCCAAGGACACCAAGTCCGTTCTGGCCGACGCCATGGACATCGAGCCCAGACTTAACGCCTGCCACGGCTTCTCTTACACCGAGCCGTTCCGCTGCGTAGAAGTTACCTGGGGCGACGGAAACCGCATGTACACAGGCGACGCCGCGAACGGCGGTCCGGTAGGATCCCTCGAAAAGCAGTGGACCCAGGAGAAGTGGCAGGTCAGCCCGCTCGGACCGATGATGCTCGACTTCTACCGCATGCTCACCCAGTCCGAAGGCACCATGGGCATCGTAACATGGGCATCCCTGCGCTGCGAGCTTGCTCACCAGGCTCACAAGTGCTTCTTCGTTACCGCGGAGACCGAGAAGGCTCTTCTGGACTTCGTCTGGGACGTCATCCACGTCAGGTTCTCCGATGAACTCTTCATCCTGAACAAGAACCAGATCGCTTACCTCATGGGTAAGGACGCCGCCGAGATCGAAGCTCTCAAGAAGGAGCTCCCCGCATGGGCAGTCTTCGTAGGCGTAGGCGGAAGAGATCTTCTGCCGCAGGAGAAGTGCGAGCAGCAGGAAGCTGACATCAAGGAATTCGCTCAGAAGAACGGACTCGTTCCCGTCAACTCCATCGGCAGCGTAAGCGCTAACGCTTTCTACAAGAAGGCCATCACTCCTTCCCCGGCAAAGAAGTACTGGAAAGAGACCTACAAGGGAGCGTTCCAGGACATCTTCTTCATGAGCAAGATCGACGATACCGCTATGTTCATCGACAAGATCAGCGACATAGCTTCGAAGGTCGGCTATCCGGCTTCCGACATAGGCGTATACGTACAGCCGGTACACTACGGTTCCGCGTATCACGTATGCTTCACGATCCCTTACGATCCCAACTCCGCCAAGGAGACCAGGCTCGCCAGGGAGCTCTTCGACAGAGCAAGCGTAGAACTGGCTCAGGCCGGCGCGTACTATTCCAGACCTCACGGACCGTGGGCACGCATCCAGCTCAACAAGGACGCCATGGGCAACGAGACCCTCAAGAAGCTTAAGGGCATCTTCGACCCCAACGGCGTTATGAACCCCGGCAAGCTCACAATATAAGAAAGGGGAGACTAGAAACATGGCATTAAAAGACTTTTTACCGATGATGGAGCGCTGCTCCAACTGCCTCGGTTGCAAGTGGATACCTTTCGATAAGATCCAGTCCCAGCGCTTCGGCGAGAACTGCCCCACCAACCTTTATTATCAGTGGCACATGTACTCGCTGCGCGGTAAGTGGCAGGTAGGTCAGGCTTATCTGACCGGCGACTACGACTTCAAGAGCAGCCCGGAATGGCTCAACGCCGTTCAGTCCTGCACGACCTGCGGCGCCTGCGACGTAACATGCAAGATCACCAGGTTCAACCTGGAAGGTCTCGACTACTGCGTAGAGCTCAAGAACGAAGCAGTAAAGAAGGGCTTCGTTACCCCCGAGCAGAAGGCAATGATCGACTCCCTGAAGAAGGAAGCCACCCTCATCGCCGGAGCCAAGAAGGCCAAGAGAGCCGACTGGGCAAAGGGCATCAAGTGGGCCAAGGACGCGGAAGTAGTATTCTTCCCCGGCTGCAAGTACAGCTACGACAAGGACCTGCAGGCTTACGCCAAGAAGGCCGCCCAGACCCTCATCGCCGCCGGCGTAAAGCTCGGCTACATGGGCGATCTGGATATGTGCTGCGCAGGCAGAGCGTATCAGATGGGCTTCTTCGATGAGTTCGGCAAGAGAGCCGACGCCAACATCAAGGCGTTCAAGAAGCAGGGCGTAAAGACCATAGTCACCCCCTGCTCCGACTGCTATCACGCTTTCAAGACTCTGTACGCAAAGCGCGGAATGGACGTAGAAGTTCTGCACATCACAGAGTATCTGGACAAGCTCATCAAGGAAAAGAAGATAAAGTTCAAGAAGAACCTCGACATGGTAGTTACCTATCACGATCCCTGCCACCTCGGCCGTCAGGGCGAGCCCTACACTCCGTGGGAAGGCGAAGAGAAGAAGATCATGAATCAGGTAGTTACCTGGGAGCCCAGAAGACCTCGCAGAATGGGCGTCTACGGAATATACGACGCTCCGCGCGACGTCATAAAGGCCATCCCCGGAGTTACTCTGGTAGAGATGGAACGTATCCGCGAGTACTCGCTCTGCTGCGGTGCCGGCGCGAACGTCCAGATCACCAATCCGGAAATGTCCAAGGCTACTGCCAGCGAGCGCATCACCGAGGCTAACACCACCGGCGCCGACGCTCTCGTAACAGCATGCCCGTGGTGCGAGGCCAACTTCAGGAACGCAGTCGACGAGAACGGCAAGGGGATCGAAGTCATCGACATCATCGATCTCGTAGCCCGCGCACTGTAAGGAGGTAATACAATGGCATTCAATCAGGACGCTTATAAAGAATTAGAGCTGGTCGTAGGTAAGAATAACGTCTCCCAGGACATCGCGATGCGCGAATCCTACAGAGTTATCAACACCCAGTCCTCCGCTCACTTCGGACCTTACGATGTCAAGTCCCCGATGCCGGGCGCGGTCATCATGCCGGGCAGCACCGCGGAAGTACAGGCCATCGTTAAGATCTGCAACAAATACAACATCCCCTTCAAGGCCGCTACCACCTTCTGGTCCGTAATGGGTTACATCGGCGACGACGACTCCCTCCAGATCGACATGAAGCGCATGAAGAAGATGGAGTTCCACGAAAGAGATCAGTACGTTATCGTAGAGCCCTACGCCATCGGCGCCGTAGTACAGGTAGAAGCCATGAAGAGAGGCTTCAACGTAAACATGGCCGGTGTAGGATGCTCCTCCTCCACGCTTGCGGGAACCGCATCCTGGGTAGCGTTCGGACCGTCCTCCTGCTTCATGGGAGTCGCTTCCGAGAACATGCTCGCTACCGAGTGGGTACTTCCTAACGGCGAACTGCTCCGCACCGGTACTCTCGGCGCGGGCGGAGACTGGTTCTGCGGCGAAGGCCCCGGACCGTCGATCAGAGGTATGCTCCGCGGCATGCAGGGCCCTGCGGGATCCCTGGGCGTATGCTGCAGAGTAGCCGTAAGACTCCACCCCTGGCCGGGTCCGCGCATACTGCCCTCCTACGGCGTAGGCGCTGCTTACAAGCTCGTTCCGCAGTGGAACATCAAGACCTATACTCTCAACTTCCCCACCTGGGAAGCTTACGCTAACACCATCAACCTGCTCTCTCAGAACAACGAGATCGCTTATCTGGGACACAGACAGTTCAACATGTGGGGACGCTACATCAAGCTGCCCATGCTGGAGCTCCTCTCCGATCCGGAAGGCCAGCTCTGCGACCTGCCCAAGTACATGAACGATCCGTACATCGCCGAGCAGAACAAACTCTGCAAGATCGACCTCCAGGTAGTGATCGTAGGCATGACCAAGAGAGACATGGAGTGGAAGGAAAAGGCCATCAACGAGATCCTCCGCCGCGTAAAGGGCTGGAAGAACGAGTTCATGCTCCAGCCGAAGATCCACGACTTCGTAGCTCTTTATCTGCTCCGTCTCGGTCACAAGAACCTCAACTACACGCTGGCTTCCAGCTACGAAGGTTCCGGCGGACTTTCCAACAACGTATTCGTTACCAGCAAGGTAATGGAAGAGTATCACCAGATGCGTGAGGACTTCGATAAGCACAGCACCGCTCTGGCTGCTACGGGCGGCGACTCCGAGATGGGCGCTCTGTCCACCCTCGGCGGCGGCGGAATAACCGGTTACGAGTTCTTCCAGTGGTTCGACAGACACGACAGAGAGTCCGTAAAGGGCGCCTGCGACTTCATCCAGAACTACAGCCAGAAGCTCTGCGACAAGTACGGCTTCGGCGCTGACATGGGTAACTGGAACATGACCGCGCGTCATCCGGAGACCGACTACTACTACACTCAGGACGAGCAGAACGAGATGTTCGTAGGCATGGCTCAGCCCGGTCTGGTAACTTACCAGTACAAGGTAAGAGAGGCCTTCAACCCGCTCAACCTCTGCGGATCCTACTACAGGACTCTGGATCCCGAATACCTCAAGGCTTACAAGGCCAAGCAGGCCAAGAAGGCAAAGAAGTAATACGGGAAGCAAAATGGTTCACAGCCCCGTCTCCTTCGCGGGGGGCGGGGCATAGATGACCGATAACGATCATCGATAAAGATATTTCATATTTGAAAGGAGATCACTATTATGGCTGATGTACAGCAGGCGACCGCAATGGTAGCTGAACTTGTCGCACGCGCAAGAAAGGCACAGGCTCAGATCGAGTATTACACTCAGGAACAGGTAGACGAGCTTTGCGCACAGATCGCATACGACATTACCAGAGAAGAGAACGTAGTTCGTCTCGGAACTCTCGCTTTCGAAGAGTCCAGGATGGGAACCCTTGACGGTAAGCTCACCAAGCTCCGCAAGAAGGTAAGAGGATGCTGGAGAGATATCATGGACAAGAAGTCCGTCGGTATCCTTGAGACAGACACCGAGAAGGGCATCATCAAGATGGCCAAGCCGGTAGGCGTTATCGGTGCTATCATCCCCTGCACCAACCCGGAAATGACCCCGGTAGTAAAGGCTCTGAACGCTATCAAGTGCAGAAACGCCATCGTTATGAGCCCGCACCCCAGAACGAACAAGACCAACTATGAGGTCTGCGAAGTAATGCGCAACGCTCTTAAGAAGCACGGTGCACCCGAGGATCTTATCCTCACCATCACCGACGTATCCATGGAAGCATCCCAGGCTCTTATGGAGCAGTGCGACCTCGTTATCGCTACCGGTGGTTCCGGCCTCGTTAAGTCCGCTTACTCCTCCGGTACTCCGGCTTACGGCGTAGGCGCAGGCAACGCAGTAGTCCTGATCGACGACACCTGCGATCTGGACGTTGCCGCCAGAAACGTTCGCGTTTCCAAGATCTTCGACAACGCTACTTCCTGCTCGTCCGACAACTCCCTCGTTGTTCAGAGCAACATCTACGACAAGTTCCTGCCCAAGCTGGTAGCTGAAGGCGGATATCTCTGCACTCCGGAGCAGGTAAAGGCTCTCGAGCAGATGATGTTCCCGGGCGGAAAGTTCAACTCCAAGGTTGCTGCTCAGCCCGCACAGAAGATCGCCGAGATGGCAGGATTCTCCATCCCCGACGACAAGACCTTCATCATCTGCGAGTATGAAGGCTTCGGACTGAAGGAGCACCCGCTGAGCTTCGAGAAGCTGTCCGTAGTACTGGCTGTCTACAAGAGAGACACCTTCGACGAGATGGTCAAGTGCGTAAACGACATCCACGAAGTAGCAGGCAAGGGCCACAGCTGCGCTATCCAGACCACCAACAAGGATCACGTAATGCAGCTGGCTACCTACACCCACACTTCCAGAGTCATGGTCAACCAGGCCACCTCCGCTGCCAACACCGGTAACTGGAACAACGGCATGCCGTTCACCTCTTCCCTCGGCTGCGGAACCTGGGGCGGAAACATCGCTTCCGAGAACATTACCTACAAGCACTTCATGAACACCACCTGGATCTCCTATCCTATCGAGGAGAAGATCCCGACCGACGAAGAGCTCTTCGGAAAGTTCGATCTGAAGTAATCGTTTGCGGTTCGACCGTTTAAACGGAACACAAAAAGACAGGCCCTGCCGATCGCGGCGGGGCCTTGTTTTTACTGTCCGGTAAACTGTGTGCCGTTTTGGCCATCATTTTTGTAATAACGGGACCGCGAAACTGATACAATAGACAACGCAAAAGCGCTGCCGAATACGGTAGGCGGTCAGCTCTCTTCGGAGGGCCTGTTCCCTCCGCCCTTATCAAAAGGGGAGAAAGGAGGGCGTCATGAATGTTGAGTCTATGATAGCGATACTATCGCTTTGTATTACTTGCTTTATGGCAGGTTATACGCTGGGCTCGCGGAACAGCGACAAAAAACAGAAATGACCGCCCTAGCCGATCGGTGCGGTCATTTCAATGATCAAACCTAAGGGCTGACCGTCTGTCCGGCAGCCTTTTGCTATCTGTATTTTACTGTATTACGCTTGATCAGTCAATATCATCGGGCGCCTCCGGCGTTGACGGTTGCGGTAAAGCAAGGTATGATATATTCGATGAAAATTGCGTTATTTGTCCTTTGGAACATTAAGTAAATGATAAAGATAAAAAGACTTACAGCGATAATACTTGTACTGGCGGCAGCCCTGTCTTGTTTCTGCGCGCCGGCTTTCGCGGCGGAGAACGAGTACAGCTACGACACGCGCTACGCGGGCTTTCTTGGACGCGGGCTGATCCACGACGAACGTTTCGCGGGCAGGGAAATGCACTACGGCATAGACGTCTCGGCGCATCAGAACGAGGTGGACTGGAAGGCCGTGGCGGGCGCAGGCTGCGAGTTCGCCTTCATAAGGGTAGGCTACCGCGGCTACGAGACAGGCCTTATCGTGGAGGATAAGTACGCTGCGGACAACATCCGCGGCGCTCTGGACAACGGACTTCTGGTGGGCGTGTATCTGTATTCGCAGGCCATAACGCTGGAGGAAGGCATAGAGGAAGCGGACTTCATAATAGATTTCCTGGACAGGTACGAGTTCGGCCCCGCGAACATCCTGCTGCCCGTCGTCTACGATGTGGAGTATCCCTCGGAGGACGGCAAATACGTTGGCAGACTCTACGACGCCAAACTTTCCATAAGAACACGCACGGACATTGCCAAAGCCTTCATGGAAAGGATAGACGAGGCGGGCTATGTGCCTTGCTTCTACGGCAGCCGCTCGGCTTTCAACAACAACAGCAAGGCATACATGACGGAGATCAACGACAGCTACAGAATATGGCTGGCGGCATATACTCAGAATAAAAAGGCCGGCTACGACGGCCCGTACGAATTCTGGCAGTACAGCTCTTTCGGCAAGGTCCCCGGCATAGAAGGCGAGACCGATCTGGACGTCTGGTACCTGGATCCCGCCGCGCAGTACGGCTGGGTAAGAGTAAACGGCAGCGTTCGCTATCAGGACATTCCGGAAGGTCCGTACCGCACGGGCTGGCAGACCATAGACGGACGCACGTACTACTTTACGCAGGACGGCAACATGCTTACCGGCTGGCAGTATCTGGACGGAAAGAACTGCTATCTTGGCAGAAACGGCCTGCTGCGCACCGGCTGGCAGGACATAGACGGAGGCCGCTACTTCTTCGGTGAAGACGGAGACCTTAAGACGGGCTTGCAGACCATAGACGGTACAACTTACTGGTTCGGAACCTCCGGCGCCATGCAGACGGGATGGCAGATCATAGACGGACAGCGTTACTGCTTCGACCACGACGGAGCCATGCTTAAGGGCTGGTGCGCCGTGGACGGCGAGTACTACTGCTTCGGAGAAGACGGCAAGCCGCTTACCGGCAAGCAGAAAGTAGGCAAGGTCACGTTCCGCTTCGACGAAGACGGCAAGCTTATCTGGGGCGCGGTAAAGGTGCGCCCGGACGAGGGCGGCACACGGGGACCTCTTAAGGCGATACTCGTTACTCCCTGGAAGAAGATACAGTTCGGGAAATGACCGGGTCGGGTACCGGTATCAGCATTGATATGGAGTAGTGTCCGTTGTCGTTGGCGATCGTCATGGTACCGCCGTAACGATCCAATACGGATCTTACATTTCTGAGCCCGAATCCGTGAAGAGTCCGGTCTGCTTTGGTAGTGACCGGAAGCTTGTCAGCTGTCGGCCGGTCATCCGCGGAACTTTCTCCCGCACCCGGATTGTTTCTGCCGGTCAGTACGCATGAGTTATCGATCTTTATCAGCTGGCAGTTGGCGGCATGTCCGCCGCTTATCCTAATATATTTCGATGTGCCGGCGGGCATTGCGGCGCAAGCCTCAACGGCGTTGTCCAGCACATTGCCCATAAGCACGCAAAGATCGAAATTGTCTATCTTTTCCGCGGCAGCGCGGAAATCCAGAGTACAGCCCACATCTACTCCGGCTTCTATTGCCGGAGCTAGTTTCAGTTTAAGAAGTCCGTCCAGAAGCTCGCTGCCCGTATGGTAGCTCTCGACGGTATCCGAAGCGGCTTCGATAAAGCTGTCCAGATACTTCTGTGCCTCGTCCGTCTCTCCGTTATCCAGCATCAGTTTCATGGAGATGGCGTGGTTCTTAAGATCGTGCCGCAGAGCCCTGATGGCTTCTTCCGAGCTCTGGCGTCCGCGAACGGCTTCCACCAGAGCCTTGGCTTCCGTGTTCCGAATGTCAAGAATTGCTGCCTCTACTGTTTTTCGCCTTGAATATTCGAACACGATCAGTGCCAGCAGGAGCGCTGCGTGCAGCAGCACGAAGTACGCATCGAACTGCGCGGCGGTAGCTTCTGAAAGCGCCTCGCTGCTGATGACTGTAGTCTTGCTGTATACGAGAATTACATCTATCAGCGCTACGAATAGTATGTTCGGAACTACTGCACCTGCCATTCCGGCAAACGGCAGGAATCTGGAGATGATGCAGAAATACAAGAGACGGATCAGCAGGTTGATGGCTATAAGCAGCACCTGGCTCCAGAGATGCGACTGCAGTATGTCCTCTCTTCCGGTAAAGAACTTTCCCAGATACGGCCCGAAAAAGATGTTCTGGAATACAGTATAGATACCCACCCAGAACACCGAAACATACAGCGCGCCCTTCCACGGGATCCTTTCCGCAAGCCATACCCAGAGAAAGTATATGACTGCTCTGTAGACCACGCGCAGAGTTGCGCCGGAGATTATTACGAACTGGTTATAATACAGGAAAAGAAGCAGCACGCAGAGCACTATCTTAAGCCAAAGCCGGGGCTTGCCGGGGGTCAGGTCGCTCTTTCTGCAGTAGAGCCAGATGAAGACCGCGTCCGCTATGAAACTTGACAGCCAAATGAGGTTCATCCGAGCACCACTCCCATGAACTGAGTATACTGCGCCAGGAACTCCTTGCTCCTGTGCCTGCTTAGAGGCACCGTACTTCCGTCGGAAAGCGTAAGCTCCGACTGCCCTATCCTTGTTAGGTGCCTCATGTTTACAAGGTAGCTCCTGTGGCAGCGGAAAAAGCCCTGCGGAGCAAGCTTGCTTTCTATCTCGTTGAGCTGAACTGCGGAGACCAGATGCCTCCCGCGCCTTAATGTAAACGATGTGCTGTGCTGATAGACCTCGGCATATATTATATCGTTGATGTTAAGGATCTCCGTGCCTCCGGCCGTCTCCACGGCAAGGACGCTCTTTTTCTGAGAGTCGCGCTTTTTAAGGCAGCGCAGGAGCGTATCCTTGAACTCGTCGAACACCACAGGCTTGGTGATGAACCCGAAAGCCTGGACGCTGTACCCTTCTATGGCATACTGCTCCATGCTCGTAATGAAGATTATATCGCCGGCGTAACCGCTTTCCCTTAAGCGCCTGGCGCCTTCCATTCCGGTCATGCCGCCCATGGAAATGTCCAGAAGCAGTATCTCCGTGGACTTGTCCAAATGGGCAGTCAGCTCCTCGGCGGAGGAATAGTAGGACACTTCGAAACTGTCCGCGATCTCGTCCTGTATCTGTCCCAGATACGAGGCAAGCTGACGTATCATTACCTTTTCATCGTCGCAGACTGCAAGCTTGCGTATCAATGCATTTCCTCCTTTGCCGTTTTCTTGTTTATATTATATCAAATAAATGCATGCTCAACAAACTGCGCCTTGCCATTCGCGCTCCGTTTCCTGCCATTCGCGCAGAGCGTTTACGCAATTGACGCTCCCGGCCGGACCATACGCGCAGGACGTATTTACAACGTTTTTTCTGCATGTTAATCTCGCGGCGTAGATCGTGATCATCTTTTATACCCCGCCGGAAAAGGCGCGAAAGGAGACAAAATGAACGACAAGAAGATGACGGAAAAGAAAAAGGCAGTACGCTTTTTCTGCATAAGCATGGCGATACTGCTGATCGCCAGCATCTTTATCTGGGGCTTCCAGACTGAATGGGGCGCAGTAAAGATCAAGAGGATCACCATTACCGGTGACGACGGCACTCAAATAAGCTCTCTTGCTTATATACCCAGAGGCGTAAGCGCAGAGAACAAAGCTCCTGTAGTAATGGTATTCCACGGAAGATCCAACCAGGGACACAGCAACGACACCTGGAACATGGAACTTGCCAGACGCGGTTACGTGGTATACAGCCCGGACCTTTCGGGCGGCGGTGAATCCGACGTTAACGACCGCAAGCCTCAGGCTATTGCGATCACAAGATACGTTACCACTCTTAATTTCGTACAGACCGACAACATCGTAGTAGTAGGCTACTCTGCAGGATGCAGATCCACTAACGACGTCGCGGAAGCTCTTCCTAACAATGTATCCACCATCGTTGCGGCTCTCGGCCCCAACCTCGTAAGCCCGGTAAAAGGCCATGACTTCAACTTCGGCGTAGTTAAGGCAGTCGCGGACCAGTACAACTGGGAATTCATCGGCGACGTTGAAGCATGCGCCAAGGCTGTTACCGAGAGGTTCAACCTTCCCGAGCCTGTAGTAGTAGACAAGGACTACGACATAAACGGCAAGACCTTCAGATACATGGTATCCGACGATACCCTCCACCAGACCGGTAACATCAGCAACGATACCATAATCCACATAGTAGATTACATTATGGACATGGTGCCTGCACCCAATCCGATACCTGCTGAATCCACCACATGGCTGCCTCAGCAGCTCTTCTCCGGAGTAGCATGCGTTACGATGATGTTCGCTCTTGCTTCCTTCCTTAACCTGCTCCTTCAGACCGAGTTCTTCGGAAGCATCAAGACCGAGCGCGCAGCCCGCAAGGCTCAGACCGGAGTCAAGGCATGGATACTCGACGTTGTATTCAGCATTGTTATCCCCGCGCTCATCTTCATACATGTATCCGCGTACGGCATGGCATGGTTCGCCAGCTCCAAGATCCTGACCTCCACCAACCTGAACGGTATAATGCTGTGGCTGGTAGTGGTAGCGATCATCGGAATCGTACGCACCATCATAAAGACCAACAAGCGTAAGAAGGCCGGCGAGACCGTAAGCGCCTCCGACTTCTGCATAGCAGGCCCCGGAGAAAAGGTAGCAGCTTCCAGGATCTGGAAGTCCCTGCTGCTGGGCGTGATCGCAGTCTGCTTCTTCGGGCTGTGGATGACCGCGATGGAAGGCTTCATGGGCATCAACTATCAGGTATGGAACCTGGCTACCTATCTTAAGCCGAGCCCGGCCCGCATAATCAAGGCCCTTCCGTACATGCTGATAATCTTCTGCGTAATGTTCTTCGGAAATATCAACCAGCGTACTCAGAAGAGCACCGGAAATGAGAGGAAAGACATGGTAAGAGCCATAATCGTGAACACCGTTCTTACCGCCGGCGCCCTCTTCCTGCTGCTGGTGATCCAGTACGGCGGCAACCTCATGATCGGTACCGGCCAGGCTGTGTTCGAGCAGATGTATATGCCCGGCATCCAGGGCGGCAGCGTAGGAGCTCTGGACTTCGCGTTCGGCTACTGCTACATGATGGGCGGCACCACTGCAGTAGTGACCTACATCTACCGCAAGTACGGCAACATCTGGGCAGGCGTCATCCCCTGCGCGATCTTCGCGGGACTCTTCACTCTTGCGTCCTTCACCCTGGTAAGATAATTAAAGCTGAAAACAGTTTGTGTAATAAAAAGGCCGCCGGCAAGTCCGGCGGCTTTTGTTTGTGTATTATTTGTGGAAAAGCTGGGTCAGGGCAGTCCGACGGCTTACCGCCGCACGCTTATTGCTTTAATAAGAAAATCTATGTATACGTCGCCTGTTCCGGTAAGGGAATAAGAGGCGTTTCTTCTGGTCCAGTCCAGAGCCAGGCCGCGGAGGGCTATCATGAACATCGCTGCGCCTGTCTCCGGAGTAAGCTCGGCAGATAGCGTGCCTTTCTTCTGGCCCTTGCGGAATACTTCTTCCAGCCTGGACGCTGTTATGCGCTTTTCTCCGCTTACGGTGTTGTCCGTGGCGTTTATGGAGGAGATGAGCCTGGAGTGCTCCAGACCGTTTTCTTCTATGTATCTCAGCCACTGCTGAGCGAATATCCGCAGATTCTCCGCGTCGCTGCGCTTCTTCATCAGAGGGAAGGCGTTCTCTTCCATCCAGCTGTCGATGCGGCTGAACAGCCCCACCAGAATGTCCGACTTTTTTTCGAAATAGTGATAAAACGATCCTATGGAGATACCTGCGGCGGAGCATATGTCCTCAACGCTCAGTTCCTCGAAGGAGCGGTCCTCCAGCATGGGTACTA
This sequence comes from Bacillota bacterium, assembly GCA_017437745.1. Lineage (GTDB taxonomy): Bacteria > Bacillota > Clostridia > Peptostreptococcales > Anaerovoracaceae > RUG13409. The sequence goes on from JAFRYI010000013.1 coordinate 18,455, forward strand.
TCTTTTCTATTATCTCCGCGCGTTTGGCGGCCTGCTTTTCTTCTACTCTGGTCATGGGATGTCCTCTCTTCTAGAATCAATTCTAATATTTATTCTAATATTTGTAAAGGTTTTTCTGCAAAACTTATTGACAACGGCGCAAAAAAATATAGAATAAAAGTAGAATCAATTCTAATTTTTCACAACACCGTTCAATATCATCAGATAATAAAAAGGAGAAGGAAAATGAAAGCTTTGGAAGGTATAAAGGTCGTGGAGCTCGCTACGTTCATAGCAGTCCCGACCGTAGGAAAATTCTTTGCCGATCAGGGCGCGGAAGTGATCAAGATCGAGGCTAAGAGCGGCGATCCCTACCGCTTCGCGGCAGCTGCGGAATGGCGCAGTCCCAGTCCCTACGAGAACACCAGCTACGACATGGACAACGGCGGCAAGAAGGGCGTCATCCTTAACATGAAGGATCCCAAGGGCAAGGAAGCTCTGTTCAGAATGCTCAAAGACGCGGACATTTTCCTTACCAACTGGAGATATAAGGCGCTGGCCAAGCAGAACCTTACCTACGACGATCTCCACGCCAGGTTCCCCAAGCTCGTGTTCGCGGACTGCTCCGGCTACGGAGACGTAGGTCCGGAAAAGGACCTGCCGGGTTACGACTTTACCTGCTTCTGGGCAAAGGGCGGAGCGTCCGGATCTCTCCGCGACAAGGACGGACGTCCTCCGGTTCTGGTCCCGGGCTTCGGAGATCACGTCGCTGGCATCAGCCTTGTGGGCGGCGTTCTGGCAGCTTATATAAAGGCGCAGAAGACAGGCATAGGCGAAAGAGTAACGGCATCGCTGGTCCACACCTCCATCTGGGCTCAGGGCCTGATGATCCAGTCCGAGCAGTTCCCGGAGTACGGCGAGAGCTTCCCCATTTCCTATAAGCAGCTCAACAACCCGATGAACAACGCTTACAAGACCGCCGACGGCAGATACTTCCAGACCTGCTGCCCGGCCTTCAACCTGGAGCTTCCCAAGTACCTGGAGACCATAGGCAGGGCGGACCTCGTAGGCGACCCCCGCTACACGATAGAAAACATCGCCGCGAACAACCTCTACGCGGAGTTTACGGAGATCCTGGAGGCACAATACATACAGAAGACGGCTGCCGAGTGGGACAAGCTCTTTACCGAAGCCGACATACCTCACTCCATCTGTCTTGAATACAGAGAGCTTCTTACCGATCCTCAGGTAGCTGCTACGGATGTGTTCCAGGAGATCGAGTGCAAGACAGGCAGGACCATAAAGGTAGTGCGTCTGCCGATAAAGATAGGCGACAAGTTCGAGGAATTCGGTCACAGTCCGCTTCTGGGCGAGCATTCCGAGGAGGTCCTGAGGGAGCTTGGCTACTCCGACGAGGAGCTTAAGGAGATGCACGCCGCGGGCGTTTACAACACATGGGAAGATCTTAAGGAGAAACTCAATGGCTGACATCTATACTCTGGGCATGGACCTTGGATCCACGACGTCCAAGGGCGTAGTGCTGAAGAACGGCAAGGAAGTAATAGGCAGCTCCATAATCGACGCGGGCGCTGGCACCACCGGACCGCAGAGAGCGTTCGAGGCTTGCCTTAAGGACGCCGGAGTGGACAGGTCGCAGATAGCAAACATCACCGCGACGGGCTACGGACGCAACAGTTTCGAGCCTGCGGACCTTGTCATAAGTGAGCTTTCCGCCCACGCGCTGGGAGTTCACACCATGTACCCGGACGCCAGGACCCTTCTGGACATAGGCGGACAGGACTCCAAGGTGATGAGCATAGGCAAGAACGGCAGGCTGGACAACTTCCTTATGAACGATAAGTGCGCGGCAGGCACCGGGCGCTTCCTGGAAGTAATGGCCAAGGTGCTGGAGGTAGGCGTAGCGGATCTTAAGGATCTGGAAGCCAAGGCGGAGCAGACCGTAAGCGTAAGCTCCACCTGCACCGTGTTCGCGGAGTCCGAGGTCATCTCGCAGCTTGCAAAAGGCGTAGACATCCTGGGCCTTGTGCGTGGCATATGCACATCCGTTGCGGCCAAGGCGGCGAGCCTTGTAAAGAGGCTTGGCGTGGAAGAGCCGGTCTACATGACGGGCGGCGTAGCCAGAAACACAGGCGTGGTAAAGGCTCTGGAAAAGGAGCTTGGAGTTAAGATAACGGTATCCCAGATACAGCAGCTGAACGGTGCGTTCGGCGCGGCGGTATACGGATACGGAAGGGTAAAGTAATGATAGACAATAAGTTTTTAACGCCCGAAGGTGAAAAGAAACCGGGCAAACAGGTCCTGAGGGAGCTTCAGGACAAGATAGCGCAGGACGTTTTCGACGCCAAGGCGCGCGGAGAAAAGATAGGCTGGTGCGCGTCCAACTTCCCTCAGGAGATATGCACCGCTATGGACATTAAGGTGGCGTACCCGGAGAACATGGGAGCCGCCGTGGGCGCCAAGGGCGGCGGCCTGCGCATGTGCGAAGAAGCCGAAGCCATGGGCTACTCCAACGACCTCTGCTCCTACGCGAGGATAAACCTTGCTTACGCAGCCAGCGACGAGTGCCCGGAGATACAGATCCCCAGACCGGACTTCCTTCTGTGCTGCAACAACATCTGCAGCTGCATGATGAAGTGGTACGAGAACCTTTCCGTGGAGCTGGGTATCCCGCTCCTTATGATAGACATTCCGCACCTTACGGAGATGAAGTGCGATCCGGACCGCGTAAGGTACATCCGCGCGCAGTTCGACGACTGCATAAGGCAGCTGGAGGAGATCACCGGCAAGAAGATGGACTACGCCAGGCTGCGGGAAGTAATGGAAGTCTCCCAGAGATCGTCCAAGGCGTGGCTTAGGGCCATCAGCTGCATGGGCGCGGAGCCTTCTCCGTTCTCCGGTTTCGACGTGTTCAACACCATGGCCGTAGCTACCGTAGGCAGGGGCACCGTGGAGGCCGCTGAGGCTTTCGAGTACCTTGCGGACGAGTACGAGACCGCTATAAAAGAAGGACGCTCCACCTTCAAGGGCGAAGAAAAATACCGCATACTGTTCGAAGGCATAGCCTGCTGGGCTAACCTCAGGGCAACATACAAGACCCTGCAGAGCAGGGGCATAAACCTTACGTCCACCATATACGGACCGGCGTTCAGCTTCCTGTACAGCAATCTGGACGAGCTCATGGCAGCGTACTCCTATGTTCCCAACTCCTACTGCTTCGAGAAGGAAGTGGAGCTCCGCGTTAACGACGCCAAGGCCAAGAAGGTAGACGGCGCCGTCATCCACATCAACCGTTCCTGCAAGCGCTGGAGCGGAAACTCCTACGAGCTGGAGCGCCAGCTGCGCGCTCAGGCTGGCATCCCCACCATGACCTTCGACGGCGACCAGTCGGATCCCAGAGTGTTCTCCGAGGCTCAGTACGAGACCAGAGTAGAAGCTCTCGTGGAGATAATGGAAGCCAACAAGCAGGCAAAGAAGGGCGCGGACGCGCAGAAGGAGGCCGCAAGATGAGCGATGTAAGAAAGAACATTGAAGCGCTTAAAGCGATAGCGGCAGACCCGCGCAAACAGCTGGACCGCGTGCTGGCGGAGGGCAGGAAAGCAATAGGAGTGATCCCGTACTTCGCGCCGGAAGAGCTGGTATACGCAGCGGGCATGGTTCCGTTCGGAATGTGGGGCGCCGAGACTCAGGTCTCCGAATCCAAGAGATACTTCCCCGCGTTCTACTGCTCCATCATCCACACCGCGCTGGACCTTGGTATAAAGGGCGAGTACGACGGACTCTCCGCCGTAATGATCCCGCTCACCTGCGACACGCTCAAGGGCATGGGCGCCAACTGGAGATACGGTGTAAAGAACATACCCGTAATAGACGTTGCCTATGCGCAGAACAGAACTATACCGGCCGGCGAAGAGTTTACCGAGAGCCAGTTCAAGAAGATCCGCGGACAGGTAGAAGAGATCGCCGGAGTTAAGATCTCCGACAAGGCCCTTGCGGAGGCAAACAAGGTATTTAACGCAAACAGGAAAGAATGCCTGCGCTTTACACAGCTTGCGGCAAGCCATCCGCAGACTGTAAGCCTCACCGACAGAGCCATGGTCCTTAAGGCCAGATACTTTGTCGAAAGGGACGCTCACACCGCTCTTATAAGAGAATTAAACGATGCGCTCGAGGCCCTTCCGGAAGAGAAGGCAAAGGGCAGCAGGATAGTTACCACCGGCATAATCGCGGATTCCCCGGAGCTTCTGGGAATACTTCAGGACAACGGATTTACGATAGCCGCGGACCAGATAGCTCACGAGTCCGTGGACTTCCGTTCGCTGGCGGACGAGACCATAGACCCCGTAAAGGCTCTGGCAAAGAGGCTCAGCGGCATAAAGGGCACCTCCGTGCTCTTCGACCCCGCAAAGAGCAGAAACACGGAGCTGGCGGAGATCGCCAAGGCGGTAAAGGCCGACGGCGTGCTGTGGGTACTCACCAAGTTCTGCGACCCGGAAGAGTTTGACTACGTACCTGCCAAGAAGATCCTGGACGAAGCCGGCATCCCCATGCTGCAGATAGAGATAGACCAGCAGATGGTCAACTACGAGCAGATAAGGACAGCCATAGAGACGTTCAAGGACATGCTGTAACATCCGCGAAAAAACAACAAACGTGAAGATACAAGGCCCCTTTTCAGGGGCTTTGTTGTATAATTAAAAGCGGAACGGATAATTATCCTCCGAGCGTGGAATCGTGCGTTACAGAGCGTCTCAGGGCCTTACAAGGGCATCTCTGCGCGCGGCTGTTCGGCTGATAACACATTGTTTTATGCCAATTAATGAATGCGTCGCATCCGAAGCATAATGGGGACACGCTCCCGCTAATGGGGCCCCTCCCAGCGGTGCTTCTGCTCTGTCTTCGCAAATGCTTGCCAGTCGCATAGCACCGGGTCCCCCAATTGTCCCCGTATATGCTTTGGACGCTTGCATCTGAATAATTACTAAATCAAGGAGCTAACATCATGAGCAGTTTCGAGAACCTACGCATAGTAGACAACTTTTACCAGACTTCGCTGTACTTCCCCATGCCGACGGTAGTGATCAGCACGCTCTGCGAGGACGGGATGACCAACCTGGGGCCGTACTCGCTGGTGCAGCCGTACTACGTGGCCGGTAAGGATTACTACGCCATGCTGCTGCAGTGCCGCAACAGTTCCAACACTGCGCAGAACCTGCTGCGCACGGGCAAGTGCGCCATCAACTTCATAGACGATAATCCGGCCACCTTCAAGGAAGCCGTAAAGCTGTCCTGGCCGGGCGACACCCCGCAGGAAAAGATGCCCAAGTGCAATTTCCCGCTGGAGACCAGCCAGATAGAAGAGGAGACCGGGGAGAAGCGCCCCAAGGTCGTAAGTTCCGCCATACAGGTGATCGAGTGCACATGGATGAGGGATCTGGACGGCGCGGCCGCGGACAAAGCCGGCGAGCTCAACGGCTACGAGCCGCCGTATCACGATTTCAACGGGATCACAAGCAAGTTCGGAGCGCATTTCATACTGCGCGTAGACCGCATACTGATGAAGAAGCAGTACTCGGACGCCATAATCCGCGGAGTCACCGCCAGGGACTTCCCGCCGCTTCCGGTGGACTACGGCTACCGCGACAGCAAGAACTTCTGGTTCCACAGAAAGCGCCGCTTAAGAGCTGAACTGCTGCCCGTAAGGGAGGCCAGTCTGGATTCCGTGCGCTACGCCGCTGACAGGGCGGACGACAAGGTTAAGTTTACGGACGACGCCCTTAAGACCATACTCAACGTTCCGCGCGTGTTCCTGCCGCTGGTGCTCAGAGGCTGCGTGGACTGGGCCAAGGAGAACGGCGTGGAGTTGATAACCGCGGAGCACATGCAGATAATCAACGATAAGAGGGCCAAGGAGAAGAACAAGAAGTAGGGATGCCGGTCCAGATCGCATTGGATAAGACGATGGATCGTCGGATTTGTGCAGGATCCACAATTCTTCTTGACAAACTATAATTATTCACTATAATAAAGTCCATAGTTATGATAGAGGTCGCGGCTGACAAGAGTACGCGGAAAGCCCCAAAGGGCGCCGCGGAAAGGGGATGCCGCCGAAGGGCTGCGAAGGCGATCCGGCCGGGCAGTACCTGGGACGCAGGAGAAGATCCTGCGGACTGTCGCGCTTTAAGCGCGGAGAGCTGTCATGATTCGACGCCGAAACAACGGCCGGTCATGATGGATGTCATGACCGGTCTTTTATATTCCCGCAGGGCTGCAGCGTACTTGCAACAGACGCCGACACAAAGCCCTTCGCAAGGCGCCTCAGGCGCCGAAAGGAGCAATCATGAACGTTATCAACACTGCGTGGTCGCTGTTCCCGGCACTCATAGCGATAGTGCTGGCGCTGATCACCAAGGAGGTCTACTCCTCGCTGTTCATAGGCATACTGGTGGGAGGCGTGCTGTACGCAGGCTTCTCGCTCCCGGGCGTGCTGGAGCATGTATTCGTGGACGGCATGGTCGGCCAGCTGTCCGACGGCTGGAACGTAGGCATACTGGTGTTCCTGGTGATTCTGGGAGCCATGGTAATGCTTATGAACCGCGCCGGAGGCTCAGCCGCGTTCGGGCGCTGGTCCGTGGCGCACGTTAAGACCAAGGTAGGCGCGCAGATCGCTACCATGATCCTGGGCATACTGATCTTCATCGACGACTATTTCAACTGCCTTACCGTAGGTTCCGTAATGAGGCCTCTTACCGACAAGCACGGCATCTCCAGGCAGAAGCTGGCGTACCTGATAGACGCCACCGCAGCTCCGGTCTGCATCATCGCCCCGATATCTTCCTGGGCGGCTGCCGTTACCGGTTCGGTTGACGGCGTCAACGGTCTGGACCTGTTCATAAAGGCCATCCCGTTCAACTTCTACGCGCTGCTTACCATCGTAATGATGCTGGTGCTGTCTCTGGGCAAGTTCGACTATGGCCCGATGAAGCTTGCTGAGATGAGCAAGAAGCTCAGCCACGCGGACGATCCCATGCCGCAGTCCTCCATGACCGGCGCCGAGGATCAGCCGCATCCCCCGGTCAGCCAGAAGGGCAAAGTCATCCACCTGATACTGCCGATAATCATCCTCATCGTATGCTGCGTAATAGGCATGATCTACACCGGCGGCTTCTTCGACGGCGAGACCTTCTCCGCCGCGTTCGCGGGCTCCGACGCCTCCGTGGGCCTTATGTACGGCTCCGTTGTGGCGCTGGTAATTACGATAATCTTCTACCTGGCGTCCAGGGTCCTGAACTTCAAGGAGTGCATGAACGCGCTGCCGGAGGGCTTCAAGTCTATGGTCCCGGCCATACTGATACTTACCTTCGCGTGGACCCTTAAGTCCATGACCGGCGCGCTCGGCTCCGACGTGTTCGTGGAGAATTTCGTAAAGAGTTTCGCGAACAAGGAAGCCATAATGAACCTGCTTCCGGCGATCGTATTCGTGATCGCTACGATAATAGCGTTCGCCACCGGCACGTCCTGGGGAACCTTCGGAATACTGATCCCGATCGCCGCGGGTGTGTTCAAGAACGACATATCCAACCCGATGATGGTGATGGCCGTCGCCGCCTGCATGGCCGGCGCCGTATGCGGAGACCACTGCAGCCCCATCTCGGATACCACTATAATGGCGTCCGCGGGCGCCCAGTGCGAGCACATTCAGCACGTAAATACGCAGCTGCCGTACGCGCTTACCGTGGCCGCAGTATCGTTCGTTAACTACATAATTGCGGGCTTCATAAAGAACGCTGCGATATCGCTGCTGATAGGCATCGTCCTTATGGTACTGGTGCTGTTCGTCATCAAGAGCGTTTCCGCAAAGAAGACCGCCCCGGCCACGCAGTGATCGGCTGCAGCCCTGTGGCAAACCAAGCATTCTGCAAGATCAATGACCGGCTCCTTAAGAGGCAGCCGGTTTTTGTATATCAAACCCCTGCGCTAGACGCGAGGCTGTTTTTTTGACGTTATGTACTTTGCAGTTGCGAGTTGTTTTCCGGAATATAATAATTATGTTGTAGGATAAAGATAGACAGATACACATTTGATGAGATATCATTTAATGATGAGTTTTTTTCAGGAGAACTATGTTGCTATCCTCTGTCTCTAAGTATATAAGGGTAGAGTCGTAAACTATCCGGGCCCAGCCTCAAAGAGCATGTCTTCAAGCGTGATCTTTCCGTATTCCGGCTCAAACACGGGGTTTCTGAAGTATTTATCGCCGTATCCAAGATAAACTCATCATCTAAATATTTGGCGCCTGCTCTTCTACTTGCACCTATTTCGCATGTGTTGCCTGCGTTCTTTTCGCCGCAATTGACGCTTATTTTTCGTAGTGTTATAATATTCTGCGGCGGATCGGTCCGCTTATCAGGTCGCTTGTAGAAAAGGAGCCATATGAAAAAATTCATTCAGTTGATGCAGCTTACTACGTTTGGAAGATTCCTTCTTCCGCTGGGTATAATACTGCTGATTTTCGGGATCGCTTCGATGGGCGTAAAAGATGCCAGAAACTATATCAAGGTCAGTGCGGTGGTCTCCAGGGCGGAGCTCGTTCAGGAAGCGTACACCGACTCCGACAGTACTCATCACGACGCGGAGTACGAGATCCACGTAAAATATACTGTGGCTGGCAGGGAATATGAATCCGAGCTGGGAATACTGTCGGATGTAAAGGTGGGAGACCAAATGAATGTCTACTACAATCCGGCGGATCCGTCCGAGGTGGTCCAGATGCGCAATCAGGCCATTATACCGTACATTTTTGTCGGGGTAGGCGCGCTGGCGCTTATCGGCGGGATCCTCAATTTAATTAAAGCAGCTCAGAAGCTTAAGAGAATGCAGGAACAGGAGGCAGAGTGGAGCTAATGGAAACTAAAAAGTATTTCTTAAGACCCGGAAAGGCGGCCGTAAAGCAGAGCTATTATCTGCTGGATGAGAACGAGAATACGGTCTGCGAGGCCAACATACTTAAGATGCCCGTATTCGGAGCGGCGGACGTGGAATTCATAAACCACATCACCGGTCAGACCTCCATGCACAAGGTGGGACATACCGTTACAACAGAATCGAACGGCCTGTTCGGCGGAGGGGCACTGTTTGCGAAATCCCACTTCAAGTACGACGGAGAAAAGATCTGGGACTATCTCCACGATCAGGGAATAAGGATCGATACCGGACTTCAGGGCGGAAAGCTGGGAACGTCCTACACGGTCACCCTTAAGGGTGAGCCCATAGCCACCATCGACACGGCTTCGGTCGGCGGCTCCTTCATAACGACAAAGTTCGCTCTGGACGTTACCACCAGCGAGGAGTACCTGGACTGGGCATTCCTTATCGCGTGGTCCATAGCCAGGACGGATCAGACCATACTCCAGTAAAATCGGTTTTAACGTTACATTCGGTTATAGCAGAAGAGGCTCCTTGAGGGCCTCTTTTTTTGCTGCTGCAGACCGGATGCAGATAAACTATGGCGC
>JAFRYI010000014.1 GCA_017437745.1 Bacillota bacterium
CCTTGGCACATTTGACTTTCAGGCAAGGCCGCTGTACGAGAAACACGGCTACAAGCTTTGCGGTGTGATAGAGGACTGGCCGAAGGGGCATTGCAATTATTCGCTGTCGAAGCGTCTGGATCTTCCTGCGAAGGAATATGTCCCGTCAAGGCCGGAAGAGATAACGGAGTGCGAGATCCATGCCGGAACCAAGGAAGACGGAGATGTCATCCGAAAAGGGCTGGGAGATTACAATGACTCCCAGTATCCAAGCGGAGACTATAACGACGAGCAGCTTGGGAGAAAGATCACCGATGAAAACGGGAACATAATCGCCGGGTATATCGCAGGGTACAGCCCATGGGGCGACGCATATGTCGATATCTGGATAGACGAACCGCACAGGAATAAGGGACTCGGCGAATACTTCCTTAAAAAGGCCGAACAGGACACGAAGGAGAAGGGCGCATTGTTCATGCTGCTCGGTACGTTCGACTGGCAGAGAGACTACTTCGTAAAGCACGGGTACAAGATCTGCACCAGAACAGAGGACAATCCGAAGGGACACAGCTACAGCATACTGACTAAGAACCTTTATTAGGGCAGTACGGACTCAAAAAAGCAAGAAAAGCGTCTCAGTTCCGTAAGCAAAAAGGAGGGTAAGAGCCCTCTTATCCCCGTTATCTGCGTGGTCCTGGCTGTTGCGATAGGAGCAGGAATGATGCTTTTGGGGTAATAACAGGCAAACGGTTTAGACCTTCTGTTGCAGTAGGAACGGATAGATTATATAATCTAATCGGTCGGTGGGGCGGCGCACGCTGCCGGAAACGCCCGCCCGGGAGGATATCATTATGGGAAGATCAAATCCGTTTAAATGCGCTCTTTGCGGAAACGAGACCGTAGGACGGCGCTTCGGGATAAAGGGCTCCAGGTACATATGCCTGGATTGCCGCAAAAAGCTGGACAAATACATACCTTACCTGGAGTGGAGCAAGAAGAGCAGCTCCGAACTCAAGAAGTACCTTTCGGAAAAGGAACTGATAGCTTCGCAGAAGACCTGTTCTTTCTGCGGCGGCAGGATCGATCCGGACGATGCCGGAAACATGGTGCTCAAGGATAAGAGCGTCATCTGCGCCGGATGCGTGGAGAGCATGCGTCTTGCGAAACCGGTCTTCGTGACTGTGGAACGCGGCCCTGGCTACGAATATAAAGAGGCCGCGGACGATCCAGTGCCGGAGCTTACGCTCGAGGATGTTCCCTGGGTGCAGAAGGAAGCCGCGGAGGAGCGCGAAAGACGAGTCGCTAGGTACGGCAGCCACAAGGCTGTCTTCATCGTCGACGATGTTACGAAATATCAGAAAGCCGAGGATTCGCACCAGATCTACGGAAGGGTAGTGCTGGGGCGCATAGACAAGGGCGATACGCTGCGCGTTCACAGAAGAGAGGGCGAGTACCGCAGGGTGGTAACCTGGATCGACCCGCAGGAGTTCAACAAGAAGGCCAAATATCTTTCCGAAGGGTATGACGGCAATCTGATGGTCCAGGGCGACGTTTCCTTCATCTACCCCGGAGACGTCCTTACGGTAGAGAGGTTATAGGAGGCGCGGCCATGGAAAAGCAGAAAAAAAGATTCGACAACGGCCCGTGCCCGATCTGCGGCAGGGCGATAATAAATCTGAACTTCATAACCAAACTGGCCGACGGTACGGAAGTCTGTCCGGACTGCGTCAGTAAGATCAGGGTCATGTACCCGCTGAAATACGGCCGGCAGAAGGGTAAAAAGAAGACGGAACGGATGGATCCAATAGAAAAGCTGACGCTGGACGAATTCCGCGCTGCCATGGATAAGGCGCCGGAATACCTGGAGGATCTCAGGGAGAAGTACGGCCATAACGCCGTGTATAAGGTCGACGGGATCAGCATGTATCCCCGCGGATGGTTCCGCGCGCCGTACATCTGCGCCAAGGGCAGATGCGTATTCGGCTATTTCGACATAAACGACGAGGTGGAGGTGATCCACATGGGCGTTCCGGTCAAGGCGAAGATATTCGACATAGCCAGGGAATACGCCAATGAAAAAGGATGCGACGCCTGGTACCGCAGGGGCGAAGGCGGGTATCCTCTTAAATGGATGGTATTCAGCCAGAAGGATCTTATGATCTATCCGGGAGACCTCATAGTCAAAGACTGACGATCGCTATACCGCGCCCGGGTAGTGCGCGGCTACGATCTCTTCCAGCTGCTCCGGATCAAGTCCGATAACGATCGCGACGCCTTCCGCGCGGATCTCCGTGCGCAGGGCGTCTTTTTTCTGTATCTCTTCCGTGTCCGTCATTGAGAACATGCTTCCGGTGCTTTCTTTCAGGAAGAATTTGATGTGGCCTATGGTGCCTCCCAGCGCCTCGGTCTCCTCGGCGACGGCCCTCATGAAGCTGCGGAGCAGCACTTCGGCTTCGGAACGTTCCTCGCGGAAGGCGATCCTGACCGAAGCGGTAACGGAGTCCTCGTGGGTGGTTATCTCTATGTTCTCGTGGTGATGGTGGTGATGCTCGTGATCGTGATCATGGTGATGTTCATGATCGTGCTCATGGTCGCGGCCGCAGCCGCAGTGTTCGTCATGATCGTGGCGATGTTCATGATCGTGGTCATGACCGTGATGGTGTTCATGTCCGCAGCAGCATTCTTCGTGTCCCTTTTCCGGAACGTTTTCTTTTATTTCTTCCATGGCTTAAGTCCTTTATTCCGCCTTGTCCATTAGTTCTTCGAATATGTTTTCACTGATCGGATCCAGAGCGCAGACCGGGTAGACCTTAGCTCCGCCGCTGCATTCCTTTACTTCCCCGTACGCCTTGGCCAGGGCGTCGGCGTCCGTCTTATCCGTCTTGGTAAGGAGCACCAGGCCGGAGCCTTCCAGCTGTTTCCTTACGAATACGGGAGAAGCTATCATAAGCTTGCTCCAGCGGCTGGCGTCAGCTATCGCAAGGATGACGGAGTCCAGTCCAAGTATGTTCTTAAGATTGGTCTGTATGGACGAAGGCTGCGCCATTCCGGTGGCTTCGACTATCAGCCAGTCCGGTTCGTACTGCGACTCTATGGTCTGCACCGCGTCTATAAGGTCCACGGCTCCGGTGCAGCATATGCAGCCGGAGAACACGCTCTCCACTGCCAGCGCCGCGCCTTCCAGTATCTCGTTGTCCACTCCGACTTCGCCTATCTCGTTCTCCAGGATCACTACCTGCGGGAAGTCCGGTTTGCCCGTTATGTATTTTGCGAGCTGGAGCAGGACCGTCGTCTTGCCCGAGCCCAGGAATCCTCCGAGTATTATCGTTTTCATGAGTTTACCTCCGAAGTAGATTATATCATTTTGCGCAGGTTTTTCAACGTGCGGGAATTGGTGTATAATGACGGCGGAGGATCCCATGATAGACACTACGCTTTGCCACATATACAGAGACGGCAGGTGGCTGATGATGCACCGCAACAAGAAGGAAGCCGACCTTAACGAGGGGAAATGGATAGCCCCGGGCGGAAAGTCCCTTCCCGGCGAGACTCCGGAGCAGTGCGCGCGCCGCGAGGTCCTGGAAGAGACCGGCCTTGTCCCGGGCGAAATGCGCTGCCTTGGCGTGGTGCATTTCCGCTCCGACACCTGGGAGGACGAAGAGATGTATATCTTCGTCTGCAGCGACTTTACCGGCGAGGTCGTAAAGGACTGCCCGGAGGGCGAACTTGCCTGGATAGAAGAGGAAAAAGTGATGGATCTTCCCATGTGGGAGGGCGACAGGCTTTTCATTCCGGACGTGCTTGCCGGCAGGGACGGAATAGATCTTACCGTGGTGTACGAAGGTGACCGTCTGGCAAGCTGGAGCAGTGGACGCTGAAGCGCCTTTTTCAGACCTTGCCGAAAGGCGCTGCCGGCCGCGGTCCCGACCGCGCGTAAGCCTTTGAAATATCAATAAAAACAGCCATCCGAAACAAGCAAAAAAACTGTTGACATCCGAATATCTGTTGTGATAGTATTTGTGCGTTGCCGCAAAAGCAGCGCACTCTTTTATTGTGCGAAATAAAGCGGCAGAAAATCTTGAAGAAAGGAGATATTAAATGCCTACCATTAACCAGCTGGTTAGAGAAGGAAGGACCCAGACCGTAAAGAAGTCCACGAGCCCGGCTCTGCTTAAGGGAATGAACTCTCTCAGAAGAGTACCCACAGACACCAAGGCACCTCAGAAGAGGGGCGTATGCACGTCTGTCAAGACCGTTACCCCTAAGAAGCCTAACTCCGCGCTTCGCAAGGTCGCCCGTGTACGTTTAACGAACGGCATCGAGGTAACTGCTTACATCCCCGGTATCGGTCACAACCTTCAGGAGCACAGTGTTGTTCTTATCCGCGGCGGCCGTGTAAAGGATCTGCCTGGTGTAAGATATCACATCGTGCGCGGCACACTTGATACCGCCGGCGTCGCCAACCGCGGCCAGGCTCGTTCCAAGTACGGTGCCAAGAGGCCCAAGAAGTCCGCTGCCAAGAAGTAACAGCGAACATGGTCTCAAACAAAAAGAGTTGTAACTGATATTATCGGGAAAGTGCCCATTGATATATATTATCTGGGCACCGCAGTAAACCTAGTGTTACTGAGTACCGATGAATTGTGAATTCACAAGGAGGGAAGTAACGTGCCTAGAAGAGGTAATGTCCCCAAGAGGGAAGTTCTCCCCGATCCGGTCTACGGCGACATCGTAGTAGCCAAGCTTATCAACAGCATCATGCTGGACGGTAAGAAGGGCGTTGCTCAGAAGATCGTCTACGATGCCTTCGACCAGATCAAGGAGGAAACAGGAAAAGAGCCTTTGGAAGTCTTCCAGGCGGCTATGGCAAACATCATGCCGCAGGTAGAAGTAAAGGCAAGGAGAGTCGGCGGCGCCAACTATCAGGTGCCTATCGAAGTAAGACCCGAGAGACGTCAGACCCTGGGTCTGCGCTGGCTCACCAGTTATACAAGGGCCCGCGGCGAGCGCACCATGAGCGAGAGACTTGCAAAGGAACTCATGGACGCGGCCAACGGAACCGGAGCTTCTGTAAAGAAGAGAGAAGATACACACAGGATGGCAGAGGCCAACAGAGCCTTTGCTCACTACAGGTTTTAAGGAGGAGCCACGATGCCAAGAGCGTTTTCTCTTGAAAACACAAGAAATATCGGCATCATGGCCCACATCGATGCCGGTAAGACCACTACCACCGAGAGAATACTGTTCTACACCGGAAGGACCCACAAGATCGGCGAGACGCACGACGGAGCGGCGGTCATGGACTGGATGGAGCAGGAGCAGGAGAGGGGCATCACGATCACGTCTGCCGCTACTACGGCTCAGTGGAAGAACACAAGGATCAACATCATAGACACTCCGGGCCACGTGGATTTCACCGTGGAAGTGGAGCGTTCCTTAAGAGTCCTTGACGGCGCCGTAACAGTCCTGTGCGCTAAAGGCGGAGTGGAGCCGCAGTCCGAAACAGTCTGGAGACAGGCGGAGAAGTACCATGTGCCCAGGATGATATTCGTCAACAAGATGGATATCACCGGAGCGGACTTCTACCACGTTCTGCAGATGATCAAGGACCGCCTGAAGGCCCCCGCCGTGGCGCTGCAGCTGCCCATCGGAGCCGAAGGGTCCTTTGTCGGCGAGATCGACCTTATCGAAATGAAGGCGGAGATCTACACCGACGATCTCGGCAAGGTCATAGACGAGGAGGAGATCCCGGCGGACATGCTTGAAAAAGCCAAGGAGTACCGCCAGAAACTGCTCGAGGCCGTAGCCGAGTCGGACGAGGAGCTTCTGATGAAGTTCCTGGAAGGTGAGGAGATCACCACAGCCGAGATCAAAAAGGCGATACGCAAGCTGACCATCGCCAACGAGATGGTCCCCGTACTGTGCGGATCGGCGTATAAGAACAAGGGCGTACAGCTTCTGCTGGATGCCATAGTGGACTACATGCCGGCGCCTACGGACATCCCTTCGATAAAGGGCATAGTTCCCAAGACGGAGAAGGAAGAAGAGCGTCATTCCTCGGACAAGGAGCCGTTCGCGGCCCTGGCGTTCAAGATCATGACGGACCCCTTCGTGGGTAAGCTCGCGTTCTTCCGCGTATACTCCGGAACGCTCGCAAGCGGTTCCTACGTGTACAATCCCCGCAAGGACAGGAAGGAGCGCATAGGCCGCATCCTTCAGATGCACGCCAATCACAGGGAAGACATAGACATGGTCTATTCCGGCGACATAGCCGCCGCCGTAGGTCTTAAGGACACCACCACGGGAGACACTCTCTGCGATGAAAAGCACCCAATCGTGCTGGAGTCCATGGAGTTCCCGGATCCCGTCATCCAGATAGCCATAGAGCCCAAGACCAAAGCAGGTCTCGAAAAGATGGGCATAGCGCTGTCCAAGCTGGCGGAAGAGGATCCTACGTTCAGGACCTGGACGGATCCGGACACCGGTCAGACGATAATCGCCGGAATGGGCGAGCTCCATCTGGAGATAATCGTGGACAGACTGTTCCGCGAGTTCAAGGTGGAAGCCAACGTCGGTAAGCCGCAGGTATCCTACAAGGAGACCATAACCCAGGAGACCGTAAGCGAGTACAAGTACGCGAAGCAGTCCGGAGGCCACGGTCAGTACGGACACGTAAAGATAAGGCTCTACCCCAGAGAGGCAGGCGCCGGTTACGAGTTCGTCAACAAGATCGTGGGCGGAGCCATCCCCAAGGAGTTCATTCCCAAGATCGACGAAGGAATTCGCGAAGCCATGCAGAACGGTCCGCTCGCCGGATACCAGACGGTGGACATGGGCGTAGAGCTCTTCGACGGATCCTACCACGAGGTCGACTCGTCCGAGATGGCGTTCAAGATCGCAGCGTCGATGGCGTTCCGCGAGGGCGCAAAAAAGGCCAAGCCCATACTTCTTGAGCCGGTCTTCAAGGTGGAGGTCACCGCTCCCGAGAACTACATGGGAGACGTAATAGGCGACATAAGCTCCAGGAGAGGCCGCATAGAAGGAACGGACATATTCAACGGGACCGCCAGCGTACACGCGATGGTGCCGCTGTCCGAGATGTTCGGCTACGCCACGGATCTAAGGTCCAAAACTCAGGGAAGAGGAGCATATGTAATGCAGATGGATCATTTTGAAAAATTACCCGATTCCCTGATTGAAAAAATCAACAAATAAAGTATAATTAATGAGTTAGTACTAACATTCATTTTTTGGAGGAAAAAAATGGCAAAAGCAAAATTCGAAAGAACCAAGCCGCATGTTAACATCGGTACCATTGGTCACATCGACCATGGTAAGACCACCCTCACCGCGGCGATCACCAAGGTGCTCGCTACCAGATTTCCGTCCGCTACCAACCAGATCGTAGCATTCGAGAACATCGATAAGGCTCCGGAAGAAAGAGAAAGAGGAATCACCATCAACACCGCTCACGTTGAGTACGAGACCGAGAAG
>JAFRYI010000015.1 GCA_017437745.1 Bacillota bacterium
AACCCGAGGCCTCTTGACCCCCAGTCAAGCACGCTACCAAACTGCGCCACACCCCGATGCTGGAGCGGAAGACGAGATTCGAACTCGCGACCCTCGCCTTGGCAAGGCGATGCTCTACCCCTGAGCCACTTCCGCGCGCCAAGATAGTATAACAAAGTATTTACGCTTTTGCAATCAGTAATTTTATGTTATTATTACTGAGCGGCAAGCCGCCGGATATTCCGGGGCCATAGCCGCAGTCATAGCGTGTGCCCGTAGCCCAGCTGTATAGAGCGTCGGACTCCGACTCCGAAGGCCGCGGGTTAGAATCCCGCCGGGCACACCAAAAAAGGAAATAAGGAGGAAAGACATGCGTTGTCAGAGCTGCGGAGCAACCATAGAAGACGGATCCACCTTCTGCACTGTTTGCGGAGCCAGACAGGATCCCTCGCTCAGAAAACTTGAGCAGCGTTACGGGGAAGGCCCCGAATACTACAGCGACGCGGAAAGATACTATTCCGACGGCGGCAGGGTCGGATCGCTCTACGAAGAGATCTTCAGGGAGCCGCTGTTCCTTGCCATAACCATAATGATGACCGTCGCGGCGGTGCTTACGTTGTTCACCGGCGTGCGCATAGGGGACAATTCCTACGGTCTTAACCTGGCCGCCGCCATACCCGTCCTTTACGCGGTGGCTCTATGGCTGATATTCGCGGATTTCAGGAAGACGGGCGCTGCGCATAAAACGACGGGACTTGCCATAGCCAGCGGCACCACTAAGGCTGTTTTCATCGTCAATTGGGTGGCCGTGGTAATGGTGGCGGTCATAGTATTCCTCATCATAGTGTTCGGGAATCTGCTCGTTAACTACCTGCCGTACCCGTTCATACAGGATCTTCCGGAGTTCCTTGACATTCCGGACATTCCCGGGATAACCGGAGTATCGCATGTTCCCATGCAGGCCTACCAAGGTATAAATACAGCGGTCGTTCTGGGCATTGCCTTCGCCGGCGCGGTGGTGATAGCGGCGATTATCGTCATCAATCTCTGCTTTTACAGGAAACTGCACCGCTTCGCCAAGTCCGCGTGCGAGAGCCTGCGCAACGATCATCTTCAGATCGAATGCGTAAGGCCGGTAAAGGCATGGCTCATAGTGATGGCGGTCATTCAGTTCATCAGCGCGGCAGGAGCGATGGTCGCAAATCCCGTGGCTTCGATATCGGCGATCTGCGAAGGACTCTCCTCCGTATTCGCTTCCGTGCTGATAAAGAAGTATTTCGGCGATATGATCTATTGATCGTTAGGATAAAAAGAAAAGCAGGGCGGCAAGCCCTGCTTTTGTATTGCCGTAAGTCACAGTCCGTACACGTCCCTGCACTTATTCTCAAGATACTCGATGTAGTATTCCGGGTCGAACGGGCCGCCCAGAACTCTCTCCAGAAGCTCGCCCGGCTTATACAGCGCGCCGTACTGCCATATGTGCTCCCTGTTCCACGCGTTTAAAGGCTTAAAATCGCCTGTTTCAAGGCATTTATCCACGTCGACGGACTCTTTCATCTTGGAAAGGAATTGCGCGCCGTAAGCGCTTCCGAGGGCGTAGGAGGGGAAGTACCCTATGGCGCCTCCGGACCAGTGGCTGTCCTGAAGGACTCCGCGCTTATCGTCCGGAACGTCCACGCCCAGATAGTCCTTGTAAAGCTTGTTCCACTCCGCCGGCAGATCCTTTACCGCAAGCTCGCCGGCCATTACGCGCTTCTCCAGTTCGTAGCGTATCATTACATGAAGGCTGTACGTTACCTCGTCGGCTTCGGTGCGGATCAGCGAGGGTTCCGCCTTGTTCACCGCCTTGTACAGTTCTTCCGCGCTGCGTCCTTTCATCTGCTCCGGGAAAAGTTCGCGGAGCTTGGGGAACACGAACCCGCAGAACGCTCTGCTGCGTCCCAGGATGTTCTCGTAGAAGCGGCTCTGGCTCTCGTGTATGCCCATGGATACTCCGCCGTCAAGCACGGTGTATGCCAGATCGTCCGCGGAGCCGGTATCGTAGAGCGCGTGTCCGCCTTCGTGGATGACGCTGTACATGGAGCTCAGGAAGTCGCCCTCGTGGTAATGAGTGGTTATCCTTTCGTCGAAGTGCGATCCGAGAGTGGTGGTGAAGGGGTGCTCGGTCGTGGCGAGTCCTACGTGTCCCAGATCCAGGCCCATGGTCTCCATGAGGTAGTAAGAAAGCTCTTCCTGCCTGTCCGCGGGGAAGTTTCCGAAGCGTATGCTGTCGTCCACCTGGGGTTTTTCCGCAACTTTCTTAAGCAGCGGGACTATGCGGGAGCGCAGCTTTCCGAAGAATTCGTCGCAGGTCTTTTTGTTAAGTCCGTCCTCGAACTCGTTCAGCCAGTAATCGTAGGGATCCTTGTCCGGGTCCTGATATCCCGCGAAGCGTTTTACCGTTTCGAAGATCTGCTCCAGAAGGGGACGGAACATCTCGAAGTCCGAAGCTTCCTTGGCCTTGTGCCACACGTCGTCCGCCTTTACCAGCAGCTCTTCGTAGGCGACGTATTCTTCCATGGGTATCTTCTGCATGTAGCGTATGTCCTTAAGCAGCAGCTCCACCATGCGCTGCTCCTTCTGCGGAAGCTTGTCCCTGAAACCGTCCAGGAACTCCAGAAGGTCCACGGTCTCCTTGGAGGTTCCGAGCTTGTAGATCTCCTCCGAAAGTATCGAAAGAGTGGCGGCTCTGTTGCCCGCGGTGTCTTTGGGCGCGGTGGTGGCTCCGTCGTAATAGATGAGTCCGGTGGCGTGCTCGTACGCTGCCATCCTGCGCTGCAGGGCGGCCAGCCTGTCCCTTGCTTCCTTAATGGTTATGATGTTCATGTCTATTCTCCTTTTCGAATAACGAAAGTATAACACATAAGGGCCGGAATTAAAAAGCGGCGCTTTAATTCGGCGGAAAAATCATATATAATCTAATTGTTGAAAGATGCGCTCCGTACCGTAAAACGGCGGCGGGCATGCTTAAGGAGGCTTAACATGGGCAACAAGATAATCACTGTCAGCAGGCAGTTCGGAAGCGGCGGAAGGACCATAGGACGTCTTGCCGCGGAAAAGCTCGGCATACCTTGCTACGATCAGGAACTTATAGAAAAGATCGCCAAGGAGAGCGGACTTGCGGAGGAATACGTGGAGGAGAGGGGCGAGCACATGCCCTCGTCCAACTGGATAGCCAACGCTCTGGCCGTTCGCAGCGTTTCCGGCATGATCAACGAGGACCAGCTCTGGGCCACGCAGTGCAAGGTGATACTGGACCTGGCGGAGCAAGGGCCTTGCGTAATAGTCGGCCGCTGCGCGGATCACATCCTTAAGGACAAGTTCGAGCTTCTGCGTGTGTTCGTCCACGCGCCCATAGACAAGAGGGCGGAGCGTATTATAAACGTATACGGCGAAGAAAAAGGCGTCTCCATCCAGAAGCGCATAAACGACAAGGACAAGCGCCGCAAGGCTTACTACCAGCTCTATACGGACTCCGAGTGGGGCGCCGCGGAGAACTACGACATAAGCCTTAACAGCGCGTCCTTCGGAATAGAGAAGTGCGCGGACATACTGGTGGAGCTGTATAAAGGTTAGGATCGGCGTGCTCGGACCATCAGGGTCCACAGGCCCCTGATGCCCCTTCGGGTCCGATCCCTCTGCTATGATTTCACAGTAAAGAAAAAAGGAGGTCTTTTGACCTCCTTTTCCATTTGGTGGAGCGTAGGGGGATCGAACCCCTGGCCTCAAGATTGCGAACCTTGCGCTCTCCCAGCTGAGCTAACGCCCCACGGACAAAGGGTATTTTACCCCATTGCGCGCGTAAGTTCAATCATTTTTTATATACTCGTAAACTTTGTATCCGTCTTCGTGCAGGAGAAGTTTGTAGTCGCTCTTGTATCTTAGCTGGTAGTCCATCGAGCGGTCTTCCTGGACCAGCCAGTAATCGAAGCCGTACTTTTCCTGCATCTCCGCAGCGGTGATCCGGCTGTGCATGCTGTCCCAGACTTCCGCAAGTATGTCTTCCTTGCCGTTGATGGACTTTAAGAACACCTCCGCCCTGGGATCCGCGTAGCAGCGATAGCCAAGCCATTCCGCGTAGGATCCGCAGTTGAAGTCCGTGTACAGACGGACGTTGGTATCCGGGTGCATCTCCTTGAAAGCGTCCATGGCTTTCCACGCGTAGGTAGAGTGCATTATGTCGTAGCCCGGGTAGAATACGCACCACAGCATGGATATCAGCGCTCCCGCGGCGGCAAGCTTCTTTACGACCGGGACGAAATTGTAGCCGGTGGCGACGGTTCTGAGCTCGAACGCGCAGACCGCGCCGCCCATCAGGATCATGAAAGCGTTGTTGCGTATGCCGTAAAGGGCCATGGCGAAGGTCCCTGCCAGTATGAAGAAGTACCTGAGCGGGAACTTTTCTTTCCGGGTAAACCGAAGAACTATGTATACCAGCTGGCATCCCAGGACCGCTCCGCTGCAGTCCAGAAGGTCCCATATTCCGGAGCGTTTCACCTCGTTGATGTTGGACAGCAGTCCGCCGTCGTTCAGCGAGTTGATAAGATACACGAAGGATCTTATGCCGTAGGGATTTATCAGGCTCGCCGCGGCGCATGCCGCGAAAGCCGCCAGCAGGGGCCACTTCTTGTACTTGCTGCCTTCTACGCCCAGGAGCCTGAACCATCCGAAGTCGCACAGGTAGGGCAGTATCATTATGAAGAATATGGGCAGCATCGTAGAGTGGAACTGCATGTATAAAAGCGCCAGCAGGGGCAGGGGATACAGTTTCTTTATGTCCCCGGTGCGGGCGTATTTTTCAAGGCATAAAAGCTCCGCCAGAAGGAATACGTAGCTGAATATCTGCGGTCTGGTGCGTATGTAGTTGTAGCCTAAAAAGCACATGTTTACGCACGTGAACAGCACGCTCATGTTTTCGTTGTTTCCGGAGAAGAGCAGGCAGAGCCGGTAGAACAGCCAGATGATGATCACGAAGATCAGCAGGATGAAGAAGAACATGCCCACCTTGCCGAACCAGTCGTAGACTTTATAGAAGGTTATGCAGGTGAGCCATTTCTCGAAGCTGAAGGCAAGGCCTTCGTGGACCGTAAACGGTTCTATGTTCGTAAAGCCGTGCTCCAGTATGTAGCGTCCGTGGTTGATGGTGAACCATAGGTCGTTGTCCATCGTAACGCCCACGAAGCTTAACGGAAGCGCCAGAAGTATGTATTTGCTTATCTTAGCCAGCAGGGAGCCGTCGTTGACCAGAGTGTTCTTCATTATTCTTCAGGCGCCGTTTCCGCTTTACCGGCTTCTTCCGGGATCTCTTCCGCCGGCTTCTTCTTTTCGAGTATCAGCTTTCTGGAGAAGAAATTGAATATGGCGGCCAGTGCTATTCCGGCTACCTTAACGATGAGCGGGTCGTAGTGCAGGATCTTGTTTCCGATCCACATTACCAGCTCGTTGATGCCGAAGCCTACGGCGGCAAGGCACACGAATGTTATGAACACGCGCTTCTTGCCTTTGCTGTTGTCGAAGTCGAACACGAACTTGGCGTTGGCCCAGTAGTTGTAGGTGACGGAGATGGCGAACGCGAAGACGTTCGACAGCATGGAGTCCATGTGCAGCAGTCTTACGCATATCGCAAGCACGCCCCAGTCTATTATGGACGTGGTGCCGCCGGCTATGCCGAACTTAATTACCTGAAGAATGAACTCCTTGGAGAAGACTATTTTTATAAGCTTTTTGATCTTTTGCATAAGTAGTGTTTGTGTCAGAGGACTTCCGGATCAGTATTTCGATCTGAGTCTGGCGATCATTGCAAGGACTTTGATCCCGTCCTTTACGGTGTTGAGCTTGGAGACGCTGCCTTCCGGCCTGTCGCGGTATTCGATCACGACTTCCTTTATGGTAAGGCCGCGCTTAAGAGCGTAGACCGCCATCTCCGTCTCTATCTGGAAACCGTCCGATATGGCTGGGAAGTTCTTGGCGTAGTCCCTGTTTACGGCGCGAAGTCCGCTCATTATATCGTGGAGCCCGCCTTTGTACATGCGGTTGACGAGTCTGCGGACCATCTTGTTTCCGACGCCGTGCAGGGCTCTCTTGTTCTCCGTAAAGTAGGTGGACGAGAGCCTGTCGCCTATCACCATGTCCGCCTCGCCGGAAAGGATCATCTTCTCCATTTCCGGGGCGCTTTCCGCGGGGTAGGTGTCGTCGCCGTCCGTCATTATGTAGCAGTCCGCGTCTATGTCGCGGAACATGCTGCGGACCACGTTGCCTTTGCCCTGTTTTTTCTCGTAACGAACGACGGCGCCGGCTTTGCGGGCGATCTCGTCCGTGCCGTCGGTACTGTTGTTGTCGTATACGTATATCTCCGCCTGCGGAAGCGCGCGCTTAAAGTCCATTACGACTTTTTCAACGGTGGCTGCTTCGTTGTAGCAGGGTATCAGGACTGCGGTCTTTTTTTCGCTCATTCAAAAACTCCCGTTACAGGGCATGTTATCTGAACAATTATACACTAAAGAAGGAGACATCTCAAGAGCATTAAGCCCGGACGTAAGTCCGGCGGAGATCCCGGAGCGCCGGATATTGAAGACACCGGTGCTATTCCACGGACTTCAGCGATTCCACCATCTGCACTTTCTTGAGCGGTATCTTGGTGAACAGCAGGACCAGTACCGTAAATCCTATGGTTATGGCAAATGCCATAAGATAGCTGAGCGGTTTTACGGTCTGCCCGAACATTACCATCTCCATGCTTATGATGTTCATGATGAAGTGATGTTCCAGCCTGCCCAGCGGCATTCCGAGAATGGCACCGGCGACGGACAGAAGCAGTATTTCCTTAAACAGATAGGAGTCCACCTCCGTGTCGTGAAAGCCCAGCACCTTAAGCGTCGCGATCTCGCGTATGCGCTCGCTGATGTTCACCTGCGTAAGGTTTACAAGCACCACGAACGCCAGAGCGCCGGCCGTAAGCACGACTACAAGTATTATGAAATCCAGAGCAGAGATCATGTTTGTGAACTGATTGGTAAGGCCTGAGAAGTCCATTATGCTCTCGTAGCCTTCGGTCCCGCTTATCTGCTCTTCTATCTCCGCCGCGGTCTCTTCGCTGTTGCGTATTACTATGGAATTGTAATGCGCGGGCTCGTCGAAGACGCTTTCGTAGTAGTCCTGCGACATGTAGATGTAGTGCTGGAAATACAGCTCGAACACGGCGTTCACGCGGACCTGCGCCTTAAGACCGGAAGCGGATTCTATGGTTATCACGTCTCCGTCCTTTATGCCGTGGAGCCTGCAGAACTTTTCGCTGACAACGACTCCGCTGTTGCGTATGCGCAGCGGCTCCTTACTGAATGCGTCTCTTAAGTTGAGCATGTCGTTGCCGTCGCGGGCGTCCATCACCACTACGTTTATGGCGGCATCGCTGCCGTCCAGATACGCTTTGCTGGCGTAGGTCATGTAGGGAGCCACGGCTTCGTTGGCGTCGTCCTTTTTAAGGAGCTCGATAAGGTCGTCTATCTTTTCGTCGCCTTCCATGTTTACGGTGTAGTCGTAGTTGTAGATCTCTCCGAACTGTATGTTTACAATGTCCTGTATGGAATCCTTTATGCCCCATCCGAGAACAAGAAGACCGGTGCATCCCGCGACGCCGATTATAGTCATCAGGGCTCTTGCCTTGTAGCGGATGAGGTTTCTGGCGGTTATCTTTCCCGTGAACGAGAACCTGTTCCAGATGAAGGGTATCTTCTCCAGGATGACTTTTTTCGCGTTCTTGGGCGGCTTTGGCCTCATCAGCTGGCTGGGCTGCTCCTTAAGGCTCTTGTTTACTACGTATACGGTAACGCCGCACATCAGCATCGCGAACGACAGGACGCAAATGGCTATGTAGAGCGGGGGATGGACCATTATCCTGGGCGGAAGATCGTACATCAGGCGCCATGTCTCGTATATGACGATGGGGAATATGGCCATTCCTACGGCCATTCCGATGATGCTGCCGGAAAGCGACGCGGCAAGCGCGTACGCGGCGTATTTGCCTGTTATGGCTCCCCTGGAGAATCCCAGGGCGCGGAATATTCCTATCTGGCCGCGCTGCTCGTCCACGAGACGCGTCATGGTGGTAAGGCATACGAGGGCGGCGACAAGGAAGAACAGCACGGGGAGCGCTATTCCTATGGATCCCATCTGTTCCGCGTTGCCGGAATACATGTAGGTGGAGTAGTGGCTGCCGCGGTCCAGAACGGTCCACTGCGCGTCCGG
>JAFRYI010000016.1 GCA_017437745.1 Bacillota bacterium
GAGTGCATAGACCCCGAGGATGTAGTAATAGGAGCTTCCGGATCTCTTCCCGGAGACATGCAGCGTATGTGGAGGCCTAAGGCCGTAGATACTTACCATATGGAGTACGGGTACTCCTGCATGGGCTACGAGGTGTCCGGAGCGCTGGGCGTTAAGTACGCGGTGCCGGATCACGACGTTTACGCCATGGCGGGCGACGGAAGTTTCATAATGCTGCATTCCGAGATGCTTACCGCGCTTCAGGAGCATAAGAAGATAAACATCTGTCTGTTCAACAACGCAAGCTTCGGCTGCATAAACAACCTGCAGGTTGGCCACGGCAACGATACTCTCTGCACGGAGCTAAGGTTCCGCGGCGAGGACGGAGCACATTCCGGAAAGTTCATGCCTGTGGACTTCGCCAAGATAGCGGAAGGCTACGGCTGCAAGGGCTATACAATCCGTACGCTGGACGAGCTTCGCGCGGCGATAGCGGAAGCCAAGAACATAGAAGGCGTACCGGTGCTCTTCGACATACGTGTTCTGCCTAAGTCCATGACCGAGGGCTACGGCTCCTGGTGGAGGGTAGGCGACACCGAGGTGAGCGAGAACCCCAGAAACACCGCAGCCTACAAGGATCATCTGGATCACGTCAAGGATACGCTCAAGTTCTGATCGAGATAAAAGATAAAGACCAACACACCATAAGGAGGCAATAAATTGGATAAGGTTCTTAAGATAGGAATAGTTGGATGCGGAGCCATAGGCAAGGATCACTGCCGCCGCATAATCGATACGGTCCCCGGAGCTACAGTCGTCGCCGTAAGCGACTACGTGCCGGCCGCCGCTGACGACCTGGCCGCGAAGTACGGCATACGTTCGTTCGGAAACGACTGCAAGGGCATGATAGCGGACCCGGAAGTGGAAGCAGTAGTCATCACTTCCATAGACCCCACTCATCATGATTATGTGATGGAGACTCTGAAGTACGAGAAGTGGTGCTTCTGCGAAAAGCCGCTCTCCCAGAACGCCAAGGACTGCGAGGACATAATCAACAGGGAGCTTGAAATAGGCAAGCGCATGGTGCAGGTAGGATTCATGCGCCGCTACGACCGCGGATACGCGGAGATGAAGCGCATAATCGACTCCGGCGAGATAGGCGCGCCGCTGCTGATCAAGGCCTGCCACAGGAACGTGTCCCAGGGCCCCGGTTTTAAGACTGAGAACGGAATAACTAACGTGGCGATACACGAACTGGACATCTGCCGCTGGCTGCTGGGCGACGAGTACGAAGACGCGCAGTGCGTCCGCGTACGCCAGAGCGCGAACTCCAACAAGGGTTACGACAACCCGCAGGTGGTCCTTCTCAGAACAAAGAAGGGCTGCTTCATAGACGTGGAAGTCCAGGTGGCCGACGGTTACGGCTACGACATCCAGTGCGAGGTCGTCTGCGAGAACGGCACCGTTAAGCTTCCGGACCCCTACGCCGTGGTGCGCAGGAACAGGCCGGCTGGCTGGGACAGTGTTGCTCCTGCCGAATGCATGCCTATAATGACGGACTGGAAAGAACGCTTCATAGAGGCCTACGACATAGAGATGATAAAGTGGGTCGAATCCATACATGCCGGAAAGCTTACGGGACCTTCGTCCTGGGACGGCTACGTTGCCTGCGTCGCCGGAGACGCTCTCAATGCCTCCAGAGGAACGTCGCAGTTCTTTAAGGTCGAGACCATGGAAAAGCCGGATCTTTACAAATAAACAGCGGCTGAATACATGAAAAGAGAATAAGAAACATACGAAGGACGTCCGCTTAGGGCGTCCTTTTATGACGGAAAGTTCCGTAATAACCATTGCAGGACCAATAATTTGCGTAAATTTGCGTAAATTACGCTATATTAGCGCAACAATATGCGCAGACAAAAATCGTGATTTACTGCCTGAAAACGCCGGGACCTCACATTTTATCGGTGTAAAATGTTATTTTTAGTAGAATGTCCCATAAAACGCATATTCTTTTTGGCATTTTTGTTGACGCGTTACGCCAATTTGTTATAATTTAAACGAGTTAAATGAACGGATACGTTTTCGTTAGAAAGGAGACAAGACGTGAAATCCAGCAAACCGCGTCATCCCCTCACCAAGACCAGGCTTAAGAATCAGATCCTCAGCGTTATAAAGAACCCGTTCAATATCGTTGTAGCGATCAGCCTTATCATCCTGTTCTGCCTGATAGTGATCCCTCTTCTTCAGATGATCGCTTCCACGTTCACCGTGGCAAAAGGCGAGCTGCGCCGCATTCCGGGCGCCAAGGTCGGTGAGTTTACCCTCTACTACTGGAAGTACCTGCTTACAGGTACGATGTCCAGCGCCACACTGTGGATCCCGCTTAAGCATTCCGTCATCATAGCGTTCTTCACCGTGCTTGTCAGTGTTCCGCTGGGAAGCGTTCTGGGCTGGCTGGTCGCAAGATCCGACATTCCCTGCAAGAAGCTTCTGGGAATGCTGGTGGTCATCCCTTACATGATCCCATCCTGGTGCAAGTCGCTGTCGTGGCTGGCGGTATTCCGGAACAGCACGTCAGGTTCCTCGGGCTTTCTGGAGGGCCTGGGTCTGCACATTCCGGACTGGCTGGCTTACGGCCCCGTGGCCATAGTCCTCTGCATGTCGCTGCACTACTACGCTTTCTCGTACATCCATGTGCAGTCGGCTCTGCGCTCCATAAACTCCGAGCTGGAGGAGATGGGCGAGATCTGCGGTGCCACAAAACCTCAGATACTTAAGTCGATAACGATACCGCTCGTACTTCCGAGTGTTCTATCCGCTATAGTAATGACACTCAGCAAGTCGATAGGCACCTACGGCGTAGCCGCCAACCTGGGCAACCGCATAGGTTACTTTACACTTGCCACAAAGATGAAGAACTTCATCAACGGCAGCCCGCAGAACGTTGGATTTGCCATGAGCATCATCCTGATCGCTCTGGCTGCCCTGATCATCTTCGCGAACCAGCGCATCGTCGGTGTCCGCAAGAGCTACGCCACGATAGGCGGCAAAGGCGGACGCACCAATCCGATGCGTCTCGGAAAGGCGAGGGTACCGCTTCTCATATTCGTATCTCTGTTCCTTATTTTCGCAATGGTAATGCCGATGTTCGTTCTGGTCATGGAAACGTTCCAGATCAACACCGGTGCAGGCTACGCGGCGTCCAACCTTACGCTGTACAACTGGATAGGCACGGATTCGGAGCTGGCTCCTTACTATACGAGCTATGTGGGAATATTCCACAATCCCGAATTCGGAAAGGCAGTCTGGAACACCATCAGGCTTACCGTGATAGCATCCGTGATAACCGCCTTCTGCGGTCAGTTCCTTGGCTACATAACAACAAGGGGGCGCGGAAAGTGGTTCGGCGGACTCACCGAGCAGCTGGTGTTCATACCTTACCTGATGAGCGGCATAGCGTTCTCGTCCATGTATGTTGCCATGTTCAGCCAGCCTAGGCTCGGAGGGCTCATTCCGACGTTATACGGTACTTTCACATTGATAGTCCTTACCAGCGTCGTGAAACACTTCCCGTTCGCAAGCCGGTCGGGAACCGCTAACATGATGCAGATAGCCGTGGAGTTGGAGGAAGCCGCGGAGATCAACGGAGCGGGATTCGGGAAGAAGCTTTCCAGGATAGTCCTCCCGCTTGCCAAGAACGGATTCATTTCCGGATTCATGCTGACGTTCATCAGCATAGCCAAGGAACTGGATCTGATAATAATCATGATGGATAAACGCACCACGACGATGTCGTACCTGGCGTTCACTTACTCGCAGGACGGAATGAACCAGATGGCGGATGCCATCTCGGTATGCGTGCTGCTGTTCATACTCGTTTGCTACATAGTGGCTAACCGCTTCGGAGCCGATATCGGTAAGTCCTGGTAATCATAAGGAAGGTGCAAGATGAGCAGAATAGAACTCAAACACATAGATAAATACTACGGCGAAAATCACGTCCTGAAGGATATAAACCTGGTGATAGAGGACGGAGATTTCATGACGCTGCTGGGACCTTCCGGCTGCGGAAAGACCACGACGCTGCGTGTGATATCCGGTCTTGAAAAGCCTCAGAACGGAACGATGACCATAGACGGCGAGGAGATAATAAACGCAGCCGACGCTTATTTCGCTCCGCCCAGCAAAAGAGGCCTTAACCTGGTATTCCAGTCTTACGCGCTGTGGCCGCACATGACCGTCCGCGAGAACATAGCATTCGGCCTTAAGATCAAGAAACTCTCCAAGGAAGAGATAAACAAAAGGATACAGGATGCGCTCCGCATGATGAGGATAGAAGAGTACATAGACCGCTATCCCAACGAGCTTTCCGGAGGACAGCAGCAGCGTGTGGCAATAGCAAGAGCCGTTGCTTCCAATCCTCAGCTTCTGCTTCTGGACGAGCCTCTTTCCAACCTGGACGCAAGGCTGAGGGTAGACATGAGATCGGAGCTTCAGCGCATCCATAAGGAGCTGGGGACCACGATCATATATGTTACTCACGACCAGGTGGAAGCGCTTACGATGTCCACGAAGATAGCGCTGTTCAAGGCCGGCGAGCTGAGCCAGGTAGCTCCTCCCATGGAGCTGTACATGAACCCGATAGACCTTCAGGCAGCGGACTTCATAGGCAATCCCAGGATCAACTTCCTGGAGGGCAAGGCCCGCAGGGAGGGCTCTAAGATGTACGTAAGCTGCGAGCTGGAAGATTACGTATTCGACGAGCAGGACTTTACGAACGAGACCATACCCGAAGGCGAGTTCGCCTGCGTGGTGGCCATAAGACCGGAGCAGATACACATCGATACCCAGCCGGGCGCAGGCCGCATACCTGTTCAGGTATATTCCAACCAGCCCGCGGGCTCGGAGACCCTTGTATCTCTTAAGAAGGGCGACAGCCACTTCCTGTCCAAGCAGATAGGCCTTGCGCACTACAAGCTGGACCAGGAGGTCTACGTAACAGTAGCTCCGGAAAAGATCAATGTTTATAACGCGGAGACCACGCGCCTGATAAAGCGCGCCCGCTGATTATAAAGTCCATAACGCAAAAGACAGCTGGATCATTTCATGAAAGGAGAAGATTAATCATGAAGACACGCAGAGCATTGGCATTGGTGCTGGCACTGTGCATGGTCATCGGTCTTGCCGCTTGCGGCACACCGGCTAACAACGGAGGCAGCAATACCACGCCCGGAAACAACAACAACGTGGAGCCCGCCCCCGGAAAGGACGACTCCAAATTCTTCGGTCCGATCTACGATGAGTGGAGCGACATGACCGACGAACAGCTCTACGAAAAGGCCAAGGAAGAACTGAAGGACGGCGGCGCTATCAACATCTACGCTACATCCTCCAAGATGCTCAAGGACAAGGAAACGTTCGAAGAGGCATTCCCCGGACTTACCGTGGAGATCATGGACCTGGACAACGACGAAGTACTTCAGAAGTGCGTACAGGAAGCCAGAGCTAACAACGTTCTGGGCGATGTGCTTCAGGTAAAGGACGTTAACGGCGATGTGTTCTATCAGTATTACGAGGAAGGCATAATCGCTCCGTTCTATCCCAAGGACATCTGCGCCCACATCAGCAAGGACCTGCTTAAGTACGGTTATCCGCTCTATGCGTCTCAGTCCTTCTGGTATTACAATACCGAGGCATTCCCGGACGGACAGCCCATCAACAGCTGGTGGCAGCTGATCGAAAAGGATGACGCAGGCAATCAGAAGTACAGACTCTTTACCAAGGAGATCGGTTCCGAGACCGCATACCTCTCCATCTTCGCAAGCTTCATAGCCAACGCGGACAAGATGGCTGCGGACTACAAGGCAGTATACGGCAAGGATCTTGAGTACACCTACGATGCAAGCAAGTTCAATTTCGCGGTCCCCGAGAAGAACGCAGGCGTTGAGTACCTGTGGAGATTCTCCCAGATGAAGATAACGTTCATCGGCGACGGCGACGAGCTGGTAGCTGCGGTCAACAACTCCACCAAGGACGACCCGGCATTCGCTCTTGCTTCCGCAGGAAAGATCACCAACCGCGATGATTCCGGATACAAGATCGCATGGATAGTCCTCAATCCGTACAACGGACTGCAGAACCTCGAGTACATGTATCTTGTAAACAACTGCAAGCACCCGGCCGGCGCACGTCTGTTCATCAGATTCGTCACCGGCGGTGCGGACGGCAACAGCGGCGGATTCAAGCCCTTCCAGAAGGAAGGAAACTGGCCCGTACGTGACGACGTAAAGGACAAGAAGAACGACATGACTCTTAAGGAGCTCAACGCTCTGGAGCCGGATCTGAAGGCCATCTACGACCTCTTCCTGGATGCTCAGGACATGTGGAACTACTGGCTCAGCCAGAACCCGAACATAGCTAGATAATAGCTGTCTGACGCTTTACAAATGCCGCGGGGCGGACACGTTGCTGCCCGTCTCGCGGTATCGTGTGAAAAAGGAAAGGTATGGCAAGACCCGAAGACGGACTGGACTCTTTCGAGAGGGAGAGAAGACAGCAGGAACGAAAGCAGAAGAGTGAAGCAAGGAGTAAAAAGTTCTGGAGCACTTTCCTGTTCACGGAGAACGGAAAGCCCAAGAGCGGTTTTCTGATCTACACTTTCTGCCTTGCCATATTGTTCTTCGCCATACAGTACGCGTCGTTCTACTTCATCGTCGACTGGCTGCATCCGGTAACGGACGGCTGGCCGCTGGTCCTGGGCAACCTGACAGGATCGATAATATGCAGTCTTCCGGCGCTTCTGATCGGATGGCTGCTGCACAGATGGTTCTCAGACAAACGCCTTATGCTTGGCACATACATATGGCTGGCGCTGCTCGCGGCCGCTTCTGTCATAACCATGGCGTTCATGCTTAAGGGCACGGGGTCCATGCCCGAATTCATTACATTCTTCTGCTGGTTCGCCATCATTCCTCTGGTCCTCGGTCTGATAGTTTTCTACCGTCTTTACAAGAGGGATCACAGGCCGAAGACGCCGAAGGAAGAAGAACCGGAATACAAAAAATACATCCGTCGCGGATGAGAGGAGTTTCAGATGATAAGTGCTGTAATGTTCGATATGGGCGGCACGCTCGAGGATATCTTTGTAGACAGCGGGTCGGAATGGGCGGCCATCGACAAGCTCGATGAGATGCTTAAAGAGGCCGGTCTTGATACCGGTGTGGACCGGGAGGAACTGAAACGCCGCGTCGACGACGGATGGAAGGAATACAGCGCGTTCCGCGACGCGTCAGATGTGGAGCTTAAACCTGTCCCGATCTGGCGCGACTACGCTCTCAAAAGCTTCGGATTCCCGCGCGAAGTGCTGGAGCCGCTGTGCGAGCCGATAGCGCACATGTGGGAAGTTACCCACTATCACCGCGCCCTGCGTCCGCGTGTTGCGGACATGCTGCAGGGCCTTAAGGACATTGGGTTAAAGCTGGGCATCATAAGCAATACCGCTGCGATGTATCAGGTGTTCGACAGCCTGAAGGAGTACGGAATAAGAGATTATTTCGCGGATGTTACTCTTTCATCCGTCACAGGACTCAGAAAGCCTCTGCCGGACATTTTCTATGTCTCGACCCACCAGCTTCAGGTAGATCCCAAAGACTGCGTGTACGTTGGCGATACGATCTCCAGAGACATAATCGGATCCAAGCGCGCCGGTTTCGCCTGCGCGATACAGATAGGATCCAAACTGACCCGCGAGAAGGACTGCGGAGTAGTCCGCGAGTTCGAGCCGGATCATCTTATCAGTGACATTTACGATGTATACCCAATAGTTAAGGGTATGATCGATAATAAATAAAAAAACAACGGCCTTTCGCACTGCGCGTCAGGCCGTTTATCGTACCTTGAATTATTAAAAGCGTGCTATATGCGTCTGCACGACGCTCTTTCCACGAGAGCGGGGGAGATTATCCTGTGAGAGTATCCGGACAGTTCGTTGGTGATCTTGTCCAGAAGGATGTCGACTGCCACGGAAGCGAGCAGCTTCTTGGGCTGCTCTATGGTGGTGAGGTCTATGCGGGGCAGTCCGCTGTCGCGGATGTTGTCGAAGCCAAGCAGGGAGATGTCCCCGGGGATGTCGATTCCAAGCTCTTCGGCAGCCTGCATTATGCCCAGAGCGTTGGTGTCTGTAGCCGCGAATATGGCGGTGTAGCCGCGTTCCTGCTGGAACAGCTGCATGGCTTGCTGGTAGCCGTACTTGACGCTGGTGGTCGAGAACATGTTGTTGCAGTACTGTTCTCTGATGCCCAGCTCCCTGCATGCCGCCGCGTAACCCTCGGCCCTGAGCTGATGTGTGGTGCTTCCGCGTCTGCGTCCGAAGTAGAGTATGTCGCGGTGACCGAGCCCGTACAGGTATTCCACGCCGAGCTGCGCTCCTCGGAAGTTGTCGACGGAAACGTAGCTCTCCGGCGCTTCGCGGAGGTTGTCTCCTACGAATACGGTTGGGATGCGGCTCAGGTATGGATGCAGCATTGCGTAGCTGTCGGCAAGCGCAGGAAGCAGCAATACTCCGTCCACCTGGCGTCCTATCATGAGCTCAAACTGTTCGCATTCCTGTTCGGGATCTCCGGAGGAATTACAGAGGATTATGTTGTAGCCGCGCGCGCGTGCCTGACGGTCTATGTGGTAAGCCATCTCGGACATGAACGGATTGTTGATGCTGGGGAGGATGATACCTAGGAGCTTGGTGCTCTTCATTACCATTGCTCTGGCAACGGTGTTGGCAGTATAGTTCATTTCCTTGCAGATCTGTATGATGCGCTCGCGTGTTGCCTCGCTGATCTCCGGACTGCCGGAAAGGGCTCTGGATACAGTGGAGTAGGATACTCCGGCCGCCTTGGCTACGTCTTTTATGGTTACGCTTTTCATGATAAATACCTCGCGCCGAAAATTTTCGTACACTTTACGCAAATATTTTAAAACAAAATTTACGAAAAAGCAATATAAAACTTAAAAGTGCAGCGGTTTTTTCAGACAGGCAGCGATGAGACCGGACCATAAAGCGGAAAAACCCAATAAATACTAAGATTACAACGTTTGACAGCGTTGCCGGAAAATGATCCGCAAAGTCCCGTAAATGCATTCGGAGCAGTCTTGCGGATGATTGGATATAATAGAATTACAGTAATTTGGACTTGACCTTACGAAACAAATAGGGTAAATTATGTTTAGAGAATAACGCAAACGTTTGAGTTTATCGGAATACCGACTTAAAACACAAAGGAGAACACTAGTATGATCAAGGCTGTACTGTTCGATCTGGGCGGAACTCTCCACCGCGGCACCGTCCCGCCGGGACGCGGTCTGTGGTTCGCGGAGCGCATAACCGGCAGACTCGCGGACTACGGCATAACACTTCCGGTAAGTCCGGAGGAACTGGCCGAGGTCCTTCCCGTAAACGCCGAGGAGTATAAAGCCGTATCGGAACAGACTCTGCGTGAGTTCCCGCCCGCAGAGATATGGAGCGCGTACTACTTTAAGGGCATGGGAATCAGCGAAGAGGTCCTGGAACCGATCGCGGAAGAACTCAGTTTCCTTTACGACTACGAAAGGCCCATGGTGATGAGGCGTCCCGGTCTTAAGGAGACCATGCTGGAGCTTAAAGGGATGGGGCTTAAACTCGGCATCATAAGCAATATAATATCACGCTCCGTGGTGCCGCATTTTCTTGCGGAATACGGAATAGACGATCTTATGGACTGCGTGGTGACTTCCGCCGCAACAGGTATAAGAAAGCCATCGCCGGAGATATTCCGGATCGCGGAGCAGAAGCTGGGGCTTGGGCCCGACGAGCTCTGCTACGTGGGAGACACGATATCCCGCGATGTCCGCGGCACAAGGAACGCCGGCTGGAAGCTGATGATAAGGATAAGCGAGCCCAACACCGCCCACAGGGACAAAGGGCTGGAGAACGCAGGTTACGAACCGGACTGCAAGATCTCCGAGCTTACGGAGATACCGGAGATCATAAAAAAGGAAAACGCTCAGCAATGGAGGGAAACAAAATGACTAACACTATCGACACAGTATTCTTCGATGTAGGCGCAACTCTTCGCTATGTGGTGGAGGATCCGGAATTCGCTGCCGCTGCCGAGAAAGAACTTATGGAGCTTGTAGGTGCCAGGGAAGATCACGACACGTTCTTCGAAAAGCTTACCGCTAACTGGAACAGATACCGTAAGTGGGCCAAGACGGAACTTCTGGACGTTTCGGAGATGGAACTGTGGCTGCAGTACCTGCTTCCGGATTATCCCGCGGAGGTAGTTGCCCCCAACGCAGCCAGACTCACCCGTCTGTGGAGAGACCACGACGGCAGAAGAGTAGTTCACGAAGGTACTCTGGAGACACTCAGAGAGCTGGTCCGCCGCGGCTACAAGCTTGGAATAATAGCTAACACCGTTACCGAGACGGAGATCCCCGACTGGATGTGCAGGGACGGCGTTGCCGACTGCTTCAAGACGGTCATCCTGTCCTCTAAGGTAAGGCTCCGCAAGCCGGACCCGGCGATATATCTTCTGGGTGCGCGCTGCATCGGCTCCGATCCGGAGAAGTGCGCTTACGTTGGAGATAACCCCGTACGCGACGTAGAGGGCGCAAAGGATGCCGGATTCGGCGCCATGGTGCTGTTCGAGGACGCCGGAACGGCAGACCGCGAAGGCAAGGCTCCTACCGTGCTTCCGGATTACAAGATAAAGTCCATTCCGGAGCTGCTGGACCTGTTCCCGCCGCTCAAGTGAGGTAACGAAATGGCAGAGATAAAAGGTGTGTTTTTCGATCTCGGCGGAACGCTGCGGATAGCTTACGATCTTCCGTCGCATCAGGAAAAGGCAAAGCGCAGGATGGCGGAACTGGCCGGCTATGAAGACGCCGACGCTTTCCTGGAGATGGTGGAGGAACGCTATGTTCCCTACAGGGACTGGGCGCTTCCCGGATGCTGCGAGAGCAGCGATTTCGAGCTGTGGAACAAATGGCTCCTGCCGGAGATGCCCGCGGATGAGATGGAGAAGATCTGCCACGAGCTTACCTATCAGTACAGACAGGTGAAAGGTTTCCGCTGCGTGGTGGAAGGCGGCAGAGAAGTCATAAAGGTCCTGCACGCCAGAGGCTACAAGCTGGGCATAATCTCCAACCTAATAGGCGAGACCGAGATCCAGGACTGGCTTAAGGACGACAGGCTGGACGATTACTTCGACGCGCTGGTGCTCTCGCCGGTATGCGGCATCAGAAAGCCGGATCCCAGAGCGTACCATATGGCATGCGAGCAGCTTGGCCTTAAGCCCGAAGAGTGCGCTTCCGTCGCGGACAACCTGAACAGAGACATAACCGGTGCCATTGCAGCGGGCATAGGCGCCAACATCCTGTTCATAAGCGAGAAGAAGCTCGCAAAGAGCGTCATAACCGACGAGAACCGCCCGGACTACATAGTCCATCGTTTTGTAGACATACTTGATATTCCGATACTCGGAGGTGTCAGATGAAGAACATAGACACACTGTTCATAGACCTGGGAGATACGTTCAGGGTGATCAGAAAAGACGAAGCCTACCAGAGGGAGGCCATGGCGGTTATAGCAAACTGCCTGGGCGTAGAAGGTGATCCGGAGGAGTTCTACCACAACGTCATAGAGCCGCGTTACGACAAGTACCGCGAGTGGGCTCTGCATTTCTATTGCGAGGCGCCCGTGGACGTTCTGTGGACCAGATGGCTGGCCTACGACTTCCCGAAGGAACGCGTCCTTGAGCACGCCGCGGAGATGACCTACGCCTACAGAAAGACCAAGGGCGAGCGCGTCGTCACCGACGGAGGAATAGAGACAGTAAAGGAACTTTATAAAAGGGGCTACACGCTGGCTATCGTAAGCGATCTTGTGGGAACGGAAGAAGTAGACGAGTGGCTTGACAAGGATCAACTGAGGCCGTATTTCAAGAGCGTCCAGCAGTCGTCCGTGTGCCTTATCAGAAAGCCTCACCC
>JAFRYI010000017.1 GCA_017437745.1 Bacillota bacterium
AAGGTCGCCCTTCTTCGCAATGGTGATCATCTTCTCGGCTTCTCTTCTGGCTTCCTTGGCCCTGCAGTCAGTTGTCTGAATGCGGCCGTAGCGGAAGAGATCCGTTACGAGATTTCTAAGCATGGACTGTCTGTGAGCACTCTTTACGCCCAGCTTTCTGTATCCATTCATTTCTCAAATCCTCCTTGGTGGATCTATTCTTCGCTCGGCGCAAAGCCGAGACCCATCTCTGCTAACTTGTTCTTTACTTCGTCCAGGGACTTTCTTCCGAGGTTGCGGATCTTGATCATCTCGTCCTCGGTCTTAAGGGTGAGCTCCTGAACTGTGTTTATTCCGGCCCTCTTGAGGCAGTTGAAGGAACGAACGGAAAGCTCCAGTTCCTCTATGCTCATCTCCAGGACCTTCTCCTTGGTGTCCTCTTCCTTGTCGGCCATGATCTCTATGCCTTCAGTGCTGTCGATCAGTCCGATAAAGAGCTTGAGGTGCTCCTCAAGGATCTTGGCGCCGATAGATACGCCCTCGTCCGGTCCGATGCTTCCGTCGGTCCAGATCTCGAGTATAAGGCGCTCATAGTCCGTTACCTGCCCTACACGGGTGTTCTCAACTGTGTAGTTGACCTTTCTTACAGGCGTGTAGATGCTGTCTACGGGTATCACTGCTATAGGAGTGTTCTCGTCCTTGTTCTGCTCTGCGGGAACATATCCGCGGCCCTTGGCGATGTTTATCTCCATTACTAGGCTCGCGTTCTCCTCCAGAGTGGCAATGTGGAGATCCGGGTTCACTATCTCAAGATCCTGGTCCGCTATGATGTCCGCGCCGGTGACCTCGCAGGGTCCGGTGACGTTTATCAGAGCGCGCTTCTTATCGTCTCCGTGAAGAGAGATCGCCAGCTTCTTGAGGTTGAGTATGATCTCGGTAACGTCTTCCTTTACTCCCGGGATGGTGGAGAACTCATGGAGCACTCCGTCTATCCTTACGGAAGTAACAGCGGCGCCGGGAAGGCTGCTGAGGAGTATCCTCCTCAGGCTGTTTCCCAGGGTATTTCCATAGCCCCTCTCAAGAGGCTCGACTACGAACTTGCCATAGCAGGGGTCTTCATCGGAAAGGAATTTCTCGATTACAGGCCTTTCAATTTCAATCACTCTGTTTACCTCCCAAATCAAATGCTGACTTTAACGGTTAGGGGGTCGATTACTTAGAGTAGAGCTCGACTATGAGGTGTTCTTCGATCGGGGTGTCTATCTGATCTCTGGTGGGATCCGCAAGGACCTTGCCCTCGAGCTTCTCTCTGTCAACGGAGAGCCATCCGGGGATACCTACGGACATCTCCTTGATCTCCTTGAACTTCGGGGAGCTCTGGCTCTTTTCCTTTACCTTGATGACGTCGCCCGGCTTTACCTGATAGGAAGGAATGTCGACCTTCTTGCCGTTAACGGTGAAATGACCGTGGGTAACGAGCTGTCTGGCTTCTCTTCTGGTGGTGGAAAGACCCATCCTGTATACTACGTTGTCAAGTCTCTCTTCAAGCATCACGAGGAGGTTCTCACCTGTCTGGCCCTTCTTCTTGGAGGCCTTTTCAAAGGTGTTCCTGAACTGCTTCTCGAGCACGCCGTAGATGAACTTGGCTCTCTGCTTCTCGCGGAGCTGAATGCCGTAGTCGCTGGTCTTCCTGTGGCTCTGTGTCTTCTTTCTTCTTGATTCCTTATAGATACCAAGGTGGCTCGGATCTATCTGGAGCGATCTGCATCTCTTGAGAATGGGATCTTTGTTTACAGCCATTTTTCTATGATCCTACCTTTCTTACACTCTTCTTCTCTTCGGCGGACGGCATCCATTGTGCGGAATGGGTGTAACGTCCTTGATCATGGTGATATCCAGACCTGCAGTCTGAAGCGCTCTGATAGCGGATTCTCTTCCGGAACCGGGGCCCTTTACGAACACCTCGACCTTCTTGAGGCCTGCGGCAACTGCCGGCTTTGCAGCCTCGTCTGCTACCATCTGGGCGGCAAACGGAGTGGACTTCCTGGAGCCCTTAAAGCCAAGGGATCCGGAGCTGCACCAGGATATGGCGTTTCCGTTCTGGTCTGTAATGGTCACTATGGTGTTGTTAAAGGAAGCCTGGATGTGAGCCTGACCGCTTTCAACATTCAGACGTTCTCTCTTCTTCTTACGAACGGTGTTCTTCTTCTGCTGTGCCATGAGTCACTCCTCCTTCCTACTTCTTCTTCCTGCCGACGGTCTTCTTCGGACCCTTGCGTGTCCTGCTGTTGTTCTTGGTGTTCTGTCCGCGGACCGGAAGACCTCTTCTGTGACGGATGCCGCGGTAGCAGCCGATCTCCATGAGGCGCTTGATGTTGAGGGAAACTTCTCTTCTGAGATCGCCCTCTACCACATATTCGGAATCGATGATCTTTCTGATCGCACCGACTTCCTCCTCAGAAAGATCCTTGACTCTGGTATCAGGGTTAACTCCCGCCTTCTCCAGGATGGCCCTGGAAGTGGGGAGGCCTATACCGTAGATGTATGTAAGACCTATCTCTACTCTTTTTTCTCTGGGTAGGTCGACACCGGCTATACGAGCCATATTTTTACCTCCTGTATTTACTTAGTTGATCCCTGAACCTGCTTATGCTTCGGATTTTCACAGATGACCATGACTTTTCCGTTTCTCTTGATCACCTTGCATTTTTCGCAGATGGGCTTTACTGAGCTTCTGACTTTCATTTGATCTCCTCCTGATAGACTATTTGTCTCTCCAAGTTATTCTGCCTCGGGTCAGATCGTACGGCGAGAGCTCAAGTCTCACCTTATCACCGGGCAGAATGCGGATAAAGTTCATTCGCATCTTGCCGGAGATATGCGCAAGCACCTCGTAATTGTTCTCGAGCTTTACCTTGAACATCGCGTTGGGCAGCGCCTCCAGCACTGTACCGGTCACTTCAATACTGTCCAGCTTTGACATTAACTGCATCCCTCCTTCATGCGTTCTGAGCAACGATATCTCTGTCGAAACAGGTAAGTATACGCGGCTCGCCGTCTGTTATGACGACTGTGTTTTCGTAATGAGCGGTATTTGATCCGTCTGTCGTTACGACAGTCCACTCGTTGTCTAAAACCTTTACCTGATACTTCCCCGCCGCTATCATGGGCTCTATGGCCAGGCACATGCCCGGCACCAGCTTGGGTCCATGACCCGGCTTACCGTAGTTCGGCACCGGAGGATCTTCATGCATGTCGCTCCCGATGCCATGGCCTACATAATCTCTGATGACAGAGAAGCCAGCCGCTTCTACATAGGATTGGATGGCATGTCCGATGTCTCCTATCCTGTTGCCTTTTCTTGCGAACTTAAGTCCTTCGAAAAAGCTCTCCTCCGCCACCTTCATAAGCCGCGCGTTTTCTTCAGTTACTTTGCCCACAGGGTAGGTCCTGGCACAATCGGAATAGTATCCTTTGTATATCGATCCGAGGTCTACCTTTACGAGATCCCCTTCCCTGAGCTTTTTCTTCGGGGAAGGGATCCCGTGGATTATCTCTTCGTTTACCGATACACAGGCCGAGCCGGGAAACCCGCCATAGCCTTTGAACGCAGGTATCTGATCGTGTTTTCTGATGTATTCCTCGACCTTGTGGTCTATGTCCTTCGTCGTAAGTCCCGGTCTTATGAAGGAACGGAGCTCCTTTAGAAGGTTTCCGGCCACCTCGCAGGCTACTGCCATGCGAGCGATCTGGTCCTCATTCTTTATTACGATCATGTCCTACTCCCCCAGAAGGGCGCATATCTGCTCGAACACTTCCATAAGCCCCGGAGCGCCGTCTACTTCGGCTATCTTTCCGGTACCTGTATAGTATTCGATAAGAGGACTGGTCTGGTCCTGGTATACCTTCAGGCGCTTCTTTACGGTCTCTTCGGCATCGTCGGCTCTTTGTATGAGCGCGGTGCCGCAGTTGTCGCAGATGCCTTCGGTCTTGGGCGGATTGGACACTATGTGATAGGTCTTTCCGCACGCCGGGCAGACTCTCCTGCCCGTGGCCCTGCCGATCAAAAGCTCGTCAGAGGCCTGTATGTCCAGGACCACGCTGAGGTCTTCGCCGCGGCTCTTAAGCCACGAATCGAAGCGCTCAGCCTGATAAACTGTTCTCGGGAAACCG
Source organism: Bacillota bacterium (assembly GCA_017437745.1). Lineage (GTDB taxonomy): Bacteria > Bacillota > Clostridia > Peptostreptococcales > Anaerovoracaceae > RUG13409. The sequence goes on from JAFRYI010000017.1 coordinate 4,153, forward strand.
TCCAGGAGATAACCGTCCTTGCAGTCGTCCCATGTAAGGCGGTCTTCCACGAGATCGCACACCAGCTCATCCGGAACGAGAAGTCCCTTCTCCATGTATTCCTTCGCGGTCTTTCCGAGGGGAGTGCCCTCCTTGATGTTCGCGCGGAATATGTCTCCGGTGGAGATGTGCAGCATATTATACTTTTCAGAAATAAGTTCTGCCTGAGTGCCTTTCCCTACTCCGGGAGGCCCTAAAAGTACTACACGCTTCATTGTTTTGCACCTTATTTTACTTAAGGAACCCGCTGTAGTTGCGCATCACGAGCTGAGTCTCGATGGCTCTCTGAGTATCCAGAGCAACGCCTATGGCGATTATCAGCGAGGTGCCGCCGAAGCCGGTGGACACTCCCGTGAGCGAGCTGATGAGCGTCGGGATGGACGCTACGATCGCAAGGAATATGGCGCTGACTATGGTCAGTCTGCTGGCGATCTTAGCGATGAATTCCACTGTCGGCTTGCCCGGACGGATGCCGGGGATGAAGCCGCCGTTGTTCTTCAGGTTGTCAGCTATCTCCAGAGGATTGAAGCTGATCTGACCGTAGAAATACGTAAACGCTATTATCAGCAGGATGTTGAAAATAAAGTAGATGTAGGTTCCCGGGTTTCCGTTCGCAGACAGGTACTTATACACAAAGTTGTAGAAGCCTGAATTCGGCCAGAAATACGCTACTGTCATCGGGATCTGCAGCAGGGATACCGCGAAGATGACCGGAATGACGCCGGCCTGATTGACCTTCATCGGTATGTGGCTGCTCTGTCCGCCGTACATCTTGCGGCCGACGACTCTCTTTGCGTACTGTACGGGCACCTTTCTTGTGCCTTCGGTGATGAGGATTATTCCTACTACCACCGCGAGGGCGAAGATCACTACCGCAAGGCCGATGAGGAGTCTCACCGGAAGCGACGGACCGCCGTAGACTGTCACGGGAACAAGGTTTCCGTTAGCGTCTATGGTGTTCATGGTGGTCGCTATGCCCTTGAACAGGTAAGTGAAGGCATTGCTGATCATGGTAGGTATCCTGGATACTATACCCGCAAAGATGAGCAGGGATATTCCGTTTCCGACACCTTTCTGGTCTATTTGCTCACCAAGCCACATCAGGAACGCGGTGCCTGCTACGAGTACCAGCGTGATGACGATCTTGGCTAATATACTGCTGTCGGTCAGTACATTGCGGAAAAGTCCGAAGGTGTAGCCTATGCCCTGGATAAGAGCCAGTCCTATGGCAACATATCTGGTGATCTGGTTGATCTTCTTCCTTCCTTCCTCGCCCTGCTTGGCCAGCTCTTCCAGAGCCGGGATGGCTACTGTGAGCAGCTGGATGACGATGGAAGCCGTAATGTAAGGTCCGATACCCAGAGCAAAGATCGTAAACTGTGAAAACGATCCGCCCGTGAACATGTCGAAGAGTCCGAACAGTCCTGCGTTGTTAGCGTCAAACATGCTCTTAAGGAGCGTCTTGTTGACTCCGGGGACCGGGATATTCGACCCAAACCTGAAGACTATCAGCATGATAAGCGTAAAGATGAGCTTCTTCCTCATCTCGGGGATCTTCCAGGCCTGTTTGAATGTCTGGATCATGCCCATTAGATTACCTCTGCCTTTCCTCCGGCCTCAGCGATCTTATCGAGAGCGCTGTTTGTAAATTTGTTGGCCTGAACGGTGAGCTTCTTCTTGAGCTCTCCGCCGCCCAGGATCTTTATGCCGTAGCCGCTGCCCTTTGCAAGGCCTGCTTCTACGAGTGCTTCGGGGGTGACTGTGGTGCCGTCTTCGAACTTGTTGAGAGCCTCGACGTTAACGCCTACGTAGTCCTTCCTCCAGTGATTGGTGAAGCCCCTCTTAGGAGTTCTTCTGTAAAGAGGCATCTGGCCGCCCTCGAAGCCGAGGCGTGTGCCGCCGCCGCTTCTGGAGTTCTGGCCGTTCATGCCGCGGCCGGAGGTGGTGCCGAGACCGGAACCGCTTCCTCTGCCTACTCTCTTATCGTGATGTGTGGAGCCTTCCGGCTTTTTGAGTTCATGAAGTTTCATCCGGTTACCTCCTTACAGTTCTTCTACCTTCAGAAGGTGGGAGACCTTGAAGATCGCTCCGCGTGTTGCCGGAGTGTCATCGAGCTCTACGCTCTGACGGATCTTTCTGAGTCCGAGAGCCTCTACTACCTTCTTCTGATGAGGCTGGCTTCCGATGGTGCTCTTTACAAGCGTTATTCTAAGCTTCTTTGCTGCCATGTCGCACTACCTCCTATCCTAAGATCTCTTCCTTGGAGAGTCCTCTGAGCTTGGAGACCTCTTCGATGGTCTTGAGGCCCTTGAGTCCTTCAAGTGTTGCGTTAGCTACGTTTCCTGCGTTGCTGGAGCCGAGGGACTTGGCTCTGATGTCCTTGATCCCTGCGTACTCGAGAACTGTTCTTGCTGCGCCGCCGGCGATAACACCGGTACCTGCGGCAGCAGGCATCAGGAGCACCTTGCCGGCGCCTGCCACACCAAGGCTCCTGTGCGGGATGGTGGTCCCGACCATGGGAACGGTGATGAGGGACTTCTTGGCGTCCTCGGTGGCCTTCCTGACTGCTTCGGGGATCTCAACAGACTTGCCCAGGCCCAGACCTACGTGACCGTCTCTGTCGCCTACGACTACGGTAACGCTGAATCTGGAATTCTTACCTCCCTTAACGACCTTGGTGACCCTTCTGATGTTAACGATGGATTCGCTGAGGTCGAGCTTGGAGACATCTATGTTCTTTGTCATGTCTTCTCCCTCCTGTTAGAACTGCAGACCGGCTTCTCTTGCGCCTTCAGCCAGTTCCTTTACTCTTCCGTGATAGAGGTATCCGCCTCTGTCGAAAGCTACCACTTCGTGGCCTGCTTCCTTTGCGATCTTACCGATCTTCTCGCCTACGAGCTTGGCAGCCTCTTTGTTTCCGCCGTACGCTGCCTTCTCCTTGATGTCCTTGTCGAGAGTGGACGCAGCAGCAAGAGTCTTGCCGTTGACGTCGTCGATAAGCTGAGCGTAGATGTTCTTAGAGCTTCTGTAGACGCAGAGCCTGGGTACTTCAGGAGTTCCGGATACGTTCTTTCTGACTCTCTCGTGCCTTGCGACACGGTTGTCATTTCTGCTTCTGTTAGCCATTTTCCTTCTCCCTCCTTACTTACCGGTCTTGCCTTCTTTGCGGCGTACGTGCTCGCCGGAGTAACGGATGCCCTTGCCCTTATAGGGTTCCGGCGGTCTCCAGTCGCGGATCACGGCCGCATAGTTGCCGACCAGCGCCTTGTCAGCGCCCTTTACCACGATCTCTGTCTGGCTGGGGACCTCGGTGGTGATACCTTCCGGATCCGGCATCTCGACAGGGTGGGAATAACCGAGCTGCATTACGAGGGTGTTGCCCTTCTTTTCGGCCCTGTAGCCTACGCCCTGGATCTCAAGCTTCTTGGAGAAGCCCTCGGATACGCCTACCACCATGTTGTGGACCAGCGCCCTTGCAAGACCGGACTGAGCGTTTGCTTCTCTGGTCTCGTTTACAGGAGCGAACTTGATAACGCCGTCCTTGTTTTCTATTTTGATGAGTGAGCTGATCTGCTGGCTGAGAGCTCCCTTGGGGCCCTTAACGGTAACGAGGTTAGAGGGATCAACGCTTACCTCTACTCCGGCAGGAACAGTCACAGGCAGTTTTCCTATTCTGGACATTTGTTTCTTACCTCCCTGTTACCAAACGTAGCAGATCACTTCGCCGCCTACTCCGAGCTCTCTTGCCTGCTTATCGGTGAGGAGCCCGTTGGAGGTGGATATGATAGCTATTCCGAGTCCGCCGAGGACCTTGGGAACGTCATCCTTCTTAGCGTAGACCTTAAGGCCCGGCTTGGAGATCCTCTTGATGCCGGTGATGACTCTCTGCTTGTCATATCCGTACTTCATCTGGATCCTGATGATGTTCTGGGGCGGGTTCTCGACTACCTCGTATCCCTTGATATAACCTTCCTTAAGAAGGATCTCGGCTATATTCTTTTTAATCTTGGATGCCGGAACGTCAACCTCTGCATGTCCTGCAGTATTGGCATTCCTGATTCTTGTAAGCATATCTGCTACAGGATCTGTCATTGCCATGATTATTTCCTCCTTCCTTCCTAATTACCAGCTGGACTTCTTGACGCCGGGGATCTCACCCTTGTAAGCCAGCTCTCTGAAGCAAATACGGCAGATACCGTATTTTCTTAAATACGCGTGCGGTCTCCCGCAGATCTTGCAGCGGCTGTAAGCCTGAGTGGAGTACTTGGGCTTCCTGGCCTGCTTTACTTTTAAAGATGTCTTTGCCATTGCAGCCTCCTTACTTCTCGAACGGCATTCCGAGGAGCTCCAGCAGAGCCTTTGCCTCCTCGTCAGTCTTTGCGGTGGTGGTGAACACGATGTCCATTCCCCTGATCTTCTCAACCTGATCGTATACGATCTCAGGGAAGATCAGCTGTTCTTTGACGCCCATGGAGTAGTTTCCGCGGCCGTCGAAGGAGTTTGCGCTCACGCCCTTGAAGTCTCTTACTCTGGGGAGAGCGATGTTGAAGAACTTGTCGGCGAACTCGTACATCCTGTCTCCGCGAAGTGTTACCTTGCAGCCGACGGACATGCCGGATCTTACCTTGAAGTTCGCTATGGATTTCCTGGACTTGGTGACTACGGGAGCCTGGCCTGCTATGATAGCCATTTCCTTTACAGCCATCTCCAGAAGCTTGGGATTGTCCTTGCAGTCTCCAAGGCCCATGTTCAGGGTTATCTTCTCGAGCTTCGGAACTTCCATAACATTGTTATAGTGGAACTTCTCCTGAAGTGCAGGAAAAATGTCCTTTTTGTAGCGTTCTTTTAATCTTGCTGCCACTTTATGTTCCTCCCTGCTATCAATCTATAACCTGACCGGTCTTCTTGGAGATCCTGACCTTGTGGCCGTTATCGAACTTGTATCCGATGCGGACTCCCTGCTTGGCCTTCGTGTCATAATACATTACGTTGGACGCATCGATGGGGCCCTCGGCCTTTACGATCTGAGCCGGCTGATCCTGCCTGGCCTTTTCGTGCCTGCTCTGGATGTTTACGCCCTCAACGATAATCCTGTTTTCCTTCGGGAAGGCCTTGAGGACCTTTCCGGTCTTGCCCTTGTCCTTGCCTGTAATGACGAGGACTGTGTCGTTCTTTCTGATCTTCATTAACTTGTCCTCCTTACAGAACTTCGGGAGCCAGGGATACGATCTTCATGAATCCGCGGTCTCTGAGCTCTCTTGCCACCGGTCCGAAGATACGGGTCCCTACGGGGGTCTTGTCATCCTTTACGATGACAGCCGCGTTCTGATCGAACTTCACGTAGCTTCCGTCTGCTCTTCTGGCGCCTGTAGCGGATCTAACGATAACTGCCTTTACGACGTCGCCCTTCTTGACGATACCGCCCGGCTGCGCGTCCTTGACTGCGCATACGATGACGTCGCCGATGTTGGCATACTTACGGCCCGTACCACCCAGGATACGGATGCAGAGCAATTCCTTAGCACCGGAATTGTCAGCCACCTTAAGTCTGGTTTCAGTCTGAATCATCTGGTGCCTCCTTACTTAGCCTTTTCCACGATCCTGACAAGTCTCCATCTCTTATCCTTGGAGAGGGGCCTTGTTTCCATGATCTCTACTCTGTCGCCTATCTGGCACTCGTTGTTCTCGTCGTGTGCCTTGAACTTCTTGGTTATCTTCTGGGACTTACCGTAAAGAGCATGGCGGCGGGATTCTTCTACGGCTACTACGATGGTCTTGTCCATCTTGTCGCTTGTTACGAAGCCGACCCTTGTCTTTCTGAGATTTCTTTCTTCAGACATTTTTGCATCCTCCTTTCAGTTAAGCCTGCGCCTTCAATTCGTTCTCACGAATGACGGTCTTTACTCTGGCGATATCCTTCTTTACTTCCTTCATCTTTCCCGGATTCTCCAGCTGACCTGTGGTGTGCTGGAACCTGAGATTGAAGAGCTCCTTCTTGAGCCTGGACTCTTCAGCTATAAGCTCGGTCTGGCTAAGCTTTCTGATATTTTCCATTTTCATTACGCTTCACCGCCCTTTGCTACGAACTTGGTCTTGATAGGAAGCTTGTGACCTGCAAGGCGGATAGCCTCTCTGGCCTGCTCCTCGGTGACGCCTGCGATCTCGAACATTACTCTGCCCGGCTTTACGACTGCTACCCAATGGTCGGGAGCACCTTTTCCGGAACCCATACGTACTTCAGCAGGCTTCTTGGTTACTGACTTGTGGGGGAAGACCTTGATGTAGACCTTTCCGCCTCTCTTGATATATCTTGTCATGGCTACACGGGCAGCTTCTATCTGGTTCGCCGTGATCCATGCGGGCTCCAGTGCCACAAGGCCGAATTCACCGTAGGTGACCTTGTTGCCCTTGGTGGCGACGCCCTTCATTCTGCCTCTGTGGACCCTTCTGTATTTAACGCGCTTAGGCATTAACATGGCTTAACTCCTCCTTTCTCCGTGCTTATTCTGCAGGAGCAGCTTCGGCCTCAGCCGGAGCATCTGCCACTGCGGGTTCTACGGGCTTGGCGGGACGCTTGCGGACGTTAACAGCCTTCTTGATCTCGGGACCTTCAGGTCTGCTGCCTCTGGTGTTCCTGCGCTCGCCGCGGTCTCTTCTCTCACCGCGGTCTCTGCGCTCGCCCCTGCGGCCGTCTCTGCGTTCTCTGCCCTCTCTCTTTGTTTCCTTCTCTTCCGGTATGGACGGTACGAGGTTTCCGTCAAGAACTGTTCCGTTGTTGACCCAGACCTTTACGCCTATCCTGCCGTACTGAGTGTCAGCCTCTGCAAAACCGTAGTCTATATTTGCACGAAGTGTATGAAGAGGAACGTTGCCTTCGGAGTACTTCTCGCTCCTGGCGATCTCGGCGCCGCCGATACGGCCGCTGATGACGACCTTTATACCCTTGGCTCCTGCCTTCATGGCCCTCTGGATGGCCTGCTTCATTGCTCTTCTGAAAGCGACACGGCCTTCGAGCGCCTGAGCGATGTTCTCAGCTGTCAGCTGAGCGTCGCTGTCGGGCCTCTTGACCTCTATGATGCTAACATCTATCTGCTTGTCGGTAAGCTTCTTGAGCTTTGCTCTGAGCTTGTCGATACCGTCTCCGCCGCGTCCGATGACCATACCGGGCTTTGCGGAAAGTACGCTTACCCTGATCTGGTTCTCACCGGCTCTTTCAATGACGACCTTGGCAACGCCGGCCGCGTAGAGCTCTTTCTTTATGAACTCCCTTATCTTGTTATCCTCTACGAGATAATCAGCGAAGTTCTTTTTGCCGGCGTACCACTTGGAATCCCAGTCCTTGATGACGCCTACTCTTAATCCGTGAGGACTAACTTTCTGACCCATTTATTAACCTCCTCCGATCATCTTTCTTTCAGGACGACTGTGATGTGGCTGCTCCTCTTGAGGATCCTGCCTGCCCTGCCCTGAGCACCGGCTCTCCAGCGCTTCATTGTGGGGCCCTGATTTACACTGATCTGAGCCACATAGAGCTTGTCGTGATCCATCTCGAAGTTGTTCTCGGCGTTAGCCATTGCGGACTGAACTACCTTCTCTACGAGCTCGGAGCTCTTTCCGGGTGTGAACTTGAGGATGGTCAGAGCGTCGTCTATGCCCTTTCCTCTTACAAGGTCCGCAACAGGTGCGAGCTTGGTGGGGGACATCCTCAGATACTTGGCGACTGCCTTTGCTTCTTTAGTTTCCATTAGATATCCTCCTTACTTGACCTTGCTGGAGCCCGCGTGACCTCTGAAGGTCCTTGTGGGAGCGAACTCTCCGAGTCTGTGGCCTACCATGTCTTCAGTAATATATACGGGGACATGCTTGCGTCCGTCGTGGACTGCTATCGTGTGTCCTACCATCTGCGGGAAGATCGTGGATGATCTGGACCAGGTCTTTACGACCTTCTTGTCGTTTGCCGCGTTCATTTCGTCTATAGCCTTAAGAAGCTTTTCACTCACGAACGGGCCCTTCTTTAATGATCTGCTCATTTGTTAATGCTCTCCTTTTCGACTACTTCTGATCTCTGCGCTTTACGATATACTGATTGCTCGGCTTGTTCTTCTTCCTGGTCTTGTAGCCAAGTGCCGGCTTGCCCCACGGGGTGACAGGACCGGGACGGCCTACAGGAGCCTTACCTTCACCGCCGCCGTGCGGGTGGTCGTTCGGGTTCATTACGGAGCCGCGGACTGTCGGACGGATGCCCATGTGTCTCTTGCGGCCGGCCTTACCGATGTTCACCAGCTCGTGGTCGATGTTGCCGACTTCTCCGATGGTAGCTCTGCACTCCATGCGGATCTTCCTTACTTCTCCGGACGGGAGACGCACCTGTGCGTATTCTCCCTCCTTGGCCATCAGCTGAGCGCCGTTTCCGGCTGCCCTGCAGAGCTGTGCGCCCTTGCCGGCCTTCAGCTCCACGCAGTGGACGATGGTACCTACCGGGATGTTAGCGAGCGGAAGAGTGTTGCCGACCTTTATATCTGCGTCCGGACCGGAGTAGAGGACGTCCCCTACCTTAAGCTCGTTGGGAGCGATGATATAAGTCTTGGCGCCGTCCGCGTAAGCCAGGAGCGCGATGTTTGCGGACCTGTTCGGATCGTACTCTATGGACTTTACGGTAGCCGGGATGTTGTCCTTGCTGCGCTTGAAGTCTATTATTCTGTATCTTCTTCTTTCGCCGCCGCCCTTATGACGAACGGTGATAGCTCCGCGGTTGTTTCTTCCGGCGTGCTTTTTAAGCGCTGTCGTGAGCGACTTCTCCGGAGTGGTCTTTGTGATCTCCTCGAAGGTGGAGACTGTCATGCCGCGAAGACCAGGTGTGGTCGGATTATATTTCTTGATTCCCATGCCTTGCCTCCTGTTATATTCCTTCGAAGAACTCGATGGCCTTGCTGGACTCGGTGAGCTTTACGATTGCCTTCTTGTAGGAAGGTGTCATGCCCTGGGTCCTGCCCTGTCTCTTGAGCTTTCCGTCGAAGTTTGCAGTGTTTACCTTCTCAACAGTTACGCCGAAAGCAGCTTCTACAGCGTTCTTGATCTCGGTCTTGTTGGCGGTCTTTGCGACCTTGAAGGTGTATTTCTTCTGTGCAGCGTCATCCATGCTCTTTTCGGTGACGACGGGCTGCAGTATGATGTCATAAGGAGTCTTCATTATGCGTATACCTCCTCGATCTTCTTAACAGCGTCCTTGGTGATGATGAAGCTGTTGTGGTTGATGATCTCGTAAACATTCATCTGTGTGGCTGTCGTGGTGGTGACGCCGGGGATGTTGTTTGCGCTTCTTACGACGTTCTCGTTCTTGGCGTCGGTCACGATGAGGGACTTCTTGCCTGCCTTAACGGCTTCAAGGAACTTGATCATGTCCTTGGTCTTGGGCTCAGCGAACTCCAGGCTGTCTACTACTATGATCTCCTTGTCTATCACCTTGGAGGAGAGGGCGGAGAACATCGCCAGCCTTCTTACCTTCTTGTTGATGGTGTATCTGTAGCTTCTGGGCTTGGGAGCGAACGCTACGCCGCCGCCTACCTGAGAGGGATCGGTGGTGCTGCCCTGTCTGTGGCGGCCTGTTCCCTTCTGACGGAACGGCTTTCTGCCGCCTCCTCTTACCTCGCCCCTGGTCTTAGCGGACTGTGTGCCCTGCCTCTGGTTTGCGAGGAAGTTCTTGATGACCTCGTGGACTGCGAATTCGTTGGGCTCGATACCGAAGATGGCATCATTGAGCTCCAGGGTGCCGGCGTTCTCACCGGCCATGTTCAGCATTTCTATCTTTGCCATTTGACTGCCTCCTTACTACTGTCCCTTGACAGCGGTGCGGATCTTCAGGAGCCCGCCCTTGTTTCCGGGGACAGCGCCCTTTACGAGCATCAGGTTTCTGTCCGCGATCGTCTTGACTAATACCAGGTTCTGAACGGTGACTGTGTCTCTTCCTGTTCTTCCGGGGCCTTCATTGCCGAGGAATACTCTGGAAGGATATGTAGCTGCCGCCAGACCGCCCGGGAGCCTCTTGTGCTTGGAGCCGTGGCTCATGGGGCCTCTTCTGTGGTGATGTCTCTTGATGTTTCCCTGAGTTCCCTTACCCTTGGAAGTACCGGTGATGTCCAGCTTGCTGCCTTCGGCGAAGTCCGCAACTGTTATCGCCTGTCCAAGCTCGTAGGTCTCGCCTTCCTCCGGTCTGAACTCCGCCAGGTGCTTCTTTGCGGAAACGCCTGCCTTGGCGAAGTGTCCCTTTTCGGGCTTGTTGACTCTGGTCTCTTTCTTGTCCTCAAAACCGATCTGTACTCCGTAGTATCCGTCGGTCTCGACTGTCTTGATCTGGGTGACCACTGCGGGGCCCGCCTCGATGACAGTCACAGGGATGATCTCTCCGCTTTCGGAGAAGATCTGGGTCATTCCGACCTTCTTCCCTAAGATTGCTTTCATTTTTTTCCTCCTAAGTTCTTTCAGCGGATCGGTCACTGCCGCGCGTATTCGCTCATCATGCCCGATCATTCAAAGCACGTTAGTAATCTATCGTTACTCTTGTACTTACAGCTTTATCTCGATATCCACGCCTGCGGGCATGTCCAGCTTCATGAGAGTGTCCATGGTCTTGGGTGTGGGGTTGAGTATGTCGATCAGCCTCTTGTGGGTCCTCTGCTCGAACTGCTCTCTGCTGTCCTTATACTTGTGGACCGCTCTGAGTATCGTTACGACTTCCTTCTCTGTGGGAAGAGGGATGGGGCCGGATACGTCCGCGCCTGTCTTCTTGGCCGCGTCTACGATCTTGGCTGCGCTCTGGTCGAGTGCGGTGTGGTCGTAAGCCTTAAGTCTGATCCTGATCTTCTGGGTGCTCATTGTTTGTTTTTTCCTCCTTGCTTAGTGCTTGGCTCCGCTATGTCGTTTTGTGATGTTTGCCGCGAAGCCTTGAAATTCGGCACATTTTCGCTATTTCTGTGCCAGGCCGGTTCCCGAACAACGCACTCGTGCGTTTCTTAAGTCTCCCCTCAAAAGAAGACCGCGAGAACCCCTTCGCCGGTCTCGAAGGACCGACAATTCTCTGCAGAAATTACCTGATAGCGCAGCAACTTCCTGCGTCTTTGCTGGCCGAAAACGTTCATTTTTCAATGGTTCAGGGCATAATACGCCCTGTTTTCCGGCTTAAGCAAGCCCTAATAATATACAACCGATGAATAAGGATTGCAAGAACTTTTTTAAAAAAAACTCAGGTTTTTCAAAAAATGTTTTAAGGCCGAAAAGCCGTGAAATTTAAGGCGTTCCGGGGCTTCGGATCCACCGGGCTGAAACGCGTTCAGCGCACACTCGCCCGGGCGTTTCATTGAGGCGCAAAATATATGGGGCCCCGGATCCGGAGCCCCAATATGTTGTTGTTCAGAATAAACCGTTGAACATTCTGCTGAAGAATCCGCCGGATCCTCCGAAGCTGCCCATCATGTTTTCCTTAATGTTGGCGGCGTATTCGCGCACTATGTAGTGCGGCACCAGTATCGGAAGGCCGGTGCTGCCTAAAAACTCCGTGTTCCCGTAGCCCAGAGCTTTCGCGAGCTTGGACGCGCGGTACAGATGGAAGCCGGAGGACACGATAAGGACCTTGTCCTGTTCGCTGCCGCCGTTGGCCTTTATTATCTCCATGGCGTTTATAAGGTTCTCGTTGGTGGTCGTGCTGCGGCTTTCCGTAAGCACCCTGAGCATCGGTATGCCTTTATCGCGGAGCACAGCCGCGCAGACGTCCGCTTCCGCGGCGCCTTCGTCCTCGCCCTGCCCTCCGGTGGCTATTATTCGGAGCTCGTGCTTGTTGTCCGGATCCACTATCTCCTTGCTGATTATTGGCGCCGCGTATTCCCGCGCCTTGTCTATCCTGGCCGCGAACTCCGTGGACGGAGAAGTGCCGTTGACCTTAGCTCCCAGGACTATCACCCAGTCCGCGGTCTCGGGGGGCCTGCGCAGCTGCATGTCTATCACCCTGTAGGTGAAGATCCCGAAGTTGGCCACGCACGCCAGTATCAGTATGCCCAGTATCCACTTTATGGCTTTCGGAACGCCGGAGTTTCCCGAAAACAGAAAACTGAACAACAGGAATACCGCGCCCGCGATGAACCAGATGTAGTTGAACCAGTTCTTCGAGCGGAAGAACGACAGCACGGAAACACCGTACGCGAAGCTGACCATTGCCAGTATGAAGAACAATATGCTGACAAAGCCCGCGCCTTTTTTCTTTCTGGAATTTCTCTTTGCCATTCGTTTCCTCCCCTGTGCTTCCGCCCGGCCGGACAGATCCCGCGGGCAGAGCCTCTTCGATCCCTTTTGTAATAGTAATACTATACCATAAAAACCGTGTCCTGTTGACTGAAATAAAAAAGGCGCGCCATTGGCGGCGCGCCTTAAATGCGTTTTACGGTATTTGTCAGCCGACCTTTACCATCGGTTTTACGTTGGGCTTTGGATATACGTGGATGACCTTCTTGGGGCAGGCCTTCGCGCACAGTCCGCAGTTCTTGCACTTCTCGATGTCGATCTTCGCGTGGTTGTCCTCCACATGGATGGCGTCGAACTTGCAGGCCTTTTCGCAGAGCTTGCAGCCTATGCATCCGGCGGAGCAGAGCTTGTTGGTTACTGCGCCCTTGTCGGCGGAGCTGCACGCAACGAACACGCGCTTTACGTCCGGGATGATGTCTATGATCTTCTGCGGACAGGTGGCGGCGCAGATGCCGCATCCTACGCAGATCTCTCTGTTGACCTTGGCAAGGCCGTTGCAGACCTCTATAGCGCCGTACGGGCAGGCTCTTTCGCAGTCGCCGAAGCCTATGCATCCGAACTTGCAGGAGCCGGGGCCGCCGAACATGGACTTGGCAGCCGCGCAGGTCTTTATGCCCTGATAATCCATCTCGGGCTTGGTGGAATCGCACAGACCGGAGCAGCGCACGTTGGCTACCTGCTCTATTACGTCCATGGCGTCCTGTCCGAGTATGGACGCGATCGCGGCCGCTGCCGCGTCGGCGCCGGGAACGCAGAGGTTGGTCTTTACGGTGCTGCCCTCTTCAGCCAGAGCGGCGGCGTAGTCGTCGCAGCCCGCGAATCCGCACGCGCCGCAGTTGGCGCCCGGAAGCTGTTCTCTGATCTTTACCTGGGTCTCGTTGACCGGTACGGACATGAACTTGGCCGCTAGGGCGAGCATCAGGGCCGCTATGAGAGCTATTACTATAGCTGTAACTACAGGATAAATAAATGCTTGCATGGTCCGCCTCCTACATACCGAATATCTTCTCCAGCATGCCGGAGAATCCGAGGAAGCAGAGGCTCGTTATGGAAGCCGCTACCAGAGTGGAAGCAACGCCCTTGAAAGCCTCGGGGTAATCGTTGGTCTCGATCTTGCTGCGGACGCCCGCGAACAGGAACATGGCCAGAAGGAATCCTACGCCGGAACCGAACGAGTTGAGCATGGACTGAAGGAAACCGTATCCGTTGTCTATGTTCAGCACGCATACGCCCAGGATGGCGCAGTTGGTGGTGATCAGCGGGAGGTAGATGCCCAGCGACTTGTGGAGGCCGGGTATGTACTTCTTAAGGAAGATCTCTATCATCTGCACCAGAGCGGCAATGACCAGTATGAAGATTATGGTCTGCATGTAGCCTATGCCGTTGGGTGTAAGCAGGTAGGTCTGGATGGGCCAGGTTACCGCGGTGGCTATTACCATTACGAATATTACCGCGATGGACATGCCCATGGCGCTGTCAAGCTTCTTGGAAACGCCCAGGAACGGGCAGATGCCCAGGAACTTCGACAGTACGTAGTTATTCGTGATGATGGCGCTGAGGACTATGTAGAATACTGTTGCCGCACTCATTCTTCAGCACCCCCTTCCTCTACTTTCTGCGAGCAGAAAGCGGCGCCCGGGCAGCCCAGACACTTGTTCTGCTGCTTTTCCCTTGCCTTGCCTTTGGTGAGCTTGTTGACCAGCGCGATAAGGCATCCGAATACGAAGAATCCGCCGGGAGCCATTACCATGATGGTGAACGGAGTGATCGTTCCGGCAGTTACGGTGTGGCCGAAAATGGTGCCGCTTCCGAGGAGCTCTCTGATGCAAGCCATTACAGTAGCCGTAAGCGTGTAGCCTATGCCCATGCCTATGCCGTCCAGCATGGAGTCTATTACGCTGTTCTTGCTGGCGAACGCCTCGGCTCTGCCGAGTATGATGCAGTTTACTACGATCAGCGGGATGTAGACGCCCAGCGCCTTATCCAGCGAAGGCAGGTAGGCCTTTAAAGCCAGCTGCACCATCGTTACGAACGATGCGATTACTACTATGTAGCACGGTATGCGTACCGTGTCCGGTATTATCCTCTTCAGCGCGGAGATCATGATGTTGGAGCAGGTAAGAACGACCAGAACGGAAACTCCCATTCCGAGACCGTTTATCGCCTGCGTGGAGATCGCCAGCGTGGGGCACGTGCCCAGAACCAGTACAAGTACCGGGTTCTCGCGGATGATGCCGTTAGTTAAGATCTGAAGCTTGGTCTTCTTCATTTAGAAGCACCTCCTTCCGCGGGCTTGAACGTCTTGTGACGGGTAAGCCTGTCTATGTGAGGAGTCAGGATGTTCATGAGCAGTATCGCGAAGGACACGCCTTCCGGATAGGAGGCGTAGACCCTTATGAGCATCGTGAACACTCCGCAGCCTATTCCGAAGATTATCCTGCCGGTCGTTGTTATCGGGGAGGTAACGTAGTCGGTGGCCATGAAGATGGCTCCGAGCATTACGCCGCCCGCGCAGAGCTGGAAGATGGGATCGAGTCCGAACACCAGCGACAGCACCGCGACCGTAGCCAGGAAGGATACCGGGATGGCCGGGGAGATGACCTTTCTTACTATAAGATATATACCGCCGAGCAGCAGCGCAGCCGCGCTTATCTCGCCCATGGATCCGTTTATGAGACCCAGGAACATTTCCATGTTGGTGGGTACCGGAAGTCCGGCAGCGCTGAGCGCCAGCGGAGTAGCTCCGGTGGTGGCGTCCACCTCGGCGGCGGAGAGTATCGCCTGGCTCATCCTGGAGGTTATTGTCCAGTTAGCCATCGGAGAAGCGAAGCCGATGAACAGTGTTATCCTTCCGACTATAGCCGGGTTGGCGAAGTTCTGGCCGAGGCCTCCGAAAAGCTGCTTTACTACTACTATTGCTATTAAGCATCCTACCGCGGCCATCCAGAAGGGAAGTCTCACCGGAAGGTTGAAGGCAAGGATGAGGCCGGTAACGGCGGCGCTTAAGTCTCCTATGGTGTTGCTGCGCTTCATTATCCTTCTGGAAAGCCATTCGAAGAACACGCAGAACACTACGCAGCAGACGGAGAGCATCAGGGCTCTGATGCCGAAAACGTATACCGACACGGCAAGGGCGGGGATAAGCGCTATCAGCACGTCCCTCATTATGCTTGCCGTATTCGCGGGCGATACCACATGGGGCGCCGACGCGACAATAAGATTTGTATGTCTTTCTGCCATTATTTCTTCGATGCCTCCATTACCATGGCTTTCGCCTGTCTGAATTCAAAGTTGAGCGGCTTTCTGGCCGGGCAAACGTAGGCG
Source organism: Bacillota bacterium (assembly GCA_017437745.1). Classification (GTDB taxonomy): domain Bacteria; phylum Bacillota; class Clostridia; order Peptostreptococcales; family Anaerovoracaceae; genus RUG13409. Next base: position 19,807 of record JAFRYI010000017.1, read on the forward strand.
CAGGAACCGCAGTCCATGCAGTAGAGCACGTCCAGCTCCTTGAGCGCTTCCACGTCCTTATCCTTGAAAGCCCTGGATATCCTTGCGGGCATAAGGCTCATGGGGCATGCCGCGACGCAGCGTCCGCAGTTGATGCACGCAGTCTCCTTGCGCTGATTGGAGAAAGCCTTGCTGAAGCAAAGTATCGCGCTGTTGGACTTGCATACGGAATACTCGTCCGAAGGAGTGGCTCTGCCCATCATGGGTCCGCCGAGTATTATCTTTCCGGGCTCTTCCTTAAGGCCGCCGCAGAAGTCTATTACGTCCGCGATAGGAGTTCCGATCGGCACCAGCACGTTCTGCGGATGGACGACTATGTCTCCGTCCACGGTTATGTACTTGGATACGAGCGGAAGTCCCGTCTTAAGGTAATGGGACATCTTGAGCATGGACGTTACGTTGGCCACTATGCAGCCCGCGTTCCAGGGTATCATGCCGTAGGATACGATGCGTCCGGTGGTCTCGTAGATGATGACACGCTCCGCGCCCTGCGGATAGATCTGCCTGAGTTCGTGGACCTTGATGCTCTCGTCGCCCTTAAGAAGCTCGTTGAACTTGGCTATGGCATCCGGCTTGTTGCCCTCTATGCCTATGTAGCACTTGGGGATCTGGAGCCACTTCATGGTGGCGCGGATACCGTCTATGATGTCCCGGGTAAACTCCAGCATCGCGGCGTGGTCTACCGTGATATACGGCTCGCACTCCGCTCCGTTGATGATGAGATACTCAACGGTGCCGGGCTTGATGTTGAATTTTGTACCCATCGGGAAGCCGGCTCCGCCGAGGCCTACTACGCCGGAAGCTCTTACTGCCGCCACGAACTCTTCGAAGCTGTTGATCTCCGGAGGAACGACGGTGTCGGCAAGTTCGCGCTTGCCGTCCGATTTGATCACCACGATGGTGTCGATCTTACCGGCCTGGGTCATACCCTGAGTGATTGCTTCTACGGTTCCGGAAACGCTGCTGTGTATCGGAGCGCTGGTACGCGCGTCCGAATCCCCTATTATCTGACCGGTCTTGACGGCGTCGCCGACCTTGACCACCGGCGTGCAGGGCGCGCCGATATGCTGGCTCATGGGGATGTACACTTTTTCCGGAGCAGGCATAGGTATGATCGGTAAACCGGCAGTGTTCTTGCTGTGATTTACGTGCACCCCGTTAAGGTGCTTACTGAAACCCATAATCTTCTCCTGTTCTACAACACAAAAGCGGCAAGTCAAACTTGCACTAATATAGAATTTACTACAATGCAAATTGTTTGTAAAGCAAAGCAAGGCTTTGATAAATAATAAACAATGCCTTCGGGCCTCCGCCGTCTTCAGCCATTCTTCATATTATTAAGGAAGAAAGTATGCTATAATAAGGCATTCAGGAGGACTGACCATGAAAAGCATAACACTTCTGGACGGAGCGTCGGGCACGCTTCTCTGGAACATGGCGGAAGCCGAAGGAATAGAAAAGATCCCGGTATGGAGATACAACACGCTGGCCCCGGCCCTTGTGGACCGCATAGCCAGGGCCTATCTCGACGCGGGCTCGGACATTATCTATTCCAACACCTTCTGCGCCAACCCTCCCGCCATGGAGCAGGAAGGCTGCGCTCTGGAAGAGATAATAGAGACCGGCGTAGCGATAGCTAAGAACGCCGCTGAGGAATACGGGAAAAAGGTGGCCCTGGACTTCGGGCCGCTGACCAACGCTCTGGAGCCTTTCGGGACCAATTCCGCGGAGGCCTGCAGCGAATACTACAAAAGGATGTGCCGTCTGGGAGCCGCCGGGGGCGCTGATCTGATAGTTCTGGAGACGTTCATGGACGCGGAGATGCTGCGCATTGCGGCGGAGCAGGCCGCTGAGACGGGTCTTCCCCTCCTCTGCACCATGAGCTTCGCGCAGGGCAGCCGCACGTTCTTCGGATCGTCCGTGGACGACATGCTGGAAGCGCTTAAACCGTTCAGTCCGGTGGCCGTGGGGCTAAACTGCTCGTTCGGCCCGGTGCAGGCGCTGCCTGTAATAAAGGACTTCGCGGAAAAGACAGACCTGCCCCTTGTGCTTAAGCCCAACACGGCGGATCTTCCGGCGGAAGAGTTCGCAAAGGCGATGGAGCCTGCTCTGGACATGATAGCCTACGCCGGAGCGTGCTGCGGTTCGGACCCCGGATACATAACGAAGATAAAGGAACTGGCCGCGGACCGGTAACGTATGCCGGACTTGCGGCGCAGGGCCGTTGATGGTAGAATAACCGAATATGAAAAGAACGAAACATACCAGAATAGCAGCGGCTGCGCTCATGTGCGTCCTTCTGCTGGCGTCGCTCAGCTCCTGCACGTCCTGGGACAACTTTTACAACGCATTCATAAAGAAAGAAGAAGCGCCGGCCAAGACGGTGCGCATCGCCGTGTTCGAACCGCTTACCGGAAACGAAGCAAGCGGGGCGGAGGCGGAGATCGAAGGCATCAGACTGGCCAACTCCCTGTACAGGACCGCTAACGGCTCCAGGGTGGAACTGGTGTATTACGACAACAAGTCCGACACCGAGACTGCCGCGCTCACCGCAGCGGAGATCGCCAGGGACGAGACCATCTCCATGGTCATCGGCACCTACGGAAACATGCTCACCATAGCTTCCGCCGACGTTTTCGCGGAGGCAGGCATTCCTACGGTCAACGCTACCTCCACCAACCCGATAATCAGCAACACCACGAACTTCGTGTGCGCTGCGGCCATAGACGCCTTCCCGGCCAGAGCCGCGGCCGAATTCGCGGTAAACGTACTGGGGCAGAGGGAACTTGCCGCCATGTACAGCAGCGCCGACGAACTGTCGAAAATCCGCGCGCAGGAGTTCTCGCGCTACTGCGAGCAGACGTATAAGATAACTTCCGTACCGGTCATAGCGGTCAACGAGGGCGCGGACCTCTACTTCATAATGAAGGCTCTGGAGGAAAGCGGCGCCTCTACCGTTTACATGCCGGCAGGAGCTTCCATATCCTATACCGTAATGACCAAGGCTGAAGAGACCGGCCTTAAGCTTGTGTGGATAGGCGGCGACGCCTGGAAGAGCCTCGGCATACCCGACGTTTACTATACCGCTGACTACGATCCGCAAAGCGACATGACGGAAATGAACAAGATCTTCACGGACGCTTACGGAAAGAGGCACGGCGGGGACTTACCTTCCGAAAGGATCGCCCTTGGATTCGACGCGTATCTTATGGCGCTGGAAGCGCTCAGGACAGCGGAGGATCCGGACAGCAGAGAATCGCTCTGCTCCGCTCTGATGGCGATAGACGGACTGGAAGGGGCCACGGGCCGCATAACCGTCAGCATGAACGGCAGCCCGGTGAAGAGCGTCCGCGTATACAGGAGCACCCCCGAGGAACCCGAACTGGTGTTCACGGCGTTCGAAAAGACTCCCGCGGAGGAGACACAGACCGATAACAACGCGAATACCGGCAAATAGCCGCGCGTGTAATATTAATAGTATATAAACGACATATCATAAAAGGAGAAAGAAATGAAAGAACAGATCATCAGCGTTCTGGAACAGATCAGGCCATTCCTTCAGAGGGACGGCGGCGACGTGGAGTTCGTGGACTACGACGATGCAGACAAGACCGTCTACGTAAAGCTGCAGGGCCACTGCGCAGGATGCCCCCACGCCCAGGCTACCGTTAAGGGCGGAATAGAATCCATACTCAGAGAACAGTTCCCCGATGCAGTTGCGGCCGTAGAAGCTGTAAACTAACGCATCCCGGTCTGTCCGGACGATAAAATGAGACATACCAAAAAGAAAAAAGTCAGGATCAAATGGGGCAGATTCCTTCTGTCCCTGTTCGTGTTGTGCGCGGTAGTTCTGGCAGGACTGCTGTTCTGGCCACTGCCCTCCGAGCCCGCGGAAAACGAAGTTCCGGCAAACAACACCGTGGACCCGGAACCGCCCAAGGTACAGACGGAGTTCCCGCTGCGCATACGCTGCGTGGGCGACATCATGACCCATGGCCGCAACATTGTCGGCGCCGAGCAGGGCGACGGAACCTACGATTTTTCCGACAACTACGTCTACGTTGACAAGTATCTTAAGAACGCGGACGTAACGCTGGGCAACTTCGAGACCACCTTCTCCGGAAAGAAGCCTTACGACGGATACCCGCGCTTCAACGCGCCGGAGATACTTGCAAAGAACGTATTCGACGCAGGCATCGACGTAGCCTTTACGTCCAACAACCACATGCTGGACACCGGTCTTGCCGGAGCGCTCAATACCGTTAAGGTGCTGCGCGAAGCAGGCTTCGACACCGTTGTCGGAACAAGGACGGATACCAACGATCCAAGGTCCGCCATAAAGGAAGTGAGCGGCGTAAAGATCGGCTTCGTGGCCTTTACTTACGAGACCCGCATAGTAAACGGCAGCCGCACCATGAACGGCTCCACCATGGACAAGAACGCGCCGGACTACATCAACAGTTTCCGCTACGATAACGGAAAGATCTACAAGGAACACGAAGAGAACATCCTTAAGGAGATCCAGTGGTGCAAGGACAACAGCGCGGAGCTTATAGTCTGCTACTTCCACTGGGGCACCGAATACAAGTCCACGCCGGATCAGGTAGATAAGGATCTTGCTAAAAAGTGCGCCGAGGCTGGAGCGGACATCATTTTCGCTTCGCACCCGCACATTATGCAGCCGATCGAAACTATCGAGGTGGAAGTCCCCTACCCGCCGGAACCGGAACCCGAACCTCAGCCTGAACCGGAACCCGAACCGGTAGAAGAGGAGAAGGAAAGCTGGATCATACGTCTGCGCAAGGCTTTCGGACTCATAAAGGAAGAGCCGGAACCCGAACCCGAACCGGAGCCGGAACCGCAGCCCGAACCGGAACCCAAGCCCACGCACTGGACCAAGACCGTACCGGTGTTCTACTCCATGGGCAACTTCGTATCCAACCAGAGATACGAGACCCTGCGCGGAGGCAGCGCCGCCGAGAGCAGAGCCGCCCGCTGGACTGAAAGAGGCTTCATAGCCAACGTGGACCTGGTCTACAACAAGGAGACCGGCGAAGTTACCTACAGTGACATAAGCGCCATTCCCACCTACGTGGACAGGTATTCTTCCGGCGGCAAGTACCGCTTCTGCATAATCCCGCTTATGGATAACGACGAGATAGCGGCAAACGAGATACTTAAGAAGTCCGGAAACGTTACCAGAGCGCAGGAAGCCATGAAGGCGATCAGGGAGTTCCTGGGCGAAGATTACATCTACAAAGGAACGAACTAGGCCGTTGAATTTAGACCTTAAATGTGATATATATTTACCGAGAGGTGCTGCCGCAGATGCGGTCAGCCCTTTGAGTCGAAATGAACGACCGCGAGTGGCTTATCTGCGGTCGTTCTTATTATTTCCGAAAACGTATCCTGCCATAAAAACAGTAACAAGCAGACCTATCAAGGTCATTATGTCATATACATCCATAGGCTTGCCCTCCTTTCCATGGATCAGAGGGCCAATAAGCGCCCTCTGTTTCGAGGGCTGACCGCGCGCCGCTTTTGGCAGCACCTGCGGTCATAATACCACAAAACGTTGGCAAAAACGGTACAGATATTTCACAGAAAATGCGGAGCTGTACAGCTCCGCTTTTTTATTCCTCATGTCGTTGGCAGGTTTCCCGCTCAGATCACCATGCCGCCGTTTACACCCAGTATCTGGCCTGTTATGAAAGATGCTTTGTCCGAAGCCAGGAAAACCACGGCGTTGGCTATGTCCTGCGGTGTGCCGTTGCGGCCAAGAGCGGTCTCTTCCGCAAGCGCCTTAAGATCCTGCTCGCTGTAGCAGGCGCACATGTCGGTAAGGATGCACCCGGGAGACACGGCGTTCACGCGGATGCCGGAGGGCCCCAGCTCCTTGGCCAGCGCCTTGGTGAAAGCGTCCACGCCGCCCTTGCTGGCGGAATACACGGACTCAAACGAGGCGCCTGTCTGGCCCCACATGGACGATATGTTTATTATGCAGCCTTTCTTGCGCGAGACCATCGAAGGCACGAAGCCTTTGCACAGATCGAACATGCCCTTAAGGTTTACGCTCAGAAGCGCGTCCCACTGATCGGAAGACATGTCCTGGACAAGGCCGCTGATGCTTATTCCCGCGTTGTTTACGAGTACATCCACCGGCCCGCATTTCGAAAGCACTTCGGCACAGGCCTTTTCGGCAGCGGCGGCGTCCGAAATGTCGAAGCGTTTAAGATACGCCTTTCTGCCTAAAGCCTCTACTTTTGCGGCGACCTCCGACGCTTCCGCGTCCGAGCTCCTGTAGTTTATTACGATGTCGAAGCCGTTTCCGGCCAGTTCTTCGGCGCAGGCCGCTCCTATGCCGCGGCTGGCTCCGCTTACGAAAGCTAACATTTTACACCTCTTCCACCGCTCTTACCGAGGGCAGTTTTTCGATGAATGCTATACGGGACGGTCCGCGAACAGACCGCCCCGCAAGCATTGAGATATCTTCTTTAAATAATGTTCTTCCGGTACTCCGCGTACACGGCCTCCAGGGCCTGCACTCTCTCCATCGTCAGGAGCTGCAGATCGGAAGCGGTCTTGTAGTCCTTGTCCTCCAGCGCTCTGGAAAGTCCGGTAAGAAGCGACACGCGACCGCTGCTGTCGCGTGCGATGTCGCATGCCATCCTGCGTACGGCGGCAAAGCGTTCCTCGTCCAGATCCGTGCAGTCGTCCGGGTCGTGAAGAATCACGCAGCGCCTTACCCTGTCCCTAAGCTCCGGAACTATGCGGTCGTGGAGCTCGCGGACCCAGCTGTCCAGCGCGGCGGCCTTGAACGACGCCACATCCACCTGCGAGAAGACTCCTTCTTGATAAAGCACTTTGGTCTTCTCCGGGTACGCGTCGAACGCGTTTATGTTTTCCCAGGCCGTTGCCGGGGTCTTGCCGAAGATCTCGTTGCGTTCTTCTTCGGTAAAGTCTTCGAATATGTTGCCCTCGTAGCGGTAAACCCTGCCTGTCTCCAGGTAGAAGTCGCCGCTCTCCGCTTCCTTGGATACGGACTCCAGCAGTTCCGCCGGGGTCTTCTCAGCCTCCAGGACCGCCTTTATGCCGTCCAGCATGGCCATCAGGCAGGACGCCAGCACCAGATGCGTATTGCTCCTGGGGTTGGGCGACCTAAGCTCGAAACGGGTGACCATAGGCTTTTCCGGGTCGCGTATGACGCAGGCCAGAACGCTGCGGTTCCTGGCGGGCGTAAGCACGTCGGTTCCAAGGCTCGTAACTATGCTTACCGGAGCCTCGAATCCGGGCTTAAGACGGTTGATGGCGTCCGTGGTCGGATTGGCTATCGGATTGATTATCTCGTAGTTCTTCAGAAGCCCCATAAGAGCCCCGTAGCCGATAGGACTTAGGTAGTCGGCATATGGATCCACCGGAGCGAAAAGGCTCTTTACGGAACCGTTTTTAAGCCTTACAGCGGCTCCCAGATGGGTGTGCTTGCCGGAACCCGCTACGCCCTCCACCGGCTTTGCCATGAAGGTAACGTCCAGTCCGTACTGGCGGAAAACGTCGCGGACTATGTAGCGGATCAGGCGGTCGTTGTCGGCTGCCTGCATGGGGTCGGCGTACTTCCAGTCGATCTCCAGCTGCTCCATGATGTGCGAGAACTCTCCGCCCTCCATCATCTCCGGCTTTACGCCGCCTACTTCCTTGTGGCCCATCTCCACGCAGAAACCGTACCTGTCCAGAAGCAGCAGCGTCTCCTCGAGCGCGCTGCGCACAGGTCCGACGGTGCGCTTCCAGTACTGCTCCTTAAGTTCCTGCGAGGTGTGCAGTCTGTCGCGGTCGGCCACTTCGTGAGGTGTCTTGACGTAGAACTCCAGCTCCGTAGCGGAAGTAAGTATCACTTCGTCTATGTCGTCCGCGCTGTCGAACGGCAGGTATTCAAGCACGGCGGGATGCCTGCGGATGAGCGATACAAGATCCCTTCTGAAGGTATCCGCCGCGTCGCGGAGTATGGCCCTGGAACCCACTTCCATGGTGCCGTTGTGGACCAGATGGGCGGGTATGCGCAGAGTCCCTACGGGCCTGCGGCCCTTGCCGGAGAACCTTACCAGGTCCTCGTTGTAGTCCACGTACCAGTTTACGGAAAGGTCCGGTATAAGCGTTACCTTGGCGTTGGATATGTCGGCTATCAGAGGCAGCTGAACGGAAGAGCCGTCCGTCTGGACGCCCTCGTTTAAGAGCCCTTCCACATCGTCCGTAAAGATCCGCACCGGGATCTTCTCGTCCGTGTGGTTGCCGTATATGTCCGCGCCTACCAGGGAAACAAAAGCTACCTCGGGATGCGACCCGAGGATAGCCTTGATGCTTTCAACGTCGTGTGCTGAGGGCGGAATGCAGAAGAGCATATCTCCCTTTTCCATCGTTATTCTCCTTCTGCGGGTGTGGCCGCAGCCATCTTAGTAAGGATGTCGGAAAGCTGCTGCATGTACTGTCCGTAAGCGGTCCAGTCGAGGTTCTTCATGGCTTCCAGGGCCTTGTCGTAGGCCTCCTGAGCCATGGCCGCGAGCTCGGCAATGGTATGCTCGCCGGGCTGATCCGGATCTACCGGTGTCGGATCGACGGGCTCGGGCGGATTCTGCTCCTCCTGCTCCTTGCGCTCTATCTCGTCCGCCATCTCCTTGCCGGTGATTATCGGGTAAGGAGTAAGCAGCGGGTCTCCGGCGCCGTCGCCGAACAGCATGTCCAGAGCCTCGGCCAGCGTGGGAGCGTAAGCGAGCTGCTCGTCGTAGTAGACGATGACCCTCTTAACTTCCGGAAGGCTTGCCGTGGAGGACTCCAGATAGACAGGCTCCACGTAGATGAGCGAATCCTCGATGGGTATTACGAACATCTCGCCTCTGGAGTACTTGGAACCGCTGTTGTTCCAGAGCGTGAATTCCTTGGAGATCTCAGGATCCTGGTCTATCTTTGCCTCTACCTGCAGAGGTCCGTATATCAGTCTGCCCTTGGGCATCTGGTAAAGTACTATGTCGCCGTAGTGATCGCCGTCGGAACGGGCAACCAGTATACCGGTAAGGTTGTTCTTGCCTGCCGGCGTGTAGGAGACGGAGCTTACGAACTCGGTGTCGTCCTGTCCGGGCAGCTTCATGATGAAGAAGTTGGCGGTCATGGTCATCTCCGACTGATCGTAGATGTTCTTGGAGATCTGCCAAGCGTCTTCCTTCTGATAGAACACCGCGACGTCCGTCATGTGGTACTTGGCGTATACGCCGGCCTGGATGTTAAACAGCGCGTTGGGATACTGCAGGTGGGCCCTGAAGCTCTGCGGCATCTGGTCCATGCTCTTGAAGAGCTTGGGATAGATCTTGGACAGAGTCTGAACGATCGGGTCTTCCTGATCCACGATGTAGAAGTCCACGTCGCCGTTATAGGCGTCGATTATGATCTTTACGGAATTGCGCACGTAGTTGGTATCGTACTTCTTGTCGTAGGGCTCGGAGTACGGATAGAGCGTGCTCTGTGTGTAGGCGTCCACTATCCAGTAGATGCCGCCGTCCACGGTAACCACGTACGGATCGTCGTCGTAGGTAAGGAACGGAGCGATCTTGCGCACTCTGTCCATTATGTTGCGGTAGATCAGTATGCGCGAGTCGTGCGTGATGTTCGTGGACACCAGAAGCTTAAGGCTCTTCTCCCTTACGGCAAAGAGCAGGCGCTTCGCGAAGCCCAGGGATATTCCGCCGTCGCCTTCGTAGGTGGTGTAGACGTTGGAATCTCCGGACGGATAGTCGAACTCGGTCTCGCCGGTCTTAACGATTATGTAGTCGCCGGACAGCTCGCCGTAGTAGATCTCAGGTCTGGTTATCTGTACCTCCGGGATCTGGGATACGGGCGGAATGTTCTGGATCAGCATCTCCGGCTGACCGCTGCTCGTAATGCGGTCCACCCTGGAAAGGGTAAGTCCGTAACCGTGCGTATACTTAAGGTGTCTGATCAGCCAGGAATCCTCCACGTTGGCGGAGTCTATCTCTCTGGCGGACAGGAACACCTGCGTGTATTCCTTGTTTATGTTGTAGCGGTCTACGTCCACGTCGTTGAAGGAATAATACCTTCTTATGGTCTGTGTCTGGGTGTAGAACTGCTTGGTGGGAGCGAAGTCGTTGATCCTCAGGTTGGACAGGGTGCCCATGTTGCGGAGCACGTCCTTTATGTCCAGATCGGCCTGCGGGTCGAACACCTCGTCGCTTATGTCCTCCAGGTCGTAGGCCAGGCGGGTATAGGTAAGGTTGTTCTGCAGGTACTTGCTCTCTTTATTGAGCTCGTTGGGCTCTACTATGATCGTCTGTACCAGCTTCGCCGCGCCGGTGCCCAGCAGCGAGATGGCTATCATCGCTACCGGAACGATAACGGCAAACAGGAACTTCTTCTTGACGGCGGCGAATATCAGCAGCACTGCTTCCACTATCGCCAGGACGATCAGTATCCTGTAGACGTTAAGGGTAACGTTTACGTCCGTGTAGCCTGCTCCGTAAGCGGCTCCGGTGCCTCCGTAAAGAAGTCCGAACCTGCTCAGGTACAGCTTGGCTGCAAGCGCCAGGAACAGCAGCACGCCGAGTATGACGACTTCCTTAAGCGCAACGCTTAAGACTGCCTTCGCCTTGCGAACGAAACCGCTCTTGGCGGCGCCTTCGCGGACCTCGCCGGCCTTGCCGGAAATTCCGCGGAATATGGAGCCCAGAGGATCGTTGGGGTCGACGTTGATGCCGGAAGACTCACGCTCTTCAGTCTCTCCCGCGTCAGCCGGTCTGGCTATGCCCACCAGCACGGAGTGGAACAGGACAGTAGCCACCAGGAACGCAGCGATTATGAGCAGCGCGCTGTCGGCAAGTCCCGAAAGGAACTGGTAGCGGAACATGTAGAATCCAACGTCGTTATTGAACAGCGGATCCTTTACTCCGAAACTGCTGTAGTTGAAGAACTCCAGCATCTGGAACCAGAGCTTGGACACGGTAACTACCGCAAGGAACACGCCCAGGATGACGGAGAGCACGTTTCTTACGCGGCGCACGGAGCGCTTGTCGTCCTCCGAATCCAGCGAGAAGTTGTTCTTCTTAAGGAAATTGTTCTTAAGCGCGGACAGGATGAACACGCTGATGCCCGCGGTTATGACGGCCACGGGAATTCCTATCTTGATCTTGGTGAACAGCTCCGTAAGGAATACGGAGGTGTATCCGACTTCGCCGAACCAGATAAGGTCCGTTATGAAGTCCGCGCAAGCTACGACCACCGCAAGTATTATAAGGACGATGATGACTGCTATCAGTCCGCTCCTGCGCGATCTTTTGCCTTTTTCTTTTTTCTTTTTGTTTTCTTCCATGTTGGTCTCCCGGAGCGGTCGTTCTACCGGACCGCTAACGGCTGAAACTCAGCTAGATGATGCTCCCGGAACGTTCGGACGCTTATTTGCCGAACAGTCCCTTTATCGCCTCTACGGCGCTGTTGAACGCCGAAACTATGGCTTCCCTGATGACTTCTTCTACGGATACGATCGTCTGCGTAGCCTGGGCGTCCGGAAGGAACTTGGACATTCCCAGCGCCACCAGCTCGAACAGAGCGCAGATAAGAAGTATGGCGATTATTATCTTAAGGAATATGTGTCTGGAACCGGTCTCTTCGTCCGCGGCGCCCTCGGACTCTTCGGACTGCTCCGCCGGCTTCTTCTGTCCGTTCTCGTCGTAAAGGAACGACAGCGAACTGGTGTCGTCGGATACGGGCTCGAACGACTGAGTGGGCTCGGACGGTTCTTCGGCGGGCTCGTTAACGAGTTCTTCCGGCTCGGTAATGGGCTCGGCTGCGGGCTCTTCGACCGGTTCGGCGACAGGCTCTTCGGCCGGTGTTTCCGCAGGTTCCGCGACAGGTTCTTCTGTTACTACCGGCTCAGTCACGGGCTTTTCGATCGGCTCAGTGACAGGCTCCTCTACCGGAGTTTCTGCCGGTTCCGCGATGGGCTCCTCGGTTATTACCGGCTCAGTGACCGGCTCGGTCACGGGTTCCTCAGCAATGACGGGCTCCGCGACAGGTTCTTCTGTTATTGCAGGCTCAGCCGCCGGAACTTCTTTCGGTTCGGCTGCGGGCTCCGCGGGCTGCTCGTACGCTTCCGCCGTCTCTGCTGCGGCATCTACGCCCTTAAGTTCTTCGCCCAGATCATACTTGGTAGCAAGCTTTTCCGCGTCTCTGGTTCCGGCGATGGTCGCCCTTGCCGCTGTTCTGAACCTGTCGGCCGGCTTGTCAGAGGGCTTGCCGAACAGATCGGCTTCCAACTCCTCCGGAGTCATGGCCTTTTCGGAAGGCTCAGCCGCAGTCTCCGCAGGCTGCTCATAATTTCTGGCGCGTTCCTCGGCGTCGTCGCTGAGGCGCCTGAACACCATGGTCTTGAACGGTTCGGAGCTTACTACGGTAGCCGCCGCAGCGGTAAGAGCCGCCGCGCGTACGGTCTTGTTTTCCGTAATGGCTTCCAGTATGCCGCCTATAGGCACTTCTCTGGTGGGCTCGGTAACGGTTCCTTCGTCGCTTCCGATCAGCGCGGAAAGATCCGCGTCTGCCTTGGACTCCGCCGCAGGCTTGTATACCGGAACTTCTTCCTTCGGAGCCGGGGCGACGTATTCGTCCGGATCCTTACCGGCCTGGATGGCGTCCAGACTGCGGAAGTAAGCCTCTCTGGCAGCAGCCATGGCCGCCAGACGCTTCTTTCTTTCGGAGCGGTTGTTCTCGGCGATCACTTCCTGAGCCTCCAGCTCCTTTATGGTATTTTCGATCTTTTCGATGTCGTACTTCGTCGGATCGCCGGCCGGTACCTCAACTTCCGGGACCGCCGGATCCTTCAGACTTTCCGCGTCGGTCTCCGCAAGCTTCGGATCCTGAGTGAAGAATCTCTGAGCCGGGGTCTCCTCCGCAGCCTGCTGTTCCTCGTCCAGCAGAAGCTTCTCGAACGCCGAAAGTTCCTTGGCCTTTACGGGCTGGTCGGACGAAAGCGGGTGGATGGTGCCGCGCAGCGGATCGTAATCGTCGCCGTGCATGGCGTGGATCCTGTCGTATTCGCGGTCCAGAAGCTTCTGGAACTCGTCGTTCTTCCTCTGGAAGGTGTAGAATCCGGAGCCGCTGGGCCTTCCGGTATCCTCGGGCCTCTGCGAGCTTTCCTTGATGAGTTCGGAAAGCGTAAAGGCCTTGTTCACCTCGTGGGTCCCTGTCGCGCCGGGCACGATGGGAATGGGGTCAGACAGAGTCATGGTCTCTATCTTGGCCGTGGCCGGATAGGACTGCGAAGAGCCGGGAGCCATTGGCCACGCCGGGCCGGTCTGCATTACGCCGGTAGCCGTGAACTTCTGGGTATACCAGAAGGGCTGATCGGCAGCCGGTGCTTCCGCCGCAGGCTTTTCCTGAGCCTTCGCGGCAGCCGGGGACTTTCGCTCCGTGCGGTCCTCTTTCTTATCCGGTATGGAAACGTAACCCTCGCTTGCGTCTTCCGACATAAGGGTCACAGGTCTTTTCTTCTCCAGAGCGGCTGTTATCTCCTCCTCGGAAATGGAGGCGGTATTTCCCTTGTTGTTGAATTCGGGCCAGGACATGTTGATGTCAGTCATCTCCTTGGGCTTGGGAAAATCCTTGGTGTTCCAGCTGAGCTCGGTGGTAGCGGACGACAGCGGGTCCGGGCTCACCCTTGTGCCGCACATAGGGCAGTGAGTGAGTGACTCTCTAACTTCGTATCCGCAGGTCTTGCATTTCATGTTTGTTCCTCCGCAAAAACACTATAAGTTACTATATTATATTACAAATATAGCAAGCAAGCAACAAAAACAGCCGCCGGCACAGCGATCTTCACACTGCGGCGCGGTTGCATCCCCGCGTTTGCGGCCCGACCCGCGAGCTCCGTGATTTTTAGATTTTTTACTTTATTATGCTTGACATCTCAACTGCCTGATGTTAATATCTTTCTTGCGTTTCAGCCAACTACGGATCATTAGCTCAGTTGGTAGAGCACCTGACTCTTAATCAGGGTGCCCAGGGTTCGAGTCCCTGATGATCCACCAGCAGAAAACCCTTGAAATTTCAAGGGTTTTCGACTTTTTTGGAACTGCTGAAAAGCGTGTTTTCTGGGCACCGATTTACATTTTTACCCTTTGTCACGTTCTTTCTTCAAAAAAGCATGCTAATAGCCGGAATCATTGAAATCTCAATGCATTCCGGCCCTTTTTATTCAATTGGTCCGTTGATAGTTTTCAAGCCGCTTTTCCTCCACCTGATTCAAAAAGTGCCCAGGATCCCCACCTATCTGATCAAGGTGAGAACGGAAGTGTGTAGTGGCAACTATGCTCTGAGCTTCATGCATGTATCTCTGGGTAGTCGACAGGTCCTCGTGGCCCATTATTGCAGCCAGCTTGATGTTGTCCACATACCCCTCCTTTTCGTACCCTTCTATGCACCAGTTCGTGGCGAAATTGTGCCTCAGTCTGTGCGAAGAAAGACCCTCCAGCTGAGTCCTGTTGCTAAGCCTGTGAATGAACTTTTTCACCGAGTCGTTGGTGATCGGTTCGCCCCTGCGGCCGACCAATAAATACTCCTTGTTGTAAGGCCGTTTGTCCAGGTAATCCTTCAGCAACGCAAGCGTAATATCACCAAAAGGCACGTGGCGGTCTTTGTTTCCTTTGCCGTGCACCAGCATTATATTCCTTTCAAAGTCCAGGTCTTTCATGGAAAGCTTCGGGAGTTCTCCTTGCCTTAAGCCGCTGTCATACATCAGCGCAAGCATCAGCTTGTCCCGCGCCACCAGCCATTCCGACTCTTCCTTTACAGAACTGAATATGAACGCCACCTCTTCCGGAGTAAATAGGTTGATCTTTCGCTTAGGCTGTCTCGGCAGCTTTATGCGCCTTGCAACGCTTCCCTCCGGAATGATGCCGTAATCCTCCATGTAATTGACGAAAGCCTTGATCTGCCGCAGATAACTGCCTACTGTTGCCTGCGACAACTTCCTGTCTACCAGCAACTCGTTGTAGTAATTAATATGCTTTATTGAAAGCTCCTCAGCCTCTATGTCACCTATAGCGTTTATGAAAAGCGACAGTGTGTCCTGATAGCTTTTAATCGTCTTCTGCGAGCAGTACATCAGCTTCCGGGATCTTATGAATTTGTCCTTTGCTTCTGATATTTTCATCCTTTTCTCTGTTTCTCTTTTCTGTATACCCATTATCCGATTTGATTGATCTGAAGGCAAATGTGTGATATCGCACATTCCTTCCTTCTCGTTTAGGTATTGGGTATTATTGGCCCAAAAAACAAATGCGTTTGCTATTCAAAGCATCATCTTTCTGAGCTTTTCGAGCGCCCTAACTTTTCTGTTGTGAACCGTCTGCTGCGACAGGCTATGGACGTCTCCATACTCTTTTTCCGTGTCCGGATCCTTGCTCAGATACAGCGCTTTTATAAGCCGCTGTTCATCCTCAGAAAGCTTGGAAACACAACGCCTTACCTGCCTGCACAGCTCCAGGTTCACAACGAATTCCTCAACATCCACATTAGGGTCGCCTATGGTTTCTTCCAGGGGACCTTCTTCAGTAATTGCCTCGTAGGAACAGACATCATAGCCTTTCTTTTTCTCCTGCTCACGCAGATAGTCGCTTCGGTCGTTTTCCTTTCGTATTTTCTTCGCTTTTTCCTCTCCACACTCGATGACTATCATGTAGTCATCCTTGGAACACGCCCGAAGCGTTGCAAAACCTTTGCCCCGACGTTTTCCTTCATTGCTCCGGATGAAACTGAGAAACTTCTTGCCGTTCATTACATCCCAGTTATCCGGTGCACAGGGTTTGTTTTCATCTTTCTTTACTAAATAGATCTTTCTCCTCATTTTGAAGTCCTTTCCGCCTGGTTTGGTCCGCAGGACACAAATCCGCTGATGAAAGGACTCCTGATGCTGCCAGCCTGAAGAAGGGTGCAGAAACTAAAGGGTACCAATACTACTTATCCCTAAAAGGTTTGAAGTCAGCGTATTTGTATCCTTGGCCCTTGTACTTCAGGCTTTGAATATGATGATGTTTATTAATAAATGAAAAAGGCCGCCGACAAGGCAGACCTATAGATAGACCTATAGTATCTTACCTTGCCGGCAGCCTCTCACTTATGTCTGGTTTAACTGTCGGTTATTATTCGGGCTTTTCAGCCACACGGTCAAGTGACCTGGAATCGGATTTAATGCAGCCCTGTTTCAGCTCGACCGACCCGTCGTGATGCCGTTGATTCAATTCCATTCAGAACATTTGTTCTAAACAGATAATATCACCCTGTATAATGCCTGTCAACAAGAACTTTTCTTCAAGGTGACGGATTATTTAGTACTGTTATGTTTGGATTTATGTTAGAATGATTAATGGGAGTGTATACCTATTAACAAGCGGTGATTGGGTGAGTGTAAATAATTACACAGCCACAATTACTACCAACTGATTCCTACATTATAATCAATACCCATGTATAGCTATCTTTTTTATTTCAGCTCATTGCGGTTATTAACCATTATTTCCGCCTTTGTAGTTTACCTCACAAGAAAACAGATAATATGGAATACACGCTAGATATAAAAAGAATAGATTTTCCCGGACTGCAAATGACTCGCGGAGATAATATAGATTTTATTACCAGCTATTACAAAAGATTTTTTATCACACCTCAACAATCTTGTAATGTAGTTGTCGAAAAACTAAGAAAGCAACTGGAATTGCGCGAACTTTATCATGTTAACGATAAAGATGTTTTTTTTCTTGCGGATTTAAACTGTGTAACCCACAGTCATTTCTCATTCGAAGTGTTTAAGCTGTTTGTGTTAGTAAACTGTGAACAAACAGAAGACTTTTACAGAACCTATTATAAAGCTGGCATGGATAAAAACAAGGATTATATCTTTATCTCCTGTGATACGGTTAGACAGGAAGTAAGATCTAACCACCCACTCATAGACATGTACTGTAAATATTTAAAGGGGCTTGACGATAGGAATATCGATGAAGTCAATGATTATGTGGAAAATCTGTATTTTATGAATAATTGTAAATTGAACTATCTGATTGAAAAAGAAGTTGCCATAAGAATCAAAGAGATAAAATAATGCTATAAAAAAATGAATTTAGGCGTTTTAAGCCGGTGTCTTTCTCTCTATAAATGTCTTCTCAAATTATCCTTTACACCTATCAATCACACTTTTTACCATTTTATCTCAGTTATTTCATTTTTCCATACTCCGCTGTTCCAAGAAGGCTTTTACCCAAATTGTAATGCCTTTATCATCTTTCTAAAAATCTTGCTTGGCTCTTGCCGGAACAATCTTTTTATTCTCCTGATCTATGCATAGCCACTCATCGGCTATCTCAGCAAACCTTTCGTTGTGAGTTACCATTATCACGCACTTGCCTTCGTTGTGGGCAAGATCTCTGAAGAGCTCGATCACCTGTTCGGCTGTGTGCGCATCCAGGTTGCCTGTAGGCTCATCGGCTATTATTATCTCGCTCCCGGTAGCGACAGCGCGTCCTATTGCCGCTCGCTGCTGCTCTCCGCCCGAAAGAACGGACGCCCGTCTTGTGGCAGCTTTTTCATCGATTCCGAGCTTTGAAAGCAGCTGTATTATATGATCCTTGCTCTTGTCGTTATCGTTATCCGTAATGTCCAGTGCAACTTCTATGTTCTCAACCGGAGAAAGATACGGAATCAGGTTGAAGTTCTGATAGATCATGGATATATGATCTCTGCGATACTTGGTAAGACCGATCTCTTCTATCGTTTTCCCTTTGAAAAAGACTTTGCCCCCGTATTCTTTTTCGAGACCGCCAATGATATATAGCAGCGTAGTCTTGCCCGATCCGGATTCTCCGGTGATCGCATAGAACCGCCCCGATTCGAAGCTCGCGGAAGCATTGTCGTAAATGACTTTTCGATTATCTCCGTCCGCGTAGCTGTAGCAAAGGTCCTTTATCTCAAGAAGTGCCATTCAGTCTCCTCCTCCGATGTTTTCCCTGACATTGCCCCTCATAAGGACAAACGTGCTTATAAACACTATGACTGCTGTAATGACAAGCGTCAGCAGGATTGTAAACACAACATATTTCACAACAGTTCCTGCATCAAGTTCCGAGATCTCTATCTGATCCAGAGTCTTTATCATGGTCCTTCCGTAGTAGGAATACCGCAGCAGCTCGCTCTGGATCCTGAGCGAATTCCTGGCGACTGCATTGCTCAGCATCCTGCACAGGAAGTATCCCGGTATGCATCCGATCAATGCGCCCACAGCTCCCGCCATGCCGAAAAACATGGAGTTCCTGAGTCCTACGGCTGCTTTCCCCTCACCAAGCGAGTAGTATATGAACATCTCCCGCTTTTTCTTGGAAACAAGATAGTACAGAAAACCAGAAAGCAGCGCGATCAGCATCAGCTCGACAACTGCAAATATGCCATTGTAAAGGCCTGCGGCGCCTCTTACGTTTCCAAGGGCCTTCAGGGCACCCGACTGCTGTTCCGCAAGATGCGGAGCGTTATAGCCATTGCTTCTC
>JAFRYI010000018.1 GCA_017437745.1 Bacillota bacterium
CAACGGCTACTTCATGTACTATGACAAGAGCGTCATCTCCGACGAGGACGCCAAGAGCCTTGAGAAGATCGTTGCCGCCTGCGAAGCAGCCGGTAAGAACTTCGTCATGAACCTCAACAACTCCGGTTGGTACACCCCGGCATTCTTCTTCGGAACCGGCTGCGTATCCGAGTGGACCATCGATGCCGACGGTAAGTTCACCGCCGTCAACGACGACTTCAATTCCGACAAGGGATTCGCTGCCGCCAAGGCCATGAACTTCCTGGAGAATTCCAAGTGCCACGTTCAGGATTCCAACGTATCCGCGTTCAGCTCCGGCGCTGCCGCAGTAGTATCCGGTACCTGGGATTACAACACCGCGAAGGGCATTCTGAAGGACAACCTCGGAATAGCCAAGCTGCCGACCTTCACCGTCGACGGACAGACCTATCAGATGGGCTCCTTCAAGGGCTGCAAGCTCCTCGGAGTAAAGCCGCAGTCTGACGCCAAGAAGGCAGCTGCCATCAACCAGCTGGCCCAGTTCCTCACCAGCGAGGAAGCCCAGCTCGAAAGATGCAAGGAGCTCGCCTGGGGACCTGCCAACAAGAACGCTCAGAACAGCGATCTCGTAAAGAACAGCCCGCAGCTGATAGCCGTATATGACCAGGCTAAGTACGCTCACATGCAGGGCAACATCTCCGGCGCGTGGTGGGGCCTTGCCAACGCTCTTGCTGACAACATCAAGAACGCCAAGAACGACGACGAGCTGAAGGCAGCTCTCGCCACCTATGACACCGAAGTACACAGCCTCGTAGGCCTCGACGGATTCATCTTCGTAGGCGCCTGGAACGGCTGGGACAACGCCGACAGCAAGCTTAAGATGGAAGAGGCCGGCGGAGTCTACACCATCACCATCGACGTACCGCAGAGCGATTACATGGGCGGCCGTATAGTATCCGCAGGCAACTGGGATACCGATAAGGGTCTTGCTCAGGTAAAGGAAGGCAAGGACCTTCTCAATCCGGACGGCGGCAACGACAACAACATGGTCTTCCTGAAGGCTGGTAACTACACAGTTACGTTCAACGAGTCCACAGGCGAGATCAACGTAAAGGCCAATTAATCCACCTGATCTTAAGGTTGGGGCATGCGCAATGCCCCAGCCTTTTTGATAGGCATCATCTATTCAGTCCGAAAGAAAAGGCAAGAAAATGGCTAAATACAGCGATCTGGAATACCTGCGCCTTTCCAAAGGGCAGAGATTCTCGTACAAGCTGGGGCAGTTCTTCTCCTCCATACTTCCGGGCATCGGCAACCTGTTCAAAAGACTCGGACGGGGCATAGCCGGGGTGTTCGGGAAGTTCTTAGGAGGCATAGCGGATATTGGCCGGACTTTCAAGAACGGAGACGCCAAGACCAAGGCGTCCTTCCTGGTGATGGGTTTCGGCAGCATCGCCAGGGGGCAGATCCTCAGAGGAATACTCTTCCTGCTCTTCGAGATAGTATTCATATTCTACATGGCCACGGCCGGCGTTAAATGGCTGGCTATGCTTCCTTCGCTGGGCAAGGTGGGTCCCACCAAGGAATATAACGCCGTACTGGACACATATGTCACGACCTACCACGACAACTCGTTCAAGATACTGCTCTACGGCGTACTGACGATATTCTTCATCATCGCATTCATCTATACGTGGCGAGTAAACGTCAGGCAGAACAAGATATCCCAGGAGATGCTGGAGAATGGCATAAGACTCAGGTCCGGCAAGGACGACCTCAGGTCCCTCGTGGACGAGTCCTTCTACAAGACCCTGCTGGCTCTCCCGCTTACCGGCATACTGGTATTTACCGTACTGCCGCTGGTGTTCATGGTACTGGTGGCCTTCACTAACTATGACGGCGCCAACGACGGTTACTTCAGTGGTCTGTTCCACTGGGTGGGCCTGGACAACTTCAACCAGGTGCTGTCCTGGGGCAGCGGAAGCACAGTCTACTCGGCCACCTTCGGAGAAGTCCTTACATGGACCCTGATATGGGCATTCTTCGCTACGTTCAGCAACTACTTCCTGGGCATGTTCGTCGCGATGATGATCAATAAGAAGGGCATAAGGTTCAAGAAGGGATGGAGGACCATACTCGTTCTTACGATAGCCATCCCGCAGTTCATCTCCCTGCTGTATGTGTCCAAGATGTTCGCGAAAGACGGCATCGTAAACGGCACGCTCCTGAGCTGGGGATGGATAAAGGAGGCCCTGCCGTTCTGGACGGATCCAACGTGGGCAAGGGTCACCGTAATACTCATAAACATCTGGATAGGCATACCCTATCTGATGCTGATAGCCACGGGCATACTGATGAACATCCCGGCGGACCTCTACGAATCCGCCAAGATAGACGGAGCCAGCGGCTGGAAGCAATTCAGCAAGATAACTCTCCCGTACATGCTGTTCATAACAGGACCGTACCTGCTTACAAGCTTTACGGGCAACATGAACAACTTCAATGTAATATACCTGCTGACGGGCGGCAACCCGATAAACGCGGCGGCTTCCTCGGCGGCAGGTCAGGTGGGTCATACGGACCTGCTCATTACATGGCTGTTCAAGATAACCACCGGTACGGATTCAAAGTACTACATGGCGTCCGTCGTGGGTATACTGATATTCGTGATACTGGCGATAATAACCCTTATCGTCTACAACGTACTGCCGTCGGTCAAGAATGAGGAGGATTTCCAGTAATGAGTAAACAAAGCGATTACGATCCCTCCGTCATGAAGAAGCACATGGGCATGCAGGCCAAGACCAGGGCAAGCAATACGGTCATATACATAGTACTGATCATAATAAGCATCATCTGGCTTGCTCCCTTCGTGTTCATAGTACTGCAGTCGTTCAGGGTGGAGAACACCCACATGGTAGGGTACATAGTCCCGCAGCAGTGGGGCTTCGACAACTATGTCAAACTGGCCCAGACGGATTTCTTCCGCTGGTACGCCAACACCTTCATAGCGGCGGTGTGCACAGCGCTGCTCCAGACGATAATAGTGCTCTGCATGAGCTACACCCTAAGCCGCTTCCGCTTCAAGATGCGCAGGGGACTGATGAAGTTCATGCTCATACTGGGACTGTTCCCGGGCATGCTCACCATGATAATACTCTACAGAGTACTGAAAGATCTGGGTATGACACAGGCTAACGCGGTGCCCGGTCTGATACTCGTCTACATAGCTTCTTCCGGAATGGGCTACTACGTATCCAAGGGTTTCTTCGATACCGTTCCCAAGACACTGGACGAAGCTGCCAGAGTCGACGGCGCCACAAGGGCGCAGGTGCTCTGGAAGATAATACTTCCGATGGCGAAACCGATAGTCATCTACACCGTACTGACGGCCTTCATGGGACCCTGGGGAGACTTCATCTTCGCAAGGTACATCTCCATGAATGCCTCGGCGGGCATGAACGTTGCGGTAGGTCTGTACAGCTGGCTGACGGCTGATCAGATAAACCAGAGGTTCACGATGTTCTGCGCGGGCGGCGTGCTGGTAGCCATACCGGTAACGATACTGTTCATGTGTCTGCAGAAGTACTACGTAGAAGGCGTCACCGGCGGAGCCGTGAAAGGATAGGGTGCTGTTATGGCAACTGTAAAATTAACGAATGTAGTAAAGATATACGATAACAACGTGACCGCGGTCCACGACTTCAACCTGGACATAGCGGACAAGGAGTTTGTGGTATTCGTAGGGCCTTCCGGCTGCGGCAAGTCCACTACGCTGCGAATGATCGCGGGCCTGGAGGAGATCTCCGGCGGAACCGTGGAGATAGACGGCGAAGTTGTAAACGACCTTCAGCCAAAGGACAGGCACATAGCGATGGTATTCCAGAACTACGCGCTGTATCCGCACATGACGGTATACGACAACATGGCCTTCCCGCTGCGCATCAAGAAGATGCCGGAGGACGAGATCTACGAAAGGGTCACCCACGCGGCGGAGATACTCGGAATAACCGATTATCTGATGAGAAAGCCCAGGGCGCTTTCCGGAGGACAGAGACAGCGTGTAGCCATAGGCCGCGCGATGGTCCGCGACTCCAAGGTGTTCCTTATGGACGAGCCTCTTTCCAACCTGGACGCCAAGCTGCGCAACCAGATGAGAGCGGAGATAATCCTCCTCAGAAAGAGGCTGGATACCACCTTCATCTACGTTACCCACGACCAGACCGAGGCCATGACCCTGGGAGACCGCATAGTCATAATGAAGGACGGCTACATAATGCAGGTAGGCAGCCCGGAGGAAGTCTTCGACAGACCCGGCAACTTGTTCGTGGCTGAATTCATAGGCGCTCCCAAGATGAACACCATAAAGGCCAAGCTGGTGCGCGGAGACGGCGAGTATCACGTGGCAGCCTGCGGAGCGGTGCTGAAAGTCGGCGGAGAAAAGGGCCAGATGCTCAGAGACATGAACGTTCCCACTCAGGACATCATCCTCGGAGTACGTCCGGAGCACATGGTGCTTGCGCCTGAAGATGACGCCAACGCCATAGACTGCACTCTGGAAGTAAACGAGATGATGGGCTCCGAGTACCATCTGCATGTTGTCACGGACGACGGCAACAAGCTGATAGTAAGGATACCCACCATAACTCTTACCCACGATCAGAGAGAGTCCCTGGTGCCTGGCGTCAAGCTGAAAGTTACCTGCGAGGGCAAGGTAATGCACTTCTTCGACACGGAGTCGGAGGTCAACATCCTCTATCCGTGCCAGGCGCCGATAAAGTAATCCGCGGAGAATCGTATGGAATTCAAGAGAAGCAGCGGCATACTGCTGCCCATGTTCTCCCTGCCGTCGAAGTATGGCATAGGTACCATGGGAAAGGCCGCGTACAAGTTCATAGACTTCCTGGCAAGATCGGGCCAGAGCTGGTGGCAGATGCTTCCGGCGGAGTCCACGGGTTACGGCAATTCGCCGTACTACTGCCTGGACGCTTTCGAGAGCAATACGCTGTTCATAGATCTGGACATGCTTGCGGAGGAGGGGCTTATAAAAAGGGCCGACATCCGTAAGATCGACTGGGGCAGCGACCCGTCCAGAGTTGACTACGAAAAGGTCATAGCCGGCAGAAAGGAACTGTTTAAGGATTTTTCCAAGGAACAGCTGCAGGACATCTTTAAAAGACAGTGGAACGCGATGAAGGAATACGCCCACAGCAAGGGCATAGGCCTTATAGGGGACATCCCCATCTACGTTCCCGCTGAGTCGAAGGATGTCAAGGACAACCCCGGCGAGTTCCTTCTGGACGAGAACGGCGTACCTACCGTCGTGGCGGGCGTTCCGCCGGATGATTTTTCCGAGGACGGCCAGCTGTGGGGCAACGCGCTCTACAACTGGGAAGCCATGAAGAGGAACGGATACAACTGGTGGATAAGGCGCATAGGCCGCGCCGGCGGTCTGTTCGACATGGTCCGCATAGATCATTTCCGCGGATTCTCGCAGTACTGGGCAGTACCCTACGGGGCGACCACCGCAAAGGTGGGCCACTGGGAACCCGGTCCGGGCATTGAATTCGTAAACATCATAACCAGCTGGTTCAGGGATACTCTGTTCATTGCCGAGGATCTCGGAGTGATCACCCAGGACGTAGGCACGATGCTTAAGGACAGCGGACTTCCCGGTATGAAGGTCCTGGAATTCGCGTTCGACCCGGACGGCGACAGCGAGCATCTTCCGCACAACCATACGGAGAACTGCGTCTGCTACATAGGCACGCACGACAACTGCACTGTTAAGGAATGGGTGCAGCACGACGCGCCGAAACGCTGCCTGGACTACGCAAAAAAGTATCTGCACATTACGGACGACGAAGGCTTTACTTGGGGCCTGATCCGCGGCGGAATGAGCTCTCCGGCGAGGCTGTTCGTGGCTCAAATGCAGGACTATCTGGGACTGGGCGCTGAAGGACGCATCAACCGTCCCGGTACCGTAGGCGGAAACTGGGAATGGCGCATGACGGAGCAGCAGCTTAAGGACGCGCCGGTAAAGCGCATTAAGGAGATCACCAAACGCTACAAGAGGTAGCATATCAGTAACACAGTAAACGGCCCGCCGGCAGCTTTTCCGGCGGGTCTTTTCGTGTCGGTCTTCTCCACACCCGGGTAATATTGCTCATATAATCGATTGAATACAGTCTCCGTTTGAGGTATAATACATTAGTTATTGTATTGGGATAAAAAGTTTTCAAGTAACGGGATAACAAATGGATTTTTTAACCAGAACGATCGTGATAATAGGAGGCGTCCTTGTTGCGGGACTCATTCTGGCCATAGTCCTGTCCGGGATCAGAAGACCGGGCAAGGGTATCGGCAGGTTTTTCGCTACGCTGGGCGTAACTCTGGCGCTTCTTGTGGCGACTCTGGCGCTTATCGTTACCATGATATGCCACGGACCGTCTTATGAAGCAAAGAAGCTCTTCGTAACTACGCTGCTGGAGACCGGCAACATGAAGTGGCTCGTGGGCATCTTCCTTCCCCATGACGAAGTCCAAGCGATAGTGGATTCCAACGCCATGGGCACCATAGAAGAGAATACCGATCCGGACCTCATCGACATCAACACCGAACTGGACATGAGCGAGATCAAGATCGACAGGATAGAAGGCGACAACTATTCCGCGATCATGATGGTAGTCAACGATCCGTCGAGGGTATTCGTGGGAACCACCTATCCGTGGGGAACGTACGGCAAGGAGCTGGATAAGCTCGTCGGGTCCTATAACGCCCTGGGCGGAATAAACGGAGGCATCTACGACGCGGACATGAACAGGGGCGGCCACCCCTACGGAGTCGTGGTGAGCGACGGCAAGATACAGAACATGACCAACCTGGGCATCCGCGGGCTGGTGCTGATAGGCATCTCCGAGGATAACATCTTTAAGGTCATAGACATAAACGGCAAGGGCGAAGCTGCCGTAAGGAAGATCCTGGAAGACGAGAAGATACGCGACGCCGTATGCTTCCAGGAAGAGAGCAGCGACAAGAACAATCACTTCGTGAAGCTCATGATCAACGGACAGAGGCGCGAGCTCAACGGCGGCATGGGTTCCGGAGCAAATCCGCGCACGGCCATAGGCCAGACAGCGGACGGAAGGATGCTGCTTCTTGTAACGGACGGCCGCGGAGCTAACGGACACCTGGGCGCTACCGCATCCGACCTGATAGACATAATGGAGTCCTACGGCGCTGTGAACGCCGCCAATCTGGACGGCGGTTCCTCCACCTGCATGTACTACGACGGCGAGTGGCTCCGCAACAGTGTAACGCTTTATTACGAATCGTCCTCGTGGCGTATTCCTACCGGTTTTCTTGTAAGATAGGAGGATGGCCATGAAACACGCAAGAGTAAAAGAAAAACAGCCCAAGACCCGCAGCAAGGCGTTCCGCATCTTCCTTCTGGTGTGGGCGCTCATCCTGGTAGCGTTCGGAGCGTATGCTCTTACCTACGTAAGGGGCATGCTCAAGGAAATGCAGGCCAATTCCGTTACCCAGATCATCTCCGACCGCGTAAGCGCGATGGATGATACCGAACTGGCAAAGTATTTCGGCGTCAACAAGGACCTGGACGGCGAGGGCGGATACGACAGGATAAGGGAGTTCTTCAAGAAGGGATCCTTTACCCTTAAGAAAGTGCCGAATACCGACACTTACAACATCTACAGCAACGATCAGCAGATCCTGAGTGCTGACATCAAGAAGGTGAGAGCCGTTAACAAGCTTGGCATCTTCAACTACGGCATAATGGAATTCCAGGGGTTTACCGCGACGGAAGAAAAGTCCTTCCTGGACATGGAGATAAACGTGCCCAACGACTATTCCGTGCACGTGGGCGGCAAACAGATCCAGCCGACGAAGATCTCCTACGCGGAGGGCTTTAAGGACGCCGGTAACTACGTGGAACTGCCGGGCGAGAGCGTATACGTCCTGGACCACCTTACGCAGTGGCCGGACCTCCGCATAACGGACGGCGGCAAGGACGTTCAGTTCGATATGGCGCGCAGGATATCGCTGGGCCTGGATTACGACAAGGCGGATTCTCTCGCAGCGGCAGGATGCGACTTCGACGCTGTGGATTTCATGCAGAAGTGGATGAGGTTCATGCAGAACGACCTGGCCGGCGGCAGAAGAGGCTTCAACACGCTGGAACCGAACTTCATCAAGGATTCGGAGCAGTATAACTTCGCCTATGCCTGGGCAACTAACGTGGACATCACTTTCGTGTCCGACCATGTGATCATGAATCCCGCGTTTTCTGATGAGTCCGTTAAGAACGTCGTTAAGTACAGCGACGACGCCATCAGTTTCGACGGTCACATAAAGTATCACATTAAGGTAAAGGGCAAGGAGAAGCCCCAGACCTTCAACAGCACGATATACCTCGTAAGATACGAAGACACGTGGAGAGTGGTGAACATCCGCAGCATAAGCAAATAGCCGTGTGAATTTTTCCACACACAAACTACACAGTCCCGAAAGCGTTGAAAACCCGGCCTTGCCGGGTTTTTTGCGCGCGCCGCTTTTAATTGCTTTTGCAATATATATATGATAAAATAACGTGATATGTTATGTACTGATGCGGAAAAAGTAATAGGCTACGAATTTAAGGATAAGTCACTTCTGGAAAGCGCGCTTACGCACAGTTCGTACGCCAACGATTACCTGGGCGACAGCCGCAAGGGAAACGAGAGGCTGGAGTTCCTGGGAGACGCCGTTCTGGACGCTGTAATGGCACTGGAACTGTACAGAAGGTTTCCGGAAAAGGACGAAGGCTTCCTTACCAAGCTGCGCGCGGAGATAGTCTGCGAGGCCGCTCTGGGAAGAGCCGCTTCCGAGATAGGGCTTAACGAGTTCATAAGGCTCGGCCGCGGCGAGGAGAACAAGGGCGGAAAGAACCGTATCTCCATAGTGGCGGATGCCGCGGAGGCGGTAATAGCAGCGGTGTTCCTGGACGGAGGACCGCAGGCGGCCTCGGACCTTGTCGCAAGGCTTCTGAGCGGCATAATGGAAGAAGCGGCGGAGGGCATCCTTCCCGCGGACTACAAGACGGATCTTCAGATCTTCTGCCAGAAGCACGGACATCAGAACATAGTCTACAAGATCACCGGAGAAAGCGGCCCGGACCATGACAAGTCCTTTACCGCCGCGGTGCTCATAGACGGACGGACGCTTGGCCGGGGAGAAGGCCATACGAAGAAACAGGCTCAGGCGCAGGCCGCCAAGGCGGCGCTGGAGCGTTTGGAGGCAGACAGTGCAGTTTAAGAGGATAGAGCTAAACGGATTCAAATCCTTCGCAGATCCTGTGACCATAGAGTTTACCGACGGAATCACATGCATAGTGGGTCCGAACGGAAGCGGAAAGAGCAACATCTCCGACGCCATCCTTTGGGTGCTGGGCGAGCAGAGCCCCAAGTCCTTAAGGAGCGACAAACTGGAGGAGGTCATCTTTTCGGGTACCCAGAGCCGCAAGGCCAAGGGCATGGCCGAAGTTACGCTGATCATAGACAACAGCGACCACAGCCTTCCCATAGACTTTACCGAGGTCGGCATCACCAGAAGAGCCTACCGCTCCGGCGACAACGAGTACATGATCAACCGCCGTCCCTGCAGGCTCAAGGACATACGCGAGCTAATAATGGACACCGGAATAGGCGTCGAAGGTTATTCCATGGTGGGCCAGGGCAAGATCGCGGACATCGTAAGCAACAAGATGGAACGCCGCCGCGAGATCTTCGAGGAAGCCGCTGGGATCGTAAAGTACCGCACCAAGAAGGAAAAGACGGAAAAGAGCCTGGAACAGGCCGTCATCAATCTGTCCCGCGTTACGGACATAATCAACGAGATAGAGAGCCGCATAGGCGGTCTGGAGGAAGACTCCCGCAAAGCGACCGAGTATCTCGAAATTAAAGACAAATATAAGGATATAGAGATCAACATCATCCTTAAGAACATAGAAGCCGCGGACGAGAAGACCGCCGCGGTGGAGGAAGAACTTGCGGAGCTGGCCGCGCAGACTGAGCAGCTGGAGGCAAAGCGCTCGGAGACCGAAGCGTCCCTGAGGGAGCAGCGGGAAAGGACCGCGGCGCTGGAGGAAAGGCTGGGAAGCCTTCGCGACAGCCTGCTCGCCGCAACGGAGCGCATCCACGACATCTCCGGCAGGGAAGAGATAAACAAGGAGAGGCTCGCGTCCCTCGGAAGAGACGAGGAGAGGCTTTCCGCGGAGATAGCTGCCCTTGCCGAAAAGGCAGAGAAGGAGAAAGCTTCCTCCGCTCAGACGGAGCAGCAGCTTGCCGAGGCTGAAAAAGAGGCTTCCGACCTGTCCGAGCAACTGGAAGAGAAGCGCCGCGCAAGCGCCGCCGCTCAGAAAGCTCTGGAAGATAAGGAAGCGGAGCTGGCCTCCGGCAAGAACGAGCTGTTCGATCTTTCCGGACGCATCCAGAGCGCTCGCGCGTCCGCGGAGAACATGTCCTCCCTTAAGGAGACTCTGGAAAAGAGGGCCGCCCGCCTGGAGGAGGAGTCCGGCCTTAAGGACAGGAACGACAGGGAACTGGCCGACAGGACCGCTGCCGCGGAAAAGGAACTGGCGGAGATAAAGGCCGCCTCCGAAAAGAACGACAAGAGGCTGAAGGACGCGCTTACCGCCCAGAACAGAGCGGAAGCCGAAAGGGAGCGCGCGGCCGAAGAAGCCCAGAACATAAGACTGTCCATAGGAAAGGTCACCGCAAGGCTCAATCTTCTGGACGAGCTGGATAAAGCCTACGAGGGCTACGGCGGAGCCGTAAAGTTCCTGATGGCCAACAGGCCGGCCGGAATAATAGGCACGGTCGGCGAACTGCTGAAGGTGCCCAAGGGCTACGAGACCGCGATAGAGACCGTGCTCGGAGCAAAGCTTCAGAACATAGTATGCGAGGACGACGAAGCCGCGAGGAAGTCCGTCGAACTTCTTAAGAAGAACAAAGCCGGAAGACTTACTTTCCTGCCTCTGGCGGACCTTAAGGTGCAGCCGCCGCTCTCCGTCAGGGAGTTCGAGGGTAAAAAAGGATTCCTGGGCCTTGCTTCGGACATCGTATCCATAAAGGAAGGCTGCGGGAGCATCGTCGAATATGTTCTCGGAAACGTGGCCGTGGTGGACGATCTGGACAACGCCATAAGGATATCCTCGGCTAACAAGGGGCCTCACAAGTTCGTAACTCTGGAAGGCGAAGTGATAAACGCCGCCGGAGCCATAACGGGCGGAAGCTTCAAGAGCAACACCGCCGACATACTGTCCAGAAGGGCCGAAACAGACGCTCTGAGAGCCGAAACGGCAGAGCTCGGGAAAAAGCTCGACCGTACGGAAAAAGAACTTAAAAACGCCGAAAAAGACATTCAGGACGCCGCGGACGAAAAGCACAGGGCGGAGGATGTGATCCGCGAATCCGACCTTCGCGCGGCGATACTGGAGAGGGACATACAGATCCTTAAGCAGGCAGCTACCGACGCCGCCGGAGCGGAGGACCGCAGGCTGGCAGAACTTGCGGAACTGAAGCAGGAGATAGCCGCTTCCGAAAAGCAGACGGAGGACTATCTGAACAAGGCGGCCGATCTGGAGAAACAGAAGGCCGCGCTGGAAGAAGCAGTCGCAGCCGCATCCGACGCGGCGGAAGAGGCCAAGCAGCATCTGGCAGACACTTCCGCGGAGGAAACCTCCGTAAGACTGTCGGAGACTTCCGCAAGGATAAAGGCGGAGAACGCCGCGGAGCTTGTAAAGCTCGCGAAACAGACTCTGGACAGCATAGCCGCGGAGAAGTCGGAGAAGGAAAGATCGCTGGAGAGCGTTCGCATTCAGACCAAGCAGATCGCGGACTTCACCGAAGGTGCCGGAGGCGCTCTGGCTGAGGCCGAGGAGGAAAGGTCCCGTCTGGAGAAGGACATAGAGGCCGCTTCAGCGGAAAA
This sequence comes from Bacillota bacterium, assembly GCA_017437745.1. Taxonomy (GTDB): domain Bacteria; phylum Bacillota; class Clostridia; order Peptostreptococcales; family Anaerovoracaceae; genus RUG13409. The sequence goes on from JAFRYI010000018.1 coordinate 11,965, forward strand.
GCGTTCCGCCGGCGAGCTGAGCGCATCTCTGGAAGAAGAGAAGAGCGCGCTGGACAAGCAGATCTACGACGTCCAGATAAAGAAGCACGACGCGGACATAAAAGCCGCGAGGTTCGATTCCCAGACCGAGAGCTTAAAGGAAAGGCTCTGGCAGGAATACGAAATGTCCTACGCCGAGGCTGCCACTCACGAGGATCCGGACTTCGTAATGTCCAGAGCCATGAAGGAGAGCCGCGAGTACAAGGAACGCCTGCGCGCCCTGGGCGATGTAAACGTAGGCGCCATAGAAGAATACAAGCAGGTAAAGGAACGCTACGATTTCCTGTCCGAGCAGAAGGCGGACGCCCAGCGCGCCATGGACGAGCTGAGGGACGTCATCACCGAGATGGACACCATAATCCGCAAGCGTTTCAAGGAAAGCTTCGATTCCATAGTCGTAAACTTCGAGGAAGTGTTCAAGGAACTGTTCAAGGGAGGCCACGCCACCCTTACGATGACGGATCCGGAGCATCCTCTGGAGAGCGCCATAGAGATAGAGGCCCAGCCGCCCGGAAAGAAACTGCAGAACATATCGCTGCTGTCAGGCGGAGAGCGCACGCTCACCGCTCTGGCGCTGATGTTCGCGGTGCTCAAGTCCAAGCCCACTCCGTTCTGCATACTGGACGAGGTAGAGGCCGCTCTGGACGAGGCGAACATAGACGCATTCGCAAAATACGTTAAGAAGTTCGAAGACACGCAGTTCGCGCTGGTGACTCACCAGAAGCTCACGATGGAGTACGCGGACGCGCTGTACGGAGTCACCATGCCGGAGCAGGGAATATCAAAGATCCTGTCGCTGCGGCTGGGAGACGATTTCGAGGTCTGATAAATGGCATTAGGAGAAAAGAAAGGCTTCTTCGGGAAACTTGCCCAGAAGCTGAACGACGTCTTCGCGTCCCATCCCACGCCGGACGAGGACATGCTGGAAGAGCTGGAAGACGTCCTGATAACATCGGATCTTGGCGTGGAGACCACGCTTAAGATAATAGAGCAGCTTAGACACGACATCCGCCGAAACTACATCTACGACGCGGACGGCGTAAGAGCGCAGATCAAGAGCATAGTCGCGGGACTCCTGGACAAGGGGGAGCGTCTGGATCTCTGCGGAGAAACGCCGCTGGTGATCGTAATGATAGGTGTCAACGGAGTAGGCAAGACTACGACCATAGCCAAGCTGGCGCACATGCTGAAGGAGCAGGGCAAGTCCGTGCTTCTGGTTGCCGCGGACACGTTCCGCGCAGCCGCAGCCGAGCAGCTGACCATCTGGGCCGACCGGGTGGGCGTGCCGATCGTAAAGCACGGCGAAGGGGCGGACCCGTCTGCCGTCATATTCGACGGTCTGCAGGCCGCCAAAGCGCGCGGCACGGACGTCGTCATCTGCGATACAGCGGGAAGGCTGCACAACAAGAAGAACCTTATGAACGAACTCGCCAAGATGAACAAGGTCATCGACCGTGAGTTCCCCGGAGCCGCCAGAGAGACCCTTCTGGTCCTGGACGCGACTACCGGAAAGAACGCAGTCTCGCAGGCCAAGGAGTTCGCGGAAGTGGCAGGGCTCACCGGAATAGTATTAACTAAGCTTGACGGAACGGCAAAGGGTGGTATAGTAGTAACAATATCCGACGAGTTCGACCTTCCGGTGAAATTCGTCGGTCTGGGGGAAGGATTGAACGATCTGAGAACATTCAGCCCGCAGGGATTTGCGGACAGTATTTTTGAGGGGGAATCAGTTTGATGGATAGCATGGATCCGCGCATGGCGCAGGAACAGGAAGCGCTTGCGGAATTCGACAAGATAAAAGACAGTTTCGTGCAGAGCAGTCCTACGGAAGAGGCTGAGCTTGCCGAAGCCGCCGCGGCGCCCGCCGCGGGGTTCGGTCTCGACGACGCGTATTCCGAGGAGACTCTGAGCGCCGAACAGCCGGAGGAGGCTCTGCAGCAGGAGCCGGAAGAGACCGCGGAAGAGGCGCCGGAAGCGGAAGCAGCAGCTGCCGCAGCCATAGCCGGCGCGGAAGGAGCAGAGATGGCCGCAGAGTCCGGAAAAGCCGCAAAGGCAAAGAAGGAAAAGAAGACCAGGGAAAAGAAGGAGAAGGAACCCAAGCAGAAGAGAGCTAAGAAGAAACTCACTGCCGGAAAGGTCATCCTCAGGATCTTCCTTGTGCTTTTAGTTATCGTGCTTATAGGAGTCGGCCTTGCCGGATACAAGGTATACCAGGTCATCCAGGAAGCGCCGGAGATCAATCCTAGCAACATCTACGACATGCTCTCCGAGCATTCGGTGATACTGGACGCTAAAGGCAACGTCATAACGAACCTGTTCGAGGGCGGCGGTCTGCGCCAGAACGTGGACTACGACCAGATGCCGGAAACGCTCAAGAACGCGTTCCTTGCCATAGAAGACAAGACTTTCTGGGATCACAACGGATTCAACCTGATCCGTATATTCGGCGCCATCTGGGATACCATTAAATCCGGCGGCGACACAAGGATAAGGGGCACCAGTACGCTTTCCCAGCAGCTGGCAAGAAACATCTTCATGACAGAGGACGAAAAAGAAGAACGTTCCATGTCCAGAAAGATAAAAGAAGCATATTACACCGTAATAATAGAGCGCGCTCTTTCCAAGGAGCAGATCCTGGAGGCGTATCTCAACACGGTGTATCTGGGATATAACTCCTACGGCGTAGGAGCCGCGGCAAGGTCGTACTTCGACAAGGACGTAAAGGACCTTACGCTTATCGAGTGCGCGACGCTGGCCGCGCTGCCTCAGAACCCGGCCAAGTTCGCGCCTCTGAAGAGGATAAATACTTCGGACGTAAAGGCTACGGACAACTACGACGTGATCAGTTCCTCCAGCCTTTATACCGTATACTATAACAACGCGGGCGAGGAAAGAACCCAGCTGGTGCTCAGCCTGATGAGGGACCAGGGCAAGATAAGCGAAGCTCAGTACGCGGCTCTCAAGGATAAGACCGTAAGGGATTCCATAAAACCGGGTCTTAACGTCGAGGTCACCATGGAGACCACGTACATGTCGGACTATCTGGTGGCGCGCATCCTGGCCGATTTCCAGTCCAAGCTCGGTCTCAGCTACGCGGACGCCTACCATCTGCTCTACAACGGCGGTCTGGTCATCCACTCCACCATAGATCCGGAAGTCCAGCAGATATTGGACGAGGAATACTCTAACAGGTCCAACTTCCCGAAGGTAAGGCTCTCCCGCTTCAAGACGGACAAGAACAACAACATCCTGTCCGACGACAGATCCAGGATACTGCTTTACAACAAGGACTACATCTTCGACTCCGAGGGCGGATTCATAATACCGGCCGAAGACTACGAGAGACAGTCCAACGGAGACATAAAGTTCTTCAAGAACAAGAGGATCAACATATACAGGACCGCGAGCGCCGAGGGCGAGACCGTTTCCGTATACCTCAAGGAGTACTACTTCTTCGACGAGGACGGCTACATGTTCTCCGTGCCGCAGACCTACTGGGGCGTGCCGAACAAGTACAAGACCAGAGACGAGGACGGAAACCTGATAGTCAAGGCGGACTATTTCATAGACTACCCCAACGCTTTCAAGCGCAACGCTGACGGTTCCATGACCCTTATCAAGTCGATAATCGTGGAAGCCTCCCCGGTCATCCAGCCGCAGTCTGCGACTACGGTAATAGAGAACAATACCGGATACATACGCGCCATGATAGGCGGCCGCGAGATAAAGGGCTCGCTGCTGTTCAACAGAGCTACGGCTCCGCGTCAGACCGGATCGTCCATAAAGCCGATAGCGGTCTACGGACCGGCTCTTCAGAAGGGCTACGAGAACTCGATCACCGGCGAAGGCACCGTGTTCACCGCGGGCTACGCCATAGACGACGCTCCCACAGTAAGGCGCGGATGGTTCTGGCCGGTCAACTACAGCGGCCAGTACACAGGCATCATGACCCTCAGGGACGCTGTCGAAGGATCCGTTAATACCTGCGCCGTAAACCTGTTCAACCAGCTCGATCCTCTGTACTGCATAGAGATGCTGGAGAAGGAAGGCGTGACCTCGCTGGTCAAGAGCGGAACAGAGAACGACATTAACCCCGGCGCTCTGGCTCTGGGCGGACAGACCAACGGCATTTCGCCTCTGGACATGACCTCCGCATTCTCTACCTTCGCCAACTACGGCGAGCACATAGAGGCTGTCGCTTACACGAAGATAGTCAACAGGCGCGGCGACGTCATAATCGATAATACTCCGGAAGTCACCAGAGTGTACGACGAGAGCGTAGCGTCTCTTATGATCAACGTACTGCGCGGCGTAGTTACCAGCGGTACGGGCTACAAGGCTAGGATCAATTCCCAGCCCACGGCCGGCAAGACCGGAACCACCACGGACGACTACGACGCCTGGTTCTGCGGCTTCACTCCGAAGTACAGCATGGCGCTGTGGATAGGCTGCGACGTAAACCTCAACCTGGCTACCACGGGCGGCAGCGCCGCAGCGGGCGCATGGGGCAACATCATGGAGCGCATAGGAACTCTTGATGAAAGAGGAAGCTTCCAGCTGAAGGGCAACTTCGTTACCGTCGCCATAGACACCAAGACCGGAAAGAGGCCTACGGAGCTTACTCCGGAGGACGACATCCGTTCCGAGATATTCATCAGCGGCACTCAGCCCAAGGACGCAGGCGTAAGAGAGAAGATCCTGGTATGCGCGGAGAGCGGATACAGGGCTACTCCGGACTGCGTAGTACAGGGCTGGAGGAACGCGGTCCAGCGTCCCAGCGGAATGTCCTGGGAAGCCATGCTCCTGAGCTACGGCGCGTTCACCGGCCGCGGCGACGAGAACAGCGAAAAGTTCCGCAACCTGGTGCTTGATCATAACAGCGACATAACCGAGTACTACTGCCCGCTGCACAACCCGGACAAGAATACTTATCCGGTATCGCCGTTCGCTACATCCAAGGCCGCGTATGACACTACGGACGTAGAGGTCATTACCTATTCCGGCCCCGTATGGGAGTGGAACGGAACGACGAGCGCCAAGGCAGTGTTCACCGAGGACCAGTCCGGCGAGAAGAAGACTGTCGACGCAGTCGTGACCAGCGTTACCACAGAGCCGACCTACGAGGCGGACGGAAGCACCGTTTACACTGCTACCGTAACGTTCCAGAACAAGGAATACACGGATACCAAGACTGTTGTCATCCCGAAGAAGGTGGATCCGAACGCCAACACGAATCCTCCGGATAACGGCGGAGGCGGCAACACCCAGCCCGGTAATGGCGGAGAAGGCGGAAATTGATCGATAACAAAAGACCGGCAGAGCATAAGACCCTGCCGGTTTTTTATTTCTTACAATTTGTTTTGCCGTTTCCGCGCGGAGCGTTTCCAATCTCCGTCGCGAGGGTGCTGTGTCATCCGTTCGGCGCTATTCCGCGTGTTCCACCAGTTCCACTATCACTCCGCCGGTGGAGGATCTTCTTACGAAGCCGACCTTTGTTTCGTTGGCGCCGGGAGCAGGACCCTCGGATCCAAGCTTAAGACCTTTTTCGCTCAGGTATTGCATGGCTTCGGCCGCGTCGTCCACCTGAAAAGCGATGTGGTAGAGTCCTTCTCCCTGCTTTTCTATGAATCTGTTTACCGCTGCGTCGGGCGTAAGAGCCTGCACCAGCTCTATCTCTGTATCGCCGCAGGTAAAGAACGCGACCTTTACCTTCTGGTCCTCCAGCGTCTGTGTGCCGTGGTAGGGCAGCTTGAATATGTCGCGGTACAAAGCCGTAGACTTTTCCAGATCCGAGACCGCGATCGCAATGTGGTCTATCTTCTGAATGTTCATATGCGCTCCAGCCTTTCAGACGCAATCTTTACCGCAAGTTCGGAGTCGTCACACAACAGGAAATGTCTGCCCAGCTTCTTTGCCGCCGCCCCGAAGCTGCCGCTTCCGCAGTAGAAGTCAGCGCACAGACCGCCTTCCGGACAGCAGGACTTTATTAGTATCTCCATAAGTTTTTCCGGCTTCTGGGTAGCGTAACCGGTGCGTTCCGAGGAAGTCCTTCCCACCATGTCCACGCTGAACACATCCTTGCGGTTGACCATGGTGTACCAGCGTCCGTTCTCGTCCTGGAACTCCTCCACGCCCTTGAACCTGTATGGCTTGCCGCCCCGGTTGTAGGAACGCTCCTTCTGGGGTTCGAAGTAGTACTTCTTACTCTTGGAGTAAAGCAGTATGGTATCGTGCTTTTTGGAGAAGCATTTGGTGCTTGCGCCTCCGGATTTATAGCTCCAGATCAGCTCGTTTACGAGCTTGTCCGGCCCGAAGATCTCGTCCATCAGGACCTTTACGTAGTGCGCGGCGCGGGTGTCCAGGTGAACGGCCAGCAGGCCGGACGGAGCCAGGACTTCCTTCATCAGGATCATCCTTACTGCCAGCGCTTCCAGAAAGTCCGCGAAGCTTTCCCACTTGTCGCTGTAGGCTTCGGCAGTCCTTACTTCGCCGTCTTCGACTATCCTCGCCTTGTAGTTGGCGCCGGAATAGAATGGCGGATCTATGTAGATGAAGTCCGCTTTAACGCTGCCTTGCGCGTGGCTCGCAAGAAACTCCAGATTCTCGCAGCGAACGACCCTGTCTTCAGGGAGATCCGCGCTGCCTTTTTCTATGTTTTCAGCCGCGGCTTTTGCTCTGTCGGCAATGCCGCCGAGTTCGTATAGTATGCTCATACATAGATTTTACCACACGCAGATCGTTTGTGTTATAATAAACTCCATCGGAGGTTTGGATATGAGTACCGGATTGATAATAGACATAGTGCTCGGCGTACTGCTGATAGCGTTCATAGTAATAGGAGCGATCAGGGGCCTGCTCAAGACCGTCATCGGGATAGCGATGGTGATAGTTGCCATACTTGGATCCGTAGTGTTCTCCGGAATGCTTGCCGGACCGGCGACGGACTGGGTCTATCCCAAGGTGGAAGACAAGCTGATGAAGCTGGTAAACGAGCCGTCGCTGCACATTAACATCGGCGCCATCCTTCAGAACGCGACGGATCAGAAGATACAGGAGTTCCTGGAACTGGAAGTCCCGGACGATTTCTTCGCGTCCGGAGCGCCGGAGGAGATACTGAAGATCGCCAGGCAGTTCGGCTTTACGGAGGAAGATCTTAAGAAGCCCGTAAGCTCCGCGCTCAAGAGCGCCCAGGACATAATGCGCAGCTACATGGAGAAGCAGAAAGCTTCCGGCAAGGGCGTAGACGAAGCGTCCGCTCACGAGGCGGCGGAGGAGGCGAGCAAGGCTGCCGCCAAGGCTTTCCTGCGGCCTCTTGTGCGGGCGGTACTGATCATCATTCTGTTCATAATCCTGCTGATAATCCTAAAGATAATCGGCAGAGCGCTGAACAATGCCGCTAAGAAGACGCCGGGTGTAAAGCAGGTGAACTCCGTAGGAGGCGCTGTGCTTGGCTTCGTGGAGTACTTAGTGCTCGTCTATCTGCTGCTGTACGCGTGCAGCAGGTTCGGCCTGGTGACGGCTGTTTCGGACAAGATATCCGGCAGCTACATACTGAGCTTCTTCCTGAAGTTCATACCGTCGTAGATCATTCAAAAGCAAACTAAAGCCCCGCAGGCGCGGGGCTTTTTGATTCCGTATAACGTTCTGCCTTCGTCAGTTGAGTACTTCGTACTTGTCTACGCATGGACCGATCTCTTCCCTGTTGGCGGAAAGACTCACCACGAAGTCTATGTTGTAAGTCTTGGAGATCAGGTCGACTCTTTCCAGGAATCCTTCGATGTCCGGGAAGTTTATGTCAACGTGCTTAAGGACGCTGTCTATGAATATCAGCTCTATGTCGTGGTCCTGGCTGAGTATTCCGTATATGAAGCCGATGTACTCGTCCACGTTCTTGATCTGCTCGAAGTCTTCCATGCAGACTACGCGGATCTGGTATTTAAGGTCGTACATCAGGCGGGAGTTCTTGTTGATGAAAACGATGCTTCCTTTAACGGTATTGAGTCCGGAATTGGCCATATCTATCATCTTTTTTGTCTTGCCGCTTCCTTTATGACCGATCAGAAGTTTGACCATGCTTTGTCCTCCTTGTTCCTGAAGAGTTTTGTTAATTATATTATAGTTGTTCGGAGTTTTATTAACAAGGGCGATTTGGATGATTTTTCCGAAGCTGTCCGCAGGCTGCGTCTATGTCGGCGCCGAGCTGCCGGCGAACGGTGCACTGGATCCCTTGGTCCAGAAGCTTCTTCTGAAAGTCCAGAGCCCTTGGCCTTCCGCTGCTCTTAAGACCGCTCTCCGTTACGGTGTTGAGCGGTATCAGGTTTACGTGGCAGTTGAGGCCGCGAAGAAGAACCGCAAGTTTTTTTGCGTCCGCGTCGGTGTCGTTTCTGCCCGCTATCAGCGCGTATTCGAAGGTAACGCGGCGGCCTGTGACTTCCGCGTGTTTTCTGCAGAAGGGGATCAGTTCGTCCAGTTTATAGACCTTTGCCGCAGGCATAAGCTTTTCTCTGGTCTCCTGGTCGGAGGCGTGCAGGGATATGGCCAGGTTCACCTGCGGGAAGTCCTTTTCGAACTGCTCCAGTTTAGGGATGAGTCCGCAGCTGGAGACGGTTATGTTTCTGTAGCTCAATCCGATGCCGGCCGGGTCGTGGATCTGCCTTAAGAACTCAGATACCTGTTCGTAATTGTCCATGGGCTCGCCCATGCCCATCAGGACTATGTGGTTTATGGGCTTTCCGGTGTACTCGGCGCAGAGCAGGTACTGCTCCAGGATCTCCCAGGCCTTAAGGTCGCGGACTTTGCCGCCTATGCCGGAGGCGCAGAACACGCAGCCCATGTTGCAGCCCACCTGCGTGGAGACGCATAGCGAGTTGCCGTATTCGTAGCTCATGAAAACGGTCTCCGCTTTCTCGCCGTCCGGGAAGGATATGAGGAACTTGGACGTTCCGTCTTTCGACGTCTGGCAGAATTCGACTTTGCCGCGCCGGAAAGAACAGCGCTCCGCGAGTTTTTCGCGCAGCGCCGCCGGAAGGTCCGTCATCTCCGCAAAGCTCTCCGCGCCGGCGCATATCCATTTGAAGATCTGCTTTTCCCTGAATGGTCTTTCGCCGAGCGCCTCGAGCGCTTCGGAGCGTTCTTTTCTTGTAAGGTCCTTGAAATCCATGATCTGTTATCTATCGAAGGTCCGCGCTGAGATCCGCCTGGGTCTTGGTCTCTCATATCTAAAGCTGCGCTATGAACAGCTCCATCGCCATGCGCGGAGTCATAAGACCGTTCTTTATGTCTTTTTCCATCTGATATGCGCTGTCCAGGCAGGCCGCAAGCTGCTTTACCGTGCGGGTCCTGCTGGAGGACATGGCCTTGCGCAGCCTATACTCGTTTGTACCCATGGAGCCCGCTATAGTATAGAAGTCTTCGCCGTCGGCTTCTCTTTCCCTGGCTTCCAGCATTATCTCCAGCTGCGAGCAGAGCAGCCCCAGGAAGCTCATCACGGCGCCGACCTCCTTGGAGGGCTGCTGGGTATCTATTACAGTTCCCAGTATCTGCAGCGCGGCCGACTTGTTGCCGGAGAACGCGCTGTCGAGAAGCTTGAAAGCGTTCTGCTCCGCTTGAGGCGCGGCGTATTCCATCATCTCGTCCAGCGTCACTACGTCCTTGTCCGACGCCGCGAGTATCTTTTTAAGGTCGTTCTCCAGGTTGTGGAGGGTGTAGTTTCTGTCCGGATCGCCGTAACCGCACATCCTGGCCATGGCGATCAGGTCTTTTGGGGACGCGCTCTTGCCCGCGGCGCGGAAGCGCTTGGCCATCCACCCGGACAGGGTGGCGTCGTCCAGAGGACCGAAGTCGTAGACTATGCCGCAGGAAGCGATAGCTTTGTAAAGAGGTCTTGTTTTGTTAGGTCTCTGGCACAAGAAAAGAAGGAGGGTGCTCTCCGGAAGTTTCGGAATGTAGTCCGCCAGCGACTTGTAGCTTTCCGCGTCCATACCTTTGGGATTCTGCGCCCCGAAGAGATCCGGCCAGTCCACGATCACCATCTTTCTTGCGGAGAATATGGGCATTGTCTCGCAGGCCGCGATGACTTCGTAGAGGTCCGTGCCGTCCCCGGTAAAGCTTACGCAGTCCAGAGCCTCGGCTGCCGGAGATACGATCTTTTCTTTAAGAAAGGCCTTGCTCCAGTCGACCAGAAGATCCTCTTTGCCGCACAGCAATACCGCCCTCGGCCAGATCCCTGTCTGTTCCGCTGACGCCGCCATCCTGACTATCGTTTTGGAAGGGTGCTCGGTGTTTGCCGGGCTTTTTGTATAAGCCATCGTGCGCTTCTGGATGCGTTCTCGAAGACCAGCAGGCCGTTTTCCGCCTTCTTCAGGTACACGGCTCCGCTCTCGTCCGTCCTAGCATATATTATACCCGAATCCGCCAGAAGTTCAACGACCCTGTCCGCCGGATGGCCGTAGATGTTGTTCTTTCCGCATGATATCACTGCGAACGCGGGCGTGGAGCAGCGCAGCAGTTCCTCGCCGGTGGAATAGGGGCTTCCGTGGTGTCCCAGCTTAAGAACGTCGCAGTCGAGGGAGGTCCCGTAATCTGCGCAGAGCTCTGCCTCTCTTGCCATGTCCGCGTCGGCCATCAGCAGCAGCCGCGCGTTTCCGGTATCTATCATCAGAACGCCGCAGTCGTCGTTGGAATCTCCGAGCACCGCTGTCTGCCGGACGTCGAAGATCTCCTGCAGCTGGCGTATCCCGAGCGCGTGGTCCGTGTCGTCGTGGGTGATGACCGCCAGGTCCACATGGGAGATCCCGCTCTTAAGAAGGTAAGGGCGCAGCGTCCTTTCCGCGATGTTGCCGTACAGGCTGCCTCCTCCGTCTATCAGAATGTTGTAACCGTCTTTGCAGATATGGATGCAGTCGCCCTGGCCGACGTCCAGGAACGTGACTTCGTGAGTGTCGTGCCTCCACGGAACGATGCTTTCCGAAAGTCCTAGCGCCTTAGGCAGCGCGCAGGACAGGGCCAGCGCCAGGAGGCCGGCCGCAAGGCAGACGGCATGTTTTTTCCGTCTGTTCAGGACGACTCTTGTCTCCGAAAAGAACCAGAAGAATCCGGTGTAGTAGAAAACGGTCGCGGCAAGCGGAAGGGCGGGGACGTAGGAACCCGGCAGAGCGTACTGTCCGGCGTCCGAAAGAAGGATCAGCAGTTTCGCGAGAAAGCCGGCGGGCAGAGCTCCGAGCGCGGTGACCGCGGCTATCCCGGGCATGGATATCACGAACAGCGCCAGTCCCGCTGGAAGCAGCAGGCCCGCAAGCATTACCGCAACAGGGTTTATAAGTATTCCGGCCGGCGAGAATGTCGTGAAGTGGAACAGTATCAGAGGCGTCATGCCAAGCTGGACCATTACCGCCGGCGAAAAGATCTCGAACGCTTTAAGTATCCATTTCTTCTTGTATTTATCGGACAGTTCTATGCCTTTGAGCGTTGCCCACGGCAGCGCCACGCCCATCGTGTAGGCTGCGCAGAACGACAGCTGAAAACCGCTGTCGAAAAGCTGGTAAGGGTTGAAAAACAGGAAGACTATAGCGGTCAGCGTGGCCGCGCTGGTCAGGTCGTAGCGCCTTTTCGCGAACCTTGCCGCCATGTTAAGGGCTATCATGAAGGACGCCCTCAGCACCGACACGGAGAACGATGAAAGGGCGGCGTAGATCAGTATCAGTCCGCCGCTCACTACTGCGGAGACTGCGGTGCTCCGTCCCTTAAGAAGCTTAAGGACCACAGCGTACAGCAGTCCGACGTGCAGTCCGGACACAGCCAGAACGTGCGCGATGCCGGTAAGCCGGAACTGCTCGTACATGGACTCGTCCATAAGCGAGGTATCGCCGAACATCAGGCCTGCCAGCAGCTGGAACTCTTCGTCTGTCAGATAGGGCTCAACTGTTCTGTAGAACCGTCCCTTGCAGACGGAAAGAAAGTGCAGAACGGGCCGCTTCACCCGTCCGCAGATAAGCCTGTACCTGGAAACGTCCGCTATCGTAAAGATCCTGCGGCCCTTAAGGTAGAGCCTGTAGTCGAAGCATCCAGGGTTGCGTCTGCCGTCTGGAATGCTAAGCGGACCCGTGACGCTTATTTCTCTGCCCGCGATGTCGTAGGCGTCGATCTCCTCCGCGGAAGCGTTCACCCGCACCAGGACCTTTTCACCGTCTGTTCTCAGCGTTACCGCTATGTATCCCTTTGCCGGCTGCGACTTGACCGCGACGCCGCTAAGCTCGAGGACGCCTCCGGCCAGCTCCGTAAGCCCGGACGACGGAAGCAGGGCGGACCCCAGACCGAACGGATCCAGATAGTATAAAAAAAGGATGACCATGCTCTGCGCCAGCAGCGCAAGCAAAAGAGGCCTTCTCATGGAACCTCCTTTCCGTCATCGCTGCCATTGTATCACAGTTCCGCGTGTTCTGACACGTTACAGCTGCGCAATTGTGCCGTTTTACAGTATTACAGTTGTTTTCCAGGGAGCGTGCAGTCCCTCTGCGCGGACGATCGGGGAACCCGGTGCACTGCGGCCGGCAAGCAGTCTGTTAAGTTTATAACACTTGAATTACCAAGGACCTGTGATAAACTATTAACTATGGAACTATTGCAGCTTTTTCTGACGTTTGCCAAGATCGGCGCCATGATGTTCGGCGGTGGACTTGCCATGCTGCCGCTGCTTCAGCGCGAACTTGTGGACAACAAAAAATGGGTCACCGAAGAGGAGATCCTGGACTATTACGCCATAGGGCAGTGCACGCCGGGCGTAATAGCGGTCAACACGGCAACATTCGTCGGCAGAAAGCGCAAAGGCGTACTCGGCGGGATCGTAGCTACTCTAGGAGTAGTGTTTCCTTCCGTAGTAATAATCACCATAATTGCGGCTTTCCTGAGCAACTTCGCGGAACTGAAGGTCGTTAAGGACGCGTTCGCGGCGATACGTGTCTGTGTCTGCGTCCTTATCCTGAACTCCGTCATCAAGCTGGGAAAGAAGACCATAGTCGACGCGCCCACGGCGATAATATTCGTCGTTGCGGTCGCGGGGACTCTGCTGCTGAACATATCCCCGATAATATTCGTCGTAGCCAGCGCCCTGTGCGGAATAGTTGTAAAGAGTCTGGGGGTGGGGAAGAAATGATGCTTCTCACACTCTATTGGGAATTCTTCAAAGCGGGTCTGTTCGCGGTGGGCGGAGGCCTCGCGACGCTGCCGTTCCTGAGGGTAATGGGACAGCAGTACGGATGGTTCACTCCGGCTCAGCTGGTGGACATGGTAGCCGTATCGGAATCCACGCCCGGGCCCATAGGCGTCAACATGGCCACCTATGTCGGCTATACCTACGCGGGCATACCGGGCGCAATAATAGCCACGCTCGGACTTATAACACCGTCCGTCATAATAATACTGATAATAGCGACGGTGCTGCAGAAATTCCGCAGTAACAAGTATGTGGACATGGGCTTCTACGGAATGAGACCGGCGTCCACTGCGCTCATAACCGCAGCGCTTCTGGGGCTTATGGCGGTGTGCCTGTTCGGAGCGGGCGGAATAAAGGACTTCGCGTCCACTGCGGTGATAGCGCCCAAGCCGCTTATACTGTTCGCGGCGCTGATGATCCTTACTAACGTCAAAAAGATTAAGAATCTGCATCCTATCGTTTTCATAGCCGTTTCGGCGGTAGTAGGTATATTGTTCAATTATTCCGAGTAACAGGAGCGTATCATGAAAAACAAGGAATTTAAGATCGGTCCGGTAATTGCGTGCATCATTACGATGCTCTGCGTAGGAATCGTTTACATGTGGAACGTGTTCCAGCAGCCGGTCATGGACTACTACGGATGGGAGAAGACGGCAGTCTCGTTCATATCCGCAGTCAACCTCTTCGCGTTCTCCGCGGGAATATTCCTGGGCGGAGTAATAGTCGACCGCAAGGGCCCCCGCATCGTAAACATGCTCTCCGGTATACTGTTCTTCGCCGGACTGTTCCTCTCCTCCATGCTTCCCAAGAGCGCGCCGTGGCTCATCTACCTTACCTACGGTGTTCTGGGCGGCGTAGGAGTAGGACTTGCCTACGCGGGCGCCACCAACTGCCTGCAGAAGTGGTTCCCCACAAGAAGAGGCTTCGCCTCCGCCATCGCGACCTGCGCTTTCGGAACTTCCATAGTGGTATGCGTTCCGATCGCCCAGGCCTTCCTTAAGAGGGGCGTTCCCTTCGCCTTCAGATGGCTGGGAATAATCCTCGGCGCCATCGTATTCGTCTGCGCGTTCTTCATCTTCCTGCCTCCCAAGGGCTACATGGCGGACAAGATCCCGCCCAGAGCGGAAGAAAAGGCTCCGTACTCCGTAGGCGAAGCGCTTAAGGATCCCAGGTTCTGGTTCATGTGCACGCCGCTGTTCTTCATGACAGTAACATACATGGTCGTCAACCCGATAATCCGCACCCTCGGCGCGGAGAGGGGACTCAGCCCGGCTCTGCTTACCACCACTTCCATGCTGGTAGGCATCGCGAGCGCCGTCTCCAGATTCATAGTACCGACCATCTCCGACAAGCTCGGAAGGGCAAAGTCGATACTCGTAATGACAGTGCTGATGCTGGTATGCGCGCTGCTGATGATCTTCGTGGGCGGCGTTGCTTACACGATAGTCATATTCCTGATCGTCTGCGCTTACAGCGGTCCCGCGGGAGTCTACCCGGCAATGACCGGCGACGCCTTCGGCATGAAGAACACCGGTACCATCTTCGGTCTGTCGTTCTTCTGCATAGGATTCTCCTCGCTGTTCGCTACCTGGATGTCCGGTGTCATCTATAAGGCCACCAGCGGTTACACCTGGGTATTCATAGCCAGCGCCGTCCTCTGCCTGATCCCGATCTACTGCCTCGCCATCTACGACAAGGTGGGAGCTAAGAGAAAGGCCGCAAGGGAAGCAAGGCTTGCAGCCGAAGCAGCGACCGCGACCGAGACCCCGGCCGAAGCGGCAACTGCAGCAAAAGATACTGCCGATTCGAGAGCCGAACAGCGCGCCGAAAAGGTAAAGACCGATGCTGAGATCAAGGCCGAGCAGCCGCAGCAGTAACCGCGGAACGGACTGAGATATTTCAGCAATAAAATAACTCCTCCGGAACGTCCGGAGGAGTTTTTAATTTCTTTCGCAAGGTCTTAATTCAGATAGCGGAATACGCCCTTTACGAGGCCGACTATCTCGCAGTCGTCCACGATTATGGGATCCATGGAGCTGTTCTGCGGCTGCAGTCTTATGTGGCCGTTCTCCTTGTAGAAGGTCTTTACGGTGGATTCGGATTCGAACTCGCCGTCGATCATGGCTACTACTATGTCTCCGTTGTTGGCGGTCTTCTGCTCCTGGACAAGGATGTAATCTCCGTCCATGATGCCGGCTTCTATCATGGAATCGCCGTGGACCGTAAGCATGAAGTTGGTGCCTTTGCCTATGAACTGCGCCGGCATGGGGAAGCTTCCTTCTATGTTCTGCTCGGCAAGGATCGGCATGCCTGCCGCCACGCGGCCTACCACGGGAACGTCCACTACGTCCGCGCGGTCCTGAGACTGAACCTGCGGCTTTTCCGCTCCTCCGGCTACGACTTCGAACGCTCTGCGCTTTCCGGCCTGCTTTCTGATGAAGCCTTCCTCTTCCAGTATGTTCATGGATTTCTGAACGGTGGAGGTGGACTTGATGCCCAGCGCCGCTCCGATGTCCCTTACTGTGGGCGGGTAGCCGTTCTTCTTTATCTGATCGGTTATGAAGTCCAGGACTTTCTGTTCTCTGTCTTTAAGATCTGCCATGGCTCATCCTTTCTGCGTATTCAAACTAGTATTCCAACGCTATTCTAACACACGAACAAAAGTTTGTAAACGTATGTTCTTATCATTTTCGAAACTTTTTCTGAATTGACGCTGCCATACGGCAGGGCGTATAATCTGTTTGTATTTATACGTTCTTTTTTTATTTGTTTTTTTGCAAAAGGAGACGCAAAAGCAATCATTATGGACAAATTATTCAAACTGTCTGAAAACAAGACCACGGTCAGGGTGGAGGTCATAGCCGGCCTTACCACCTTCATGACCATGGCCTACATCATCGCCCTCAACCCGAACCTTCTTACAGGCTTCGGCGCGGAGGGGCAGGACCTCTGGAACGGCGTGTTCCTGGCTACCTGCATAGCGTCCGCCATCGGTACTCTGTGCATGGCCTTCCTGGCCAACAAGCCCTTCGCGATGGCTCCCGGAATGGGTCTCAACTCGTTCTTCGCGGCCGTTGCAGCCAACATCGCCGCCATAACCGGAATGACCTATCTGCAGTCCTTCCAGTCGGCGCTCGTTCTGATCCTTGTCGAAGGTGTCATCTTCCTGCTTCTCTCCATCTTCAACGTCAGAGAGAAGATCGTCAAGGCCATTCCTCTGGGCGTCCGCATGGGCATAGGACCTTCGATAGGACTCATGCTTATGAACATCGGCTTCGGTTCCAACGCGGGCATCTATTCCGAGACAGGCGGACCGTTCTACGCAATGAGAGACTTCTTCGGAGCCCTTACTTCCGGCTTCGCCAAGACGTCCATGGGTTCCGGCTTCCAGCCGATGGTGCTCTCCGTAGTCACCATGTTCGTGGGACTGTTCGTCATCGTCGCTCTCAGCCACAAGAAGGTAAAGGGCGCCGTTCTGATCGGAATGATAATCGCATCCATCGTTTACTGGGCAGGCCAGTCCATCTTCCTTAACGTGAACCCGTTCGCAAGCCTTGCTACGGCATCGTTCCTGCCGCCGTTCGCGGACATGGCAAAGACCACGCTGTTCAAGCTCAACTTCGCGGGATTCGCCCAGATCGGCTGGTTCACCATAATCACACTGATCATAACCTTCTGCATCATCGAC
This sequence comes from Bacillota bacterium, assembly GCA_017437745.1. GTDB lineage: Bacteria > Bacillota > Clostridia > Peptostreptococcales > Anaerovoracaceae > RUG13409. The sequence continues at coordinate 28,902 of JAFRYI010000018.1, forward strand.
ATGTTCGACACCATCGGCACCCTGGTGGGCACCGCGGAGCGCGCCGGTATGCTGGATAAGGAAGGCAACATGCCCAAGATGAAAGAAGCCCTTGCTTCCGACGCGGTAGGCACCGTGGTAGGTTCCGTCACCGGTACTTCCACCGTTACCACCTTCATCGAGTCCGCTTCCGGAGTTGAGGCAGGCGGCCGCACCGGACTTACCTCCGTCGTTACCGCCATCATGTTCCTGCTCTGCATGTTCATCGCTCCCGTAGCCGCCATCATCCCGCCGGCAGCTACGTCCTCCGCGCTGATCTACGTAGGAATTCTGATGCTCTCCAACCTTAAGCACATCGACTGGAACGACATCTCCCAGGCTCTGCCCGTAGCGATAATGCTGCTCGCCATGCCCGTATCCGGATCCATAGGACACGGCATAGGCCTTGCACTCATCAGCTACACCGTGATCAAGCTCTGCATGGGCAAGTCCAAGGATGTTTCGGTACTTACCTACATACTGTCGCTGATCTTCATCATCAAGTTCTTCCTGCCGCTGTAAAGCAGTGCGGAAGGCCGCTGATCAGCCTCAAAACGTTTTTAAGCCCGGGTGCTTACGCGTCCGGGCTTTAGATTTGTCCGGAATTTTTGATATAATACTGTAACGTTTTCACTTTTTTCTGCATATATGTGTGCAGGAGGCAGGAATGATACCGCTGGAGGAAGTCTATAAAGAATACTCGGACATGATCTTCCGCTGGATCCTTGCAAGGACCGGCAGCGAGCACGTCGCTGAGGAGATAACGCAGGAGACTTTCTATCAGGCGGTGCTCCACGCGGACAGCTACGACTATTCCTGCAAGGTATCCACCTGGCTCTGTTCCATTGCCTCCAACAAATTAAAGGAGTACTACAGGAAGAATCCGGTCCTTGCCGTGGCGGAGGAGAACGACGCAGTCGCGGAAGGCCCGGAGGCAGCGGTGATCGCAGACGCGCAGCGCCTGGAGCTGTACCGTGCCATACATCTTCTGCCCGAGCCGGCAAGAGAAGTAGTGCATCTGCGCGCTTTCGGAGATCTGTCCTTCAGGGAGATAGGAGACATCTTCGGAAAGACCGAGAACTGGGCAAGGGTGACGTATTACCGCGCAAAGACCGCTCTCAGAAAGGAACTGGAGAAAAATGAGTGAAAAACTTCCGTGCGGCATCGTAAGAGATCTGCTGCCTCTTTACGCCGACGGGCTTACCGGCCCGGAGACTACCGAAGCGGTAAAGGCGCATCTGGAAGGCTGCAGCGAATGCCGGGAGGCCCTGCGGGTCATGAAAGAGGGCGAGCCGGAAGCCGCGTGCGAGCCCGAAAAAGAGGCCAGAGAGATAGATTATCTTAAAAAAGTGAAGAAGCGCAGCGTAACGCCCGCGATAGTCGCCGGCTGCGTTGCTCTGCTGGCAATAGCAGGCGTAATGCTCCGGTTTTTCGTGATAGGGGATCACACGGATATTTACTTGGCCGCCGAACCGGATCGTGCGCTTTCAATGTCGGCGTCTGCCGAAGGCAAAGATGTTACCGTAAGCATAGATACGTCCGGCTCCGGTCTTGCTGTCTCAGGGGTGTCCTTCAGAGAGCTTGGCGTCGGGCACGTCAGGGTGGAACCCAGACTAGTCCCTGAGCTGTTTTTCAAAAGCGGAAAAGTGGAAAAGACCTATCATGCGGATTCCGACGTTGTGATGATCTACGACTGCTTCGGCAGCCCTGTCTGGGAAAGCGGGACAGAGATAAGCCAGCGCATCCAGTCTCTTCTTAGGAAAAGAGTCCCTGACATCGGCGACGATGCAGCTGTCGGAGAGCTTATAAAGTTCGCCGATTTCAGCCTGCCGGCGCATACGTTTTACGAACTGCAGACCTCATCCGAACCGTACGGGATAAGCATTTCCAACGTCGGGTTCTCGGAATATCACAGCAGAGAGCATTTCACCTGTCAGGAATACGAGCTGCCTGTAATAGACGGTAAGTACAGGAGACTCGCGTGCATCCTTCTTGCCTGCGTGAAAGATCTGGCTTATGTGGAATACCGCGCAGTCCCCGATAATATCGATACTGTCATAGAGGGAAGGCTTACGGAAGAAGACGCGTACGAGTACGTAAAGCTCTTTGCGGACGGCAGGGAACTGAAGGCATCCGACATCAAAGGATTCGCGCAGGGCGCAGCGTCGTTGCAGCAGCTTGCGGAGATCCTGGACGATCCCAACTGGTTCAGTATCTATTCTTCCGATCCGAAGATGTTCGGTCGTTGAAAAATAAAGCAAAATAGCACTTGACAGCCTGCCTGCGGGATGGTATTCTACTCGGGTATCAAGCAGAAGTTTCCGCTTCTCGCCTTGCGGCGCAGGCTGTCAGGGCTCATAAGACCGGTTCCTTTGGGGACGGTATTATTGCGGCGGAGCTTGTGTGCACCGCTTTTTTCTTTATTAACGGAGGACAAGACAATTAGTAAAGAAGCCCTTATTAACGAGGAAATACGCGCGAAGGAAGTGCGCCTTATAGATGCCGAAGGAAATCAGGTAGGCATCGTAAGCATCCAGGAAGCCATGGCCAAGGCTCACGAAGCCGAAATGGACCTGGTCAACATCTCGCCCAACGCGGCCCCGCCGGTGTGCCGGATAATGGACTACGGCAAGTACCGCTACGACCAGCAGAAGAGGGAAAAGGAAGCCAGAAAGAAGCAGAAGACCACGGAAGTCAAGGAGATGCGTCTGGGAATATTCACCGAGGAGCACGATCTGGACACCAAGGCCAAGCTGGTAGCCAAGTTCCTGGCCGGAGGCGACAAGGTAAAGATAAGCATGCGCTTCCGCGGCAGAGAGATGGGATACGTAAACAAAGGCAGAGAGACCATGCTGGACTTCTGCGCCATGGTAAAGGACTACGGCAACATAGAAAAACAGCCCATCCTCGAAGGCCGCAACATGTCCATGGTCATAGCGCCCAAATCCGAGAAGGAAAAGCAGAAGATGGCCAAGGCCGCCAAGCAGGCGGCGGAGCAGGCAGCAAAGGCGGCGGAGACCGCGGCTGCACCTAAAGAGTCTGAAGAATAATTAAACATAGAAAGGAAAACTAAAATGGCTAAAGGCGGAAAGATGAAGTCCCACAGAGGGGCCATGAAGAGATTCAAGCTTACCGGAACCGGTAAGGTAAAGAGAAATAAGGCTTACAAGAGCCACATCCTTACAAAGAAGACTCCGAAGAGAAAGAGGGGCCTCAGGAAGTCCACTATCCTGACCCATGCGGATCAGAAGAGGATCAAGAGCGTACTCATCGGAAAGTAGGAGGTAGAGAACAATGGCAAGAGTTAAGGGCGGCGTAAACGCCAAGAAAAGACATAAGAAGGTACTGAAGGCAGCGAAGGGATTCTATCTTTCCCGCCACACCACGTTCAAGGCAGCTAATCCTGCCGTAATGAGAGCTCTGCGCTCCGCTCAGATGGGCCGCAAGCTCCGCAAGAGAGAATACAGAAAGCTCTGGATAACCCGCATCAACGCGGCAGCCAGAATGAACGATATCTCCTACAGCAGACTCATGGACGGTCTTAAGAAGGCCGGAGTCACCGTCAACAGGAAGATGCTCTCCGAGCTGGCTATCCACAACCCCGCGGCTTTCACCGATCTGGTAAACACCGCGAAGGCAGCTCTCAACTAATAAGAAAACATAAGCTGTGTCTTAACAGGCACAGCTTTTTCTTTTTTCCCGACCCGGGATATTGTAAAATAAAAGAGTAAGAGCAAACTACTTTCTGCGTTTGTAAACGGAGGTGCAGATATGGCTAAGTATACGTTCATAGCAACAGGAGACGTAGGTCCCAACAGAGAAAACCCGGACGAGATGTTCGATCAGGTAAGAGACGTTCTGCATTCGGCGGATCTGGTGTTCGGTCAGCTGGAGCCTTGCATAGCGGCAAGCGGCAGCCCGGCGTGCCAGCCCAGACTTCCCATGCGCTGCAGACCGGAGATGGCAGAGGCCATCCACAGAGCAGGCTACGACATAATCAGCTTCGCCACCAACCACTGCATGGACTGGGGAAGACCTGCCTTCTTCGATACGATTAAATTCGTAAACGAGCACGACATGGTCTGCATAGGCGCCGGCGAGAACCTTGCCGCTGCCAGAAAGCCTGTAATAAAGGAACTTCCGGACGGAACAAAGATAGGCATGCTGGCCTACTGCTCCATACTTCCGCAGGATTACTGGGCAAACGAGGAGCGCCCCGGAGCCAACCCGCTGCGCGGAGTTACCGCGTACGTTCCCAAAGAGCACGATCAGCCGGAGACGCCTGTAAGGATGTTCTCATTCCCGCATCCGGACGATCTGGATAACATGCTGGCGGACATAGCGGCGCTGCGTCCGCAGGTGGACATACTCATGGTATCGTTCCACTGGGGAATACATTTCATACCCGCTGTAATTGCGTATTACCAGCGCTACGCGGCTAAGTTCGCGATAGACGCAGGCGCGGACATAATAATCGGCCATCACGAGCACATCCTTAAGCCCATAGAAGTCTACAAGGGAAAGGTGATAATCTACGGAATGGCCAACTTCGGTCTGGAAGGTCCGGAGAAGTTCTTCGAAGGCAAGGGAGACCTGCGCGATTCCAAGTCGCATCAGGACATAGCGGCCCTCAACCCGGACATGGCAAAGAAGAAAAGGACCATGCCGGAGGATTCCTACAAGTCCATGGCGATCAAATGCGTAATAGAGGACAAGAAGATACAGGAAGTGTACTTCCTGCCCGTCAAGCTTTCGGACGACAACATTCCGCGCTTCGTAAAGCACGACGATCCGGAGTTTGCGGAGATAGTGGACTACATGACAGCCATTACCAGGGACCAGAAGATAGAGCCGCACTTTACCGTTGCCGGAGACGAGGTAAGGATAGTCTAGTTTTTGTCAATTCTTGCCGTGCTTACAGCAAAAAATGTATAATGAATAGCAACATCTGTTCGGAACATCCGGCGGAGCGTTCAAGACCATAGTTCAAGATCAATAGACCATATTCACGTAACCTGAAAGGAGCAAACATGAAGTTCGAAAGAGTCGAAAGGATGAGACCCCGTTACCTTGTGGACCACTATCCGATCTGCATAGAAAAGTACAGGATCTACGCCGACGTAGTAGAGCAGAACAAGCACGACGCCCCCATAGTCCAGCGCGGAAAGATACTCAAGGCCTGGACCGAAAGGATGCCCATCGCCATAGCCGACGACGAGCTTATCGTAGGCATAGGCGCTTCCAAGCCCATGGGCCTGGAGATAGACCCCAACTACGGCATCTGGAGCCAGGACGAGATCGACTCCCTGGTGGAGGACGGCTACCTGATGACCGAAGAGGATCAGAGGGATCTGCAGGAACTCAACAAGAAGCACAACCCGGCCACCCAGATGGGCATGCAGGGAGACATCTACTACGAGCAGGCCGACGAGCACATCATAAAGCTCCTTCAGGAAGGTCTCGTTCTTCCTCCGTGGAAGGCAAAGGGCGAGGGCAGAGGCGTAGGCGGCGGTTACGCTCAGAGCGGACTGGGCCTGGGACCGTCCCTGGTGCTCCTTTGCGTAGACTACGAAAAGATACTCAAGAACGGAACACTGGCTCTTATAGAGCAGGCTAAGAAACTGCAGTCGGAGCTCAGGTTCTTCGACGCCGAGAGCATAGACAAGTTCAGATACTATCAGGGCGTCATCTATTCCTTCGAAGCCATAAACACTCTGGCTGAGCGATACTCCAAGCTGGCTGCGGAAATGGCGGAAAAGGAGACCGATCCCAAGAGGAAGGCGGAACTGGAGCAGATCTCCGAGACCTGCGCGTGGGTTCCCAAGAATCCTGCGAGGACCTTCAGAGAAGCCCTGCAGTGCATGTGGTTCCAGCTCCTGATGCTCTCCCCGAGCACCACTCTTCCGGGCGGACGTTTCGACCAGATGATGTATCCGTACTACAAAGCGGATCTGGACGCCGGCCGCATCACCTACGAAGAGGCTCTGGAGCTTCTGTGCCTGCTGCGCTTCAAGGACATGGAGCTGAACAGGACCTCCGGAAAGATGAACCGCAAGAAGAACGCCGGCTTCGCGAAGTGGCACAACTTCCTGATCGGCGGCGTCAAGGAAGACGGCACGGACGCCACCAACGACATCTCCTACATGCTGCTGGAGGCTGCTCTCATAACCCGCACACCGCACCACACCATCACTCTGTGCGTAGCGGACTCCACTCCTCACGACCTCATAATGAAGGGCGTGGAGTGCCAGGTAGCGGGACTGTCCATGCCGGCATTCATCTCCGACGCTTCCTACACCAACTTCTTCACCATGCACGGTGTTAAGATAGAGGACGCGCGCGAGTACGCGATCACCGGCTGCCTGGACGCCAACCTTCCCGGAAAGTCCAGAACAGGCCCGGTCCCCATGACCATCATGACCATGATCTTCGACATCATGCGCCACAACGGCTGGGGCGCCCGCACCAACCAGATGGTAGGAATACAGACAGGCGACTTCACCAAGTTCCAGAGCTTTGAGGAGCTTTGGGAGGCATGGAGAAAGCAGTTCGAGTACTGCATCTCCGCAGTCACCGAGAGGAACAACGTAGAGATAAAGATCACCCAGGAGATATTGCCCGACCCGTTCCGCGCCGCTCTGATGCAGAACGGCATAGAGTCCGGCAAGGACATCTGGTGCAGGCACGACATCCCGTTCGACAACACCGCTTCCGTATGCTCCATAGGCATGGTAAACGTAGGCGACTCCATGGCCGCTATCAAGAAGCTGGTCTTCGACGAGAAGAAGTACACCATGAAGCAGCTCTACGACGCGCTCGAGGCTGACTGGGTAGGATACGAAGACATGCAGAAGGACTTCCTTGCAGCTCCCAAGTACGGCAACGACGATCCTTACGTAGACAAGATCGTGGCCGAGCTCTACAAGATGCTTGCGGATTACGTAGTCACCAAGCCGACCATCACCGGTGGAACCACCGTTCCCTGCGGCATCTCCATCACGAGCCACCAGCCCGGCGGACTCCTTACCGGAGCCACCCCGGACGGCCGCAAGGCAGGCACACTGCTGGCAGACGGCACCATGAGCCCGATGCAGGGCCGCGACCTCAACGGTCCGGTAGCCGTAATGAAGTCCGCGCTGAACATAGATCAGGATCCGTGGCAGGCAACGCTGCTCAACATGAAGTTCGACCCGAACAACCTCAAGACCAAGGAGGATCACGAGAAGTTCGCGGCGCTCATCACCACCTATCTTAAGAACGGCGGCAAGCAGGTACAGTTCAACGTCGTAACTCAGGAGACCCTGATCGACGCTCACGAGCATCCGGAAGCTCACAGAGAGCTGCTCGTCCGCATAGCCGGATACAGCGCTTACTTCGTGCAGCTGAACAACGAGATGCAGGTAGAGGTAATCAACCGCAACATGCAGCACCTGTAAAACGCAGGCAGCCGGCGGAAAGATGCAGAGGACGGTCCTAAGCGCCGCCCCCGCAAGTGCAGAACGATAAGTAAAGACAGACCGGAGGTACAAAAGCCTCCGGTCTTTAATTGAGCCGGTCATGATGCGCGGGCCGTTCTTCCGTTTCATATTTTATCTATAATATACAGCATCTGTATATTTTGTCCTTGTCCTTGTGTTTCTTAAATGTTAAAATAAATTGGTTAAACGATACGGTGTCCCGATGTGTCAAAACAGCGGGGTGAAAAGGGAAGCAGGTGCAAATCCTGCGCGATCTCGTCACTGTAAGCGGGGAGCGCGGCTACAAGCCACTGGTCCGTCGGACCGGGAAGGCAGCCGCAAGCGCGTCGATCCGCAAGTCAGGAGACCTGCCGCATTCGTTCGGACGGGCTTATTGCCCAAGCCACGAGGAATTGGCTGGCCGCAGTTTTTAATTTGCATGCCTCTGCCTCGCGGCGGAGGTTTTTGATTTTCAGGAGAGAATTATCGATGAAGCACAGAAAGATTATCGCGATCGTAATTTGTCTGGCCATGGCGCTGTCCATGCTGTCGGGCTGCGGCGCGCAGAACACGAATAACGTAGTTCCGGCCAACAACACCGTCCCGGAGAATTCATCGGACAGCGGAAATACCGTTCCCGTTCCGGCAGGGCCTACGGACGAAGAACTGAGCAAGCTTGCGGACATTACCAAGGCGAACGCCAAGGCTGTTGCCGCGGACAAGCTTAAGGAAGGTACCTACGACATAAAGGTGGCGTCCGGTTCCGATCTGTTCAAGATACTGGACAGCAAGCTGGTAGTCGTAGGAAACGTAATGCAGCTGGTCCTTAAGGTGGAAGGGGACATGTACAGCAAGATGTACGCCGGAAGCGCCGCGGAAGCCGCGTCCGCTGCCGGTGTAGTGGATGGCGAGACCGATTCCGAAGGCAACACTACGTTCAGGATAGTAGCTAAGTCCCTCAACGAGGTGCTTACCTGCTCCGCGTTCGCGGACACGGCAGGCAAGTGGTACGACCGCACATTGCTCGCGGATTCAGACACACTGGCGGCTGACGCGTTCAAGCCTGTGGATACCGCGGACGACACTCCCAAGAAAGACGACACCCCGAAGAAGGACGATACGCCCAAGCCGGATGACACTCCCAAACCGGACGATACGCCCAAGCCGGATGACACGCCCAAGCCGGACGACACTCCTAAGCCTGATGATACGCCCAAGCCCGATGAGACCCCCAAGGACGATGGCCCGGCAGACGGCGACTACAAGGTAAGCGTTTCGTTCAGCGGCGGCACAGGAAAGGCAAGGATTACTTCCCCGGCCACTCTGCATGTAAGCGGCGGAAAAATGACGGTTACCGTAACATGGAGCAGCGCGAATTACGATTACATGAAGGTTGGCGGCACAAAGTACAACAACCAGAATCCCGGCGGTAATTCGGTATTCACGTTCCCGATCCCCGGTCTTGGCAAGTCCTTTACCGTAATAGGCGATACCACCGCCATGAGCACGCCTCACGAGATAGAGTATACGGTCCGTTTCGACCTGCAGTAATAGGCTATTATCACTTCGATTTTATATAAAGGAGAGTGTGTTATGAAAAAAAGAAGTTATCGTTTAGTCAGTATCCTGCTAGCGCTGCTGCTGGTGATCTGCCTGACTCCTGCAACGGTGTTCGCCACACTTGCGAATGGAGATGCATACGCAGGCGAAGAAGTCACGTTCCTCTATACCGACAAGAACGGAGTTGATACTGACTTCGGAATGTTCACCAGACAGGGTGGCACTACCTGCGAGATCAAAGGTGACAAAGTAATCATCCACTATGTACCTAAGAACATTACTGTATATGTAGGAATACATTGGGGCACAACTGCGGGCACTTTCTCAGCCGATTCTGTAGATGTTGAGCTTAAAAACGGCGCACTCGATATTGAATTGGACAAGACTAACTGCGGAAAACTTGTGCAAGCAGTAGCGATCAAGGAGACCAGAAGTACCGATGAAGCCGGTAACGAAACGGTTACATATTCATCCAGTTCCCAGCTTTATCTGGCCATCCCCACAGAGGAAAAGATCAAAGCTCAGGAACCGGTCGAGCCGGGAGACGGCTCCGGCGGGGAGAGCACGACCGTTACCAAACTGCCTTATTCCGGCGACGCAGTTGCTTTCTATAAGGAAGATCTTACCAGCACTTTCGGAATGCTCACACCGCAGGACGGTTCCTACTGGGCTCTGGACGGTGATAATGTCGTAATTCACATCATTCCTAAGAACACTACCATATATAGCGCCATCCACTGGGGAGCAATTACCGATGATCCGCGCACAAAGGATGTAGATTTCAATGCTGACGGTACTATAGATCTTAAGCTTGCAGCTGCAGATTACTGCGGATACGCTCATCCGGTAGCTCCTGTTAAGGCTAAGGACGGCGGAACCACATCCGATCAGTATTATCTTGCCGTTCCGGCAAAGGATAAGCTTAGGTCGATGGCAGATGTTCAGGCCGATCTGGATGCCGCTGCGGCTGTAGAGGAGAAGATAGACGCCATTGGTACCGTAACTCTGGAGAGCGAAGAAAAGATCGTTGCGGCACGTAAGGCTTATGATGCTCTTACCGACGCGCAGAAGAAGTACGTATCCAACGCCGCGGATCTTACCGCTGCGGAAGCAGCGCTCGAGGCTCTTAAGAATGCCCAGGAAGCTGCCCACACACCTCTTACGGTTACCAACAAGGTCGGCATGTTCAAGGTCGTTGAGGACAGCGCTTTCCTGGATACCGCGGAAGACGGCAGCAAGACTCTGGTGTTCGCGCTGAACGGAAGCGGTTATTCCAACCTCTTTAAGGGTACTTACGAGGAAGCCAAGGCAAACGGCGCGGACAAGACCAAGTGGATCGTCGGCGAAAAGAACGCCGACGGAAAACTTGAGTTCAAGATGCCCGTAAAGGACGGCGAGACTTACATTCCCGTAGTAGCGATATCCAACAGCTATCTCGAAAAATATGAAGCCGGCCAGAACCCGATCGAAAGAGCGTTCTTCCCGCGTCAGTTCACATTAGATGCGACCGCCAAGACCTTGCTGGTAGAGGATTATAAGGCCAGCAAGGATCTGGAGATCATTAACGAAGTCAAGATGTTCAAGCCGACCGGCGCCAAGCTGACGACCGTAGGAGGCCCCAACTCCAATGACTACGCTACCACTCTTGATCTCGCGTACGGCAGCGTTTCCTTCGACAAGGCGTTCATAGGTAATGCATCCGACGCCGGATCCGACAAGGTCACTGTAGTTAACTTCGCGGACGGAGCTTTCAGTTTCAAGCTTAGATGGGTCGCTACCAAGGGAGACCCGACATCCGTCGTCAACCTTATGGATGAACCCTTTACCGTATCCTTCCACTCTGTCAGCAAGGATACCTGGTACGAGAGAGTGTTCACCGTCAGCGAGAATAAGGGCACACTTACTATTACAGAAGCCACCAAGCAGGACGAGGACGCTGTCGTTAAGGTGGTATCCGTAAAGGACAAGAACGGCAAGACCGTTGCGTTCACTCTCGGTGACGTCGCCAAGGAAAACGAGCTCACCAAGCCGATAGCGGTCAAGGTCAATGCCAAGGTGGAGAACGAAGAGTCCATAAACATCGAGTGGCAGAAGGATCTTAAGGTCCCGGCCGGAACCGAGTTCCCGGTCACCATCGAGTTCGAGTACAAGAACAAGGACCAGAACTTCTACATGTACCACTTCGACGGAAAGGACTGGAAGGTAGTAGGCGAGGGCAAGGGCGGAAAAGCCACCGTTACCTTCGACAGCCTGTCTCCCACAGCTCTTGTATCCGTCAAGAATCCTAATACCGGTGACGCTTCCGACCTCTACGTATGGGCAGGCGCGTTCGTGGTATTCGCCGCCGCAGCCGTAGTACTTGCGGGAAGACGCAGAAAAGAAGAAAAGTAGAACCTCCTCCAAAAGTATGTTCTATTGATCAAAACTCCCCTCCGGAAACAGAGGGGAGTTTTCTTATTGTTAAATAACCTGAGACTTATCAGATCGGTATGCATATGACAAAGCCCCGCGTTTTGAGCGGGGCCTGTACGGTCTATCTGATTTGTACTTGATCTAGCACTCCGGGATCATCCTTCGATCGCCTGTTTGCAGTGGTATGCTATCATACGCTGGATACGCCAGTCGCTTCCAAGACCAGCAACACGGCAGGTAACTTTGCAGCCTGCTTTCTCGAAGGTGCTCTTCCAGGAATCGTCGTCATCGCCCGCCATGTCGTTCGTGGCGTGGTCTCCGGCGACTATCATGAGAGGGGAGAGCAGCACTTTTTTATAGCCGCGTTCCTTAACGATCTTTACCATGTCTTCCAGCGTGGGCTCGGCCTCGACGGTGCCGATGAACATGTTTTTGTATCCTTTGGATTCAATGGTCTGCTGAAGCTTTGCGTACCCTTCGTTAGCGCTGTGCTCCGTGCCGTGTCCCATGAACACCCTTGCGGTGTCTTCGTCCGCGAGCGGAGAAGTTATCTGGTCCAGTATCACCGCCATGTGGCGGAAGTCCATGTCATTTGTAAGCAGGGCGCGGCCTACGCGTATGTCAGCTATGCGGCCCTTGAAATCCTTTGCGGCGTTTACGATCTTCTTGTCGTACTCGTCGCCTTCCAGCATATGCGTGGGCATTATTATGACCTGCTTTATGCCTTCCGCGGCAAGCTTTTCCAGCGCTTCCGATACGCTGTCGATCTTTATGCCGTCGCGCTCCAGGAGCTTCTTTCTTATGATGTTGGATGTGAAAGCTCTGCGGACCTCCCATTCGGGGTTTCTTTCCGCCAGGGTGCTCTCGATCGCTCCTATGGTAACGCTGCGAGTGTCCTCGTAACTGGTTCCGAAGCTTACTGCCAGTATCACAGGACGCGGCTCTTTTGTCATGTCGTTAAACCTCTTTCCTTATTATCTCTTTTCCCAGTTTTTCGGCAAACGCTATGAGCTCGGCGCAGCGGCGGTTGCCGTGCCCGAAGTTCTCGGTGCATATTATCAGGCTGTCGCAGCCCTTAAGGCACTCAATGGCTTCCTGCAGCGCGCTTTCGGACACTTCCGTGTAGGACGGAACGCTTATCACTTTTGCCGCCAGGTCCTTAGCCACCTGGTAGTCTATGTCGTTCTCGGACAGTATTCCCGCGGCGAAGGGCACCAGTTGCTTCTGCAGGCTCCTGAAGGTGTGGACTCCGGTGCCGCCTCCGCAAAGAACGAAGGCCTTGGGCTCGCCCTCCACGCGCAGCATCTCCAGGCAGCCGAAGAGGGGATTGTAGGTGCCGTCCTTAAGATCGTACAGATCCGTTACAAGGTCGTGCCTGAATATCTCCTCCGCGGAGCCGTAGTGCGCTATGGTATCGCCTTTTACGCACATTACGTAGTCGGAGACACGCTCCGCCATGTCCAGCTCGTGCAGAGACATCACTACCGCGATGTTCTTCTCCTGGGCAAGCTTTCTCATGGTGCCCAGAAGCTCCAGCTTGTAGCGCACGTCCAGGTAGGAAGTAGGCTCGTCCAGAACTATTATCTGGGGCTGCTGGCATATGGCGCGGGCAAGCAGGACTCTCTGGCGCTGTCCGTCGCTTATCCGGCGGTAGTCGCGGTCTTTAAGCTCCGTGATGTTTACCTTTGCCATGGTCTCGGAAACTATGCGGCGGTCTTCGTCGGTGAGTATTCCGAGCCTTCCGGTGTGGGGGTAGCGGCCCGTTGCCACAACGTCCTCGCAGGTCATCATCTCCGTGCGCAGGCGCTGCGTAAGAACTACCGATACCTGTTTGGCAAGATCCCTGCTGGTAAGGGTATCCAGTTCCTTGTCTCCCACGTATACGGTACCTGCTATCGTCTTCAGGTATTTTGTGAGAGTCTTGAGTATGGTGGATTTGCCGGAGCCGTTGGGCCCGATGAGCGTCAGCACCTTGCCGCGCTGGACGTGTATGTTTATGTCGTGGATGAGGGGTTTTCCGTCGTAGCCTACGGAGAGATCGGACGTTTTAAGGATGTATTCCTGCATTACGCTTCCCTCCTTCTCTTGATCATGATGGAGATGACTATAGGAGCCCCGAAAATGGCTGTTACAGAGCTGATCGACAGCTCGGTGGGTGAAAATACCGTCCTGGCGATAAGATCGCACAGAAGGCAGAATATGGCCCCTCCGAGGAAGCATCCGGGAATGACTACTATCGGCTTTGCTGTGCCAAGAACGCGCTTTACGATGTGCGGAACGGCTATGCCCACGAAGGATATCGGACCTGCGAAGGCAGTTACCGTTGCGGCTAGAAGGCTGGACAGAAGCACCAGGAAGAACCTGAAGCGCTTAATGTTGACGCCCATGTTCATCGCGTAGTCCTCGCCCAGCTGATAGGCGCTTATGGGTTTAGCCATCAGGAAGGTGCAGACGGAGCAGATGATCACCACTACGGTCATTACGTGTACGTTCTCCCAGGATATTCCGGAGAAGCTTCCCTTGGACCAGTTGTGCAGGTTTACTATGCTGGCGTCGCTGGCGAAGGTTACTACGAAGTCCGTTATGGCTGAACATATGTAACCGACCATTACGCCGCTTACTATAAGCATGGAAGCGTTGCTTACCTTCTGGGATATCACCAGTACGAAGCCCATGGATACCATGGCCCCCACAAAGGCGGCCATTATCGTAAAGGCCGAGGAAAGTCCGCCGGAGGCCTGCATCACGAATACCATTGTAAGCGCTACCGTAAGCTTGGCTCCGGAGGAGATGCCCAGAACGTAAGGACCCGCTATGGGGTTTCCGAAGAAGGTCTGGAGCAGGAATCCCGCAAGGCCCAAAGCGCCGCCCAGTATAAGGCAGGCCAGGAGCCTGGGGAGACGTATCTGGTGAAGTATCGCGTACATCGTGGAGATGAGGCTTCCCGTTTCCGCGGTGGGGCCGTCCCTGAATACGCTTATTATCTTATCCGCCGGAATGCTGTAGCTTCCGATGCTTATGTTCAGCACCACAAGGACCAGCATCAGCACGAACAGGATTATGAGGGCGACGGTTATGCGCCCGGTTCTCTTGTCTTTCTGCATGGCTCTACTTGAGTTTCTTCATGTATTTGAGTCCGGTCCCGTCCGTCTCTCCGGACAGGATGCGGTTGAATTCGAGTATCATCTGACCAAGGTCCGTAGTTTCCTGATAGAGGTTCTCGCCAGTGCACCAGACGTTGTTCTCCTTTACGGCCTTGAAGTTCTTGAGCAGGGGACTGAGACTGTTGATGCTGTCTATGGAGCTTATCTCGCCCATGATCGTGCTGTTGTAGAATATGAAGTCCGCGTCCTTGGCAGTTGCGTAGAAGGTCTCCATGTCCAGGTTTACGGTGGACAGGTTGTTGTCGGAGTCCTTGCCCAGGTCGCTGAATATGTACTTGCCGCCCGCGAGCTCTATCATGGTGCACACGTAGTCTCCGCTCTTTCTGGCGACTGCGTTTCCGGAGGAGTTGATGTAGAAGAACGCCACGGTCTTGCCTGTGTGTTCCTTCTTTTCTGCCTCTTCCAGGTAGCCTACCTGTTCCGCGAATATGGCTTCTGCCTTATCTTCCATGTTGAGCATCGCGGCGTAGAGCTTTATCCACTCGGTCCTTCCCAGGGGGTGGCTCTCGTAGGTGGATTTTTCGACGAATACCGGTATTCCCAGAGTCTCAAGCTTTTCCTTTATCTCCGGGGTGTGGTAGATCATCATGGATTCCAGCGCCAGGTCGCAGCCTTTGGAAAGGATGAGCTCGAAGTCCGGGGCGCTGTATTTTCCGGCGTAGACCATCTTGCCCGCGTTCATGGCTTCCACGGCTCCGTCCACGTACCAGTCGTCCACCTTAAGGCTGGACATCTTTACGTTGTCGAGCGCGTCCATGGCGTCGAACAGGCACATGGTTGCAGTCGCGGCCAGATAGATCTGGTCCACAGGCTGTTTTACCTTTATGATCTTGCCGCCGATGCTCTTTACGAGCCTGTCGGTGACCTTGCTGTCGGCGCCTTCGGGTATCACAAGGTATACGTCCGGGCCTTCCTTGACGGTTATCAGCTTGTAGCCGTCCTCGTAATAGTCCACGGAGAAGCCGGTTGCGTACTTAAGCTCCATGCTTTTTACGAACGCCGGGGTATGGTCTCCCGACGTGGAGTTGTTTTCCGGCACCGCGCTGTTGTTTCCGCCGTTTCCGCAGGCGCAGAAAGACAGCAGCATTACCGCCGCGAGGATGATGCATATTACAGGTCTTTTCAGGCTCTTCATGACATTTCTCCTGTAAACAGACCGGGCCAAACGACGCCGGATGACGCATTTGGCCCGGAATGGTTCTTTAGCTATTTCTGGATATCGGGGCTCGATACGATTATCTTGTGATCATACCAGTTGCCGTGAGTGCCGATTATGGCAACGTTGAACTCTTCGTCGAGATACGGGACGGGTATGTCGAAGCCGTAGGCTTCTTCCGTGATCCCGTCGGAGTAGGTGACTTTATCGAGAGTCGGCTCTATGAGTTTTGCTCCGTCCTTTTTGGCGTCCTCGGCGCTGCCGTAGAACAAATGAACTATGCTCTTGGACGCAAGGGTAATGTGCACGGTCATCTTTCCGTCTTTTACGGTAAGCGTGCCCATGCCCTTGTGCGCTTCGTTGATGTGGAACATGGTACTGTCGGTCTTTACTTTGACTTCGTATGTACCGTCCGCGACCGGAGCCGTATTCTCCTGCTTTCCGCATCCTGCCGCAAACAGGAGGATGAGGACGAACAGTATGGATATGATCGCTTTCTTACGCATTGGTCTTACCCTTTATTACTTGGTAGCTTCCTTGATGGCTGCCGCGGTGTGATCCACATATATGCTCTCAACAGCTTCGATGCGTCCGAGACCGGCGATCTGAGGGTCGACATTTTCGAACTTCTTGCTGTCTTTGAACATGCTGATCCAGGATTCGGGATCCTCGGGGTCTGCCATGTCGTTGTTGGCGTGGTCGCCTGCAACTACCATGAGCGGACGGAGGATGACATTCTTGTATCCTGCTTCGGATACGGCCTTGATGACCTCTTCGCAGGCGGTCTCTTCGGGCTCGCCTTCAACGGTTCCGATGAACACGTTCTTGTAACCGAGCTTGTTCATCTGGGTCTGCATCTGGCTGTAGGTGACCTTGGCGTTGTGGGAGGTTCCGTGTCCCATGAGTACGAACGCGGTTCCGGCCTTCTCGGCGGCATCGATGCTGTCGAAACCGGCTGCCTTAACGGCTGCTTCAACGACTGCCTTGGCGACAGCTTCCTTGTCGGAGTTGATGATGGTGGCGTCTGCGCCTACCTCACCGAGGAGCGGCTCAGCGACTACGATGGTAGCGATCTTGTCCTTATAGTTGTTGAGTTCTTCTACGAGCTCATCGTACTCTGCGCCGTGCATCAGGTGCGTCGGCTGTACAACGAGGGTCTTAACGCCGTTCTTTACTGCTCTGTCGAGAGCCTGCTTGACGTTGTCGATCTTCTCGCCGTCACGGGCCTGAACGTGGTTGATGATGATCTGAGCGGTGAAAGCTCTGCGTACGGACCAGTCGGGATAAGCCTTGGCAAGAACATCCTCGATGCCCTTGATGTCGGTGGAACGGCTCTCATTGAAGGAGGTTCCGAAGGAAACTACCAGGAGCTCCTTCTCGCCGATGCTGTCTGCGTTGCGGGGATCGTCCTTCTTGGCGTCGCCGGTGTCGCGTCCGAAGTAATCCGGATCAGCCTCTTCGCCTTCTACCAGTTCCTTCTGAGCGTCGGTAAGTGCGTCCCAGGCCTTCTTGGCTGCTTCGCACTGAGCGTCAGTCTTTTCGGTCCACTCCTGAACGTAGATGGCGTCGATAAGATCTGCTACGTTCTTGGCAAGCTCTTCGTCGGTCGGCTTGGCCGGTTCGGGCTCGGTGTTGTTAGCCGGCGTGGTGTTGTTGGCCGGAGTGTTGTTAGCCGGAGTGCCGCATGCTGCAAGGGCGAATACCATTACGAGCGCCAGCACTACCGCGAGAATTATTTTTGCGTTTTTCATGATTGACCTCTCTTTCCGCAAATCTGCTTCTCAATATAAAGCTTTTTCATGAAAACCTGTCAGAGCGTTTCTTGATTGTCTTATAGTTTCAGCCTTTAAGAAGCAAAAGACCCGCATTTGCTGCGGGCGGAAAGAACAGTGTAACGGCAAAAGCTGCCAGTCCATGCCTCCGGATGTCCGCAGAGTAGAACGCCTGCGCATTTTAAGCGCATGAAGACAGGCAAGTATTCTGACTTGTCGCGGGGGCTTTGTTACGGCCCGGGGGATCCTTGCCTTCCCGGCGTTCGCCAGTGGCTTTATAAGGATATCCGCGATTCACAGCAACGGCCTTGTGCGGGATTCTCACCCGGCTTCCATGACCTGTCTCCCGATCGAGTTTTCAACCTAGTGATTTTACTATGTATATATTGAAATGTCAATAATCACTATTATTCTGGAATAAGAATTGCAGGTTGTAAGCATGTGATCTTTGTGATATACTCACAAAGCAGTAATGCAGTGCCTCGGAAAGAGATACCGGGGAGAATAGGGAATCGCGTTAGAATCGCGAACGGTACCGCCGCTGTAAGCGCTTACGGAACGGACTACGGCACACGCCGGCCATTGGGAACATCCCGAGAAGGCCCGTCCATTCCGGTTGGGGACACCCTGAAAGCGTAAGTCAGAAGACCTGCTGCTTCTTTTTATGTTGTGTCGTCGCACGGTAATTGCGGACAGACATACGAAAAAGCCGGCTGTAGCGGTATTTACTGCTTCAGTCGTTTTATTTTTTGAGGAAGGAACGTAAAGATGGCAGAAACAAAAAAAGGCATAGCATACGGCGTGGGCGTTGGCCCCGGAGACCCGGAACTTATGACGCTTAAGGCGGTAAGGCTTATAAAGGAAAACGATGTAATGGCTCTTCCGGGAAAAGACGCCAAAGAAACGGTCGCGTATAAGATAGCGGCCGGCGCAGTGCCCGAGATAGCGGAAAAGGAACTGATATCCGTTTATTTCCCCATGAACACGGACAGCAAAGCCCTGGCCGATGCCCACAGAAAGGGCGCGGACCTTATAGAGAGCTATCTGGATCAGGGAAAGAACGTGGTATTCCTTACGCTGGGAGATTCCACGATTTACTGCACGTTCAGTTATGTCCAGCACCTGCTGGAGGAAGACGGCTATAAGGTAGAGCTGGTAAGCGGCATTCCGTCCTTCTGCGCCGCCGCCGCAAGGCTCGGCGTATCCCTTACCGAATGGGACGAGATGCTCCACATACTTCCGGCGTTCCACAAGAACGGAGATCTTCTGGATCTTCCCGGCAATTACGTCCTTATGAAGTCCGCCAGCCACATGGCAGAGGTAAAGGAGATGCTCAGGAAGAGCGGCCGCAAGGTCTGCGCGGTAGAGAACTGCACCATGGAGAACGAGAAGGTCTACAAGGACCTGGAGGAGATCCCTGACGACGCGGGATACTTCTCGCTGATAATAGCTAAGCAGAAATGATAGAGATCAGGGATCTTACAAAACGCTTCGGAGATTTTACCGCGGTAGACGGACTCTCCCTTTCCATCGGGACAGGGGAGTTTTTCGGCCTGCTCGGACCTAACGGCGCCGGCAAGACCACTACCATAAGCATGATCTCCACCGTGCTGCTGCCGACGTCCGGAGAGATACTCGTGGACGGCCAGGTACTGGACCGCAAGGCCTCCGCTCAGAAGAGGAAGCTCAGCGTAATAACCCAGGAATACTCCATGCGCCAGGACATGACCATGGACGAGGTGATGGAGTATCAGGGAAGGCTCTATTATCTTCCCAAGTCCGTAATAAGGGAGAAAAGCACGGAACTGCTGGAATTCGCAGGTCTCGCGGAGTTCAGGAAGCGCACCGTAAGGCATCTTTCGGGCGGAATGAAGCGCAAGCTCATGATATGCCGCGCGCTTCTGATAGAGCCGGAGATACTGCTTCTCGACGAGCCTACGGCGGGCATGGACGCTCTGTCCAGAAGGCAGATGTGGAACCTGCTGCGCCAGCTGAACGAGAGGAAGATGACCATCATCCTTACCACTCACTACATAGACGAGGCCCAGGCGCTCTGCGACCGCGTGGCGCTCATAAACCGCGGAAAGCTGCAGAAGATGGATACCCCGGACGCCCTCATTAAGGAGCTGGGCGCTTTTGCCGTGGACGAAACATCCGAAAACGGCCTTGTGAGCAAGTATTTCAAGGACCGTGCGGAAGCGATAGAGTACTTGTCCGCTGCCGGTCCCATGGCCAGCTTCAGGGCCACCACGCTGGAGGACGTTTTCGTGGACTGCGCCGGAAGGAAGATAACATAGACATGGGCATAGTAACAGTTCTGTGGGAAAAATGGGTGGAGTTCCGCAGGGACTTCTACAAGATAACGGTGGCGGCGATGATATCGCCCCTGATGTATCTTATAATATTCGGCCTTGGCATACAGACTACGTCTCACGGCGAACCGTACCTGCATTTTCTGGTGCCCGGAATAGTCTCCATGGCTACCATGACGGGAAGCTTCAGCGCCATAGCTCAGAACATGAGCGTGCAGAGGCTCTACGAGAAGGCTCTGGACCAGGTGATGGTATCGCCCACGCCTCTTTGGCAGTTCATACTGGGGCAGATAATAGGAGGAAGCCTGCGCGGGCTGTACGCCGGCGGGGTCATCCTGCTGCTTACCATTCCGATCCGCACGGACCTTGTATTCAACGGCCTTTCGGTATTCATAATGTTCCTTAACGGTACGGTCTTCTCGACCATAGCGCTGGTGCTGTCGTTCCTGGCCAAGAGCTACACGGACGCTCCGCGCTACACCGCTTACATAATCACTCCCATGTCGTTCCTGTGCAACACATTCTTCTCCACGGACCAGATGCCCGCGGGGTTCAGGCAGGTGATATCCTTCCTGCCTCTGTCGCAGACCAGCGCCATGATAAGGAGCATAGCAAACGGGCAGCCTGCAGGCGCGTTCGGATTCATCATCCTGTTCGCGTACCTGATAGTGTTCGGCGTCATATCCGTAGTGTTCATCTACAAGAAAAAGAATCTGTAGAAAGGAGGCCACGCGTTGAAAAAGCTCAGAAAAATGATATGCGTTCTTCTGGTCCTTGCGGCCGCGGCGTCCTTCGCGCCTTTCGCTTGGGCAGATGACGAGGAAGAGACTCCGGCCGAAAGGCTCTCCGCCATCCAGTGGATCATAATGACGGAAAAAGCCGGAAAATACGGCATGCTTCCCGTATATCCGCGCGACATAAAAGACGGAACTTACGAGATAAAAGTGGATTCCACTTCGCCTTTCTTTAAAGTCAGGAAGGGCCAGATAATCGTGGAAGACGGGCAGATCACCGCGAAGATAACGATAGCAAGTACAAGCTATCTGTACGTTTATCTGGGGACCGGAGCCGAGGCCGGAAACGAAAAGAACGAAGGCTGGCTGGAGCCGGAGATAGTGGACGGCCGCACGGTGTTCACCTTCCCGATCGACGCTCTGGACAAGCCCATAGACTGCGCCGCGTACAGTAAGGCCAGGCAGCAGTGGTACGACCGCAAGCTGGTGTTCAACGCGTCGTCGCTGCCGGAGGATGTCCTTTCCGTGGACATCCCGGATTACTCTATGATAGAGAGCGCGCTTCTGGCTTACGCGATAGACGGATCGGAAGACATAAAGCCTTCCCCGGGAAAGAACCGTCCGTCTTCCGGACCGCCTGAGCCTGTATCCGTAAGCATACCGGACGGGGAATACTCCATAGAGGTGAACCTTATAGGCGGAAGCGGCAGGGCAAGCATCAGTTCGCCCACGCTGCTTGTCGTAAGGAACGGCAAGGCCTATTCCAAGCTCCTTTGGAGCAGCGCGAACTACGACTACATGATAGTCGACGACACATATTACTACAACCTTACTACGGACGGCGGCAACTCCACCTTCGAGATACCAATAACAGTAATGGACGATCCGATGTCCGTGATCGCGGATACCAACGCCATGGGCGATCCTCTGGAGATAGAGTACGCTCTTACGTTCTACCAGGACACCATAAGCAGCAAGGGCAAGATCCCGCAGGAAGCCGCGAAGGTGGTGTTCCTTATAGCCGCAGTCATAATAGTCGTCGGCGGGATCATCAACTACTTCGTAAAGAAAAAGCGCTCGTAGGAGGATATACATGGCCTTTCTGCCGATACTCATAGAGATGGAAAACATGCCCTGCCTGGTAGCGGGCGGCGGCGCCATAGCTCTCCATAAAGTTGAGAAACTGCTGGAGCACGGGGCGGACATAACGGTTGTGGCTCCGGATATATGCAAAGAGATAGAAAAGCTTCCCGTAAAGATCTTTAAGCGCTGCGCGGAAGCTTCCGACTGCGAAGGCATGGCTCTTGTAGCGGACGCTACCGGAGACCGGAACGCGGAGGATCTTCTGTCAAAGGCCTGCTCAAAGCGTCACATCCCCTACATCTGCGCCGGGAACGGAGAACTATGCACTGCGATACTTCCTGCGGTCTACAGCAGCGGAAGGACGGTGGTGGCGGTGTCCAGCAAGGGTGCCAGCCCGGCCGCGAGCGCATGGCTGAGGGACTATCTTGCGGAGAAGGTTCCGGAAAACACGGACGCGATCCTGGACAGGATGGCAGACGTACGGGCAGTAGCAAAGGCATCTCTGGACTCTCAGCCGGTAAGGCGGGAGTTCATGCACGACTGCCTTAAAAAAATGACAGATACCGGAGAGATCATCTCCGATAATGAAATAAAAAAGATGCTGAAAAAGTATCTTCAGGAGGAAGAAAAATGAAAAAGAAGTTTTTAGTGCTGACGGCTATGGTACTGTGCCTGGCCGTATTTGCGGGATGCGGGACCGTTCCGTCCAACAATGCCGCTCCTTCGGGCAACGCGAACAACGCTGCTGCCCCTGAAGCGTGGAAGCCCGTGACCGTTACGGATGACCTGGGAAGAAGCGTAACGATAGAGCAGGAGCCCAAGAACGTGGCAGTCATCATGGGAAGCTTCGCGGACGTATGGCAGCTTGCCGGCGGCACGATGGTCGCTACAGTTAACGACGCCTGGGAGGATTTCCATCTGGAGCTCGGTTCCGAAGTCAAGAACCTCGGAAAGTACAATGCCATAAGCACGGAGATGCTCTTCTCCGTGGACGCGGACCTGGTCATCGCCAGCAGCAACACAAAAAAGCAGGTAGAACTTAAGGATACGCTCGAGGCCGCCAAGGTCCCCGTTCTGTATTTCGAAATAAACGAATTCTCCGATTATCTGCGCATGCTCAAAGCCTGCACGGACATCACCGGAAGAGCGGATCTGTACGAGAAGAACGGTACAAAGATCCAGGAACAGATAGAAAAGATCAAGAGCGCTGCGGCTGACGCTGTAAAGACCGCGGGCGCACCGAAGGTGCTGTTCATAAGGGCTGCAGCTTCCGGCATTCACGCCAAGGGCTCCACGGGAACGGTGCTCGGACCCATGCTCAAGGACCTGGGATGCATCAACATAGCTGACGGCAGCGAGCTTCTGGACAAGCTCAGCATGGAAGTGATAATCAAGGAAGACCCGGACATGATATTCATAGTCCAGCAGGGCAACGACGACGAGGGGACCAAGAAGACCATAAGCGAGAACCTTACGTCCAACCCCGCATGGTCCGGTCTTAAGGCCGTAAAGGAAGATAAGGTCTACTATCTGGAGAAGAACCTGTATCATCTGAAGCCGAACGCCCGCTGGGCAGAATCTTATGACAAACTCGAAAAGATCCTCTACGGAAAATAAAACAGGACTGATAATGGTCGGGGGGCTGGTCTTCCTGATCGTTACGGCAATATTGAACGTATGCCTCGGGGCCTCGGGACTGTCGCTGTCCGACATCTGGAAAGCGCTCATCTCCGGTCCCGGGACTTCGGCTACGTCCAGGATACTCTGGTACGCAAGGCTTCCGCGAATACTGGCCTGCATTCTGGCCGGCGCGGGACTTGCCGTGTCCGGAGCCGTCATACAGAAGGTGCTGGCCAACAGCCTTGCGTCGCCGGGCATAATAGGCGTCAACGCCGGAGCCGGTCTGGCGGTATCGGCTTGCTGCGCTTTCGGACTGTATTCCGCGTGGGCAATAGCCGGTGCTTCGTTCGCAGGCGCAATGCTTGCGACCTTCCTGGTAGTTACCGTGGGAAGAAGGAGCCACGCGTCCAGGACTACGGTAGTCCTGGGAGGCGTTGCCGTTACCGCGTGCCTTAACGCCATCACCGAGACCATAATAACCATGGTGCCGGACGCCGCGCTGGCTAGCATAGATTTCCGCGTGGGAGGCTTCTCCTCCGTAAACCAGGGCAGGCTTATACCCGCCGGAATCCTTATAGTCGCAGGCATTCTGGTGGTCTGCACTCTTACCAACGAGCTGGACGTACTCTCTTTGGGAGACGACACGGCGAGGTCCCTGGGGCTTAATGTAGCCGCTGTAAGGAACGGCATGCTTACTCTTGCGGCGCTGCTGGCAGGCGCAAGCGTCAGCTTCGCCGGAATTCTGGGCTTCGTAGGCCTGATCGTGCCGCACATCTCCAGAAAGATCATAGGTAACGACAGCGGAAAACTGATACCTTTCTGCGCCATCGCCGGGGCGGGCTTCGTTTCCCTGTGCGACCTTCTGGCGCGCATGCTGTTCGCTCCGTTCGAGCTTTCTACCGGAATAATTCTCAGTTTCCTGGGAGGCCCGTTCTTCATATGGCTCCTGCGCAGGAGAAAGGAGGACAACTGATGGTAGAGATCAGAGACCTCCGCGTATCCTACGAGGGCGAGGAAGTGCTCCACGGGATGGACGCGCACTTCCCGAAGGGGAAGATATCCGTGATCATCGGCCCCAACGGAAGCGGAAAGAGCACCACGATAAAGGCGATGATGCGCCTTGTTGCCTCAGACAGCGGCAGCGTGGAGATAGACGGCGAGCCTGTAAGCAGCCTTTCGCAGACCGAGCTTGCAAGGAAGATGGCATACATACCTCAGGGCAGGAACGTGCCGGATATCACCGTAAACAGGATGGTGATGCACGGGCGCTTCCCGTACCTCAGCTACCCCAGAAGATACCGGCCCGAGGACCACGAGATGGTACGCAAGGCGCTGGAATGGGTAGGACTTACTGATCTGGCCCACAAAAAGATGAGTCAGCTTTCCGGCGGCCAGAGGCAGAAGGTATACCTTGCCATGACTCTGGCTCAGGACACAGGCGTGATCCTTATGGACGAGCCGACTACCTATCTGGACATCAGGAACCAGTTCGAACTTCTGGATCGCGCGCGCCTTCTTGCCAAAGAGGGTAAGACCGTGATCATGATACTCCACGATCTGGAATCGGTGCTGCGCTACGCGGACCACGTGGTGCTTATGGATTCCGGCAGCGTGACAGCCTCCGGAACAGCTTCAGAAGTGCTTGCCTCCGAGGCTCTTAAGAAGGCCTTCGGCATAGAGCTCAGCTTCATAGAGACCGAGGACGGAGTCCACTGCTTCGTTAAAAGATAGTGCTTTTGTGCCGTTGACACGACTGCGTCCGGAGCATATAATCAGTTTGTAAAATCTAACGGGAAAGAAGGGTGAAATTCCCTCGCAAGTGCGTTGCCGTGAAAGTCGGGTGCCGGGTATATGGTCTCTTTGCGGACACCGAAGAGACAAAAGCGTTTTTTTGACGTGCATTACTCCGGCAGACAGATGCCGGAGTTTTTATTTCCTGCGGGATCGCGACGCAGTCCCGGGTATGAGAAAAAGGTGTCCGGAGAAAATAATGGAACTTACAAGATACGTCAACGGAAAAGTAATGAGGTGCGGTTACACTACGGGGTCCTGCGCCACGGGAGCGGCCAAGGCCGCGGCCATGATGCTGCTGGGCGGGCAGACCGTGGAGAAGGTGGACCTGATGACTCCCGCGGGGGAGCTGCTGCACCTGGACATACTGGATATCTCCCGGAAGCCGGAAGACGGCGAACAGGCCACTGCCGATAAGGGAGAAACTGCTTCCGTTACCTGCGCGGTGCGCAAGGATTCCGGGGACGACCCGGACATCACGAACGGGTCTCTCATCTACGCGACGGTAAGCCTCTGCGGCGAAGAGGAACTGTCCAAGGCGGAGCCGGGAAGCAAGGTCGTCATAGACGGCGGTTTCGGCGTGGGCAGGGTGACCAAGCCCGGACTGGACCAGCCCGTAGGCAACGCCGCCATCAATTCCACGCCGCGCCGCATGATAAAGGAGAACGTGTCCGAGGTCTGCAGACAGTACGGATACGACGGCGGAATGAAGGTCATCGTAAGCATACCCAACGGCGAGAAACTGGCTCCAAGGACCTTCAACCCGAGGCTGGGGATAGTGGGCGGAATATCCGTCGTAGGCACCACCGGGATCGTGGAACCGATGAGCAATCAGGCTCTGGTGGACACCACGAAAGTTGAGATTAGGCAGCTGGCCGCCAAGGGGCGCACGGACATATTCCTGGTGCCCGGAAACTATGGCAGGGACTTCGCAAGGGACGTTCTTAAACTGGATGTTTCCGAGTGCATAGCCATGTCCAACTTCATAGGCGACGCCATCAATTCCGCGGTGGAGTGCGGCTTCAAGCGCATTTTCATGGTGGGCCACATAGGCAAGATGGTAAAGCTGGGCATAGGCCAGACCTTTACGCATTCCTCCGGAGGCGACGGTCGCATGGAGACACTTCTGGCCTGCGCGCTGGAGGCGGGAGCGGACCTGGAGACTCTTAAGCATGTGCTGCCCTGCGCCACTACGGACGCGGCGCTGGACGTGCTGAAGGCTGCCGGAAAAATGGATGAAACGTTGAAAATACTGGGGAAACGCATAGAGGCGACGCTTCTGCGCAAGGTCCCGGACGACGTTCAGATAGAATACATTTGCTTTACGAACCGCGAGGATCTGGGCGGCGTTTTGTGCGCAAGCCCCGGAGCCGCGGAACTTTCGAAGCTTTGGAAAAAGGAGTAAAAATGGTACATTTCGTAGGAGCGGGGAGCGGTGCCCCGGATCTCATCACCGTAAGAGGAAAGAAACTGCTGGAAGAGGCTGACGTTATCATCTACGCAGGTTCGCTGGTGAACCCGGCTCTGCTGGACTACAAGAAGCCCGGCTGCGAGGTATTCGACAGCGCGTACATGACGCTGGACGAAGTTATAGCGGAGATAGAAAAGGCCGAGAAGGCCGGCAAGACCACCGTGCGTCTGCACACCGGAGACCCTTCGGTTTACGGAGCGATCAGGGAGCAGATGGACAGGCTTGCTCCCATGGGCATAGATTACGACGTGTGCCCCGGAGTATCCAGCTTCTGCGGCGCGGCCGCGGCTCTTAAGGCGGAATACACTCTGCCTAACGTTTCGCAGTCCGTGATAATCACCCGCATGGCAGGCCGTACGCCGGTGCTGGAAAGAGAGAGCATCCGCAGCTTCGCGGCGCATCACGCTACGATGGTGGTGTTCCTTTCTACAGGTCTTCTTAAGGAGCTTTCCGCGGAACTGATCGCGGGCGGATACGAGCCCGACACCCCGGCTGCCGTCGTCTACAAGGCCACCTGGCCGGACGAGAAGGTCTGCCGCTGCACCGTGGCTACCCTGGCCGAGACCGCCGCAAAGAACAACATTACAAAGACCGCTCTGATGGTGATCGGAGACTGCCTGGGAAGCGATTACGAGCTGTCCAGGCTCTACGCTCCGGACTTCTCCACCGAGTTCAGAAAGGCAAGCAAATGATCATCCGCGCCATTGCATTTTCCAAGCGCGGCATGGATCTGGGCATGGACCTTTCCTTTAAGCTTAAGGAAGGACCGCTGGGAAAAGAACCTGTGGAATTCGAGCTGGAGCGCTGCCCTGAAGGCGGCCTGTCCGCATGGACGGAAAAAGCCTGGCCCAAGTCCGACGCCCTGATATTCATAGGTTCCTGCGGCATCGCGGTAAGGGCAATAGTTCCTTACGTGCGCAAGAAGACCGTGGATCCGGCGATAATAGTGATAGACGAGCTGGGGACCTACTCCATACCTCTGCTGTCCGGACATCTGGGCGGAGCCAACGACCTTGCCGTAAAGATAGGCAGGGCGATAGGCGCGCTGCCCGTGGTTACTACCGCTACGGACATCAACGGGCTGTTTGCCGCGGACGACTGGGCAAGGTCTCAGGGACTGCTGGTGGCAAACCCGGAAAAGATAAAGTGGGTGTCCTCGCGCATTCTTGCCGGCGAAAAGCTTAAGATAAAGAGCCTCTACGAGATAGAAGGCGAGCTGCCGCCGTGCCTGGAGTACGCGGACACAGGTTACGACATACTGGTGTCGCACCGTTCGCGCGGAAACAGCGACGCTCTGCGGCTGGTGCCTCCGGTGGTGACGCTGGGCGTGGGCTGCCACAGAAACATAGAACTGGACGCTCTGGAGGAGGCCTTCGAGGCAGTGCTTGCCAAGAGCGGAGTCCACAGACTGGCGGTGTTTCAGGCGGCGAGTCTGGATCTTAAGAAGGACGAGCCGGCGCTCGTGGAGTTCTGCAAGAGGCACGGTTTCCCGTTCCTTACGTACACTGCGGGCGAGCTTACGGCAGTGCCCGGCGATTATTCCGGCTCCGAGTTCGTAAAGAAGATAACCGGAGTGGACAACGTCTGCGAAAGGGCGGCGGTGCTGGCCTCGGGCGGACGCCTTATAAACAAGAAAGAAGCCGGAAACGGCATAACCATGGCGCTGGCGATAAAGGAGCCTGCGCTTACCTGGAACGACTGACCGGCAGCGCCGGATCGCAAGAGAAAGGATATACAAATGGGTAAGTGTGTAGTTGTAGGAATAGGTCCCGGAAAGTTCTCCGGGATGACCTTCGAGGCGGACGAGGCAATTAAGGCGGCGGACGTCATCGTAGGATACAAGAAATACATAGAACTGGTGGTGCCTCACTATCCGGACAAGGAGTTCTTCGACAACGGAATGCGTCAGGAGACGGACCGCTGCCGCGAGGCTCTGCGCCTGGCTCAGGAGGGAAAAAATGTTGCGGTAGTTTGCTCCGGAGACAGCAGCGTATACGGCATGGCAGGGCTCATCTACGAGCTCTCCCCGGAATATAAGAACGTTGAAATTTCGGTCATCCCCGGCGTTACCGCGGCTCTTTCGGGAGGCGCCGCTCTGGGCGCTGCTCTGGGCCACGACTTTGCGGTGATAAGCCTCTCCGACCTGCTTACGCCTTGGGAACTGATAGAGAAGAGACTGGACGCCTGCGCTTCCGCGGACATGTGCATAGCGCTCTACAATCCGTCCAGCCACAAGCGCGCGGACTATCTGCAGAAGGCCTGCGACATACTGCTGCGCCACAAGGATCCCAATACCGTGTGCGGTACCGTCAACAACATAGGCCGCGAGGGTCAGACGGAAAAGACCATGACTCTGGCGGAGCTGAGGGACACTCAGGTGGACATGTTCACCACTGTGTTCATAGGCAACGCCGCGACAAAGATAATAAACGGAAAGATGGTAACTCCCAGGGGGTACAGGATTGGCTGAACTGGTCATATTCGCGGGCACGACGGAGGGCCGCGAGCTTTCCGAACTCGCGAAGGAACTTAACATACACACGGTCTGCTGCGTGGCAACGGACTACGGCGAGGAGCTTATGGAAGCCGGCGGAAGCCTGAGGGTGCACGCCGGAAGGCTGGGACCTGCGGAGATGGCGGCGCTGATCAGGCAGGAAGATCCTGTCCTGGTACTCAACGCAACCCATCCTTACGCGGACGTGGCCACCGATTCCATAGACCTTGCGTGCAAAGAGGCCGGAGCGAAGTGCAGAAGGGTGCTGAGGGAAAAACAGCCCCATACAGGCTGCGTGGAGTTCGAAACGCTCTCTGATATGGCAGAGTACCTTAACACGCACGAGGGAGGCGTTTTTTCGTCCCTGGGGGCCAAGGAAGCGGCCGCTCTGGCGGACATAGAAGGCGCGGAAGATAGAGTGTGGCTTCGCATACTGCCTTCCGAAGACGGACTAAGGTCCTGCATAGCGGCGGGCATACCCGCGAAGCACATAATATGCATGCAGGGACCGTTCTCGGAGGAGCTTAACGCTGCGATGTTCCGCACCAGCGGCGCAAAGTATCTGCTTACCAAGGACACGGGACGCACCGGCGGCTTCGCGGACAAGGTGAACGCGGCGCAGAAGTGCGGCATGACCGTTCTGCTTCTTAAGAGACCTCAGGCAGACACCGGCGAGGGCATGGCTTTCTGGAAGGAAGCGCTCAGGTCCGGAAAGTGGAGAGAACTATGAAGAAAGTCAACATCATCGGGGCCGGCCTGGGAGCCGGCAGCATTACCGCGGACGCTGCGGCGGCTCTTGCGAAGAGTCAGACTGTGTTCGGCGCGGAGAGGCTTCTGGAGGAATACGCGCGGTTCACCGAAGGCTGCGAAAAGATCGCGGAGTACGATTCCGGTAAGATCTACGATGCCGTAACGGCAAGCGATAAGTCCGTGTTCTCCGTGCTGGTGTCCGGCGACACAGGATTCTACAGCGCGTCCACCAAACTCTGCGAAGTGTTCTCGGAAGGATTCGACCTTAAGGTCTACCCGGGCATTTCTTCGCTGAACGCGATGTTCGCGGCTCTGGGAAGACCCTGGCAGAACGCGGCGCTGTGCAGCCTTCACGGAAGGGACTGCAACGCCGCGGAGATGGTCCGCAGGAACCGCGAGACCTTCTTCCTTACCGGAAAGAATACGAAGGATCTGGCGGAGAAACTCTGCTATGCGGGCTACGAGGATATAAAGCTCTGGGTAGGACAGGATCTGGGCAGCGACGCCCAGAAGGTGCTTAGCTGTACGGCTGCGGAGCTTAAGGACATGGAACTGTCTTCGCTTACCGTAGTGGTGGCGGAGAACCCGGACGCGGATGCCTCCGTTAGGACAGGCATCCCGGACGAGGAGTTCCTGCGCGGCGAGGTCCCCATGACCAAGTCCGAGATACGCGCCGTAAGTCTTTCCAAGCTTGGGATAAGCCCGGAAATGACCTGCGCGGACATAGGCGCGGGCACAGGTTCATGCACGGTGGAGATGGCTCTTTCGGCATGGAAGGGCAGAGTCTACGCCATAGAGACAGACCCCGAAGGCGTGGAGCTGATAAAGGCCAACTGCCGCAAGTTCCACATCGGAAACGTGGAGATAATAGAGGGCCTGGCGCCTGCCGCCATGGAGGACATGCCTGCGGTGGACGCGGCGTTCGTGGGCGGAAGCAAGGGCGGTCTTAAGGAGATAATGGCGGTGCTTCTGGCAAAGAACCCGGAGGTTCGCATAGTAGTAAATACCATAGCGCTCCAGAGCCTGGGCGACGCGCTCGAAGCCTTCGAGGCCAACGGTCTTAAGGCGGAAGTGGTGCAGATATCGGCGGCTCAGTCCAAGAGGGCGGGGCGCTACGATCTGCTGATGGCCAGAAACCCGATATTCATAATAAGCGGAGGCGGAAAGGACTGCGCCGCTACGAGCTGCGGAGGTGGAAAGGCCTGCGCGGATGGCAAGGACGGAGAAAAGTAATATGCAGGGAAGATTCCTTGTGGCCGGTACAAATTCCGGCTGCGGAAAGACCACGGTCTGCATGGCGCTGCTGGCGGCTCTCAAGAAGAGGGGCGCCGGGCTCAACGCGTTCAAATGCGGGCCGGACTACATAGATCCAATGTTCCACAGGGCGGTGCTGGGCGTACCCAGCTACAATCTGGATCCTTACTTCTGCGATCCGCAGCAGCTGAGGACCGTATACGCTTCGCACGCAGGGGAACTCTCGGTGATAGAGGGCGTAATGGGCTATTACGACGGCATAGGGACCGAAGGGCGCGCAAGCACTTTCGACGTGGCCAGGGCTACGGAAACTCCCGTGGTGCTGGTGATAAACGTGCGCGGAATGTACACTTCCGCAGGCGCGGTGATACGCGGATTCAGGGACTTCAGGCCGGACAGCCGCATAGAAGGCGTCATATTCAACGGGGCGTCCGCAATGCTCTACAAGGACCTTAAGGCGATAGCGGAGAACGCAGGCGTAAAGGCTTACGGATTCCTTCCGAAGATGCCGGAGGCGGAGCTTGGGTCGCGCCATCTGGGGCTTATCACGGCCGAGGAGATAGAAGACCTCCGGGAGAGGATAGACAAGCTAGCGGAGAAAGCCGAAGAGTGCGTAGACATAGACGGACTGATCTCGCTCGCGAATACTGCGCCGCGGATAGAAGGCGGCAAGCTGTTTACCGGCGAACCGGTCTACGCAACGGTATGCAGGGGTAACTTCTGCGGACTTAAGCGGCCGGTGCTTGCGGTGGCGAAGGACAAGGCCTTCTGCTTCATATACGAAGAGAACCTGGAGCTGTTTAAGGCAGCGGGGTTCAACATAGAATATTTCAGCCCGATGTCGGACAGCGAGGTGCCGCGGGATGCGGACGCTCTGTACCTTCCGGGAGGTTATCCGGAGCTCTATACCAAGGAGCTTTCCGATAACGTTTCCATGAGGGAGTCCGTAAAGAAGGCTGTGCAGGGCGGGCTTCCGACCTTTGCGGAGTGCGGCGGATTCCTGTATCTTCACTCGGAGCTGGACGGTGTTCCTATGGCCGGCGTGTTCGCGGCTAAGGCGTACAATACCAGCAAGCTTCAGCGCTTCGGATACGTGGAGCTTACCGCGGCGAAGGACAATCTCTTCTGCAGGAAAGGGGAGCGCATAAGGGCTCACGAGTTCCATTACTACGACAGCGAAGATCCGGGCAGCGATTTCCGCGCGGAGAAAGCTTCCGGCGCCCGGGGCTGGGACTGCGTGGTCGCGACCGACACACTGTACGCGGGCTTCCCGCATCTTTATCTGGCGGCGAACCCGGAGTTCGCGAGGACCTTTGCGGGAAAAGCGGCTGCGTACGCGTCGGAAAAGACTGCAGACAGCTCGTCAGACAACGGAAAGGCGGCGGAGCATGCTTCTGTATAATACGATAGCCATGGCGATAGGCTTCGGGCTGGACGCGCTGCTGGGCGATCCTCACGGCTGGCCGCACCTTGTGATAGGCTACGGCAAGCTCATAAGTCTTCTGGAAAAGCTTTGCTACGACTGGAAGAACAAGCGTCTTGCAGGAGCCGTTCTGGTGATCTGCATGCTGCTTTTCGCGGCAGGATCGGCCGGTCTGGTGCTGTACCTGTGCATGCTTATACATCCTGTCGTCTACGTTATAGTAGGCGGCGTGCTGTGCTGGCAGTGCCTGGCGGCAAAGTCACTTAAGGTCGAGAGCGAAAAAGTATACAAGGCGCTTAAGGAAGGCGGGCTTCAGAGCGGAAGGGACGCGGTGGCCATGATAGTCGGCCGCGACGTAAACGTCCTGGACGAAGACGGCGTTGTGCGCGCGGCGGTGGAGACCGTGGCCGAGAACACTTCGGACGGAGAGATAGCCCCGCTTCTGTACATGGCGCTGTTTGGGCCTGTGGGCGGCTGCGTCTACAAGGCAATAAACACCATGGATTCCATGCTGGGCTACCGCAACGAGCGCTACGAGCGTTTCGGGACAGTTGCCGCAAGGCTGGATGACGTTGCGAACTTTATCCCGGCAAGGTTCGCGGCCCTGATAATGATGGTCGCTTCCGCGGCCGTTGGTCTTAATGCGTCCGGCGCTTTCCGCATCTGGAAGCGCGACCGCTACAAGCACGCAAGCCCCAACTCCGCGCAGACCGAGTCCGTAATGGCCGGCGCTCTGGAAGTAAGGCTGGCAGGCGACGCTGTGTACGGCGGCGTCGTGCATAAAAAGGAATACATAGGGGACGACATACGCCCCATCGATATAGAGGACATCCACCGCTCGCAGAGGCTCATGACCGTTACTTCGGTCCTGGCTTTCGCGGCGGCGGTGATAGTGCGCATGGCGATATTCATAATACGATGAGAACTTACGAACACGGCGGCGACGTGTACGCCGAAGACAATAGGCCGATGGATTTCTCGGTCAACATAGATCCTCTGGGAATGCCGGAGTCCGTCGCTAAGGCGGCGGAGGAGGCGGTCCGAACGGAGCTTTCCTACCCGGATCCGTTCTGCAGAAAACTGACCGTGGCGCTGTCGGAAAGATACGGCGTGCCGTCTGAGAACATACTTTGCGGCAACGGAGCGTCGGATCTGCTGCTGCGTCTGTGCGCGGCAGTAAGACCAAGGAAAGTGCTGGTGCCGAGACCCGGATTCTCCGAGTACGAAAGGTGCGCGTCGCTCTTCGGCGCTCAGGCCGTCTATTACGACGTGCTTGGCAAGAGCGCGGCTCAGATAACGGAAGAGATCAAGCACAAGCTTACCGATGCTCCTCCGGATTGCGCAGTGTCCCTTGCAGCTTCGGCTCCGCAGATGGCGTTCATCTGCCGTCCAAACAACCCGGACGGAAGCATGCTCAGCGCGGAACAGGTGGCTGACGTCGCGGAGCTATGCGAGCGCATCGGGACGCTGCTGGTCGTCGACGAGTGC
The DNA here is from genome assembly GCA_017437745.1 of Bacillota bacterium. Classification (GTDB taxonomy): domain Bacteria; phylum Bacillota; class Clostridia; order Peptostreptococcales; family Anaerovoracaceae; genus RUG13409. The sequence continues at coordinate 62,861 of JAFRYI010000018.1, forward strand.
TTCCTGGAGTTCACGGAGGAGCGAAGCGCGGTAGAATTTGCAAAAGATTACAGAACACTTGTTATAGTAAACGCGTTCACAAAGACCTATTCCATGGCCGGATTGCGCCTGGGATTCATGTTCTGCAGCGACAGGGAGCTTATGGATAAGGCTTACGCGCTGGCCAGTCCGTGGAGCGTTTCGGCACCCGCTCAGGCAGCGGGGATCGCGGCCTGCAAAGAGACCGGATTCCTGCAGAAGGCGCGCGAATACATAAACGTTCAGCGCGAATTTCTGGTCCGGGAACTGAAGGAACGGGGCTTTAAGGTGTGTCCGTCCAAGGCTAACTTCCTGCTCGTAAAGGAGCCGGAAGATCTGCGGAAGGAAGGCGGCCCCGGTGTCAGGGAACTGCTTGCGCAGCGCGGCATAAAGGTCCGCGACTGCAGAAGCTTTAACGGCCTGGACGACACTTACATCCGTCTGGGCGTCCGCACGGAAGAAGAGAACAAAGCGCTGATCGAAGCGCTCAGGGATATAGCAAAGAGCAGATAACAGCGCTCATAGATATGACGGAGCGCAGTTAAACAGCGCTCAGGGAGACAGTAAATGGCTAAAGCAATAATGATCCAGGGCACCATGTCCAACGCCGGCAAGAGCATAGTGGCGGCCGGTCTGTGCAGAGTCTTCGCGCAGGACGGTTACAAGGTGGCTCCGTTCAAGAGCCAGAACATGGCGCTCAACTCCTTCATCACCAAGGAAGGCCTGGAGATGGGCCGCGCGCAGGTGGTGCAGGCGGAGGCGGCGGGCGTTGAACCGTCCGTGCTGATGAACCCCATCCTGCTCAAACCCGTCACCAACATGGGCTCGCAGGTGATAGTAAACGGCGAGGTGCTTGGCAACTACAAGGCGCAGGAATACTACAAGATGAAGCACACACTGCGTCCCGCCATTCAGAAGGCCTTCGACACGCTCTCGGCGCAGAACGACATAATCGTGATAGAGGGCGCGGGCAGCCCCGCGGAGATCAACCTTAAGGCGGACGACTTCGTAAACATGGGCATGGCTAAGATGGCCAAGGCTCCGGTGCTTCTGGTTGGAGACATAGACCGCGGAGGCGTCTTCGCGCAGCTCTACGGGACCATCGAGCTTCTTACGGAAGAAGAGAAGAACTACGTAAAAGCCACGATAATCAACAAGTTCCGCGGCGATGTGGAGATACTTAAACCCGGACTTAAGCAGCTGGAGGAACTTACCCACAGACCCTGCGCGGGCGTGGTGCCGTTCATCCACGCGGACATAGAGGACGAAGACAGCCTGTCGGAAAGGCTGGTCAAGAAGGCTGCTGCCAAGATAAACATAGCGGTCATCCGCCTGCCCAAGCTGTCCAACTTTACGGACTTTACGGTGCTGGAGGCTACCGAGGGCATAGGCGTCCGCTACGTGTCTTCCGCAAGGGAGCTTGGCGATCCGGACCTGGTCATCCTGCCGGGCACCAAGAACACCATCTCCGATCTTAAGTGGGTTCGCCAGAACGGTCTGGAGGCAGCCATAAAGCAGCTGGCCGCGAAGGGCACTCCCGTGATAGGCATCTGCGGCGGCTACCAGATGCTTGGCCGCACCATCACGGACGCGTCCGGCGTGGAAGGCGGCGGAAGCATCGCCGGCATGGGGCTTCTTCCGATAGACACGGAATTCGCGGAGGAAAAGCACCGCACCAGAGTCTCCGGCGTCGCAAAGGCCGAGGGCTTCTGGAAGGACTTCGACGGCGCGGAGCTTACAGGCTACGAGATCCACATGGGCGCCACATCCCTGGCGGACGGAGCAAGCCCTCTGGACAAGCTGGACAACGGCCACGACGACGGCTGCGCAAGCGGAAACGTTCTGGGCAGCTATCTGCACGGTTTCTTCGATTCCGCTCAGTGCCGCGAGGCTCTGATAGCGCTTCTCTGCAGGCGCAAAGGGCTGGATCCGTCGGAGCTTAAGGCCTTCGATTACGCGGCCTACAAGCAGCAGCAGTTCGACATTCTGGCGGACGGCATACGCGCCAACCTGGACATGAAGATGATATACGACATCCTGGAAAAAGGAGTTTAAACATGAAGATCCAATTAGAACAAGTACTCCCGATGGAGATAGAAAAGCGCAGCTTCGAGATAATAGAATCCGAGCTTCCGCACCCCATAGACCCGGCTCTGGCGCCGATAATAAAGCGCGTCATCCACACCAGCGCGGACTTCGAATACGCGGACACTCTGTGCTTCTCGGAGGACGTGGTGGCCAAGGCTCACGAGGCCATCAAGAACGGCGCCTGCATAGTTACGGACACCCAGATGGCCAAGGCCGGCATCAACAAGAAGAACCTTGCGAAATACGGCGGCGAGGTCTATTGCTTCATAGCGGACGAGGACGTTGCGGCAGCCGCAAAAGCCAACGGCAGCACACGTTCCGCTGCGTCCATGGACAAGGCCGCTTCTCTCGGAAAACCGCTCATCTTCGCGATAGGCAACGCTCCCACGGCTCTGGTGCGCATCTGCGAACTGATAGAAGAGGGCAAACTGGATCCGAAACTTGTCATAGGCGTTCCCGTGGGCTTCGTAAACGTGGTACAATCAAAGGAACTACTGATGCAGGAGCCTGTGCCTTACATCGTTGCGCGCGGCCGCAAGGGCGGCAGCAACGTGGCGGCCTGCATAGTAAACGCGCTGCTGTACATGCTCGGCAGATAGGGCAGTGCAGCGTTTACTCCGGAAGGATCTCCAGACAGGTACCGGTAGATGCTCATAACCGTTTTTAACGCAATATCGCACTTTCTTGTAGACGCCGCCTGCGTGGGCGCTCTGTTTTCCTTCGGGACGGAGGCTCTTGCCCTTAGCAGTGCGGTGATCGTTTATAATACGCTGGCTTTCTCCACGCAGTGCCTCGTGGGTCTGCTGATGGATCGCGTATTAAGGCGCGGCAGGACACGTTCTGACTATCTTATGCTCTGCGGCACCGTTCAGGCAGCGGCCATGTTCGTGGTGGCTGCCGCGGCGCTCTATCCCTTCGGAATCATGATTAAAGCCGTGCTTATCGGCTTGGGCAACAGCGTTTTCCACGTAGCCGGCGGTTCCGTGACCCTGGACCGCAGCGGCGGCAAGGCTGCGCCTTTAGGCATATTCGTGGCTCCCGGCGCATTCGGCGTAACTCTCGGAGTCCTTTACCCGCAGATCATAGATTACATCTGCGCCGCGCTCGGCATAGCTGCCGTAGCGTGCTTCAGCATATACAGAAGGTCCGTGTTCTACAAAGATCTCGGCGGCACGGCAGAAAAAACGACGGTCGCCGGACAGGCATCGTTTAAAGGATCGGCGGACCCGAGTGCTTCAGGGAATGAACTTACAAGGAAGGCCGCAAAGTCCGATCCGATCCTTCCCGTCGCGTTCCTTACGTTTGCCGTAGCGGTCCGCGCCATAGGCGGTTCGGCAGCAGAATTCACCTGGAAGACCGGCGCCGCAGCATCGCTTCTTCTTACGCTTTTCGTGTTCCTGGGCAAGGCTCTGGGAGGCTTCGTGTGCGACAGGCTGGGCGTCGTAAAGCCGGCAATTGCAAGCATAGTTGTCGCCGCCATCCTTACGGCGTTCTTCGCGTGGAGCATGCCTCTGTCGTTTATCGGTCAGCTGCTGATAAACCTCAGCATGCCGGTCACCCTGTGGCTGATGTACAGGCACATCCCGGACTACCCGGGGCTGGCGTTCGGCCTTGCGGCATCCGCGCTCTGGCCCGGCGCCCTGATCGGCGGCCTGATAAAACTCACAGGACCTTTACAGAGTCTTCTTATCATCGTCTGTTTCCTGCTTGGCCTTGGTGCTATAATATACTCGGAAAAAGTTCTGCGTAAGTAGATCGTCCCGGCGCTAAGGCCGCCCCGGAGGTGACTTTATGAAACGTTTTCGCATACTCGCAGCCACGCTGCTGCTGATAGTTCTCGGAACTTCGGCCGCCTTTGCGGACATTACCCCTATCCCTGTGCTGCTCGTCCGTTCCGGAGCGCTGTACGTTATTATCGCCATCATAGTGTTGATCATCGCGCTGTTCCTTCTGCGCCGTTCGGTCAGAAAACGCAGCATGATGATCGACGGCAATGAGTCGGAAGAACCCGACGACAACAAAGTTAACTAGTCTAGGTGAAGGAGATCCGGAAAATGAAACGTTTTCGCATACTCGCTGTTACGCTGCTGCTGATAGTTCTCGGTTCAGCTTTCGCCTTTGCGGACATAGCGCCGATGCCCAGGACCGACCCTGCGCAGGTCGTCGCCATCGTTGTTGCGGTGGTCGTGATATTAGTTGCCATCGTTCTGCTTCGCCGGGCCGTCAAAAGACGCAGGCTGGTCAACGACGACATGCAGCCGGAAGAGCCCAACGACCAGACGCTCCGCTGATCCGCGCTGACTGCTGTTCTTCGTATTGACTGATCCGCGTTAGTTTACCTGCGCATAGGTCTTTTCACCTGCAATGTTCTACCACACATTCTGGAGCAACCCTATACTGTACAACGGAGCCGCCTGCATCCTGACCGTCATCATCGAGGTCTGCTGGTTCCGCGTTTTCGGCTACAAAAGGCCGCTGGACCTCGGCATCATAGCCCTTAGCAATGTGGTCACCAATGTGGCCCTCAACACCTTCCTGGATCTGGTACCGGACGCGTTCGACGTTCCGTGGCTGATCATCCTGGAACTGCTGGTAGTCGCGGCGGAATACCTGATCTACCGCAAAGCCTTCGGACCGTCCCGCAGGCTCCTTATCCTTACGTTCTTCGCCAACGTGCTGTCGTTCTTCATCGGCGCGCTGGTCTACAACATCTTCTGAGATAGGGGATGCCGGTATTCGAGTCTTTCATAAACGATCTGAAAACTGTCATCGAGAGTTGTTTTTTACAGACATATCTGTATCGTCCGTTTTTTTGACGAAAATGATCCCGTTTTAACCAATTTCTCATACCTGGGTGCACTGAAATCTGTCTCAAAACCGTATAATAATGTTTTTTTCAGTCAAAATTCATCCCAGCAGCTTTAAAGCGGCTGTATTGGGATGATTTTTTATCGTAGAAGGGCAGTAAAATGCCAAAAAAATGAAAAACCGATGCTCCCAAATAATGAAAACTATACAATTCGGGTGCATTTACTGCCTTATTTGCCGTTAAATGAGCACAAACGGTATGTTTGACAATTCCACGCTCTGCCCTTAAAATTATTTTTGTAATTATTAATTGATTTTCTACCGTAAAAGTTGTTTATTTCGCACAACATCTGGAGGTAAACTGCATGGAATTCGGCATCAACAGTCCGGTACTGTTCGTACTGGCAGGGATCATCGTTGCCGTGGTGCTTGCGCAGTCCGTTTTCTTCCTCGTTAAAGCGTGGAAGAGGGCAAAGCAGCTTGGCATGGACAGCGCCAAGCTTAAACGCATAGCGCGCACGGCGGCCATCTTTACCATCGCTCCGGCGATAGCCATAGTAATAAGCGTAATAACGCTGTCCAAGGATCTGGGCCTGCCGCTCCCGTGGCTGCGTCTTTCCGTCGTGGGCAACCTGTCGTACGAGACCATAGCCGCGACTAACGCGGAGAATGCCATGGGCCTTTCCTTCGGGCAGGTGACCGGCCTTACGGCGACGCAGTACGTGACCATAGCGTCCGTAATGACCATCTCCATACTGGTGGGCATTTGGCTGGTGCCGCTGATCGGCAAGAAGCTCCTTACCGGCGTCATCAACCTGGAGAAGCGCGACAAAAAGTGGGCGGACATCTTCCAGAACTCCATGTTCATAGGCATGATCTCGGCCTTCGTGGGATTCGTGTTCTGCGACGTTGCCGATGTGTTCAAAGGGGACTTCACCGGTCTGATCCCGGTGTGCGTGTTCGTAGTTTCCGCGCTCGTGATGGCGGTCTGCGGACTGCTGCTCAAAAAGACCGGCAAGCGCTGGATAATGGACTACGCGCTGCCCATAAGCCTTATCCTGGGAATGGCCGCGGCGATACCCATCACCGCGTGGCTGTCGTAGAAGGGAGGCCAGAACGATGAAAAAAGAAATGACTTACATCGATCAGGTCCACAGCTTCGGACGCAAGTGGAACATATTCGTAATGATAATGCTGATAGCCTACCCGATGGTTACGGCGCTCATATTCAGGACCGGTCCGGACTGGCACGGATTTACAATGGGACTCATCGCTACGGCGCCCATGTACTGGGCCGTCGCGGTGGTTGAGACCATAACCTACGTGCCCATGCTCGGCGCGGGCGGATCCTACCTGTCCTTCGTTACCGGAAACATCTCCAACCTTAAGCTGCCGGTGGCGCTAAACGCGCTGGAACAGGCGGACGTTAAGGCCAGCTCGGAGGAGGGCGAGGTGATCTCCACGATCTCCATTGCGGTCTCCAGCATAGTTACGACGATAATAATCATAATAGGCGTGCTGCTTATAAGGCCGCTTACTCCGGTGCTCAACGCTCCGGTCCTGGCTCCCGCCTTCGCGCAGATGGTTCCGGCGCTGTTCGGCGCTCTGGGCGTGGTGTTCATAGCCAAGAACGTAAAGATCGCGGTCGCGCCTCTCATCCTGATGCTGATACTGTTCATAGCGGTGCCGGCTCTCAACGCGGGGACCGTAGGCATAATGGTGCCCGAGGGCGTGCTGTTCACGCTGGGCGTATCCAGGCTGATGTACAAGAAAGGCATGCTGTAGTTCGGCAGGGACGGCGCGCGGCCGACCCTGACAGGAGTTTAAAATGATAGGTTACATTATTCTTGCGATAGTAGTCATATTCCTTGCGGTGCTGCTTATCAGGACCGCGGCGTTCAAACCTGCGCCTCAGCCCCCTGAGGACTTCGCGGACGTGGAGTTCGACAAGGGCAAAGCCGCGGACTGCCTCGCGCAGCTTGTAAAGTGCAAAACAGTGTCCTACGTGGATCACTCGCTGGAGGACGACGCGGAGTTCGAGAAGCTGATCGGCCTGCTGCCGTCGCTCTATCCCAACGTGTTTAAGACCTGCGACTTTACGAGACTCGAGGACCGCGGCATTCTGTTCCGCTGGCCGGGCAAAGGCTCCGCGAAAGGCGAAGCCCCCAAGGCCTGCAAGGCTGACGAAGGCCCCTCAGTCCTTATGGCGCACTACGATGTGGTGCCCGTGGAGGAGAAGAACTGGGATAAGGATCCATTCTGCGCGGAGGTAGCAGACGGAGTAATGTGGGGCAGGGGAACGCTGGATACCAAGGTCACATTCAACGGCGCTCTGTTCGCAGCGGACACCCTTATCGCAAAGGGCTTCGTTCCCGAAAAGGACGTATACATGGCCTTCTCCGGCCAGGAGGAGATAAACGGCAAAGGCGCAGTGCACATAGTGGACTGGCTGATGGAGCGCGGCATAGAGCCCGCCATGGTAGTGGACGAGGGCGGAGCGGTCGTGGAAGGAGTCTTCCCGGGCGTCTCCGGTTCCTGCGCGCTTATAGGCATAGCGGAAAAGGGCCTCATGAACGTGGACTTCAAGCTGGATACCAACGGCGGACACGCTTCGGCGCCGGCTCCTCATACGCCGGTGGGCCGCCTCTCCAAAGCATGCGTGGACATAGAAGACCACCCCTGCAAGAGCCACTTCACGGAGCCCGTTCTTAAGATGTTCGACACTCTCGGCAGACATTCCAGTTTCCTGTACCGTATGATATTCGCCAACCTCTGGTGCTTCCGCGGAGTGCTGGACATGATATGCAAGAAGAGCGGCGGCGAGCTCAACGCGCTTGTCCGCACCACCACCGCCTTTACTCAGATGAGCGGAAGCAAGGCCAACAACGTAATACCGCCGTCGGCGTCCATGACCGCCAACGTGCGCATCAATCCGGCCGACACTTCGAAGACCGTTCTGGAGCACTACCGCAGCGTAATAAAGGACCCGGAAGTAAAGATCGAGGCCGCCGTGGAGGCCGAGCCCAGCCGCATCTCCCGCACGGACGTGGATGGTTGGGAACGCGTCTGCAAGGCTATACGCGGAACATGGAAGGGCACGCTGGTGTCCCCGTACCTTATGGTGCAGTGCTCCGACAGCCGCCACTACGGTAAGCTATCGGACCGCGTGTACCGCTTCTCCGCGATGGATCTAACGTCAGAGGAGCGCCGCATGATACACGGCAACAACGAGCGCATACGTCTGGACTGCATGGCCCGAGCCGTGGAGTTCTACATCAGGCTCATTGAGCAGTGCTGAGGATGCATAAACCAAGGGCCGGGACGCAAAAAACTCTTTGCAATTCCGGCCCTTTGTGTTATTATATCCCTTGCACCGGCTAAGTCCGGCCGTGCAGCAGAATACGGTCCATTAGCTCAGCTGGGAGAGCGTCTGGGTGACAACCAGAAGGTCACAAGTTCAAGTCTTGTATGGGCCACCAAGTAAAGAGCCTTATTTTTCGAGGGGTTTCAGCCTTGATGATAAGGCTCTTTTATTGATTGTTTTTGAAACTTTCCCCCATTTTTCCCCCAACCTTGTTTTTTTGAGCGTTATTACAATAAAAAAGACCGCCTAAGCGGTCATTATCGAATATGCTTTGGCAGGCGTTGCGTTCTCCTGCATCTCTCGGCTTTCGCCTATTCTGCCAAAGGCGTGTGGTCGCAACGAAATCTACCACCTCAAAGCATATTCTTGACAAGCACATCTGGTGGGTGTGCCAAGTCCCACATCTCTTCTAACCATTGCTGGTGTGTAGTCAGCACGATCTCTACTTCAGATATCCTTGTATGGATAGTATAAACCATCATTCTATATTAAGTAAAGCATCTATAAATGGCTAAAGATTTTTATTTGATTAATACTTATTGGTTTTACTGTTAGGTGTTTGCATGATATTATTAAGAAAAACTAGCATATGGTAAGGATACAATTCAAATGCCACAAAAAAAGACTCCGGAAGAGTTTATAAATGAACTTAGGGAGATATCTCCGGATATCATTCCTCTTGAAACTTATATAAATTATTCAACCAAGATAAAGTTCCGGTGCAGTAAATGCGGTAATCAATGGTTAGCGTCTCCTGCACATGTTCTTTCTGGTGAGGGCTGCCCTATCTGTGCTAGGAAAAAAAGTGCGGATAAAAGGAGATACTCCAAAGAGGAGTTTTCTAAAAAGGTTCGTTTATTACACCCAAACATTGAAGTAGTCGGAGACTATATCAATAGTCAGACTAAAATATTAGTTCATTGTACAAAATGCGATAACAAGTGGAGTGTGGTTCCTGCAAGTTTGTTGCATGGAACAGGCTGCCCAAAATGTAACAAACGCTTCCGGAGAAACACAGAAGGATTTATTGATGAGCTGAAGGTTATTAGCCCACATATCTCTGTTTTAGGTCATTATAAAAACGCACATGAGAAGATTCTTGTGCGGTGTAATCGTTGTGGAACCGAATGGTATGTTGAGCCGAATAGCTTGTTAAAAGGAAATGATTGCCCCAATTGTAATCATTCTCAGACATCGGTAATTGAACAGATCCTTTATAAATCGTTTAGTTTATTGGTTGGGGAAGGAAAGGTGATCAGCCGAGATAGAACAACAATAGGGAAAGAACTAGATATTTACGTTCCGGATCTTGCGTTAGCTGTAGAATTCGGAGCTTGGTATTGGCACTCTAACAGACTTCAGAATGATCAAGAAAAAGAACGTTTATGTGAACAAGCTGGCATCCGTCTTGTTACATTATACGAGGGCTGTCCGAAAGAAACTGTTGTAGAAAGACTTAAAAATGCCATATGCTTTACAGATACCATTAGCAACGAGAAGAATTATGAAACAATCCGAGAGTTCATCTATACAATTTGCAACGATTACGGACTAGATTCTTCAGATATTACCAATCAATGGAAGCCCATAGTTAAACAAGCTAAAGAGGAATCGCGGAAAAAAGATGCTGAACAATTCGCTAGGGAGCTTGCAATTGTGAGCCCCGAAATAGAGTATCTTGGAGAATACTCTGGTTCCAAAAATAGTGTGTATGTAAAATGCAGAAAATGTGGTGCAGAATGGTTAGCATCTTCTGCATATGATTTGCTACACGGACACGGGTGTCCGGAGTGTGCAAAAATACAAAGAGGAGTATCTCAAAGACTAAGCCCAGAAGAGTTTAGAAAACGCGTGTTAGAGATCAATCCGGATTTAGAATTGCTTGAAGAATACAATGGGCCGAATGAACTGGTTCTTTGTCGTTGTAAAAAATGTGGAACTGAATGGATGGCAAAGCCGGACAGCATTCTCTATAAAAGGCGGAATTGTCCTACATGTTCTCCTGTAACAAAGAAGACTAATGAACAGTTCTTAATGGAATTATCGACTAAAACTGATAGCATAGTGCCATTAGAGGAATACAAGAATTCTAGAACGCCCATTCGGTTTAAATGCATAACCTGTAATTATGAATGGACCGCAAAACCAAGTGATATTATACGAGGAACAGGTTGCCCGAGATGTGCAAAAAGAATAAGCATCTCCCATGAAGAGTTTGTTTCCCGTATGGGGAAGATCAATAATCAAATTGAAATAATAGGGGAATACAAGGATAGTAAATCAAAAGTAAAGTGCCGTTGTAAAAAATGTGGATATGAATGGTTGGCGACCCCATCCAATTTGTTGAAAGGATCTGGATGCCAAAGTTGTGCGGGGACGCTTCGACTAACAGATGAAGAATTCCGCAACAGGCTTCATACAATCAATTCCAAGATTACTCCATTAGAACAATATATAAATAGGAGTACTAAAATACTGTGCGTATGTGGAGTTTGTGGTTATAAATGGAAAGCATCTCCAGGTAATCTTTTAGGAGGACATGGATGCCCAAAGTGTAAGGCTGCTAAAGCGAGAAGGATTAGAGAGAAAAAAATCGTGTGTATTGAGACCGGGCAAATATATGATTCCATTTCGGCTGCAAAAGCTGCAACAGTAATAACTACAATAAGCGACTGTTTAAAACATAAAACAAAGACCGCAGGGAAACTCCATTGGGCTTATGTTGAAAAATAAGGAAGAATAGAGGATTGTGGAGGCATATGATAAAAAACGCTATAAAAAAGAATAGGGGAGAAGAAACAACTCCTTAACCCGAACTCAAAAAACTTTCCCCCGTTTTTCCCCCGATACAAACGATTATACCTATTTAGAGGTTATTATAGATTACTACAAATTAGCTCAAGCAATAGAAGCAGAAATACCGGGAATGCTTGAAATATAAGCATTTTATGATAACAAATTAGGATAGATGAATACACCGGATTATATGCTATTCCAGTTCGGTTTACTCGGTGACAACCAGAAGGTCACAAGTTCAAGTCTTGTATGGGCCACCAAAAACCCCGAAACTTCAACGGTTTCGGGGTTCAGTCATTTTTTGAGCTCATGCCAATTTCAAGGATGTGCCAATTGTGTACCAATTTGTGTTTTTGACCCGGCAACAGATTTTTATTATGTTAATGATATCATGACCATTGCGGCACTTATCTGTTTTTAACTTTTGTTTTGATCCAGGACGGCAAACGCCAGTTCCAGTACTAAGCGGTTTTGTGGATTGTTAAGATCCATGTCAAGTATCTTTTCTATGCGCCCGATGCGGTATAAAAAAGTGTTTCGGTGTATATATGCCCGTCGTATGGTCTCCGCTATGTTCCGTTCGCTCTCCAGATAGATGCGCAGTAGCTCTACGTATTCCGTGCCTTTCTTTTTGTCGTGCAAGATCAGAGCCTTCAGACCGTCCGGGATAAGCGTGTCGGGTATGGTATCTTTAAGGCACTTGTCCAGAAGATCGTCCAGCTGATAGTCTTCATAGCAGAAATACCAGTAAGTGGGGTTCTTCAGGACTCCCAGGGTCCTTGCCGTTTCAGCCTGCCTGAAGAAAAAGTGGAGCTGATGGAAGTTGTCGTAGGTCGTACTTATCCCGGCCTCCAGCAGATTGTCTCTCAGTATTGGGAGCAGCGTTTCGAGCAGTTGTTCCCTTGTCATTCCGGCATGCGTAAGATCGAACACATAGATTATGCGGTCTTCGAACACCGTATAGCAGTCATTGCCTAACAACGACGATAGCATAAGGCTCGCGTCGACCATGTTCTGAGGCGTGTTTCCGCGACCCTTCAGGCAGAGCGACATGCATACGAACCGGTCTTTTCCTTTCCACCCGCAGTGTCTCAGAACGGCAGAAATATTGTCTCCGAATACAGGTTGGTCCGCCGCAAGAGCACGCAGTGTCTGATCCATTTCCACCGGCCGGTCGAAAGCGTTGGTGCCTCTGGATATCAGTGCCTTTTTAACATACTGCCCAAGGACCTGTATGATCGCGAAATCCTTTTCGACTATAGGGTCGCTGATCTCCTGGAATCCTATCCTGGCAAGGTGTACGTCGTTTACGACTATGTTGTAGAACAGAGTCCTGTATCCCTCGTTGTCTCCCGGGTAGACGGTCGGGACGTCTATGTTTTTCGTCTTGTGGTATTCCGGGTCTGCAAGCAGCTCCTGGATCTCTTCCGCAGTCATAGCTTCTCCTGTCTGCGGCGGGTTCTCTTCCAGCAGCTGTTTGATCTGAGGATCAAACGGAGCCAGCTTCGGTACGTACGAAAAGATGTACCGGAAAGACGCTCCGATCGCCCAGATCGGGTTCCTGATCCCCAGCGACGCGGACGTAACTTCCGCCATTTCCCTGAGCGGTCTGTTCTCGTCCAGTATCCACTGCAGTTTCTGTTCCCACTGGCCGTACTTCGCGAAGATCCTGCTGACCCCGTTCATGACCGACAGGATGCTTATGCTTTGTTCTGTATATGCTACCTCCAGGTCCGAGTCCAGCCATTTCTTCGCAGGCCTGCCGATGCAGATCAGGGAAGGGCGGCCGCATTCGACCTTAGGAAGCTTTTCCGGAAGCATGCCGGCCTCGGCTATGTACAATACATCTTCGCCGAGCGTTTCCGGGGTATCATCCAGCAGGACCGGATAGGCGGTCTTCAGTTTATATGGTTTGTCCGGCCTGTTTATCCTTAGATTCCATTCAGGCATTTCATCCTTAATGATAGATAGATTCAGTCTCATTGTCCCTGCCTTTCCTTGTGCAGCGCAGTGCGTACGCGTCTTCCGGTTTCCATTATATAAAGTTCGTATAAAATATACAAATTCTATTTTAAAATACGGACAGTTTAGAGTCTATTATGCCGGAAAACGTTTATGATATTATACTTTCGGAAATGATCGATCAACACAAATTTTGACAAATAATGACGAAAAACAAGTGAGTTTGGAGAAAACAAATGAGTAAGATCAAATTCGATCCCGAAAAAGAAATGCAGGTCCGGGGGATCTATCCTCAGACAGGAACCTGGTACGGCAATCCGTACATGCCGGTGGAAATGCTCACGCAGCCGATCACACCTGCCGAGAATCTTCTCCGCTACTACCGCGGTGAGGATTACGAATGGATACCGGATCTAAGCAGCGACTCGCTGGATCTGACGCCGGACTGCAATCCGGATGCCTCGGCCTCCGATTATACAGGTGGTCTGGACGCTTTCGGAGTAAAGTGGATCCCTGTAGGAGACGGTTCCATGCTTCCGGCGTTCGTGGAGCCCGGATTCTTCCTTATAGACGACATAGCCGACTGGCGCACCATGAAGTGGCCGGACGTCGACAGCTGGGGTTGGGAAGAGTACGGAAAGATGTTCCGCGAAAGGCACAAGGACGACGACCGCTTAAGACGCGGCACACTGCTCTCCGGATACTTCGAAAGACTCATATCCATAATGACTTTCGAAGGCGCCGCTATGGCTCTCATAACCGATCCGGATTCCGTAAAGGAGTTCTTCGACAAGCTGACGGATCTCAACATGCAGATAATGGATCACTACATCAACGATTTCGGCTGCAAGGCGTTCCTGATGCACGACGACTGGGCGGCGCAGCGTTCTCCGTTCTTCTCGCTCAACACGGTCATGGAACTGATCGTTCCTTACGTAAAGAGGCTTGTCGACTACGCTCACTCCAAGGGCATGATCTTCACCCTGCACAGCTGCGGAAACGGCGTGGATCTTATCCCCGCGTATAAAGCCACCGGCATCGATGCCTGGCAGGTCCAGGACACCGCCGTCGACATGGAAAAGGCCAGAGAGCTTTGCGGCGACGATCTGATGCTGGAAATGTATCCGGTCATCCCTGACGAACTGGAAGGGGAGGCTCTGGAGAAGTATCTTGAAGAGACTATGCGCGCGCACTGCACCGATCACCGCGGCATGCTGCTCCTTATGGATTACAACTTCGAACGCGTAGCGACTACCAGAAAGATCCTCTACCGTCTCGGCCGCGAGATCGCATGGGAGCTTACCGGCGAAAACAACTGCAAATAAACTGCTTGATCAATTAATTGTGTTATAGATAAACAGTACGGCAATACACAGGAGGTACAAAATGTCTACTAAGATGTCTAAACCCAAATTCATACTGTTCTGTGCGGCGTTGATCCTGACTCACGTGATCTCGATGCACGACATGGTCATCTATCCGATCGTAAACAATCTTTACGAGTTATTCTACGAGAACATGGCCGGCGTCAACTTCATAATCTCCGGACCCGCGATCTTCATGTTCGTCGCTTCGCTTCTGGCTCCTTACATAATGAAGTTCGTTGACAAGAAGACGCTTCTCATCATATGCTGCGTCATCTTCGCGATCTTCTCCATCGGAGGCGCGGCAGTAGAGACCGTTCCTTACATCATCGTCGCAAGGTCCATCTGCGGCTTCATGTACGGAATCGTTCAGGTAGTAGTCATCGGCATCGTGGCCGACTACTTCATCGACGACAACAAGCGCGCCACGTTCATGGGTGTGTACAACGCAGGAATGGCGCTTATCGGCGCGGTAATGAGCGCTGTAGCGGGGGTCTTCGCCGTAAACGGATGGAAGAACGCGTACTACACATATCTCATCTCCATCCCGATGCTGCTGCTCGTCATCTTCTTCGTTCCGAAGCTTCAGGCCAGGATCGAAGAGGCTCAGGAACAGGCTGCGGCAACAGAGACTGCTGCAAAGACCAAGGGCGGTTTCAGCGCCAAGTTCTGGATAATGCTGATCACGTTCTTTGTGCTGTGCGTGGCCTACACTCCGATGATGATGATGACTTCCGTGTACATCGCGGAGAACGCTCTGGGCAACGAAGCTCTGGCAGGACTTGCCGGATCCGTCGGAACCATTGCGAGTGGAGTATTCTGCCTGATCTTCGGTCTTGTATACAGCAAGCTTAAGGCCAGAACATCCCTGATCAGCTATGCGGGAGTAGGCATTGCGCTTCTGGGAATGTACTTCATAAAGGGACCGGCCATCTTCCTGGTATTCTGTGCCATCGCCGGCGCCACATACGGATTCCTTTACTCTTACATGTTCACTCAGGTAATAGTACTTGTAGCGTCTGAGAACGCGAACAAAGCAATAAGCTACCTGACAGCAGTATACGCCGCGTCCATTTTCATAGGGCCATACGCAACGACCTGGATCATGGGTATGGTCGGAGATTCCATCACCACGGCATCTCTGATATTCGGCATCATCTGCATAGTCTGCCTGGTAGTTGATTTCTTCAACACCGCCAAGATGCGCAGTGCTGAGTGATCTATAACACGTCGGAAGGCCGCGCTGCGGAGCAAGTCTTTGAGGCGCGGCCTTTTGAACCATAGTATAATAAACACATAGATCAATTATTGAACGTGCGTTAAGCTAACATATCCTTAACAGGAAGGCAAAAGATATGCGATCTAATAAATTCCTCGAAAAAGCGGCCCTACTTTGCTGCGGGTACGGACTTATGTCCGACGCGGTGATCGTGCCTCTGGCGACATCGATCCTGCGCGAGTTCCCCGACACCAGCGAAGTCCTTCTCAATTTCATCATGGGCGGCGCTTTTCTGTTCAGTCTGGTCTCCGCTCTTATTACCGGGCGTATAATACATAGACTCAACAAGAAGAAAGTACTGTTGCTTGGTACGCTTGTCTATTCAATAGCAAGTTTTGTCAGCGCGTTCGCTCCGAGCGCAGCGTTCCTTGCCGTTACCCGCGCTATCGACGGTCTTACGGACGGCATGGTAGGTGTTGCCGTAGTGCTTGCGATCAACGAGGTCTACGATGATCCGCAGGAACGCAACAGCATGGTGGGCCTGCACTGGACTGCCGTATCTGCTTACGGCGTGGTTCTGTCGCTGCTTTCCGGATTTCTTTGCGTTTACAGCTGGAGAGCATCGCTGTTCAGCAACATTCTTTCTTTCATAACTCCGCTTCTTATCTGGCGTTATGTACCGTCGCTTCCCCCGCGGGAGAAAACGGCTCCGTCAGCCGTCGATGCTTCAGAATTACCGGGAGAGAAAAACGAAAGACTGCCCTGGCTCTGGATCATCTTTTCACTGGCGGCTTCTCTGGTGCTCAACTGTCTGTCCAACGTGTTCTATTTCTCGGCGGACTTTTACGTAGCGGAAAGAGCTCTGGGCAATTCCGCGCTGACGGGAGTGTTCACGGCCATGTCTACGGTGGGCGGCGTTGCAGGGATCTTCTTCGGAAGGCTCTATGCCAAGCTTAAGAACGGTTTCCCGGCAGTGATGTTCTGCGCGGCCGCCATAGGCACGGCAGCTCTGTCGTTCCCGATCGGCGTAGTTGCTATATGCTTCTTCCACTTCGTTATCGGATCGACTTATACTCTGGGTCTCTCGTATTACCAGACTTCCGTGGTGGAACGCATCCATTCGAAAAAGAATGGTCAGGTCCTGTCGTTCTTCGACGTTGTAAGCTACATTGGCATGTCCGCTGCAGCCTATGTTCCGATGGCCGCGGCACGGATCACCGGCGTTGAGAGCTATGTTAAGTGCTTCGTTCCGGTATCTCTTGTTCTGGCAGCCTTTACCGTTATCTACATAGCGATCCTTTGCGTTAAAGGGCGAAGAAACTGATATCCACTTAATAATCTATTTCTTGTTTTTGTTCTATTAATCGCTTCGCTGTTTATTCGTGGTATTAGTATATTAAGCGCTCGTGGGCCCATATCTGGTCTGCGGGCGCTTTGTTCGTTTTATGAATAACACATTCTTTTTTGTGACGATTAACACGTTAGTTTTTCCGTAGTCAAAAACGGTACAGACATTCGGCTCTGATTACGTTTGTCGGGATACTGTCTCTGGTACTTGCATGTATCAGTATAGGGATCCTGATCGGACGCAGCATGCGCGATAATAACAAAAAACAGAAATAGCCGCCAAATCCCTAAGCGGCTATTTCCAATAGCTGATCTTGAGGGCTGACCGTCTATCGGCGGTGCCTCTTTATGTCCTGAATATATCACAGTATCTCAGAACGGTCAATATCATATGGCCCCGCGCTTCCGTTAATGCAATCTGGATTTCTCAACGTTTCAGAACAGTTCTCTGCGTTTAAGATCGAAGTAGGAGAGGGCGTGCATGTCGTGATCCGCAAGGCCTTGCTGCTCCTTAAGGGAGCGCTCGCGCGGGAGTTCTCCGCTTATCTCCGCGGTTATAAGTGCTTCCTCCGTTCCGAAGTACTGAGCTGTAAGGCGTCCTTTTGGATCCCAGACCGCAAGTCCTCCGCCGCTCATGTCTTCCGCGTTCCCGGAACCGGCGGCCCCGGTCTGATGCGCTCCGGTCTTCACATCCTTTGTCAGCAGGTTGCAGGCTGCGGCAAAGCAGCCGTTGTCGGAGGCTCTGGCCGGCAGATGGACCTGCCAGTTTTCTTTGCATCTTTCGCCGCTCATGCCGCTGGCGTAGGGAAACAGCAGCAGCTGCGCGCCTTGCTTTCTGTACTCGGCGGATATCTCCGGAATGTGGCTCTCCCAGCAGAGCTGCATGCCGCAATCGACAGGACCGCGTGATACCGGAAATTCATTTCCTGCCTCAAAGAACATGGCCTCTCTGCTTCCCGGGTGGGTCTTTCTGTAGACGGTGCGCTCTCCGCCGCAGTAAAGCTCCTGGGAGATGTAAAACTTGTCTCCGAGCTTTTCCATGAAGCCGAAACATACTGCAATTCCAAGCTTTTCGGCGGCTTCTTCCACAGCAGATATCAGTCCGCCGCCTATGCCCGGCGTTCCGTCAGGTTCGTCCCCGATACTCAGCGCCAGTTCATCCGCTCTTTCCGGGGCGTAACCGGTAAGGCTGCATTCCGGAAAGACCGCAAGAGCAGCGCCGCCATCCGCGGCTTTCTTCATGAATGATATTATCTTTTCCGCGTTGGCGTCTGCGTCCCCGGGAACGGGGCATATCTGCGCTAGGGCGATTCTGATACCTTTCATTTGTGATCTTTACTCCCTGTATTTTTCCCTGAACTCCGCCGGCGTGCAGTGCGCGAAGCTCCTGAACACGTGGTAGAAGTACTGCAGATCCTCGTATCCGCTCTGCGCCGCAACGTCCTTAATGTCCTCGTCCGAATAGATCAGCAGCCGCTGCGCCTCGCCCATGCGCTTGCTTATTATGTACTCGTTCACGGTGTAGCCGGTAACAGCCTTGAACTGTCTGCTCAGGTTGCCCTCGCTTACGTAGAACCTGTCGGCAACATCCTTGATCCTCAGTTTGTTCCTGTAGCTGACGTCCAGGTACTGCAGCACCTCGGAGACCAGTTCCTTCTTGCTCTTGTGCTTTTTTTCCCTTGGTGGAACGAAGTTTTCGGCTTTCTTTACGACTATGTCCAGCACGGCGTCCAGGAGCTTGCCGCATATGGCAGTCTTCTGCGGGTCCTTGTAATTGTCCATAAGATAGCGGAAAGCGGCGGCCGCAACTTCGAAGTCCTCGCCTAAAGGCAGAGGTGGATCCACGTAGGACGGGATCACGTGGCCGTCGGGCAGTCCGTCCACCTTAACGCCGGACACCTCTATGCATATCTGTTCCAGAGGGTCGTCGGGGTCGGACTTTTCCGAGTGCGAAACACCGGGATCCTTTACCACCATCATTCCTTTTTCTAACGTGTATTCCTTGCTTGCCGCGTAAAAACGCCCGCGGCCCCTAAGTACCAGCGACAGCTCCGCGGAGCTCTCGTGAGAATGCAGCGGAAAGCTCCAGTCGGGCTGAGGCGCTACGTATACTATCTCTTTTACAGACGGAAGATCCATTGTGCTGCTCCGTTTCTTTAGCTTGGGATGCGCGTTTGTCGCAGCGCCGGTTATGACGTGCCGTACGTTGCATTAATCGGGCAATGCGCGGAATTTTACAATAAAATGTCAGGATTTTATAACGCAAACCGCTCAAAACCGGATAATAACGCAATTATCTGCTTGTATTTTACAACTAAACAGCAGTATCGTCAAATTGAAAGATCCTGCCGGAAACGCTACAATTTAATCGTAAAGCAAACGAATTGCACGTAAACCAAACAAACCAAACGCGGCACACAAAGGAGAAAAACAATGATCAAGATCGTAGCAAAGATGCATCTTAAGGAAGGCGCTCTCAAGGAATTCAAGGAGCTTACAATAGATCTCGTAGCCAAGGCAAAGGCCGAGGCCGGCAACTGCGGCGAGTACAGCTTCAACCGCAACCTCTCCGATCCCTGCGACATCTGCGTAGTTGAGTTCTGGAAGGACATGGCTGCCATAGATTTCCACAACAACACGGAACACTTCACCTCCACCTTCCCCAAGCTCGCGGCGCTGTGCGACAGAGACCCCATCGTGGAGCTCTTCGAGGAGATCTAAACAATAAGCAGTTAACAGACAGGGCTCCGGCATTAACGGAGCCTTTTTCTTTTCCCGGCGGTTTGGGGTATAATGTAAACAGAGATCGCAGACACGGGGGAGCAACGCCATGGATCACGAAGAAAAAAGACTTTACCTGATAAAATACCTTCTGGCCGAACATCCGGGCTATAAGGACATGCAGATCCCGGACGACGCTGAGGAGCAGAAGCGCCTTCTTCGAAGTCTTTTCAACGTGCGCATGCCCGGGGACATAAGCCCGGAATTTCTTAAGGTCCAGGACGAGTATCTTAAGGAAGCGATACAGGAGAAAGGCATAACGGACGCGGCGGACCTTGATCCCTCGGAGCCCGGCATATATCTGTGGCAGGGGGACATAACCACGCTGCGCTGCGACGCAATAGTCAACGCCGCCAACTCCGGACTTACGGGCTGCTACAGGCCTTGCCACAACTGCATAGACAACTGCATCCACACCTACGCGGGCGTGCAGCTGCGGAACGCGTGCGCAAAGATAATGGACGAGCAGGGCTTCGAGGAGATGCCCGGACAGGCCAAGATAACTCCGGCGTTCAACCTGCCATGCAAGTACGTGATCCACACCGTGGGCCCAATAGTCCAGGGCGCCGTTACAGCCACGGAGGACAGCCTTCTGGAGTCCTGCTACAGTTCCTGCCTTAAGCTTGCAGAGGATAACGGCGTAAGGAGTCTGGCGTTCTGCTGCATATCCACGGGGGTATTCGGCTTCCCCAAGAAACGCGCCGCGGAGATAGCCGTCCGAACGGTAAGAGAGTACAAACAGACCACAGGCAGTACGATGGAGGTGATCTTCAATGTCTTCTCGGATGAGGATAGTCAGATCTACCGGGAGCTTCTCGGATAACATAGCAAAACTTAAGAAGGCGCTTGCGGAGGCGGACGCCGTAGTGATAGGCGCGGGCGCCGGTCTTTCAACGTCTGCCGGTTTTACGTACAGCGGAGAGCGTTTCGAGCGGTATTTTTCGGACTTCGGCAAAAAGTACGGCTTCTCGGACATGTACTCCGGAGGCTTTCATGTGCTGGAGCTTCCCCCGGAAGAACTCTGGGCCTACTGGAGCCGCTATATCTGGGTCAACCGGTACATGGACACGCCCAAGCCGCTTTACCAAAAGCTCCTTGGCATCGTAAAGGATAAGGACTATTTCGTGCTTACCACCAACGTGGACCACTGCTTCCAGAAGGCGGGCTTCGACAAGGACAGACTGTTCTACACCCAGGGCGACTACGGCCTGTGGCAGTGCAGCGAGCCTTGCCACGACAAGACCTACGACAACGAAGAGACCGTGAGGAAGATGGTGGAGTCGCAGGGCTTTACAATAGCGAAAGACAACACGCTTACGGTCCCGGAGGGCACGGAACTTAAGATGACGATCCCGTCGGATCTTGTTCCTTTCTGCCCGGTCTGCGGAAAGCCCATGACAATGAACCTCCGCTCTGACGACACCTTCGTGGAGGACGACGGCTGGCACAGGGCGGCGGAGCGCTACGACAGGTTCATAAGGACGCACAGGGGCAGGGTGCTGTTCCTGGAGCTGGGAGTGGGCTACAACACCCCCGGCATCATAAAGATACCGTTCTGGAACATGACCGCCGCGAATTCCGATGCCACGTACGCCTGCGTCAATTACAGCGACGCGGTCTGCCCGGAGCAAATAAAAGAACGTTCCATATGCCTTGAAGGGGACATCTGGGACGTTCTGAGCGAGCTGGAGTAATTATTATCTAAGCACCGGCAGGGTAGCTCCGCCGAAGGGCATCGCTATAACGCTTGCCGCCGGCCCGTGCTTAGCGAAAGCCGCGTCGAAAGCGGCCTGGGCGCTGGGCATCGGTGTAAGAAAGATGCTGCGCACGAATGCGTCGTCCATCTCGGAGACAAGCATTATCTCCGCGTTCTTAAGGACCATCGCTATGGCCGCGGCCTTGTGGCCTCCCAGCTTAAAGTTCTCGCGGACGCGGGTAAGCAGGTCTTCCGGCTTTTCCGCGGCGCGTATCCATTCCTCGAACACCTTGTTTCCAAGGCCTTCCGGGCAGGCGCCGATCAGTATCACGGTGCCGCCTTTTTTTACTGCGTGGGACGCGTTGTCCAGGGCCTTCTGGGTCTGGTAGAGGTTTACGTCCTTAGGGGCTCCTCCCTGGCTTACGATCACGATGTCCGCGGGCTCTTCCACCGGCTTAATGTACATCCTGTCCAGGTAGCGGCAGGCGTCCCTGTGAGCGGCCACCGGGTGACCGGCTGCGGCGTAGACTATCTTCTTGTGCTCGTCCAGCACCACGTTGACTATGAAGTCCAGGCCCACCATGGCTCCGGCTTCTTCTATGTCCTCGCGGATGGGGTTGCCTTCAAGGCTGGCGGCCTTGGCTTCCTCGCGGACCATCATGCTGTGATTGGCCTGTATGGCAGCCGGCGTGGAGACTCCGGGCATCAGAGCCTTGTAGCCTCCGGAATAGCCGGCAAAGTAGTGGAATTCAACGTTTCCCAGCGCTATCCTAAAGTCCGCCTCCGCAACTATCCGGGTGATGTCCACGGGCGTTCCGCGCTTTGTGGTGCCATAATTGACGCAGTCGGCGGGATCGCTGTCCACGCACTTAACGCGCGCGTAGACGTCCTCGCCCACAAGGCGTTTCATCTCTTCCGGGGTGTGGCCGCGGTGCGATCCGAGCCCGAAAACTACGGTTATCTGATCGTCCTTGACGCCGGCCGAAGACAGCTCGTCCAGGACGGACGGCAGCACGTCGCAGCTGGGCAGGGGACGCGAAATGTCGCTGGTGATTATCACGAAGCGTCCGTTGGATCCGGCTTTTGCTGCAAGCTCTGCCATCTTCGCGCCTGCAAGTTCCTTAAGCTCCGGCGTTCCTACCGGATGACGCAGCGCAAAACGGACCGCCTCCGCTCCGCGGCGTTCGTGCTCCATATCGTTGGAGAGCATCACAGCCTTAACGTTGGCGTCCGGCACTTCCACCGTCTGCGTTCCGCTGCCATATCCGAATTCAAGTTTCATAGGCGCTACCTCGCAATACTTTTGGGATATTGTACCACAGTTTCGCGTGCGGTTGTACCCGTAATCGCCGCCGGGTGGTATAATGAACGCGGCATTAAGACTGAAAACGAAACGCGTAAACAGATACAGTCGAAGCCGGAAACGCGGAAAAACCGTTACAATCGAATTCAGAAACGCGGAAAAACCGATACAGATTCAGATTTGTGCTCATTTTTAGGGTTCCGAATGCGATAATGCACCCATAATTGCAAAAATAAGCCGACCGGGAGCACCATAATTCGACGGCAGTAATGTGAAAGTGCTCCCGTATCCGTCTATTAGCTGCGAATGGGATGAATTTTTCACTCAGATCATGCAATTTCGAACCGTTTTGGGCTGTTTTGCTGCTTGTGCCCGTTTGAAAATGGGATTTTCGTGCTCCCACTTGTTGTTATTTTGATGTTTTGGGATCAAATCGCAGCTTGGAGCAAGCAGAGCGCGATCGTAAAACGTGTCATCGATCTGCAAGCGACTGTAAACGTGTCATCGATTTACAAGCGATCGTAAAACGTGTCATCGATTTACAAGCGATCGTAAAACGTGTCATCGATCTACCGGCAAAGGAGGGTTACACCATCATGACAACATTCCTGGAACTTGCGCAGAGCAGATACTCCGTGCGCAAATACTCGGACAAGCCCGTGGAAAAGGAGAAGCTGGAGCAGATCCTTAAGGCTGCCCAGGCGGCTCCCACGGCCTGCAATTACCAGCCCTGGCGCGTAAGCGTGCTGCAGAGCCCGGAGGCCATAGCAAAGGTTAGGGGCGTTACGCGCTACGCCTTCAACGCTCCGGTTGTGCTGCTTATCTGCGCAAACATGGACGAGTCCTGGGTGGGCCCGGACGGCCACTACGCCGCGCCCACAGACGCCGCCATAGTAATAACTCACATGATGATGGAGGCCTGGGATCTTGGCATAGGTTCCTGTTGGGTAAGAGGCTTTAACAAGAACGACATCTCCAGGGCTTTCGGGCTGCCGGACAACCTGGAGCCCGTGGCGTTCCTGCCTCTGGGGTACCCCGCGGAAGGCTCCCATCCGGCAAAGGGCTGGCACGACAAGAGAAAGAGCTTGGAAGAGACCGTGGAGTGGCTGTAACTCAAAGGGCGGCGAAAGCCGCCTTTTTTATTGCAATAACTGTGCCGTTTCAACCTTTCCGAACGCATGTCTGTACCGTTTTTACCAAAGGAAAATGATATTATCAGTTCGGGGATGTATGCGCTATGTGCAGCCATACTTTCCCAAGGAATTGACAATACAAAGTATATACGATATAATGCAGTTAAATCAAAAGGGGTATTACATGTACTCGTTCGAATGGGATGAGAGAAAGAGCAAAGTCAATGCAATAAAACACGGTGTAACATTAGCTTAAGGATAAAACTATGAGTAAAATAATGAAAGAGCATATAGCACAGACTGCGATCGCGGAAGACGACGAGCTGCTGGAAAAGGAATTCGATTTCAGCAAAGCTGTTCGCAACCCGTATGCAAAAGCGCTTAAAAAGCAGATATCGATCAAGGTGGATCCGATGGTGCTGGACTATTTTAAGGAACAGGCGATGGATACCGGCATCCCTTATCAGACCCTGATAAATCTATACCTGAGAGACTGTGTAAAGGCCAACCGTAAGCTGGATCTGACCTGGCGCGCATCGTGATAACATGACCAGAGCTCAGCTTATACAAGAGATATCGGAGCACTACGGGACGGAGCCGGAGTACATATTCCGGGACGAGCCGGACATCTGCGTGTTCCGGCACGCGGGCAACCGCAAGTGGTTCGCGATCATCATGAAGGTGTCCGGGCGTTTGCTGGGCCTTAAAGATCCGGAGCCGCTGGACGTGGTCAACTTCAAGGCGGACCCGCTCTACATAGGGTCCATGCTTAGGGAGCCCGGCTTTCATCCGGCGTATCACATGAACAAGACTCACTGGATAACGGCAGTGCTGGAAAGCGACGGTAAGCGCGGCAGCGAGGGACCTTCGGAACGAAAGGCATCCGGCAGCGCGGCATGCGCCGCCGACGAGGACATCCAGATGCTGCTGGATCAGAGCTTCGAACTGACCGCGGTAAAGGGCTGGCACGACAAGAGAAAGAGTCTGGAAGAGACCGAGGAGTGGATATGAACGGAGAGACTAGAGGGCAGTTCAGAAAACGCCTTTTCGAAATAATAGAAAAATCCAACGAGAACGACAAGCCGAGCCACATCTATGATCTGTTCATGATCGTAATCATTATTGCCAGCCTGGTACCTCTTGCTTTTAAAGAAGAGACGCTGGCTATGCTGATCATAGACAAGATCGCGATGGTCATATTTATAATCGACTATTTCCTGCGATGGATCACGGCGGACTATAAGTTCGAGAACCATTCTGCGATTTCGTTTATAAGGTATCCGGTATCATTAATGGCAATAATAGACCTGGTATCTATACTTCCGTCTCTATCTGTAATAAGCCAGGGATTTAAGGTGCTTAGAGTCCTTAGAATGATACGCGCTCTAAGAGTGCTTCGCATCTTTAAAGGCCTGCGATATTCAAGCAGCTTCATGATAATCGGCAAGGTAATCAAGTCCTCCAGAAGATCTCTTGTTGCTGTAATAACGTTAGCCGTTGCGTACATACTGATATCTGCGCTTATAATCTTTAATGCCGAGCCGGACTCCTTCGGAACATTCTTCGACGCAGTTTACTGGGCTACGGTTTCTCTTACAACGGTAGGCTACGGAGACATTTACCCTGTTACTGCTCTTGGACGGTTGATTGCTATGATATCCTCGCTGTTCGGCATAGCGGTGGTCGCTCTTCCGGCAGGCATCATTACCGCCGGATACATGCAGGAGATACAGAAGCGGGATGAAGAACAACAGGAGTAGTTGAGGTGCAGTGTTTAGCAACACTTTGAAGGCTCAAAACAGCGCGCCTGAGAGGTTTTATAAGCGCAAACGATAATCGATGCGATAGAATGAAAAAATTGCCCCAAAAGGGCGATTTCCGGAAAAGGAGAAAGGCCATGCCGTACATTGCAGTAAAAGGATTCCCCAAGGACGACGAGACAAAGAAAAAGGTAGTAGAGGAGATCAACGAGGTGTTCCTTAAGTACTGGGGCTGCCCGCAGAAGGCGATAAACATCTCGCTGGAGGCCATAGACCCTGCCGACTGGGACGAAAGGATAACGAACGGCGAGATCCCGCAGAACAAAGAGTACATGATGATCCTGGACGGCGAGAAACAGTATTAGGAATAAAGCACAAAATGGTACAATAAATGCAAGCTTTTGCCTCCGCTGTTATTGACAAAACAGTTTGAGGTCCATATACTATATTTGACAGAGCCCACCACGCATAAGGCGGCAACGCACTGCGGACCACGGTGGGACTTTTTTATCCATGGAGAATTGATATGGTAGATCTTAAGCCCGCATTAACCTAGGGATGCTTAACTTCTTAATGACGATCCTTGGTGTCATATTCATATACGGGGCGTTTAAGGGCGTCTCTATATGGCAGACCGGAGCTTCCGCAGCGGATCTTACATCCACGGAAATGCTGCTGATGCTTATAGGATTGTTTGTTGTGGGAGTTGTGCTCCTGTATTTCGGATTTATCAGGAACGTACGTAAAAGAAGGGCGCAGGCCATGTCGGCAGCGCAGAACGGATCGAATTCCGGGAAGTCACAGCGGAGGGTAGCTTACTGGACTCAGCGGACTCACATTTTCCGCAGCGACGAGTACGAGTGCTCTGCTTGCGGAGCAAAGACAGACAGACCATATAAAAGATGCCCTAACTGCAGAGCAATAATGAAAAGCGCCAGGTACGATCCGTCCTGGGTGGACGAGATCGAATTCATGGACGCTATCGATGATTAAGATATAAAACAATAAACATATAGGCAGGTCACAGTCATGAAAAAGTTTCTCAGTGTAGTATTAGCTCTCGTTCTGGTATTCTCGCTCGCGTCGTGCGGGGGAGGGATACTGTCCGAGGCGGAGAACATCGTAAACAGCGCGGAAAACGGCGGCCAGGGCAATGGCAGCGGTCAGAGCGGTCCGTCGGGGCCGGTATCGGATCCGGGTAATCTTGCCGGCGCCTTCGTGTCGGACGTAATGATGCAGGGCAACGGCTTAAGCGATTTCGACCTTAAGTTCCTTAAGCTGGAGAACGGCGCGGAGAACAAGATCTACAGCCCGCTGTCCATAAAGTACGCGCTCCAGATGCTGGCGGAAGCGTCCGGCGGCGACAGCAGGGCGCAGATAGACGGAGTTATAGGCAAGTATGCAAGCCGCAAGTACGTAAACAGCGCAAACCTGTCGCTTGCCAACGCAATGTTCATACGGGACAGCTTTGCCGCTTCGGTAAAGAGCGACTACACCGCGAAGCTTAAGAGCGCCTACGACGCGGACGTCGTTACGGACAGCTTCGCAAGCCCGGACCCGCTCAACAACTGGGTAAAGGACAAGACACTGGGACTTATCCCCAAGGCGGTGGACGACCTTACCGGCCTGGACTACGTGCTTGTAAACGCTCTGGCCATAGACATGGAGTGGGTAAAGAAGATCCAGCCGGAAACGGGCAGCTACAGCGCATATCTTAAGAACGAAAGCTACGCCAGCGGAGATCCGTCCTGGCCTCAGAGCTACGGACTGTGGGTTGGCCCCCTTATGGCGATGGGCTTACACAGGCTTGAGTTTGCCGGCGCCAAAGCGGCTAACTCCGTGCAGATAGCCGCGGCAGCCAACAAGTACGACATAATCTCCGCCCTGGGCGAGGACAACATACGCAATACCGTCCTCGAAGAGTACAAGAAGTACAAGGCGGGCGGCGGCTGGGAGTACAAGCCGTTCGACATAGAAGAGTACATGGCGGACCTTAAGGGCAACTACGGCCAGATAAGCAGCTCCACGGACTTCCTGTTCCACGACGACGACAACGTAAAGATGTTCGCCAAGGACCTTAAGACCTACGACGGGGCCACTCTGCAGTACGTAGGCATAATGCCCAAGGCCATGCCCCTGGCGGCTTTCATAGAGGCGTCGGACGCTGGGACCATAAATACTCTGCTGAGCGGCCTTAAGCCCATAGAGGCAAGCAGCTTCGAGGAAGGCTATCTTACGATAATAAAGGGCTACATCCCCGTGTTCAGCTTCGACTACGAGCTTAAGCTTAAGCAGGACCTTATGGACATTGGCATTACGGACGTGTTCGACGCTCAGAAGGCGGACCTGTCCGGCCTGTCCACGTCTCAGTCGTACATAGGCACCGCGGTCCACAAAGCCACGATCGACTTCTCCAACGACGGCATCAAAGCCGGCGCAGTGACAGCCATGGGCGGCCTGGGCGACGCCGGCCCCGGCTTCGAGTACTACTGGGAAGTCCCCGTAAAGAGGATAGACCTTACGTTCAACCAGCCGTTCATGTATCTGATCCGCGACAAGGCGACCGGCGAGGTCTGGTTTACCGGAACCGTGTACCAGCCGACCGAGTATACAGGGCCGGTGTGGTGAGGCGTAGTAAGTATTAGGCCGCGCGACCCACGATTGTTAGTTTGTGGACTGCGTGGCCCGCGGACCTTGGAATTTAAGGCTTTAGGAGACTTTGTGACACCTATTGTTATAGACTTGGAATGGAATCACGCGATGCCCGGAAGGCGCCCCGTCGACGGCCTGCCTAACGAGATAATTCAGATCGGGGCGGCCAGGATCGACGACGGTTTTAACGTTGTCTCCACGTTCTCCGAGCTGATAAAGCCGTGCTATTACCCGCGCCTGTGCAAGGACATCACGGAGCTGACGCTGATCAAAGACGCGGACCTGGAGGGCGCGGCGCCGTTCCTTCAGGTGATGGAGGCATTCCGCGACTGGTGCGGCACCGGCTACGTGTTCGTCTCCTGGGGCCCCAACGACATCCTGGAGCTGCGCCGCAACTGCGACAAGTTCGGCTTTGCCACCGACTGGATCGCCGACTGCTTCGACGCCCAGCTGATGTTCGACGACATGAAGATGCAGGAGGACCGCAACTGGCCGCTCAACTACGCGCTCTACCACTTTAACGAAAAGCCAGCCGGCGCACACAACGCCCTCGCCGACGTCCTCAGCACCGTCAGTGTCCTTAAGCACCTGGACCTGACGGATGGACTGGAGGATGAGTATTATAAAGTTATAGTGGATGATGGGTTATAATCCAAATAAATGTTTATGTGAAATCATAATAGTCTTTAAACAGGAGGGCTGGCATGGCAAGAAAATCAGCAAGATTAATAGGCAAATTAATCGGGAAAAATGCTCATGAGATAAACACTATGCTTGAGGAAATTGGGTTCATAAAAAAGGATTCTGATTACGTATCAAAAACAGGTGCTAAACTTTGGAGAATTACTGATTTGGGCAAGAAGCACGGGGATTATTCAGCGCATCCGTATAGCAATGGGTTTGTGTGGGATGATGAGGTTGCTGAAATTCTCAAAAAAGTGTTTAAATTATAATGAATTACCTAATAAAGCGGACGAATAAAAGAGGACACTATGGAAGACAATATCATCGTGCTGCAAGGCAATAAGCCAGAGAATCAGGAAAACCCGGAACAACCAAAGGAATTATTGTTTACTGCATTGAGAGTAAAAATGCAGCAGACTGAGCATGCTGTTGAAAAGATTTATTCTGAAATCGTTAAGATGGTTCCGAGTTTGATGCAGATTAAAGAGGCGACCAAAAAAGGATATCGACTTGTAGTGGACGCATCAGAACGGTTGCTTAATGATATTGAAACAGGGAAGGTAAAACTTTCAGTAGAAAAAGATGGCAAAATAGTTGCTCAGATAAGGGAGGCAAATGGCCAATATGGGGGGAAACTACCTATAAAGAAAGAAGTTTATGCTAAAGGACTCGATCCGGTCCAGATGGCAAATGCTATTCAAATGATGGCAATGAAAGAGCAGCTTGATGCAATCGAGGCGCAGATACAATTTATCGATCAAAGTGTTCAAGATGTGTTACAGGGACAGCAAAATGACAGAATAGGGCTGTATTACAGCGGATTTGCTTTATATCTGGAATCACAAAGCGTTAACGATAAAAGCTTAAAAAACACACTCGTTGGGCAAGCTCTTAGATCATTATCTGAATCATCGTATCAACTAGGTTTAAAAATGCAGTCGGATATTGAGTATTTGGCAGCAGGAGAGTATAAGAAGGCTAAGGGGAAAAGCGTCAACCTGATAGATTCTCGCATGGATTCTATAAATCAATCATTTGGATATATACATCAGAATTTCATGCTTCGTGCAGCAATTTATTGTAACGAAGGTGAATTATCCTCTATGAGTGTAGTTCTTAATGAGTATTCCAGATTCATTAATCAAACGATAAAAAATAATGCTGATCTCTTATCGCAATGTGATAAAAATGATGATGGAACAGATAGAGGAGTATGGCATTCCCGCAAAAAACTGCAGTTAGACACATCAGAGATCTATAAGAAAATAGCAGAGCAAAACAAGGTCATTTATCTGGATTTTGCCAAGGAGGCATAATATGGCAAAGAAAAAGGGTTGTTTGAATCCAAATTGTCCGTCTCACGAAAAAAGAAAAATGTACGATGAGGCATACATAAGGTGCCCGGATTGCGGTGAAATCTTAAGCTATGTCTGCAAAGGCTGTTATATGAAATTGCCTAATGGGGCCAAGACTCTTTGCGTTAGATGTGAAGAAGAAAAAAAGGACAAGAGGAAACTGTTTAGAAAAAATACTGGTAAGGCTTTTGCTGGAGCTGCAGCTATAGCAGTTGTTGCAATAAAAAAAATAGTTAGCAAGTAGCGTATTCTCATGCCATTCGCCCCATACATTCAAACTGAACAAGACCTTGTCGACGCTGTGCAGGAGTACGGCATAGTGCCGTATTTTGCCAACAGCATTCCGGGGTTCTCGATCGAGGAGCACGTGGATCCGAGGGCGTGGTTCTACGACGGCATAAAGGGCGTCTGGGAGTGGAAGGGACCGGTCATTCAGGAGGCCGGCTGCGCGTACGGCAAGTTCTTCCGGAAGAAGGCGGCGTTCGTGCGGCGTGACGTGTTCGCGGACCTGGCCAACTACAGGCGCAACGGCTACGACTACGAGGGCTTCTTTAACGACGGCTTCGCGTCGCTTAAGGACAAGGCGCTCTACGACCTGCTGGAGGCCAAGGGGCCGCTGCTGTCCAAGGAGCTGAAAAAGCTTGGAAATTACCGCAAGGGCGGGTCGTCCGGCTTCGACACGATAGTAGGTCGGCTGCAGGCGCAGTGCTTTGCGCTGATCTCGGACTTCGTGTACCAGACGGACCGTTTCGGCAACGAGTACGGCTGGGGGATCGCGGAGTACGCCACCCCGGAGCAGTTCTTCGGTGGCGGCTTTGCGCAGGATGTCTACCGCTGCGAGCCCGAGGAATCTTACGACCGCCTGCTGGCGCACGTAAGCAGACTGTTCCCGTCCGTGAATATGGAAGAGATAAAGAGGTTTGTAGGATAATATTGCCGTACCTGATTACGGCTGAATAAGTATTGCTGAAAACGGTACAGACATTGCGCTGCCGCGTTGACTTCCGTGGAAAAAGATGGAATCATCCCTCCTGTAACAGGAGGGATTTTCTATGGCAGACCTTATGACTCTTGCGGGCAGAGAATCTGGGAGCATCCGTAAAGAGATCGAAGAACTGGAGCATTTTATCGCGGCTGCTCCTGACGGCTATCTGAAGTGCTGCAAGCGCGGGCCGTACCGGTATTACTACATTGTTAAAACGGAGGACGGGAGGCGGCGATCCGAATATATCCCGGTAGAGCAGATCCGGATCGCGGAGACTATGGCAATGCGCGACTATTGCATTCGTAAGCGTGGTATCCTGGCACAGTATCTGGAGTGTTTGGAGCGTCTTGCGGATGGACGCTTCGGTTCTGCGGATATAACGGCAGCTAAAGCCATGAATCCGGATCATTTTGCGTTGATAAAAGAAAAACTGTTTCCGGCGGAGGACGAGCTGAAATCGTGGCGGGAGGCACCTTATGACAGAAACTGCAGGCATCCTGAGACTTTGGTCCAGCCGACCCTCTGCGGGATAATGGTCCGTTCCAAATCCGAATCGATCATCGCGGATCAGTTGTTCAGCCGCGGCATACCTTTTCGCTACGAGGCTCAGATGTTTATAGAAGGGCGGGAGTTTTACCCGGACTTGCTTATTATGCGCCCCAAGGACCGACATCTGCTGATTTGGGAGCATTTCGGGCTTATGAGCAGCGAGACATACAGGTCGAACACCTTTAGGAAACTGGCCTTGTATTTCGAGGCTGGGTACGAGCTGGGAAAGGATCTGATAACAACCTTTGAGTGGGAGGACTCCCCGCTGGATCCATCGTACGTCTCGATGCTGATAGACCACTACTTCGGATAGTGGCGCGCGGATGGTTGTTCGTTCCGAAAACACGAGACACATTAAAGATTTGTGTTCGTTTTTAGTGGTTGTTGGGTGTAAATGCTCCCAAAAGCCCATCTTTTACAAATTGGGTGCATCGGAATATGGCCATTGGAAGGACGGCGTGTGCGATCTTGCCGCTTGAGTGCACCCCAAAACGCATTTTGCGGTTAATTGGGATGATTTTTGAACAGCTATTTACGCAAAAAGCATTAGTTTGGGCTTTGTGTTCATTTTTGAATCGGATTCTCGTGCACCCGCTTATATGATTTATGATGTTTTGGGATGAAAATGCGGGAGTGTCGGCTGATTGCAGGACTTGATCTACCGCTTTTTTCAGCGACCATTGGAAATGTGCTCGCTTAGGTGTTCTTTTGACTGGCCGTTTAAGCGCAACCCGGTTTTATTACGGAGTTTATAGACACATATCTCCAATAATGGTATATTTGCATCAAAAGAGATGTTGAAGGAGGTCCGCAATGCTTACATTGCAACGCGCTAAGGAACTTAACGATACGATGGTAACGGAGGAGCATCTGATCCTCCACGCTCTTAACGTCTGCTATGCCATGGGCGCAATGGCGAAGCACTTTGGCGAGGATCCGGAGCACTGGCAGGCCGTGGGAATGCTGCACGATTACGATTATCAGCAGTTCCCGGACGAGCACCTTAAGCATACGGAAAAGCCGCTGCTGGACGCCGGAGTGGACCCTGCGGACGTGCGCGCGATACTTTCGCACGGCTGGGGCATCTGCACGGACGTGGAGCCCGTCACCAACATGGAAAAGAGCCTGTTTACGGTAGACGAACTGACCGGAATAATCCAGGCCTGCGCCCGCATGAGACCTGCCGGGATCACAGACTTGGAGGTCAAGAGCTTCATGAAGAAGTTTAAGGACAAGCGTTTTGCCGCAAAGTGCGACCGCGAGCTGATCCAGAAGGGCTGCGAGCTGCTTGGCATGGAGGTCCGCGACGTTGCGGAGATCTGCATCGCCGGTATGAAGGAGCACGCCGAAGAACTGGGACTGACAGGGACCGGAGCAGCTGAATAAGGTCGGATACTGCAGAATGGAAGAGAAACGCAGCGAAAAACAGCTCCTCTTCGAGCGCCAGAAGCAGCTCCTGGATACATTCCTGGAGCACGGCGCCATCTCCAAGGCCCAGTACAACAAGAGTCTGGGAGATCTGAAAGAGAAGATGGGGATAGAGGATAATGCGCCTGGTCAGCGCGGAGGCTGCGAATGATCAGGATACTTTTCATATGCCACGGTAACATCTGCCGCAGTCCGATGGCGGAGTTCGTAATGAAGGACCTTGCGGAAAAGGCGGGCGTCGCGGATCGTTTCGGGATCGCTTCGGCGGCCACCAGCCGCGAGGAGATCCAGAGGGACGCGCGTACCGGCAGGGACGTCGGGAGTCCGGTCTATCCGCCCGCTAAAAAGAAACTGGCGGAACACGGAATAGACTGCGGGGGCAAGACCGCCAGGCAGCTAACGAAAGCGGACTACGATTACTACGATCTGTTGGTCTGCATGGACCAGTGGAACGTTCGCAACGCGCTGCGCATACTGGGCAGCGACCCGGACGGAAAGCTTAAAAACCTGCTGGACTTCGCGGGACGTCCCGGCGATGAGGTGGCGGATCCCTGGTATACCGGTGACTTCGAGGCCACATGGGAGGACGTGCTTGCGGGGTGCAGGGGACTGCTGGAAGCGGTCAAATAGAGACAGGATCGGAGATAACGTCCAAAGGCATTACGCTGGAGGAATACCTGAACAGGCTGCCGGAGGGAGATGTAGCTCCGCCGCCGGAGAAATAGGATAGATGACTGTCGCGGAATTTACGGGACAACTTAAGAAGAGGATAAGCCCGGAAGAGGCCGCGCTGCTGCGGAAAGGGACCGACGGGCTGTGCGTAAGCGCGTTCAACAGGGACGTGTGCTTAAGGCTGCTGGACGCTGAAATTTCAATGTCCGGTGAGTCCGGCACTAAAAATTCGACAGGCCGTGACGCAGTGGATCCTGACGATGCCGCAAGGCTCGAGGCCGACCTTGCGTCCTACCTTAACGAATACATGGCGGACAGGCCGGGAGGTCACAAGTGGATAATCCTGGCGTGCCTGTACCTGACCTTCGCGGAGCGTCTGCCCATGCATCCGCAGTCCGCAGCTAAATGGATAGAAAAGGACGGCCGGTTCTACTGCCGTTACATGGAGGAAGACAGCGTCACCTGCAGATACTGCATGTGCGAAAAACTTAAAGACGAGATCTGATCCCGCAAAACATGCGGAAGGAGGAACGCGATGTCCGAACTTAGATTCAAATACGTAAGGATACACGGCAAGGAACTTGCAAAGAACACCATGTTCGGCAAGGGCATATTCAGCATGTGCTGGCAGCTTATCCGGGACGACGTGATGGAGCAGGAGGACGCGGACCTTTTCAAGGAGATCGACGACTGGTTCTCCACGCATCTGCCGTGGCCGCCGCAGTGCCGCAACCAGGAGCCCGTGGTCTGCTGGTTCAAGACTGAAAACTCCGACGAGATGCTTAAGATGATACGCCCGGCCCTGTGGCTGCTGGAGCGCTACAACCATCCGTACTATCTGGTGTACACTAACTCACCCGGAGAGATAGTCTACGAGGACCAGTACCAGATCGCGGCGCGCGCTGACGGAGTGCTGCAGATAGATGAGCTGCAGGATTCCTGGTCGCCGGACGAGGTGGACGAGAACGGACTTGCCGTGAAACACGACGCGGACGGGAAGTCCGCTGCTAAATAAAATATCGCATATCACAAACCCTGTACATACATTTGTACAGGGCCTGTTATATCCTTAAAGTGTAAGAGGGGCCGCGGGGCAGATCAACCGCACGATCGCCGCGGAACCTCAAAGCATGGAGGATATGACATTATGGTTACAGTATATATATCGTTCGCAGTCGGACTCGTGTGCCTGGTGGCAGGATTCTTCCTGGGCCGCCGCAACGCAACGTACATACTCGCCAAGGCGATGGCTCTGGTGGACGATTCGGAGCGTGTGATCGAGGAGCTCAGCAAGCTTGTCGAAGAATACGAGGCGGAAGACGAGGAGTGACCATGGCGGAAGGTATATTAGTATTTATCGCGTTGGTGGCTGTGATGAAACTGTTTTCGATGAAAAACAACAGAAAAGATCCCGAAGAGGAGAGAAGATGGCGCGAAGAGCGCGCTAAGCAGACCTTTCTGGATTATCCGGAAGAAGGCTACGGCCTGGACGACGATCCTGTCCTGGACGAGCTGATGTTTCTGGACATAATGGAAGGCGACGATTAGGACGAGCGCGACCGGTAAGACCGGTGGAGGATGATATGCTATTATGAACAATGCATACGCAGTTTTATTATTCATATTAGGCATACTGCTGCTGTGCATGTGCGTGGCGTTCAACGTGTTCCAGTTCGTCCTTTGATTAAAGCATTAATGCGGAACAGATGCCTTTTGATGGCAGGAATGTTGTATAATAAACGGTAAGGGAGGTCATTGCCATGGCAGAGATCATAAAGATAAACGACAACAGCTGGCGCATAGAGGACGGTTTCGTGCGCATGTTCCTGCTGGAGGGCAGCGATACAGCGCTGCTGGTGGACACCGGAGCCACGTGCCCGGAGGCCAGGCAGATAGCGGAGAGCCTTACAAGTAAGCCGGTCGCGCTTCTCAACACACACTCGGACCCGGACCACGTTTCCGGCAACGGCGCGTTCCGCTTCTTCATGATGCAGTACGAGGACGAGCCGTTCTATCGCGAAAAAGGCGGGCAGGGAATGATGATGCCGCTGCGCGACGGGGACGTCCTGGACCTGGGCGGCCGCCCGCTTAAAGTGATCCACATACCCGGCCACACGCCAGGCAGCGTTGCGCTTCTGGACGAGAACGCGGGCGTTCTGATCTCCGGAGATTCCGTGCAGAGCGACAACATATTCCTGTTCGGCCCGCGCAGGAACATGAAGGAATTCATTAGGAGCCTCGAGCGCCTTAATGGCCTTAAGGACAGCTTCTCCGAAGTCTGGCCCTCGCACGGCTCGTTCCCTGTAGCGCCGGATCTGATAGATAAACTCGTAGAAGGCGCGCGGCAGATAGTCGACTGCAAAGTTACAGGCACGCAGACCATCCACCGCGACACTTCCGTAATGTTCTACAAGTTTCCGTACGCAGGATTCTTCTGCGACCTTTAGAGTGTCGTCTTCCGGCGGGAAGACGGGATGCCGATCGCCCGGGGGCATATGTTCTTACGCAGAAAGATCATGATGTTCCGAAACTAAAAACCGGTACGCAAGGTTAAGCGCACCGGTTTTGTGTTTTTTCGGATAGTGTATTTAGAGTTTGAATACCATTTCGCCGTACTCGGCTTTTTCCGCGGCGATGAAATCCTTGACTGCCTGAACGCCGGGCATCGCAGCAGAGCAGGAGTGCGCCGCCACAAGCATTGCTGCCTCCGCGCTGCCGAATTCCAGAGCCTTCTC
>JAFRYI010000019.1 GCA_017437745.1 Bacillota bacterium
AAAAAAATGGAGCGGATGATGAGAATCGAACTCACGCTATCAGCTTGGAAGGCTGAAGTTCTACCATTGAACTACATCCGCGTAATGGAGCGGAAGACGAGATTCGAACTCGCGACCCTCGCCTTGGCAAGGCGATGCTCTACCCCTGAGCCACTTCCGCATATTGGTGGAGGGAGATGGATTCGAACCATCGAAAGCTCAGCTAGCGGATTTACAGTCCGTCCCCTTTGGCCACTCGGGAATCCCTCCGTATTTGGAGCTGGCGATCGGAGTCGAACCAACAACCTGCTGATTACAAATCAGCTGCTCTGCCATTGAGCCACGCCAGCAAAATACCAATCCTATTCACTTTTCAAAATGGCGACCCGGAACGGGCTCGAACCGTCGACCTCCAGCGTGACAGGCTGGCATTCTAACCAACTGAACTACCGGGCCTAGAATAAGTGGTGGGAGTAACAGGGCTCGAACCTGTGACCCCCTGCTTGTAAGGCAGATGCTCTCCCAGCTGAGCTATACTCCCACACTTGCTAAGGACCGACTTTCCAGTCGGCGCACTACGGAATTATAATGTAATTACCCGTTTGTGTCAATACCAAGAAATAAAAAAACTTACATTATCTCCAAACTGCCGCTGCATATGTCCATCAGCGTTCCAAGCACCGTTTTTTCGTCCTCGGGAGCGTACGATATGTCCAGCAGCACCTTGTCTTCGTAGGTGATATTACCTATTCTGAAGGGCTGATCCTTTTCCGCGTTCTGTATCTTTCCAAGGAACACGTAATCGGTCCTGATGCGCTTTTCGACGCTCTCGAAGACGTCCAGCCGTCCGGCCGCCTCCAGCGCCATCCTTGCGGAAGAAGTATAAGCTCTTACGAGTCCTCCCGGGCCGAGTTTTATGCCTCCGAAGTACCTTGTCACGACGACCACGGTATTCGTAAGGCCTTCGGAAGAGATCAGAAGCGCCACCGGAGATCCGGCCGTACCTCCGGGCTCGCCGTCGTCGGAGCCCCAGACGGTCTGCTGCTTGTCTCCCAGAACGAACGCCGGAACGTTGTGCGTGGCGTCGCGGTACCGGTCGCGTATCTTCGCGATGTAAGCTTCGGCCTCTTCCCTGGAAGATACCGGCGCGGCGTGAGCGATGAAACAGGACTTCTCTATGACCTGCTCGGCGCATCCTTCTTTTTCCGTTGTGGTGTAAAGATAAGCCATGGATCAGTTCTCCGAAATGATGTATTCCGCGTAGCGTCCGCGGTCCGCCTCCGTCAGTTCGGCAAGGATGTACGTACCGTTGTCCCTGTACTCCACGTTCATAGGCTTCGCGGCGTTTATTATCGCGTTCACGACGCTGCCTTTATCGTAAGGTATAAGAAGCTCCGTCCTTTTAACTCCGGAAAACAGTTTTTCCTTAACGGCGTCCAGAAGCTCCGGTATTCCCCTGCCCGTCCTGCAGGAGATGGCGAACGCGTCCTGACCGTAGCCGAGGGGCTCGAAGTCCGGGACGAGATCCGTCTTGTTGAACACAAGCAGTCTGTCGCGGTCGGAAGCGCCCAGCTCGCCTAAGACCTGCTCCGTAACTTCGATCTGGAAATCCTTTTCCGCGAAGGAAGCGTCCACGATGTGCAGGATCAGGTCCGCGCTGCTTACCTCTTCAAGCGTGGAGCGGAAAGCGTCCACCAGCCCGTGAGGCAGCCTGCTTACGAATCCGACGGTGTCTATCAGAATGAAGCTTTTGCCGTCCTCCAGCGTTACGAGCCTCTGCGCTGTGTCCAGCGTGGCGAATAGCATGTCCTTCTCCAGGACCTGCTTCTCCTCCCTGTCCTCCATGGCCATGAGCCTGTTCATTAGGGAGGACTTTCCGGAGTTGGTGTAGCCTGCCAGAGCGACCACGGGCAGACCGTTCTTTTCGCGCTTTTTGCGCTGAAGCGCCCTGTTCTTCTTCAGTTCCGCAAGGTCCTTCTTTATCTCGTCCATGCGCCTCTGGATATGGCGTCTGTCGGTCTCCAGCTTCTTTTCGCCGGGGCCTCTGGTGCCTATTCCGCCGCCGAGCCTGGAAAGCGACTTGCCGAAGCCGAGGAGCCTGGGCATGCGGTACTGGAGCTGGGCAAGTTCCACCTGGAGCTTGCCTTCCCTGGAAGTTGCCCTGTCAGCGAAGATGTCCAGGATCAGTATGGTGCGGTCTATGACCTTGGTGCCGACGACTTCCTCTATGTTTCTCAGCTGCATTCCGGAAAGCTCGTCGTTGAATATCACAAGATCCGCTTCCATGTTATGGCAGAACTCCTGAAGTTCCTTAAGCTTGCCGCTGCCTATCAGCGTGGCCGCCCGGAAGTGGTCCAGATACTGCTCCATCGTGCCGAGGACCTCTATGTCGGCTGCCTCGGCGAGACCTTTCAGCTCTTCCATGGAATAGGAAATATCCCCGCCGGTGGAAGCACCGACGAGGATGGCTCTGGCGCTGGCGCGCTCTATCGTGTTGTTGCTGTCGTCAAATTCCATTAAAGGATGAACCTGTCTATGTCGTCCTTTCTTATTGTCTCGGAGAACTTGCCGCGTACGTATTCGGGATCGATGACTATGTGCTTGTCCTCTATGTCCGGGATCTGGTAGGAGATGTCCTCCAGAAGCTTCTCCATTATGGTATGGAGCCTTCTGGCGCCTATGTTCTCGGTCTGCTCGTTAAGGAGCTCCGCCATGGTTGCGATCTCCTCCACGGCGTCGTCCGTGAATTCCAGTTCTACGCCTTCCGTCTCCAGAAGAGCCTTGTGCTGCTTAAGAAGCGCGTTATCCGGCTCCGTAAGGATCCTTACGAAGTCCTTCCTGGTAAGGGGCTCCAGTTCCACTCTGATCGGGAAACGTCCCTGAAGCTCCGGAATGAGGTCCGTGGGCTTGGATACGTGGAAAGCGCCCGCTCCTATGAACAGTATGTGATCCGTTTTGACCGGGCCGTACTTGGTATTGACCACGCTGCCTTCGACTATGGGCAGGATGTCCCTCTGAACGCCTTCTCTGGAGACGTCCACACCTCCGCGGTAACCGGAACCGGAAGCTATCTTGTCGATCTCGTCTATGAAGACTATTCCGTTCTGCTCGCAGTTCTCCAGGGCCTCGGTGGTGACCTGGTCCATGTCTATCAGGTTCTGGGCTTCCTGCTCGATGAGTATCTTGCGTGCGTCCTTTACCTTCATGTTCTTTTTCTTGTAGCGCTTGGGCATGGCGTCGCCGAAGATGCTGCCCAGGGATATGGTACCGCCCTGGGAAACGTCCAGGTTGTTGTCCTTGGGCTGATCAACGACGTCTATCTCCACGTACTGCTCTTCCAGAAGGCCGGCCTTAAGCTGCTCGCGCACCTGACTGCGGGCGAGCTCTGTCTGGCTGTCCTCGTGAGCGGCCTTGTCGTCTATCTTCTCCGTGGATCTGTTGTATGTGGCCTGTCCGCCGCCCATTATGAAACTGAACGGGTTGGCGCTTGCGTTAGAAGGATTCCTCTTCTTGCTGCCGGGGATTATCGCCTCTATGATCTTTTCGTTGGCAAGATCCTCCGCGACCGCGTACTTCTCGTTCATGTGCTTCTGCTTGGTGACCCTCATGGAAGCTTCCATAAGGTCCCTTATTATGGATTCCACGTCGCGTCCGACGTAGCCTACCTCGGTGAACTTAGTGGCTTCCACCTTGATGAAAGGCGCGTCCATAAGCTTGGCCAGACGCCTTGCGATCTCTGTCTTTCCTACGCCCGTGGGACCCATCATCAGGATGTTCTTGGGGGTTATCTCCTCGCGCATCTTATCCGGAAGGAGATTCCTTCTGTAGCGGTTCCTCAGAGCCACCGCGACGGATCTCTTGGCGGAATCCTGTCCTATTATGTATTTATCCAGCTCCGCGACTATTTCCTTCGGAGTCATGCCGTGAATGGTGCGGGCGCCTTCTGTAAGTTCGTTAGCCATTGTCTACCTCCTAAAGAGTCTCCACGGAAATGTGGCTGTTGGTGTATACGCAGATATCGGAAGCGATCTTTAAGGATTCCTCCGCTATCTGCGCGGCAGTCATGTCCGTGTGGTCGTAAAGCGCGTGGGCCGCCGCGTACGCGTAATTTCCGCCGGAACCTATGGCTACGTAGCTGGCGTCCGGTTCTATTACCTCTCCGGTACCCGAGATGACGAG
This sequence comes from Bacillota bacterium, assembly GCA_017437745.1. Lineage (GTDB taxonomy): Bacteria > Bacillota > Clostridia > Peptostreptococcales > Anaerovoracaceae > RUG13409. The sequence goes on from JAFRYI010000019.1 coordinate 4,159, forward strand.
CACGCTGTCCCTGTCGGCTACAAGCATCATGGCATCCAGATTTCTGGAAGCCTGATCCTGACGCCACATCTGGGCAAGGGCAACGGCTGCGCGCTTAAGGTTGCCCTGATGCTCCTCCATCTTCTTCTCGAACTTCTCCATGAGCGAATACGCGTCCGCCACGGAGCCCGCGAAGCCGCAGAGCACCTGGTCCTTGTATATCTTTCTTATCTTTTTGGCATTGTTTTTCATGATGGAATGCTCGCCCATCGTTACCTGTCCGTCGCCGGCTATGGCAATGTCGTCGGCGCTGCGGCGCACCAGGCATATGGTTGTTGCGTGGAATTGAGTCATTTTGTTCTCCGTTTTATAAGTTTAATTGAAGTTTATACTGTTTTGCTGCCTTTGTTAGCACTCACATCCATAGAGTGCTAAAGGCTATTATAAATATAATCCCCTGCCGAACATATGTCAACAGGGGAATTATGGAGCTTTAGTGTATTTTTACTTCTTTTCTCTGTGATCGCAGTCCGGGTTGGAGCACACCAGCGATCGGCCCCTCTCCACGAGAAGGCTTCCGCACTTGGGGCATTCCTTCTGTACCGGCTTGTACCAGTAGACCTGATCGCAGGCGGGATAGTTGCTGCAGCCGTAGAAGGTCTTGCCCTTTCTGCTGCGCTTAACTATTATATCCGATCCGCATTTCGGGCATTTTACGCCTGTTGACGTAATAATAGATTTTGTATATCTGCACTGCGGGAAGTCGGAACAGGCAAGGAAATCGCCGAATCTGCCGTGCTTAAGCGCAAGAGGCTTGCCGCACTGCGGGCAGATCTCGTCGGTAAGCTCTACCTTGGGCTTTACCTTCTCCATCTGGGACCTGGCCTGCTCTATCTCGCTCTTAAGGCTGCCGTTGTAGTAGTCCCCGATCACCTTTTTCCATGCTACCTTGCCTTCCGCGACCTTATCCAGATCTTCTTCCATCCTGGAAGTGAACTCAACGTCCACGACCTCCGGGAAATAGGCCTCCATTACGTTCTTGGTGACCAGCTTGCCCAGATCCGTAGGCATCAGCGCCTTCTTTTCCTTGACTATGTACTTGCGCTCGGTAAGCGTGGATACGATGGGAGCGTAGGTGCTCGGACGGCCGATGCCCTTCTCTTCCAGTTCCTTGATGAGGCTTGCTTCCGTGAATCTGCTGGGGGGTTCCGTGGATCTCTTTTCGTTGTGTACCTCTATCAGAGCAAGGTCCATTCCCTTCTTAAGATCCGGAAGAGGCTTGTCCTTTTCCTCGGAACTGACGTTGTATACCTTAAGGAAGCCGTCGAACAGAAGCTTTCTGCCGTAGGCCTTAAGTTCGTACTTTCCGCATCCGATCTGCGCGCCCATCGCGTCGAAGACCGCCGCGGACATTCTGCTTGCCACGAAGCGCGACCAGATGAGCCTGTAAAGCTTGTACTGATCGGATGTGAGCGAGCTCTCGAGATTCTCCGGCAGAAGATTGACGTTGCTTGGCCTTATGGCTTCGTGAGCGTCCTGGGTGTTCTGGCGCTTGTTGGAGAATGCTCCGCTGCCTACGTAATCGTCGCCGTAACGCTCTCTGACGAGCTGCTTGCACGCGGCGTCCGCCTGCGGATTGACACGTACGGAATCCGTTCTCATGTAGGTTATGAGACCTACGTGGCCCTGTCCCTTTACGTTTATGCCTTCGTAGAGCTGCTGCGCTATGAGCATGGTCTTCTTTGGAGCGAAGCCGAGCCTTACGGAAGCGTCCTGCTGGAGAACGCTCGTGGTGTAAGGCGCGTAGGGCTTGGTCTGAGTCTGCTTGTTCTCGACGGACAGCACCGTGTACTTTCCGTTTCTGAGATCCTCCGCTATCTTGTCCGCGTCTTCCTTGCGGCTGATGGTCGCGTCGTTCTTCTCGTCCGGAACGACTATGCGCTTTCCGTCTATCTTGTCCAGCTTGGCGTTGAACGTTGTCCTCTTGGTCTTCTGAGGCGTGCTGGTATCCGACGCCAGATCCGCGGAGATCGCGAAGAAGGTCTTGGGCTCGAAGTTGTCGATAAGATCTTCTCTGTCGCAGATTATCTTAAGAGCTGCGGACTGCACGCGTCCGGCGGAAAGGCCTCTTGCGACCTTGTTCCAGAGCACGGGGCTGATGCCGTAGCCTACGACCCTGTCTATTACTCTTCTGCCCTGCTGGGCGTCCACCAGGTCCATGTCTATCGAACGCGGGTGGTCTATGGCCTGCGATACCGCGGGCTTTGTGATCTCGTGGAACTCTATGCGGTTTGCGTCCTTGGGATCTATGCCCAGGAGACTGCAGATGTGCCAGGAAATGGCCTCGCCCTCGCGGTCGGGGTCCGTTGCGAGATACACTTTGTCCGCCTCAGCCGCCGCGGTCTTAAGGTCCTTTATCAGCTGGGCCTTGCCGCGGACGTTTATGTATTCGGGCTCGAAGTTGTCCTCTATCTTAACGCCCATGCGGCTCTTGGGAAGGTCTCTTATGTGACCTACCGAAGCCATAACGTTATATCTGCTTCCTAAAAACTTACTTATGGTCTTGGCCTTGGACGGCGACTCGACTATTACCAGGGATCTTTTAGCAGCCATGGCGCTCCTTTCGTTTGCGTTCATTTTCTTTCTATATAAATACTCATAGTAGAGTTTGTCAAGAATCGTTTTTAGTTTTTCCTTATTTTTCCGGATAGAACCGCTGCCCGGAGGAACGAACCAGGTCCTTAAGTTCCAGGGCGCCGAGGAGCGCAAGCACGTCGCCGACGGCTATGCCTGTTCTGAACGCCAGCGTTCCGGGATCCGTCCCGGGGTCCTCTATTACAGCGCCAAGCACCAGTTTTTCCTCCGCGGACAGCGATTCCACCCGCCTCATTCGCTTTGCGGCGGAAAGGCCGAGCGTCTGAGCGGCGCTGTCCATGTCCAGTATTGGGCACGCCCCGTCAGAAATGAGCCTGTTGACCCCCGCGCTGCCGGGCTGGTTTATGTTTCCGGGCACCGCGTACACGTCGCGCCCCTGCTCCAAAGCCAGCCTGGCGGTTATCATGGAGCCGCTTTTGAGCGTTCCTTCCACCACGACCACGCTTTTAGAAAGACCGCTGATTATCCTGTTCCTTTCGGGAAACATCCACGGCGCGCCCATCTGCCCGGGAGGATACTCGGACAGGATAAGCCCGTCCTCTGCGATCCTGCGGTAGAGCTCCAGGTTGCTCTTCGGAAAGCATATGTCTATGCCTGTTCCGAGCACCGCAACGGTCGGCGTTCCGGCTTTGATGCAGCCTCTGTGCGCCGCGCTGTCTATGCCTTCGGCCATGCCGCTGACCACAGAGATGCCGCAGGACGCTATTCTGTAAGCTATCCCCTCCGCCGCCCACCTGCCGTAGCTGGAGCAGCGTCTTGTACCCACTATGGCTATGAGCGGGTGTTCTATGAGTTTTATGTCTCCTATGTAATACAACGTCTCCGGCGCTTTCGGAATGCTCCTCAGATGCTCCGGATAGTTATCGTCGTCTATGTCTACCGTCTTTATATCCATTTCTTACTTTCCGTTTCCGTCCGGGATCCGCGCCGCGTTAAAACTTGTCCCCGAACAGCTCGTCCGGAAGCCTGTAGTTTATTATCTCGAGAATGTGCCTTTCCTTTATCTCCGCGCTTCCGTCCAGATCCGCGGCAGTCCTGGCTAGTTTAAGCATCCTGTGATAGGATCTTGCGGACAGATGCCATTTTTCGAACGTCGCCTTAAGGACTTTTTTACCTTTCTCGTCCGGAACGCAGTACTTCTCCAGAAGCTTTGCGTCCAGCCGGGAATTGTACTTTATTCCCTCGCCCGCGTACCTTTCCTTCTGCATCGCCATGGCGTTCTCCACGCCTTCCCTGAGCTGAGCGCTGGAGATCCCGTTCTTCGATCTGCCTATGTCTATTTCCTTATACTCCGGCCTGCGCACGCTTACGTGCAGATCGATCCTGTCCATAAGCGGCCCGGATATCCTGCCGACGTATCTCTGTCTGTCGGATTCCGAGCACGTGCACCTGTGCACAGGATCTCCGTAATACCCGCAGCGGCACGGATTCATGGCGGCTACCAGCATGAATCTGGACGGAAAAGTTACTTTCGTTCTGAGCCTGTTGATGACTACGAATCCGTCCTCCAGCGGCTGCCGGAGAGAATCAAGCACGTACGAAGGAAACTCGGCCAGCTCGTCCAGAAACAATACTCCTCCGTTCGCGAGCGATATCTCCCCGGGCCGGGGCCTGCCTCCGCCTCCTATCAGCGCGGCTTTGGTTACGGTGTGGTGAGGAGCCCTGAACGGCCTTTCCGAGATGAGCGACGCTCCGTTCTTTAGTTCCCCGGCGGCGCTGTAGATCTGGGTCACCTCCAGCATCTCGTCGTAGCCGAGCGGAGGAAGTATGCCGGGGATGCGCTTGCCGATCATCGTCTTACCGGTGCCGGGAGGACCTGCCATAAGCATTCCGTGCATTCCGGCGGCCGCTATCTGCGCAGCCCTCTTTACGGTCTCCTGTCCTTTGATGTCCAGAAAATCCGGAACATGCTCCGCGGGCCCGGGAACGTTGACCTGTCCGCTCTTCACTGGCTCTATCCGGTCCATGCCTGTAATGTGATCCGCAAGCTCCAGGATGCTGTTTACCGGGTACAGTTCCACTTCCTTTACCAGCATGGCTTCCGGCAGACACGCTCCGGGTATGAAGAACTTCCGGACTCCTGACCTTTTAAGCCCCATTATCATCGGCAGGACACCGTCCACCGCGCTCACCCTGCCGTCCAGCGTTAGTTCTCCCAGACACGCGGCTTTTCCCGTACAAAGATCCGCCGCGCCGGACAGATCAGCGTCCTTTAAACTGCACATCAGTATGCCCGCGGCTAACGGAAGATCGTAGTGGCTGCCTTCTTTTTTCTTGTTCGCCGGCGTAAGGTTTACCGTAATCCTTTTGGCAGGAAAGCTGAGCCCGCAGTTCTCCATGGACGCTCTTATCCTTTCGCGGGCCTCCCTTACGCTCTGGTCCGCAAGCCCTACCACGCTGAACGCGGGAAGTCCGTTCTCGCAGTCCACTTCCGCCCAGGTAGGTTCCCCGGAGAGCCCGTAGAGGCTTGCCGTAAGTACTCTCGAATACATGGCCCCTCCCCGCTCAGAAAGCGTTCCTGATGTGCCTGCCGAACAGACCTTTGTCCGTCTGAAGGATCTCTACGATGTCCATCCTCAGAGGGCAGCGTCTGAGCCCCGGATTACGCAGCAGATAATACTCCGCCGTAAGCCTCAGCCTGCGCTGCTTCTCCTTTCCGACGAACTCGCAGGGAAGCCCGTATTCGGCGCTGTTTCTGGTCTTGACCTCCGCGAATACGACCGCGCCGGCATCCGGGTCGAAGGCGACGATGTCTATCTCTCCGGTCCTGCAGCTGAAATTTCGGCAGATTATGCGCATACCCTCCCTGACGAGCATGCCGCAGGCTGCCTCCTCACCGATGTCTCCTGTTATTCTCTTACGCGTGCGCGTATCCTGCCCGCCTGTTTCCGAGCCGGCACGGATACGCTCCGCGCCGCGAACAGCTTTTGATGTTTCCATGATGAATACCCCTTTTGATGAAAAACGCGCGGGCAGATCCACACCGTCCGTCCGCGCAGTCCTTACGCAAAAATTGTAATAAAAAACAGCCGTTCGTGTAAACGGCTGAATTGGCAAAAACGGTACAGACTTTCGCGCGGGCAGAGCTTACAGCCCGCGTTTCGCGCCGCCAAGACCTCCGGAACAGTATCGGGAACGATTCTCGGCGCCCCGGAAAGCTAGTCGTCCGGGTATATAATGCTTATCTCTTCGGATGCCACCGCGGCGTCTATAAGCGCCTCGCAGTCCAGTCTGCTCTCGGATGCAAGGATCTTCTCAAGCTTGGGCTTGGTGACAGGATGCTTGGGCAGGAATACGGTGCAGCAGTCCTCGTAAGGCTGGATGGAGGTCTCGAAAGTGCCTATCTCCCTTGCGATGTCCATTATCTGCGTCTTGTCCATGCCTATCAGAGGTCTCATTACCGGCAGCGAAACTGACGCGTCAGTCACGACCAGGGCTTCAGCGGTCTGGCTGGCCACCTGGCCCAGGTTCTCGCCGGTTATGAGCATCATGCAGTCGTTGGCCTGCGCTATGCGTTCCGCTATGCGCATCATGAAGCGGCGGACCAGTATGGTGGTCTCGTCCTCGGGGCAGTTCTGGACGATCTGCTCCTGTATCGGCAGCAGGTTAATGCTGTGGATGCGCAGTCTTCCGGTATAGAGCGTAAGGATCTTCGCCAGGTCCTTTACCTTCTCCCAGGCGCGCTCGGAAGTGTACGGATAGGAATGGTAATGCACTGCCTCCAGGACCATGCCTCTGTGAGCCATCATGAAGCTGGCTACGGGAGAGTCTATCCCGCCGGAAAGCAGGACCAGACCCTTGCCGTTGGTGCCGATGGGCAGGCCGCCGAACGCCAGTATCTTCTGCTCATAGATATATACATAATTTCTTCTTACGTTAACGAACAGCAGCGCGTCCGGATCGTGAACGTCTACCTTAAGGACCTTGCAGCCTTTAAGGACGCTGGCGCCTACGCGCCTTGCGATCTGGGGGCTTTCGACCGGGAATGCCTTGTCGGCCCTGCGAGCCTCGATCTTGAAGGTCTTTATGCCCTTGGACGCTATCAGCCCGTTCATGATCTCCACGGCAGCCTTTCCGGTCTCCGCCAGAGCCTCGTCCGCTGTAAGTCCGGTTATGTCGATCTCGTGGGCGGGGCTTATGGAATCCACGCCGAACACGCGACCCACGCGCTTGAGTATGTCTTCGCGGGGTATGTCCGGCGTCGTCCTGACGAAAATCAGTCCGTCCGTGCGTTCTACAGCGATCCCTTCCGTGCCCTTCAGCATCTTCTTGATCTTCTGTACCAGCATGCGCTCGAAATACGGCTTGTTCTGTCCCTTAAGCGCAGTCTCGCCGCAGCGTACTATGTAAACGTTTTCCCTGTCGTTTTGCATCTATCTTTTGCGGAACGCGCTCCGCAGCCTCCTTTGATCGCCTGTGTATTTCATCAGTCTTTCCGCGACGTACTCGACTTCTTCCACCGTGTTGTCCCTGCAGAAACTGAAGCGCAGCGCGCCTTCGATCTCTTCCGGCTTCAGCCCCATCGCGGACAGGACGTGGCTTCCCTTGCTCTTTGAACTGCACGCGGATCCGGTGGACACGTATATGCCGTCCTGCTCCAGCATGTGCAGCAGCACTTCCGCCCGGCAGCCGAGGAAACTGACGTTGAGTATGAACGGGCAGCCGTCCTCCGGCGAATTGATCCTTACGTCCGGGATCTCGCTGAGGATAAGCTCTTTCAGCCTTTTTGCCGGCGCTGGATCCGGAAGTTTCAGTTCCTCCGCCGCGGCTCCGAAAGCAGCTATGCCCGGCACGTTCTCCGTTCCGGAGCGGAAGTTCTTCTCCTGACCGCCGCCGTATATGAACGGCGCTATGTGAAGTCCGCCCCTCACGAACAGCGCTCCGCTGCCCTTTATCCCGTGTATCTTGTGCGCCGAAAAGCTTGCGAGATCCACGCCCATGGCCTTTACGTCCACGGGTATCTTGCCCAGGCTCTGCACGCAGTCCGAATGCAGCAGAGGCCTTGAGGCAGCGTCGCTTCCGAACCTTTTGCGAATGATCTCCGCTATGCCCGCGACCGGGAACACCGCCCCCGTCTCGTTGTTTACGTGCATGACGCTTACAAGTACGGTATCATCGTTCAGCGCGTCCGAAAGCGCGTCCATGTCCAGGTTTCCGTCCTTCTTAACGGGTACCAGGACCACGTCCGCGCCCCTGGCCTTAAGAACGTCAAGACACCTCAGAACGGCGGGATGTTCCACCGCGGTGCTTATTATTCTGTTTCCCTGCTTCTTTCTGGACTCCCGGACGCCGAACAGAGCAGTATCGTCGCTCTCCGTGCCGCCGGACGTAAAGAACACTTCGTCCGCGGAAGCCCCGAAGCTCCCTGCGACGGCCTTCCTCGCGGCTTTGACTTCCTTCTCCGCGTCCAGTCCTATCTTATAAAGACTCGACGGGTTTCCGAAGTCCGCGCGTATCATCCTTTCCGCCGCTTCAGCCGCGGCCTGCGACGGTCTTGTCGTAGCGCTGTTGTCCAAATATATCATCCGTGTCATGTTCCCCGATGCTTTATTATCAAAACTCAGGCCCGCATCGCTGCGGGCCCTTGCGGTTATCCGATCGCTTTACTTACTTGGCGTAATCTATCGCTCTCGTTTCCCTTATAACGTTTACCTTTATCTGGCCCGGATATTCGAGCTCGCTCTCTATGCGCTTGGAGATGTCCCTGGCGAGCATGGGCATCGAATCGTCCGATATCTGGTCCGGTTTGGCTATGATGCGTATCTCGCGGCCTGCCTGGATGGCGTAGGAGGATTCGACTCCCGGCGTCGTGTTCGCGATCTCTTCCAGTTTCTGGAGCCTCTTGATGTAGGTGTCCAGAGTCTCTCTTCTGGCTCCCGGCCTTGCCGCCGACAGCGCGTCAGCCGCGGCTACAAGTACCGCTTCGGCGCTCTTGGGTTCGTAGTCTCCGTGGTGCGAAGCCATGCCGTCGATGACGGCTTCCGGCTCCTTGTACTTGCGGAGCACGTCTATGCCTATGTCCACATGCGTGCCCTGTATCTCGTGGTCCAGAGCCTTGCCTATGTCGTGGAAGAGGCCCGCCCTCTTGGCGAGAGCCACGTCGAAGCCCAGTTCCCCGGCCATGAGTCCGGCCAGGTGAGCAACTTCCCTGGAATGCGACAGAACGTTCTGTCCGTAGCTGGTCCTGTAGTGGAGTCTTCCCAGAAGCTTTACGAGCTCCGGATGAACGTTGTGGCATCCGATCTCGAATACTGCTTCTTCGCCTTCCTTCTTGATGACGGCGTTGACTTCCTTGGTGGCCTTCTCCACCATCTCCTCTATGCGGGCGGGATGGATGCGGCCGTCTACTATCAGCTTTTCAAGGGCTATCCTTGCGATCTCCCTTCTTACGGGATCGAAGGACGAGACTACGATGGCTTCCGGCGTATCGTCGATGATCAGGTCGACTCCGGTCGCCGTCTCTATGGCCCTTATGTTGCGGCCTTCGCGGCCGATTATGCGGCCCTTCATGTCGTCGCTGGGAAGGTTGACCACGGATATGGTGCTCTCCGCGACGGTATCGGCCGCGCAGCGCTGGATGGCGCCTACGATTATGTCTTTTGCTTTCTTGTCCGCCTCGTCCTTGGCCTTGGACTCTATGTCCTTGATCATTATCGACGCTTCGTGGCGGATGTCCTTTTCGAGGTCTCTGAGAAGCAGCTGCTTGGCTTCGTCCGCGGTGCATCCGGAGATCCTCTCCAGTTCCGCGATCTGCTTCTTAATGAGCTCGTCTACGTTCTTTTCCTTGTCCTTTAAGGACTGCTGTCTGCGCTGGATGTCTTCTTCCTTCTTTTCTATGGACTCCAGCTTTCTGTCCACAGATTCTTCTTTCTGCGTTATCCTGCGTTCGGATTTCTTTACATCGTCCCTGCGCTCCTTGATGTCCTTTTCGGCTTCCACCTTTAACTGGTGAGCCTCGGACTTGGCCTCGGCGACGAGTTCCTTTCTCAGTGCTTCAGCTCTGTTTTCTGCGTCCAGGATAAGATTCTTAGCCTGTGTCTCGGCACTTCCGATAGTCTTTTCAGCTTTTGACTTCCTTAAGATGTATCCTACGAGTATTCCGACAAGCAGAAAAACAATAGCTACAACACAAACGATCACCCAAGGGAAGGGCTGTCCATGTTCTACCATATTTTGTTCTCCTTGTTATTCTGATTTGGATCTATATAAAACGATATGTTGATATAAATCTGTACTAATAATACAATATATATTATAAAACTGTCAATAAAAAACAGCCGGAGGGAAAGTCCTTCCGGCTGTTGTGTTTTCGTACGTGTTAAGCCGTTATCCTGGCCGCTATGTCGGCGAACCTGCGGGCCGTGTCGCTGCCTTCCGCGAAAGCCGCCGGTATTCCGGAGTTGTTGCAGATGTGGATGGCCGGATCCTCCGTGACCATGCCCACCAGAGGCGCGTTTATGGATCTGGTGATGAAATTGATCCCGGGAACGTTGTCCGAATCGGAATACTGCCTGTCTATGCGGTTGATCGCGTAGTATCTCTCCGCCACGCCTATCTCCTCCAGCTTTTCGCAGAGAGCCTCGGTGTTCCTTACTGAAGAGAAATCCGGGACCGTAAGCATGAGAGCCGCGTCAGCTCCGCTGGCGAACACCCTCAGGACTCCTGTGACCGATACCGGGCAGTCCACGACCACAAGGTCGAAACGATCGCGCAAAGTATTGTACAGAGCGCTTACGTGACCTGCCGTCATGCCCTCTATCTCCCTGTACTGCGGGCACGAAAGAAGGCTTAGGCCGCTGCACAGATCGTGCTTTATGATGGCTTTATCCAGTCTGCAGAGGCCGGAGACCACGTCTCCCAGGTCGAAAAGGATGCGGTCCTCCATTCCCAGGTAGATGTCCGCGTTTCGCCTGCCCATGTTAAGGTCCAGCAGGAGCACGTTAAGTCCCTGCCCCGCTGCGGCTACGCTTATGTTGACGGCGAACGTCGTTTTTCCGGTTCCTCCGCTGCCGGAGCAGCAGAGCAGAACTTTGCCCATAGAATACCTTCCCTGAAAAGTGTCAAGGTGTATTCTAACATATTTCCGCGCCGAATAGTATAGGAAAAACCGCCGTTTTTCAAATTATTCCCATCTCTCTCAGACTTATGTAACGGCCGTCGCCTATTATTATGTGATCTTCCAGTTTGATTCCCAGAAGACTTCCGGCCTGAGCTATCCTTTTGGTAAGAGATATGTCCTCGGCGCTGGGCGTGGGATCCCCGCTGGGATGGTTGTGCGCCAGGACCACGGCGTACGCGCCCTTCCTTACGGCGTTGGAGAACACTTCCCTGGGGCTTACGCACGCCGACGATATCCCGCCGGACGCTACTTCCTCCCTGGCGACTATCTCGCCCTTGGCGTTCAGCATGGCAAGGCATATCTTCTCCTTCTGGAGATGCCTAAGGTCCTTCATGAAAATGTCCGCGGCGGCGTCCGGTCTGTCCATTACCGTTTTGTTCTCCGATACGCAGTAAGATATCCTTCTTCCCAGTTCTATGGCGGCGCAGAGCTTGCAGGCCAGAGCTTCCCCTACGCCTTTCACCCTCATGAACTCCTCCGGCTGGCAGTTCGCCAGTCCGCGAAGTCCGTCCGGCTCCAGCGCAAGTATCTCCGAGGACACCTCCAGCGCGCTCTGATCCCTTGTGCCGTTGGATACTATCAGGGCAATCAGCTCCGTGTTGGAAAGTCCGTGCGCTCCGGTCTGGAGCAGTTTTTCCCGGGGTCTTTCGCTCCCCGGCAGATGTTTGATGGACGACATGATAAATACGCTCCTTTCGGAGCGCATCATAATAAAAAGACCGGGCTATTTAAAGGCCCGGAGCTTATTACTGTACCGTTTTTACCAAAACTGTGTGCCGTTATTTCCTAAAGACCCACTTGCGCTGCCAGTTGTAGCTGATGAAGAACAGGATCAGATCCACGACTATCTTCAGCAGCGTAACGATAAGTCCCTGCGCGTGCAGTATGTTCGTAAGGAAGCTCAGGAACAGCCAGGACAGCAGCATCCTGACCGCGCAGATGATGTAGTATTTCCATATGGTCTTCCTGGCCGGAGCCTTGCTGCCGAACACTTTGGTCCTGCTGAAATTGTAATCCACCAGCGAGGATATGATCCTTGCTGCTGCCGTGGGAACGAACAGGCTGGCGGTAGTGTAATCCTTAATGAAATGCCTGTTTATGAACGCCGCAGCGGCCGCCAGTATGCCTACGCCCTTTTCCGTAAGAGCGTTAAGCACGGTGAAAACTACCAGGTCCACCACCGTGGCGATGCAGGAGCCCAGAACGAACAGTATTATGGGTTTGTAGATCCTGTAGGAGTCCTTGAAAACGTTGAAGTGAGAGCTGCTGTTGTCGTCTATGTATACGGTGTTGATCGGGATCTCGCCGTAGGGTATGCCGTGATCCTTGATGTAGATCAGCATGTTGGTCTCGTACTCGTAGCGGTCGCCCTGCACCTCTTCGGCGAAAGCCTTTAGGTATTCCGCGGGTATGGCGCGCAGCCCTGTCTGCGTATCCGTAAGTTTTATTCCGTAAACAGCTCTGTAAATGAACGCTGAGATGCGGTTTCCGAGCTTATTATGTGTGGGCACATGGCTCTGGGAAAAGTCCCGGCAGCCAAGGATCACCTCGCCCGGTCTGGACTTCATCTCCGCGGCAAGCCTTACCGTATCCTCAGGAGTGTGCTGTCCGTCGCCGTCGACGGTGATCACGCCCTCCGCATCCGGCAGGTTTTCCGCAACGTAAGCGAAAGCGTCGCGAAGCGCCCTTCCCTTGCCTTTATTGACTTCGTGCACCACCAGCCTGCATTCCGGATGATCGGCCAGAGCCTTGCGGAAAGGCTCCTTGCATTCCTCGCGGCTTCCGTCGTCCACAAGCACCACATGCTTAAATCCGGCATCTATCATGCCGTCGACGGTGCTGTTGAGTTTTTCGTCCGGATCCAGGGATGGAATAATGATAACGGTATTTTTCATATCAATGGATTCTACCACAAAAAAAAGTATCTTCCAACAAGTTTTGAGGAAGAACGCTTCATACAGGCAATAAAACTCCCGCGCCGAAAAGCGCGGGAGCCGGTCTTTGCTGTTCAGCTTTCAAACTGCGTTTAGCCCTTTACCTTCGCGATGTGCGCAAGCAGACGGAGCATGTTGCAGGTGAAGCCGTACTCGTTGTCGTACCACGCGATCAGCTTCATGAAGTGGCCGTTCAGAGCGATGCCTGCCTGGGCGTCGAATACGCTGGCGTTGGTCTCGCCGATGATGTCGGTGGAAACGATGGGCTGATCCTCGTAGCGCATTACGCCCTTCAGCTCGCCTTCGCAGGCTTCCTTAACGGCTGCGCAGACTTCCTCGTAAGTGGTCTCCTTGGCCAGGCTTACGGTAAGGTCTACTACGGATCCGTCCGGGGACGGGATACGCATGGACATACCGGTGAGCTTGCCCTGCAGGGACGGGATGACCTTGCCTACGGCCTTGGCGGCGCCGGTGGTGGACGGGATTATGTTGTCGTAGCAGGTGCGGCCCAGACGGAAGTTCTTCTTGGAGTAGTCGTCTACTACGAACTGGGTGGCGGTAGCCGCGTGTACGGTGGTCATGAGTCCTTCGACTATGCCGAACTTATCGTTGAGCACCTTTGCCAGAGGAGCAAGACAGTTGGTGGTGCAGGACGCGGCGGAAGCGGTGGAGAGCTTCGGGTCGAAGGTCTCGTGGTTTACGCCGTATACGAACATCGGTGTCTTGTCCTTTGCGGGAGCGCTCATGAGAACGAACTTGGCGCCGGCGGCCAGATGCGGCTGAACGCTTTCTTCAGTAAGGAAAGCGCCCGTGCAGTCCACTACGTACTCAGCTCCGAGCTTGCCCCATCCGAGGTTTGCCGGGTTGCGGTCGTTGAGCAGCGGAATTGCCTTGCCGTTGATGATGAGATGGCTCTCGTCATAGCCTACGGTGCCTTCCCACTTGCCGTGGACGGTGTCATACATGAAGTAGTAAGCCAGCATCTCGGGGGTCTTGTCCGGCGCGTTGATGGCAACGATGTCCATGTCTCCCCTGCGGGTAGCTTCGCGCGCTGTAAGACGGCCGATGCGTCCGAATCCGTTGATTCCGATCTTGATCATTATTATATCCTCCTGTTTAAAATAACATTATTTGCTAATTTAATTTTACTCTGTTTTGCCCTGTTCTACAAGCATTTTCCGTAGCAAAGACAGGCAATCGAGCATGTCCTGTGGAGGCTGAGCGGAAACGCTGACCGTATGCCCGTCGGCCGGATGCGCGAACGAAAGCGATCCCGCGTGCAGAGCCTGTCTGGGCATCCATTCGGGATCCTCGTCATATCCGTACAGCTGGGCGTAGAGCTCGTCGCCCACCAGAGGATGACCTATGTGAGTCATGTGCACCCTTATCTGATGCGTCCTTCCGGTATCCAGTTTAAGCTCCACAAGGCTGTATCCCGGGATCTGCCCGGTATCCTTTATGTTAAAGGTCTCCAGCGTCCTGTAATGAGTTACCGACGGATACCCTTCCGGCGACACCATCCGCCTTGCCTTATGGTCCGGGTCTTTCATTATCGGCAGGTCTATCGTTCCAGAAGGTTCCGTAATGCCGTGGACTACCGCCGTATAGATCTTGTCCACCCTGTTCGCCGCCATCTCGTTCGACAGGAAGTCCTGGCAGCGCGCGTTCTTAGCCACTATCAGAAGTCCGGAGGTGTTCATGTCCAGACGGTTGACGAACCTGGGCTTGAAGACCTCTCCCGTCTGCTGCATGCGGTAGACCAGAGCGTTCGCCAGAGTTCCGTCCGGGAAGTTGTGCGTCGGATGCACTATCAGCCCCGCCTGCTTGTTGACTATTAGCAGGTCCGCGTCCTCGTAAACGACGTCCAGCGGTATGTTCTGGGGTTCGAAATAGCTCGTCTCCTCCGGGTACATGACGCTTACCACGTCCCCGGCCTTTACCCTGTGTCTTACGCCGCATCTTTCGCCGTTAAGAAGTATGCCGCCCAGCGGTTTTATCTTCTTAAGCAGATGCGAGCTCAGCTTAAGGCGCAGACGCAGTATCTCCTTTACCAGCAGACCGTCGTCTTCAGCTTTGCAATTGTAAGAAATATCGGCGTTTTTCATTTGTTAAAAGTATAGCACTTTTGTTAGAAATATGACACACCAAGATGGGTTTTTGTTGTGGCGGGTATTTAGTAAATATGATATAATTTGCGAAGATGTTTTATAGTATTTTACAAAAAGAGGTAAGCTAATGATCCGATTCACCGAAACAGTATTGCGTGACGCTAACCAGTCGCTCATCGCTACCCGCCTGCCTTTCGAGAAGTTCGAGCCCATCCTTTCCGAAATGGATAAGGCCGGCTACTATTCCTGCGAGGTATGGGGCGGGGCAACATTCGACGTCTGCCTCAGGTTCCTCAACGAGGACCCCTGGGAAAGGCTCAGGAAGATCCGCGAAGCAATGCCCAACACCAAGCTGCAGATGCTCCTGCGCGGACAGAACATTCTCGGATACGCCCACTACCCGGACGACATCGTCCGCAGGTTCGTAAGGGCTTCCGTAAAGAACGGCATCGATATCATAAGGATATTCGACGCGCTCAACGACGTTAACAACCTTAAGGTCGCCATCGAAGAGACCGTCAACTCCGGCGCCATGGCTTCCGGAGCCATCTCCTACACCATCAGCCCTGTTCACACGCTGGACAACTACGTCAAGCTCGTGAAGGAAATGGCTGCAATGGGCGTAGGCTCCATATGCATCAAGGACATGGCCGGTCTGCTGTCGCCCAAGAACGCCTACGATCTGGTGTCCGCCATCAAGGACGCCGTGGATCTGCCCGTCGTAATGCACACCCACTGCACCACGGGTCTCGCGTTCATGACCTACCTCAAGGGAGTCGAGGCCGGCGCCGACGTCATCGACACCGCCATCTCCCCCTTCTCCGGCGGAACCTCCCAGCCCGCGACCGAGACACTCTCCTTCGCGCTCAGAGAGTTCGGATACGACACCGGACTCAACAAGGAGTCCCTGCACAAGATCGCCGCTTACTTCAAGCCGATCAGAGCGGAATACCTGGAGAACGGAACTCTTAACCCGATATCCCTCACCACTGATACGGAATGCCTGCAGTACCAGATCCCGGGCGGCATGCTCTCCAACCTGCTCAGCCAGCTGAAGATGCTCAACGCCTCCGACAAGTTCGAGGAAGCTCTCAAGGAGACCCCGAAGGTACGCGAAGACATGGGATTCCCGCCGCTCGTAACGCCCACCAGCCAGCTGGTAGGAAACATGGCGGTACAGAACGTCCTCGCAGGCGAAAGATACAAGAACGTAAGTTCCGAGATCAAGGCCTACTGCCGCGGCGAATACGGCAAGACCCCTGCTCCCATAAACGAGGAAGTCAGAAAGAAGATACTCGGAGACATCAAGCCCATCGAAGGCCGCTATGCGGAGACTCTTCCGGCAGACACCTTCGAAAAGGCTAAGGAAACGCTCGGCGAGCTCGCCAAGAACGAAGAAGACGTGCTCAGCTACATCGCTTTCCCGCCCGTTACCGAAAAGTTCCTGAACGCCCGCAAGGCTAAGGAAGAGAACGTTTGCACGTTCAGCATCGAGGAGGTCGAATGATGGAAGTAACAAGCGCAGCGCCGACCCTGGCGATCCAGAACCTCACCTTCGGCGAAGGCGTGCTCTACGCGATCCTCGGCATGCTGGTAGTGTTCTTCGCTCTGGTGCTGATAATGGTCATCATAAAGATACTCGTTAAGGTGACCGACAGCAGCGCGGCAAAGAAGGCAGCCAAGGCAGCCGAAGCTCCGGCAGAAGCAGCGCCCGCGGAACCGGCCGCTCCTGTAAAGAGAGACGATCCGGCGCCCGGAACCGCAGGAGACATAAAGCTCTACACCACCGATCCCAAGGATGCGGCAATGATAATGGCAATAGTTGCGGACGCTCTCGGCAAGCCGCTCAACGAACTCAGGTTTAAGTCGATAAGGGAAATAAAGGAATGAACATCATGAAGTACAAAGTGAATTTAAACAATAAGGTCTACGAAGTAGTCGTCGAAGACGGCCAGGCAATGCTCATAGACGAATACGAGATCAAGGCTCCCAAGGCACCGGCTCCCAAGGCCGCTCCCGCTGCTGCGCCCGCAGCCGCTCCTGCCGCCGCTCCCGCACCCGCTGCAGCTCCCGCCGCCGCGGCCGTGGACGGATGCAAGATCACTTCCCCGCTCCCCGGAAACATCCTGGACGTAAAGGTCACCCAGGGACAGGCTGTAAAGGCCGGAGATCTTCTCCTTATCATAGAAGCTATGAAGATGGAGAACGAAGTTCTTGCTCCTCAGGACGGAACCGTAAAGCAGATCGCTACAAACAAGGGCGCCGTAGTAGCTACCGGCGACCTGCTCCTCGTAATATAGGAGGCTGTAAATGGCAAACATTATCGCAACATTAGGCAGACTCGGACAGACTTCAGGCTTCTTCGGCCTGTTCACCGACTGGCGCCAGATCGTAATGATCGTCATCGCCTGCATCCTTCTGTACCTGGGTCTCGTTAAGAAATTCGAACCGCTGCTCCTGGTGGGAATAGCCTTCGGAATGCTGCTCACCAACCTGCCCTTCGGCAACATGTACAATCCGGAACTCTGGGATCTGTACATCGCCAACGGCCAGAGCGTGGCGTCGCTTTCACCGGAACTTCAGGCGTTCATCGCGGAACATGGATTCATATTCGCGGACGGTGTTGTACAGCTTACGTTTACGGAACTGATACACGCCGGCGGACTGCTCGACATCATGTACATTGGCGTTAAGATCGGTCTTTATCCGTCGCTCATCTTCATGGGCGTAGGCGCAATGACAGACTTCGGTCCGCTGATCGCCAACCCCAAGTCCCTGCTTCTGGGCGCTGCCGCTCAGCTGGGAATATTCGTAGCGTTCCTGCTCGCCATAGTCATCGGATTCCCGGCTAACGTCGCGGCATCCATAGGCATCATCGGCGGAGCCGACGGCCCGACGGCCATCTGGCTCACCAGCAAGCTCGCTCCGGACTATCTTGCTCCGATCGCGATCGCCGCATACTCCTACATGGCTCTCATCCCGATGATCCAGCCTCCTGTAATGAAGGCCCTCACCACAAAGGAAATGAGAGAAGTAAAGATGGATCAGCTCCGTCCGGTCTCCAAGACCCAGAAGATACTGTTCCCCATCATCGTAACGATCTTCACCTGCCTGCTTCTGCCCTCCGTGGCACCGCTGCTCGGCTGCCTGATGCTCGGAAACCTCTTCAAGGAATCCGGTGTTACCGACAGACTTTCCGACACGGCTCAGAACGCGCTGATGAACATAGTTACCATCTTCCTGGCCACCTCCGTAGGCGCCACTGCAAGATACGACAGATTCCTCAACTGGAAGACTCTGGCGATCATATTCCTTGGACTCATGGCATTCGAGTTCGCTACCTGCGGCGGCCTGCTGCTCGGCAGAGTCATGTACAGGATCACCAAGGGAAAGATCAATCCTCTTATCGGTTCCGCCGGTGTTTCCGCGGTTCCGATGGCAGCCCGCGTTTCCCAGAAGGTCGGTTCCGAGGCGAACCCGTCCAACTTCCTTCTCATGCATGCCATGGGACCGAACGTTGCCGGCGTCATCGGTTCTGCCATCGCGGCTGGCTTCCTGCTGGCGGTATTCGGCGGCTGATAAAGCTTACCTATAAAACATACATGACCGGGCCTTTAAGGTCCGGTCTTTTATTGTGCTAAACTATGACACTCTGCAAAGGCTCAGGGCAATGTGTTCGGGGACACGCTCCCGCTGACAGGGCACCCTCCCAGCGGTCCTAAGCTCCGTCTTCGCCGAAGGCTCGCCGGTCGCCAAGGACCGGGTTCCCTGATCGTCCTCCGAACACACCGCCCCTGAGCCTTAAAACGACCGATCCATGATACGCAATAAAAGAAAGACCGTAAAGGTCGGTCGGAAAAAGGCGCGGGCCGCTGCGGATCTACAATCGATCCTTGCGGCCCGGAATACAGCGGCAGCCGGTTCGATTTATTATGAACAACACAAAAGCCCCGGCGGGGTCTGAGACGGCCGCAGGGGCTTGTATTCGCCTGTATGGCGCGTTTTTGCGGCGCGGACGGGTAATTTTACCGTCTGTTTACATAAACACGCTGAAATGGCTTATTTCTACTTATTATATACAAGTGTTACTTATGGAGCTTGGCGTACTCGGTGCGGATGTGTCCGGCAAGGTACAGGGAACCGAAGCATACTACTGTACCGTTCTTTCCGGCCTTCTTTTCCGCGATCTTTATGCCGCTTACGAAATCGTCGGCGGCCTCGGCCTTTACGCCCTTGTTCCTGAACCACTCGGCCAGATCCTTTGCCGGCAGCGCCCTTCCGCTGTCCGGGGTAAGGCAGACGAACTCTTCCGCGTACGGGATCATCATGTCCATCATGGTCGGATAGTCCTTGTCAGCCAGAACTCCAAGAAGGAATGTGGCTTTCTTTCCTCCGAGAAGTCTGTCCAGACTGTTGGCCAGAGCCTCCGCGCACTGCGGATTGTGGCCGCCGTCCAGTATGAAGAGCGGCTTCTTGCCCAGGATCTCCAGACGGGCGGGCCATCTGACGGTCTTAAGGCCTTCCTTGATGGCCTTGGCAGTGACCTTCCATCCTCTCTCCTTAAGAGCCTCTATTACGTTCAGTACGGTGGCCGCGTTGTGGAGCTGGTGCTCTCCCAGAAGAGCCAGATCGTACTTCTTGCCGTCCCAGAGGAACTTCTGGCCTTCCAGAGACTCGGATACAGGTGTGAGCCTGGAGAAATCCACGCATCTGAGCGGAACTTTCTTCTCCGCGCAGACGCCTTTTATGACTTCGGTCACCACCGGAGCGCCGTCGTAGCATACCGCGTGGCAGCCGGTCTTTATTATTCCGGCCTTGGTGGAAGCTATCTCTTCCAGCGTGTTGCCAAGATACTCCGTGTGCTCCAGCCCTATGTTGGTGATGACGGCGACTTCCGGAGCGTCTATGGCGTTGGTGCTGTCCAGAGCGCCGCCCATGCCGACCTCAAGGACCACTATGTCCACGCCTTGTTCCAGGAAGTAGATCATTCCTATGGCGGTCACCAGCTCGAACTGGCTCGGATGGTCCTCCATCTGCTCCGCCTCGCCCATAACGTATTCCGTTATCCTGGCGAGCGAATCGCCGTCGATGTATTCGCCGTTGATCTGTATGCGCTCGCAGAACTCCTCTATGTACGGGGAGATGTACATGCCGACCTTGTATCCGGAGAGTTCCAGTATCCTTGCCAGCATGGCGCAGGTGCTGCCCTTGCCGTTGCTTCCCGCGACGTGGATGAACTTGAGCTTCTTCTGCGGATCGCCTACGCGGCGCAGCAGCTCCTGAGTGCGTTCCAGGCCGAGCCTTGTGGTGCTCCAGCCGTAATTTTCGATATAGCCTATGGCTTCTTCTTTAGTCATTTTTGCTCCAAAAGATACAAACTAATAATTGACAGCCTTCTTAAGCATGTCCGCGACTTTTACAAGAACGGGTATGAATACTATCTCCACTGCGCAAAGTATCAGGACCTGCGGAACCCTGGTCGCTAAACACTGTTTATATGTAATGCCGTAAAGCAGGGAAAGCCAGTAGGACTGCAGCAGCAGAGCCCAGACGCCCTGCCTTACCACAGCGCAGAGAACTATCCTGACCCAGTCGGACGCGGTCTTCTTATCGAAACTGACCTTGTAGAGGAAGAATCCGTAAGTGAGACCCACCAGAAGCGATGTAATGGTGAGCGGCGGATAATAAGGACCGGTCGGAAACAGAAGCGCGCCCAGAAGGTCCGCGAGAACCGCGACTATGGCGGCCGGTACGGGACCGAAGAGTATGCCGGCCAGTACCAGCGGCACGAATCCGAAACCTATCCTGGTTATCGGCGTCTGAATGGAAAGAAAACGCGAGAGAACTATCTCAAGCGCAAGCAGCATCGCGAGAGTTACCAGCATCTTGGTGCTGATCCTGCTCTTCTTCTTTTCGGAATTGCTCATAAATAAAAACCCCTCCTATGGCTGGTTGCCACAAAAGGAGCTTATCCTTTTATGGCAGCGGATGCGGAAAAAGCATCGCGGCTACGCCTTCGTCCGGAGGCAACGTCCCATCCTCCGGCACTTTACGCGCCCTTTCCTACTCTGACAATAGTTTTACAAATGCATTTTAGTATACTTTTTCTTCAGTTACAATAGTCTTCATCAAAACATCATAACTGTCTGTGGCTATTTCTTCAAGTTTCTGCGCTTCGAACGCCACCGCGATGAGATCCGCCTTTACGCACTTGGGAAGATACCTGTCGTAATACCCTCCTCCGTGCCCCAGCCTGCGCTTTTCTTCGTCGAAAGCAACGAGCGGTACCAGCACCAGATCTATGTCCTCCGGCTTCAGCAGTTCTGACTTTTCCGGGTCCGGAGCGGTTATGCCCAGAAGGCCTTTAACAAGGCTCTCCGGTCCGTCCGGAACATAGGCTTCCATTATCCCGTCCTTATAGGACACGGGATATGCTACTTTCTTGCCGAGCTTAACGGCCTTTTCGCAGAGGATGCTCAGGTCCGCCTCGTCCCAGGTGGCAAGATAAGCAAGGATCGTGCCGGCTTCCCTGAAAGCTTTGGTCCTTGAGATGCGGCTGCAGATCTTTTTACTGAAAACAGCCCTCTCGCCCGCAGATAATGCTCTGCGGGCTGCAAGGGCTGCTTTTCTTTGTTCTTTCTTATCGATGATCACTTATTTAAAGATCACTTCTTGTCCTGCGGTCCGAAGATACCTTCGCGGAACGCGCCGACATACTCCATGCAGTAGTAATCCTCGCCGGTGAGAGCTTCTGCAGCGTAGATGGAGCCGCGGAGGTCTCTGTTCAGCGGGTCGAATATACCGGAGTCCATGCCGTGCTGGATGCAGACGACGGTGAACGCCTGGTTGATGATCTTTCTGTAAGGAAGATTGAAGGAGATGTTGGAAACTGCGCCGGAGATATGGGCCTGCGGATAGTGCTCCTTGATGTAGTCCATGACTTCCAGAACCATTGCGATACCGTCCTCGGAGGTGCAGAGCATCTCGATGAGCGGATCGATGTGGATGCGGCTCTCGGCTATGCCGTACTGCTTAGCCTTTGCCATGATGTTGTTGAGTACTCTGATACGGTCTTCAGCGGTCTTGGGGATACCGGTGTCGTCGCAGAGCAGCGCCATTACGTCCCACTTGGTGTCGGCGATGACCGGGAATACCAGGTCTACCTTGTTGCCTTCGCCGGATACGGAGTTGATCATTCCGGGGCGCTTGCAGAACTTCATGCAGTCCAGGCATACCTGCGGGTTGGGGCTGTCAACAGCGATCTTCTTGTCGGATACGCTCTGGATGAGGTTGATCATCCATTCCATGGTCTCTACTTCGTTCTCGTCTACGCTGGAGCAGCAATCGATGAAGTCCTGATCAGAAAGAACTTCGTCCTGCTTTCTGGCGACGTCGAGTATCCACTCCTCGTTGTGCTCGGCAATGGCCTTGGACATGGACGGGATGGATCCGTTGATCTTTTCAGCAATAATAATCATTTGGCATCTCCTGTTGTTTTTTCTTTGAAATGGCTTTTATTTTAAGCTTCCGAGGACATCTTCGTACACCTTGTCGGCTCTCTTCCAGTATTCGTCCATAAGGCCGTCTATCCTGGCGTTGAGCTTTTCGGCGTAGTCTCTGTCCTTCATCAGCTTAGTGTTCACTCTTACGTTGAGAGCTGCTCCGTAAAGAGCCGCCCATGCGAATACCGCGCCGCATCCGGCGTCGGAGACCATCAGCTTGCTTCCCTTGGCCGCGAACTCCTCCTGGAGCTCTATGACCTTGGCGGAAAGCTCTGCTATCTCCATCGGTACGGCTGCCGCGTCGTGGAGACACTTTTCGAGGATCTCGTCCCTGCCCGGCTCTTCCTTGGGAAGACCGTAAGCTCTGGAAAGAGGCTCGAAACCTTCGGCATCTCTGTCGATGCAGGCAAGCAGTTCGTTCTGAAGCTTTGCAGCTTCTTCCATGAGCCTGATAATGTCGGGCTCAACATCGGCGTACTTCTTTTTGCCCAGGGTGAAGTTTCCTACCATGGAACCCAGGGCAGACGCAAGCGCGCCTACGAGCGCAGATGCACCGCCGCCGCCGGGCACGGACACCTTTGCCGCTAATTCGTCTGTAAATGCTTTGAGGCTGAGGTCATTCATCGACATAGTTTGATCTCCGATCGTTTCTGCCCGGCCCGTACGCGCTCCGTAAAGGAACGCGTACGTCCGGACGGTACTACTTAATAGTTAAGCGATTGATACGTAACCGGAGTTCCGGATCAGAACAGTCCGCTTACAGCGCCGGTCTTGGTGTCGACGTCGATCCTGCGGTATGCCGGGTTGCTGCCGGTGCCGGGCATCATGGAGATGGTGCCTGCCATCGGGCAGAGGAACTTGGCTCCGCCGTACTCGAGTATGTCTCTGACCGGGAGTCTCCATCCCTTGGGAACGCCCTTGAGGGTCGGATCGTGGGACAGGGACAGGTGGGTCTTTACCATCATGGTGCAGTAATCCGCGTACTTCGGATCCTTCTCGAAGCGCTCGGCCTTCTCCAGAGCCAGCGGGCTCCAGTCTACGCCGTCAGCACCGTATACTTCCTTGGCGATGAGCTCGACGCGCTGTCTGAGCGGGGTGTCGAGATCGTACAGGTACTTGATCGGGCTGTTCTCGGCTTCTTCGCAGGCATCGATGACTGCCTCGGCAAGCTCGATGGCTCCGTCGCCGCCGTACTGCCAGTGCTCGGACAGTGCGCAGCGTACTCCGCGCTCCGCGCAGAGCTTTCTGAGGAGCTCGACTTCCTTGTCGGTGTCGGTGTAGAACTTGTTGATGCAGACTACGGGGATTATGCCGCTCTTCGTAACGTTCTTGACGTGGTGGAAGAGGTTCTCGCAGCCCTTCTCGAGCAGTTCCAGGTTCTCCTCGGTGTATTCCTTGGGAAGAGGTCTTCCGGGAACGACAGCCGGTCCGCCGCCGTGCATCTTGAGTGCGCGGATGGTGGCAACGACTACGGAGCAATGCGGCTTGAGGCCGGAGAGTCTGCACTTTACGTTCCAGAACTTCTCGAAGCCGATGTCTGCCGCGAATCCGGACTCGGTCACATGATAGTCAAACAGCTTGAGAGCAAGTCTGTCGCCTATGATGGAGCTCTGTCCGATAGCGATGTTAGCGAACGGGCCCGCGTGGACGAGGCAGGGCTGATGCTCT
>JAFRYI010000020.1 GCA_017437745.1 Bacillota bacterium
GATTGTTTTGTACAAGTCTTTTGAGACTTACTTAAAAGTCTCTTTGACTAGTTCTTTGCACTATGTTGTTTTCAAGGTTCTTACCCCGTCCTTTTGGGCGGAGCATTTGATATTATATGCGCGCGTCTCCCCGTTGTCAACAACTTTTTAATAAATTTTCAAGAAAAAAATGAGCCCCCGAAAAGCTTGAAAAATAAACGGGAAAGCTCATTTAAGAACGTTAAAAAAACTACATTCCGATGGACAGGTGTTACCTGTTTTTTACTCCTTCAGCCAGGAGATGTAAGGCAGCTGTCTGTAGTGCTGGTTGAAGTCCAGACCGTAGCCGACGATGAACTTGTCCTCGACCTCGAAACCTATGTAGTCGCCCTTGATGTCTATCTTGCGCCTGGACGGCTTGTCCAGTATGGCGCAGATCTTAAGGCTCTTGGGATTGCGTCCCTCCAGATAGCCCTTAAGATAGTGCAGCGTAAGTCCGGTGTCTATGATATCTTCTATTATAATGACATTGCGGCCCTCTATCGGGGTCTCCAGGTCCTTTATGATCCTTACGACTCCGCTGGTCTTGGTGGATCCGCCGTAGCTGGACACGGACATGAAGTCTATGGTAACGTCGAGATCTATCTCGCGCATTATGTCCGCCATGAACGGCACCGAGCCTCTGAGTATGCCTACGAGCAGGACCGGTTCTCCCTCGTAGTCCTTCGTGATCTGCTGACCGAGCTCCCTCACCCTCTGAGCCAGCTGTTCCCTGGTGATGAGTATTTCCTGAGCCACATTATCCATTTTGCCCATCTTGTTCTTCTTCC
Organism: Bacillota bacterium; assembly: GCA_017437745.1. Taxonomy (GTDB): domain Bacteria; phylum Bacillota; class Clostridia; order Peptostreptococcales; family Anaerovoracaceae; genus RUG13409. The sequence continues at coordinate 810 of JAFRYI010000020.1, forward strand.
TCCGTAATCGTATATTCAGCCTCGTGTACGTCCGAGTTGCCGACATCGTATTTCTCCGAGGGATCCGCGAATCCCGGGATGTGGGAATCCAGCTCGGTCCTCATGAAGTACAGTATGGCTATCCATACCGCAAGGTCGTCGAACCAGCCGAAAACAGGGACTATTGGCGGGATCAGATCCGCCGGCAGCAAAAGATATACCATGCCGAAGATCAGGATCGCCTTCTTCCACCAGGCTACCTTCCTGTCCCTGATCATGGGGATTATGCCCCTTATTCTTCTTAAGAGCAGCCTGAAAAACACTATTGCAGTTCCTCTTCTATTCTGGCGAGCAGTTCTTCCGTGCCTGTCCTTTTGAGCGCAGACACGGGTATCAGAGCGTCGTCCGCGGTCAGCTGCAGTTCCCTGCGTATCATGGCAAGGTTCCTGGACAGTTCCGAACCGGACAGTTTATCCGCCTTGGTCGCCGCTACTATGCCGTCCAGGCCGTAGTAGCGCAGGTACTCGTACATCTGCTTGTCCTGGGCTGTGGGCGCGTGCCTGCTGTCCACAAGCTGGACGACGGCTTTCAGTCCTTCGCGCTTGCTTAGGTAGCTCTCCATCATCTTTCCCCAGTCCGCGGTCTCCGCCTTGGATACCTTCGCGTAGCCGTAGCCGGGAAGGTCCACCAGACGGAACTCTCCGCCGTTGATGCTGAAGAAGTTTATCGTGCGGGTCTTTCCGGGCGTGGCGCTCACCTTCGCAAGCTTCCTTCTGTTGAGAAGGAGGTTTATCAGCGAGGACTTGCCAACGTTGGACCTGCCGGTGAAAGCGATCTCCGGGACGCCGTCCTGCGGATACTGCGAAGGCTTTACCGCCGCGCACATGAACTCCGAGGACTTGATGATCATACCAGAGCCTCTCTTATCGCGTCATCCACTTTGGTAATGAAGACGAATTCCATGCTGTTCCTTACGACTTCGGGAAGCTCATCCAGGTCCGCCTTGCAGTCCAGCGGGAGCAGCACCTTGCGTATGCCCATGCGGTGGGCGGCAAGGACCTTTTCCTTGATCCCGCCTACGGCGAGTATGTTGCCGCGCAGGGTTATCTCGCCGGTCATGGCCACGTCCTTTCTGACGGGTCTTCCGGTAAGCGCGGATATTACGGATATGCACATTGTAACGCCTGCGGACGGTCCGTCCTTGGGAACGGCTCCCTCCGGGATGTGGATGTGCAGATCCATGTCCTTGTAAAAGTCTTTATCGACCTTAAGTTTCTTATGATTGGCGCGTATGTAGCTTACGGCTGCGCTGGCGGACTCTTTCATAACGTCGCCGAGCTGGCCTGTAAGCTGCAGTTTTCCGCTTCCTTCAACGACAGCAGTCTCTATGAAGAGGGTCTCCCCTCCCACCTGGGTCCACGCAAGACCGGTGGCGACACCGACTTCGTTCTTTCCGAGCTGCTTGTCGAAGTGATACTTCCTGCGTCCCAGGTATTCTTCCAGATTGGCGCCGGTCACGGAGTGCTTTCCGGTCTCTCCGCCGACAACTAGCCTGGCGACCTTTCTGCATACGCTGCCGATGTTCTTCTCCAGGCCGCGCACTCCGGACTCCCTCGTGTAGTAATTGATGATGCCGGTGATAGCGCTCTTATGGAAGGATATGTTCTTCGACGTGAGCCCGTTGGCCTTTATCTGCTTGGGCACCAGATACTTTTTGGCTATCGCCTGCTTTTCCTGAGGCGTGTATCCGGAAAGGTCCAGGACCTCCATCCTGTCCAGAAGAGGCCTGGGGATGGTATCTGTCGTATTAGCCGTAGTTATGAACAGAACGCGGCTGAGGTCGAACGGCACTTCCAGGAAGTGGTCCACGAACTCCTTGTTCTGCTCGGGGTCCAGCACCTCCAGCAGAGCGGAAGCCGGATCGCCGCGGAAATCAGCGCCTATCTTGTCCACTTCGTCGAAGAGGAAGACGGGGTTGTTGCTGCCGCACTCTCTTAAAAGCGTCATTATCCTTCCGGGTATGGCTCCTATGTAGGTGCGCCTGTGGCCGCGTATCTCCGCCTCGTCGCGCACGCCGCCAAGCGACATGTGCACGAACTTCCTTCCGGTAGCTCTGGCCACGGACCTTGCGATGGAGGTCTTTCCTACTCCCGGAGGACCCACCAGGCACAGTATCGGAGCCTTGTTGTTGCTGCCGGAAAGTGTCTGAACGGCAAGATACTCCAGTATCCTGTCCTTGACCTTGGTCATTCCGTAGTGATCCTCGTCCAGGACCTCCTGGGCCCTTACGATGCTCTCCTCGGTCTTGTCGGACTTGTTCCACGGAAGATCCAGCACGGCCTCCACGTAGGACCTTACCACGCTCGCCTCCGGAGAGTTTCCGGGCATCTTGGTGAACTGGTCTATCTCTTTTTCTATCTTCTTGGTGACGGCAGGATCCAGCTTAAGTTTCTTCAGAGTCTTGCGCCATTCCGCAGCCTCGTTCTCCGAGCTTTCTCCGCCGCCGAGCTCCTCCTGGATGGCGCGGATCTGCTCCCTAAGGTAATACTCCCTCTGGGACTTGCTCATCTGCGTCTTGACCTTGCTGTTGATCTTGTTCTCCAGTTTAAGGATCTCCGTCTCCCTGGTAAGCAGTTTTACTACTTTGCCGAGACGCTTTACGGGGTCTGCTGAAGCCAGTATCTTCTGCGCGTCCGCGGTCTTAAGACTGATCGCCGAAGCTATTATGTCCGCAATGCGGCCCGGCTCGTCTATGTCTTCCAGGCCTATCTTCTTGTCCTGCGAATTGTTCTTGGGACTAAGGCTCTGGTATTCCTCGAAAAGCGTAAGCGCGGTGCGCATCATGGCCTGGACGTCCGCGGTCATCTCGGCCGGCGTGTCCGGAACCTCGGATACGGACGCAAGGAAATAAGGGCTGTCAGAGATCAGCGAGTCCAGTTTGGCCCTGTACTGACCGTCTACCAGCACCCTCAGGTTGCCGTCGGGGAGCTTCAGCATCTGCTTCACCTTTGCCACGGTACCTATGTTGTAGATGTCCGCGACAGACGGAAGCTCGACCTCCGCGTCCTTCTGCGAGACGAGGAAGATCGTCTGATTCATTATCATGGCGCGCTCCAGCGCCAGTATGGATTTTTCGCGTCCCAGATCGAAGTGGAGCACCAGGTTAGGAAAGACCGTTAGCCCCCTGAGCGGGATGAGCGGCATTATTTCTCCCATATAGCCTCTCCGCCGTCTATGGCGTTCTTGTCTATTATTACTTTCTTTATGTCTTCTCTGGAGGGAACCTCGAACATGGTGTCCGTCATTACCTTCTCCAGTATGGCGCGAAGGCCTCTGGCGCCGGTCTTTCTCTCCAGAGCCTTCTCCGCTACGCGTTTTATGGCGTCTTCGGTGACCTCAAGCTCCACGCCATCCATCTCGAACAGTTTTTTGTACTGCTTTACGAGAGCGTTCTTAGGCTTGGTGATTATGTCCACGAGAGCGTCGATGGAAAGCTCGTCCAGAGTAGCGATCACCGGCAGTCTGCCAATGAACTCCGGGATAAGACCGTACCTGAGAAGATCCTCCGCCTGGATGTGGTCCAGGATGTGAGGATCCATGTTCTTGTTGGACACTATGTCCGAGTTGAAGCCTATGGTCTTTTCGCCTATCCTGCGCTGTATTATCTTGTCCAGACCGTCGAACATGCCGCCGCATATGAACAGCACGTTGGTGGTATCGAACGGAATGAATTCCTGCTGCGGGTGCTTTCTGCCTCCCTGAGGCGGAACGTTGGCGACTGTGCCTTCCAGTATCTTAAGCAGAGCCTGCTGCACGCCTTCTCCGGAAACGTCCCTTGTGATGGAGGGGTTGTCGGTCTTGCGGGCAAGCTTGTCTATCTCGTCCACGTATATGATACCGCGCTGAGCGCGCTCCAGATCGTAGTCCGCGGCAACTATGAGCTTAAGCAGTATGTTCTCCACGTCCTCGCCTACGTAGCCGGCTTCTGTAAGCGCGGTGGCGTCCGCGATGGCGAAAGGAACGTCCAGTATCTTGGCCAGCGTCTGGGCAAGCAGAGTCTTTCCGGAACCGGTGGGTCCTATCATGATGATGTTGGACTTCTGCAGTTCCACGTCGTCGTCCCCTGCCTGGACGGCGCTTATCCTTTTATAATGATTGTATACGGCTACGGCGAGCGCTTTCTTAGCCTTGTCCTGGCCTATTACGTACTCGGAAAGCTTGGCCGCTATCTCTGCGGGCTTGGGAAGGCTCTGCATTCCGGCGGCCTGCCTCTCGGTCTTTTCGGTCTGGGCGGCCTCCTCCATGAGTATCCTGTGGCAAAGCTCCACGCACTCGTCGCATATGTAGGCGTCCGGGCCGGTTATCAGCCTGTGCACCCTGCTCTGCGGCCTTCCGCAGAACGCGCATACAAGTTCTTTTTGTTCATCGAAATTCTTCGGCATCTTATCTCTTCTCCACGATCTTGTCCGCCAGTCCGTATTCCACGGCCTGCTGAGCGTCGAGGTAATTATCTCTGTCTGTGTCTTTTGCTATCTGCTTGAGGCTCTTGCCGGTGTTCTTAGCCAGTATCTTGTTGAGCCTCTCTCTTGTCTTTACGATGTGATCGGCGGCTATCTTGATGTCTTCCGCCTGGCCGTTGGTGCCTCCCAGCGGCTGATGGATCATTACTTCCGCGTTTGGAAGGACGTATCTCTTGCCCTTTGCTCCGGAAGACAGCAGGAACGCAGCCATGGAAGCCGCCATGCCCACGCATATGGTGCACACGTCCGGCTTTATGTAGTTCATGGTGTCGTAGATGGCCATTCCCGCGGTGATCAGTCCGCCGGGGCTGTTGATGTAGATGTTTATGTCCTTGTCAGGATCTTCGGATTCCAGGAACAGAAGCTGCGCCACCACAAGGCTGGCGGTGTTGTCGTCTATCTCGCCGTCTATGAATATGATCCTGTCCTTAAGCAGTCTGGAATATATATCGTAGGAACGCTCTCCCTTGGAGGTCTGCTCCACTACCATCGGAATTAAGCTGCTCATAGTTTCTCCTTCCGTATCCTTTTCCCCTCAATTAAGCAAAGCGGGGCGCAAAGCCCCGCTCTTTGTACTCAAAGCCGAGGACTATGCCTCAGTATTTTCGGAAGCCGCAGGCTTTTCAGCCTCAGCCTTCTTTGTCGTCTTCTTGGTGGTCTTCTTAGCCGCGGGCTTCTCTTCGCCTTCGGCAGCCGCCTTCTTGGTGGTCTTCTTAGCCGCGGGCTTTTCAGCCTTCTCGGTCTTTTCGGCCTTCTCAGCCTTTGCTGCCTTCTTCTTGGGCTCGCTGAGCTTTGCGCTGCCGTAAACGAAGTCCAGAGCCTTCTTGTTTACGATATCCTTGGAAAGCATCTTCTCGTAGCCGGTGCCGAGGATGTTCAGGACCTTTTCCTTCTCCATCTTGTAGGTGGAAGCCATGTCCTCGATCTCCTTGTCGATCTCTTCGGCGGTGGCTTCTATGCCTTCCTTGGCGGCGATGGCTTCAAGTACCAGTCTGCTGTGCACTCTCTTCCTGGCGCCGTCCTCGTAGTCCTTGCGGATGGCTTCCGGAGTGGTTCCGGCGTACTGGCAGTACATGTTAAGGTCTATGCCCTGGGACATGAGCTGCTGCCTGAACTCGTCGAACATCTTGTCAGCCTCGTCGTCCACCATTATCTGCGGGATGTCTACGGGGTTGAGCTCGCAGATCTTCTCAAGAACGGCTTCCTTGCCTGCGTTCTCGTTGGAACGGTCGATCCTCTCCTGGATGGTCTTCTTGATGTCTGCCTTAAGCTCTTCCAGAGTGTCGAAGGTGCTGGCTTCCTTGGCGAAATCGTCGTCCAGGGCCGGGAGCTCTTCTCTCTTGACTTCCTTTATGGTGCACTTGAACACGGCTTCCTTGCCGGCAAGATCTTCCGCGTGATACTCTTCGGGGAACGTAACGACTACGTCCTTTTCGTCGCCCTTCTTGACGCCTACGAGCTGAGCCTCGAAGCCCGGGATGAAGGTGTTGGAACCAAGTACGAGCTGCTGATCGTCAGCGGTGCCGCCCTGGAACTGATCGTCGCCTACGAATCCCTTGTAGTCCAGGACTACGGTGTCGTCCCAGTTAGCGGGCTCATCCACGGAAAGGATCCTTGCGTTCCTCTTCTGGAGGGACTTAAGCTGTCCTTCTACTTCCGCCTCGTCCATCCTGGCAAGCTCGCGCTCCGCCTTGACGCCCTTGTACTCCTTAAGCTCTAATTCGGGAGCGACTTCCGCCTCTACGACTACCTTGAAGCCCTTGCCCTGCTCTATCTTCTCTTCGCCTTCGAAATCGATGGCCGGTCTGTTGATGGGATCTATGTTAAGTTCGTCCAGCGCCTTGGGGTAGTTATCCTTAAGGAGCTCGTCTATCGCGTCTTCGAAGAATATGCCGGAGCCGTACTTGGCCTCGATGATCTTTCTGGGCGCCTTGCCTTTTCTGAATCCGTCCACCTGGATCCTGCCGCGGTTCTTAAGGTACGCCTTCTGGATGGCCGCCTCGAATTCTTCCGCTGTAAACTCCATGGTAAACTTGACTGTATTGTTCTCTTTACCGACGTAAGAAGTTGTCATTTATAATCCTCCTAATATAATACCTACCATTACGGCAATTTCGGATTATATCATAATTGAAGCGCTAAAACAACGGAAATATAAAGCCTCTTGCATTATTCGGCAGGCCATGCTACTATCTTGTGGCTTAACGGAGGAACATATGGAAATAGAAGTCAAATACGCTGTTCCGTCGGACGGGACAGTTTCGGACATACTTGCGGACAGCTTCTGGGACGAGTACGCGGAAGATGAGTTCGAGACCGTACCGCTCAGGGCGATCTATTACGATACGGAAGACCGCGCCCTGCGCGAAAAGAAGATAACGCTCAGAGTACGCAGCGAAGGTCCCACGGCTTTCGCTACGGTAAAGTGGGACGGAAGCACGTCCGGAGCGCTGCATGCCCGCGAGGAAGTCAACATACCTGTCGCCATAGAAAAGGCTTCCGACATCCCCGACCCTTCCCTGTTCGAAGAGACTCCCATAGGGAACGCAATAAAAGAGGCCGCGGAAGCGTCCCCTCTCGCTCCGCTCCTTACGATGCAGTTCGACAGAAGCCGCAGAAGACTGGTATACGACAGGAACGTAATAGAGCTTGCAGTGGACCGCGGAGAGATAGTAACTCCATGCGGCAGCGCGCCGATACTGGAGCTGGAGCTGGAGCACTACGCCGGTCCGGATCCGTTGGCGGTCCTGGAACTAGGCGAGATAGTAGCCGAAAGGTACGGACTTGTACTGGAACCAAGGTCCAAGTATTCCAGAGGACTGGCTCTTATCGAAAAGTCCGGAGGATCCGAGAACTGCGCGCCGGAGGATGAGGAAGGCGAAGAATAACGGATCAGCCTTAAGAACATAAAAGACCGGAAAGTCATTCCGGTCTTTTTTCATTATCTGCCATTAGCGCCGCTTCAGCCTCTTTCGAGCCTTGCGTAGAAGATCGCGGTGCCTTCGGATGTGACTTTGTAGTCCTCCGTACCGTCCCCGTTGATCCTCCTGCGGATGACCAGGGTGTCGCCTTCCCTGGCCTGGTTCTTGTATATGACCTCGATCTGCTTTACGGGATGCTCCTTAAGTTCCCTGGTGGTGAAGATGTCCATCAGCGCGTAGACATACTTTGTGTTGTTTACATGGCTGTTGACGTCTACGTCCGAGGTGCGGACCTTGTACTCGCATACCGTTTCCGGGAACTCGCCGCCTATGCGGTCGAAGCCCTCCGGGATCGTGTCATCAGCGCAGAACTCGTGATCCGCAGAAAACAGTTCCGAAACAGGACTCAGCTTTCCGGTAACGAAGTTGTAGTTGACCCACTCGCACTTTCCTACAGCCAGAAGCTCTCCGTCCTTTTTAAGGGTGTAGCATCTGTCGCTGTGCATCTTATCGGGCCTTTGCGGCCACGTAGTAAGCGTTACGGCGTCGGACATTTCCGGCATGCGGAATATGCGCAGTCTGTTCTTGGTGATCATCCAGAACAGGTCTTTTTTCGCAAGTTCCCGGCGTCCCATTCCAAGCTCGTCCGCGTGCCTCGAAGCCGCGTCCATGAACATGTCCAGGCACTGCGCCATGCCGAGCCTTCCGGTAAAGTCGCACTGACTGGCGGTTATTATACTGTCATATGAAGATACGCAATACATTTACAGCGCCTCGAAAGCCTTTATGTTCTCTTTCATCCTTGCGTAGCGCTCCACCGCCCAGTCCTCCATGTCCTGTCCGGAGAACGGGACTCTGGTCTTTGCCCAGAGCGTCCAGAGGTAGTCCACGTATATCTTGTTGGCCAGGAAGTGTTTCTTATCGGTGACTGTGGGCTTTCTTTCCAGATATTCCTCCAGAATGAGTTCGTCTTCCTTCGGGCCGAACTCCGCCTCTATGGAGATGTCCGAAACGTCCCACATTCCGTCGTTCATTCCGGCGTATTCCCAGTCGATCAGGTAGAGGCGGCCGTCGCCTTCCACCCAGTTGGCGCAGAGCGGATCGTTGTGACACGGTACGAGCGGAGCGTTTACGGCCTTATCCATCTGGGCCTTAATAGCCATTACCTTAGACTTCTGTTCCGCGTAATCGTCGAACATGGGAACATTCAAGTCGTTTATGACTTTTTCGTAAGTCGCTGCCATGTCGAACACATCGAAAGGAACTCCGGTGTTCACTCCGCAGCGGTGGATGGTCTTATATATCTCCGCCATCGCGTGTATGCGCGCGGGATCCTTAAGAGAATCAGGAGTCATAGTTACGGCGTCCTTTATGTATTCCGTGACCTTGGATCCGTCGTCTCCGAAATAGAGCATCTGCGCGTCCACGCCCAGTCTGCAGGCCAGCTCCGTGCTGGTCTTCTCGTCGCTGCGGACTATCATCTCCTCCGTGCCTTCGCCCGGGATCCTGACTACGTATTCCTTTCCGCCTTCCAGCGTAGCGTGATACGTGTGGTTGGTAAGTCCTCCCAGTCTTTCCAGGGACGTGTAGACATCAGTGCCAAGAACATCCTTAAGAAGCTTCTTTATCTTCGCTATGTCTTCCTTTATGATCTCTGCCATTACTTGTGTTCCTCCAGTTCCGCAGTATCGTAATCGTATCTGTATTTTTTACCGGCCGCGTCGAAATAGATGCCGGAAGCGGTGTTGTCCAGCGTCTTGTACACGCTGACACCGGTTATCTGCCGCTCCGCGCATCCCAGCCTGGCCGCGATATCCTTTATTATAACCGAACGGGCGTCGTCTTTGTAGCTCTTATCGAATTCCCTTAGCTCGTCAAGGGTGTCGAATTCGAAGATGTAGTTATCCGGGTAGCGGCGTATCTTCATCTTGAGCTCGTCCAGATGCTCCATGTAGATGGCCTCCCAGAGCTTGCCGGCGGTATCCGGAACATCGTAGATGTCCTCCAGTATCTGCAGGAACCTGCGGCTGAACTTTTCGTTCCAGAAGGTATGGCCGAGCATGTACCACGCGTCGCTTCCGCCTATCTTTACGGAGTCTATGTACCCTTCCGCGTCTTCCGTAAGGCACCATTCCTGAGTGGGACCGTCGGACCAGACCGCCGCGTAGTAGCTTTCGTCCACGATGGGTTCGAACGGATCTTCCGCGAAATAGTTGTCGGACGAACAGACGTAGCTGTTGTTCAGAAGGTCCTTTACGGCGTTTATCGTGGAGTTGTTGTTGCGGGTAAGGTACTCCTTGTTCTCCACCAGTCTGACGCCAAACTTCTGCTTAAGGTACTCCAGCTGTTCCTTCTTGTAGCCGGTCACTATTATTACGTCTTTGATTCCCGCGTCCAGTATCTGGCGTATCTGCCTTTCGATCAGCACCTCGCCCTTTACCTCCGTAAGAGCCTTGGGCTTTTCGTAGGAAAGAGGCGCGAACCTGCTGGACGTGCCGGCTGCCATTATTACCGCGTTGTCTACTCTGTAACTCATCAGTTCCCCTTCTGCTCAGGGATCTTATGATCCTTAAGCACTATGTTGTCGAATGTGAATATCCAGTCGGACCTGTCCCAGATGTCGTCCGTGACAGCCGCCCAGCCGGCCGCGTTGAATGCGCTGCCGTTGTTGCTCTCCACGGTCCAGTCCCTGGACATTATAACGAACTGGTCGTGGGCTGTCTTTTCGTTCATGTTTAACGGACTTCCGGTAAACGGGTTAACTGGATCATTTATTATACCATCCACCGCTATCGACGGAACGTCAGCGTTGGTCATGAACTCGTCCGATACCGTAAATCCCGACGCGCCGAAGTCCTTGACCATCAGCAGCGGGAAATAATTGTTGATGTCGACGGTGTTTCCGCCGTTTCTGAACAGCAGGGACTCGTTATCGTACAGATAGTATCCGTGGTCCGCCACAAGTATTATTCTTGTATTGTCGTAGACGCCGCTCTTCCTGAGGCTGTCCAGCCAGTTTCCTATCTGAAGGAGCGTTGCCATGTTGGTCTGGTAGTGCGCCATCTGCTCTCCGCTGCGCACGTTTACGGTATAACCGCCGGCGCTGAAGCGGTCTCTGTGAGCGTTGTCATATTCGGTGTTGTCCACTTCCTCCGCGGGGACGTATTCCGGCTCTTTAAGGAGCATGGTCTCGTGAGGAAGATCGTTGTACAGGAACAGGAAGTTGTCGTCCTTTCCGGAACTGATCCTGGTCATGTTTCCCAGATTCTCCAGCACGCTGTACGATTCCATGAAAGCGTCGCTTATGCCGCTGGACACGGATGTTCCGACCCGAGTCTGGACCACGGCCGAACGGTCGCCGGCCATTAGATAGTTGCCGTCGTCGTACATGCCGAGCTGGACAACTAAAGGCATGGTCTTCATGAGCGAGAAGCAGAAGAAGTTCCTCTTGTTTCTCTCCACCGCAAGCTGCTTGTTTTCGAGGCTGCCGTATTTGCCTTTGGTTACGAAGGTGCTGATCTGCGGCCATTCGTCGTATATCGACATGTCCGGGATCCACTTGTAGTTCGCGTAAGGGGCGTCGCAGACCGTAACGTTGAAGCCGCTGTTTCCGAACAGCACGGGCATTACCTTAAGCGACTCGTTGTGTTTATCTTTAAGGGATTCGCCGTCCCTCTTGTTCATCTCCACCGGGGTGTATTCATACCCGCCCATCAGCGGCGGCGCTCCGAAATTCGTATGTCCGCCGAAAGATATCACGTTGGAATAATAAGTAAATCCGTCGAATATCTCCGCTAGCTCCGGCTTTTCCTTAAGCATTGCCGGAACGTACTCACCCATGGCGCGGTCCAGGAACAGAACCACTACGTTGCGCCCTTCTTTGCTCAGGGTGAAGTGTGCCTCCGCGTCGTTGCCTCCGGCGCGCGCCTCCTTTATGGAACCGGCGGATTTTACGATGTTGATGCCGGACATCACGAGAATGGCAGCGGAGGCTATCGCCAGCACAGTCTTCGGAGCGTTTTTGAACTTCTTTGCTACGAATAACAGTATAAGCGCCGCGGCCGCGAAAGCCGCAATGTTAAGGAAGCCTTCACCCAGGGAGTACCAGAGACCGTTCTGGTACTTAAGAACGGAGGATACCACGCCCATCTTCGTTCCGAAGAACATGTAGTCCACTACCGCAGCTCCGGAGAAGCACCACAGCACACGCTCGAAGACCACCTTGCCCCTGTCCGAGGCCAGCCAGTAGAACACTCCGAACCAGAACAGGAAAGTCCCGGCCGCAAGGCAGAGCGCGCTGACCACGTACCACAGCGGACTGAAGCCGAGAGTCGTGTCGAAATACTCCTGGGGAGACGCGCCCACGTAGGTCGAAGGTATCAGCAGACCTGTCAGCAGCGTAAGGAACAGAGCCGCGGCCACAAACAGTTTCCTGTCCGGTACCGCGCTGCGAAGCTTCGCGCCCGTCTTTTCTTTCTTCTTTTTCTCATTCCACCCGGTGATCCTGAAGACTATGTTCTTGCAAAGCGAGAACACGTTGTTGAGAGTCCAGTAGAATACAAGTCCGGCCGGCGAGTCGTACAGGAAGACCAGGAACACGACCGCTATTCCGTAGGTCTGGATCTTGGTCTTAAGGGGGAAGCCCTTAAGGTAGAGCGCCGCCGACGCGAAATTGATCAGCGTCATGAGTATTGGCATAACGTTTACCGCTATGCCGCCTACAGTAAGCATGGCGTCGGGTACTCCGAGATCCGCTATCGGTCCGAAACTTACGCCTTTCAGCAGCTCCAGACGCGACAGGAACTGGTAGGCCGCCATGAAGAAAGGCACCTCGAGAAGCAGGGATACCGAGCCGTGCAGCGAATTAGCCGGCGAATAGTGGTTCTGCTTATAGTATGTCTGAAGGACCATCATCCGTTCGCTGCCGGAGAAGGTCTTTTTTATGTGGCTGATCCCGTCCTTAAGACGCGCTTCCGCGTCCCTTGCCTTTATCTGCATGGCGTCCGCCCTCTTGTACAGCGGAAGCACCAGGAAGTTCATGGCAAGGCTCAGGAATATGATGGATATTCCCGGGTTATGGATCAGAGCGTAGGATATCTGGAATATTACCTCGAATACGAGTTTGAGCGGGCCTATGAAGAAGGCGCTGAGCATGGAACCGAAAGTCATAGCTGCTCCTCCTTCTTAAGCTCCGCAAGCTTGCTTATAAGATAGTCCGCGGCGCGTGAAGCACCCTCGCCTTTGCATTCCCAGGTCTCGGACCTTACCTCCGCGCGCCCCTGCGAAAAGCGCGGATCGACAAGGCATTCGTCGATGAGGCTCTTAAGATCCTGCATGTTCTCCTCCGTAAGGCGCATGCCGAGGCGAGGCAGCGCGGACGCCGTCCAGAGCGGCTTGTTCAGCCACCAGGCGTCGTAGGGAGAAAGGTCAATGTCAGGATCCGTGTATATGACCGGTTTGTCGTAGACGAGGGAGAAATCGAATACCACGCCGGAGAAGTCCGACACGAGAATGTCCGAACGGCGCAGGACCTCGAAGTTATCCACATCGCGGTTCCATTCCAGCTGAGCGGACTCAGGATATTTCGCCATCAGCTCGTCCATCATCTCCTTCTCGGAAATGAATGACTGCGGATGCGGACGCACTATTATGTGATATCCGGTCTTAAGCAGAACGTCTATTATGCGGCCGCCATACACACCGAACAAGGCGCTCTTTCCCCAGGACGGAGCAAGCAGCACCGTGCGTTCGTGCTCCGGCGCCGGGCCGGTCTTTTCAAGCCTTTCCGCCATTACGTCCATGTACGGGATGCCTATCATGCGTATTTCTTTTGCGGGAAGTGACCTCATGGTCTCCAGTTCGCGTATGCCTTCCTCCTGGTACTTTCCGGAGAGCAGCACCGCGTCGTAGTAGTCCAGACCGAACATGCGGTACAGCACTATCTCGCTGGCGGCGTGAGGTATGTGAACGTACCACGCGGCCTTAGGCGCGCGCTTCCACTGATAGACCTCCAGACCGGGAGTCGTGGAGAGCACTATGCGGGCGTTGAGGTTGTTGAGGCAGCCGTAGATCTTTTTGTCAGGACCGATGTATTCCGCCCTTACGTTTTCCGGGGCGGATGAAAAAACAGGATCGTCCTCGGACGCGGTAAGGTAGAGGACGGACTGTCCCCTGCTCCCGAGTTCCCTGCATACAGGTTCGAAAACGTTCCAGTATCTTTTGTTGTCCGAGAATATGACAATGTCTTCGCGTTCCGCGTCGGTCCTGCCTCTTCCGCCCATCCTGACTCTGGCCTTCATTACAAAGACACGCACGGAATAGACGGCGGCGCTGATCACACCCAGAAGCACGGTGAACAGCATGCTGCCCGTGCCGGGGTCTATGTACAGAGTGAAGGCTTCGGATGCCGCGCCGCCGAAGCAGTACGCGGCTGTGTTGAGAGCGGCGTGGACAAGGACGCAGAGCGAAAGCCTTCCGGTCCTTTCGTACAGATACGCCAGAGCGGCGCCTGCCGCGAAAGCATAGACCATCTGGACCGCGGTCAGCGCGCAACCTGTCCGGAAGACATTAAGGATATGAGCCGCTGAAAAAGCGGCCGCGGAGAACAGAACGCGCAGGCGCGCGGATCTTCCGCAAAGCAAAGCGAACAGCGCTCCTCTGAACAGCAGTTCTTCAGAAGCTGCCGCGCAAAAGATGAACAATACGCAGGAAAACGCTCCGGACAGGATCCCGTAAGCCGGAGATGCTGCCGCGGCATGCCAAAAAACGGCTATGGCAGCGAATGCCGCCGCTAATGCCGCCCGGAAAACGCCGGCGCCTGTTCTGTTTTGAAAACGAATGAAAGTATTACCCATAATACAGACCTTGGGTATTATACCACCGCCGCATATAAAGAACAACGGCGGACGCCTGGTCCGCCGCTGTCGCTTAGCTTTATCGTTCAGTTGTTGCGCTAGTCTGCCGCAAAGAACAGTATCCTTCCGGCCTTTTACGCTTCCTCCGGTCTACTGCTCGGCTCTCTTCTTGTAGCCCGCGTATCTTGCCATAGCGTCGGCCTCGGTCTTCTCGAAGAGCTCCTCCGCGGTATCCGGGAACTCCTTGAGCAGGGAGTTGTAACGCACCTGGTTCATGATGTAGTTTCTGAACTCGCCGTTAGGCTCCTTGCTGTCCAGAGTGAACGGGTTCTTGCCCTCCTTTGCCAGTTCGGGGTTGAACCTGAAGAGCTGCCAGTAACCGCAGGCTACCGCGTCCTTCTCGTTGCTCTGGGTGCGTGTCATTCCGCCCTTTATGCCGTGGTTGATGCACGGAGCGTAGCAGATGATCAGGGACGGGCCGTGATAGTTCTCAGCTTCCTTTACAGCCTTCAGGAACTGGAGGTTGTTGGCGCCCATAGCGCACTGAGCTACGTATACGTAGCCGTAGGAAGCGGCGATCATGCCCAGATCCTTCTTCTTGATCTGCTTGCCTGCAGCGGCGAACTTGGCTATTGCCGCGGTCGGGGTGGCCTTGGATGCCTGTCCGCCGGTGTTGGAGTAAACTTCCGTATCGAATACCAGAACGTTTATGTCCTCGCCGGAAGCCAGAACGTGGTCCAGTCCGCCGAAGCCGATGTCGTATGCCCAGCCGTCTCCGCCAAGGCACCATACGGACTTCTTGACCAGGTAGTCCTTCTTCTCGATCAGCTCGTCCGCGAGAGACTTGGCCTCGCCGTCCAGCTTGGCAGCCTTAACAGCCGCGAGCAGAGCGTCGGAAAGTTCTCTGGACTTCTCGCCGTCGTTGAATCCGTCGATCCATGCCGCTCCCGCGTCGTGGATGGCCGGATCTGCCTTGGCAAGCTCGCCTACGATCTCGCAGAGTCTCTCTCTGATCTGACGAACGCCGGTAGCCATTCCGAGACCGTACTCCGCGTTGTCCTCGAACAGCGAGTTGGCCCAGGAAGGACCTCTGCCGTTCTTGTCCTTGGTGTAAGGCATGGACGGTGCGGAAGCGCCCCAGATGGAGGAGCATCCGGTAGCGTTTGCTATCATCATGCGGTCTCCGAAGAGCTGGGTTATTACCTTGATGTACGGAGTCTCTCCGCAGCCTGCGCAGGCGCCGGAGAACTCGAAGTAAGGAGCTATGAACTGCGAACCCTTTACGGTGTTCCTGGGCATGGGCTCCTTCTGAGACAGAGTCTGGGCGAACTCCCAGTTGGGAGCTTCCTTCTCCTGGCTCTCGAGCGGCTTCATGTGGATGGCCTTGTCCGGTACCGGGCAGACGTCCACGCAGTTTCCGCAGCCGAGGCAGTCGAGCGGGCTTACCTGCATGCGGTACTTAAGACCTTCGAGTCCCTTGCCCTTGGCGTCGGCCGTTACGAATCCTTCCGGAGCCGCCTTGGCTTCCTTCTCGTCCAGCAGGTAAGGTCTGATGGTTGCGTGCGGGCAGACGAACGCGCAGTTTCCGCACTGGATGCACTTTTCAGCGTCCCACTCAGGTACGGTAACGGCAACGCCGCGCTTCTCGTATGCGGCTGTTCCGCTGGGGAAGGTTCCGTCTTCTCTTCCGAGGAACGCGCTTACGGGCAGCTTGTCGCCTTCCTGACGGTTCATCGGTACGAGTATGCCGGAGATGAACGCCGGAAGTTCCTTGACTTCCTTGGTAGCATTGTCGTCTACGGCGTCCTTCCAGGATGCGGGCACTTCCACCTTGTGGGCGTTGTTGATGCCTGCGTCCACGGCGGCGAAGTTCATGTTTACGATGTCCTCGCCCTTCTTGCCGTAGGACTTGACTATGGAGTCCTTAAGATGCTTTACGGCCTCTTCCACGGGGATGACCTTGGTGAGGTTGAAGAACGCGGACTGCATGATCATGTTGATCTTGTTGCCCAGACCGATCTTAACGCCGAGGTCTGTACCGTCTATGGTGTAGAAGTTTATGTCGTTGTTCGCGATGTAGCGCTTAAGAGCGGCCGGAAGGTTCTTGTCCAGATCGGCGTCGCTCCAGTTGCAGTTGAGCAGGAAGGTGCCGCCCTTCTTAAGACCGTCTATTACGTTGTACTGATGTACGTACGCCTGGTTGTGGCAGGCGATGTAGTCCGCCTCTGTGATGAGGTAAGTGGACTGGATCTTGTTCTTTCCGAAACGCAGGTGGGAAATGGTTACGCCGCCGGACTTCTTGGAGTCGTAAGCGAAGTATCCCTGAGCGTACATGTCGGTGTTGTCGCCTATGATCTTGATGGCCTGCTTGTTCGCGCCGACCGTTCCGTCGGAGCCGAGACCCCAGAACTTGCAGCGTACGGTACCTTCCGGCTCGGTAGCTACTTCCTTGACCGGCAGCGAGGACATGTAGACGTCGTCTTCGATGCCGATGGTGAACTGGTTCTTCGGGTTCTTCTTAGCCAGGTTCTCGTATACCGCAACGATCTGTCCCGGGGTGGTGTCCTTGGAACCGAGACCGTATCTTCCGCCTACGATGACAGGCTTCTCGGCCTCTTCGTAGTACATGTCGCGGACGTCCAGATAGAGCGGGTCTCCGGGAGCTCCGGGTTCCTTGGTCCTGTCGAGGACTGCGATCTTCTTTACTGTCTTCGGGAGGACTTCCTTAAGATATTCGGGAGCCCACGGTCTGTAGAGCCTTACCTTTACAAGGCCGACCTTCTCGCCCTTTGCGTTCAGGTAGTTTACGACTTCCTCGGCGGTGTCGCAGACGGAGCCCATCGCGATGATGACTCTCTCCGCGTCGGGCGCGCCTACGTAGTCGAACAGCTTATACTTTCTGCCTGTCTTTGCGCCGAGCTTCTCCATGTAGTCGGCTACGACTTCCGGAAGGTTGTCATAGTAGCTTTGAGCGGCCTCTCTGGCCTGGAAGAAGATGTCGCCGTTCTGCGCGGTTCCGCGGATAACGGGGTGTTCCGGATTGAGAGCTCTGGCTCTGAATTCCTTAACAGCTTCCACGTCGATGAGGTCCTTGAATACGTCGTAATCGATGACTTCGATCTTCTGGACTTCGTGGGAAGTTCTGAAACCGTCGAAGAAGTGCAGGAACGGTACCCTGCCCCTGATCGCGGAAAGGTGAGCTACACCCGCAAGGTCCATGGCCTCCTGGACGGAGGAGGAGCACAGCAGCGCGAAGCCTGTCTGGCGGCATGCCATTACGTCGGAATGGTCGCCGAATATGCACAGCGCGTGGGCCGCGAGAGTTCTTGCGGAAACGTGGAACACGCCCGGAAGGAGCTCGCCGGCGATCTTGTACATGTTCGGGATCATCAGCAGCAGTCCCTGGGAAGCGGTGTAGGTGGTGGTGAGTGCTCCTGCCTGAAGGGAACCGTGGACAGCGCCGGAAGCGCCTGCCTCGGACTGCATCTCCACTACTCTTACCTTCTGGCCGAAGATGTTCTTGGCGCCGTGGGCAGCCATCTCATCAACGACCTCCGCCATCGGGGACGACGGGGTTATCGGGTAGATGGCGGCAACGTCGGTAAACGCATAGGATACGTATGCGGCTGCGTTGTTGCCGTCCATCGTTTTCATTTTTTTAGCCATAAAGGAACCTCCTTAATTAAAATCAAAATACTACACGGTAATTATACACCAAACGCGGCAGAATGTCTTTGCAAAAAGAACGTTTTAACAATAATTGTGTATTTTTTCACAATAAAAGCGGGGCCGCTTAAAAAGCCCCGCCGGATATGTGTTTCTATTCGTCCGGACGACTGAAACTATTCCGTCTTTCCGGTGTACAGCTGGTAGTACTTGCCCTTCTGCGCCAGCAGATCGTCGTGGTCTCCGCGCTCTATTATCTTTCCGTGCTCCAGAACGATTATGGCGTTGGAGTTCATTACCGTGGAAAGCCTGTGGGCGATCACGAAGGTGGTGCGTCCGTGCATCAGGGCGTCCATGCCGCGCTGGATGAGGACCTCCGTACGGGTATCGACGCTGGACGTCGCTTCGTCCAGTATCATCACCGGTGGGTCTGCTACCGCGCAGCGCGCTATCGACAGAAGCTGGCACTGCCCCTGCGACAGCTGGCTTCCTGTGCCGTTGATGACGGTCTCGTAACCTTCCGGCAGCTTTTCTATGAAGTCGTGAGCGTTGGCCAGCTTGGCGGCAGCTATCACTTCCTCGTCCGTGGCATCCGGTTTTCCGAAGCGTATGTTGTCCGCTATGGTGCCTGTGAACAGGTTGGTCTCCTGAAGCACCATGCCAAGCGACCTGCGAAGGTCGTCCTTCTTGATGTCGTTGATGTTGATCCCGTCGTAGGTAACGCCGCCGTCCGCTACGTCGTAGAAGCGGTTTATCAGGTTGGTGATCGTGGTCTTTCCTGCACCCGTGGAGCCAACGAATGCTATCTTCTGGCCCGGTTTGGCGAACAGGTCTATGTCCTCCAGAACCAGCTTGTCGCCGGTGTAGCTGAAGTCCACCTTATGCATGCGTATGTCGCCCTTAAGCTCCGTAAGCGTTCCGTCCGGAGACTTCCAGAAGTACTTGCCGTCCTCCTTTACGAGGGTGACCTTTCCTTCGTCCACCTCCGGCGCCTCGTCTATAAGTTCGAACACGCGGCCGGCTCCGGCAAGAGCCATTACGACGGTGTTGATCTGCTGGGAGATCATGCTTACCGGCCTGGTGAAGTTTCTGGAAAGAAGCAGGAACGCGGCGAGCTTTCCCAGCGTGATACCAGCCGTTCCGTTCACAGCCATGGCTCCGCCCACCATCGCCAGCACTACGTACTGGAGGTTTCCTATGTTGACCATTATCGGCATCAGGGCGTTGGCCAGCCTGTTTGCCTTCGCGGTCTTGCGGAACAGATCCTCGTTCCTTACGTCGAAGCCTGCCTTGGCCTGTTCCTCGTGGCAGAACACCTTAACGACCTTTATGCCGTTGAGAAGCTCTTCCGCGTAGGCGTTCATCCGGCCCAGGGACTTCTGGCGCAGGCTGAAGTACTTAGCGGAAGCGCCGCCCAGAAAGATGGTTATGACGTACATTACGACTACGGTGGCAAGCACCACGCCTGTCAGAGCTACGCTTATCTTTATCATGGCGAAGAATATCGTCACGACCGTAAGCAGCGAGGACACCACGTTAGGTATGGAGTTGCTCATCAGCTCGCGGATGTTGTCCACGTCGTTGGTGTAGATCGACATTATGTCGCCGTACGGGCGCGCGTCGAAATACTTTATGGGCAGCTTCTGCATGTGCTTGAACAGAGTTATCCTTATCTTCTTGAGCACACTGTTGCTTACGTTGACAAGGATCCTGTTATAGAAGAAGTTGACTATTATGGACAGCAGATACAGTCCGCCCATGAACATTATGGCCCTGAGCAGCGGAGCGAAGTCCGGATCCGCAGTACCCACCAGAGGCTTTATGTAGTCGTCGATTATCGTACCGGTAAACGTAGAGGATCTGACGCTTACCAGCGCGGTGACTATCATGAGAGCGAGCGCCGTAACGAACAGACCCAGCTCCCTGCCCTTCATGAAGCCCATCAGCCTTCCGAAGAGCTTAACGCTGTTTTTGTCCAGCCTTATCTTGCCGTGAGCTGCAGCCATGGTACCGGGACCGCGGCCCTGCTCCTCGTTGGACTTTTTCCTGGTCTCTTTATCGCTCATCGAAGTCACCTCCCTTCGTCTGGGAGTCGTAGACTTCCTGATAGATGGTGTTGCCCGCCATCAGTTCGTCGTGGGTGCCTATGCCGCTTATGCGTCCGTTGTCCAGGACTATTATCATGTCCGCGTCCTTGACGGAGGATATGCGCTGGGCGATGATCATCTTGGTGCACTCCGGCATGGTCGTCTTAAGGCCTTCGCGTATGGCCCTTTCCGTGGCTGTGTCGACCGCGCTCGTGGAGTCGTCGAATATTATTATCTTAGGCTGCGTAAGCAGAGCCCTGGCTATGCAGAGACGCTGCCTCTGTCCGCCGGAGAAGTTGTTTCCGCCCTGCTCCACCGGAGCCTCGAGCCCTTCCGGAAGCTTGGAAACGAACTCCCAGGCCTGTGCGGTCTTAAGAGCTTCGATTATCTGCTCGTCCGTTGCGTTCTCGTTGCCCCAGCGCATGTTTCCGGCCACGGTGCCTTCGAACAGTACGTTCTTCTGAAGCACCATCGCCACGCTCTTTCTTAAGGTCTCAAGATCCAGTTCCCTTACGTCCGTGCCGCCGACGGAAACGCTGCCTTCCTTTACGTCGTAAAGTCTGGGGATGAGCTGCACCAGGCTGGTCTTGCCGCTTCCGGTGCCTCCGATTATGCCTACTGTCTGTCCGCTCTTTATTGTAAAGCTTGCGTCCTTGATGCAGGGCTTGGCGCTTCCGTAAGCGAAGTCCACGTCGTCGAAAACTATGGAACCATCCTTTATCTCCGTTACCGGAGACTCCGGCTGAGCAATGTCAGTCTCAGCGTCCAGGACCTCTATGATCCTCTTCGCCGCAGCCTTGGACATCGTAAGCATAAGGATCAGCATGGACGACATCATAAGGCTCATCAGTATCTGCATTACGTAGGAGAACATGCTCATCAGCTGCCCGGTGGTCATGCTGGAATTCACGCACATCTTCGCGCCTATCCAGGAGATGAGGAGCATGCAGGCGTACATGCAGAAAGTCATTAGGGGAGCGTTCGCCACGACTATGCGCTCGGCCTTTACAGATGTGTCGCGGACTTCCGTAGATACGCTATCGAACTTGTTTATCTCCTCGTTCTCGCGGACGAAGGTCTTTACTACTCTTATTCCGCGTACGTTCTCCTGCACCACGGTGTTCATCTTGTCGAACAGGGAGAACACCTTCTCGAAGAGCGGGAACGCGAACTTCATTATCAGGAAAAGTCCTACCGCCAGGACCGGAAGCACGCATATGAACACCAGCGGCAGCCTGCTGTTTATGCGGAACGCCGCCACCAGCGCGAACACCACGCTCGTGGGCGCCCTGAACAGCATGCGGGTAAGCATCATGTAGCACATCTGGACCTGGGTTATGTCCCTGGTCATCCTTGTTACAAGGCCCGCGGTGGTGAATCTGTCCACGTTGCTGAACGAGAACTTCTGTATGTTGTAGTACATGTCCCTGCGGACGTTGCTCGCGAAGCCCGCGGCTCCCGTGGAGGCGAAGATGCCTCCGAGCACGCCGAAGACCATGGAAAGGATCGCGAGGATCAGCAGTTTGAAGCCGATGCTCCTTACGACGTCCATGTTGCCTACGTCTATGCCCTTGTCGATAAGGTCCGCCATGTAAAGCGGTATGAGCACGCTGAGCACCACTTCCGCCACCACCATTATCGGCGACAGCACGGTGAATACCTTGTACTCCCTTATGCATTTAGCCAGTCTTTTGATCATTTAAATACCTTTAGAACATAAGATCCGGAGCGAACACCAGTTCCGCTTCCTCGTCGAAATAGAACATTCCGAGCAGTTCCTCGTAAGTGAAGTCCTCCGACATCTTCCTTCCGCTGTAGTCCGTGTAGAGTTCGTCCTCGTCCGCGGCAGCCAGGAAAGCCTCCTGATCGTAGCCCATCATCTTAAGGAACTCCTCCGCGGAGACAGGGCCTCCCTTATCGGCCACGTAGAAATACCTGTGCCCCCAGGTAGCGGCGCCGGAGCCCTCCGCGGAACCTACGGAGCAGTCCACAAGTATCTCGTAGAACTTTCCGATCTTTATCACGGAGTAATCGGCCTTGCGGGAGATGTAATCGCTGTATTCCGCAGCGTTCAGGGAAGTTTCGTCCATGGTCAGCTCGTATTCGAGATCCTTTTCGATGGTCTTGTTGAGCTTGTCGGCTCCGGGCATGCCGTCCTTTATCTTCGGGACGCGCACGTCGAAGACTATCTTTCCGGGAATGTTGTAATGCGCTTCCCTCGCGGTCTCGGTGATCTCCGGATACTCCGGACGTACGTAGGTGCTGCTGTCCCTGAACCACGTTGCCGGAAGCGGTGTCTCGTCCTTCAGCAATTCTATTTCCGCCGAGACGTTATCGGTGACGGACGCGCCGCTGGCGCTCCAGCTCTCCGTGT
The DNA here is from genome assembly GCA_017437745.1 of Bacillota bacterium. Taxonomy (GTDB): domain Bacteria; phylum Bacillota; class Clostridia; order Peptostreptococcales; family Anaerovoracaceae; genus RUG13409. Next base: position 23,211 of record JAFRYI010000020.1, read on the forward strand.
ACATCCAGCTGCATCCCGCCAGATCTCCGTTTCCGTCCAGATAATATTCCGCGCTGACATTGGAAAGCGTATAGTACGCGCTGTTGACGCCGCTGTCCTCCGAGAGCACGCGGAAGAACGACTTTCCTACCGAAAGCTTGTAGCAGGAATACTCGAACTTTATGCTGTCCAGTTCCTCGAATTCGGGAAGCCGGAACATGAGAGACTCCAGCGCGGGAAGTTCCGTGCAGCCTGCCTGCGCGGCGCCTTCCACCCACTCTACGGTATCGCGCTCGTGGTCCCTTCTGGTGTATTTGTACTTTATGCCTTTGTACTGCAGTTCGCCGTCGCTGGGCTCCCCGCCGTCTGCGCTTAAAAGACGCACCATCTCGACGCTTCCGTCGGAACCGGTGTAGAAGCTGGTCGTATAGACTTCCGTTCCTTCGGAGTCCCAGTTGGCTCCGCCCGGGACCGAGGTGGTCATGCTGTACGTCTTCCCGGTCTTAAGCACACCTTCGCCCTTGTTCCACGCGGCGTCGCAGAGATCCTTAAGCTGCCTGTACAGTTTTTCCTCTCCGCTAAGTCCGGCGTAAGGATCGGCTTCGTTTCCGGAAGGATCCTTGCCGCCCGGCTCCGTATTGCCGGAAGGCTGCGTGTTTCCGCCCTGTCCGGACGGAACGCTGTTGTTCGGCGCCACGTTGCTGTTCCCGGGAGCGCACGCGCTCAGGATCATCAGCAGCGCAATGATCAGCGCGCCTGCTTTTAAAACTGTTTTATTCCCCTTTTTGATCATGTCTGTCCCCTGACTTAATGAATGGTATCGATTGGATAATAAGTTATTATACCAAATAACAGACCGATTATAACGGTAGTATTTGTATTTTATGTGAAAAAGTACTTTTTTACTCATTTGACGACTTTTTCCGTAAACGCGTGTTTACTTTTTGCTGCGGACAATGTAGAATATCAAAAGTAAACGGAGGTTCATTTATGCCGCAGGTACAGAAAGACGACGTAAGGGAGACGATACTGGATTCCGCCAGGGAGGAATTCCTGGAGCACGGATTCGAAGGCTCCTCCATGAGGCGCATAGCCCAGAAAAGCAGGATGACCGTGGGAAACCTTTACCGGTACTTCAGAAACAAGGAAGAACTGAGCAGCATCATAGTTTCCCCCACTCTTAAGATCTTCGACGATACCGTTAAGGAACTGAGCGGAGGTCTGATCTCTTTCGGCTCGGAGAACGAGCAGATAGACATGCCGCTGCCCCTGATCAGGGAACGGCTCAGCACCATGAGCGACCGTCTGGTGGACATCTACGACGCCCACAGAATAGAGGTCAGCATACTCATGATGGGCACGGAACTCAACAAGAAGATAACCGACTGGTTCGCAGGTCTTATAGCCGCGCTGATAGCCGGAAACTTCGGCATGCTCGACCGCAGGGACGAGCGCCTGGCCATTCTTTCGCAGTGCTACGCGCACTCCATATTCAGCGGCATTAAAACGATACTCAGAGAGTCGAAAAGCAGCAAGGAAGACATGCGTTTCATGGTAAAGATATACCTCAACTCCTTCCTCTCCATGCTGGACAACGACATCTCCTCGTTAATGTAGGTAAAGCCATGAGTTTCATCGAATTTAAAGACGTAAGCAAGATATACACCATGGGCGAAGTCGAGATCAGAGCCCTGGACGGTGTCTCGTTTCAGATAGACAAGGGTGAGTTCGCCGTGGTCCTGGGCGCGAGCGGCGCGGGAAAGACCACGATCCTCAACCTTCTGGGCGGCATGGACACCGTAAGCTCCGGCAGCATAACAGTGGACGGAAACGACATCTCCAAAGCCACGGACAGACAGCTCTGCGACTACAGGCGCTACGACATAGGCTTCGTGTTCCAGTTCTACAATCTGGTGCAGAACCTTACCGCAAGAGAGAACGTGGACCTTGCAAGGCAGATCTGCAAGGAGCCTCTGGATTCCCTGGAAGTTCTTAAGATGGTCGGCCTGGAAGCCAGAAAGGACAACTTCCCTTCGCAGCTCTCCGGCGGCGAGCAGCAGCGCGTAGCCATAGCAAGGGCCGTGGCCAAGAACCCCAAGCTCCTGCTCTGCGACGAGCCTACCGGCGCCCTGGACTACGTTACCGGCAAGCAGGTGCTTAAAGTGCTTCAGGACATGTGCGCCGAAAAAGGCATGACGGTAGTCATGATAACCCACAACAGCGCGCTGGCCGGCATGGGCCACAAGATAATCCACGTCAAGAGCGGAAAGATACAGTCCGTGGAGATAAACGACAGCCCCAAAAATATAGAAGACATAGAATACTGATAATTAACGCGCTCCCTTTTTCCGATGTTCAACAAAGATACACTGCGTCTGATACGGAAAACTTCAAACAGATTCATCTCGCTCTTCATGATAGTCCTTATAGGCACGGCCTTCATGATGGGTCTTCTTTCCACGCGCTCCATAATGGAGACCAGCGTGGACCGCTACTCCGACGAGTACGATCTGCACGACCTGCAGTTCTATTCGTCGTACGGTTTCTGCAAGGAGGACGTGAAGGCCATATCGGAGGACGAAAGCATAAATCAGGTATTTGCGAGCAAGTTCATGGACGTCCTTAGCGAAGACGCGAACGGCGCCGTAAGGGTCACCCGCGCGGAAGAGATCGAAAGGAACCTGGACCGTTTCGAGCTGATAAACGGCAGAATGCCTGTAAACAACGACGAGGCTCTGGTGCTGGACGTAGGAATGACCAAGGGAGAGCGCCATACGGGCGAAGTGTTCACGCTCTTCTCCGAGGACGAGGATCTTAACGAAAAGCTCTACCATAAGACCTACACCATAGTCGGCGTCGTAAAGACGCCCGCGTACATGGCAAAGACCCTGGGCACCAGCCTGCTTCACAACAGAAACCTGGATCTGGTCATCTACATACCCGCCTTCAACTTCAAGGCCGACTACTACACCACGGTATACGCGACGCTTAAAGACGCCGCGAAACTGGGCAGCTTCAGCCGCAGGTACGACGACTTCGTTGCATCCGCCAAAGACGACATAGAACCCATGGTGCGCACCCAGCAGGACTACCTTAAGGAGACCCTTCTGGCCGACTACCGCAAGGAGATAGAGGACGGCGAAAAGGAACTGGAAGAAAAGCGTACGGAAGGCCAGCAGCAGCTGGATGACGCCAAAAAGCAGCTGGACGAAGCAAACATCCAGATAATAAGCGGCGAGGCTCAGATAGACGCTCTTCAGTCCGCGATGAACATGCTGCTCCAGAGGCAGAACGCGCTGGAACAGCAGTACGGACCGGGCGTCGCGAATGCAAAGCAGAATGTCGCGCAGGCGGAGGAAGAGAGCGGCATGCCCTTCGACGAGCTGCTCGCCCAGGTAAGCGCGGACTACGCGTCCTACAACGCCTACAGCAGCATACTCGGAAATCTTCCGGAATCCGTCGTGTCCGAGCAGATCCGCGCAAGCATGGACGCTCTGGACGCCAAATACCCCGGCGGAGTGGCGGCATATTACGAAAAGATCAACGGCATCTCGGAGGACAGGATCTACTACGAAGTCTACGAACGCGAGATAGACATGGCGGCCGAAGCCAAACGGCGCGCCGACGAAGAGCTCGGCAGCCTGCGATACAACATACGCGTAGGCAAAGAGAAGTACGAAGAAGGCCTTAAGGAGTATCAGGACGGCCTGCTGGAATTCAACACGGAGATAGAAAAGGCAGAGCTGGAGATACGCAAGGCAAAGCAGAAACTGGAAGAACTACCGGACGCGCAGTGGACCGTTCTGGACCGCGGCAGCCACTACTCCACCTACATGTATTCCGGCAACGCGGAACAGATGGGATCCATAGGAATAGCGCTCCCCGTGCTGTTCTTCCTTGTCGCCGCCCTCGTATGCCTTACC
>JAFRYI010000021.1 GCA_017437745.1 Bacillota bacterium
TAAAAGGGGCTACACGCTGGCTATCGTAAGCGATCTTGTGGGAACGGAAGAAGTAGACGAGTGGCTTGACAAGGATCAACTGAGGCCGTATTTCAAGAGCGTCCAGCAGTCGTCCGTGTGCCTTATCAGAAAGCCTCACCCCGCAATATATTATTACGCTCTGGAAGAGACCGGCTCCGATCCTGCCCGCACATGCTACGTGGGCGACAACCTCAACAGAGACATAATAGGCGCTAAAGCCGCAGGTCTGGGCATGACCATAGGAGTGCAGTACCCCGGCAAGAAGCCCCAGGAAGTCACCGAGGAAAACAAACCGGACCTGTTCATAGATCATTTCGCCAAGCTGCTGGACATATTCCCGCCGCTTAAGTAAGGAGGCATAAAAATGAGTAAGTTTCATGGAGGAGACGCGCTGGCTAAAGCCGTGGAAAGGGCATACAAGGAAGGCCAGACGGATTATTCCCTGGAGCCCATGGTCCTTGAAGATGAGGCAGGACAGCCTGTCGGAAGGATAAAGGACGGAGACAAGGTAGTCTTCTGCTGCAGGCGTGGAGAGCGCGAGATAGAGCTCACCGAGGCCTTTACAGATCCGGAGTTTAAGCACTTCCCAAGAGAGTACATGAAGGACCTTGAGTTCGTGATAATGACCATGTATCACGAAAAGCTCAAGAACCTGCCGATAGCATTCGCTCCGGAGAGGGTTCAGAAGCCTCTTGCTCAGGTGATATCCGAAGCCGGTCTTAAGCAGTTCCACTGCTCCGAGTCCGAGAAGTTCGCCCACGTGACGTTTTTCTTCAACGGCGGATACAACCAGCCGTTCCCCGGAGAGACGGATCTTTGCATTCCTTCTCCCAAGGGCATCCCGTTCGATCAGAAGCCGGAACTGAGCCTGCCGACCGTTGCGGAAAAGGTAAAGGAAGCTGCGGACGAGGGCTACGACTTCATAGTAACGAACTTTGCCAACGGCGACGTAATAGGCCACACGCAGAACACTGAGGCCAAGCTTAAGGCGGCGGCTGTGATCAGCAAATATGTGGACGAGGTAGCTCACTACGCCAAGGATAAAGGATATCTGGTGGCAGTGACCGCGGACCACGGCAACATAGAGACCCTCTACACCAAGGAGGGCAAGCCCCACGGAGCGCACACCACAAACCTGGTGCCGTTCGTTGTCCTGGATCCCAAGGGAAGAGACATTAAACTGCGCGACGGAAGACTGGGAGATATAGCTCCGACCGTTCTGAGCGTGCTGGGCATAGATAAGGCCGCGGAGATGAGCGGCAGCAGCCTCATAGAGACGAAGGGCATCACCAACGAAAAGATGATGCTGATAATACTCGACGGCTGGGGGTTCGGCTCCGGAGACGAAGGCGACGCGATCTTCCTTGCGGACACTCCGGGCTGGGACGCCATGCTTGTGAAGTATCCCAACAGCAAGTTGAAGGCATCCGGGGAAGACGTTGGTCTTAAGGCCGGAAAAGCCGGCAACTCCGAAGCAGGACACAACAACATCGGCGCCGGACGCATAGTGGCGCAGGACGACGTCCGCATGGACAACGCCATAAATGACGGATCGTTCAGGACCAACCCGGTGTTCATGCATGCCATAGAAGGCGCTAAAAAGGACGGAAGCGCGCTGCATCTGATAGCGCTGCTCACGGAAAAGTCCAGTCACGGATGCATAGACTACCCGCTGATGCTTACCGAGATGGCAGAGGGCGTGGAGAACGTTTACATCCACGTAATATTCGACGGCAGAAGCACGGAGCCCGGAAGCGCGCCGGCTCTGCTCAGATCGCTGGACGAAAAACTGGACGCCATAGGCAGAGGCGTAGTGGTAGACGGAATAGGGCGCGGAATAGCCCTCGACCGCGACGGCAACTACGCCAGGATACAGAAGGCCTACGAGGAGATGGTCCTGGGCAAGGGCGCAAGATACAAAAAATAGTTACAGAGGTGTGAAATGGCTTTCATAGACAAGTTCATAGCGGGATTCAGCGGAGGCCAGATCCTGGAGATGCTGATACGCCTGATAGCGGCCGCGGTGCTTGGCGGCATAGTCGGAATAGAGCGTTCAAAGAGGTTTAAGGACGCCGGAGTGCGTACTCACAGCATGGTGGCGTGCGCGTCCGCTTTGCTTATGATGATCTCCAAATACGGGTTCCTGGACCTTATAAACCAGCAAGGTCCGCATACCTGGAACACGGATCCCGCGCGTATAGCGGCGGGCATCGTTACCGGTGTCAGCTTTTTGGGCGCCGGCATAATCTACAGGGATTATCAGCAGCATTCGCTTAAAGGCCTTACTACGGCTGCAGGTGTATGGTGCGTTGCCGGCATAGGCATGGCAACCGGCGCAGGGATGTATTTCCTTGCGGTGTTCGCCACGTTGTTCATAGTGCTTCTGCAGTTCATAATGCACCGTTTCCCCATAGGCAACGACAAGTACAGCGGCGCCAGGCTGGAGATAGTTCTGGACGACGATCCTTCAGCTGTAGACAAGCTCTCCGCGCTGCTTAAGAAATGGGGTATGGTCATGGAGGATTCCGACGTCGAACGCCTCGACGGCAAACTCAAATATACGCTCGACGTAAAGATGCATTCCAAGACCCTTCAGGACGAGATCAATAAATGCATCGCGGAATATCCCGAAATACGATCATTCAAGCTTAGAGACTGAAATGACATGAAAAAATACGATATTCTGATAATCGGTCCCGCTACCAGGGACTTGAACATAGACTACACAGGCGCTGAGGACAGAAGCGCGGGCGGAGCTGTAACGTACTGCACTCCGGCCGCGAAGGCCACCGGAGCCAGGGTGTTCTCTGCGGTCAAGATAGCGCCCGAAGATGCCGACATAATGGACCTTATAGACCTGCCTGCAGGGAGCAAGGCCCTTATACCTTCGGAAAAGACCACGCTAATGAGGAACGAGTACTTTACCGCGGACAGGGAACGCAGGAATTCATCCTGCGCCGCGCAGTCGGGCCCTGTTCTGCCGGATGAAGTCCCCGGAATAGACTTTAAGTTATGCCATCTCGCAGGGCTCCTTTACGGAGATTTCCCCGGAGAGCTTATAGAGTTCCTTGCCGGAAAGGGCAAGGTAGCCGCTGACGCGCAGGGATTCCTACGCTGCAACGAAAACGGCAGGCTGGTCTTCCGCGATTGGCCGGATAAGCTGAAGTATCTTCCTTATCTGGCCTTTCTAAAGACCGACGCCGCCGAAGCCGAGATCCTTACGGGGCTTTCGGACCGCGAAGCTGCGGCAAGGCAGCTGTATGCCTGGGGCGCAAAGGAAGTGATGGTGTCTCACAATACGGAGATGCTGGTGTTCGACGGGGAGAAGACATACACCTGTCCTGTAAAGGCAAGGAACCTTTCCGGCAGGACCGGACGCGGCGACACCACCACCGGAGCGTACCTGGGAATGCGTGTGCAGGGCAGGAGCGTGGAAGAGTCGCTCCTCTACGCCACGGCCTGTGTATCCCTTAAGATGGAGACGCCGGGCGTGTTCAGGGGCAGCAGAGAGGACGTTGAAGCTTACATCCGCGAGTTCTATTGATCGATCGCATCGTTGGGAAGGCACAGACCATGAGACTGGAAAAATCCTGCGGGGCAGTAATCTATAAGGTGGAAGACGGACGTCTGCTGTTTCTTATCGAGCACACCAGATCCGGTCATACTTCCATACCCAAGGGCCATGTGGAGGGCAGCGAGACCGAACTTGAGACTGCAGCCAGGGAGATAAAAGAAGAGACCAATCTGGATGTAAAGATAGACAGCGGATTCAGGAAAACTGTCCACTACTTAACGAAAAAAGGCGAAGATAAGGAAGTGGTGTTCTTTGCAGCAGTACCGCTGTCGGAAGACCTTGTACCACAGGAAAAGGAAATTAAGAGTCTGGAGTGGATGACGTTCGAAGACGCATACGACGCCCTGGACCATCCGCCTCACAGAACGGCTCTCAGGGATGCTTACGAGTACATTACGGGAAACATGCAAATTTAGTATCTATCGGACCTCCTTCAATTAATATACGCTTAAAGGACCGGTTCATCTGAAAACGGATGATCCGGTCCTTTATTCCGGATGCGTTTGTACGATGCGACAAGTAAAATTTGTTAAACTTGTCGCATTTTCATATGGAGAAAATAACCGTACTTTGATACAATAACTTGGATATGTACATCTGGCGGCGGGCCCGCGCGTGAAGGCTCCCGCAGAAAGGAGATTTTATAGTGGATTATACTAAGTATGTGCTAAAGGATGCGGAAAAGCTGAACGCCCTTCTTGAAGGCAAGGACAACATCTTCATCGTATCCTGCAACAAGTGCTTTAAGGAATTCCGGACCATGGAGGAACCGGAACTGGCGGAAGTTAAAGAACTTGCTCTGGCACAGGGTAAAAAGGTCACCGGAACGCTGTCCGTAGACTTCCTCTGCAACAGCATCCAGACCGGGCAGAAGCTGGACGGTAAGATCCCCGAAGGAACGGAGAACATCATCGTCATTTCCTGCGGTCTGGGCGTGCAGACGATAGCCGATCTGGAGGGTCTGAACGTCTTTACGGCCACCGACTCCCTCAACTACATCGGCTTCCACGGCATGGCTCTTACCAAGAAGACCTGCGACGCCTGCAACCAGTGCTATCTTAACATCACCGGAGGCATCTGCCCCATAACCGACTGCACCAAGAGCCTTATCAACGGCCAGTGCGGCGGCGCAAAGAACGGCAAATGCGAGATCGATCCGCAGAAGGACTGCGCCTGGGAGAAGATCTACAGAAGGCTGGAGAAGCAGGGCCGCAATCCGGAGTTCGTAAACCAGCCCGTACAGCTGCGCGACTATTCCAAGGTCAACTTCAAGGCTGTCCACGAGTTCGTGGAGAGCGTAAGAGACAAGAGGCTCGACGGCTACTACGGCGGCATCCATCCGCTTGAGAAGAAGGAACTTACCGAGCACATGGCTCCCAAGCCGTTCCCGGCTCCCGCGGAAGTGGTCATCCCGATGTCCCAGCACGTTGGAAAGCCGGCCAACCCCATCGTCAAGGTGGGAGACTACGTAAAAGTAGGCCAGAAGATAGGCGAGCTTGCAGGCTTCATTAGCTGCAACATCCACTCCAGCGTAAGCGGTACCGTTACCGCGGTCGAAGACCGTCCGGGAAGCAGAGGACCCGTCATGTCCGTAGTCATCAAGAACGATTACAAGGACGCTCTGGACGAGTCCGTAAGGCCGGCCAAGCCGCTGGAAGAGCTCACCAAGGAAGAGATCGTAGAGATCGTTAAGGAGAAGGGCATCGCCGGAATGGGCGGAGCCACGTTCCCCACATACGTAAAGCTGATGCCCGGCAAACCGATAGACGTTGTACTCATCAACGGTTCCGAGTGCGAGCCGCTTATCACCGTGGACCACAGAGCGCTGCTGGCGTACGCGGACGACGTCATCTTCGGCCTGAAGGCCATAATGAAGGCCGTCGACGCTCCCAAGGGCATCATCGTAGTAGAAGACAACAAGCCGGACGCCATAGCCAACCTTAAGGAAAAGCTGGAAGGCGTAGAAAACATAGAAGTTCTGCAGGCAAGGACCAAGTATCCGCAGGGCGCTGAAAAGATGCTGATCAAGCGCGCCACCGGACGCAAGGTGCCCAGCGGCGGACTTCCGGCAGACGTAGGCGTTGTAGTAAGCAACGTAGGCTCTGCCAAGGCCATAGCGGACGCCATTAAGACAGGCATGCCGCTGGTCGAGAGGCTCGTAACCGTCTCCGGCGAGAAGATCGCCCATCCGGGCAACTACCTCGTTAAGATCGGTACCGACGTAGAGGAAGTAATAGACTACTGCGGCGGCATCACCGGCGGCAACGTTACGGTAAAGATGGGCGGACCGATGATGGGCGTAGTGCTCAATGAACTCGGCGTTCCCGTAAACAAGGGCACCAACGGCATAATCGCTCTGGAAACAGACCACACCGTACCGCAGGAATGCATCAAGTGCGGACGCTGCGTGGACGTATGCCCGATTGAGCTCAGACCGCTTCAGTTCTACAAAGCTTCTGCGGAACCGGACGGACAGACCTTCAAGGATCTGAACGTAATGGACTGCATGGAGTGCGGATGCTGCCAGTACATCTGCTCCTCCAAGATAAAGCTTCTGGACTGCATAAGAGCAGGAAAATCGGCAGTAAGGGGGATGAAGTAAAATGCTTATAACGAATCTTAAGAACAAAGAAGCCCTCGCTCCGCTGCTCGAAGGTAAAAAGGTATTCGTCATCAACTGCTACGGCTGCAGGGAAGTAAGCTTCCCCGAAGCCGCGGCTAACGAGTATCAGGCAGAGCTTAAGGAAGCAGGACAGCTTGCCGGCATCATGACCACCGACTACATCTGCAACACCGACAACCTGGAGGAACGCATAAAGTGGTTCGGCAAAGACATAGAGAAGGCGGACTGCATACTTGTATTCTCCTGCGGCGTAGGCGTACAGACGGTAGCCGATCGCTTCGAGGACAAGCCTGTATACGCGGCCTGCGATACGCTGCGCCTGCCCGGATTCCAGGGAGTCACCCCGCTTACCGTGGACTGCGGTCAGTGCGGAGAATGCTTCCTGAACCTTACCGGAGGCATCTGCCCAATAACTGCCTGCTCCAAGAGCCTGGTCAACGGACCCTGCGGAGGAACCAGCAAGGACGGAAAGTGCGAAGTGGATCCCGGCATGGAATGCGGCTGGATAAGGATCTACAAGCGTCTGGAGGAAAGAGGACGCCTCAAGGAGTTCAACTTCCCCACGCAGATGCACAACTTCGCCACTTTCGAAGCAACCAAAGAAGCAAAAGAAACTATAATTGAGTAATGATAGGAGATGCACATAATGAAGATCACTGAATTATTTAAGAATGGTGAATTTGTAGTAACTGCTGAAGTAGGTCCTCCGAAGGGATGCCACGTGGAAGGTATGGTAGAGGAAGCCAAGGAATACCTCAGCAAGCTGCACGCCGTAAATATAACCGACTGCCAGTCCAGCGTAATGCGCCTGTCCTCCCTGGGCATGTGCAAGGCTCTTAAGGACGCCGGACTTAACCCCATATTCCAGCTGACCTGCAGAGACAGGAACAGGATAGCCATCCAGGCAGACCTTCTTACCTCCGCGATGTTCGGCATAGACAACGTTCTGGCTCTTACCGGAGACTACACCACTCTGGGCGACAACAAGGAAGCGAAGCCGGTATTCGATCTGGATTCCGTCTCCCTGCTCCACACCATGAAGACCCTGGAGTCCGGTTACGATCTGGGCGGCAACGAGCTGATAGGAGAGGCTCCGTCCTGGGCTAAGGGCGCGGTGGTATCCCCCTGCAGCGATTCCGTGGACGCTCAGCTTGCGAAGATGGAAAGAAAGATCGCCGCGGGCGCTCAGTTCTTCCAGACTCAGGCTGTGTTCGATTCCGAGAAGTTCATAAAGTTCATGGAGAAGGCCTCCAAGTTCGGAGTACCCGTACAGATAGGCGTCATCATCCCGAAGAACGCCGGAATGTGCAAGTTCATGAACAACAACGTTGCCGGAATATCCATCCCGCAGGAGATGATAGACGAGCTGGCTGCCGACAAGGAAAGAGCCAAGGCAGGTATCACCGGTCTGGAGATCGCGGCCCGCATCATAAAGGAATGCAAACCGTACTGCCAGGGCGCTCACATCATGTCCCTGGGCTGGGAATCCAAGATCCCGACCCTTCTGGAGATGGCAGGACTGTAAACCAAACATACGGTCAGAAAACGACACGAAAAAACCTTCCCCGATGTCTTTTCGGGGAAGGTCTTTTATTGCGTTAAATTTTCCGGTCCCTGAGTATTCTCGGTTTGCGGTATCCCGCGTTTAGCTGCGTATGCGGAATGCCGCCGGATACTCTAACCGGTGATCCCGCGGAGCATGTTCGTAAGCGCCGCTACTTCGTCTCTCTTTTCGTATAGCACGCAGCCGCCTTTGTGTTCTCCGCTTATGAGGCCTTCCGAACGCAGCTTGCCGAACAGTTCGGACTTGAGCGCCGCCTTAAGCGAGGTCTCCTTAACGTTAACGTCAGAGTACGGGGAGAAGGGGCAGGGCTCCGCTCCGCCGTGCGAGTTGATGTGGAAGAACTCCCGGCCCGCCGCCATGCAGCCTCCCACCGCCAGCTCGTCGCCGGGGAAGGAGAGCATTACGGCGTTGTAGGTGTTTCTGAGGCGTGCCATTGCTTCGTCCATGTATTTGCGCTCCGCGTCTGTGGGCGCAAGATGCTCCGTCTTTTCATCCACCGGAACGTATTCTATGTAGATGACCAGCTTGCAGCCCTTGTCCATCAGTATGTCCAGGAACTGCGGAGACGTTACCTCGCGGATGTTGTCCGTGGTGACTGTGATCGATGCCCCGAAGATGAGTCCCTTGCTGCTGAACTTGTCTATGTTCTGCATCAGCTGATCATATACGCCGGCGCCTCGTCTGACGTCCGTGGCGATCTTTCCGCCTTCTATGCTGAACACCGGAACCAGGTTTCGGCAGCGGTCGAAGAGGGCGAAGTAATCGTCGTTCATGTAGGTTCCGTTTGTGAACACAGGGAAAAGTATGCTCTGCGTGTTTCCTGCGCTTTCTATTACGGCTCTTCTTAAAAGGGGCTCTCCTCCGGCCAGCATGATGAAGCTTACGCCCAGGTCCTCCGCCTCTTTAAATATGCGTTCCCAGTCGGCCGCGCTGAGCTGCTCCTGAGGCTCCGTGTCTTCCGTGCCGCCGGTGCAGCGCGAGTAGCAACCGGCGCAGTGCAGGTTGCAGCTGCTGGTGATGCTTGCTATAAGGAATCCGGGAACATGAAGGTCTTCCTTTTCCAGTTCCAGCCTGCGCTTCGACGCTTTTCTGCTTGCCGCGGCGAACCTTGCCATGAACGCGCTCTCCTTAGGATCCTTAAGGGTCGCCTTTACGGTGTCCGCGATTATCTTCTCCACGCCTTGCTCTATGTGTTTCTGAATGTCGAAGTTGTCTTTCACCGTTTATCTTTCCTTGCGCGATATTACACACTTTTTGCTGTTTTGAGGTGCATATTTTACCTTAAAGCCGCGAAACAGTCAAGAAAACGCACTGCCGGACCCCGGCGGATGCCTGCTTATCCGCAGAAAGAGGCCTGACGCGGACCGTACGTTCGACGCGCTTCGCGTTTTTCGGGCATTATTGCAAAAGTTCTTAGGGAAAAGATTACAAAGGAATGATTTTTGCATTATAAAGTGGTATATTTAAATAGTTATTATTCAAGCAAAACCGAAAGGAGTAGTTACCTTATGGAACTGCAGATCAAAGACCTTGTCGAATCGATAAAGAAAGAGGGCGTTGATACCGCTAAGGCCGAAGCAGAAGCTATAATCGCGGACGCCAACAAGAAGGCTGCGGACATCGTATCCAAGGCGGAATCCCAGGCAAAGCTCGCTAAGGAAACTTCCGAAAGGGAGATAGCCCTGCTTAAGGAAAATGCCCTTGTAAGCGCCGAGCAGGCAAAGCGCGACGCCGTTCTCTCGTTCAAGGCCGCAATACAGTCCGAGTACGAAAAGATCCTCTCCGCCAACGTGGACAAGGCGCTGAGCGGCGACGCCCTGGGCGCGCTGATAAAGGCCGTGCTCACCGACGAGGACGCGTCCAAGTACACCGCGGAAGTCAGCAATGTAAGCGACGGTCTTAAGTCGCTTCTGGCGGACGAGATCAAGAAGGGCCTGGAGATAAAGCCCGTCAAGAACGTAAAGGCAGGCTTCAGGCTTGCTTCCAAGGACGGCTCCGGTTATTTCGACTGCTCCGACGAAGCCATAACCCAGATGCTGATGCCGTTCTTCAAGGACCTCAGTCTGTAAGAGGGGACACGAGATGGCTTCTTATTACTACCTGATATCGAGCCTTCCGATGCTTTCCGCAGACGGCGGAATGCCGTTTTCCTATGCGGAATTTCTTAAGATGTGCCAGGCTAACGTAAGCGAGGAGACCTACAGGCAGCTGGAAGGGCTTACCCTTTCCTCCAAGGACGGTCCTCTGCTGGACGAGTGGGGCACATTTTATAACGGTCTTACTAAGGAACTCAATTCCCAGAGGAGCGCAAAGCTGGGTAAGCCTTACCCGGCGGTAACGGACAAGGAGCCTGCATCCGCTTCCGTGGCGTCCGCGGCCATAAGCGCCAGAGACCCGCTGACTGCGGAGCGCATACTTCTGGACTACGAGTTCGACCAGCTGGACGTCATGGTGGGGCTGCACAGTTTCGACGACTACGTGCTGTTCGGATACGCTTTGAAGCTTAAGCTTCTGGAGCGCGTAAGCAGCTTCGAGAAAGAAAAAGGTAAAAAAGAATTCAACGATATTCTCAAAGACCTGGAAGACCGGGTCACGAGCTTATAACGGGGAGAGCTTATGGATATAGTAAAAGGAAAAGTAACAGGTATCAACGGTAACCTCGTAAACGTAGGCTTTACCGGATCGATCCGCAAGAACGAGGTGGGATACATACTCGTAGAAGGCAAGCGCCTTAAGGGCGAGGTCATCCGCGTAAGCAACGGCAGCGCCAGCATGCAGATCTACGAGATGACCAACGGCATCAAGGTCGGCGACGACGTGGAGTTCACCGGCGAGCTGATGAGCGTGGAACTTGGGCCCGGACTTCTGACTCAGGTATTCGACGGTCTGCAGAACCCGCTTCCCAAGCTTGCGGAAAAGTGCGGTTTCTTCCTTGAAAGGGGCGTGTATCTGGATCCGATCCCGGACAAGGACTGGGAGTTCACACCGGAAGTTCAGCCCGGAGACAGCGTAGTCGCGGGCGACACGATAGGAACCGTGCCGGAGGGGCTCTTTACTCACCGCATAATGGTCCCGTTCACACTTAAGGGCAGCTGGACCGTAAAGTCGGTAAAGGAGAAGGGCACGTACAACGTAAGGTCCACGGTAGCCGTTCTGGAGAACAGCGTAGGCGACACCAAGGAACTTACGATGGTGTTCACGCAACCGATCAAGGAGCCTGTAAAGTGCTACGCGGAGCGTCTGCATCCGGACGAACCGCTGATCACCAAGATCAGGTGCATAGACACCTTCCTTCCGGTAGCCAAGGGCGGTACCTTCTGCGTTCCCGGACCTTTCGGTGCGGGCAAGACGGTGCTTCAGCACCTGGAGGCCAAGAACTCCGAAGCGGACGTCGTAATAGTGGCGGCCTGCGGAGAGCGTGCCGGCGAGGTAGTGGAGATCCTTAAGGAATTCCCGGAACTGGAAGACCCCAAGACCGGAAGGTCCCTGATCGAAAGGACCATAATAATATGCAATACGTCGTCCATGCCGGTAGCCGCGAGAGAAGCTTCCTGCTACACCGCGGTCACCCTGGCCGAGTACTACAGGCAGATGGGACTGGACGTCCTGCTGCTTGCGGACTCCACCAGCCGCTGGGCTCAGGCGATGAGAGAGATGAGCGGACGTCTGGAAGAGATCCCGGGCGAAGAAGCCTTCCCTGCCTATCTGGACTCCACCATCGCGGCCTTCTACGAAAGAGCCGGCAAGGTGCGTCTTAAGGACGGCAGCATAGCTTCCATAACCATAGGCGGAACGGTAAGCCCGGCGGGCGGTAACTTCGAAGAGCCCGTTACCCAGGCTACGCTTAAGGTAGTAGGAGCTTTCCACGGACTTTCCAGAGAGCGTTCAGACTCCAGAAAGTACCCCGCGATCCATCCCATGGAATCGTGGTCCAAATACAAGGGCGTCGTGGACATGGCAAGGGTGGAGGAAGCCCGCGCCATACTGATCCGCAGCACTGAGATCAACCAGATGATGAAGGTAGTAGGCGAGGAAGGAACTTCTTCCGAGGACTACATAGTCTATCAGAAGGGCGAGCTTCTGGACGCCGTATATCTGCAGCAGAACTCCTTCGATCCTGTGGATGCCGTAAGCGTTCCCGAAAGGCAGCGCGAGGAGTTCGAGGTGCTTTACGACGCGCTCATGGCCAGATACGACATAAGCGACAAGAAGGAGATAAGATCCTTCTTCAACCAGCTCAGGCAGGAGTTCCTGGACTGGCACGGAACTGTCTACCAGACGCCCGAATACTACGAGCAGGGTAAGAAAGTAGCGGAGTCCTACAAGAGCAGAGCCGCTGTAAAGGAGGCGTAGATCCGATGCAAAAGGTATACACGAAGATAGAATCCATAGTCGGAAACGTCGTTACCGTAAGGTCCGAGGGCGTAAGGTACGGAGACATCGCCATGGTGGGCGACAGCTTCGCCAACGTCATCAAGCTGGACAAGGACATAGTTTCCCTGCAGGTGTTCGCCGGCGGTCAGGGCGTAAGCACCACCGACCCGGTGAAGTTCCTGGGAAGACCCATGATGGTGTCCTTCTCCGACGCGCTGCTGGGCCGCATATTCAACGGCGCGGGCGTTCCGATCGATAAGGGACCGGAGCTTACCGGCAACATGATAACCATAGGAGGCCCGTCCTTCAACCCAGCAAAGCGTATAATCCCCAAGAAGATGATACGTACCGGTATCCCGATGATAGACATGTTCAACACTCTGGTCGAAAGCCAGAAGCTGCCTGTGTTCTCGGTATCCGGCGAACCTTATAACCAGCTGCTGGCGCGCATAGCGCTGCAGGCGGAGGTAGACGTCATAATACTCGGAGGCATGGGCCTTAAGTACGACGACTACCTGGAGTTCCGCAACACCCTGGAGAAGGGCGGAGCCATGAGCCACACCGTAATGTTCGTGCACACCGCGTCGGACCCGACCGTAGAGTGCACGCTGGTCCCGGACATGGCGCTTGCGGTAGCCGAGCAGTTCGCTCTGGACGGCAAGAGAGTACTTGTACTGCTCACCGACATGACGAACTTCGCCAACGCGCAGAAGGAGATGGCGATAACCATGGAACAGGTTCCCTCCAACCGCGGTTATCCCGGAGACCTCTACAGCTGCCTGGCTTCGCGCTACGAGAAGGCAGTGGACATAGAGGGCGCGGGTTCCATCACCATACTCGGTGTCACCACGATGCCGGGAGACGACGTTACCCACCCCGTACCGGACAACACCGGATACATTACCGAAGGTCAGTACTACCTTAAGGGCGGCAGGATAGAGCCGTTCGGTTCGCTGTCGCGTCTTAAGCAGAACGTAAACAGCAATACCCGCGACGACCACCGCGCTCTTATGGACGCAATGATAAAACTCTACGCTGCCTATAAGGAATGCATGGAGAAGAGATCCATGGGATTCCTGATGACAGAGTGGGACGAAAAGCTGCTGAAGTACGGCGAGCTGTTCGAGTCCAGACTCATGGATCTGAGCGTGAACATTCCTCTGGAAGAGGCGCTGGATCTTGGCTGGGAGATACTCGCGGAGTGCTTCGAGCCCAACGAGACCGGTCTTAAGACCGCTCTGATAAAAGAAAGATGGCCCAACAAGGAAGCTGTTGAGTAAGGAAATAAATGGCAAACGTCAAACTCACTAAAAATGAATTAAAGACGCAGAAGGACCATCTTAAGCAGTACCAGCGCTACCTTCCCACGCTGCAGCTGAAAAAGCAGCAGCTGCAGACCGTCATCATGAAGGTGAAGGCGGAGCACGAGAAGGTGGAGGAGCAGCGCAGGAGCGTAGTATCCGGTCTGGACGACTGGGTAGCAGTGTTCGGCGAAAACGAGAAGTTCGCGGACACCCGGAAGCTCCAGCAGCTGGTGCAGCCGGACCGCGTGGAGTACACAAAGGAGAACATCGCCGGCGTGGAAGTTCCGAACTTCCGTGAGCTTACGTTCAAGGACGTGGAGTACAACGTGGACGACTATCCGCTGTGGGTGGACTACGCAGTCGTAAAGCTTCGCGACATAGCAAGGCTGGACGCGCTGTGCAAGACGCTGGCCGTGCAGGAGGAACTGCTGGAGAAGGAGCTCAGGAGCACCTCGCAGCGCGTTAATCTGTTCGAAAAGGTCAAGATACCCGAGGCCAAGGAGAACATACGCGTCATAGAGGTCTATCTGGGCGATCAGCAGACCGCCGCCGTGGTCCGCGGAAAGATAGCTAAGAAGAAACTTACGGAGGCCGCCAAATGATAGAAAAGATGAAAAAGGTCTTCGTGGTGTCGTCGGCTTCCAAAAAGGAGCAGATGCTGGACGCGCTGATGGATCTGGGCGTCCTGCACATCGCGGAAAAGAAGAACGCCGACAGGGAGCTTCTGGACCGCTTCGCGGCTCTTACAAAGACGGATCTTCTGCTTAAGGAATACGCGGAAAAGAAACAGAAACCGGCTCCTGTGCTCTCGGACGAAGAGTTCGAGAAAAAGTACGCGGAGATAAGGGCTGCCGCCGACAGAAAGGATGCGCTTACGCAGGAAAGAAGCGCTGCCTCGGCGGAGATAGAAAGGCTCGCTCCCTGGGGAGACTTCTCTCCGCAGCTGGTAGCGGAGCTTAAGGACGAAGGTCTGGAATTCCACTTCTACCGCGTCGGAAAGAACGAACTGGAGACCATAACCGCGGACGAGAACATAAAGTTCATACGTCTTTCGGACGTGGATAAGATGGCTGTCGTGGCAGTGCTGGGCAAGCTTCCTCCGGAGATCAACGCCATGGAACTGGCCATGCCGGAGAAGGGTCTGTCGGAGCTTAAGGCAAGCATCGCCGAGTGCGACGCTAAGACCGCCGAGTGCGAAGCGGAGCTGAAAGCGGCTTCGATATACGAAGCGAGCTTCAAGGACCAGCTGCAGAAACTGCAGGAGAAAACGGACTTCTCGTCAGCCGAGGCCACGGCCGAGAGCGAGGACGATCTGGTCTGGATAAGCGGCTACATGCCGGAGGCGGATCTGCCTAAGCTCGCGGATTTCGCAAAGGCTAACGGAGCCGCCTGGGCCGCGGACGATCCGGCCGAGGACGACGACAAGGTGCCCACCAAGGTGCGGTACAGCAAGATCACTAACATAATAAAACCGCTGTTCGACGTTCTGGGCATACTGCCCGGCTACAACGAGCAGGACGTATCGCTGTGGTTCCTGATATTCTTCACGATATTCACGGCGATGATAATCGGAGACGCGGCCTACGGCGTGCTGTTCCTGATAGGAGCCATAGTCCTGACCATCAAGATGAAGAAGGTGAACAACGTCGTCTTCCTTGTCTATGTGCTGTCGATAGCCACCATAATATGGGGCGCCATAACGGGCACGTGGTTCGGCTCCGAGGCGGCCATGAAGGTTCCGTTCCTGAAGTCGCTGGTGATACCGCAGTTCGCCAACTATCCGGAGTACTTCGGAGTTACGGCTACGGCGCAGCAGAACACGATAATGAAGTTCTCGTTCACCCTCGGCGTCATCCAGATAGCTCTGGGCTGCCTGCTGAGCGTGCGCAAGAAGATAAGCGAAAAGAACCTGAGCTTCATTGCCGACATAGGCTGGCTGTTCGCGGCCTGCGCCATGTACCTGCTGTCCCTCAACCTGGTAATAGGCGAGAAGATAGCCATGAAACCGGTGTTCATAGTCATAATCGCGGCCTTCGTGATAGTGGTGCTGTTCGGCGGCATGGAGCCGGGCAAGAGCTTCGGCCAGGGCATAAAAGCGGGTCTGGGCAACGCGTTCACCGTGTTCCTGGATACGATCAGCTGCTTCGGCAACGTAATGAGCTACATAAGGCTGTTCGCGGTAGGCATGGCTTCGCTGGCGATAGCGCAGAGCTTCAACGGCATAGCCGAGAACTTCAAGGGACCGTGGTTCGTGCTCGCGATAGTGGTGCTTCTGATAGGCCACGGACTCAACCTGATAATGGGGCTTCTTTCGGTAGTAGTGCACGGCGTCCGCCTGAACGTGCTGGAGTTCTCCGGCCAGGCAGGCCTGGAATGGACCGGCATAGCCTACGAACCGTTTAAAAAGAACGATAAACAAGATAAAACAGAAACCGATAATAAAGAAAACAAAGGAGATCTATTATGAATCTGGCATTTGTAGGTATGGCTGCTGCGCTTGGACTTTCGGCAGCAGGTTCCGCTTTCGGAACAGGTTTTGCGGGAATGGCTTCCGTAGGCGCGTGGAAGAAGTGCTACGCGGCAGGTAAGCCGGCTCCGTTCATCATGATCGCTTTCTCGGGAGCTCCGCTCACCCAGACGATCTACGGCTTCCTTCTTATGAACTTCATAAGGAGCGCCGTTGCGGGCGGCGCCGACGCGGGACTGGCCTTCGGCGTAGGCCTCTTCGGAGGACTTGCGATCGGTCTTTCCGCTCTGTTCCAGGGCAAGACCGCGGCCGCGGCTTCCGACGCTCTCGGATCGACGGGCAAAGGTACGGCGAACTACTTCATTGTCGTAGGTATAATAGAAACGGTAGCGCTGTTCACACTGGTGTTCTGCCTGCTGCTCCTCGGTTGATCTGCGCCGTAAAAGACGATATTCAGAAACAGCCCCAGACTGCTTCGGTCTTGGGCTGTTCGTGTTTTTTGCTATCGGCCCGGAGAGGGCATACAGTTTGAAAACACAGCGGTAATCGTATATAATTAATTAATTGGATAAAACGCGTGAACAGCGGACTGAGAGAGTTCCGTCCGGTGCAGATACAGAAAGGTGAACGAGATGAACGAACAGACTGTCGTAGCGCTTAAAGGCAGGATAGATTCGGGCAACGCCGCGGACGTGGAGCAGAGCATCCTTGCTCAGCTCGCCGGAACGGACAGCGCGGCTCCGGTGGCTCTGGACGCTCAGGATCTGGAATACACTTCCAGCGCGGGACTGCGCGTCATATTGCGTCTTAAGAAGTCCTATCCGGAGCTTAAGATAATAAACGTCAATTCCGAAGTCTACGAGATACTGGACATGACCGGCTTTACGGAGATGATGCCTGTAGAGAAGGCCTACCGCGTAGTCTCCACCGAAGGATGCGAGGAGATAGGCCGCGGCGCCAACGGCACCATATACCGCATAGACAAGGATAACGTCGTTAAGGTCTACAACAACGCGGACGCTCTGGAGGACATACAGCACGAGCGCCAGGTGGCCAAGCTGGCTCTTATCCTGGGCATTCCCACCGCCATCTCTTACGATGTGGTAAGGGTGGGAGAGAGCTACGGCTCCGTGTTCGAGCTGCTGAAGGCCAGTTCGTTCTCCAAGATCCTGGCTGCGGAGCCGGAGAAGATGGATTGGTGCGTAAAGGAATACATAGACCTGCTCAAGAAGATCCACGGCACCGTCGTCCCCGAGGGCAAGCTTCCGGACATGAAGGAGACCGTAGTCGGCTGGGCGGAGTTCCTGCGCGACCATCTGCCTGAAGAATACATGGATAAGCTGCTGACCATGATAAAGGCCATCCCGCATACGGATCACATGATGCACGGCGATTACCACACCAAGAACGTAATGCTTCAGGGCGACGAGGTGCTTCTGATCGACATGGATACTCTGTCCGTTGGAGACCCCATATTCGACCTGGCGTTCATGTACAACGCTTTCATCGGTTTCTCCGAGCAGGATCACACCATAATCAAGGAGTTCCAGGGCTTCGACCACGAGACCGCCGAAAAGTTCTGGCATAAGTCTCTGGCCGCTTACCTCGGAACCAACTGTCCCACCAAGATCAAAGAGGTGGAGGACAAGGCCAGGATAGTAGGCTACACCAGGCTGGTGCGCCACGCTATAAGGCGCGGAGGAAACGATCCGGAGAAAGCCCGCCAGACTGTCGCTTACCGCAAGGAAAAGCTGATGGAGCTTCTGGACAGGACGGACACGCTGATCTTCAGCCCCAACGAACTGGAGATAGAGGCCGCGGACGAGAATCTGGAGGAAGTCCTGGCGTTCATAGAGGAAAAACTGGAAGCCTTCGGCTGCCCGCCCAAAAAGCTGATGCAGATAAGGCTGGCTTCTGAAGAGATATTCGTTAACATAGCGCATTACGCCTACGCCCCGGACAAGGGCAAGGCAAAGGTCCGCGTGGAAGTGACCGAAGATCCGGTGACGGTCTCCATAACCTTCATCGACAAAGGCGTTCCGTACGACCCGCTGGCGAAGGAAGACCCCAACATCCATCTGGACGCGGACGAAAGGCAGATAGGCGGCCTGGGCATCTTCCTGGTCAAGCAGACCATGGACGACGTCAACTACGAGTATAAGGACGGACAGAACATACTTACTTTAAAGAAGAGCCTGTAGGGCGCGGATCTGCGGGGAAAGGCGGGAATGACTGATATTCCGAGGATAGATCTGCATATGCATACTACTGTCTCCGACGGAACTGACGATCCGGCGGAGATAGTTTCGCGTGTCCGCGATGCCGGTATTCAGCTGTTCTCGGTAACCGACCACGACGCTTTGAAAGCCTGCGGCATAGTCGCGGAGACTCTTGTCCCCGGCGATCCGTTATTCGTTCCGGGCGTGGAGTTCTCCTGCAGGGACGAGGAAGGCAAGTATCACATACTGGGATACGATTACGATCCCGGTTCGGAAAGCATAAGAAAGGTCGTAAAAAAAGGTCACGCCAACCGCGTGGTAAAGCTTATTGCGAGGCTGGATTTTCTGAAGGAAGAGTACGGGTTCGATTTCCCGGAGGAGGAAGTAGACCTTCTGTTCGCGATGGACAACCCCGGCAAGCCGCATCTGGGCAACCTCATGGTCAAATACGGCTACGCGAAGACCAAAGAGGAAGCCATAAAGGATTTCATAAATAAAAAGCATTTCAAGAGCGAGTACCTTAGACCGGAGTTCGCGATAGAAGGCATACTCGGGGCAGGCGGTGTGCCGGTGCTGGCGCATCCGTCGTACGGCAGCGGAGACGAACTGTTCGTAGGCGAGGAGATGGAGTCGCGCCTTAAAAAGCTTATGGATCTGGGGATCCGCGGCGTTGAGGCATGCTATTCCGGATTTACGGCAAAGCTGCGCGGCGAGATGCTTGGATACGCGGAAAAGTACGGTCTGTACGTTACCGCGGGCAGCGACTACCACGGCGCCAACAAACTCGTGGAGCTGGGAGACGTCTGCATGCAGGATCTGGAGGAAATACCGGAGGGCATGCTGAAATTCTTCGAGAGGGTGGGATTCGACCCGTCCGAGGCGCGGAAAGCCGAAGACCGGAAAGCAGATAAAGCGCCTGAGAAAGAGCAAAAGAAGTAAAAGACCCGGGAAGATACGGGTCCTTAACAGATCGATGTAATAGCAAAGCCCGGGGCCGAAAAGCAGTCCCGGGCTTTACGTTGTGTATCAGAACCTGCCCATCGCGTGGCGGTGCAGGCAGTGTCCTTTGCCGTGGATCCTGTGGTGTCCGCAGCCTTCCGGTCCGTGATGACCGTGGCCGTGGGCTCCGTGATGACCGCAGCCTTCGGATCCGTGTCCGTGGTGTCCGCATCCTGCAGCCCCGTGATGACCGTGGCCGTGGGGTCCTCCGTGCGGTCCGCAGCAGGGGCCGTTGGGTCCGTCTCCGGAGTTCTCGTTAAGATGGGCTGCAAGCTTACCGGCCAGCTCGCAGAACTGCGCGGCTTCCTCGTCCGTAAAGCAGGCGGAGAAGCTGTTAAGGGCTTCTGTCCTTACTTCGGCTACTCTCGCTGCCTGAGCCTTGCCGAGGTCGGTAAGGTATATCCTGCTTACGCGCTTGTCGGCTTCGTCAGCTTTCTTTTCAATGAGACCTCTTGCCGACATCCTGTCGGAAAGCTCGGATACGGAAGAGGGGCGCATGTCCAGAAGCTCGCAGAGCTCGCCGGCGCTGATGCCGTCGTTCTCGGAGATCACCATGAGCGTTCTCTCGACAGCGGGCGGAAGGGTGAAGCGCATGTGCCCGGGGCTGCGTCTGATCGCTCTGGCAAGGCCGAAGGCGGATTCTAAAACATTCTTTCTGATATCTGTATTATCCATGTTGATCATTCTCCTTTCATTTTGTTTCGGTACCTAATTATTATCTACGGCCCCATTATATTTCGGTACCTAACAATTGTCAAGTAATATTTAAAAATCTTTTGACAAGGCATGGCGCATATCATTTGAACTCTCTTTCTTGACTGATCTACGACAGTTTGATATAGTCTAAATGAAAAGAGGCACTGCCGACAGGCGGTCCTCCCTTCGGAGTTAAGTCACAAAGTGACCGTCCTCACCTGGAAAAAATGGGCGGTCACTTGTGTTTTTTGATATAGTATCCCAGCGTAAATCCTGCCATAAAGCATTCAGAGGGCACAAGCACCCTCCGTACTCCGAAGGGTTTACCGCCTACCGCTGCTGCAGTGCCGTAAAGTCATTATACTTATGCAGCCGAAAAAGTCATTAGTTACAGGCGAAGTCTGTGCCGTTTTCACCTATTCTTCTGTCCCTGCTTTTTATATGATATAATTACCATGAAAGTAGTTAGTATACGGTCAGCGGAGGTCGGGATGAGCAAGGAAAAGAACGGAAATAAGAAGGGCGGAGGCATTAAGCTGCTGCTGTGCGTTCTGCTGGCGATAGCGGCGTTTCTTGTGGTGATCAACATCATCCCGCCCAGGAAAGTCGCGAAGGAGAACCCGTTCCTTAAGTCCAGGGACGCGCTTCCCATGATAGCCGCGCACCGCGGCGGAGGCGTAAGCAACCCGGAGAACACCCTCATGGCGTTCCGCGCGGCTGTAAACGAGTACGGCATCCAGATCTGCGAGACCGATCTGTGGATGACGGCCGACGGACATCTGGTCTACAGCCATGATTCCACCATCAACAGGATGGCCTGCCCGGAAGGCGCGGAAAAGGTAACGATAGCCGAGCACACGCTTGCGGAGCTCCGCGCCTACAACATGGGATATAATTTCAAGGACCCCGCGACCGGAGGGTATATCTACAGAGACCTGACCGAAGCCGAGCAGCAGGAGAAAGGCCTTAAGATACTGGAGTTCCACGAGCTTCTGGAGGAGTTCTACGGCAGCAGAAAGGACCTGCTGTTCATCGTCGAGATAAAGAACAGCGGCGAGACCGGATACGCTGCCGCGGAGATCATAGACAGGACGCTTACGGAGCGCTTCCCGGATTACAGGAACAATCTGGTGGTCGGCACCTTCCATCCGAAGATCGAAGAGGATCTTAAGAACAACCACCCGACGCTGATGCGCGGAGCTTCCACCTCCGGAGCGGCGAAGTTCATCCTTACGCAGTTCCTCAGGGTCAACCTGTTCGCGGGCGTCGATTTCACCTGCCTGCAGATACCCGTGGAGTACAACATCAAAGGAGTGCATGTCGGACTTACAAAGGAAAGCATCGTGGAGAGGGCTCACCGCAGGAACATAGCTGTGCAGTTCTGGACCATAAACGACGCGGACGAGATGCGCATGCTGATAGAGCTGGGAGCGGACGCGATAATGACGGACGACCCGCTGCTTCTGAAGCAGGTCCTTGACGAATACAGATGACACAGGAACGGTAACAGCAAATGCCATTAGAGATAATCCGGAACGATATAACCAAGGTCCGCGCGGACGCCATAGTCAACACCGCCAATCCGAACGTAGCGGTGGGTGACGGCGTGGACAGCGCGATCTATTCTGCGGCAGGCAGGGACAAGCTGCTGGCCGCAAGGAGCGGCATAGGGGAGCTGCGCCCCGGAGAATGCGCGGTCACTCCCGCTTTCGACCTGCCCGCGAAATACATCATACATACCGTCGGCCCGGCCTGGGAAGGCGGAACCTCCGGGGAAATAGAGACTGTGGCTGAATGCTACCGCGGATCGCTGGAAAAGGCCAGGGAACTGAAGTGCGAGTCCGTGGCTTTCCCTCTGATATCCGCCGGGACTTACGGGTTCCCAAAGGATGTCGCTCTTAAGACCGCGGTCTCGGAGATAAGCGGCTTCCTGTTCGATAACGACATGACCGTCTACCTGGTGGTCTACGACAGGAAAGCCTTCGAGGTCTCCGGCAAGGCGTTCTCGGAGATCAAGTCGTACATAGACGAGTCCGAGGTAAAGGTAAGGCAGCACAGAAGACCGGAGCCCGAAGCGATCCTGAGTTCGCGGAACGTCAGTTTCGACGATGGCCCGGAGGTCTTCGAGTCTGATGAACGCAGGTATTTCCCGGAAGTACCGTACAGTTCCGCTCCCGTCGGAGGTGCAGCGCCGCATCCTCAGATCGAAAAGAAGAAGCGCGGCTTTGGAATACTGCCGTCCATACGCCCGGTACGCAGACCGGGCGGACCAGCCGAGCCGGAACGCAAGCCCGACAAGGACATAGAAGACATCATAAAGGACAAGGATGAGTCCTTCCAGCAGTATCTGTTCCGCGTCATAGACCGCAAGGGACTTACGGATCCGGAGGTCTACAAGAAGGCCAACATAGACCGCAAGCACTTCTCCAAGATACGCAGCAATCCGGACTACAACCCGTCCAAGAAGACCGCGCTGGCGTTCGCCGTGGCGCTGGAACTGAACATGGACGAGACCAGGGATCTGCTGCTTAAGGCGGGCATGGCTCTTACGCGCAGCAGCACCTTCGACCTTATAATGGCTTACTGCATAGAACACCGCATCTACGACATCTACGAGATAAACTGCATACTGTTCAAGTTCGGGCAGCCCACGCTTGGCGCGGTGGAATAAAAGCGGCCCGCGGACAGCGGCGCAGAAGAATAAGGGCTGTCGGCAGACTTCGGACCGGCCCCGGAATAATACGAAACATAAGGAGCGCAAAAGTCGCCCGGCAGGCGACCCCGCGCTCTTTTTCATTTGCTATCCTTAGACCGTAAGAATAAAAGCGCGTACGCGCGGAGAGATTCAAGGAGGTAAAGGAAATGGCAAACAAGGATCTTTGCGAGGTAGTATTCATTCTGGACAGGAGCGGTTCCATGTCCGGTCTGGAGGCTGACACGATAGGCGGTTTCAACGCCACGCTGGAGAAGCAGAAGAAGGAAGACGGCGACGTACTCTGGTCCACGGTGCTCTTTGACGACAAGCACGAAGTGGTACACGACAGGGTGCCCATCGGCAGGATCGAAAAGCTTACGGAAAAGGAGTATTACGTGCGCGGATGCACGGCGCTTCTGGACGCGGTCGGCAGGGCGATACACCACATAGGCAACGTCCACAAGTACGCAAGGCCGGAGGACGTGCCCGGCAAGACGCTGTTCGTGATCACGACGGACGGCATGGAGAACGCCAGCAGGGAGTACACCTACGCTCAGGTGAAGCAGATGATAGAGCGCCAGACGGAAAGGTACGGCTGGGAATTCCTGTTCCTGGGCGCCAACATGGACGCCGTAAGCGTTGCCGGCAGGATGGGTATAAGGCCGGAGCGTTCCGCGACTTTCATCAACGACGCCTTTGGCATCAGCACAAACTATTCGGCCGTGAGCGGAGCAATGAGCAGCCTGCGCTGCTGCGGAAGCATAGACGAAGAAGCCCTTGAGGAAGTAAGGAAGGATTATAAGAAGAGAAAGGGCCTGCTGGGAAGATAAGAGGAGTTTTGCGAAAGGGGCAAACGACTGAAAAGCATGGTTCCTGAGGGAACGGAGAGCGGCCGGCGGTGCGTATCGCCGGTCGTTTTTTCGCGAACAAAAAAGAACAAATGTTCTTGATTTTTGAGTACGACGGGGATAGAATATAAGTGCAGGGAGGACCCTGAGGCCGTTGGTCCTGGGCCCTCTCAGAACCGGGGGAGATGCTTGCCGTGAAAGCCGTTAGGTGCACCGTGGATATGATAGCAGTTTTCAGATGCGGCGAAATGCCGGAGCCTGTACGTTTCAGGTACACGGACCGGGACGGAAAGGAGACTGTGATCAAGGTGGACCGCATCGTGGATCTTGCCGTGGACAGAGCCGGTTCCGGCAACAGCATAACCTACACCTGCCTAAGCATGGTGGGCCGCAGGCAGATACGCTACGACCTTAAATACGTAGGCCGCGACATACGCTGGGAGCTTTACAAAATAGGGGACATGTAACGCTTAATTCTTCTTGAAATCCGCGGAACAAACTGCTATACTTTATTTCGCTCGCAGTAAGGTCTGTTAGCTCAGCTGGTAGAGCGCATGGGTCACAACCATGATGCCGCGGGTTCGAGTCCCTCACAGACCACCAATCAGAAAATGCCCACCTTCTCAGGTGGGCATTTTTGATGCTGTGGCTGTGGGGACTCGAACCCGAAAGGGCGCAGCGGTCCGGTGGACCGCTGCGGGTCGAGCACGCCGGAGCGGGCGCAGACCGGCGGACTGCGCGAAGCGCCGGACGCAAAGTCCCTCACAGACCACCAGATTCTTTGCGCCGCTTACTCATATATACTAATCTCGAAACGATATAAGTGATAAACAGGATCATTAAAACCAAAACCGGAATATCGATATAATTTACGACTGCGTCAGAAAAAGGATCCAGTCTGCTGAACAACAAAACAATTGCAGCAAAACAGCCTACTATTACAACAAGCAACCTAATAATCAGCTTTTTCTTTGATGAAGACTGTCTGCCGGAAGCTATCCCGAAAACAGCAGTTGTAATCCCGGTCGCCAAAAAACTCAACCGGACGCCATTGTTATACTGCTGACTTTTGGTCATGTCAGAGCCCTCGATCGATACTCCGTTCTGGTATTTGGAGAAGAGATCATAACCATGCGTCCGGCTCTCAAGATATAAAAACTGTGAAACAGCCAGCAGCATTATCAAAACGAAGGCCATTATCCATAATGCTGTCGTTTTTCTGCGATCTTCCTGCTGATCATGATCTGATGCGATTTTTATTGCGTATTCTGAAGGAGACGATCCATCCTTCAGTAAAACATCCAGGGAAATACCGTAAAGATCGCTGATCTCCATGCTTTTAAGTAGATCCGGATATGTTTTATTGTTCTCCCAATTCGAAAGAGTTTGTCTGGAAACGTTCAGAGCTTCGGCGGCTTGTTCCTGTGTCAGTCCGGCGGCGCGTCTCGATTCGAAAAGTTTGCTACCAATATCCATAACAAAGCAGCTCCTTTGATGTAATTGTATAGTTCGGAGACCAACCTGTCTATCAAATATCTTTTACAAGCAAATCTGTTTGTAACATTTGCATCTGTTTCTGCAATAATAGACGTAGGAGGCAAGGATGCTGTCTATTGAGGAAACATACAGAGAATATTCGGACATGCTCTACCGGTGGCTGCTTGCTAAGACCGGAGACCCGGATGTTGCCGAGGAGATCACTCAGGAGACGTTCTATCAGGCTGTTCTGCATGCGGACAGTTATGACAGTTCGTACAGAGTATCTACCTGGCTCTGTTCCATTGCCTCCAACAAGCTGAAAGAGTATTACAGGAAGAACCCGCCCAAAGAGAATTACGATGAATTGTTCGGCTCCGGGCCAATGGAGCCTTCGGTGCCCGGTCCGGAAGACTCGGCTGTAGCATCAGCACGCAGGGCAGAACTCTACCGGGCCATACACTCTCTGCCGGAACCGGCAAGAGAAGTTGTCCACCTGAGAGCATTCTCCGACCTGTCTTTTAAGGAGATAGGCGATATCTTCGGCAAGCCGGAGGGTTGGGCAAGGGTCACTTTTTATCGCGCCAAGGCGGCGCTTCGGAAGGAGCTTACAGAAAATGAGTGAAAAACTGTCATGCCATATCGTAAAAGATCTGCTTCCGCATTATATCGACGGACTTACAAGTGAAGAGACATCGCAGGATATCATGGAGCACCTTAAGCAGTGCAAAGATTGCCGCAGTCAGTATGAAGCCATGAGCGGACGGATGCTGGAGAACGAAAAGATCACCCAGGAGCGCGATGGCAAAGAGATAGACTACCTTAAAAAGGTGAGAAGGCGCAGCAGAATTACTGCCTTGGTATTAGTCTGTGCAGCACTGTTGGTGATAGCGGCCGGAGTCCTGAAGATTTATTACATAGGCCGCCTTAATAAGTCCGTAACGGTAAGCGTCAGCATTGTAAACGGAAAAGAGATAAAGGCTTTTCCGCAGATCAATGATTCGACTCTTGTGGTTTCCGGGATAGAGTTCTCCGAAGAGAACGGCGTAGTTACAGTCGGAGTGCGGACATGTAATGCCGGTCTTAGAAAAAACAATTGGAACAGCGCTTCATACACCGCCAAAAACGATGTAAGACAAATAATAGATGCTTCCGGGACGATTCTTTTCGAGGACGGGATACTGATCCAGGATCATGTGGGAAGGATGTTCGCAAAAAAGGTGGAATACGTGGGTGATGCGCCGGCCGTGAGCGAACTGCTTAAAGTGCTGCAGTATCCGGGAATGGCTGTGGTCTGCAAACAGGAGTTCCAGCTTGAGACTTCATCCAGACCGTATGGCATTATACTGGACGTTGAGCCGAACAGAGTCGCTGCGAAAGACGAGTATATAAAGCATGCCTGTCTGCTGCTTGCGCTCATAGAAAACCTGGACTATGTCGAGTACCATACGTATTTGAATGAAAGCATTTATTCTGTGATCAAGGTCACTTCTGAGGACGCATTAGCGGCAGCGAAGCTGCTTGCGGCACCATATCCGGGAATGACAGAGTATTTTGCTCCTGTCCATTATGCCGAAAGCATTAAATACCTCGGAAAGTACGCAGGATTCCTTCAGCTGCTGACAGATGTGCTCCAGCTGGAGCCTCAGTCTGAACCTCTTGAAAGTCAACTGCTGAAGGAAAGGCTGAACACAGATATTCCGGAAGCTTTGGCACGACTTGGACTATCGCTTAAAGAAGACGTTAGCGCATCAAACTCCGTAATTATGTATCAGGACGGAATATGGATCGAGACGATAGATCTCAGCAACGGCGATATGCTGACATGCATCTATGAGCTGGACGGCCGGCTGCATCAGACATCTTATCTGGACAGAGATGGCAGGCTGCTGTATACGCTTATCGAGGGCAGCGGCGAAGGAATAACGATCACGGAAATGTGACGGATGTATGAGACGGCGATCAGTCGTCAAAAATCCCCGCTTCATTGAAGTGGGGATTTTGCTTTACCACTTATTGTGCACTTTTTCGGCGAATCCCAGGAAATCCTTTACTTCTATCGCGGTGCCGTCGTCCAGCACTGCTTTGCCGCTGTAAAGCCCGAACACCTGGTGCTGGTCGGAGCAAAGTATCTTGAAGTCCGTGCATGCGGCGCGGTCCAGTATCGGTTTAAAGTCCATCTCGAAGCGTCCGTCGTCTGACGTAAAGGTCCAGGGACTCATGTAGTCGTCCTTGCCGTCTTTCTGCGGGATGTTGAACGTTACCTCCGAAAGCTTGTGAGCCTTGCCGCCGCAGAACAACATGTTCTCCGTAGCGGCCGAGGTGTCTCCGAATCCGTAGCCTATGTTCCAGCCGAAGGGCACACGGACCGTCGTTCCGGCGCTGCCAGCCTCTCCTGCGCGGTCTGCCGGCATTTCCACCGTTCCAGAGGCGCTGCCCCAGTACCACGTGTTGTTGTAGGTCCAGACTCCGCGTCCCCAGTCCAGCACGCCGTAAGCGTCCGGACGGTCGAAATCGTAGATCCTTCCCGCGAACTCCACCTTGCCGGAGGCCTTAAGGCAGTTGATCTTCTGGTTGTAGTAGAAGGCCGTCTTCTTTTCGGCGAAGGGCGTTACTATCACCATGGATTCCTGCTCCGGGTTCTCCAGGCGCAGCTCGCCGTCTATCGGGTTGCCGCCGCAGAAATCGTCCATGTGGAAGCGCAGCAGCCTGTGGTCTCCGAGGTGTTCGAAGCTTATGCTGTAGCCTTTTCCGGAGGTCCTAACATCGCCCTTGTCCGAGCCTGCGGGGAAGTTCTTTTTGCCCCGGGTAAGTATTCCCATGGGGCTGCTGGTGTGCTCCCAGCGCTTTTCGAAGTCCAGCAGCGATATGCTGTCCAGACCCATGTAGGAGTTGTCGTCTATCGTAAGCGCAACCGCGTAGTCGCGCGTGGTTATCAGATAGTAGTCCCACTCCTTGATCCGCATGGCTCCTCCCTTTATCTTGGAGCGGTCGTAATCCATAAGAAGGCCCTTGGTGTAGCCCGGCTCGATAAGATGTCCGTTTTCGTCCAGAAGGGCGTGGCGCTGTTTTATCTCGTGATCGTTTCTCATGTCTGCCACCTCTTTTATCCATTATATCACGCGGAGAACGGCATTTGCGGCGAATATGAAAAAGCGGCGCAAATTGCTTCTTTATTCGCCCGCTTAAGTTTAGTATAATTACTGATAAGTTCAGTCTTTAAGGAGGCAGATCATGAAGGATCAGAAGATCGGTACAAAATGCGTTCAGGCAGGTTACACGCCGGCAAACGGCGAGCCCCGCCAGATACCTATAATACAGTCTACAACGTTTAAATACGACACGTCGGAGGACATGGGAAAGCTCTTCGACCTGGAGGCCAGCGGTTACTTCTACACCAGGCTCCAGAACCCCACCAACGACTACGTCGCGGCTAAGATAGCCGCGCTCGAGGGCGGTACGGCGGCCATGCTTACCAGTTCCGGCCAGGCGGCCAACTTCTTCGCGCTGTTCAACATCTGCGAGACAGGCAGCCACATAGTAGCGTCGTCCTCCATATACGGCGGAACGTTCAACCTGATCTCCGTCACCATGGCGAAGATGGGAATAGAGTCCACTTTTGTATCCCCGGACTGCACGGAAGAGGAGCTTAACGCGGCGTTCAGGGACAATACCCGCGCGGTGTTCGGCGAGACCATAGCCAACCCGGCGCTTACCGTTCTGGACATAGAGAAGTTCGCCAAGGCGGCGCACGATCACGGAGTTCCTCTTATCGTGGATAATACCTTCCCCACGCCCGTAAACTGCAGGCCCATAGAGTGGGGCGCGGACATCGTTACGCACTCCACCACCAAGTACATGGACGGCCACGGCACAGCGGTAGGCGGAGCAATAGTGGATTCCGGAAAGTTCGACTGGATGGCCCACGCGGACAAGTTCCCCGGGCTTTGCACTCCGGACGAGTCCTACCACGGCATAGTCTACGCGGAGAAGTTCGGCAACGCCGGAGCCTTCATCACCAAGGCCACGAGCCAGCTTATGAGGGACTTCGGATGCATACAGTCCCCGCAGCACGCGTTCTATCTTAACCTGGGACTGGAGTCCCTGCATGTGCGTATGCCGAAGCACGTCGAGAACGGACAGGCCGTTGCGGAGTTCCTGGAAATGCATCCGGCGGTAGCGGCAGTGCATTATCCCGGACTGATGAGCGACCCCTACTACGAGAGAGCTCAGAAGTACCTCGGAAACGGCGGATGCGGAGTAGTGTCCTTCGAGATCAAGGGCGGCCGCGCGGCGGCGGAGGCCTTCATGAAGAAGCTTAAGCTTGCGGCGATAGAGACCCACGTGGCTGACGCGCGCACCTGCTGCCTTAACCCGGCGACTTCCACCCACCGTCAGATGACCGACGAACAGCTTGCCGCGGCAGGCATCCCTGCGGGTCTGGTTCGCATATCCTGCGGTCTGGAAGACAAGGAAGACCTGATCGCCGACCTTGCTCAGGCGCTGGAGTAAGGATATAAATATAAAACAGAAACAACAAAGGACCGCGAAGCTCCGCGGTCCTTTTGAATTTCCGTTATTGTTTCCCGCCGGTCGGGATCTTTCCGCACCCGATCGGGCAGCGCGGCTGTGCTACAGCTTCGAAAGCTCTACGGCTATCTTTGCTGCGCAGCGTGCGTTGTTGAGAGCCAGCTGGATGTTGGTCTTAAGCGATTCGCCGCCGGTCAGCTCCACTATCGTAGCCAGCAGGAAGGGTGTAAGCGCCTTGCCGTGTATTCCTTTGGCGTCGGCCATCGCCATCGCCTGACGGATGACTACTTCCATCTCGTTGAAGTCCTTGGCGTACTCCTCGGGGCAGGGGTTTCCGATGAGTATGCCGCCTTTAAGTCCAAGGTCCGCGGAGGTCTTGATTATCCTTGCGATCTCAGCTTCGTCCTTTGCAGCAAGGTCCAGCTTGTGACCGCTGTTCCTGCAGTAGAAGGCGGGGAACTCGTCCGTGCCGTTGCCTATTACCGGCACGCCCATGGTCTCCAGGTACTCCAGGGTGCGGCCTATGTCCAGTATCTGCTTGGCGCCCGCGCAGACCACGGCTACCGGGGTGTTGCCCAGCTCCTGAAGGTCCGCGGAGATATCCATGGATACCTCGCCGCCTCTGTGTACGCCGCCTATTCCGCCGGTCGCGAAGATCTTAATGCCTGCGGCCGCCGCGCACATCATGGTAGAGGCGACTGTGGTGGCTCCGGTCTTCTTTTCCGCCAGGTATACCGCAAAATCCCTGCGGCTGACCTTACCGACGTTCTTGGCCTCGCACATCACTCTGAGCGATTCCTCGTCCAGACCTACTTTTATACGGCCGTCTATTAGGGCCATGGTCGCCGGAACGGCGCCTTCCTGACGGATGACGTCCTCTACCTGCGCCGCGAATCCCAGGTTCTCCGGGAAGGGCATGCCGTGGCTGAGTATGGTGCTCTCCAGCGCTACCACCGGAGCTCCTTTTTTAAGCGCTTTCGCTACTTCCGGCTTGATGTCCAGATACTTTTCTGCGTTCATTGTTTCGTCCTTTATTTTACCGGGTACTTGTCCATGAATCTGAACACGTACTCCTCCGTTAAGCAATAATTGATGGTGTCCTCGGAGAGGGTGGCTATGCGTCCGCAGGCCAGGGCGTAGTGGAGCATCGTCTCCTTGTCCGCTCCGTTCAGGAAGCTGTGGACCAGACCTGCCATGAAGGCGTCGCCCGCGCCGGAAGCGTTTACCACCGGCAGACTGCAGTCTATGCCGCGGATAAGGGACGCGCCTCTTCCGAAGCTCCAGCAGCCGCGCTCGCCCAGCGAGACCACTACCTGTTTTACTCCCCAGCGCAGCAGTTCTTCCGCTGCGTCTGCTATCTCTTCGTCCGTGCCGCAGGACAGGCCGGAAAGCGCTTCCAGTTCCATGCGGTTGGGCTTTATGAGAGTCAGTTTGCTCAGGAACGGTTTCAGCACGCCGCACTTTGCCGCGGATACGGGGTCCGCGAACACCGGGACTCGTCCGGTGCTCCCGTCAGTTCCGGCTTCCGATCCCGGGCAGCCTTCCGTCGCTTGGAATATGGCGCTCAGCTGAGCCTCGCTAAGGTTCGCATCTATTACCACGGCGGCAGCTCCGCCGATAAGCTCCGCGTTATTCTTAAAGTACTCCGCGGGTATCTCGGCCACAAGTCTCATGTCGTTGGCGGCAAGGTACATGTCGCCGTCGTCGTCCAGTATGTCTATGTAGGCGGATGTGGGAGTCTTATCGCTGCGCAGCACGCGCGAAACGTCCATTCCGGCCTCTTTGCAGGCGGCAAGCACCGCGTCTCCGAAGTGGTCCGATCCCACGGCAGACAGGAGAACGCACTCGTCCCCCTGTCGGGCAAGATTCTCCATTATATTGCGGCACACTCCGCCCGCGGAGGTGCGAAGATGCCCGGGATTGGAGTCCCGCAGCACCGGAGCTTTGTCCGTCCTTATATGGATGTCGAAGTTGGCGCCGCCTGCGCCCACGATATATCCGTCCATTATATCTCCGTGGCGTCTACCAGTTTAACGTCCGGGAAGCGTTCGCGGTAGAAGTTGAGCGTAAACTGGTTGGGGAACAGCAGCAGGGGCCTGTCGAAGCGGTCGAACACCAGCATGGTGCGGCTGTCCAGGCAGCGCTTAACGGTCTCCATGTCCGTATCCTTTATCCACTGCGCGACGCTGTAGTCCAGTTCGTCCATGCGCAGCGGAGCGTTGTACTCGTTCTCTATGCGGTACTTGAACACTTCGAACTGCAGCTGTCCCACGGCTCCGATCACCACCTCGTTGTACTCGTTGTGGTACACCTGTATGGCGCCTTCCTGAGCAAGCTGCTCCACGCCCTTGTTGAACTGCTTGGCCTTCATGCTGTCCTTTGCGGACACCTTGGCGAACAGCTCCGGCGGGAAGGTGGGCAGAGGCTCGAAGAATATGGGCTCCTTGGTAGTGCAGAGCGTGTCTCCGATCTGAAAGTTGCCCGTGTCGTAGATGCCTATTATGTCTCCGGTGATGGCTGTCTGCACGTTCTCCCTTTCGTTTGCCATAAGCTGCGTGGACTGCGAAAGCTTTATGGGCTTGCCGGTGCGGGAAAGGGTTACCGTCATGCCGTGCGTGTAGGTTCCGGAGCATATGCGGAAGAATGCCAGTCTGTCCCTGTGAGCCGGGTTCATGTTGGCCTGTATCTTGAACACGAAGCCGGAGAACGCGGGATCCAGCGGGTCCACTTCGCCGCCGTCCGCAAGCTTGCGCGGTCCGGGGGCAGGGGACATCTCCAGGAAGTGCTCCAGAAATGCCGTAACGCCGAAGTCCGCAAGCGCGGATCCGAAGAACACGGGTGTAAGCTCGCCCGCGGATATCGCCTCCGGGTCCACCGGGTAGCCGGCGCCTTCCAGCAGCTCTATCTGGTCGCGCAGGGCGCGCAGGTTGTTTATGGTTATTATGTCCTCCAGCTCCGGCCCGAACACTCCGTCCGGTCCAAGCTTAAGTGTGGTCTTTTCTCTGTAGAGGTAGACCTCGTTTCTTAAGATGTTGTATATTCCTTGGAAGTTGAGGCCGCAGCCTATGGGCCAGGTGACGGCCGCCGCGGGCATTCCCAGTATGTCCTCCAGCTCGGAGAGCAGCTCCAGGAAGTCCTTGGCCTCGCGGTCCAGCTTGTTCATGAAGGTGAATACCGGTATTCCGCGCATCTTGCAGACCGCGAACAGCTTCTTGGTCTGCGCCTCAATGCCCTTGGCCGCGTCTATCACCATTACGGCGCTGTCCACTGAGGTGAGTATGCGGTAGGTGTCCTCGCCGAAGTCGTTATGGCCCGGCGTGTCCATTATGGATATCACCTTGCCCTCGTACTCGAACTGCATTACGGAGCTGGTAACGGAGATGCCGCGCTGCTTTTCTATCTCCATCCAGTCGGAGGTGGCGAACTTAGCGTTTTTGCGCGCTTTAACAGTGCCGGCCTCGCGGATGGCGCCGCCGTGGAGAAGCAGTTTCTCCGTAAGCGTGGTCTTTCCGGCGTCCGGGTGCGATATTATTCCGAATATGCGTCTGCGGCTTATCTGAGCCGCCGTTTCTTCTCTTGTCATTTTGTTTCTCCTTATGATCTGCAGCTAGTTAACATTGATCTGCCTTAATGCGGACTTGCACTTCGGCAGTGTCATTTCAGTCATAAGGATCGTCAGTAACGCATTCTCCGCCTCCTGCGCTGCAGAGCAGCCGAAACATTATATCATACAATTCACTCTTGATAAACCACTATATATAGCGTAAAATCAAAAGGATAGAAGTTATTTGTTGTGTGCCGTCAGGCAGGAGATGCAGTTATGAAGTGCCCGTTTTGTGACGAACCGGATACCAAGGTTATAGACTCGAGGCCCACGGAGGAGGGGAAAGCCATCCGCAGAAGACGCGAGTGCCCCAAGTGCGGCAAGCGTTTCACCACCTACGAAAAGGTGGAGGAGATGCTGTTCATGGTCGTTAAGAGGGACGGCCGCAGGGAATCCTTCGACAGGAACAAGATCCTTAACGGCATAATCCGCGCCTGCGAAAAGCGCCCGGTAACACTGGCCCAGATGGAGGCCATTGTGGACGACGTGGAGCGCGGCCTCAACAACATGATGGAGAAGGAAGTAAGCACCCAGTTCATTGGTGAGGTCGTTATGGACAAGCTTAAGGAACTGGACGAAGTCGCCTACGTGCGCTTTGCTTCCGTGTACCGTCAGTTTAAGGACGTAAGCACCTTCATAGCGGAGATAGAAAAGCTTCTGGGTACGGACGCCGCAGGCAAGAAGAAACTTAAGAAGCTGGCAGAGGCCGAAAAATGAAGCCTTTCCGCATAGCCATAGACGGCCCGGCCGGAGCAGGCAAGAGCACAATAGCAAAGTGCATCGCCAAGGAGCTGGGCATAGATTACATAGATACAGGAGCCATGTACAGGGCCATAGCGCTTAAGCTTTTCAGGACCGGAACGGACTACAACGATCCTAAGGCTCTGGCGGAGCTTCTGGCCACTACGGACGTGGACTACTCCGCCGGAAAGGTCTACCTGGACGGCGAGGACGTGAGCGGTCTCATCCGCACCCAGGAGGTGTCGGAGATGGCGTCCGCTTCATCCGCGGTGCAGGCTGTGCGCGACAAGCTCGTGGCTCTGCAGCAGGCGATGGGGGAGCGCAAGTCCCTTGTAATGGACGGGCGCGACATTGGCACCAAGGTGTTCCCGGACGCGGAGATAAAGTTCTACGTAACAGCATCCTCCAGAGTCCGCGCCAAAAGGCGCGCGGAGGACATGAAGGCCGCCGGCCAGCCCTGCGACGTGGATCAGATACAGAAAGAAATAGAAGCGCGCGACTACCGCGACTCTCACAGGGCAAACAGCCCGCTTACGCAGCTTCCGGAGGCCGTCGTGATAGACACCTCCAGGCGCGGCATAAAGAGCACGGTGGAGCTTGCGCTTAAAGCAATAAGGGAAAAGGGATACGTAAAGGAATAATGGATAGCAAAAAAGGAGTAATAAGGACTGCCGTGCTGTTTGCGGCGTTCATACTGTTTACGGTGCTGGTCTGCAAGCTGGACGTAAGAGCCATAGGCCCGCAGGGCAGCAGCGTAGGATTCGCTGGAATAAACGGACTGTTCGCCAAGATGTTCCCGTACAGCGGAACGTTCTATAAAGTAAGCAAACTGCTGGGATATCTGGCTATACTGGTATGCGTGTTCTTCGCGTTCATGGGACTTCTGGAGTTCTTAAAGACCAAGAGCCTGGGTTCCGTAAGCAACGGCATACTTCTGCTTGGCGCGCTGTACGTGTGCCTGGCGGTGTTCTACGTGCTCTTCGCCAAGGTGACGGTCAACTACAGACCTGTTCTGGAGGACGGCGCTCTGGAGAGCTCATATCCGTCGTCCCACACCATGCTGGCGGTCTGCGCCTTCTTAAGCGCGGCTGTGCAGCTGGGCAGGGCCAAGGGAAGCGCGGCGTTCAAGAAGCTCTCGAAGATCGTGCTCTGGGCGCTGGCGGTCCTTATGGTTATAACCAGGACCATCTCCGGAGTCCACTGGTTTACGGACATAGTAGGCGCTGTCCTGCTTTCGGCGGCGCTGCTTTCGGCTTACCGCACGGCCTTAACGATAGCGGACGAAAAAGACAGAAATGAGAGGTACGGGCAAGGATAATAGTTCCCCGATCTCCCCGGAAGTAAACGGCGGAGAGGCTAAGGGATCCGGACGCATCTGGAACAAAGCGTTCATTGCTATATTCATGGTGGCACTTTTCCAGACCATGGGTCAGTTTGTCGCGCACACGCTGGTCCCTAAATACGCGGATTCCCTGGGAGCCACGGCAAGCCTGATAGGCCTCATCTCGGGCCTTTACGCGGGCACGGCCCTGGCGTTCCGTCCGATCACCAGCCCTACATACGACATGTTCAACAAGAAGGACATCCTTACGATAGCGCTGTCTGTTACGACGCTGTCGTTCGTGGTGTTCTTTTTATCGAGAAACATTACCTGGATAATGATAGGCAGGGCGCTGCAGGGCCTTGGGATAGGCGTCGCGGGTCCCATGGGCCTGTCCATAGTTGCCAGCGCTCTTCCAAGGGAATCGTACAGCAAGGGCGTGTCCCTCTATACCGTAACGCAGGCGTTCGGGCAGGCGATAGGCCCCAGCATAGGTCTTGAACTTTCGCAGAAGATAGGCTACCAGAAGACCTTCCTGTGTAGCGCGGCTCTGATGCTCGTTGCGGTGATCCTTACCAGGTTCTGCGCGGATACTCCGGTATCCGGGGATAAGCATTATCAGGTGGGATTCAAGAACGTCTTCAGCAAGGACGCCATTCCCGGCGCGGTGGTGATGCTGTTCGCGTGCATGCCTTACGCTTCAATAAGCGCCATGATGACCATCTACGGCGGCCTTCTGGGGATCGAAAAGATAGGACTGTACTTTACGTTCTACGCGATAGGGCTGCTGGTCTTTAAACCGCTGCTCGGAGGTTTCGCGGACAAGTACGGTTTCGCCAAGGTGATGGTGGGAGCGATGGCGGTATACGCCGTGGCGTTCGTGATATTTGGGTTTGCCAGGACGCTGCCGCCGCTGCTCATAGGAGCGCTTGTGGCCGCCGCGGGTTACGGCGTGCTGCATCCCACGCTTCAGGCTCTGAGCATGAGGACCGCTCTTCCGGAGAACACCGGCGTAGCGGCAAACACTTTGTACTTCTTCCAGGACATAGGACTGTTCGTGGGTCCGTACATATCCGGCATGGCGATAGACTTGTTCAAGGCTGCAGGCTCCGAGCCTGCCGATGCTTACGCCAAGTCGTTCATGCTGATGATAGTGCCGCTGGCGATCTCCGCGGTGCTGACTATAATACTTCGCGACGTAATAAAGCGGAACATTAAAAGATAAATAATACGCCGAGCATACTGTGATCAAAGGAATGTTTGGGATCCCGGTACTTAGCGACCGGCAAGCCTTAAGGCGCAGGCGGAGCTTAGTACCGCTGGCGGGCTCCCAACCAAGCGGGAGCTTGTCCTTGAGCACAGCATGCCCGGCGGTGTTTCAACATTTTAAAAGACCGATCGCTGAAGACCGGTCTTTAAATATTCAGCAAGTATTCGGCAAGTTCCGCGAGGCTGTCCGCGGTAAAGATCTGTCCGTAGTCCTTAGGCGGTCTGTCTCGCCGCATCCAGACGGACCGTATTCCCAGACTTGTAGGCGTCTCGACGTCTTCCAGGTGGGAATCCCCGACGAACACGGCTTCCTCCGGGCTTATGCCTTCCGCGTCCAGGATCGCTTTGTAGAACTCCGGCTTGGGCTTGTAGATCCTGAAGTCTTCCGACGTGTACAGGGCGTCCATCTCTATGCCGCACTTGGAAAGGTGGGCGGTAAGAGGAGCGTTGTCGGCGTTGGAACCGGCAACGACGCGGAAACGCTTCCTTATCGCAGCCAGCGCGTCCGCAGCGTCCGGGTAGGCGACTCTCTGCCTGGACCTTTCCACCGTCGCGCCGTAGGCAATGCGGGGGTCTCCGCCGCAGCCGCAGACTCCGTACAGCCACGCTACGCGGTCGTAGAATATCTCCGCCTCCGTGCGGAACTCGTCCGAAAGTTCGGCGCGTCTGTAGTACTCGCCCCACAGTTTAATGAACCCGTCCCGGTCAGGCTCGGCGCCCGCCGCGCGCAGATGTTCCATGACGATCTCCGCGTTCGCGTGACGTTCGACCTGAATAATGGTATCATAAATGTCAAAAATGATTGTCTTGATCATGAACTTATTATAACATATCGTTATCGGACAGCATAGGGGGCGGAGTGCGCGCATTACGCGGCATAACTCATTGCATGGATATATCTCCGCAACGGATCAAAAGCGCTTAACAATGCCGCTGCAGTGATCCTCGGTACCGTCCCCTTTGTTATACAGGCACGCGTCATGTGCCGATCGTCAGGAGGTGCAGAAATG
The DNA here is from genome assembly GCA_017437745.1 of Bacillota bacterium. Classification (GTDB taxonomy): domain Bacteria; phylum Bacillota; class Clostridia; order Peptostreptococcales; family Anaerovoracaceae; genus RUG13409. The sequence goes on from JAFRYI010000021.1 coordinate 37,336, forward strand.
AGAAAGAATTACGGAAAGAAGCCGGTCATTTTCCCGCAGCCGGTGCTGATCATAGGGACCTACAACGACGACGGAACGCCGGACCTTATGAACGCTGCCTGGGGAGCGGTAGGGGACGACCATCAGGTGTTCCTCTGCCTGTCTCCGGGACATAAGACCACGGAGAACATCCTTAAGCGCAAGGCTTTCACGGTCGCCGTCGCCACGGAAGACCAGCTGGTGCCCTGCGACTACGTAGGCATAGTCTCCGGAAACGACGTTCCAGACAAGGTAAAGAAGTCCGGCCTTAATACCGTAAAGGCAGATGTGGTGGACGCGCCCCGCGTGGAGGAGCTGCCGATCTGCATCGAGTGCACGCTGGAGTCCTACGAGGACGAGCACTGCCATCTTTTCGGCAACATCGAGAACGTAACGGTCGACGAGGCCGTGCTGACCGGCGGAAAGATAGATCCCGCCAAGCTCAGGCCGATAATGTACGACATAGAGAACCATCTTTACTGGGGCTTCGGCAGACAGGCCGGCAAAGCGTTCTCCGAAGGAAAAAAGTTGGTCTAATCTTCTTGACATAAGTGTCTTTAAATGCTAATATTGCACGTGCGGCTTCACCAGCAGGCCGCGCTTTATGGCGGGATGGCTCAGCTGGCTAGAGCACTCGGTTCATACCCGAGGTGTCGTGGGTTCAAGTCCCTCTCCCGCTACCATCTTGCGGCCCGGTAGTTCAGTTGGTTAGAATGCCAGCCTGTCACGCTGGAGGTCACCGGTTCGAGCCCGGTTCGGGTCGCCAATTTAGTTGAATATGGTGGGCGTCGTCAAGCGGTTAAGACCCTGGGTTGTGGCTCCAGTATACGTGAGTTCGAATCTCACCGCCCACCCCATAAACTATGCCGCGTTATAGGGGTATCGCCAAGTGGTAAGGCAACGGATTCTGATTCCGTCATCCGGGGGTTCAAATCCCTCTACCCCCGCCATTTTTTAAGGCGACATAGCCAAGTGGTAAGGCGCAGGTCTGCAAAACCTTTACTCCCCGGTTCAAATCCGGGTGTCGCCTCCATTTATCACGAAAAGACTGCGAACGCAGTCTTTTTTCGTTGCTAAAAAATAAAGACAATCAAAGACTGTTATGGTATAATTCAAATTGGCCACAAATAGGCCGCCGTTTTAACGTGGAAAGGAGGAAGACCATGCCGGAAACTGACGAAAACATGATCGCTAACGTGCTGGAATTGCTTAAGAACAAGCAGTACGCCGCGCTCCAGAAAGTCCTGGATGATCTGAATCCCGCCGACATCGCGGAAGCGATGGAGACCATCTACGACGACGGAGACATAAACAACGACGAACTCGTCCGCCTCTACAGGCTGCTTCCCAAGGACCTGGCCGCGGACACCTTCGTAGAGCTCAATTCGGACATGCAGGAGGTCCTGATAACGGCCTTCTCCGATAAGGAGCTCCGCGCGGTGCTGGACGATATGTATCTGGACGATACGGTAGACGTCATCGAAGAGATGCCTGCCAACGTCGTTACGCGTCTTTTAAAGAACGTAGACGCCGAGACCCGCCGCAACATAAACCAGATCCTCAACTATCCCGAGGACTCCGCCGGTTCCATAATGACCATAGAGTATGTGGACCTTTCGCCGAATATGACGGTAAAGGACGCGTTCGACCACATACGCAAGACCGGCATCGAAAAAGAGACCATCTACACCTGCTACGTTACCACCCGCAAAAAGCTTGTGGGCGTAGTTTCCGTGCGCGATCTTCTGCTCAGCGATTACGACGTTAACATTAAGGACATAATGGACGACAACGTCATCTCCGTCCAGACCACGGACGATAAGGAAGAGGTGGCGAACACACTGTCCAAGTACGACATGATGGCCGTACCGGTCGTCGATAAAGAGGGCAGGATGGTAGGTATCGTAACGGTCGACGACGCTATCGACGTACTTACCGAAGAGGCCACGGAGGACATCGAGAAGATGGCCGCCATTACGCCGTCCGAGCATCCTTATCTGCGCAGCGGCGTGTTCGAGATATGGAAGCAGAGGATACCCTGGCTTCTGCTGCTGATGGTGTCCGCAACGTTTACGGGCATGATAATAACAAGCTTCGAGGAATCGCTGGCGGCGCAGGTGGCGCTTACGGCGTTCATCCCCATGCTTATGGATACCGGCGGAAACTCCGGTTCCCAGGCAAGCGTAACCATAATACGTGGTCTTTCTCTGGGCGACATAGAATTCTCGGACATACTCAAGGTCGTGTGGAAGGAGTTCCGCGTTTCCATACTCTGCGGAATATCGCTCTCCGTAGTGGCTTTCGGAAAGATAATGCTGGTGGATCACCTGATGATGCACAACAACGACATAAACGCGGTGGTGGCGTTCGTCATCTGCGGCGCTCTCGCGCTTACGGTAGTGATCGCCAAACTCGTCGGATGCACGCTTCCGCTGTTCGCCAAGAAGCTCGGCTTCGACCCGGCGGTAATGGCGTCGCCGTTCATAACGACGATAGTGGACGCGCTGTCGCTGATGATCTACATGAATCTAGCAACACTAATTCTCGGTATTTAAAACATGACGGTAGTAAAGAACGGCAAGGCTGTAAAGACCTTTGCCAGCAGAACTGAATATCTTAACGAAAACAAAGCGTACGAGCTTTTAAGGGGCACGGGTCTTGCGCCCAGGCTCTTATATTCCTTCGACGGATGCATAGAACGCAGCCTGGCGGACGGGCCGCTGCTGTCGGATCTGATAACTGAGAACGCAGCGGACGCGCCGGAGCTGATGAGGCTCTTCGGGCTGTTCTGCGACTGGTACAACGCTTTCAAGGAAAAGACCGGACTGGCGCTGGGCAAGGTGCGTTTCGAAAGCTTCGTGCTGGGCGATGAAGGCCTTGTCTGCACGGACTTCGACTACTGCAGGGCAGGCTTTACGGAGAAGGACCTGGCGTCGGCTGCGGCGCAACTGTACATAAGGCAGCAGCCGTTCTCCGCTCAGAGCCTTACGCTTGCCAAACTGTTCATGCTCTGCGCTTCCGAAAAGATAAAATACGATCCGGAGGCGCTTTATCAGCGGATAGCGCCGGTGCTCAGGGCGGAATGCAAAGAAGCCGGCATAGCTTACGACGCCGTCGAAGGCGAGTATTTAAGCGTGGTCTGCTGCATGGCGGGTCTGGTGCTTGCCGGAGGCAGATATCCGGTTAGTTCCGCTACAAAGGGACTGATGAGCGCGCCGGAACGCTTCGTTTCCGTTACGGAGGAAGGCGCGGACGTTCCGGGAGGATTCGAACCGGTTATGACTCAGCATTCCGCGGACGACAGCTCAGGAAGGGTGGCGGAGGTCCTTAAGAAGGCCTCGCAGCCGTGGACTCTGGTGCTTTCCACAAACATGCCGGAGATACCCGCGGTCCTTACCAGAGCGCTGCTGTGCGCGGAAAAGGACGAAGCTGAGGCCGTAATGGTGGAAGCGGGCGGAAAGGTGAGGGATTTCCCCGTGCTTCTCCGCACAAAAGCCGCCGCCTACGATCTGGAGTACGGTTCTGAAAACGGTAAGAAGACAATGACCGGAGCGCTTTCGAGACGCCCTGTAAAGATAGTTAAACTGGAGTCGCTGGAGGTCCAGGCTCCGACCAAAGAAGTTTAATAGTTAAAGTTAACATATACAGGAGGTCCAATTTATGGCAATACGTGAATGTGCCTTAAAAAACCAGCACTTCGCCAGGCTGTACGACGTCTACCTGCACAGAGATGACGCCGCGCTCGCTTATAAAAAGGCGGGCGGAAAGGTTCTGGCAAAGCTCGGGTTCGACGTCCCCGACGAACTTGTACTTGCCGCGGGCATGATGCCAGTGCAGGTCTACGCGGATCCGGAAAAGGAACTTGTCAACACCAACAAGATCCTGGAGTTCGCGTTCGACCCCGTCGTAAGGAAACAGTTCGAAAAGATGATCGACGGAACGTACAAGGACGTCGCCGATTACCTTGCGGTGTCCAATTCCACGGATGTATTCATAAGGATCTTCCTGTATCTGAGGGAGATAATAAGATCCATGCCGGAGATGCCCGTTCCTCCCACTACGTTCATAGACATGCTCTTCACTCGCAACCGCATGCATCAGGAACGCAACGAGCTGATATTCGATCTGTTCAGAAAGCAGCTGGAGGAGTGGAGCGGCAAGCCCGTCACCGACGATGCCATCAAGGCCGCGGCGCAGATCTGCAACGCGGACAGAGCGGCCCTCAGAAAGATCGGAGCGCTAAGGCACGGCGAGCAGGTCCGAGTAAGCGGCACCGAGGCTCTGGTGATCATAGGCTCGGGCTTCTTCATGGATAAGAAGGATCATGCGCAGCTGGTCGAAAAGCTTGCGGAAGACGCAGCCGGATGGCCGGTCATCGAAGGTAAGAGGGTATTCGTTACCGGAAGCGTTCACGAGGATCTTCTCGTATACGACATGATAGAAAAGGCCGGCGGCGTAGTAGTCGCGGAAGACCACGACTGGGGCGACCGCAGCTACGACAGAGACTACAACATGGCCTATCCGCCGATCAGAGCCATAGTGGACAGATACATGCTCCGCGGCTATTCCAACAAGAAAGCCTTCGTCACTCAGAGGGTGGAAGCTCTCAACCAGGAAGTCGCGGCCGCGAAGGCGGACGCCGTTCTGTTCTACACCAACATCTACGAAGATTCCGCAAGCTGGGATTACCCCAGCCAGAAGAAGAGCCTGGACGAGCAGGGAATACCCAACGCCTGCTTTGCCAAGATGCTCTATCCCGCGACTGACAACGAAGACCTTGCCGGTAAGATAGCGGAATTCATAAAAGGATAGGAGGAGCTGACATGGAAGAAGTAAAAAAAGAAATGCCGAAGCGTCAGGTAACCGTAAAGAAGCTTAAGGCAACAGCAGAGGCCAGCGCCTATCAGAAAGAATGGTTCCAGGGACTTAAGGCCCGCGTGGAAGCCGGAGAGGACTTCGGTTATCTTAACGCCGACGTTCCGATGGAGGTCTTAAGGGCGATGGACATTCCGTTCGTCGTCAACCAGTGGTGGGCCGCCATCTGCGGAGCCAAGCAGATGACCAGAAAATACTACGGACTTCTCCGCGACGCGGGCTACAGAGACGATCTGTGCAGCTACTGCGCCACCGCTTTCGCGGAGAGCCTTGACCCGGACGACCACGCTTACGACGAAGAGGGCAAGCCTCTCGGACCGTGGGGCGGACTGCCGGATCCCACCATAGCGATCACAAGGCTCACCTGCGATTGCCAGGGCAAGATATTCGAACTGTTCGCGAAGAATCACGGCGCGGACTTCTACGCCATGGAGAACACCCAGGCCCGCACCTTCCCGCTGCACTGGTGGGAGCACGCCGCGGACGACTGGGAGAACCTCTACGACAAGGACCGTCTTGACGCCGCGGTGGAGGAGCTTAAGGAGCTTATCCGCTACCTGGAGATGAAGACAGGAAAGATGTTCGACATCAACAAGCTCCAGGAAGTAATGGACAACATCAACAGACAGGAAGTCTGGTACGGAAAGATCAGAGACCTGATCGCCGACACCAAGCCCGCGCCCGTTACCGTAGTCGACACAATCAACGCCGTAATGCCCGCTCAGTGGCAGCGCGGAAGCGAATGGGCAGCCGATCACGCCGAAAGGCTGTACTACGAGATAAAGGATCTCGTCGACAAGGGCGAGGCCGCGGTACCGAACGAGAAGTACAGACTCATGTGGCTGGGCCGCGGACTGTGGCACGACTTCCCGTTCTATCAGAACTTCGAAAAGAAATACGGCGCGGTATTCGTATGGAGCATGTACCTCGCGATGGGCGCCGACGCCTACGTGCGCAACAACGTGGAACCGGATCCCTTAAGGGCTCTGGCCGCGCGCTACATAGGAATGGAGGACTTCCTGCACATGCCGCCGTGGAACGCGCAGTGGTATCTGCAGCAGGCCAGAAGAAACGACATCGACGGCGTGGTCTACATGGTTCCCGAGAACTGCATGCAGGCCGTCGAAGGATCGTTCTTCATCAAAAAAACGTTAGAAGATGCCGGCATACCCGTGCTGGCATTCAATGCGGACCCGGTGGACGCCAGAAAGTGGAACAGAGACACCATGACGGGTCTGGTAGAAGATTTCATAGAGAACCGCGTAATGAAGAAGGAGAAGTAAAACATGGGACACGGACCACTTTCAGGATATAAGATCCTGGACCTCACTCAGTTCGAAGCAGGCACGGTCTGCACGATGAATCTCGCATGGCTCGGAGCCGAAGTCTGGAAGGTCGAAAGACCCGGCAGGGGAGAGCTCGGACGCCACAGCGGACTCCATCCGAACGACGACACCTACGGATTCCTTGCTCTTAACATGAACAAGAAGTCCATCACCTGCAACATGAAGAGCCCGGAGGGCATAGCCCTGATCAAGAAGCTGCTCGAAAAGGCAGACGTCATCGTAGAGAACATGGGCCCCGGCTCCATGGAACGTCTGGGACTTTCCTACGAGGAATGCAAGGCGGTAAAGCCCGACATCATCTACGCTTCCATCAAGGGATTCGCCAGAGGCAGCAAGTACGAGCAGTTCCCGGCGTTCGACCCGATAGCCACCCACACCGGCGGATTCTGCGCGGTCACCGGTCTTCCGGATCAGCCGATCAAGTCCGGCGCTTCCGTAGCGGATTCCGGCTCCGGCATCCAGATGGCGTTCTCCATAGTAGCCGCTCTTCTGCAGAGGGAGAGGGAAGGCATCGGCCAGAGGATAGACCTTGCGATGCAGGACTACATCATCGGTCTGTGCCGCAGCGGATGGGAACCCTACTACGACAGCGGCAAGCCGCCCAGAAGAGTAGGAAACGGAATGCCCCTGGAGGACGTAGCTCCTTCCGAGACCTTCGCCTGCAAGCCCTTCGGCCCCAACGACTACGTACACGTCTATACTTCCAGAGCTCCCGGATCCACTCAGTGGGACAACCTCTGCCACGCGATGGACATGGACTGGATGCTCAAAGACGAGCGTTTCGCCACTCCGCACACCCGCTTCGAGCACAGGGAAGCGCTCTACAAGGCAATGGCCGGCTGGTTCGCTGAAAGGACCAAGGAAGAGGCCATGATGATCCTCGGCAAGGCGGACGTTCCCGCCGGCGCCGTTCTGGACATAGACGACTTCCGCAACGATCCGGAGTACAAGAAGCTCGGCATGGTCATCGAGGTGGATCACTACGAGAAGGGCAAGATGGAGTTCGCCGGATTCGCGTCCAAGATGTCCGCGGTCACCATCGACTACGAAGCTTCCCCGGCGCTCGGAAACGCCAACAAGGAAGTCTACGGCGGAGTGCTGGGACTTTCCGAAGCGGAGCTTAAAGACCTTGCGGAAAAGCATATAATATAATATTATTATTAAGTCGTACAATAACGCTTATTATTAATGGTATTTCTATAGAACAAGGAGAAAGAAGTTATGATTTTAAACCAGAAGTACGAAACGCTCCGGAAGCTATACCGCCAGTTTGCAGAGACCGAATTCACCAAGGAGATCATGGACGAGCTCATGGAGACCGGTGAATTCAACTGGGACATGCATTACAAGATGGCCAAGTATGGTTTCTTCGGTGTAAAGACCCCCAAAGCGTACGGTGGTGCAGGCGGAGACTACATCGACTATGCTCTCATGGTCGAAGAGTTCGCCCGCGTAAGTCCGGTGCTCAGCCTTTACGCCAACACTCCGAACTCCCTCGGATCCGGCCCGATACTCTACGGCGGAACCGAGGAGCAGAAGAAGAGATTCATCACCCCCGTTGCCCAGGGCAAGGAGATGATGGTATTCGCTCTTACCGAGCCGGGCGCAGGCTCTGATGCCGGCGGAACTACCACTACCGCCATCCTGGACGGAGACGAGTACGTTGTAAACGGCCGTAAGTGCTTCATTTCCGGCGCTCCCATGGCGGACTGGTGCCTTACCTTCGTAAAGACCGATCCGACCCAGAAGGGCAGCCGCGGTATATCCCTCCTCGTTATCGACATGCATCTGCCCGGAGTTTCCGTAGGTGCTCACGAGAACAAGATGGGTATCATGGGTTATCCGACCTCCGACGTAGTATTCGAGGACGTTCGCGTTCCGAAGGACTGCCTGATCGGTAAGGTAGACAAGGGATTCCCGCTCGCAATGCAGACCCTGGACGGCGGACGTCTGGGCGTTGCCGCGCAGAGCCTTGGTATCGCTCAGGGTGCTTTCGAAGAAGCAGTCAAGTACTCCAAGGAAAGAAAGCAGTTCGGCAGAAGGATCGCAGACTTCCAGGCCATCAGCTTCATGCTCGCAGAGATGGCTACCAAGATCGAAGCCGCGAGACAGCTCGTATATCACGCTGCGGAGCTGAAGAACATCAACAGCCCCGACGCAAGCAAGGTCTGCTCCATGGCCAAGCTCTTCGCCTCCGAGATGGCGAACGACGTTGCCGCCAAGGCAGTTCAGATCCACGGCGGATACGGTTACATCAGGGAGTACAAGGTAGAGAACTTCTACAGAGACGCCCGCATAACCACCATCTACGAAGGAACCTCCGAGGTCCAGAAGATGGTCATCGCTTCGCACGTACTGAAGTAATTTAAGGAGGACAGGAAATGAAAATATTCGTAACAGTAAAGCAGGTTCCTGATACTTCCGGCAAGGTAGCGGTAAAGGACGACGGAACTCTGGACAGAGCTTCGATGCAGACCATAACCAACCCCGACGACCTTAACGCTGTCGAGGCTGCTCTGGAACTCAAGGATAAATACGGCTACAAGGTAATAGCGTTCTGCATGGGACCCGGACCGGCCATGATCATGCTCAGAGAGCTTCTGGCCATGGGCGTCGACGAGGCAGTACTCGTATCCGGCAGAGAGTTCGGCGGATCCGACACCTACGCTACTTCCCAGATCATCGCCGCCGCCATCGACACCTACGGCGTCGAGGAAGACGACATAATCCTGGCCGGACGTCAGGCCATCGACGGAGATACCGCTCAGGTAGGTCCGCAGATCGCTGAAAAGCTCGGTCTGCCCCAGATCACCTACGCAGGCGAGATCACCAAGGACGGCAAGACCATAACCGTAAAGAGAATACTCGAAGACGGCTACATGATGATCAGCGTGGACACTCCGTGCATGGTCACCTGCATCAAGGAACTCAACACTCCGAGATACATGAGCGTCGGCGGCGTTCTCGAAGCGTTCGAGAAGGAGATCGCGATCTACGACTACGAGAAGCTCAAGGATCATCCTCTCATCGATGCTACCACCATCGGCCTTAAGGGATCTCCGACCAACATCTATAAGTCCTTCACGCCTCCTCAGAAGGGTGTAGGCATGATGCTCAAGGGCGACGGCAAGGATACCACCAACGAGCTGGCTGACATTCTTGCCAAGAAGCACATAATCTAAGGAGGGAAGTAAAAATGGCATATAACAGTGCAGACATTGCTGCTTTCAAGAACGTATGGGTCTTCTGCGAGCAGCGTCAGGGCGTAATGATGCCCACCACATTTGAGCTGATCTCCGAAGGAAGAAAGCTTGCCGATGAGCTCGGCGTAGAGCTTTGCGGAATACTCCTCGGAGACAACGTAGACGGTATCGCCAAGGAGCTCGGCGGCTACGGCGCCGACAAGGTATACGTATACAACAGCCCGCTTCTTAAGTATTACACCACCGATGCCTATACCAAGGTCATCTGCGACGCGATCGAGGAGATCAAGCCGGAAGTAATGCTCTTCGGAGCTTCCAACATCGGCCGTGACCTCGCTCCCCGCTGCGCTGCCAGACTCCACACCGGACTTTGCGCGGACTGCACGCACCTGGACATAGACCTCAACGGTTACATCAACTTCCTGAGGACCGGTTCCTCTCTGGACGTCGACAACATGAACTTCGAGACCAAGCTCTTCGACGTTAACACCAACCTGAAGATGACCCGTCCGGCATTCGGCGGCCACCTCATGGCTACCATCGTATGCCCCAGGTTCAGACCGGCAATGGCTACCGTCCGTCCGGGCGTTATGACCAAGAGACCGTTCGACGAAGAAGGCGCTAAGAAAGTTGCCATCGAGCATCCGAAGTTCGAGCTTACCGAAGCTGACATCAAGACCAAGGTCCTGGACGTCGTAAAGGCTACCAAGAAGCTCGTCGACCTTATCGGTGCGGACGTCATCGTTTCCGTCGGTAAGGGCATAGGCAAGGACGTAGAGAAGGGCATAGCTCTCGCTGAAGAGCTTGCTGACGTTCTCGGCGGCGTAGTAGGCGCTTCCCGTGCCGCAGTCGATGCCGGATACATCACTGCCGACCATCAGGTAGGCCAGACCGGTAAGACCGTACACCCGAAGATCTACATCGCTCTCGGTATCTCCGGCGCTATCCAGCACAAGGCAGGAATGCAGGATTCCGAGTGCATCATCGCGGTCAACAAGAACGATGCCGCTCCGATCTTCGAGATCGCCGACTACGGTATCGTAGGAGACCTCTTCAAGGTCGTTCCCGAGATGATCGAGTCCTTCAAGGCTGTAAAGAACAAGTAAAGCGACTTGCGGTCCCGAATGCTTTTCCGTTATGCGGAACGGCGGCGGGACCGCTTTTCTTTAACGGAGGAAAAACATGGCAAAATTCATAACAGCTCAGGAAGCTGCCAAGCTCATACCGGACGGCGCAACTGTAGGCGTAGCCGGAATGGGTCTCTCCGGATGGGCGGAAGGCATAGCCTGCGCCATCAGGGACAGCTTTAAGGAGACCGGACACCCCTGCAATCTTAACATGAAGCAGGGCTCCGCCCTCGGCGACTGGGGCTTCGGCAACCAGTTCATCGGATGGGACAGGAGCAAGAACCCCAACGGTCCGGATCCGGATCCCATCGCTTCCAAGTGCGTCCGCGGCATGAACCGTCTGGGCGAAGCAGGCCCCGGCCTCGTAGCTAAGTGGACCAGCGCCCACGTGGCCAGCGCGTACACTCTCTGCGATCAGATCAGAGCCAACCAGATAGCAAGCTTCTGCCTCCCCCAGGGCGTAATAATCAACCTCTGGAGAGAGATAGGCGCGGGCCGTCCGGGACTCATCACCAAGATCGGTCTGGGTACTTTCGTAGACCCCAGAGTCGAAGGCGGAAAGATGAACGAAGCAGCGAGACAGTGCGGAGACGAAGTAGTTAAGCTTATCAACTTCGAAGGCGAAGAGTATCTGTTCTATCCTTCCTTCAAGGTAGACGTCGCTCTGCTCAGAGGAACCATCGCGGACGAGAACGGAAACATCTCCTTCGCTCACGAGTCCGTAATAAACGAAGGCTTCGCGGTAGCTAACGCAGTTAAGCACTGCGGCGGTATCGTGATAGTCCAGGTAGAGTATCTCGCCAAGAAAGAGACGCTCAATCCCAAGGACATCAAGATCCCCTGCAACCTGGTCGACTACGTCGTCTGGGACGACGATCCCAAGCACTGCTGGCAGGCAGAGGGCAACTACTGGGAGCCCGCGTTCTCCGGTCAGATCAGAAAGCCGCTCAACGCCATCAAGCCGCTCCCGTTCGACGAGAGAAAGATCATCCTCAGAAGAGCCGCGATGGAGCTCCGCAAGGGCAACATCGTAAACCTGGGCGTAGGAATGCCGGCCGAGATGGCGAGAGTCATCAACGAGGAAGGCTTCACCAACGACATAATCATGAGCACGGAGTCCGGTATGGTAGGCGGCGTTCCGTCCGCACTGCCGTCCTTCGGTTCCGCGTATAACCCGGAAGCCATCATCTCCCCGCACGAGATGTTCGACATGATCTCCGGCGGCGGTCTCGACGTTACCTGCCTGGGTATAGGCGAGATCGACAAGGACGGAAACAACAACGTTTCCAGGATGGGCAGCCGCGTTACCGGTCCCGGCGGATTCGTAGACATCACTGCGTCCACCAAGAAGGTAATCTTCGTAGGTACCCTCTGCGGCTTCAACAAGAAGACCCAGACCGAGTTCCCGAAGTTCATCGACAAGGTAACGCAGATATCCTTCTCCGGAAAGTACTCCCCGGATTCCCAGGAAGTCTTCTACATCACCGAGAAGGCAGTCTTCAAGCTCGTAGACCACGTGTTCACCCTCATAGAGGTAGCGCCGGGTCTGGACGTCGAGAAGGACGTAATAGCCAAGATGGGATTCCGTCCGGCTATCTCTCCGGATCTTAAGGAGATGCCCGCCGAGATCTTCCAGGAGAAGTGGGGCGGTCTCGGAAAGACCATGCTGGCTGACGAAAAGTAATAGTCTGACGTCAGAACTGCAACAGAATTGAAAACGGCCCGCGTTCAAAGCGCGGGTCGCTTTTTTGCATAATAAGACCCCGCGCAGGACGCGGGGTCGTTTTATTTTATTGAGAGAAGCTGAATCGCTTTTCCTAAAGCGTTCCGGCCCTATATCTCTATCAGTTCGTACTCGCGGCTTCCGAATCCCAGATCCGCGGCAGCTTCTATCGTATGAACTCCGTGGCGCGATTCCACGCGTTCCAGGAAATGCTTCTGTCCCGGGTCGTTCTTGGCTGCGTAGATAAGGTCTATGCAGGCCTGGTCGATCGCGACCGGATCCAGGGAGGCGAGCATGCCTATGTCCTTCATGCACGGATCTTCCGCTACCTCGCAGCAGTCGCAGTCCACGGACAGATTCTTCATCGCGTTTATGAAAGCTATGCGGCCGTCGAAATGCCTTACAACGGAAGACGCGGCATCCGCCATTGCTTCGCAGAACGCGTCCTGCTCCGCGTGCAGGACCCAGGTGTCCATGTTGCTCTCTGTCGCTCCTCCGGAGTGGATCAGAGCCTTGCCCGCCGCGGACATGGACGATGTTAAGAAGGCAGTAGCGGCAGCGCTGTAATAGACAGAAAACGTTTCGTATACGGCTGAGACCGGAACGGAAAGTATAGCACATATAATGAAGATCGCAGTTAGATACTACACAAAGACCGGAAATACCAAGAGGCTGGCAGAGGCAGTTGCCAAAGCCGTCGGAGGCAAATAGATGCGCAAAGAAAAAATGCCGGACCGTTAATGTAAAAGAAAAGGACCATTCGGAAGAATGGTCCTTTTTGGTCGGAGTGTCGGGACTTGAACCCGAGGCCTCTTGACCCCCAGTCAAGCACGCTACCAAACTGCGCCACACCCCGATGCTGGAGCGGAAGACGAGATTCGAACTCGCGACCCTCGCCTTGGCAAGGCGATGCTCTA
>JAFRYI010000022.1 GCA_017437745.1 Bacillota bacterium
TCCGGACACCTCGTAGCCCATGCAGGAGTACCCGTACTCCATATGGTAAGTATCTACGGCCTTAGGCCTCCACATACGCTGCATGTCTCCGGGAAGAGATCCGGAAGCTCCTATTACTACATCCTCGGGGTCTATGCACTCGTTGATAACGCCCAGAACGGCGGTCTGGGTAAGATCCGCTCCCATGTCCTCCGCAAACTTGAACGCGGACTTCGCGTTGGCATCGTTTACTTCCGGCACATAGTCCGGTCCGAATGTTATGCCGTCCAGACGCGCAAGTTCCTTCTTCCAGCGGTCTCTTGCGGCCTCTATCTCGCCCTTGTACGGAGCCTTGTAGCCGTCCAGCGCCTTAAGCAGCGCAGGAAGCGCTCTCTTTGCGTCCGCGACCACAGGAACAGCGGCGTCCATCTTTACGGCCTGGAACTCGGAAACATTGATGTTTACGAATCTGGCGCCGTCTTTGAACAGCCACTTGGAAGAAGTTGTAAAGTCCGTATATCTTGTGCCGACGCCTATGATCACGTCGGCTTCTTTTGCTAACTCGTTAGCGGCTGAGCATCCGGTAACGCCTATACCGCCCAGGTTCAGATAATGGTCCCAGACCACGGCGCTCTTACCAGCCTGGGTCTCGCCGAACGGTATGCCTGTGGCTTCCGCGAACTGTCTGAACTCTTCGTGAGCCTCGCTGTAGCGCACGCCTCCTCCGCATATCATGATCGGCTTCTTCGCGGCCTTGATCACTTCCGCAGCCTCGGCGACCGCCTCCGGTTCCGGCAGCCTTCTGGCAAGCCTGTGCACTCTCTTTCTGAAGAAGTTCTCCGGGTAGTCGTAAGCTTCGCCTTCCACGTCCTGCGGCATGGCTATGCATACGGCCCCCGTGTTCGCCGGGTCTGTCAGGACTCTCATGGCGCTTATCATGGCGCTCATCAGTTGCTCGGGCCTTACTATACGGTCCCAGTAGCGGCATACCGGACGGAACGCGTCGTTGGTAGAGAGCGAAAGATCGTGGATCTGCTCAACCTGCTGCAGCACCGGGTCAGGCTGACGGCACGCATACACGTCGCCGGGCAGAATAAGCACCGGTATGTTGTTGGCTGTAGCGGTGGCTGCCGCCGTGACCATGTTTGCGGCGCCGGGCCCTACGGAACTGGTGACCGCGATTATCTTCTTGCGCTTCATCTGCCTTGCGAAGGCGACAGCGGTATGAGCCATGCCCTGCTCGTTCTTGCCCTGCCAGACCTTAAGTCCGTGCGCCTCCTGCGCAAGAGCCTGTCCCAGACCTACCACGTTGCCGTGTCCGGGAAGCATTATCACACCTTCAACGAAGCGGTGCTCCTTTCCGTCGTAGGCTATGTACTGATTCTCCAGAAATCTTACCAGGGCCTGAGCCATGGTCAGTCTTACGGTCTTCATGCATTACCTCCTTAGCCTTTGAATATGTGATCGTTGGCATCATTCTTCCAGAGCCATTCGTGATCCGGATCGTCTATCCTGGTCTTGAGCCAGGGATCTCCGTCCAGATGGCGTATGCCCCAGGAATAGCACATGGCATAACCCGGAGCAGTCACCTGCGAATGGAAGCCCTCCCTTATTATGCTCATGCCGTTATGTTCTGTTTTATATATCTCTCCGTTGGCAAAACCTGCGCCGAACCCCTTGGGATAGTCGAATCTGTAGAAATAGACTTCCGGCTGCGGATGATAATGGGGAGGATAGCTGGACCATTTTCCGGGATAGCTGAGGACCTCTCCGAGCACCATGTTGGAAAACGGGGCATTGTCGTAGTCAAAGAAGGTCTTTATCTCCCTCTTCATGCAGCCCATCAGCTCGCCGTTTGCTCCGGCATGCTGGGTCTGGACCTTATTGGGAGTAAACATTACAGCCTCATAATCCCTGTCGTTTACCGTTTTCTGGATGTAGAGCTCGCTGTGTGCGTGAGCGACTATCTCGACATGCATCCTACGCGGCGCCAGCAGGCAGTATGCCTCGTAACGGAAGCAGTCCGGCCTTTCGGCTTCGCATACGCGTCCATCCCAGCAATATGTTACATTGCCCTCGAACAACAGTACCGCGCACTCCTTTTCGGGCTCTTCTATTACGAAACGGTCGCCTTCTTCCATTACAAGAAGACCTACGTCCATCTGCGTGCCTTGATCGTCCGCCGAGGCGTCTATGTAGACGTTATAGCCTCGCTTAAGCTCGGCGTTCCTGTTCATGTAAGTCATTTGGGACCTCCTGTTTCCGATGCGTCAGAGCCCTGTGTGCTCCGCTATGTACTTTCTGGCCTTAATGGCGTATTCCAGAGGATCCGCCTTGGCGGGATCCTGTTCGGCCTCGACAAGAAGCCATCCGGAATACCCGGCTTTGGACAGCACTTCGAATACCGGATCGAAATCCACGCCGCCGTCGCCGGGGACGGTAAATGCGCCGTTCCTTACCGCTGTAAGGAAGCTCCAGTTGTTCTTCCTTGCCTGCTCTACCACAGGGAGCCTCATGTCCTTAAGATGCACGTGGCCTACCCTGTCTACATATTTCTTAAGCATTGCAAGGGGATCCTCGCCGGCAAAGGTAAAGTGCCCTGTGTCGTAGCAGAGGAACACTGCCTCTGGATCGGTGTTTGCCATCATCCTGTCGGTCTCTTCCGCAGTCTGTACAACGGTGCCCATGTGATGGTGAAAGCAAAGCTTGAATCCATGCGCAAGAGCCACCCTTCCCAGCTTGCTCAGACCGTCGCAGAACCTGTCCCATTCCGCGTCGTCCATTATATGTTTATGTCCTCCGGAAAGGATAGGAACATCCGTCTTTCCCTGTATGGAATAACTCTGCTCGCTTACGTTTATGCGGTCCGCGCCAACAGCCGCAAGGAACTCCAGTTCCTTAACGAACTCTTTTTCCACCTCTTCGTAGGGCTTTGTAAGCAGGAATGAAGAAAACCACCTGCTGGCTATCCTCATGCCGCGAAGGTCAAGCTGACGTTTAAGCTCCGCGGGATCCGACGGGTACTTGTTGCCTATCTCGCAGCCGGTAAATCCGGCCAGAGCCATCTCGCTGACCGTCTGCTTGAACGTATTCTCCGCGCCGAGCTCCGGCATGTCATCGTTGCACCAGCCTATCGGCGCTATGCCCAGGCGGACCTTTTTCGTATCGAACAGTTTCTTCTTATCTGACATTTGGACTCACTCCTTGATTCATCTTTTCATAGTAAGGCACCTTACTTTTAATGCGATTGTAGCATCCGCTTTTTGTCATGTCAAACAATTGTCGGTGTGTTTTTATTAAGTTTACGCCTTTTTACCAAAATAACTTAATAAATTTACCACTTTAATTGACAATAATGTTAACTTGCTTTATAGTTTAGAAAACGGCATAAAAGAAAGGAGTGTTCCATGCGAGATAACCGCAGAAAAGAAATGGCATCCTTCATCGCAAGGCGCCAGTCGGTGACCATGTCGGAACTTTGCAGCGAGTTCCATGTTTCCATAAACACGATACGCGCGGACGTAGCGGCACTGGCAAGATCCGGGATCGTGGAAAAGATCTACGGCGGCGTCCGTTCGGCAATGAAACAGGACGTACCGGTCTTCACGCAGAGGACCAGGTTAAGGCCGGAAGCAAAGCTGGACATCTCCAGAGCGGCCGTCGGAATGATAAATAACGGCGATACCCTGTTCATAGACGCGGGCACTACCACCATGCACATGATGGCGCTGCTCGATCCGGAGATCAAGGTAACGATCATAACGGCCAACCTTCAGATAATCAACCAGGCTTATTCAAAGCCCAATGCGGAGATAATAGTGCTGCCCGGGATACTCAACCGCCGCACCAACTCGCTTGCGGATGTAAGCACCCTGGAATTCCTCTGCAGGTATCATTTTTCCAAGGCTTTCATGGCTGCCACGGGCATATCCACGGACGGAAAGCTTAATGTAAAGACCTACCTGGAGTACGAGATAAAGCAGCTGGCCATGAAGCAGAGCGAAACGCACATACTGATGTGCGACGCGTCTAAATACGGTTCCAACGGACTTATGAGCTACGCAAATCTAACGGACGTTGACGCGCTCATAACTGACGACACCTGTCCGGAAGACCTGAGGACGCTGTGCGCCCAGGCCGGCACGGAACTGATAATAGCAAGGTAGGCAGACGACATGTTCAAGATAGAGACACATCTTCACACTAAACACGTAAGCAGATGCGGCCACATGGAGGCCGCGGAGATAATCGCCGCGTACAAGCAGGCGGGATACAGCGCCGTAATAGCCACAGACCATTACAACAGGACTACCTTCGACTATCTCGGCATAGATCCGGCAGCTTCATGCGACAGGATACACCCTTTCCTGGACGGGTACAGACGTCTTAAGGAAGAAGGCGAAAAACAAGGAATCAAAGTGTTTAAAGGAGCGGAGCTCCGCTTCGACGAGAGCGAAAACGATTACCTCTTCTACGGATGGAAGAACGACATACTTTCCGATCCCGAAGATGTGTTCCGTATGGGAATAGCCAATTTCGCACCCATCGCCAAGGCCGAAGGATGCCTGATCATACAGGCCCATCCATACAGGCACGGATGCACCCCTGCCATAGCATGCTATCTGGATGGCGTGGAAGTGATCAACACCAGCCCCCGCCACGAAAGCTACAACGAAAGAGCGGCGGAATACGCCGAACAGTTCGGGCTCATAGCAACATCCGGTTCCGACTGCCACCGTCCGGAGGATGTAGCGCGCGGAGGCATTATAACGTCCAAGGTACCCAGCGACTCCATGGAGATGATGCGCCTTATCAGATCCAGAGATTTCGAGCTTATCGGCAAGTAAGACCTACCAAAAACAGCACGTTTTTTGCACCTGCACACACATACAGGCTCTTTTTTATCGTTTTATCGGCACCGGATCATTGACTGAGCCGCTAAACTTGCTTAAACTAATGTTAAGTTGATAAAAAAATACCATTAACTCAACAATTTATAAAGGAGAAATACCAATGACATATGCAGACTTATTCGGTTCCGACCGTCCTCTGGATCTTATAGCCGTAGGAAGAGTAGCCCTGGACTTCAACCCTGTAGAAATAAACTGCACTCTGGCAGAGAGCGCTACTTTCAAGAAGTACATAGGCGGTTCACCCGCAAACATTGCCGTAGGGCTCTCCAGGCTGGGAAAGAAAGTCGGTTTCATAGGCAGAGTGGCACAGGACAGCTTCGGCGACTACGCGATAGATTACTTTATGAACGAAGGCATAGACACCAGCCACATCTTCCGCGCCGAGCACGGCGAAAAGATGGGCCTTACCTTTACGGAAATAAAAAGCCCCACGGAGAGCAGCATCCTGATGTACCGCGAAGGGGCCGCGGATCTTTCCCTCTCCCCGGAAGACGTAGACGAAGATTACATCTGCAGCGCAAAGGCCATACTGATCTCCGGAACAGCGCTGTGCAAGAGCCCCTCCAGGGAAGCTGCGCTCAAGGCAGTAAAGCTTGCCAAAAAGAACGGAATTCCTGTCATCTTCGACATAGACTACCGCGAATACATCTGGAAATCTCTGGACGAGATCTCCGTTTATTATCAGACCGTTGCCGAGCAGAGCGATCTTGTGATAGGATCTCGCGACGAATTCGATCTTACCGGACGCCTTGCGGGCCTTGCGGAAAAGGATGACGAAGCCGTAGCCAGATTCTGGCACGAAAAAGGCAATAAGCTGGTAATAATAAAACACGGCAAGGAAGGCTCAGTCGCCTACAACCACGACGGGACCCGCTACCTTGTAAAGCCTTTCCCGGTAAAGCTTCTTAAGTCTTTCGGCGGCGGAGACGGCTACGCTTCCGCGTTCTTCTACGGACTCATGGAAGGATGGCCTTTAGAGAAGGCTCTGGAATTCGGCAGCGCGGAGGCAGCAATGCTTGTGGCGGCGCACTCCTGCTCTGCTGCGATGCCCGGCGTTCAGGCAGTCAAGGATTTCATCGCCGCGGAAAAAGCCGAGTACGGCGAAATGGTATTCAAA
>JAFRYI010000023.1 GCA_017437745.1 Bacillota bacterium
CCACAAGAACAGATTTCCCTCACTTTAAGTGATAAGACCCGTGGGAGACTACCACGTTGATAGGTCGGAGGTGTAAGCATGGCGACATGTTGAGCTGACCGATACTAATAGGTCGAGCACTTGACCAAGTCAAGGATCTTTAGAAAACACATACTGGTTTCATTATCCCGCATTGTTCGGTTTTGAAGGTACAAGCCTTAAAACTTAATACCTTTAGGCTCGCTTGCGAGCCAGGAAAATGGAGTGACTATATCGCTGGGGTTACACCTGTTCCCATCTCGAACACAGTAGTTAAGCCCTTCAGAGCCGATGATACTCGGTGGGAAGCTGCCCGGGAAAGTAGGTCGTCGCTCCTTTTTCCTTAAATGGCCCCATGGTCAAGAGGTTAAGACATCGCCCTTTCACGGCGGTAACCCGGGTTCAATTCCCGGTGGGGTCACCATTAAAGGGCCTGCACAAAAGTGCGGGCCCTTAGTTTTTAAGGATGTTTCCGGTCCCGGATGCCTTTACAGGCTTAGATCGCCGGGGATCAGGATCCCGTAATACGCGGCCGTGGCGGAACTGGCAGACGCGCAGGATTTAGGTTCCTGTGGCAAAACCGTGCAGGTTCAAGTCCTGTCGGCCGCACCATAGAAATAGGAGGGTATAGCCCTCCTTTTTCTGTGGCTTGGAAAGGGAAGGACTTGGACCTTAAGAAGGCGCGAGTGTGGTGATAAGGTCCGGCGGACCTTAGAGCAGCGAGCGTGCTGAGGAGGCCGAGAGGGCCTCCGAGGCGACAGTATGCAAGCGCAGCGCAGCAGACGCGACCGGCCTTCCTCAAAACAGATGTACAGCGGCCGCAGTTTTGATATAATGAAAGAAAACGTCGGGCTAAGAATAAAGAGGATGAAGATATGGAACTTGTAAAACTTGCCAGAGAGGGCCATGTCGCGGTCGTAACGATGAGCCACGAGCCCATAAACGTTCTCAGCTTCGAGCTCCTGGACGAAATGTCGGAGGTCTTCTCCGGACTGGAAAAGGACGACGACGTCTGGGCGGTAGTCCTGAACAGCGATCAGAAGATATTCGCCGCAGGGGTGGATCTTAAGAACCTGCAGGCGGTCGACAGGCAGGGCAATCTGGACACGTCGAACCGCATCCAGAAAGTGTTCCTGCAGATAGAGCATTTCCCGCATCCCGTCATCTGCGCCGTCCACGGCAACTGCATGGGCGGAGGGCTGGAACTGGCTCTGTCCTGCGATCTGAGGGTGTTCGACGCGCGCGTAAAGGCTGCGTTCACGGAGTGCGGTCTTGGGATCTGCACCGGAGCCGGAGGCTCCCAGAGGCTGACAAAGCTTGTAGGCGCCGGAAAGGCCAAGAGACTCATCTACACCGGAGAACTGCTTACCGCGGAGAGCGCGAAAGAGCTTGGCATCTGCGAATACGTTGCCGAAGAAGGCCATGTGCTGGAAAAGGCCATGGAAGTAGCGCAGATAATAGCTTCCAAGGGGCCTAAAGGCGTTGCGACCGCAAAGAAGTGCATAGAATTCGCGACCACCCACGATCTTGCGGAAGGTCTGGTCTACGAGAACGAAGTCAATTCCGATCTGTTCTCTACCGAGGATAAGAAGGAGGGCGTCGCTGCGTTCTTCGAAAAGAGAAAGCCGGTGTTCAGGAACAAATAACTTACGGCGCATGCTTCGGCGCCGCAGAGGTCGCTGCCGCACAGATGTTTTCATGTAATTATTTTTGGTAAATCGTATTATTTCAGAAATTATTACGGCAGACATTTTTATATGTTCCGGACGCAATAATATTTTCTGAAATCGCTTGATTTAAGCCAATAATTTTGGTATCCTTTTTCACATATATATCTACAATAATATGTGGAAAAGGAGTTTTTTTATCATGACACTCAGCGAATTCATCACCAAACTTGACGACATCGCGTGGGGATCCGTCGTACTCTGCCTTCTGGTAGGAGTCGGTCTCATCCTTACCGTCAGCACCAAGTTCCTGCAGTTCCGCAAGTTCGGCTATGCCATGAAGAACACCATAGGAAAGGTGTTCAAGAAGCAGAAGGCCGGCAAGGGCGAAGTCACTCCGCTCCAGGCGCTCACCACCGCTCTGGCAGCCACGGTCGGTACCGGTAACATCGCCGGCGTCACCGGAGCCATAGTAATAGGCGGTCCCGGAGCAGTCTTCTGGATGTGGATATCCGCTCTGGTAGGAATGTGCACCAAGTTCGCGGAAGTTACGCTGGCGGTCCACTACCGCGAGCGCAACGACAAGGGCGACTGGGTAGGCGGTCCGATGTACTACATCAAGAACGGTCTTGGCAAGGGCTTCGGCTGGCTGAGCGTCCTGTTCTGCATATTCGGATTCCTGGCGGCGTTCGGCATAGGAAACGCTACCCAGGTCCAGTCCATAGGCGAGAGCATCGGCTCCGCGATCAACGCTCTCGGCGGCAACGTCCAGGGCACCATAATCTCCTTCGCGGGCAACGAGTTCACGCTCTGCAACCTTATCGTAGGTATAGTAGTAGCGGTCGTAGTCGCGCTCGTACTCTTCGGCGGCATCAAGCGCATCGGCCAGGTTACGGAGAGGATAGTTCCCGTAATGGCCTGCGTATACATCATAGCCACTCTGGTAGTCATCATCGCCAACATCGGCCACATCGGCACGGTATTCGGAATGATCTTCAAGGGCGCCTTCAACGCTGAGGCCGCTCTGGGCGGAGCGTTCGGAATAACCATTTCCACCTCCATTACCAAGGGCATAGCCCGCGGCTGCTTCTCCAACGAGGCAGGTCTTGGATCCGCTCCCATGGCTCACGCCGCTACAAGCGAGACCGACCCCGTTAAGCAGGGATTCTTCGGAATATTCGAAGTATTCATGGATACCATCGTCATCTGCACGCTCACCGCTCTGACAGTGCTCTGCTGCTACTGCTCCGGCGGTAACGAGATCGCCTGGGGAACCAGCGGCGGCGCTGCCATCGTGTCCGCGTCCCTCAGCTCCGTACTCGGCGGAAGCGTAGGGTCCGTGATCCTGGCTCTGTGCCTGGCGCTCTTCGCGCTGTCCACGGTACTCAGCTGGAGCCTCTACGGAACACGCTGCTTCGAGTATCTCTTCGGAACAAAGGCCAGCATAGGCTACAAGATAGTATTCATACTCTTCGCCATAGTCGGAGCCACCATGACTCTTTCCGACGCGTGGAACCTTGCTGACGCGCTCAACGGCTTCATGGCCATACCCAACCTGATCGCCATACTGACTCTCAGTCCGGTGATCATAAAACTTGTGCGCGAGTACTTCCAGGCGCATAAGAGCAAAAAGGAAACCGAATAGATAAGGCCGGCCGTTTGCCCGGCAGGCTTTGGATAAGACAAACGATTCTTCCTTCAAAAAAAGAGCGCCGCGGACCACCGCGGTGTTCTTTTTGTCTCCGGCATCCGGCAAAAGTTACTAAAAGAAAGCGTTGATTCGGTAGGAATGCCATAAAAATAACATAGTCGGGCTGCTTCCCTGTTCGTTTTTTCGTAGAAAACCGGCGGGTTTTATGTTAATATAAATACTCGGTAAGTTATGGTCCGATCTCAGAAATCGGCCGCTTATATATATTATTTCTCGAGAAAAGAAGGGAGAAAACATGAGCCACAAATACGTTTATTTGTTCTCAGAAGGAAACGCCAAGATGAGAGAGCTCCTTGGCGGCAAGGGCGCTAACCTTGCGGAAATGACCAACATCGGTCTTCCCGTACCTCAGGGCTTCACCATCACCACCGAGGCCTGCACTCAGTACTACGAGGACGGCAAGGAGATCAACCCGGAGATCCGCGCTCAGATCGACGAGTACATCGTAAAGATGGAAGAGATCACCGGAAAGAAGTTCGGCGACAAGAAGAACCCGCTGCTCGTATCCGTACGTTCGGGAGCAAGGGCTTCCATGCCGGGAATGATGGATACCATACTCAACCTCGGACTTAACGAGGAAGTAGTAGAGACCATCTCCGAGATGTCCGGAAACCCGCGCTGGGCATGGGACTGCTACAGGAGATTCATACAGATGTACTCCGACGTCGTTATGGAAGTCGGCAAGAAGTACTTCGAGCAGCTCATCGACAAGATGAAGGAAGAAAAGGGCGTTACTCAGGACATCGAGCTTACAGCCGACGATCTTAAGGAGCTCGCAAGGCAGTTCAAGGCCGAGTACAAGGCCAAGATCGGCAGCGACTTCCCGACCGATCCCAAGGAACAGCTCTACGGCGCCATCAAGGCCGTATTCAGAAGCTGGGACAACCCCCGCGCCAACGTCTACAGAAGAGACAACGACATCCCCTATTCCTGGGGCACCGCCGTTAACGTTCAGTCCATGGCATTCGGAAACATGGGCGACGACTGCGGTACAGGCGTAGCCTTCACCCGCGACCCGGCTACCGGAGCCAAGGGCCTCTTCGGAGAGTTCCTTACCAACGCTCAGGGCGAAGACGTTGTTGCAGGCGTCCGCACCCCGATGCACATCAACGAGATGGAGCAGAAGTTCCCCGAAGCTTTCAAGCAGTTCAAGGAAGTCTGCGCTACTCTCGAGAACCACTACAGAGACATGCAGGACATGGAGTTCACCGTCGAGCACGGCAAGCTCTACATGCTGCAGACCAGAAACGGCAAGCGTACCGCTCAGGCTGCTCTTAAGATCGCGTGCGACCTCGTGGACGAGGGCATGATCGACGAGAAGCAGGCCGTTCTGATGATAGACCCCAGAAACCTGGATACGCTTCTGCACCCCGCGTTCGACGCCGCTGCTCTTAAGGCCGCGACCCCGATCGGCAAGGGTCTTGGAGCTTCCCCGGGCGCTGCCTGCGGACAGATCGTATTCACAGCCGCCGACGCTAAGGCTGCCGTGGAAAAGGACAAGAAGGCCAAGGTCATCCTTGTCCGTCTTGAGACTTCTCCGGACGACATCGAAGGCATGAAGGCCGCTCAGGGCATACTCACCGTTCGCGGAGGCATGACCTCCCACGCCGCGGTAGTTGCCAGAGGCATGGGCGAGTGCTGCGTATCCGGCTGTGGAGACATCAAGATGCACGAAGAGTCCAAGACCTTCGAGCTTGCGGGCAAGACCTTCAGGGAAGGTGACTGGATCTCCCTGGACGGTTCCACCGGTAACATCTACGACGGCATAATCCCCACCGTAGACGCCACCATCGCGGGCGAGTTCGGCAGGATCATGGGCTGGGCCGACAAGTACAGAAGACTTCAGGTCCGCACCAACGCCGACACCCCCAGAGACGCCGCCAAGGCAGTTGAGCTGGGCGCTCAGGGCATAGGCCTTACCAGGACCGAGCACATGTTCTTCGAGGGCGACCGCATAAAGGCGTTCCGCGAAATGATCTGTTCCGACACGCTCGAGGAGCGCAAGGCTGCTCTGGCTAAGATCGAGCCGATGCAGCAGGGCGACTTCGAGGGCATCTACGAAGCGATGCAGGGCTACCCCGTAACCATCCGCTTCCTGGATCCGCCGCTCCACGAGTTCGTTCCCACCGAGGAAAAGGACATCGAAGAGCTGGCCGCCGCTCAGGGCAAGACCGTTCAGCAGATCAAGGACATAATCGCGTCCCTGCACGAGTTCAACCCGATGATGGGTCACAGAGGATGCCGTCTGGCCGTCACCTTCCCGGAGATCGCCGAGATGCAGACCGAGGCCGTCATCAAGGCTGCCATCAACGTCAACAAGAAGCACCCCGACTGGAACCTGGTACCGGAGATCATGATCCCGCTCACCGGCGAAGTCAAGGAGCTGAAGTACGT
This sequence comes from Bacillota bacterium, assembly GCA_017437745.1. Classification (GTDB taxonomy): domain Bacteria; phylum Bacillota; class Clostridia; order Peptostreptococcales; family Anaerovoracaceae; genus RUG13409. The sequence goes on from JAFRYI010000023.1 coordinate 5,791, forward strand.
TAAGGACATAGTAGTCGCCACCGCCGACAAGATCATCAAGGAAGCCGGTTCCGACATGAGATACATGGTAGGCACCATGATCGAGATCCCAAGGGCCGCTCTTACCGCGGACGAGATCGCCAAGGAAGCTGAGTTCTTCTCCTTCGGTACCAACGACCTTACCCAGATGACCTTCGGCTTCTCCAGAGACGACGCAGGCAAGTTCCTGGGCGCTTACTACGACAAGAAGATCTACGAGAACGATCCGTTCGCAAAAGTAGACCAGGTAGGCGTAGGCAAGCTGGTCAAGATGGCAGCTACCCTCGGACGCCAGACCCGCCCGTCCCTCCACCTTGGAGTCTGCGGCGAGCACGGCGGAGATCCGTCCTCCGTGGAGTTCTTCCACAAGGTAGGTCTGGACTACGTTTCCTGCAGCCCGTTCCGCGTACCTATCGCGAGACTGGCGGCAGCGCAGGCAGCGATCAAGGATGAGCAGTAAACTCTGGTCCACAGCTGAATAAAGCATAATAAAGACCGGTCTTTGCCGGATGGCAGAGGCCGGTCTTTTGTTTGCTCGGAGGCACGGTAAACGGTGCCGTTTTTTATTATTGTGCGCCTGTTTTGTGATATTTCATCCCCCCCTGGGGCTTGCGGCGCTTTGCCCGACAGATATAATTAATCTATAAGATTTCTGAACATTCGGAGGTATTACCATGCATATGGCAGACGCGCTTCTGGCTCCGGCGGTTGCGGGGACCATGTACGTTGCTTCGGCGGCGGTAGCGGGACATTCGATACATAAACTCAGAAAAGACGACGACGCTAAAAAACTCCCGGTCATGGCGGTAGGAGCCGCTCTTGTATTCGCGGGGCAGATGATAAATTACACTATACCCGGTACAGGTTCTTCCGGCCATCTGTGCGGAGGAATGATGCTTTCGGCTCTGCTGGGGCCGCAGGCCGGATTCCTGTCGATGATAGTAGTCTTGCTGATACAATGCCTGTTCTTTGCCGACGGAGGCTTGCTTGCCCTTGGGGCGAACGTATGGAACATGGCATTCTACGGCTGCTTTGTGGGGTACTATCTTATCTGGCGGCCGATAATGCAGGGTAAGCTTTTCGGCGAAGGTAAAGGCGCGCAGCGCGGCAGGATAATTCTTTCGTCCATACTCGGATGCATCATTACGTTGCAGCTGGGCGCTTTTTCGGTGGTGCTGGAGACATCGCTCTCCGGGATAACCGAGCTCCCGTTCGGAGCGTTCGTCGCCCTTATGCAGCCGATACACCTTGCCATAGGTCTTGTGGAAGGACTTATAACCGCAGCGGTGCTCTGCTTCGTGTACGAGTCCCGTCCGGAACTTCTCCGGGACGTAAAAGAAGAGACGGCCGGAAAAGCAAAGCTTTCTCTTAAGTCCACGATAGCCGTTCTGGCGGCGGTCGCTCTGGTAGTAGGCGGCGGACTTTCGCTCCTGGCCAGCAGCAATCCCGATGGTCTTGAGTGGGCTCTGTTCGGCAACGCCGAGGAAGGCTACGCGGAGAACATGGGTCTTAACGAGGAAGAGTTCGGCATATCCAGCTCCGCGGCGGAAAAGGCCGGGGAGATACAGGAATCGACTTCGTTCCTTCCCGATTACGCGTTCCCTGACAGCGACAGCCCGGCGGGCACCACGGTATCAGGCATAGTGGGCGCCGTGATAGTTGCCGGCGTCGTTTCGATCGTATGCCTGGCGGGCGGCTTCTTCCGGAAAAGGAAAGCATGAATAAGTTAGAGACCGCATTAAGAGACATTTCCGAAATGGACCGGTTGGCAGTAAAAGGCTCACCGGTCCATGGTTTAAGTCCGCTCGCAAAGCTGCTGGTGACCGTGGCGTACATCATCGTTACGGTCTCTTTCAGCAAGTATCAGCTGGGCGGCCTTTTGATAATGATAATCTACCCGCTGGTGATGTTCTCCGTCAGCGGAATAAGCATAGGCACCTGCCTGTACAAGCTGCGCATAGTGCTTCCGCTGGTCGTGTTCGTGGGGCTTTTCAACCCGATCTTCGACAAGGCGCCGATGTTCCGTATAGGCGGGGTGGTGGTCTCCTCCGGAGTAGTATCCATGATAACGCTGATGCTTAAGGGTGTTTTCTGTCTTATGGCATCGTTTTTGCTTATTGCGACCACTCCAATGGACAGCATCTGCGCGGCCTTAAGGAAGTTGCATGTTCCGTCCATGCTTGTTACGCTGCTGCTTCTGACCTACCGCTACATAGGAGTGCTTACGCAGGAAGCCGCGGTGATGAGCGACGCTTACGCGCTGAGAGCGCCGGGACAGAAGGGCATACATATCTCCGCCTGGGGATCTTTTACCGGACAGCTTCTTCTTAGGAGCATGGACAGGGCGGAGGATCTTTACGCTTCCATGCAGATACGCGGCTACCACGGCGAGTTCCCTTACGCCAAAAGCTCGCCCTTCGGAGCGAAGGACGCAGTGTTTACCATCGTCTGCATAGGAGTTTTCGTGCTGCTGCGTTTCGTTGACGTGGCAACGCTTGTGGGCAATTTGTTCGTGAGGTAAGCGATGATAGAATTCGATCATGTGTCGTTCGAATATGAAAAAGGAAAGCCTGTGATCAGCGACGTTTCCCTGCGGATAGAGCAGGGCGAGAGCGTAGGCCTGATAGGCGCTAACGGGGCCGGAAAATCCACCATTCTTAAGCTTATACTGGGTCTTTTAAGACCTACGGAAGGATCGGTACGTGTGTTCGGGCTGGAGACTGTAAAGGAGAACCTTGCCGCGATAAGGAAGCGCGCCGGTTTTGTGCTGCAGGATCCGGACGACCAGATGTTCATGCCTACGGTCCTGGACGACATGATGTTCGCGCCGCTCAACTACGGAATGAGCAGGGAAGAGGCCGGTGCCAAGGTGGACGCCGTCCTTAAGCAGCTGGATCTGGAATACCTTAAGGACCGCTACAACCATAGAATATCCGGAGGAGAAAAGCGCATGGCTGCGATCGCCACCATACTTACCATGGAGCCGGAGCTGATACTGATGGACGAGCCGTCGTCCTCGCTGGATCCCTGCAACAGGCGCATGGTGATCAATACCATAAAGGATCTGCCGCAGACTAAGCTGATAACGTCTCACGACCTGGACATGATACTGGACACCTGCAGCCGAGTTATACTGGTCTCGGGAGGCAAGATAGCCGCGGACGGCCCAGCGGAAACGATACTTACCGATAAGGCTCTTCTGGAGGCGAACCGCATGGAACTTCCGCTCTGCATAGCGGGAAGGCCTGCGGAATAGAAAAAGGTCATATTGCGTTAAACGCGTCTTTCGCGCATGCGGAAGCGCGTTTTTTAATTCTGATAAGGAGTTATTTTGCCGTCCTGAATATGTTACAATTGTATAGAAAGAGGGCTTTAATACGGAGCTTCTTTACTACAGGCCGGCTGCGGACAGCCGGAAACAGGAGGACATAACATGGAAAGGAAAGCGCTTACAGGAATAAGGGTAATAGACATGACCCAGTTCGAGGCCGGTCCGGTCTCCACCCTTACGCTTGCGCAGATGGGCGCGGAAGTCATAAAGATAGAACGCCCGAAATACGGCGAACAGGCAAGGATGGGCGCCAGAAGCAGCCACGGAACTCAGGGCGCGGGAGCGGATTCCATACACTTCGCGCTTCTCAACCCCAACAAGAAGAGCATAACCCTTAACGTAAAGACCGAAAAAGGCAGGAAGATCCTGGAAGAGCTTATAAAGACCGGCGACGTGATAGTGGAGAACTTTGCCGCCGGAACCATGGAGAGGCTCGGCTTTACGTGGGAGAAGATACACAGCATCAACCCCAGGATAATATACGGGACCATAAAGGGCTACGACGACAGGAGCCCGTTCGCCAAGTATCCGTGCTTCGACGGAGTTGCCCAGGCGATGGGAGTCGTCTGCTCGATAACCGGAGAGCACGACGGGCCGCCGATGATGACCGGCCCCAACCTTGCGGACAACCTGTCCGGCATATACATGGCTACGTCCATACTGGCGGCTCTGTATCAGAGAGAGTTCACCGGCGAGGGACAGATGGTGCGCGTAAACATGCAGGAAGTGGTGATCCAGACCTGCCGCGGAGCGTTCGTGTGTCAGTTCGACGACGACCAGGAGAACGTCCGCTGGGGCAACATAAAGTTCCCCAACAGGGCGCCGCACAACATGTATCCCTGCAAGAAGCGCAGCGAGGACAGCATCAACGATTACGCGATGATCTACGTGTCCCCGGTGCCGGGGTCCAAGCAGTGGCCCACGTTCTGCAACATGATAGGAAAGCCCGAATGGGCCGAGGATCCCATAATGTCCGATCCGTTCGAAAGGGCGATGCGCAGGGAGGAGCTAGACGCTGTGATAAGCGCTTGGACCGTTCAGCACGACAAGGAAGAGCTGATGACACTTCTGTCCGAGGCGGGAGTCCCCTGCGGCATGGTTACAAGCACCAAAGACATAGCGACGGAGCCGTTCTACCGCGACACAAAGGCCGTGGTGGAAGTGGAGCATCCGGTGCTCGGAAAGCATCTTACTCTGGGAAGCGCGTGGCATCTTTCCGCGTCTCCCTGCGAGGTAACACCGTCGCCTACGCTCGGCCAGCACACCGACGAGATATACAAAGGACTTCTGGGCATGAGCGACGAAGAACTGTCGCAGCTTAAAGAAGAGGGCGTTATATAACTCAACTGTTTTTCAGGAGGTTTTTATGGCAATAAGAAAAGAAGCGGCAGCGGGCAAGGCCTTTGCCGCCCTGAAGGAGGCTTACGGAAACAGGAAGGCCGTTCTGCAGGATCTTAGGAAAAAGGGCGCCAAGACGGTGCTGGTAGCCGGATACGACGTTCCGGATGAGGCCGTACTTGCCGCCGGAATGGTGCCGTTCAGAGTCACCGGTTATTACGGCGGTCCGCGCGAGTCCGCGGAGAAGTATCTGGAGTACTCGTTCGGAGCCATCTGGAAAGGACTGTGGGAGAGCCTGGCGGAGGACTACGCCGGCCTTGCGGACTACTGCGTGTTCTGCGGCAGTTCTGACATGTTCCTTAAGCTCTACTACTATTTCAGGACGCTTAAGAGGATAGAGCCGGAAAGGAAGCTTCCGGAGTTCTTCTACATCGACTACGAGCTGGTTGACAAGAAGCTTAAGACCCAGGAGCGCAACGAGCGCGAGATAAACAGGTTCATAGCGCAGCTGGAAGCCTGGTCCGGAAACAAGGTGACGGAAGCCGGACTTAAGGAAGCCATAGGACTCTGCAACGAGTACAGGCAGGCCTTAAGAGCCTTTACGGAGCTCAGGAAGAAGGACAACTGCAGGGTCAACGGCAGTGAAGCTCTTATGGTGATAGGCGGATCCATGTTCATGGACAGAAAGGCCGCCGTAGAAGCTGTTAAGGCAGTTACAGAAGAAGCCGCGGCCTGGCCGGTAGTCGAAGGCACAAGGGTCTATTACGCAGGCAGCCCTCAGGAGACCACTGAGGTCTACGAGATCGCGGAAGCAAGCGGATGCTGCGTAGTTGGCGAGGACCACGACATGGGCGACCGCATGTTCGACACCGACGTACGGACTGACATAGCGCCTGTAAGCGCGCTCGCGGAAAGGCTGATAACACGCATGCCCAGCAGCGAAAAGGGCAGCATAAAGGAAAGGGTAAAGTTTGCGGGCGAAAAGCTGAACGAGACCCAGGCGGAGCTCTTCCTTACGTACATGAACAAGAACGACGAAGCCTACGTCTGGGATCTGCCCTCCATAAAGAGGAACGTTCTGGAGCCCAACGGCATAGCGTCCTGCACGATAGAAGGCCAGACCTGGCCGCTTACGGACCCGGAGGGCCTTAAGGCTAAGTTCGCGGAGATGGCTAAGCTCGGAAAGGAGGCAAAGTGATGGCAGAAGAAAAGAAGCAGACCTACGAAACAAGGTCGATCAAGCGTCTGGAATCGTCCAAGACCGCTAGCGCTTATCAGAAACAGTGGTTCCACACCCTCCGTCCCAGAGTTGAGGCCGGCGAGCCCTTCGCTCTGCTGTGCGCGGACGCTCCCATGGAGATATTCCGCGCCATGGACATTCCGTTCGTGGTATACCAGTGGTGGACGGCCATCTGCGCCGCAAAGCAGATGAGCGGCACGTACTACGGCTACATGAAGGACGCGGGATACCGCGACGACATTTGCTCCTACTGCTCCACCATCTACGGCTGCGCGCTGGATCCTCATCCGGAAGAAGGCCCCTGGGGCGGACTTCCCGAGCCGAGCATCATCATAACCCAGAGCGAATGCTCCGTTATGAGCAAGATAGAAAACCTTATGGCGGAAGCCTACGACCACGCCGAGCAGTACACCATGCACCGCTATCACGAGCCCGTGATCACCGAGAACTGGTGGGACAAGGCGTTCGAGCACTACACCGAGCTCAGCAGCCCGGAGCGCCTGGACTTCTACGAAAGGGAGCTCAGAGACCTGATAGCTTTCCTGGAGCAGAAGACCGGCCGCATGTTCGACATGAACAAGTTCCGCGAGGTGATGGACAACGTTAACGAGCAGGACTACTGGTACAGAAAGACCAGAGACCTCATCGCGGAGAACAAGCCGGCTCCGGCCGTAATAAGCGATACCGTAAACGCGGTAATGCAGGCGCAGTGGCAGCGCGGCACCAAGTGGGCCGCGGAGCACGCCAAAGGCCTTTACGAAGAAGTAAAACAGAGGGTGGATGAGAACAATCCCGCCGTTCCCAACGAGCGCATAAGGCTGATGTGGATAGGCCGCGGACTGTGGTTCAACCTGGCGTTCTATAACTACTTCGAGGAGAAGTACGGCGCGGCGTTCATCTGGTCCATGTACCTGGGGCTTGCCGCGGACGCCTACGGAAGGTTCAACTACGAGGACAACCCGCTGAGGGCGCTGGGAACAAGGTTCTCCATGATAACCGACTTCCTGCACATGCCGCCCTGGAACGCGGAGTGGTTCCTTAAGGAAGCAAGACACAACCAGATCGACGGCGTGGTGCTCCTTACCTCCGAGAACTGCATGAACAACGGCGACTTCTACTACAACATAGTAAAGACGCTGGAGGACAACGGATTCCCGGTCTGCATGCTCAGAGCTGACCCCGCGGACGCCAAGAAGTGGAACCAGGAGACCATGACGGCTGCCGTAGAAGACCTTATAGTAAACAGGATAGAGCCCAAGCTTAAGAAATAGGCTTATCAGGACGAAAAAAGACCGGACGGCGCATTCCGCAAAGTCCGGTCTTTTGTTTTCTGTGTTATGTGCCGCCCGGCTATCCGAAGTATTCGCCGTATATGTCACCGGCGATCTTTTCGTATTTGGCGATCATGTAGAACATTATTCCGCCAAGGACGATGATGTTGAAAGGTACGAACCACGCGTGGAGCTTAAGCAGGACCAGTATGTCCAGGGCGTAGGCGCGCAGGTTGTAGGTCAGGACGTTGGTCAGCTGGACGTACTTGCGGCTTTCGGCAAGGTAAGCTTCCGCGGCGTATTCCGATATCTCGCTGTCGTCCGCTTCTATCGCTTTCAGCAGTCTTACGACGTTGGGGGACATCCTCTCCTGCGCTCTGGTGTAAGAATAATAGACTCTCAGGTACAGCTTGTTGTAGAAAGGCGCGTCCTTGCTCTCGGAGAGTTCCTTTTTTATCTGCTCGGAACTGTTGAAGCAGCCGTTGCTCTTTCTGTCCAGCAGATGCAGGTGGAGGCTTCTGTAGTAGTCGGCCATCCGCGCGTGCATGCCGTGGCAGTAGCCGCAGACGATCAGGACGGGGAAGATCCACCAGGACCAGTTGGTGTTGGTAAAGGGAATGGTCTCCTTCGTCATGCGGAAGGCTATGACGATGTATATCGCCGCGAAGTTGGTGATGTCTACGGCGCCGTCCAGGAACCGTCCCATCTGGCTGCTGGAGTTGGTCAGTCTGGCGACCGGTCCGTCCGTGCAGTCCAGGACCACTGCGAAGTACTCGATGAGTATGCCCAGCAGGTTCAGCCCGACGTTCTGCGGATAGAAGAAAAAGCTTCCGAGTATGCCGAAAAACAGGGACAGAAGCGTGATCTTGTTGGCGCTTACCCCGTGTTTGATGAAGAAGTGCGCAAGGGCCATTGAAAACGGTCCGTACAGGATGGTGTCTACGCGGTCTTCCGTGTCGTTGGATTTCTGCGAAGCTTCCAGATCCTTTTGCAGCTGTTCGTGACGTTCCCTGAGCTTTTCTATGTCTACAGTTCTGGCCGCAAAACCGCGGCCGTTCTTATGATCGCTCATTATCCGATTATGTGTCGTTCCGACCGGTCCTGAAACTGTTAGGTTATAAGAATACTTTGTGTATTATAACAAAACATCGCGGGTCGGTAAACATATAATTGTTAATAAGGCAGGTTTTTACCATTAAATGCGGCGATCCTTAAGACCGCGCCGGCTGATATGAAAAGCCATGGATAAATACGGGTCCGGAATATGGTATAATAAGACCATGAATTACCGCAAAGACAGGTACGGCAACGAAATATCGATACTGGGCTACGGCTGCATGCGCTTTACGCAGAAGGCCGGCCGCATAGACCTGGACAAGGCTCAGGCGGAGATCCTGGAAGCTTTTAACGCGGGCGTAAACTACTACGACACAGCGTACATCTACTCGGGTTCGGAGGCGGCGATAGGCGAGATATTCGAGCGCTGCGGGATACGCGACAAGCTTTATATAGCGACCAAGCTGCCGCACTATTACATAAAGAGCGTGGAGGGCGCGGAAAAGATACTTAACGAGGAGCTGCGGCGCCTCAGGACGGATCACATAGATTACTACCTGATGCACATGCTCTCGGACGACAAGACCTGGGAGAGGCTCTGCGCCATGGGAATAGACAAGTGGCTGCGCGAAAAGCAGAAGACCGGGGTGGTACGCCAGATCGGTTTCTCGTACCACGGCAACTCCGACACTTTCTGCCGCCTGGTGGACGCCTGGGACTGGGACTTCTGCCAGATACAGTACAACTATCTGGACGAGCACAGCCAGGCGGGGCGCACAGGGCTTATGCACGCCGCGGAAAAAGGACTGCCGGTGGTGATAATGGAGCCGCTGCGCGGAGGAAAGCTTTCCAGCCATCTGCCGGATAAGGCAAGGAAGATAATGGCGGAACATTCGCCTGTCAGGACGCCGGCGGAGTGGGGCTTCAGGTGGCTCTGGGACCAGCCTCAGGTAACGTGCGTGCTTTCCGGCATGAACTCCGTGGAGATGGTCCGCGAGAACTGCAGAAGCGCTTCTCAGGCGCAGGCAGGGGACCTTACCGAAGCGGACAGGGAGATGATCGCCAAGGTCGTGGAGGCTATCCGCGCTAACATAAAGGTGGGCTGCACGGGCTGCAGATACTGCATGCCCTGTCCTAAGGGCGTGGACATACCCGGTACGTTCGCGGCCTACAACGACAGATATTCCGAAGGCTGGACGACGGCCTTCAGGGAATACTTCATGTGCACGCTGCTGCGCAAGGAAACGACGTCCGCGTCGCAGTGCGTAAAGTGCGGCAAATGCGAACAGCACTGCCCGCAAGGCATAGCGATACGCGAAGAGCTCGCCAACGCCTGCAAGGTGCTGGAGGGGCCGGTCTATAAGGTGGCGAAGAAGTTCCTGCCGCTGTTCATGAAATACTAGTTCGCGGAGCGGACCGGACGTTCAGCGTCCGCCGCGGTCCGAAAGGAGCCTAACATGAAAAAACTGCTTATAGTAATAGACATGCAGAACGATTTCATAGACGGGTCGCTGGGCACCAAAGAAGCTCAGGCGATAGTGCCGGCGGTGGCCGCAAAGATAGCGTCCTACCCGCCGAAGGACATCATTGCGACGATGGATACCCACGGACCGGATTATCTTAAGACGCAGGAAGGCAGGAATCTTCCCGTCGAGCACTGCGTAAAAGGTACGGAAGGCTGGCGTATAAGGCCGGAGATCGAGGCGCTGCTGGACAAGGCAAGGATATACGAAAAGCCGACGTTCGGCTGCGAAAGGCTTGCCGGGGATCTTAAGTCTGTGAAGGGTCTTAAGGAAGTCGAGATGGTAGGCCTTTGCACGGACATCTGCGTGGTATCCAACGCGCTGCTGATAAAGGCGGCTCTGCCGGAGCTTAAGATAAGCGTGGATTCCGCTTGCTGCGCGGGCGTCACTCCGGAAAAGCATCTTGCCGCGCTGGAGACGATGAGGTCCTGCCAGATCGAAGTAAAATAGCTAATATAAACGAGTGTGTTCGAAATACAAAACTCCGGGATCTTCTCCCGGAGTTTTGCGTTGTCGTTTTTATTTAAGGAGCCTTTTTGAGCGGCTTACTTGCTGAATGTAGTTGAGAACCAGTTCTTTATGCTGTCCCAGAGCCTCTGGAACCAGCTGCCCTGATCCTGAACGTCCGCGTCGCCGGAAGGAGCGTCCGGAGTCTGAGGGGCTTCGGTGCCGTCTTCGGGCGCGCTGTCTCCGGGGCGCTGAGGTCTGTCGGTACTGCCGTTCTTGTTTCCGCGGTCCTGGATGTTGCCTTTCTCGTCGCGGATATTACCGTCCGGAGGAGTGGGCATGGTGCCGTCCTCTCCCGGGACTTCCGGAGTAGCTCCGCTCTCGCCGTCGGTCTGGCCCTTACCGTATCCGCGGCCGCCCCATCCGGGGAATCCGCCGTCCTGACCGGGGGTCTGTCCGTTCTGACTGTCCCAGCCCGGTCTTCCGTTCATGCCGCCGTTTCCGCCTTTACCGGCGTCCATGGTGGTTCCGTAGGGGTTTACAAAGCATCCTTCCTTTATGTAGCAGGTGCCGTCGTAGTCCAGACCGCCGTTTCCGCCGTTGTTTGCGGACTTAACGATGGTGGTAAGACCGCCGAGTATGTTGACATTGCCGTTGGAGTCTATGCCGTCGGCTCCGGCGCTGATGCTGATGGTGCCTCCCATGATGTTGAGGGAGTAGGTGTAGTCGGTCAGATCCTTGTTGGCGGCGTTGATTCCGTCGTCGGTGGCGTTTACTGTAATGTTTCCGCTGTAGATGTTGATCGTGGCGCCTTCTATGGCTTCGCCTGCCTTCGCGACGTAGATGGTGGGTCCTTCGGTGCCGTCCTCGCCTATGGTAAGGATATAGTCCGCCTTTATGCCGTCATCACCCGCGTTTACGGTGATGGTTCCGCTCTTTATTGTGAGGTCCGTGCCGGAGTTCATTCCGTCGCCCTCGGCGGTGATGTTGATGGTAAGGTCCTTACCGTCGATCACGAAGCTGGCGTTGGTGTATCCGTCGGCTATGTCTTCCTCTTCCAGGTCGGAGACCTTAAGACCGTTCTTGCAGACGCCGTTTAAATTGAGCGTTCCGGTTCCGGTAAGCACTACGGAGGATCCGGTCTTGGCCTTCAGGGCCGCGCCGTCGAAGTCGTCGGTCTCTTCGTCCGCAATGTCTTCGGCGTCGGTAAGGGTGACGTTTCCTTCGATTATTACTTTAACTTCAGTGCCCTTGTTGAGGGATACGGTTGCTCCCACGCTGCTGGTAAGATCCAGGTCCTTAAGGATCAGGACTACGCCGGTGGTGCCTTTCTTAACGGCTAGGTTGCCGTCCGCGCAGGTGCCGGTAACGATGTAGGTGCCGGACTTGCTGATCTTTACGTTATTGTTGTCCGCGTTCATCACTATGGTCTCGGCGTTGGCGACGTCCGGTACAAGCGATTCGGCGCTGTTGGAGGTGAGCTCGCTTGTTACGATCTCGGTGGGTTCGCTTGCGTAGCTCGCGGTGCCGCTCTGGCCCCATCCTCCCATGCCGCGCGGGCCCTGGGACGCGAACGCGAACGCCGGTACCGCGGCAAGCGCTGCCGCCAGAACTATGATGACGGCTGTCTTTGCCTTTCTGTTATTCTTTATGGTCTTCATTGTTGTTTCTCCTTTTATTAGTGTTCCCTAAGGGCTTTCCGCGTTTTCCGCGGCCCCGCCCTGTTCGGGAGTGAGTTCTTTTATCATGCTGCTTGGGACCGTTTGTCCTTTTGCAGCTTTATGATAAACAACGAATGTAGAGAAATTGTAAAGAAACGGGCAACTGTTTTTGTAGATTCGGGCAGGAATGCGGCAAGTTCTTATTGTCCTTGACCGTCCTGCCGTTTATTCTATATAATATCTGTTAACCTATTATTCTTGAACAGAGGACAAAAGATGAGTTCTTTCAAAGAGTTTCTTAAAAGAAAAGACATAGAAGTTTCCTTTAAGCGCTACTGCATAGACGCGCTTGGCGCAATGGCTCAGGGGCTGTTCTGCTCGCTGCTTATAGGAACCATAATCAATACCATAGGCACGCAGTTCCACATTCCGTTCCTTATGGTCCCGGTGGCTACGGTCGCAGGCGTGGAATATACGGTGGGCGGAATAGCTACCGCAATGAGCGGTCCTGCCATGGCAGTTGCCATAGGTTATGCTCTCAAGTGCCCGCCGCTGGTGCTGTTCTCCATGATAGCCGTGGGATTTGCTTCCAACGCTTTAGGCGGGGCGGGCGGTCCTCTGGCGGTACTGTTCGTTGCCATAATAGCCGCGGAGTGCGGCAAGGCTATCTCCAAGGAGACCAAGGTAGATATACTCGTCACCCCGCTGGTGACGATAGGAATAGGAGTATTCCTTTCCTGGCTGATAGCCCCGCCGATAGGCAAGGCAGCCATGTGGGTAGGAAACCTTATAATGTGGGCTACGGATCTTCAGCCGTTCCTTATGGGAATACTCGTTTCCGTAGTCGTGGGCATGGCTCTTACGCTGCCCATCTCGTCCGCGGCCATCTGCGCGGCGCTGGGCCTTACCGGTCTTGCCGGAGGCGCTGCCGTTGCGGGATGCTGCGCCCAGATGATAGGCTTTGCCGTAATATCCTTCAAGGAGAACCGTTGGGGCGGACTGGTGTCCCAGGGCATAGGAACGTCCATGCTCCAGATGGGCAACATAGTAAAGAATCCGCGGATCTGGATAGCTCCCACGCTTACCGCCGCAATTACTGGCCCCATCGCCACCTGCCTGTTCAAACTTAAGATGAACGGAGCGCCGGTGTCGTCCGGCATGGGTACCTGCGGCCTTGTGGGCCAGATAGGCGTCTACACAGGCTGGGTAAACGACGTTGCCTCAGGCGTAAAGGAAGCCATCACCGCGTTCGACTGGGTGGGTCTGATACTCATCTCCTTCGTGCTCCCCGCGGTGCTGTCGCTGATCATCCACTACTTCGTAAAGGAGCTCGGATGGGTAAAGGACGGAGATCTTAAGCTGTCGTAGTCATTAAATGCGGAGGGCCGCAAAGACCCGGGCGCATCATATTCCGTCAAAGGAGGTCTTTCATGGACGCTAATATCACCAAGAGAAACGAACTGCTGGCGCAGAAGGTCATCAAAGGCCTCGAATCGCGCAACATGACCGCGTATTACGCCAAGGACAAGGAGGAAGCTCTTGCCAAGGCTCTTGAACTTATCCCCAAGGGCAGCAAGGTGACCATGGGCGGATGCCAGAGCGCCGTGGAGATAGGCCTGGTGGCCGCGGTAAAGGGCCCGGACTACAAGTTCATAGACAGGCACGCCGGAGATCCGCGCGAAGCTCTGCTGGCCGGATACGACGCGGACTGGTTCCTTTCCAGCGCCAACGCCATGACGGAGGACGGAGTGCTCGTAAACATCGACGGAAGCTCCAACCGTGTCTCCATGATAGCGCAGGGCCCCAAGCACGTGCTGTTCATAATAGGCATGAACAAGGTCTGCGACGACGTGGACGGAGCTCTTAAGAGAGCAAGGAACGTCGCGGCGCCCATAAATTCCCAGCGCTTCGGGCTGAATACGCCCTGCTGCAAGACCGGTTCGTGCATGGACTGCAAGTCTCCGGACAACATCTGCTGCCAGGTCCTGATAACACGCTTCTCAAAGCATCCGGGACGCATACACGTAATACTCGTAAACGATAATCTGGGCTTCTGATGCCCGCGCGGCCTGTCCGAGTCTGCGGACACGGCGGCGGAAAACAAAGATGGATAGAACATCCGCGGAAATTAAACAGAATGCAGCTCCGGCCGTTCAGAGGCTCGACCCTCCGGCGGAGCAGGGACTAAGCTCGGCTCAGGCTAAGGAAAGGCTTGCGGCCGGGCTTTCCAACGTGTCCTCGGTCTCCGGCGGCAGAAGCGTGGCGGAGATAATCAAGGACAATCTTTTTACGTTCTTTAACCTTATATTCGCCGTGCTGGCGGTGCTGCTGATAATCGCAGGATCTTACAAGAGCCTTACCTTCCTGCCGGTCGTCATCGCGAACATTGTGATAGGCACGGTGCAGGAGCTGCGCGCAAAGAAGACGCTGGACGAACTGAGCCTTCTTAACGAACCGAAAGCCAGGGCCGTCCGCGATGGCAAAGTCGTGGATCTTCCCGCGGAGCAGCTGGTGCTGGACGACATAGCGGTGTTCGGCCAGGGTTCGCAGATCTGCGCTGACGCCGTTGTAAAGAGCGGCGAGGTATCCGTCAACGAATCGCTGATAACAGGCGAGACCGCCGAAATAAAAAAGAAGCCGGGCGACGAGCTCTTCTCCGGCAGTTTCGTGGTGTCCGGAGAATGCCGCGCAAGACTGGATAAGGTAGGCGACGATTCCTACGCGGCCAGGCTTACCGTAATGGCCAGGGCAACGGAGCACAAGGAGCGCTCGGAGATGATGCGCGTGCTCAATAAGATAGTAGGCGCGGTAGGCATTATCATAATCCCCGTGGGCATAGCTCTGTTCTGCCAGCAGTATTTCTGGGCAGGCAGGGGCTTCTCCGGAAGCATAGTGTCCATGGTAGCGGCCGCGATAGGCATGATCCCCGAGGGGCTCTACTTCCTAACAAGCATCGCTCTTGCGGTAAGCACGGTCAGACTTGCGCAGCGCCGCGTAATGCTGCACGACATGAAGAGCATAGAGACGCTTGCGCGCGTGGACGTGCTCTGCCTGGACAAGACCGGAACCATAACCGACAACGGCATGACCGTAAACGGCCTGGTGAATCTGTGCGGCAGACTGCAGGAAGATAAGGAATACGTTTCGGATGAAAGGCTCGAGGGGCTGCTGGGCGCTTTCGTAAGCGCGATGCCCAAGGGCAACATTACGGATGACGCGCTGAAGGCGAGATTCGCCGGCGGGCAGTCTTCCGACGGGAAACCCGCGTCCGGAACAGATCCCGGAGCCAGCCGGCCGGATTTTACGGACATACAGCCGTTCTCTTCTGTTTACAAGTACGCTTCCGCCGTTACAGGCGGCTTCAGATATCTGCTGGGCGCCCCGGAGATGGTGCTTGGCGATGGCTTCGGACGCGTCCGCGAGGAAGTCGAAAAATACAACTCGCAGGGCTTCCGCACCTTGCTTTTCGCCAGGGTGGACGCTGACCGTCCCGCGGAGATGGCTGCCGGAAGCACGGCCGAGGAACTTGCTCTGATAATGCTGGAGAACCGTGTCCGCGAGACCGCTCCGGCAACATTCGAATACTTCAAAGAACAGGGCGTGGACATAAAGATAATCTCCGGCGACAGTCCGCTGACTGTCTCCAGAGTGGCCACCCAGGCCGGCGTGGAAGGCGCGGAACGGTATGTGGACGCCCGCGAGCTTACGACTCCGGAACTTATCGCTGCGGCTGCCGAAAGATACACGGTCTTCGGACGGGTCCTCCCGGAGCAGAAGAGGGAACTCATTCTTGCGCTAAAAAAGGCCGGACATACGGTAGGCATGACCGGCGACGGCATAAACGACATACTTGCCCTTAAGGAAGCGGACTGCTCGGTGGCCATGGCTTCCGGCTGCGACGCGGCGATGCAGGTGTCGCAGGTGGTGCTTCTGGATTCCGACTTTTCCGCAATGCCCGGCGTAGTTGCCGAGGGCAGAAGGGTGGTCAACAACATACAGCGCTCGGCCAGCCTGTTCCTTGTAAAGAACATCTTCTCGCTGCTTACGGCGCTGCTTTCGATAATATTCTTCGCGCGGTATCCCATGCAGCCTACGCAGGTGACGCTCGTGGCTGCGTTCACCATCGGCATCCCGGGATTCTTCCTGGCGCTCGCGCCCTGCAAGGAAAGGATAAAAGGAAGCTTCCTGTTCAACGTGCTGAGGACGGCTGCTCCGGCAGGGATAACGGACTGCGCGGCGGTGTTCGGTTTCTCCGCGTTCGCGGCGGCCAGAGGCCTGCCGGAGGCCGAGATCTCCACGGCATGCACCGTGCTTCTGTGCTGGATAGGCTTCCTGATGCTTCTGATTATAAGCAGGCCGCTGACCACATGGCGCGTGGTGCTTATACTGGGCTGCGTCGCCGGCGCGATACTTGCCGGAATGCTGCTGCCGTGGCTCTTCTCGATAGCGCCCATGTCCGCGGCGTGCGTAAAATACATGCTGGCATTCATGGCCGGTTCCGGGGCTGTGCTGATAGCGCTTACGTCACTGGCGGGCAGGATAAAGCCGTCCCGGAAATGAAAGGGTGGAAAAAATGACTAAAGAAGAAATGATCATCGAGGCCTGCAAGGCAGAATCGTCCCGGGATCCTATAGAGATCTTCAATAATGTCGTCGAAAAGTGCGGTGTCAGCATACACGGTCCGGAACATCACGTCCTGGACGGAGCGTGCGTTCTTACCGCGTTTTACAACGCCGGAGGCAGCGTGGATCTGAACGCGGCTCTGGAGACGCTTCTTCAGCGCGGTCTTAAGATGCCCGGCGCGGCGTGCGGACACTGGGGCGTATGCGGCGCGGTGATGTCCGTGGGCGCGGCGCTGTCGGTAATAGAGAATACCGGTCCGCTGACCGCGGACGATTCGTGGGGCTCGCACATGCGATACACCTCCGACGCTCTGGGAAAACTGGCGGAAGTCGGAGGCCCCAGATGCTGCAAAAGGAACGCGTTCCTGGCCATAAAGGCGGCCATACCGTACATTAGGGAACGCTTTGGCATAGAACTGACAGACCGAAGCATAGAATGCGATTACTCCCCGCTCAACAAACAGTGCATAGGAGAAAGGTGCCCGTTCCGCAAAGGCTGACGGCGGGAAGATTCCGGCCCTCAGAGGCTGAAGCTGACAGGACCGTCATACAGACAGAATAAAAATGCGCCCGTGAATACGAGCGCTTTTGTGTTCGGAATAATGATCTTACTGCATCTTTTCCAGATGGCTCTTTATCGCTTCGAATGTGGTCTCGCTTATGTAATGCTCTATGCGGCAGGCGTCTTCCAGGGCGGTCTTCTCGTCCACGCCCAGAAGGGTAAGCCCTTTGGCCAAGGTGTTGTGCCTGTCGTAGATGCGCTCCGCAAGATCCCTGCCGGACGGTGTAAGCGTGATGGCGCCGGCATTGTCGACCTCTATGAAGCCGTCGCTCTTAAGGATCCCCACCGCTCTGCTGACCGACGGCTTGGAGTAGCCCATGCGGTCCGCTACGTCTATGGAGCGGACACAGGGAAGCTCGCGCGAAAGCACGAGTATGTTCTCCAGATACATTTCCCCGGATTCCAGTAAAGCCATTTCTGTACGCTCCTTTCGTTTCATTCATTATAACAAGCGGCGGAAGGAAATAAAAGCATCGAATCCTCCGGCCGCGCTCTATTTTTTTTCAGTAATATCACAGATGTGAAAAAATCCTGCGCGAATATAAAAAAACACTTGAAATGTTAGCATATGCTAACTATAATGAATCGAAAGGGTTAGCGTAGACTAACCAAATGCAGGAGGAACGCAGGATGATGCCGCTTTGTTTCGCCGATCCCGGCGAAGAAAACATCATAAAAAAGGTCAGCGGAACGCCGGAAGTGCGCCAGCACTTAAGCGACCTGGGCTTCGTGCCCGGCACCGCGGTGTCGATCATCAATTCTCTGGGAGGGAACGTCATCGTCAGGGTCAAGGAGTCGCGCATCGCGATAAGCGAGGAAATGGCCCGCAAGATAATGATATGAAACTACAGGAGGTCTTAATAGCATGAAAACATTAAGGGACGCCGCCATAGGCGACACCGTGAAGGTAAAGAAGCTGCACGGCGAGGGGGCCGTAAAGCGCCGCATCATGGACATGGGCATTACCAAGGGCGTGGAGATCTACGTCAGGAAGGTCGCTCCGCTGGGAGATCCCATAGAGGTCAACGTCCGCGGGTACGAGCTGTCGCTTCGCAAGGCCGACGCGGAGATGATAGAGACAGTCGAAGAGAAGACCGAAGAGACTGCTGAAGCAAAGTAGTTAAACAGCCGGGACCGCTGGTCCCGTATTTATAAGACACGCGGTTAGCGTATGCTTACCGCGTCGTGAAAGGAGTCATTCATGGGTATTCGCATAGCCCTCGCGGGCAACCCCAACAGCGGCAAGACGACGCTGTTCAACGCGCTCACCGGATCCAACCAGTTCGTAGGAAACTGGCCCGGAGTAACGGTGGAAAAGAAGGAAGGAAAGCTTAAGAAGCACGACGACGTGATCATAACGGACCTTCCCGGAATCTATTCGCTCTCGCCTTACACTCTGGAAGAAGTGGTGGCGCGTAATTATCTTCTGGGCGAGCGCCCGGACGCCATCCTGAACATAGTGGACGGCACCAACCTGGAAAGAAACCTTTACCTTACCACACAGCTTACGGAACTTGGAATTCCGGTAGTGGTAGCCATCAACATGATGGACCTGGTAAAGAAGAACAACGACAAGATAGACACCGCGGAGCTGGCATCGCAGCTCGGCTGCAAGGTGGTGGAGATATCGGCGCTTAAGGGCACCGGAGTCACTGAGGCGGCAGAGGCCGCGATCGAAGCGGCAAGAAGCACTAAGACCGTTCCGCAGCACAAGTTCTCCGGTCCCGTGGAGCACACCATCGCACACATAGAGGAGGCCGTGGTCCACAACCTTCCGGAGGAGCAGCAGCGCTGGTACGCGGTCAAGCTCTTCGAAAGGGACGACAAGGTCCTTGCCCAGCTGGGTCTGGACGAAGCTACCCTGGCCCACGTGGAGAAGGACATAGCTGCCGTCGAGAAGGAACTCGACGACGACGCTGAGAGCATCATCACCAACGAGCGCTACGTTTACATAGCCGAAGTGATAAAGGCCTGCTACAGAAAGAAGGAAGTAGGAGCTCTTACAACGTCCGACAAGATCGATAAGATAGTCACCAACCGCTGGCTGGGACTTCCGATATTCGCCGTGGTAATGTTCCTTGTCTACTACATCGCGATGGTGACGGTAGGCGCAAGCGCCACGGACTGGGCCAACGACGGACTGTTCGGCGACGGCTGGCATCTGTTCGGAATAGGCTCCAAACAGTATGCCGAGGCCGAGGAGACCTACGGCGACACCGATCTCATCCTGGACGCTTACATCAGCGAGTACGGCACGGACGAGACCGCCGATGCCATAGACATAGAGAGCGAGGAGTTCGACGAAGCGGCGGCAAAGGCGGCCCTGGAGGCTCTGGCAGCGAAGGTGCCGGCTGACGCCAAGGTAACTTACACGATAGTCGACGAGGAGACCCTGGACGAGGAAGAGGCGGAAGCCGACAAGGCGGCCTTCCTGGAAGCTGTCAGCAACTACCTCAATACCGAATACAAGGAGGGATACGGAGCTCCGGACACCTCGACTTACGGAACATGGGTGCCCGGCATTCCTGTCCTCATCGAAGGAGCGCTGGACAAGGCCAACTGCGCCGAGTGGCTTAAGGGCCTGATCCTGGACGGCATAGTAGGCGGCGTCGGAGCCGTTATAGGCTTCGTTCCGCAGATGCTGGTACTGTTCCTGCTGCTTGCCTTCCTTGAGGCTTGCGGTTACATGGCCAGAATAGCCTTCGTTCTGGACCGTATCTTCAGAAGATTCGGCCTTTCCGGAAAGTCCTTCATACCGATGCTGATCGGCACCGGCTGCGGAATTCCGGGCGTAATGGCTTCGCGGACCATAGAAAACGAACGCGACCGCCGCATGACGATAATGACGACTACGTTCATCCCCTGCGGCGCCAAGATCCCGTTCATAGGACTCATAGCGGGCGCTCTGTTCGGAGGAGCCGCCTGGGTGGCTACTTCGGCTTACTTCATCGGCGTTGCCGCGATAATAATCTCCGGAATAATGCTTAAGAAGACAAAGATGTTCGCGGGAGACCCGGCTCCGTTCGTAATGGAGCTTCCGTCCTACCACTGGCCGACTCTGGGCAACGTGCTCAGGTCCATGTGGGAGCGTGGCTGGTCCTTCATCAAGAAGGCAGGCACCATAATCCTGCTCTCCACCATAGTAGTATGGTTCCTGTCCAGGTTCGGATGGATGGACGGCGCGTTCGGAATGCTGGAGGAAGAGGAGATCGAGTTCAGCATACTGGCAGCCGTGGGCAACGCTCTCAAGTGGATATTCGCCCCGCTCGGATGGGGCACCTGGCAGGCTGCGGTGGCATCGATCACCGGTCTGATCGCCAAGGAGAACATCGTAGCGACCATGGGCGTCCTGTACGGAAGCCAGGCCGGATTCGCGGCCCAGTTCACCGCGATAACGGGCTTCTCGTTCCTGGTGTTCAACCTGCTCTGCGCTCCGTGCTTCGCCGCCATGGGCGCCATCAGAAGGGAAATGAACAGCGCCAGGTGGACCTGGTTCGCGATCGGCTACGAGTGCTGCTTTGCGTACGTGATCGCACTGATGGTCAACCAGTTCGGCGGTCTGTTCACCGGAAAGGTAAACATCATAGGCCTGATCTTCGCGATAGCGTTCCTTGTAGGCATCATATACATGCTGTTCTTCAAGAAGTATCAGGAAGCTACTAAACTTACGCTCCGCTCCGTGGACGCAGCGAAATGACAGAATTCATATCTAACAACATATCCACCATATTGATCCTTATCGTTCTTCTGGCAGTCGTGGCGCTGATAATACGCGGGCTGGTCAGGGACGTAAAGTCGGGGAGATCCTTCTGCGCCATGTCGGCCACAGGTACCTGCGGAAACTGCGCGCACAAGAAGGACGGGTGTACGGCATGCTCCGGATGCTCTTTCCCGAAAGACATAAAGATACAAAAACCATAAACGACCGTTAAGGTGAGCCATAAAGAAACATTCACGCGACGAGTGGCGGCTCCGGGAATTCCGGGGCCGTCTTTCGGTGTTTCCGGGCTCCGCAACGTTCTGTGAAGAATTCCGAAGCGGGCCAACGCATCTTGACTATCTGTTAACAATGTTCTACAATAATGTGTGGCGGGTGTAGATCAAAAATAATATAATGCCCGCGTTTTATTGAGGAGGATTCTTATGAAAAAAGTATTAGCGATCGTTCTGGTGCTCTGCATGGTGATCGGTCTTGCTGCCTGCGGAACTCCCGCGAACAACACCACACCGGCAAACAATACACCGGAAGAAGTAAAGCCGAATTCTGACTACGTCATCCGCATATACTCCAACTCCAACGATACCCCGCGTGTCGAGTGGTTCACGAAGTATGCGGCTGAGCACGGATTCAAGATCTCCCTGGACGACAGCACAGTCTACAAGGGAGACGATAAGGCAGTTCAGATGGCCAACGAAAAGAAGGACGGAGACATACTCTTCGGCCTTAACGAGACCCGCTGGGGCCAGGTAATAAAGGGAACCTACGAGAACGTAAAGCTCGCGGACTGGACACCCACCTGGGCCGGCAAGGTAGGCGACTTCAAGTATGACGGCAAGGCCTACGGTCTGGTCATCCAGAACGTTCTGATGCTCTACAGAAACGATGCCATAGGCACTAACGGCAAGGAACTTACATTCAAGCACTGGGCTGACATCGTAGACTGCGGATACAAGTGGTATCGTCAGGGCAAGGTAGGCGGGACTACCAACTCCAACATCAACAACGCCATGCTCTACGCGTTCACCGATCCCAGCTCGCCGGCAGGCGGAATCTCCATCGACGGATGGAAGACCCTGTGGAAGTACTGCGCTAACGGCACATTCACCGGAGACAGCTACGGATTCGACCCGCTCAACAAGGGCGACGTACAAGTATCCACCTTCTACTCCAGCGCCTTCTACGGCAAGCTGGACGAGGCTGACAAGAACTCCGAGAAGCCGGTAACCGCGGACACCTGCAAGCTTGTTAAGGTAGAAGACGGTACCTACTACATCGCGGAGTACCTCGGAATTCTGGATAAGGCAGGCCGCAGCGAGGCCGATACCCTTCAGGTAAAGGCATTCGCGGAGTGGTTCGGCGGAGCCGAGACTCAGGCAGCATGGGCTGAGCAGTGGGATACCTATCCCTGCAACAGCGACGCGGCCAAGGCAGTTTACCCGACCGTTCCCGAAATCTACACCGTTAAGAACTTCGCTCTCAACAAGGTAGAAGGAACCGACATGAACTACGCCGAGTACGTAGGCGCTCACTCCGCGGAGTGGACGAACATCATGACCAACCTGGGATTCTACTGGGCAGACCAGAAGGATGCTCCGGCAGAACCCAACTGGGATTCTCTCGACTGGGCTACTCTCACTCAGAAGAAAGCGCAGTAACATTACGGCAACCGATGGCGGGCCTGCTTGCAGGCTCGCCATTTTTTGAAAGGTACGACTATCATGATCAAGCTTAACGACATCGTTGTAAAATTCGGTGATTTTACAGCCCTTCACGACATAAACGTGCACGTTAAAGAGGGCGAGTTCTTTACGTTCCTGGGGCCCTCGGGCTGCGGAAAGACCACCACGCTGCGCACCATAACCGGCTTCATAGAGCCGGCCAGCGGCACGGTCTTCATGAAGGACCGCGACATCACCCATGTTCCTATCGAAAAACGCAACATAGGCATAGTGTTCCAGAGCTACGCGCTTTTCCCGACCATGACGGTCTACGACAACATAGCCTTCGGCCTTAAGCTTAAGAAGCTCAGCAAGGCCGAGATAGACCGGAAGGTGAGGGACATCGCGAAAAAGGTGGACCTCTCCGACGAACAGCTCGCCAAGGCGGTATCGCAGCTCTCCGGCGGACAGCAGCAGAGGGTAGCCATCGCAAGGGCTCTGGTAACGAGCCCCAGCATAATATGCCTGGACGAGCCGCTGTCCAACCTGGACGCCAAGCTCAGGGTGCAGCTGCGCAACGAGCTTAAGAAGATGCAGAAGGAGTTCGGCATAACGTCCATATACGTTACGCACGACCAGGAAGAAGCCCTTACGCTCTCCGACCGCATAGCGGTATTCAACAAGGGCTACATAGAGCAGATAGGAACTCCCAACGAGATCTACAACCACTCGGCGACCGAGTTCGTCTGCAACTTCATAGGAGACATAAACAGGCTGGAGGACGGGATAGTAGCGGAGCTCAACAAGCAGGGCGCCGGCCTGGATCCCTCCTGGCACCACTACATCCGTCTGGAGAGACTGCACGTAAACAAGATGGATGACGGTAAGCACTTCGTATTCGACGCAATGGTAGAGTCCTCGGAGTACTACGGACTCTACATCAAATACACGATAAACGCTTTCGGCCAGACGCTGAAAGTAATAGAAAAGAACGACGGAAGCAATCCGTACACCAAGGGCGAGATCGCCCACATGAGCTTTAACGTAAACAACATCATGAGCTACAAGCCCGGGGAGGACGCGGATGCTTAACGAGAAACGTTTCGACGCCACGTTCGTCTTCAGGATAATAGGCATAGTATTCTTTGCCTATCTGTTCCTGGGCTTCATGGTGGTCCCGTGCTGGAACACTCTTACCAGCATATTCAGGGAAAAGACCGCTTCCGGCGAGGCGGATCCGTTCGTGGTAATAAGGTTCTTCCTTGCGGGGAACATGAAGAACTACGTGTGGAACTCGCTGAAGCTGGCTATCATCCTTGTTATAACAGTAAACATCGTGGGAATATCCATAGTGCTCCTTACCGAGTACTTCGACATAAAGGGCGCCAAGATACTGCGCATGGGCTACATGACCACGATGATCTATTCCGGCGTAGCGCTGGTTACCGGATACATGTTCCTGTACGCCAACGACGGAATACTTACGCCGCTGCTTACCAATGCGTTCCCGGGACTTTCCAAGACCTGGTTCACGGGATTCGGGGCGGTAGTGTTCACCATGACGTTCGCGTGCACCAGCAACCACATGCTGTTCCTGCGGAACGCCATACGCGGCATAGACTACAATACCGTAGAGGCCGCAAGGAACATGGGCGCGGGGCCTTTCAAGGTGCTGCTTAAGGTAGTAATGCCAACGCTGATCCCGACGCTGTTCTCGCTTACCGTAATGACCTTCATAACCGGTCTGTGCGCCATGTCCTCGCCTACATTGCTGGGCTACGACTCGATCAACCCGGAGATCGTAAGACTGGCCGGAAGCTCGTCCGCGGACGAGTCCTTCCCGCAGGCAAGGGCCGCGCTGCTGTCGATAATCCTGGCCATATTTACGATAATACTGCTGACGGTGCTTACCGCCTACGAAAGGAAAGGGCACTATCTGTCGGTATCCAAGACCAAGGCCAGACTGCAGAAGCAGAAGATCAACAACCCGGTGGCAAACGTTCTGGCGCACATCTACGCCTACGTTCTGTTCATAATCTACATGACGCCGGTAATAATGATTATAATCTTCAGTTTCCAGTCCTATACGGCGATCAGGATGAAGAGGATAGACTTCTCCAACTGGACGCTGATCAACTTCTTCGGACAGGAGGACTTTGAGTTCCTGACATCGCGCGGGACCTACAAGACCCGCGAAGGCGCCATCTCCGGAGTGTTCTCCAACGCGGACGCAGTGGGCGGAATAAAGATGAGCTTCGTGCTTTCCGCCGTCGCAGCCGCGCTGGCCTGCGTGATAGTGGTGGTGGCCTGCAACTACATCTCCAAGCATAAAAAGACCGGTACGTTCCTTGAGTACGCGCTGCTGTTCCCCTGGCTGCTGCCGACCATACTGATCTGCTACTCCTACAGGAGCTACTTCAACACGGAGACCGTATGGTACGTAGGAAACAACAACCTGTACTACGCGGACAACGTTAAGCTGCTGATAATCATGGCTTACGTGGTGACCAAGCTGCCGTTCAGTCTGCGAATGATCAAGGCGTCGTTCTACACCATAGATTCGGAGCTGGAGGACGCGGCCAAGAACCTTGGATCCAGCCCGATAAGGACCTTCCTTAAGGTGAAGCTGCCGATAATACTGCCGAGCGTTCTGGCGGTGTTCGCGCTCAACTTCAACGCGCTGTTCACCGAGTACGACATGTCCGCGACGTTCGCCAGCAAGTACGGCAAGACCTACGCCATGGTGATCCAGTCCATGACCATGGACGAAGGCCTGTACGGCTACAACGTTAACGCGTCCGGACGGCGCTGCGCGTCCACGGTATTCATAATGATAGTCTCCGGAATAATCCTGTGGCTGGTCTACGGTGTGGGCGCCAGAGATCTGTCCGAGAGGCTCGAGGCAAGAAAGAAGCGCAGGGAGCGTTTCGCTAAGGTCTTCGGCAAGAAGAAGCTTAAGACAGAACCGTAAACGTTTTCCACGCGGTAGGAGCAAACATTGATAAAGAATTTTGTTTTCGACATGGGCGAGGTCCTGATACATTTTGATACCAGGGCCTTCGCTGACAGATACGACATAACAGAAGAGGAAAAGGACCTTGTCCTTAGGGAAGTTTTCTGGGGCAACGCCAACTGGTCCCTCAACGACTGGGGCATCATAGACGAGTTCGAGGTAGCACGGCGCGCCTGCGAAAGGCTGCCGGAACATCTGCACGAGGCGGCTCTGGGTGTTGCTACCCGCTGGTTCGATCCGGTAATACCGGTAAAGGGCATGGCGGACATTGTAAGGCGTGTAAAGGCAGCAGGCTTTAAGATATACCTGCTTTCCAACGCCGGATCGCTGCACGATGAGTACTGGAACACCATACCGGGCAGCGAGTATTTCGACGGGAAGGTGGTGTCGGCTTTTGAAAAGCTGGTAAAGCCCCAGCCGGAGATATACCGCGTGCTGCTGGACCGCTTCGGACTGGTACCGGAGGAGTGCCTTTTCGTGGACGACAGGGAGATAAACCTTGCCGGCGCCGCGATCTGCGGCATGCAGTCTGTGGCGTTCAGAAGCGCGGAGGACCTGGAGAAAAGCCTTCGCGAGCTGGGCATAGTCATCTGAACGCCCGCTATATTTCTTGACCACTGTACAATATAGTGATAAAATCGCATTACAATAATATTGCAGCTCCAAGTGCTCCCGGACGCGCCGCGTGGACGCTTTCCGGGGGAGAATAGGGAACCGCGTGAGAATCGCGGACGGGACCGCCGCTGTAAGCGCAGAAACGACCCTACGCAGCCACTGGGCAGACGCCCGGGAAGGCAGGGGATAGTGCCGGAAGACATTCCGTTATGCGCAAGTCAGAAGACCTGCTTGGAATTTATCGATCGGAATCATTGTATGCGCAGAGGGTAAACGGCCGCTGTAGATGCAGTGGCCGGTTTTTATATCAGGAGGAAAAAATGAAACGTAATGTAAAGCTTATCAGCCTCATTCTGGCGCTGGTAATGATCCTGGGCGTGGTCCTCTGCGGATGCGGCGCCAAGGAAGATCCTGCGAACGCGGCTTACGTCACCCTTACCGACCAGGCCGAGCTCGCTAAGGACAAGTCCGGCAATTACATTGCCGCGCGCGCTCTGGAGATAGCCGCGGAAGGCACAACGGTAGGAGACGTGATCAAGCAGCTCCACAAGGAACTGTTCAAGGACGGCGAAGCCGGATACGCGACCTCTACCGGTCAGTACGGCGAGCAGATCGACAAGCTCTGGGGCGTCGAGAACGGCGGATCCTACGGCTACTACATCAACGGCAACATGGCGATGGGTCTTACCGATCCCGTCAAGCCCGGCGACAGAGTTGACGTATTCGTCTACAAGGACGCCGCAGGCTACTCCGACGCTTTCATCTACATGGAAGCTGAGGCTAACGGCGACAGCGTAAAGGTGACCGTTAAGGCAATGTCCTTCGACGCTAACTGGAATCCCGTCATGAAGGAACTTGCGAACACCAAGATCTACTACGCCGAGAACGGCAAGCTGACCGACACCGGAGCTGTTACCGGCGCTGACGGAACGGCGACCTTCACTCTTAAGAACGGTACTTACAGACTCGTAGGCATCAACACCGACGCGGTCTACACTGTTACCGCTCAGAAGCTCGTAGTCAAGAAGTGATAAAAGCATTAAGAAAAACAGTAGTCATCCTGCTGGCAATAACAATGTCCCTGGTCTTCCCGGGACATTGTTTTGCTGCGGATAAAAGCCCGGAAAAGGACATAGAAGACATATTCGCGGTCCGCATGGAGCAGGCCGGTGTCAAGACTGCCCAGGAGCTGGTATGGACCCTTTCGGACCATCCCGAAAGCGGCGACGAATGGTACATAATATCCTTAAGGCAGTGGCTCCCCGGACAGCTAGACTTTTCCGAATACCGCAAAGCGTACGAGGAGTACGTCAGTCAGAAGGACATCAAGAACGCCACCGCAAAGCTTAAGGCCGCGCTTACGCTGCAGGCGGTTGGGAGCAAAAGCCCCTTCATAGATAAGGCCGCGGACGAGGGTACAGGCGAAGGCGGCGTAATGTCCTGGATCTACGGCCTTCACGTCCTTAACAACGGCGCGGTCAGTTCCGGACACAGCAAGGACAGCGTAATAGCGGAACTCCTTAAACTGCAGCTTCAGGACGGCGGCTGGGCAGTGATGGGCGACAACGGCGACGTGGACGTTACAGCCATGGCGGCGCAGGCTCTTACACCGCACATGGACAGGGAAGACGTTAAGAACGCAGTAGAACGCGCAATAGATCTTCTGTCGCTCCGCCAGAAGGAGAACGGGTATTTCTCTTCCTTCGGAGACGATAACGCGGAGAGCACGGCGCAGGTCCTGGTGGCGCTTTCCGCTGCAGGCATAGACTGCGCCGAGGACGAAAGATTCATAAAGAACGGGAAGGACCTGTTGGACATCCTGGACAGCTTTAAGGTGTCCGCCGGACAGTACTCGCACGCCATTGGCGGAGACGCCAACCCGTCCGCGACCATCCAGACGCTGTATTCCCTTATAAGTTACAAGATGTTTCAGGAAGGCAGAGGAAGCCTCCTGTTGTTCGGAGACTATTCCGAGCCGAGCGTTCCCAGGCCGGAAAGGCCAGTGGATCCGGATCCCGGAAAGCAGGACGGCAGGGATCCCGGCGGGGAGACCATGCCCGCTGAAAACATAAGACCTTACCTTTACGGCGCGGTAGCCGCGGCAGCCGTGATCGCGTGCGCCGTTCTGGCTCTGCTTAAGAAACGCAGCTATAAATCATATCTGTTCGTGGTGCTGCTCGCTGCGGTAGCGGCAGTCTGCGTAACGTTCATAAACATCGAAAAGCCCTCGGACTACTACGGAAGACCGGACGACATAAAGGACCCCGTAAAGACCGAGATAATCATAGACGCTCACACCGTGGCGGGAGAGAAGTCCTACATACCTGAGGACGGAATAATACTTGCCCGCGCGGAAGTGATAATAGACAAAGGGCAGACCGCATACGAGCAGCTCGTGTCCGCGGTCAAAGCTCATTCCATCCACATAGAGATCACCGGCGGAAGCTACGTTGCCGGAATAGGCAACATCTACGAGCTGGACTTCGGCGATCTTTCCGGCTGGATGTACCGCGTAAACGGGGAGTTCGCCAGCGTCAACTGCAACGAATACGTGCTTAAGGAAGGCGACCTGGTGGAGTGGCTCTATACCAGGAACATCGGAAAAGACATAGGCAACGAGTACATGGGCGACTGAGCCCCGCGGCTCTCCGCGCCTTAGCTGATACAAGTAATACCGACCGTTTTGAGAAGCTTTAAGGACCACAACCCAATATCGGTATTCGTGTTCTACATCTTCGCGATCGTGCCCGCGATGTTCTGCATCAACCCCGTGCTGATGTGCGTGTCGCTTGCCGGCGCGGTGTCTTTCCGTCTGGCGAAGGACGGTGTCGGCGCGCTTAAAAAGATGCTTCCGTTCTTCGCGTTCCCGGTCCTCGGAGTTGTGATCAATCCGCTGTTCGTCCACAAGGGCGTTACACCGCTTTTCATACTCAACAACAATCCCGTAACGCTTGAGGCGGTCCTGTTCGGCCTGACCCTTGGCATCATGATATGCTCCACGGTCATATGGTTCTCAAGTTTCAACAGCATAATGACCACCGACAAGCTGTTGTACGTCTTCGGCAGCGTGTCGCCCAAGATAGCGCTGATACTGTCCATGACGCTGCGGTACATACCGCTCTACGGACAGCAGATAAAGAAGGTGCGCCAGGCGCAGACGGTCACCGGCCTGTACAAGGAAGACAACGCGATAGACAAGATACGCGGCGGCCTGAGGATAATGTCCGTAATGGTGTCCTGGGCGCTGGAGAACGGTATAATAACGGCAGACAGCATGGCGGCCAGAGGTTACGGAGCCGGAAGGCGAAGCAGGTTCGCCATTTTCGGCTGGCGGAAAGCGGACGTGGCGCTGCTGGTCCTGTGCGCGGCGCTCGGCGTCATTACCGCGGCCTGCATGGGCATAGGGCGCCTGGCGTTCGAATGGTACCCGGAGATAGTCTCACCCGGAGCGTCGGCCCCCGCGATAACGGCCTACATAGCCTACGCGCTGCTCTGCGCGATACCGACGGTACTTCAGATAAAGGAGGAAGCAAGGTGGAGATCCTTACAGTCCGGGATCTGAGTTTCAAATACAGCCTTGGCCGGGAGGATGCCGTAAGCGGCATCAGTTTCGGTGTGGAGGAAGGCGCTTTCGTGGCGGTCTGCGGTCCTACGGGCTGCGGAAAGTCCACGCTTCTTCGCATGCTTAAAAAAGAACTGATCCCAATGGGAGACATGAGGGGAGAGGTGCTGCTGGACGGCGTGCCCCTTTCCGAGATAGACGTAAGGACTTCGGCCTCCGCGGTAGGTTTCGTTATGCAGCGGCCGGAGCATCAGATAGTTACGGACAAGGTTTGGCACGAGCTGGCCTTCGGACTGGAGAACCTGGGCATGCCGCAGGATGTAATACGTCGCAGAGTATCGGAGATAGCCGCGTATTTCGACATAGAAGACTGGTTCGAAAAGGATGTGTCGGAGCTCTCCGGCGGTCAGAAGCAGCTGCTGAATCTGGCGTCCATAATGGTGATGCAGCCAAGGCTGCTGATACTTGACGAGCCAACCAGCCAGCTGGATCCGATAGCGGCTTCGGACTTCATAGCGACGGTCCGCAAGCTCAACACGGACATGGGTCTGACTGTAATAATGGTGGAGCATCGGCTGCAGGAAGTGATCCCCGCGGCGAGCAGGCTGCTTGTGATGGACAAGGGCAGACTTCTGCACTACGGGCCTACCAGGCAGGTGTGCGAGGAGGTGTCGGACAGGCCGGACCTTCTGGCTGCTATGCCGAGCACGGTAAGGCTGTTCAAGATAATGGACGGCGAAGGAGAGTGCCCGCTTACCATAAGCGAAGGCAGACGCTGGGCGGAGAGCTTCGGAAACGACGTTCAGCCGGACTTCGCTCAGATGGATGAGCAGGGCGGCGCTCCGGATGGGAAGCAGGAGACCGGCGCGGCGGACAGGAAACACGGCGGAGATACAAACAGCGGCGCGTCCGTAGAAAGCGTTCCGGACAGCGACGTTCCGGCCATGGAATTCGACGACGTATGGTTCCGCTACGGAAGGGACCTTCACGACGTGCTCCGCGGAACGACCCTGAGCGTAAAGCAGGGCGAGATATTCTGCATCCTGGGCGGCAACGGCAGCGGCAAGACCACGTGCCTGGGCGCTGCGGCCGGGCTCAACAAGCCTTACAGCGGCACGGTCAAAGTGTTCGGAAAGAACGTCCGCGACTACAGGAACCAGTCTCTCTACAGGAACTGCCTTACGATGCTTCCTCAGGACGTTCAGACCATATTCCTTAAAAACACCGTACGCGAGGAACTTAAGGACGCCGGCGAGAGCGCCGGGAAACTTCCCTACGACATAGACAGCTTAATGGATAAGCATCCCTACGATCTGTCCGGCGGCGAGCAGCAGCTGGTGGCGCTGGCCAAGGTGCTGGCGTCGGAACCGAAGCTTCTGCTTCTGGACGAGCCGACCAAGGGTATAGATACTTACAGTTCGGAGAGGATAAGCGGAATACTCAAGGATCTGCGGGACAGCGGCATGACCATCGTCATAGTAACGCATGACGTGGAGTTCGCGGCGCGAACGGCGGACCGCTGCGCCATGTTCTTCCGCGGCGAGGTAACTTCCGTGGACGAGCCCAGGGCTTTCTTCTCCGAGAACAACTTCTACACTACAGCCGTCAACAGGATGACCAGAGGACTGTTCAAGGGCTGCGTCACACTGGAGGACGCCGTGTACGCGCTCAGGCTGCAGAAACAGCCCGCGGGCAAGGACGGTTAAGCCGCAGGAGCCATGCGGCGCGCAAAAGATATTAAGACGCTATGGTACAGATAAAGAACGAAAACTTAAGAAAGACGCTGCGCGTAGCGGTGCCGTTCGTGCTGATGCCTTTAGTGGTGTTCGCGGGAGTTTTCGTGTTCAAGGAAAACATGTACGCGTGGATAACCGTGGCTTGTGTGATACTGGCTCTGATCCTGTTCTACGCAAGCTTCGACAAAAAGATAGTGGGTACCCGCAGGATGGTCATAATAGCCGTTATGACAGCGCTTTCGGTGATCGGCCGCGCGGTATTCTCCATGATACCCGCGTTCAAACCCATTACTTCGATAGTCATAATAACGGCCATATGGATAGGGCCGGAGTCCGGTTTCCTTGTGGGCTCGCTTACCGCGGTGATCTCCAACTTCCAGTTCGGACAGGGGCCGTGGACGCCCTTCCAGATGTTCGCGTGGGGCATGATAGGCCTGATAGCCGGCTACCTTGGCGACCCCTTAAGAAGGAGCCGCGTGGCTCTCGCGGTTTACGGGGCGTTTGCCGGAATTGCGTACTCCATGATAATGGACATCTGGACCGTGCTCTGGTACGGCGAGGGATTCAACTGGAGCCTGTATCTTGCGGCGCTCGCGACCGCGCTGCCTTATACCATAGGTTACGCCGTATCCAACGTTGTGTTCCTGCTGGTGCTGGGCAGACCCTTCGGGGAGAAGCTCCAGCGGGTAAAGATAAAATACGGGGTCTGAAAAGACCGGAGGATCGCATGAAATATTACATCTCCACCATTTCCGACGTAGTCGACGAAGCGGACGACAACGGCTGGGAAACCATAAGCTATGTAGAGCGCACCTCGCCTCTGGCCGCGGAGAACGGTCTGGGAATAGAGATAGCGGAGTTCTGCATCTCGGAGAACATGGACGACAAGTTCGACGAAGTGCTGCCCCACGTGGAAAAAAGCATCGCCCCGGTAAAGGACAGGACCCTGCACGCGCCGTACAACGAGCTCTTTCCTATGGCGATAGACAGGAAGGTTGCCGCCGTCGCGTGGGACCGCTACGATAAGACCGTGGAATACTGCGTTCGCTTCGGAGCGCCCAAGATGATAGTCCACGCCAACTTCTACGAAGAGATATACTATTCCTCCTGGTTCACCGCAAAGCACGTTGAGTTCTGGAAGAAGTTCCTCGCGGAGCATCCGCAGGACATTACGATATGCCTGGAGAACGTTACGGAGAACGATCCGGAGCTGCTGCTGGGCATACTGCGCGGCGTGGACGACCCTCGCTTCAGGATGTGCCTGGACGTGGGTCACGCTAACCTTTCCCCGATCGCTCCGATAGAATGGCTCAGGCTCTGCGCGCCGTTCATTTCGCACTACCACATACACAACAACTTCGGAGCGCCCAGGGAGGGCAGACGCAGCTGGGGCGACAGGCATCTTGCCCTGGGCGAAGGCAGCATAGACATGAAGGCGCTTCTGGACCTGGCGGAGGAGCTTACGCCTGACGCCACGGCGGCAATAGAGAGCTACGATCCCGAAGGCAGCGTTCAGTGGCTTAAGGATAACGGGTTCGTCTAGCGAGTCCTTTTCATCAGCCGTTTTGAAATAATGGTGTTCATGCTGTCTCCACGGACACGCTCCCGCTTGGTTGGGAGCCCACCAGCGGTCCTAAGCTCCGGCTTCGCTTTCGAGCTCGCCGGTCGCTAAGGACCGGGGTCCCAAACAGTCCTTTGGAAACAGCATGAATACCAGTTTATTTTACTGACAGAAAAGGATGCTGATGGTATAATAGGTCCGGCAAATAAACAGGCTCGCCTTTCCGGTACGTGGAAGACGCAGCCGGGATAAGATAATGGAGAGATAAAAATGGATTACGCAGCAGAATCACTTAAATTGCATTATGCCCTTAAGGGCAAGATCGAAGTCACCGCCCGCGCGGCGGTGGACAGCAAGGACGCGCTGTCGCTGGCCTATACGCCCGGCGTCGCCCAGCCCTGTCTGGAGATACAGAAGGACGTAGACAAGAGCTACGAGCTTACCCGCCGCTGGAATACCGTAGCGGTCGTTACGGACGGCACCGCGGTCCTGGGTCTGGGAGACATCGGCCCCGAAGCCGGCATGCCCGTAATGGAGGGAAAGTGCGTACTTTTCAAGGCTTTCGGCGACGTGGACGCCATTCCTCTGTGCATCCGTTCCAAGGACGTGGACGACATAGTAAAGACAGTAACGCTGCTTGCCGGATCCTTCGGCGGCGTCAACCTGGAGGACATTTCCGCACCCAGATGCTTCGAGATCGAAAAGCGTCTTAAGGAGAGCTGCGACATACCCATCTTCCACGACGATCAGCACGGAACGGCGGTAATTACGCTGGCGGGCCTGATCAATGCCTTAAAGGTAGTCGGAAAGAAGATAGAGGACATAAAGATCGTCACCAGCGGAGCCGGAGCGGCAGGCATCGCCATCATCAAGCTGCTCATGTCCATGGGCCTTAAGAACGTCATCATGACGGACCGCAAGGGCGCCATCTACGACGGCCGCGAGGATCTCAACCCCATAAAGCAGGAAATGGCAAAGATCACCAATTTCAATAAGGAAAAAGGCACACTGGCCGACGTCATAAAGGGCGCCGACGTGTTCATCGGAGTCTCCGCTCCCGGAACACTTACCGCGGACATGGTACGCACCATGGCAAAGGACCCGATCATCTTCGCCTGCGCCAACCCCACACCGGAGATCTGGCCGGACGAGGCAAAGGCTGCCGGAGCCGCCGTCGTCTCCACGGGCAGGAGCGACTTCCCCAACCAGGTGAACAACGTGCTGTGCTTCCCCGGAATATTCAGGGGAGCCCTGGACGTACGCGCAAGCCAGATAACCGAGAACATGAAGATCGCGTCCGCCTACGCGCTGGCCGGTCTTGTAAGCGACGACGAACTGAGCGCCGAAAACATACTGCCCAAGGCTTTCGATCCGAGGGTAAAGGACGCTGTGGCAAAGGCCGCCGCGGAAGCTGCTCGCAAGGACGGCGTAGCACGCATCTGATAGTTCGGGCCGGCCGGATATGTTCCTGCCGGTCCTTTTCGTTTTATTAGCAGTAAACGCTTTTGGAGGCGGACGATGGAATACAGGACAGAGCATGATTCCATGGGCGAAGTGAAGGTCCCCGCGGATAAGTACTGGGGCGCTCAGACCCAGCGCAGCCGGGAGAATTTCCCCATAGGCGCCGGTATTGAAACGATGCCGCGGGAGATAGTCTCCGCTTTTGGCATACTTAAGGCCGCGGCGGCTAAGGCCAACAACGCTCTTAAGCCGGACAGAATGACGGAGAAGAAGCTCGGCTGCATTCTGCAGGCGGCGGAGGAAGTGCGTCTGGGCAAACTGGACGATAACTTTCCGCTCGTTGTCTGGCAGACCGGAAGCGGCACCCAGTCCAATATGAACGTCAACGAGGTCATTGCCGCAAGAGCCAACGAGCTTGCCGGAGAGAAGATCTGTCATCCCAACGACGACGTGAACATGTCGCAGTCCTCCAACGATACTTTCCCCACCGCAATGCACATAGCGGCGGCGCTGTCGCTGGAAGATAAGCTGCTGCCGGCCGCCGAGGCGCTCATCGAGGTCCTTAAGAGGCTCGAGGACGAGAACCGCGGCGTGATTAAGAGCGGACGCACGCACCTTCAGGACGCTGTGCCCATCGCTTTTTCCCAGGAGATAAGCGGGTGGCGCAGTTCCCTGGAACGCGACTGCGAGCTTATACGCCTCAGCATTCCCGCGCTCAGCGATCTTGCCCTGGGCGGTACCGCGGTAGGCACGGGTCTCAACGCTCCCGAAGGCTTCGCGGAGAAGGTGGCGGAGGAGGTCTCCGTACTTACGGGTAAAACGTTCCGCACCGCGGAGAACAAGTTCCACGCGCTGACGAGCAAGGACGAGATCGTCTTCGCGCACGGCGCGGTAAAAGCCATGGCCTGCGACATGATGAAGATAGCCAACGACGTGCGCTGGCTCGCGAGCGGTCCGCGCTGCGGGCTGGGCGAGATACGCATTCCGGAGAACGAGCCGGGCAGCTCCATAATGCCGGGCAAGGTCAACCCCACGCAGTGCGAGCAGGTGACCATGGTGGCGGTCCAGGTGATGGGCAACGACGCTGCGATAGGCTTTGCCGCAAGCCAGGGCAACTTCGAACTCAACGTGTTCATGCCGGTCATTGCTTATAACTTCCTGCAGTCGGTGCGGCTGCTGAGCGAGTCCATAGCATCCTTTACGGAGCGCTGCGCCGCGGGAATAACAGCCGACAGGGAGAAGATGGACAGCAATCTGCACAACTCCCTGATGCTGGTAACGGCGCTCAACCCTTACATCGGTTACGAAAACGCCGCTAAGACAGCCAAGCTGGCGTTCAAAGAGAACATCTCCCTTAAGGAGGCCTGCGTTAAGCTGGGGTTCCTTACGGAGGAGGAGTTCGACAAAGTCTTCCGACCGGAGGAGATGGTCTGATCCCGTGCATGACAGGAGAGACAGGGACGGAGATCGAGCCCCGGAAAGACTCCGGCGCGGTCGACCGAAGTCTTTGAATGAACGAACATTTGTGCGCGCGCATCTTGTATGCGCGCTTCTTTTGTGATAAAATACATTAGTTATGAGAGTCGACAAATACCTAAAAGTTTCGCGCCTGATCAAGAGGCGCAGCGTGGCTCACGATGCCTGCGAGGACGCAAGGATATTCGTCAACGGCAAGGAAGCAAAACCGGGCAAGGATGTAAAGCCGGGGGACGAGATAGTCATCGCTTTCGGACGTTCGGAGATGAAGGTCCGCGTGCTGTCCACGCCGGATCACGTGGGCAAGGACGACGCGGCAAGCCTGTACGAGGTGCTGTCTTGACTGCCCGTTTCGTGATCCTCGGCGTTGCTGCGGAGGTGCGTTGATGAGCGGCAGTCCTGCAGGAGGCGCTTCCTACAGCGGAGCCTTAGGTCCGGCGGACGGACGCTTCAAACTGGTGGCTCCGTTCGGACTTACCGGAGACCAGCCTCAGGCGGTGGAAAAGCTTGCGGCAGGTATTAACGCGGGCAAAAAGCACCAGACGCTGCTGGGCGTTACCGGTTCCGGCAAGACTTTCACCATAGCCAACGTAATAGAGCGGGTGCAGAGGCCCACTCTCATAATCTCGCACAACAAGACTCTGGCGGCGCAGCTCTGCGGGGAGTTCAAGGAGTTCTTCCCCCATAACGCCGTGGAGTATTTCATTTCCTACTACGATTACTACCAGCCGGAGGCCTACGTGCCCTCGACTGACACATACATAGAAAAAGACTCGGACATCAACCAGGAGATAGACCGCCTGCGCTATTCCGCGACGGCGGCTCTGGCGGAGCGCCGCGACGTAATAATCGTGGCGTCCGTGTCGTGCATCTACGGTTTGGGCAGCCCGGATGAGTACAAGGGACAGATGATCTCCCTGCGTCCCGGCATGCAGAAGAGCCGCATGGACATCCTGCGCGAGCTTGTCGACATACAGTATACGCGAAACGACATGGGCTTTGAACGCGGCACCTTCCGCGTCCGCGGGGACATAATAGACATCATCCCGGCAGGCATGGAGAACGCCATACGCGTGGAGCTTTTCGGGGACGAGATAGAGTCCATAAAGGAGCTCAACCAGCTTACCGGAGAGGTGATCGCCAC
The DNA here is from genome assembly GCA_017437745.1 of Bacillota bacterium. Taxonomy (GTDB): domain Bacteria; phylum Bacillota; class Clostridia; order Peptostreptococcales; family Anaerovoracaceae; genus RUG13409. Next base: position 42,807 of record JAFRYI010000023.1, read on the forward strand.
CCGCAGCCACGTTTCCATATTCCCTGCCAGCCACTACGTTACCAGCAGGGAGAAGATGGAGCGCGCCCTGGTTAGCATAGAAGAGGAACTGGAGGACCGCCTTAAATGGTTCAATGAGCGCGGCAGGCTGCTGGAGGCTCAGCGCCTGGAACAGCGCACGCGCTACGATCTGGAGATGCTTCGCGAGATAGGCATGTGCAAAGGAATAGAGAACTATTCCAGGCATCTTATCGGCAATCCGCCGGGAGCCATGCCGTACACGCTTCTGGACTTCTTCCCCAAGGACTTCCTGATAATAGTCGACGAATCCCACGCCATGCTGCCGCAGCTTAGGGCCATGGCCAACGGAGACCGCGCGCGCAAGGAGAGCCTGGTGGAGTACGGTTTCCGTCTTCCCAGCGCTCTGGACAACAGGCCGCTGCGCTTCGACGAGTTCGAGGGCAAGGTCAACCAGATAATATACGTAAGCGCTACGCCGGCTGACTACGAAAAGGAAAAGTCCGGCGGAATATCCGCTGAGCAGGTTATAAGGCCGACGGGTCTTCTGGATCCGCCCATAGAGATAGTCCCCACGGAAGGGCAGATAGACCATCTGATAGGCGAGCTCAACAAGGAGATCGCCAAGGGCCGCAGGGCGCTGGTCACCACGCTCACCAAGAAGATGGCGGAGAGCCTTACGGACTATCTTAAGAACGCGGGGCTGAAGGTGCGCTACATGCATTCGGACGTGGATACCCTGGAGCGCAACGTGATAATACGCGATCTGCGTCTGGGCAAGTTCGACGTGCTGGTCGGCATCAACCTCCTGAGAGAGGGCCTGGATCTGCCGGAGGTTTCGCTGGTGGCGATACTCGACGCGGACAAGGAAGGATTCCTGCGCACGGAGACTTCGCTGATACAGACCGTTGGCAGAGCGTCCAGAAACGCCGAAGGGCGCGTGATAATGTACGCGGACTCCATCAGCAAAGCCATGCGGGCCGCGATCGACGAGACGGAGCGCCGCCACGGAATACAGGAAGCGTACAACAAGGAACACGGCATCACCCCGGAGACCATAAAGAAGGCCGTCCGGGACGTCATAGAGGTCACCACCAAGGTGGAAGCGGACGTGGACGAATACGCAGGCAGGGACCTGCTGGAGCTTACGAAAAAGGAGCTCTCGGAGTACGCTTCCAAGCTGGAGAAGGAGATGCGCAGGGCTGCTTCGGATCTGCTGTTCGAGCGGGCCGCGGTGCTGCGCGACAGGCTTATGGAAGTAAGAGCGAGGTTGTAAAACATGTACGGTAAACTCAGAGACAAAATTGCTCCGGTCGCGGCTACCCGCTGGGGATGGAGCATCTGCTGCTTCGGCGCGGTATGCGCCATAGTAGCGTTCCATTACAAGACCACAGTCGGAACGATCCTGGGAGCGCTTTTCATTATTCTGGGACTTTTCGGGCTGTCCCTGTGGATAGTTCTGGGCAAGTGCCCCAAGTGCGGCACCCCGATACTTACGCGCGACATGTACTGCCCCAAGTGCAGGACGCTGCTGTTCGTAAAGCCCAAGGATCTGGAAGAGTTCGAGAAGACTGTGGCAAAAAATACCGCCGAAGTAAAGGCTCACATGGCCGAAGAGGCTCAAAGAATAAACACGGAGAAGGTCAAAGATAATGCTGAAAAAACTGAGAAGTAAACTTACACCGTATTCCGCAGCCTGCTGGGGCTGCGCCGCGTTCATAGCGGCGATACTTCTTGCCCTCGCGGCGTTCTCCGCGCGTACCGTAGGGATGACTTTCCTGGGCGTGCTGTGCGCTTTCATAGCCACCATGGCCATCGCCTTCTGGTTCGATTTCGGCAGATGCCCCAGATGCGGAACCGTTGCCAGGCCGTTCCGCGTTCGCTGCTCCAAATGCGAGTATCCTCTGTGCAAGAAGCCCGAACCCGAAGCCAAACCGGACACGCTGGCGGAGTTCGAAGCAAATGCCAGGGATCTTACGGAGACTACGATCACATCGGAGGAACTGTACGACGGAGTAGTCCTTCACGCTTTTAAGGATACCGTAAGCCTTCCCAACGGGAAAAGTTCCGGCAGGGAGTACCTGAAGCACCTGGGCGCGGTGTGCGTGGTGCCCGTTACCGAAGACGGATGCGTCGTGGTGGAGCGCCAGTACCGCTACGCCGTAGGGCAGACCATGATAGAGATACCGGCCGGCAAGCTGGACTATAAAGGCGAAGATCATCTTTCCGCCGCCAAGCGCGAGCTGCGCGAAGAGACCGGCTATACAGCGGACCGCTGGACCTTCCTTGGAGAGTACCTTACTGCTCCCGCGTTCAGCGACGAAATGATAAGCATGTACATGGCGGAAGGGCTCCACAAGGGCGAGCAGGACCTGGACGAGGACGAGTTCCTGGATGTGATCGAGGTCCCGCTGGAGGAACTTGTGGACGCCGTAATGACCGGTAAGATAACGGATGCCAAGACGCAGTCCGGCATACTCAAAGCGGCCAGGATACTGCGCAAATAAGTTACTAAGTAAAATACGCAGTTTGCTTCCGTTGTTTTCTGACACGCTCTCGCTAACAGGGTACCCTCTCAGCGGTACTAAGCTCCGTCTTCGCCGGCGGCTCGCCGGTCGCTAAGGACCGGGTTCCCTGATTGTCCGGGAAACTCCGGAAGCATACCGCGATATTTAAGGATCGACATTAATGCAGAAAGATCTGATCATCAAGGGCGCAAGGGCCCATAATCTTAAGAACCTGGACGTTACCATACCGAGAGACAAGCTGGTCGTGATAACCGGTCTGTCCGGCTCCGGCAAGAGCTCCCTGGCTTTCGACACCATCTACGCCGAAGGTCAGCGCCGCTATGTGGAGAGTCTTTCGGCGTACGCCAGGCAGTTCCTGGGACAGGTAAGCAAGCCGGACGTGGACTCCATAGACGGTCTGTCGCCTGCCATCTCCATAGATCAGAAGACGACGTCCAAGAACCCCAGGTCCACCGTAGGCACCGTTACGGAAGTCTACGACTACCTGAGGCTTCTTTACGCGCGCATAGGAGTGCCTCACTGCCCGGTATGCGGCAGGGAGATAAGCAGCCAGAGCGTGGACCAGATAGCGGACCTTATAATGGCTCACGGCGAAGGTTCCAGGGTAACGATACTGGCTCCCGTCGTCCGTCAGAAGAAGGGACAGCACGAGAAGATCCTGGAGCGCATACAGCGCGAGGGCTTCGTCCGCGTGCGCGTGGACGGCGAGATAAAGACGCTGGGCGAGGACGAGATAACGCTCAGCAAGACGTACAAGCACAGCATAGACATAGTTGTGGACCGCATCGTAATTAAGCCCGGCGCGGAAGGAAGACTTTCCGAAAGCGTGGAGCTTGCGGTAAAGCATAGCGAGGGCGGCCTTGTCTGCGCGCTCATCCAGAACGGCGAGGAAAAGGAGGAGCATCTGTTCTCCACCAGCCTGGCCTGTCCGGAGCACGGCATAAGCGTAGGCGAACTGGAGCCGCGCAGCTTCTCGTTCAACTCCCCGTTCGGCGCCTGCCCGGTCTGCAACGGTCTGGGCTACATAGAGCGCATGGATCCGGATCTGATAATCGACGATCAGGACCTGTCGCTAAACCAGGGTGCGCTCACCAAGGCGTTCGCCAGCATGGAGTACTCCGGCTTCTACAAGCAGCTGATAGAGGCTCTTGCGGCGTATCACAAGCAGAGCATGAACACCCCGTACAAGGACCTGTCGGAGCCTTTCAAGCACGAGCTTTTATACGGTACGGACGGCAGAAAGCTGGACTACGGCTACGTGCGCAGGGACGGTTCGATTTCGCACAGGCACGACACGTTCGAAGGCGTCATCCCCAACCTCATGAGGCGCCACGCTTACACTAACTCGGAGCTCATACGCGACAAACTGGAAGCCTACATGACCGTGGACGTCTGCGAAAAGTGCCACGGCAAGAAGCTTAAGGACGAGATCCTTGCGGTAACGGTAGGCGGCAAGAACATAATAGAATACACGGAGATGTCCGTGCGCGAGGCGCTGGCCTTTACGGAGGAGCTGGAGCGCACATTAAGCCCCCGCGACATGTCCATAGCGCGCCTTATACTCAAGGAGATAAAGGCTCGTCTGGGCTTCCTTGCGGAGGTAGGCCTGGACTACCTTTCCATGAGCCGCGCGTCCGCTACGCTCTCCGGTGGTGAGAGTCAGCGCATAAGGCTGGCCACGCAGATAGGTTCGTCGCTGGTAGGCGTAATGTACATACTGGACGAGCCGTCGATCGGTCTTCACCAGAAGGACAACGCCAAGCTGCTGCAGGCGCTCAGAAGCCTTGCGGACATAGGCAACACGGTCCTGGTGGTGGAGCACGACCAGGAGACCATGGAGGCTGCGGACCAGATAATAGACATAGGTCCCGGCGCCGGAATACACGGCGGCAGGCTGGTCGCCCAGGGAAGCATAGAGGACATAAAAGCCTGCGAGGAGTCCATAACCGGTCAGTACCTCTCCGGCAAGAAGAAGATAGAAGTGCCAATCGGAAGAAGGCCCGGCAACGGACGCTTCCTTACGGTAAAAGGCGCTCAGGAGAACAACCTTAAGGACATAGACGTGCGCATACCGCTGGGCGAGTTCGTGTGCGTCACGGGCGTGTCCGGCTCCGGTAAGAGCAGCCTTATTAACGACATACTGTACAAGTCCCTGGCGCAGTCGCTCTACCGCGCCAAGGAAAGGCCCGGAAAGTGCAGAGGCATTGAAGGCCTGGAATACATAGACAAAGTCATAAACATAGACCAGAGCCCCATAGGGCGCACCCCCAGGAGCAACCCGGCCACGTACACAGGCGTATTCACCAACATTCGTCAGCTGTTCGCGCAGACCAACGACGCCAAGATGAGGGGCTTCGACCAGGGCCGCTTCAGCTTTAACGTCAAAGGCGGCCGTTGCGAGGCCTGCGGCGGAGATGGTATAATCAAGATAGAGATGAACTTCCTTCCGGACGTTTACATTCCGTGCGAGGTCTGCGGCGGAAAGCGCTACAACCGCGAGACCCTGGAGGTAAAGTACAAGGGGAAGAACATATACGACGTCCTGGAGATGAGCGTGGACGAGGCGCTGGACTTCTTCGCCAGCCAGCCGGCCATAAACCGCTACATAGAAACGCTCCATCAGGTGGGTCTGGGCTACATCAAGCTGGGGCAGCCCAGCACGCAGCTTTCCGGAGGAGAGGCGCAGCGCATAAAGCTTGCGTCGGAACTCTCCAAGCGCAGCACCGGCAGAACGCTCTACATACTGGACGAGCCCACGACGGGTCTGCATTTCGCGGACGTGGACAAGCTGGTGGACGTGCTGCAGAAGCTGGTCGACGCGGGCAACACCGTGCTTGTAATAGAGCACAACCTGGACGTCATCAAGTGCGCGGACCACATAATAGACCTGGGTCCGGACGGAGGAGAGCGCGGCGGCACCATAATCGCCGAGGGCACTCCGGAACAGGTAGCGCAGGTCGAAAAGTCTTACACCGGTCAGTATCTGAAAAAGATCCTAAATAAATGAATCAAAGCGGGCAGCTTCGGAGGAATAAGCTATGACCGAGAAAACGTTTCTGAGCAAGGACGGAAAGAGCACCGTCCATTACTACGTGTGGGAGCCTGCCGGCGAGCCGGTCGCGATACTGCAGATAACCCACGGCATGGCGGAGCACATGGATCGCTACGCGCCGTTCGCGGAATATCTGAACAGCTTCGGAATACTGGTCTGCGGCCACGACCACATAGGCCACGGACGCAGCGCGGCTCCGGAAGACTGGGGATATTTCGGCGAACACGACGGCTGGAAGATATTCGTCCAGGACGTTGAGCAGCTCCACCAGATAATGAAGGTGCAGTACATGGACACCCCGTACTTCCTGATGGGTCACTCCATGGGATCCTTCGTGGCCAGAGCGTGGCTGGCGATGTACGGCACAGGCGTGGACGGAGCCATAATAATGGGCACCGCGGGCGCCAACCCGGCTCTGGGCGTCGCTAAGTTCCTTGTAAAGTCCATAAGGAAGTCCAAGGGCAGCAGACACATAAGCGGCCTTATAACCAAGCTGGCGTTCGGCTCCTACAACAAGAGGATAAAGCCCGCCAGAACTCCTTACGACTGGCTTACCAGAGACGGCGAGATAGTCGACAAGTACAATGCGGACCCCGCGTGCGGCTTCACGTTTACCACCGCCGGATACGCGGATCTGTTCAACCTGATCGGTTACATAAGCTCGGAGAACTGGTACAAGCTCATCCCCAAGAACCTGCCCATGCTGTTCGTAGCGGGCGCGGAAGATCCCGTAGGCGCTTACGGCGCCGGTCCGGCCGAAGTGGCCGAGGGTCTGGAGAACGCGGGCTGCACCGACGTTTCGCTGATACTTTACGAAGGCATGCGCCACGAGATACTCAACGAGTTCGGCAAGGAAGCCGTCTACGAGGATCTGAAGAGATTCATACTCGGAGAAGAGGCGCTGGGCGCGGACGAGGAAGAATCTCCGGCTGAAGCAGTCGAAGAGGCCGCGGAAGCTGCCGAAGAGGCTGCTCCGGTCGCTGAAGCCGCGGAAAAAACGTTCGAAGAGGTCGCGGAAGCAGCGATCGAAGCCGAAGAGGCTGCCGCAGATGCCGCGGAAGCGGTGAACGACGGCGCTCTTAAGCTTGAAAACGCCGCGGAAGAAGCCGCTCAGACCGTAGAAGAAACTGCGGAAGCCGTTAAGGAAGAAGTTCAGAAGATAAGCGAGCAGGCCGAGGACCTGGCGTCCAAGTACGATGGTTAAACTCGGCAATTCCTGGGACGACATACTTAAGGACGAGTTCAGCAAGGACTACTATCTTAAGCTGCGCGAATTCCTTAAGGAAGAGTACTCCACCAGGACCATCTACCCGGACATGCACAACATCTTCAACGCGCTCAAGAAAGCGTCGTACGAGGATGTTAAGGTGGTGATCCTGGGACAGGACCCGTACCACGAGCCGGGTCAGGCGCAGGGGCTGTGCTTTTCCGTGCCGGACGGATTCCCGCTGCCGCCGTCGCTCAAGAACATCTATCAGGAGCTCGCGGACGACTTAAGAATAGTAAGGCGTTCCGGCAACCTGGAGGACTGGGCGGAGCAGGGCGTTCTGCTTTTGAACGCGGTGCTTACGGTAAGGCGCGGACAGGCAGGTTCGCACGCCGGAAAAGGCTGGGAAATCTTTACGGACCGCGTGATAGAGCTCCTCAACGAGCGCCGGGATCCTGTCATATTCCTGCTCTGGGGAGGCTACGCAAGGAAGAAGAAAGCGCTGATAACCAACCCCGCGCACGAGGTCCTGGAGGCCGCTCATCCGAGTCCTCTTTCGGCCTACAACGGCTGGTTCGGATGCAGGCATTTCTCCCGTACGAACGACATTCTGACGCGTCTGGGAAAGGCTCCGATAGACTGGAAAGGGCGCGCCTGAAATAAAATAAATAACGAATACTATTGTGTTTTTATTTGTTTGATCCGCTATAAAGTTGCGATTATTTGGAGATAAGAAATGGACGAGGTCAGAGATAATAAATTCACGCTTGTTCAGCCTATCAGCATCCCGTTCGGAGCATACGAGATACTGATTTCAAACGTCTGCCTGATGTACAGAAATAGCCTGAGCTTCGATCATAGGCACGACGAATACGAACTACATTATGTCGTAAAAGGAGACTCCACTTTTGTTGTGGACAATAATGAATACGAAGTCCACGAGGGGGAGATCTGTTGGATCAATCCCGGAGTATCCCGGCATGTTGATACAAGTCCTGATGAGGAGCATGTACATTTTATAATCCATTTCGATCTGCGAAGGAGACCTGTCAGAAGTTCCAGCATTTTGATCGATGCTGAAGATGTAGCACAGGTCGTAAAGAGTCTTACTCAGAAGCAAGTCTGGATCGGATCGGCAAAAAACAGATATAAGAATCTCTGTACTCTTATCCGAAAGGAGCTGGAAGAGAAGAAATTCGGTCATATGATCGTTGTCCGGAATATGCTATGCAGTTTTATCGTTTGCTGCATACAGAATCTCGGCGTGCCTTATTCTTCGGATTCTGCTTATTGGTCTGCGCAGGACAGTGTGATGCATTCGATCATTTCGTTCATCAGAACTCATTATGCTGAGAATATCACTATTAGTTCCGTTGCATCGGAATTGAAGATGTCTGAGAGGCATCTTACTAGGCTTCTTCGCGATAAATACGGCACAACGTTCAATGCTACACTGCTGTCTTTCAGAATCTCCCATGTGCAGGAGTACCTTTCAAAAACAGACATGTCGTTGGAGCAGATAGCTGAAGCTACAGGCTTTTCTTCCGCTCAACTTATGTCCGCGAATTTCAAAAAAACGACCGGACACACAATAAAGCAGTATCGGGATTCGTTAAGGAAAATCTGACCTTCATATATTCTTTAGTTCAATAAAAACAATGCCTTCCTATTATTCGGGAAGGCTTTTTCATTTACCCATGCCCGACTGAGTTTTCATGATATATAGAGTAATCAAAAAAGACATGTTTTTGTTATAAGTTGTCCTTAATAGATATGGTCTAAATGCCTCTCAGAAAATAAAATGATATTGATAAAAGAATAACATTATTTACTTTTTGGACAGTGTGTTCAAGGAAAGGCATGTTGTATGAGTACGTTAAAACAACAGATCGGCCCGCTCTCGATCAACAGTCCTGTCATGGTCGCGTCAGGCCCGCTTACAGATTCTCCGGATCTGATCAAGCAAGCCGAGGATAACGGAGCCGGCTGTGTAAGTACAAAGCTTACGATGCTTCAGCAGGCGGCGAAGGGATACAGACGTATGTATGCCGTCCGCGGTCAGTATAATTTCAACCCAAGCGATAAACGAAATGATCTAGAACAAGGCATAGAGCTTGTTTTTAAGACGAAACAAGTAACCACGTTGCCTATTTTTGCCAATATTGCTGGGCCCGGAGATGATCTGGACGGATGGTCAAAGATAGCCAAGGCGATGGAACAAGCTGGTGCAGATGCTCTGGAACTGAATTTCGTATGCCCGAATATGGCGTTTAGCAAGGAAGCTTGTGGTGAGAATAAGATCGCTGGTGCTCAGATCGGACAGCGCCCGGACATAATGTCACGAATTGCTGACCATGTTAAAACACAGGTCTCCATTCCGGTCTGGGTAAAGGCAACGGCAAACAACGTGAATTATGTCAATACTGCAAAAGCTCTCGGCAAAACATCCATAGACGGTATCGTTGTTATGGGTTCCCAGATTGCGGTCCCTCCAATCGACATATATAAAGGTGGTCGGCCATGCATGCCGAATCTGGATAATAACGCAATCGGCGGACTTGTAGGCCCAGTCAACAGGATGTACGCCAACCGGCTTATAGTCAATGCTTCAACTAATACAGACAAGCCTATAGCTGGAGGCGGAGGAATATGCGAGTGGAAGCATGTAGCAGAGAGCATAATGTTCGGTGCAAGCATTACTCCTATGTGCACGAAGCTTCTTTGGGATGGCTTTGGTGTGATAAAAGACATCAATGACGGTCTTCTTCGTTTCATGGAAGAGCAGGGATATGAGACCCTCGCAGACATGAGGGGCATCGCGCAGCAGTATCTGGTAACTCCGGATAAGTTGATCGCAAGAGACATACTGCCTCATTTCGACAGGGATAAATGCGTTAAGTGCGGGGCTTGTCTTAAGGTTGGCTCCTGTACAGCACTATATCAGGATAAAGATAAGAACATCCAGGTTGATGCAAGTAGATGCGCATTCTGCGGACTCTGCGCTGCATTGTGCCCAAAGAAAGCTATCTACTTTCCAACAGAAGGCTGATGAAAAGGAGAGATGATTATGGGAATGACAATAACAGAAAAAATACTGGCAAAGGCATCTGGAAACGAAAAGGTTATCCCCGGGCAGATCGTGGTAGCAAAAGTTGACCTTGCGATGGTCCACGACGGACTCGGCCCGTTGGTCTATCCTAACTTCGAAAAACTGGAGACCCCGATCTGGGATAAGGACAAGCTGTTCATCATCATAGATCACTATGCACCGGCCAGCTCGCTACATCAGGCGGAATGGATAGCCGCTAACTATGAGTTCGCCAAGAAGCATCAGATACCGCATCTATTCAACGTTCAGGGCGTTTCGCACCAGATAATACCGGAAGGCGGATACATCCTGCCCGGTCAGGTCGCTGTCGGAACGGATTCCCACACGTGCACCTACGGCGCGCTGGGCTGCTTCTCTACTGGCATCGGGTCTACTGAGATGGTCAATGTGTTCGCGCTGGGAGACCTCTGGTTCAGGGTCCCTGAAACGATCAAGGTGGTAGTTACGGGCAAGCTCCCCAGAAGGGTAATGTCAAAGGACATCATCCTTAAGCTTCTTTCCATGATCGGATCCAACGGCGCCACGTACAAGACTCTGGAGTTCTGCGGCGAGACCATCGACGAGATGAGCATGGATTCAAGGCTTACGCTCTGCAATATGGCGATCGAGTCCGGCGCAAAGAACGGGATCATAGCTCCCGACTGGAAGACGGTCGAGTACCTTAAGAAAGCGGGCGTGGATCCGGACAAGATCGAAATGATCAAGAGCGACGAAGATGCGGTCTACTGCCAGGAGATACACATAGACGTCAGCGATCTGGTGCCGTATGTGGCTGTACCGCACAGCCCTGCAAACGGGAAGCCCATCGAGGAAGTCGAAGGGACGCCCATAACCCAGGTAATGATCGGAACATGCACCAACGGCCGTGTCGAAGACTTCGAGATGGCAGCAGACATCATAAAGGGACACAAGATACCTAAGGAAGTCAGGTGCATCATCATGCCGGCCAGCAACAAGATCTATGCAGAGCTTCTGAAGAAAGGCTGCATGGAGATCTTCGCGGAGGCAGGGTGCATAATGTGCAATCCCAACTGCGGCGCATGCGGCGGCGGACACGAAGGTCTGCTGTCTGCAAAGGAATCTTGTCTGGGAACACATAACCGTAACTTTAAAGGCCGCATGGGCAACCCGGAGGCAAAGATATATCTTGGTTCACCGGCCACAGCCGCAGCGTCTGCGATCAACGGGTGCATCACAGACCCGCGCAAGTATTGATCTGCAAGGAGGACGATCATGGAAGTTTACAGAGGAAAAGTATTATCTAAATTCGGAAGCCACATAAGTACGGACGACATGACTTCCGCAAAATACATAACGTCTCATGAGCCGGCCGAAGTTGCAAAGATATGCATGAGGGACATAGACCCGGATTTTCCGAAAAAAATGGCGCCGGGCGGCGTGCTGATAGCGGAGAAGAACTTCGGCTGCGGATCCAGCCGCGAGACAGCGGCCATAGCTGTTAAGGCTGCCGGGACTCAGGTGGTCATCGCGGAAGAGTTTGCAAGGATATTCTATCGCAACAGCTTCAACATCGGAATGCCCTGCATCGAATGCCCGGGCATCCACGCAGCAACAGATCTGGGCGACGAACTCGAGATCGACTATGCCGCAGGAACGATAAAGAACCTTACGAAGGGAACGGAATTCCACTTCGTTCCTATTCCGGAAGCGCTGTTCCATCAGCTGGAAGTGGGCGGACTGGTGCCTCTCATAAAGGACCGGCTCAAGGAACGCAATAATAAATAGCATAAGCAGGATCAGGAGGATGAAAAATGAAAGGACATACCGCTACAGAAAAAATACTTGCTCTTCGCGGGGGAGTAAAAGAGGTATTCCCCGGCGATGTAGTCACATGTGACGTTGACGGCGTATTCGTTCACAGTCCGTGGTTCTTCCTGGATAACTGGAAGCTTATCGGCGGAGTTAAGAGGATGTGGGATCCCGACAAACTGATCATCTGCCTGGGTCATCACGTATGCCTTCCGTCGAGCAACCAGTATGCCAACGATCTCGCGGACGTCCGCCGTGCAGTAAAGAAGTACGGCTTTAAGCATGTCTATGACATGGGAACGGGCAACGGACACATAATCATGCTCGAAAAGGGTCATGTAAGACCCGGACATGTATATGTCGGAGCAGACTCGCACAGCACCATATACGGCGCCGTAGGCGCTTTCGGAACAGCCATGAGCTACGAGATCCCAGAGGTGCTTCTCTGCGGAAAAGCTTGGTTCAAGGTCCCGGCAACTGTAAGAGTAAATCTGGAAGGCAAGCCGATGAAAGGTGTTACCGCCCGTGACGTTGCCCAACATGTGCTGAATACTGTAGGCGCAGACGGAGCGCTTTGGAAGACCATAGATTTCTCGGGCTCTTACATCCACTCGTTAAGCGTTTACCAGAGAATGATATTCAGTCTTCTTGCGGTAGAGATGGGCGCAGTGACAGGCTTCATCGAACCGGACGACATAACAAGGGAATTCCTTGCAGGCAGGACTCTCAATCCGTTCGAATGCATATATAACGATCCCGACTGCGAATTCGAAGAAGTCTGGGATATAGATGTCAGCAAGGTCGAACCTCAGATCGCGGTCCCGCCGCGTCCGTCGGAGACCACGCTCGTAAGCGCAGTTGAAGAAAAGAACATAAAGGTCGATCAGGCATTCGTAGGCGGATGCACAGGCTCTTCGATCGAAGACTTCCGCATGGCGGCAGAGATTCTTAAAGGTCAGAAGATTCATCCGGATACGAGGCTACTTATAGTACCGGGGACCGCAGACATCCTGAAGCAGCTTCAGAAGGAAGATCTGGACGAATTCTTTACCGACATGGGAGCCATCCTGAGCGCCCCCTATTGCGGCCCTTGCCAGATGTGCTGCTACGGCCATCTGGGCGACGGTGAGATCATGATAGGCACGCATCCGCGCAATCAGCCGGGACGTGCAGGGAAGAACTCCGGCATCTATCTTGCATCTCCGTATACGGTCGCTGCTGCAGCAATCTGCGGTAAGATCGTGGACCCGCGCCGTTTCCTGTAGTGGTCAGATGAAAGGAAGGACTATAGATATGGATACAGTAAGAAAAGGTAAAGCATGGGTGTTCGGCGACAACGTCAATTCCGAGAGCATCATGGCTACCGGAACGGACTTCAACCCGGCGCTTGCCGCTCAGAGCTGCCTCATGTTCTACGACGAGACTTTCCACACAGACGTAAAGCCCGGAGACATCATAGTAGCGGGCCGCAACTTCGGAAACTCATCCTCGCGCCCGGCTGCAAAGGTTCTTAAGTATCTTGGAGTCTCCGCGATACTCTGCGAGAGCGCAGGAAGGATCTTCTACCGCAACACATGGAACATAGGTGTTCCGGTATTCGAATGCCCCAAGATCAATACGCTCTTCAAGAAGGGCGATCAGGTAGAGGTGGATGTTGCGACAGGCAAGATCAGGAATCTTACCACGGGAGCGGAGGCGCAGGCCGCGCCGCCCATACCGCTTCTTGTCGAACGTTGGTCCAAGGGCGGAATGATCGATTGGATCAATACCCGACGCGATCAGTATGACACGTTGGAATAGTGAGGTGAGCTGTGAGAAAGTATCCTGCAAATGAGCCTGCGTTCAGGCTCGGCCGCATCCGCCGCATGATGGAAGCGCGGGACTTGGATGCGATAGTATTTTACAGTTGCCAGTGGAAGATAGAGGTCATCCACCACGTAGCCAATTTCAGAGTCCTCGGAAAAGATGCTGCAATGGTGCTGCCGAGAACAGGGGCTCCTACGCTGTTCATAAGTCAGCCTTGGGATCTTGAAAGGGCCAGAGAAGAAAGCTGGGTGGAGGACATCCGTGTATGCGGAGAAGACCTTACGGAACAAGCTGGCAAGCTGGCTGCGACCTATGGTAAGAACATCGGTGTCGTCGGGGGAGAGCATATGCAGCTTAGGGCTTACAATGATCTTCTCCAGGCTCTAAACGGAAAGAACATTACCAACGAGTACGCGGCACTTGATGAGATCTGCAAGATAAAGACGCCCTGGGAAGTGGAGGTCATGAAGGAGTGTGCCAGACTTGCTGATAAAGCATATCAGGCAGAGATGGCTGCTCTTAGAGTAGGCGTCAGTGAATTTGAACTTATAGCGGAACTTGAATATGCCATGAAGTCGAACGGGGCCGACGAAAACTTCCAGATGATAGGAATGGGCACGAATCTTCCTAGCATGAACAGGGCTAAAGAAAATTATCTGAAGATGGGAGATTTTGTCCTTACGGAGATAACGCCTATCATCGGAAGCATAACCTATGCGACTCAGCTTTGCAGAACGGTAAAAATGGGAGAGGCTACTCCACTTGAAAGAGAAAAACACAAACTCTTAAGAGATGCTCTTGAGTACGCTCTCTCCAAAATGCATGCCGGAATACAGGCAAAGGATGTTGCGATCTGGATCAATGAAGTTATCGGGGCTGCAGGATATGAGAAATTCTGCCATCCGCCTTACATGAGATCACGGGGCCACAACTTCGGACTGGGCTACATAGACCTCGGAGAAACGAACGAAGAGATCCTGCATGAGGACACCATTCTGGTCGTCCATCCGAACCAGATGATCCCGGAAGTAGGATATCTGGCCTGCGGGCTAACTGTAAGAATAACCAAAGACGGCGTTGAGCGTCTCAGCGCACTTTCCACTGAGATGTTCGAAGCTATCCCGTCCTGACAGCCGAAGGAGGTACACAGATGGATTTTTCATATTTAACTGTTATCCCCAGAGGCAGACAGATCTGGGACTACGCAGTATTTCAGGCAGAGGAGTTCGAAGAACGCCATGCCAGACTTGCCGGATTATTGGAGAAGCTCGGTCTTGATGGATTCATAGTCTATTCCGATGCACTCTCAAGAAGATACGTAAGCTACCTTACTAACTACTGCAACAGCGTTTCCTGGTCCAGCTCTGTATGTCTGATCACAGCGGATAAGGCTCCGTACGTGATCTCGAGCATGGCGCCCAGAGATATAACCTACAACCTGAAATCGCTTTCCCCGAAAGTGGATCTTAATGCTGTAGGTCTTGACATGATCTCTAACCACAGGGTGGCCGTAAAGGCTGCGGAGCACCTTAAGGAGCAAGATCTGCTCGGCAAGAAGTGGGGTGCGGTGAACCTCGGTTCACTTAACTACATCGGTGCGGCAGCGCTGTATTCCGTACTTCCGGACATGACGGACTGTACGGCAGCTGTAGATGAAGTCATCGCAAAAAAGAGCGAGAATGAGTTGTTCGCGATAGCGCAGGCAACTTCTATGGCAAAGAAGGCTGTAACGGACTATCTTCGCCTGGCTGTCCCTGGCGCTAACGAGCGAGAGATCGCTGCCCAGATAGACCGCAATTTCAGAGTATACGGCGTAGATAACATAGCGCTGATCGTTTCAGCGGGAAAAGATCAGAAACTGGAACTGCATCAGCCCCGGGATTACGTCATCCAGGAAGGCGATACGGTAAGCGCTCAGGTCGACATTCTTTATCTGCACTACAACGGAATGTATGCCGCATCGTTCTATCGCGGTCTGCCCGATGAAGGCAGGGCAGCATTCTACGCAAAGGCAGTAAAGCGTTTTGAGGACGCAAAGAAGGATGTCCTTGCCGGAAAGAACATCGAAGAGATATCTTCGCTCGTAAACGGATACGTAATGGTGAACGGGATAGGCGCCGATACTTCGGAACCGCCGTATGCCGGTCCGATGCCCAAGAATGCAGCGTACAACCTTGTTGTAAGCTGCGAGGACGAAAAGTACGGCGGAGTAATCCTGGCAGACACTTTTGCTTCGGATGAAAAGAACCAGGCCAGCCTCGGTGGACCCGGACTCAACAGAATATTTTGGAAAGCATAAACACTGATCAGATAATTGGATTCATAGTTTTCACCGTTGTTTCGGTAGTAGGATGGCAGGTGTTTGACAGGCTGCATGTTTCCGCAGCGTCAATCCTCGGAGCGCTTTGTTTCGTGGCAATAGCGAATATATGCGGTCTTCCTCTGTTTGTCCCCAAATGGCTGAAGTTCATTATGACGGTCAACCTGGGAATATCTATCGGGAGCAAATACGACATACATGTGAACAAGAATCTGATCGGAGCGGTAATAGCGTTCATCTTTGTCATAGTGTTGGGATGCATGGGGATAAAGACCTTGGTTGTAGCTGCCGGAGTGGACAAAGGCACAGCCATATTTGCTTCTTTGCTCGGAGGCCTGACGGAGTTGTCCTTCCTCGCACAGGAATTCGAATTCGATGCTTTCGTTGTATCGATATTTCAAACGGTAAGGTCGGTTCTGATGGTCATCCTTATACCGATCATTGCGTCGAAGTTTAAAGCATCTAATGCACCCAAGACGAAGAAGGCCGCATCGTATCCTAAACCGGATAAAAAAGACTGGATTATACTGATCGTTTTGGCAGTCCTATTCGTGGAGCTTTTGACTCTGCTGAAAGTGCCTGCTGGGAAGATGATTGGAGCTGCGGTCAGCACAGCTGTCTACAGTTCTATAAGGAAGATCAAGCCAAGGATAAACAAGTCTTGGCACAGCCTGATGCTTTCGTTCATCGGAGGTTCCACCGGGATGAACGTAAGCAAGAGAAGCATAATTGCTTTGCCTTCGGTAATAAAGCCGCTCCTTGTATATGTGGCAGGTGTAGCAGTCGTAACGTTCATCGTTTTCCTGCTCGCCAAAAAGATTGGAAAGCTGGATGACCGGACCGCAGTATTCTGCAGTTCCATGGGTGGGCTTGCCCCTACGATAGCAGCGTCCGAAGCTATGGATGCGGACTCATCTGTGGTCAGCACTTTCCAGATTATAAGATATTTTACGGTTATAGCACTGGCACTAATGCTGGGTTATGTAACATAAGATTGGAGGATCTAAAATGAAAAACTTTAAGCGTATCATGGCCCTTCTTCTTGCTGTAGTGTTGGTATTCGGGCTTGCAGCATGCGGAAGCGGAAACAACACCACGCCGGCAAACAATACAACGCCGGCAAACAACACCACGCCCGACGACGGGAAGTTCCATCCCACGGGCGAGAAATTCGACCTTGTTTATGCAACTAATGCTACCGGAACAGGTAACTATACTGTAGCGGCTGCGCAGGGTTCAGTTGTTACCAGCAAAACCGGAACTGTTAATGTTACGGTAATGGCCACGTCCGGTCCGGAAGGAATTGTTGCTGCAATGAAGGCTGGATCTGCTCAGATCGGTATCCAGAGCTCAGGCGGTATGCGCGATGTATGGGGCGCAGGTTGCGATGAGTCTCTCCGTGCCATGTTCTGCGGAGGAGCCACGATGTTCGGTTTCGTAACAAAGGATGATTCCGGCATCAAGACCATAGCTGACATGAAGGGAAAGAGAGTTACCTATGTTTCTAAGTCTGCGACATTCGTTTATGCAGCTACCGCTATTCTCAAGGGTAACGGAATTGATCCGGAGAAGGACGTTACTCCGCTACAGATGACCGACTCCGCCTCTGCGCTTCAGGACCTTGTTGACGGTAAGACAGACGTTGTTATCTCCGCCATATCCGGTGCGAAAATGGAAGAGCTGGCATCGAAGATCACACCTTACGTAATACCGGTAGACAATGTTGAGAAATGCGCCGAAGCTTCCGGCAATTTCTTCACTGCTATTGAAGTCGCAAAAGAGTTCCCGGGAGTAAAGCTCGGCCAGCCGATACTTGCTACTGTAAGCCAGGTATCTATACTTAAGGAAGCTTCGACCGAAGCGGTTTACCTCTTCGTTAAGACTTGCATGGAGAACTATGATGAACTCGCTGCAGTGGGATCCGACCTTAAGGACTGGACTCCTGCGAACGCAGTTAAGAAGGCTGCAGGATATCCATATCACGAGGGCGCAGTAATTTACTTCAAAGAAGCTGGAATGTGGTCCGACGAGATGGAACAGTGGCAGAAGGATAACCTTAAGAGACTCGGCGCAGAGAAGTAATTGATCGTTTGGTTTAGCAGTGCGGGCTTTCTGCCCGCACTGTACCGGATTATTCAATTCCGTTTCGGGAGGTTAAGATGGAAGAAAAGAAAAACGATCAAGTGGAACAGATGGCAGAAACTGCGATCTCCGCTCCGGCCCCCGGCCTTTTGAAAGCGAAAAGAATCGTTAATTATGCACTGCTTGCATTCATTCCGCTGTTTTGCATTTGGTATGTTGAGATCGGCTGGAGAGTTGGTCTGTCGATGTATAAGCAAGTCTATACAATGGTACTGGTTGCTGTTGTTCAGCTGCTCGTTTATCTTAACTTTCCGGCAAACAGAAAGAAGCGCCAGAGAGGCGTTGAGTATATGCCCAATATACTGGACATTATTCTGGGGCTTATCGGTTTTGGAGGCGCGCTTTATGTAGCGCTTGACTGGGAAAACATTTATTTCCTCGGCGGATTTGGCGGTTCAAAACCGCAGATAATACTCGGCATACTTTTTACACTGGTCGTACTTGAATCGGCCAGAAGAGCTGTAGGACTCCCACTCCCTATAGTAGCAATAGTATTCATAGTTTATACACTTGTCGGGAATAAGATTCCCGGACTGTTCCATACCGCCAAATTTACCATTAACAATGCGGTAGGATATATGTACCTGTCGGCGTCCGGCATCTTCGGCACCGCAGCGCAAACGATTTGTGAAACCGTTCTAGCCTTTACGATATTCGGGTGCTTCCTCCAGAAAACGAATGCGGGAAAGTTCTTCCTGGATCTGTCGGTAGCTCTTGTCGGAAAGATGAGAGGCGGAGCTGGAAAGGTAGCGATATTTTGTTCGATGTTGTTTGCGACAATGACGGGTGAGCCGTCCAGCAACCTTGGAATAATCGGACCGCTGTCCCTGCCTATAATGAGAAAACTAAATTACGACCCGCTGTTCTCCGGAGCCGTTCTAGCGGTATCATCTTGCGGAAGCATGCTGATGCCTCCGGTAATGGGAGCTGTAGTTTTCCTTATGGGTGAGATGACCGGTCTTGGCTTCGCGAAGATCATGGTCGCCGCCATCATACCTGCATTCCTGTATTACTTTTCGATATATATGCAGGTGGATCTTTACAGTGCTAAGAACAAGTATCCCAGGATGGAAGACAAGGACATTCCTAAGATAAAGGACGTTCTTAAGGAAGGCTGGTACTTCTTCGTTCCTATCGCAGTACTGTGCGTGTTCCTTCTGGGGCTTCACCTTACACCATCCAAGTCGGTCCTTTATTCGACAGTAGTTCTGATAGCCATCTCGGTTATACGCAAACAGGATAGAGATGTGCTGCTCAGCGGTTTTTGGAAAACGTTCCCGACAGCTGGACAGCAGATACTGAATGTTGTTGCGGTAACGAGCTGTTCTGGCATAATCATGGCGCTCGTTTCGCTGACGGGTATAGGACTACGCATGTCGTCACTGCTGACGATCATCTCAGGCGGAAACTTGATCATTCTCGCACTGCTTGCCGCAGTAACGATATATATAATGGGTATGGGAATGGCTCCGATAGTAAGTTACATCCTTATGTCCATACTGGTCGCTCCGGCGCTGGTTGACAAAGGTGTTCCGCTTATCGCTGCGCACTTCTTCATCCTTTATATGTCGGTATCAGGATTCATTACTCCTCCGGTCTGCCTTGCAGCGTACATTTCCGGTGGAATGGTAGGAAGAAGCGGAGTCTCTGTTGGCTTCAAAGCAATGAGATTTGGTATTGTCTGCTACCTGGTGCCGTTTGTATGCTTGTTTGCTCCCGAGCTTCTGCTTGTGGGAACACCACTGGGTATCATTGAAAGCGCTGTGACCGCGATAATTGGTGTAATAATCCTGGCGGCAGGATTAGAAGGTTACCTTATCAAAGATGCAAGTATAGCTGAAAGAGTTCTGTATATTGCTGGAGGCGCATTGCTTTTCTATCCGGGACTGACTACGGATGCCATAGGCGCTGTTGCGGCAGTAGCTGCGATCGTTCTCCAGTTTATCCGAAAGAAGAAGACCGCTTAGCAGCAGGAAGCTGATACTTTTTTCTTCTCCTCCGGTGATGAACAATTATCGAAAGCACTTTCCGGATGCACGATAATTGTTCATCTTTTTTTGCATTTCGAAATAGCTTTGAGGGGAGAAATTATAGTTGAATAAACCAAATATGTCATCTACGGAACGTTCGGTATTTTGCGAACGTTCCGCACTTTTTTTGTGAAATTCCGCGGTATTAGCCTGAATAAACTTTACTTGAAATCTCAATAGTTTATAATATATTTGTAAGAGTTTTTCGGAGGAAGCATGCAGGAACTTAAGGACAGGGTCTTAAAGGACGGAAGGTGCCTTGGAGCGGACATTCTGAAGGTGGATTCCTTCCTGAACCACCAGATCGACGTAGGTCTCGTGGACCGTATGGGCAAGGAGTTCGCGAGGCTGTTCGAGGGCCTGGGGATCAACAAGATCCTGACCATAGAAACGTCCGGCATACCCATCGCTTACGCTGCGGCAAGGGCCATGGGAGACCTCCCTCTGGTGTTCGCCAAGAAGACCTCCCCCTCCACGATGGTGGACGGTGTGTACAGCGCTCCGGTCAGGTCCTTCACCAAGGGCACGGTCAGCAACGTAATAGTATCCAGACGCTACATAGGTCCCGGAGATGTCGTCCTGCTTATAGACGATTTCCTGGCTCACGGCGAGGCTGCCGGCGGACTCCTGGAGATCTGCAGACAGGCAGGCGCGGAGTGCACGGGGCTGGGCGCGGTCATAGAAAAGAAGTACCAGGGCGGCGCGGACAAGCTCCGCGAAAAAGGCCTTACGGTAAAGTCTCTTGCGGTAATAACGTCCCTTCAGGACGGAAAGATAGAATTCGAATAGAAAGTTCGGAAAGAAAAGGAGAAAGTAAAATGAAGAAGCTTATCGCTGTTATTCTGGCTCTCGTGCTGGTCCTCGGACTTGCGGCATGCGGAACGCCGGCTAACAACACCCCGGCCAACAACACCACTCCGGCCAACAACACCACTCCGGAAGCCAAGACCTACAACGTAGGCATGGTCTGCATAGGCGACCAGAACGCCGCTTACGACAGAAACTTCTACATGGCAGCCGAAGCCGCCAAGGCAGAGCTTGCCAAGAAGGGCATCAGCATCGAGTGGCAGTACACCTACAATCACCCGGCAGGCAAGGAAGTTGCCGACGACTGCGAGAAGCTGGCCGGCGACCTCGGCTGCGTAGCGGTATTCCTCAACTCCTACGGCCAGGAAGATGCGATGCTTCCCATCGCCAAGGATTATCCCAACACCGTATTCGTGGGAATGACCAACGAAGGATCCATGAGGGACGATCTGGACAACACCGTAAACTCCTTCCCCAGCATATATGAAGCCAGATACCTGGCAGGCGTTGCAGCCGGATGCAAGCTCAACGAGCTCATCGAGAACGGCACCATCAAGGCCGACCAGGCTGTCATCGGTTACGTAGGCGCTTACACCTTCGCGGAAGTAGTCTCCGGATACACCTCCTTCTACCTGGGCGCCAAGAGCGTATGCCCCTCCGCTACCATGATCGTTAAGTTCATCGGTTCCTGGGGCGATCCTCAGATGGAAGCTACCACCGCTCAGGACCTGATCGACAACGGCGCGGTCCTGATCTCCCAGCACTCCGACTCCACTACTCCGGCTACCACCGCTCAGGCCAACAAGATCAAGGGCTCTGACGTTCCGGTACCGCACGTAGGATACAACATCAGCATGAGCGACGTCGCTCCGGAAAGCTCCATAATCTCCTCCAGGATCGACTGGACCAACTACATGGTCTACGTCATCGAGAAGGCAGTAAAGGGCGAGAAGGTAGACAAGGACTACACCGGACACGGCCTTAAGGACGGCGACGTTAAGCTTACCGAGCTCAACGACAAGGTAGCGGCAAAGGGCACCGCGGAAGCCATCAAGGCAGCCGAGGACGAGATCAAGTCCGGCAAGCTCCAGGTATTCGACGTTACCAAGTTCACCATCGGCGGAAAGACCGCTGAGCACGCTCTGGTAGACATGACAGGCGACTTCGTGGGCGACGAAGGATTCGACGCCATCTTCGACGGCTACTATCACGAATCCTACTTCAAGTCCGCTCCGGCATTCGACCTCAGGATCGACGGAATAACCCTCCTCAACGAGGCTTACTGATTACATTCCGGCGCAATTTACCGCGACTGACGCATGTTAGTGTGATATAATAAGACGAAAGGGGACAGCTTGCGCGCCGCCCCCTTTCGCCGTATTCAGGCCGGGATCACTATCCGGGCCTGCCCGATTTCCTCTTTTAAACAGGAGACAGCAATGGATAAAGTACATGCTGTGGAGCTTAAGGGCGTTACCAAAAGCTTCGGCAGCAACATGGCAAACAAGAACATCGACCTTTTCGTGGACAAAGGGGAGATAATGGCCCTGCTGGGCGAGAACGGCTCCGGCAAGACTACCCTGATGAACATCCTCGCCGGCATATACCTTCCGGACGAAGGACGCGTCTTTGTCGACGGCAAAGAGGTAACGATACGCAGTCCCAAGGACGCATTCGACAACCGCATAGGCATGATCCACCAGCACTTCAAGCTGGTCGACGTGTTTACAGCGGCCGAGAACGTGGTGCTGGGACTGGAGGGCACCGGCAGGCTGGACCTTAAGGCGGCTTCGTCCAAGGTGCGCGAGATAAGCAGGAAATACGGTTTCGACATAGACCCGGACAAGAAGGTATACGAGATGTCCGTGTCCGAAAAGCAGACCGTGGAGATAATAAAGGTGCTGTACCGCGGGGCGGACATCCTGATACTGGACGAGCCCACGGCGGTGCTTACGCCTCAGGAGATAGAAAAACTCTTTGCCGTAATGCGGGCCATGCGACGCGACGGCAAGTCGATCATAATAATAACGCATAAGCTCAACGAGGTAATGGCGGTGTCGGACGTTGTGGCGGTTCTCCGCAAGGGCGAGCACATAGGCACTGTCCGCACGTCGGAGACCAGCCCCCAGGCTCTTACGGAGATGATGGTGGGCCGCAAGGTGGAGCTTAACATAGGACGCAAGGATCCTGTCGATCCCAAGCCGCGCCTTACGATAGCGGGCCTTACGGTGCGCGACAGCGAGGGCGTAAAGAAGCTGGACGACGTAGGATTCATAGCCTTCGGCGGCGAGATACTTGGAATAGCAGGCATAGCCGGCAGCGGCCAGAAAGAGCTGCTGGAGGCTGTCGCGGGTCTTCGCAAGATAGAGAGCGGCTCCATAATCTACACTCCGGAGGGCAAAGCTCCGGCGGAGCTCGTGGGCAAGACCCCGATGGAGATAAAGGACGCCGGCGTTGCTCTGGCCTTCGTTCCTGAGGACCGTCTGGGCATGGGCCTGGTGGGCGGCATGGGCATGACAGGCAACATGCTCCTCAGGTCCTGGCACAAGGGCAAGGGCATATTCGTAGACAGAAAGGCCCCGGAAAAGCTGGCGGCGGACGTAATGGAAAGGCTGGAGGTAGTCACCCCGGGCATCTACTACCCGGTGCGCAAGCTCTCCGGCGGAAACGTCCAGAAGGTACTTGTAGGCAGGGAGATAGCGTCCTCGCCTTCCGTACTGATGAGCGCCTATGCGGTCCGCGGTCTGGACATAAACACATCGTACACCATATACAACTTAATGTGTCAGCAGAAGGAAAAGGGCGTGGCGGTAATATTCGTCGGAGAAGATCTGGACGTGCTGCTGGAGCTCTGCGACCGAATACTCGTGCTCTGCGGAGGTAAGGTCTCCGGCGTCGTGGACGCCAGGAACGTCACCAAGGAGCAGCTGGGTCTGCTGATGACCTCCGTGGGCGGAAAGGAGGAGAACTGATGCACGGAAAGACTCCTTTCGTAAGGCTCACCAAGCGTGAGAACATGCCGAAGGGCAAGGTGTGGATGATCCGTTTCGGATCGTTCATATTTGCGCTTCTGATAGGCATGGTGATATTCGCGGTAATAGGTGCCAAACCGCTGAGCGCGTACGGCTCCATAATCCAGGGCGCGCTTGGAAGACGCACCGGAATACGCCAGGTGGTGCGCGACGCCATACCTCTTCTGGGAACGGCTCTGGCGCTGGCGCCGTGCTTCAAGATGCGTTACTGGAACATAGGAGGCGAAGGCCAGATAACCATGGGCGCGGTGGCCGCCACATTCTTCGCGGTCCACTTCAAGAACATGCCCGCGGTGGCGCTGCTTCTGATAATGGCGGTGGCCGGAATAGTCCTGGGCTCCGTATGGGCTCTGATCCCGGCGATCTTCAAGTCGCGCTGGGGCACCAACGAGACGCTCTTCACGCTGATGATGAACTACATAGCCATAGGCATAGCGGCCTGGCTGGTGGGCGGCCCCTGGGAGGGCAAGCCCGGAAGCCAGATAATGCCTGTGTTCACGTCAAACGCCATACTGCCCAAGGTGATGGGCGTCAACTGCGGATGGATAGTGGTGCTGGTGCTTACGGTCCTGGTATTCGTCTACATGCGCTACACCAAGCACGGCTACGAGGTGCATGTTCTGGGCGAGTCCGAGAACACCGCAAGGTACGCCGGCATGAACGTCCCGAAGATCATCAAGCGCACGGCGGCTCTGTCCGGAGCCATCTGCGGACTGGTGGGATTCATGGTCGTAAGCGGTTCGGACGGAACGCTCTATTCCGACGTGGCCGGAGGCGCGGGATTCACCGCCATCACGGTCTGCTGGCTGGCCCAGCTGAACCCCTTCGCCATGATAGTGATAGCTCTGATGCTTTCGGTGCTCTCCAAGGGCGCAAGCACTCTTCAGAGCGCCATGGGCATCCCGGCTTCCATAACGGACATCCTGACGGGAATAATCCTGCTGTCCATGCTGGGCTGCGAGTTCTTCATAAACTACAA
The DNA here is from genome assembly GCA_017437745.1 of Bacillota bacterium. GTDB lineage: Bacteria > Bacillota > Clostridia > Peptostreptococcales > Anaerovoracaceae > RUG13409. Next base: position 67,586 of record JAFRYI010000023.1, read on the forward strand.
GATGCATTTCCGCAAGTCAGCTGAGAAGGAGGCCGCGTAATGGGTGCTTTGGATTTCATAGTAGCCCTGATAAGGGCGGCCGTGTTCAACGGCACTCCGCTGATGTACGGAACATCCGGAGAGATACTTACCGAAAAGGCGGGCAACCTGAACCTGGGCGTGGAAGGCCTGATGTTCATGGGCGGCGCGTTCGGACTGCTGGGAGCTTTCACCTACGGCAACGCCATGGGCGACAGCGCGAACGGCGTGGTCGCAGTTATAATAGCCCTGGTCTGCGCTTTCGCGGCAGGGTGCTTCGGCTCGCTGATCTACGCCTTCCTGACCATAACTCTCAGGGCCAACCAGAACGTAACGGGCCTTGCTCTTACGATAATGGGAACCGGAGTCGGCCAGTTCGTGGGCGAGATGATGCGTCTTAAGGTAGGCGGCAACGTGGCGATCAGCAACGCCCTAAAGCTGGCGTTCGCCAACTCTCCGTTCCCGCAGGCGCTGCAGAACATCCCGGTAGTCGGACCGCTCATATTCGGATACAACGTGTTCGTGTACCTGGGAATAATCATGATAATAGTCATGCACCACTTCCTGGCTAAGACCCGCAAGGGCCTGTACCTGAGGGCTGTGGGCGAGTCTCCGTCGACTGCGGATTCCGCGGGCATCAACGTTACCCGCTACAGATATTTCGCGACGGTGATAGGCGGCGGCATCTCCGCGATAGGCGGCATGGTATACACCATGACCATCTCCGGGACCGTGTGGAACCACACCGGTCTTTCGGGCGAAGGCTGGGTAGCCGTGGCTCTGGTAATATTCTGCCTGTGGAAGCCGATCAACAGCCTCTGGGGCTCCGTCCTCTTCGGCGCGCTGCTGATACTCTACATAAGGCTGCCGATAGCCTTCATTCCCACACAGATCTACAAGGTGGTACCGTACATAGTTACGGCGCTGGTGCTGATAATGGTATCCATTCGCCAGAGGCGCGAGGATCAGCCCCCGGCGGCGCTGGGCACGGCGTTCTTCCGCGAAGACAGATAGCGGCGCGTAAGACGGTTTAAGATCGGAGCAGTCTTGAGCAGACCGACTAAAGAAAAAAAAGGCGTCCTCGTATGCGGGGCCTACGGGCTCGGCAATTCCGGGGACGAAGCGATACTGGAGGCTGTCCTCTCCCAGATAAGGGAGACGGACAGCTCGGTACCCATCACCGTAATCTCCAGAGATCCACGCCGGACAGCGGAACTTCACAAAGTCCGTTCTGTCTGGTCTTTTAATGTTTTCGGACTTATCCGCGCGTTCAGGAGGAGCGGTCTTTTCCTGAGCGGCGGCGGAAGCCTGATCCAGGACGTTACCAGCCGCAGGAGCCTGCTGTATTATCTCTGGACTATAAGGCAGGCGAAGCGTTCCGGCTGCAGCGTAGTAATGTACGGCTGCGGCATAGGCCCGGTGGAAAAGAAGGGCGACAGAAAGCTTGCGGCAAAGATAATAAACAAGTGCGCGGACTGCGTTACGCTCAGGGATTCCAGGGCGCTGGAGGAACTGAAGGCGCTGGGCATAACGGTGGAGGACGTGCGGGTGAGCGGCGATCCCGCTCTGTCGCTGCCGGCGGCGGAAGGTACGGATCTGGACAGGGCCATGAGGGCGCTGGGCATCGATCCGGAGGAACGCTACATAGCTTACTCCCTGCGGGACATAGGCAAGGAGAAGCTGCCTGCGGACATGGTCGCGGCGGCCGCGGACGAATGCGCCGGAAAGTTCGGATGCAAGACGGTCTTCATATGCAACAGCAAGGAGGACGGAGCGTTCGCGGAGCGCGTGTCCGAGCTTATGGATACGCCTTTCATGATAGTAATGGAAGGGCTGAGGTCCTCCGTCGTGCTGGGCATCATTTCCAGGGCGGAGGCTCTGGTATCGGGGCGTCTCCATTCCCTGATATTCGCGGCCAGCGTGGGCACCCCGTCGGTCGCCATCTCCTACGATCCCAAGGTGTCCGGTTTCATGGAGGATCTGGGGTACGGCAGGACCGTAACGCCGGAGGAGCTTACTCAGGAGAAGCTGGCGGAGTGCGTGGAGCAGGTGCTGTCACAGGACAGGGAGATGCTTGCCGCACAGGCGGAAGAGCTCAGGAAGCAGGAACTTAAGAACACGGAAGTCCTTAAGGAATACATGGAGAAGTCCGGGGTAAGCGTGCCGCGCGAAGAGCGGCCGGACGGTCCGGTAAAGCTGGCGTTCTTCACATCCGACTTCAAGATAGGCGGAATGCAGAAGTCTCTGGTCAACCTGCTCAAGAACCTGGACCACGAACGCTGCGAGGCGGACGTATACTACTACGAGGACGAGATCTTCTACGAGCTTCCTGTATGCAAAGGCATAAACTACATAAAGCTGGATCCCAAGCCCTACTGGTACCGTTTCGTATATTTCAGGCTGCTGATGCGGTTCTTCGCGAAGGACCCCGCTCCCGGCAAGCACTACGACGTAGCCATAGACTTCAACAGCTACCAGAACGAATGCGCCCTTTACGCCTGCACGGTAAACGCGGACAAGAGGGTGATGTTCGTCCACAACGACGTGGAGCGCAAACTGGAGGAGGAACCCAAATACAAGATATTGTGGCACTTCTTCAAGGGCAAATTCGCCTACTACGACGAGTTCGCCGCGGTGTCGTCGGGCATAGTGGAAAGCTTCCGCAAAGCATCCGGTACCGACAAGCCGATATGGATAGTGCCAAACTACGTCGATACGAAGGAGATATTCGAGAAGGCGGACAAGCCTCTGGTGTTCCGCTTCGACGATTCGAAATACAAGCTGTGCGCGGTGGGCAGACTGTGCCACCAGAAGGGCTTCGACATTCTGCTGGACATCTACGCCAGGGCTGCGGAGCTGAGGCAGGACCTGCATCTGTACATCATAGGCGACGGCCCGGACAGAGAGGCGCTGCGCCTTAAGGCCCGCGACATGGAGATAGACCGCAGGATGACTTTCCTGGGCAACCAGCCGAACCCCTACGCTTACATGTCCCACATGGATGGACTGGCCATTACCAGCCGCTACGAAGGGCAGGGCATGGTCATAATGGAGGCCAAGGCTCTGGGGCTTGACCTCTACGTTGCCAGGAACCTCGAAGGGTGCAACCAGGGCATACGCTGCTCGGACGACATTGCGGGAGAGCTTCTGACTGCGGACAAGCGCGAGAAGCAGCGCGACGATCTGAGCGCCTACAACCGCAACATCACAAGGCAGCTGAACAGGATATTCGGCATCCGCTGACGCGGAGCGTATCGTTTTCGAGATACGAAGGAGTCCTATTTGAAGATCCTTTTTCTTATAAACAAGGCCGGGGACGGCGGAAGCGAACGCTTCGTGCTGGATCTGGCGGAGGAGCTTAACAGGCGCGGGAACGAGTGCGTTCTGGGCTACTGCCTGGAAGGTCCGCTGACGGAAAGAGCTAAGGCGGCCGGCATCAGGACCGTTCGTCTTGGACTGGAACGCAAGGACTTCTTCTCCGCTCCCGGGAGGATAGCGGAGCTGTGCAGGCTCGAGGGAATAGATGTGATACACGCGCAGTTCCCCAGGGAGAACTGGTACGCGCTGCGTTCGCTTAAGCATTACGGCAGGCCCCGGGTGGTCTACACCTGCCACTGGTATCAGGACCAGGGGGCAAGGTGGCGCAGGATCAACAAGGCGTTCTCGGACAGGCAGTTCGCGGCCGCGGCTGTGTACGACGAAGGCGCGGAGGTGCTTAAAAGCAACGGATTCGCTTCGGAAAAGGTCTGCGTGATACATAACGGCGTAAGGCTCGGACGCGCTGCTCAAACCGGGACTGGCGATGCAGGACGCGCGGGGCAGACCGGGACGACCGGCACCGGACGCGCGGGTCAGGCCAATGCGCAAGGCAAGGCCGCGGACGTTTTCGAATGCTGCGTTCTCAGCAGATATTCTCCGGAAAAAGGGCTGGACATGCTGCTGGACAGCATCAAGCTTATAGACACGGACAGACCGCTGCGCTGCACCATATACGGCGACGGCGGGCTCTACGATCACATAGCCGGCCGTATTAAGACGGAAGGGCTGGAGGGCAGAGTCGTCCAGGCCGGATACGTTCAGGACACAAGAAGCGCGCTGCTGCGGTCGGATCTCTACCTGAGCCCGTCGGAAAAAGAGGGCATGAGCCTGGGGCTGCTGGAGGCTCTGGCGGCGGGGCTGCCGTGTGTGGTTACGGACACGGGCTCGTCGAAAAGCCTGGCGGAGGACGATCCGCGCTGCGGCGTCTGCGTAAAGGTCGGCGACGCGGAAGGTTTCGCGGCGGCAATAAAACGATACATGGAAGACAGGGACCTGCGCCTGGCTCACGCAAAGGCGGCGCTTGCAAAGGCGCAAAGCTACAGCATGGAGCGCGTGGCGGACGAGTACTTAAGGCTCTACGAAAACGGGCCGGAAGGCATATAGGAGGACAGGATGAAGATCGCGGACGAAAAAGGAAGGCTCTTCGGAAAGATAAACATAATAGATCTGCTGGTGATAGTTGTGATCCTCGCGGCGATATGCTTCGCGGTGTTCCGCTACGTTCTGCCGGACAGGGACAAGGGCGCGGAGCAGGCCTGCGAGATGGTGCTGTACTGCCACGACACCCCTAAGTTTACGGCGGAGCAGATAAAGAAGGGCGACGTTGTGTGGGATCAGGGGACCGATCTGGATCTGGGCACGGTAAAGAGCTTCGAGATACTGCCGCTGATGGAGACCTCGGCAGGTCCTGACGGGACTTCGGTCACCACCGAGAGCGACTGGCTCGTCAGCGTGGTGCTGGTCCTGGATTCCAGGGGCGTGAAGGACGAGCACGGCATACTGATAGACGATATGCTGTACGCTTCCGGGCACACCATGACCGTGTTCGCGGGAGAGGCCAAGCTCTATCTTAAGGTGCGGGAACTGAACTGGACTGCGAAATGACGACCGGGCCGAAAAAGGACTACCGGCTGAGGAATGACGATTAACGGTCCGCGGGCAGTGTCTCCGCGCGGCCGAAAGGATGACTGATGCTTTCTGACAGCATACTCGGAAAGATTAATACATGCTGGGAACAGAGCGCGTGCTATAGGCTTTGCGCTGCTGTTCTTTTGTTTTTCTCCCGCGCGTGGAGCGGCAGCGTATTAAGGAAACTGCTGTTTCTTCTGGCGGGTCTTGCGCGCCGTACGGAAGACAGCGTTCTGCGCAGGGGCCTTGGACGTCTGTCGGCCGCCGTTTTATCCGCGGTCCGCGCTCTGGAGGACAAGCTGGCTCCCGCAAGGCGGAACAGCGCTTTCGTAAGCGCCGCGTCCGGTTCCTTTTTAAGCAAGCCGGGCAGGATCACGGGAATGATCTTCCTGGTGATGTTCTGCGTTCCGCATTCCGCGTGGCGCAACTGGTACGCGCTGGCGATCTCGGTAGTTCTTTTCGCTGCAGTCGTTTTTCTTTCGGCGGCAGGGAAAAGACCCATCGTATCGCTTAGGGATCTTGGCCTTCCGATAGTTGTTTTCGCGGTCGCCTGCCTTATCTCCCTGCTGTGCTCCGAGGCGGTCCGTGACAGTCTCCGCGTGCTGGCGTTCTTCGCGGCAGCGTTCATGTTCATGTGGGCTGCGTCCGCGGGCATAGGCGACGGGGCAGCGCTTAAGGAACTTCTGGCCTGGATCTACGCGGCTGTCATGATAGTATCGCTGCTGGGCATAGCGCAGAAGATCGCGGGCGTGGCGGTAAACGCTTCGCAGACGGACCTGGCGCTCAACCCGGGGCTCGGAAGGATCTGTTCTTCGCTGGAGAACCCCAACAACCTGGCGGAGTTCCTGGTTATGTTCTCGCCTCTTTGCGCGGTCTTCGCGTCCTCGGCGCGCGCTTCCGGACGCAGGCTTGCGCTTGCCGTGGGTCTGGCGCTTCCCATTGCTGCGCTTCTTCTTACGTATTCCAGGTCCGGGTGGCTCTCCGCCGCTCTGACCATAATTCTTTTCGTGTACTTCACCAAACGAAGCATACTGCCCCTGCTGCTGGTGCTGGGCCTGTTAGCCATACCGTTCCTTCCGTCCGGCGTGCTGCTGAGGCTCTCGAACATGTTCAATCCCGCGGATACCAGCGCGGATTACAGGATAAGGATATGGGAGACCTCGCTGAGACTGCTTGCCGACCAGCGCAGGTTCCTGACTGGCATAGGCCCCGGCACAGCAACGCTGGCGGCTCAGATAGATCTTTTCGCGGACGAATACGTGCTCTCCGGCATCGTTCATTCGCAGATGCTGTATCTGGAGCTTGTGATGGAATTCGGGATCGTCGGCGCGGTCTCGGCTCTGCTTTCCTTCGCGGTCCCGACGGTCCGCGCGGCTTTCGTGATCAAGCGCCTCGGAACAGAGCGTTTGGAGACCCGCGCGCTTGCGGCATGCGCCGCTTCGGTGTTCGGGATGGCGCTGTTCGGACTGTTCGAGTACATCTGGTTCTATCCGCGCATACTGTTCGGGTCGTTCCTGCTTCTGGGGATCCTCAGGGCGGTGACGCGGATCGCGGAGAAGGGATCTTCCGGAGAGAAGCGCGCGGCAGAGGCCGGACAACATATGTCGGAGGCAGGACAATGAGCGGCCCGGCATACGGCGTTCCGGTCGCCGCAAGGATAACGCTTCGCGGCATACCTCTGGACGTACTTTCCGCGGAAGAAGCCGGAAAGCGCATGGAACAGCTGCTGTCCGAGGACGGCTGCAGCGTTGTAGTAACGCCCAACTGCGAGATGCTCTACGCCGCGGAGAAGAACGCGGAGCTCAGATCCGCGCTTACCCGGGCGGATCTTGCGGTACCGGACGGCATAGGCGTGGTAAAAGCCGCGAAGATGTCGGGAACGCCGCTTAAGGAAAGACTGGCCGGCATAGACGTCTGCTTCGGCGCGCTCAGGACCTGCGCTAAGAAAGGCCTCGGCGTCTACCTTCTGGGCGGAAAGCCCGGAGTGGCGGAAAAAGCCGCGGAAAACCTCCGGAAACTGATCCCCGGCCTGGTAATAGCCGGCGCGGCGGACGGATACTTCTCAGAAGCCGAAGAAGCAAAGATCGTACAGCGAGTCAACGACAGCGGAGCGGCCTTCCTGGTCGCGGGACTGGGCTCCCCGAAACAGGAGCTGTTCATGGTCCGTAACGCCGCGGAGCTTAAGACAAGAGCCTGCATGGGCGTAGGCGGAAGCCTGGACGTGTGGTCCGGGGAAGCAAGAAGAGCCCCGGAGCGCATGACTAGATCCGGCCTGGAATGGCTCTACAGACTGGCTAAACAGCCCTCAAGGATCAGGAGGGTGGTCAGGATACCGGCCTACCTGCTTTTAGTAAAATTCACAAAAAAAACATAACTATATTTAGTGGGTGTTTTACATTTGCAAAAATATGTTGTATACTATAGGATGATTTAACACATCTTAGGGGTAAAGGAGATGTCCTGTTGATCGATTTCAAGAACGTGACCAAGGTCTACGCGGATACTGTGGCACTTAAAAATGCGACCCTCCATATAGATCAGGGCGATTTTGTATTTGTCGTAGGTCCCACCGGATCCGGGAAATCCACCTTCATAAAACTCATAACAAAGGAGATAGAACCGGACGAAGGCGAGGTCTATGTGGAAGGCAAGCCGCTCAGCAAGCTTTCCAACCGCGACGTAGCGTTCCTGAGAAGGGACATAGGCATGGTCTTCCAGGACTTCAAGCTTCTGGACAACAAGACGGTCTTCGAGAACGTCTCGTTCGCCATGGAAGTGGTTCGCTGCAACAAGAAGACCATAGACAGGCAGGTGCCCCAGATGCTCTCCGTCATGGGAATAGAGGACAAGGCTAACAACTATCCCAACGAGCTCTCCGCCGGAGAGCAGCAGAGGGTGGCCATAGCCAGGGCTATAATCAACAATCCGCGCATACTCATCGCGGACGAGCCCACAGGAAACCTGGACCCGGAGACGGCATGGGAGATAATGCAGCTGCTGGAGCTGGTAAACAAGCGCGGCACCACCGTGGTAATGGTCACGCACGCTAGGGACATAGTCAACCGCATGAACAAGCGCGTCATCGCCATAGACCAGGGCACCATAATCCGCGACAGCAGGGGAGGAGACTACGGGTTCGATGATTAGAGGAGCTCTGTATTCGTTAAAACAGGCGTTCAGGCACGGGTTCAGGAACAAGGGCATGACTCTTGCTTCCGTATTTGCCATTACGGCCATGATGCTTATCCTGGCGCTGTTCTTCTTCCTTACGGTAAACGTCAGCTTCATTACGGAGAACGTAAAGGACCAGTTCGGTACCATAGAAGTGTTCCTTAAGGACGAGACGACGCAGGAACAGGCTGCCAACATGATCACCAGCATCAAGGGGATGCAGGGCGTTCAGGACGCAGTCTACATCTCCAAGGAACAGGGACTGGAGGAGTTCAAGGCCCGCTGGGGCAGCAACGCCTACCTGCTGGACGGTCTGGACGAGAACCGTCTGCCCAATTCCATAAGGATAACGCTTTCGGAGATAGAGACCGGAGATTTCATAGCGACCACGGCCGCCGGGCTTCCCGGAGTGGACGTTGTGCGCTTCTACAGCGAGGAAGTAGGCAAGGTGATCAGGGTGTCCAACACCATACAGCGCGGTGCGCTCGTGGTCATCGTGTTCCTGGTGATAGTCTCGCTGGTGGTAGTTTCCAATACGATAAAGCTTACGGTAATGGCGCGGCAGGACGAGATCCAGAACATGCGCTACGTAGGCGCCACCAACTGGTTCATAAGAGGCCCGATGCTTCTGGAGGGTATCATAATCGGCTGCATTTCCGCGGCCATCTCCGTGGGGCTTTCGGCGCTAATATATACAAGACTCTGCGACACTCTGGGCGAGCAGGCGTTCCAGCTGTTCTCGGCCAGCCTTGTGGATCCGCAGTTCCTCATCAAGAACATAGTCTGGATATTCTTTGCTCTGGGAATAGGTATAGGGGCCTTCGGAAGCATAATATCCATGAGACGTTATCTTAAGTCGTAAAGGGATGCTGCTTTAGGGGAAGCAGTTCGAAAGGGGATAAAAATGAAAAGAAAGGGAAGAGCCAAAACAGCCGTAAAGGTCGCCGTCCTGGTGATGGCGCTCGTGTGCGTCTGCGCGCCGCTGATGTCGCCGCTGGGCTTCGGAAGCGACGTGTTCACGAAGCAGCAGGATTACGACAAGCTGCGTTCCAACATCATCAAATCGGAGCGCGAGCTGTCGGAAGGACAGAAGCAGGCAAGGCAGCTCCAGTCGGAGATAAGCAATTACGAGACTCAGATCTACGACACCCAGGTGGAGATAAACGTCCTTAAGGAGGAACTGAACGCCACCAAGGACAGGGTGACCAAGGTCCTGGCGGAGCTGGACGACATACAGAACAAGATCACGGAGCAGAACGACGCTCTGTGGAACAGGCTCAGAGTAATGTACATGCAGGGCGACGCGGGAATGATCTCGATCCTTCTGGGCTCTTCAAGCATGACCGAGCTTCTGACCAACGTCGAGATGATGAAGCGCATCACGGAGTCCGACTCCGACCTGATAGAGTCTCTGGAGAAGCAGCACGCTGCCGTAACGGAAAAGAAGGACGAACTTGTCGTCCTTAAGACAGAGCTGGAGACCAAGCAGGCCGATCTGGACGCCAAGAAGGCGGCGCTCGACAAGGACATGCAGACCGTCGCCTCCCTTAAAAAGAAGATAGAGAACAATAACGCCGCGCTCGAGGCCCAGCTGGACGCCATGAACGCGGAGGCCGACGCTCTTAAGGCGGACATCTTAAAGCTGCAGAGCAGCGGTGATTACACCGGAGGAGTCATGGGCTGGCCGTCCAGAGCCAGTAAGAGGATCACGGACGTATTCGGAATGCGGCTCCATCCGATATACGGCATCTGGAAGATGCACACCGGTATCGACATAGGTGCCGGTAAGGAGACCGACATCCTGGCCGCGGCGGACGGTACGGTTATACGGACTGCTTTCAGTTACGGCTACGGCAACTACGTAATGATAGACCACGGCGGCGGAGTCGTCACGCTGTACGCGCACTCCTGCAAGATACTGGTAAGGGTGGGCGACAAGGTGAAGCGCGGCGACGTGATAGCGCTTGTAGGAACCACGGGATGTTCCACCGGATACCACATACATTTCGAAGTCAGGTACAACGGATCATACAAGGATCCGCTGGAATGGGTAACTCCGGGTAAGTACTGATATGGCTAGATGGGTCATCGCCCGAGAAAACAACGATCAGGAGCAGGGGCTTTTAGGAGTCCCTGCTTCCGTGCTCAATATACTGACCAACCGCGGCATCCCCGCGTCCGAACTGGAGGATTTTCTGTCCCCGGCGCCTAAAGGCACCTACGATCCTTTTCTGCTTACGGACCTTAAGGAAGCGGCGCAGCTGCTGATAGACGCGGCCGACAGCGGAAAGACCATCTGCGTGTACGGCGACTACGACGCCGACGGCATAACGTCCACCGCTCTGATGACCAGCGTGCTGGTCTGCCTTACGGACAAGGTGTTCAGTTACGTTCCCAGCAGGTTCTCCGACGGTTACGGACTGAGCGTCGCCGCCGTGGACAGGATAAGGGAACAGGGCGCGGACGTCCTGCTTACCGTGGACTGCGGAAGCACAAGCCCGGCCGAAGTGCGTCACGCCAGGGAGCTGGGCATGGACGTCATAGTTACGGATCATCACATCCTGCGGGAAGGCATGGATCCGGACTGTCTGTTCGTAAACCCCAAGAGGGACAGCGGCTACCCGTTCAGCGAGCTCTGCGGCTGCGGCGTGGCTTTCAAACTGGCGCAGGGCATGCAGCGTCTTCTGGAACAGAAGGGCGACGGCCGCTTTACCAAGGCGCAGCTGAATTCGCTGCTGGATCTGGTGGCGATCTCCACGGTGGCGGACATAGTTCCTCTGCGCGGAGAGAACAGAAATCTTGTTAAATACGGCCTCGACAGGATCAACAGAAGGGAGCGCGCCGGTCTTTCCAGCCTGCTTAACGCTCTTGATCTTTCCGAAAGGATCATTGATTCTTCGAGCATTTCGTATATAATAGCTCCGAACCTTAACGCGCTGGGGCGCATGGGAAACGCGTCCCCCGGAGTGGAGCTCCTGGAGAGCAGGAGCAGCGCGGAGAGGCTGGACGAGCTTGCCGGTCTTACCATCAAGACCAACATAGAACGCAAGGCGGAGCAGGAGCGGACGGTCCGCATCTGCAGGGCAAGTCTTGCCAAAGGTGACTGCGGAGAATACGCGCCGGTCATACTTGCGGAGGGCGCTCACGAGGGCGTAGCCGGAATAGTCGCCGGCAACCTTAAGGAGCAGCTCTACAGACCGGTCTGCATAGTTACTCCCGCGGGAGACGGTCTGCTTAAAGGCACCGGAAGATCCATCCCCGGAGTCAACCTGCACCAGTGCTTCGAGAACTGCGGCGACATATTCACAAGGTTCGGAGGCCACGCCGGAGCGTGCGGTTTCAGCCTTAAGGAAGAGAATCTGGAACTGTTCCGCAGCCGCATGCAGGAGCAGGTAAAGGCGCTTTTCGACAAGGATCCGGAACTGTTTACGGAGACCATATTCATAGAACACGAACTGTCCTCAGCGGAGAAGAACATAGGCTACGCGGAAAAGCTGAAGCTGCTGGAGCCCTACGGCGAGGCCAACCCCGTTCCGCTGTTCTGCATAAGGAACGCGCAGGTAGGCTCCGTAAGGACCATGGGAGCGGACGGTCAGCACATACGTTTCACCGCCGCGACCGACGACAGGATACCGGTGGGCTGCGTGCTCTTCGGAAGGGCGGAGCAGTACAAGGACATAATCTTCGGACACGAAAGGATAGACGTAGCCGGGGAACTGGACATTAACGAATTCAGAGGAGAACGAAGGCTCCAGATGCGCGTCAGGGACATACGCGTATCGGGGCAGGAAGGTTGATATGTATCTCAGAAAGAGCGTATTCATAGTATTTCTGGTTGTGGCGCTGATCCTCGGCGGCGTGGGCGTGCTGTTCGCGCAGAAGCTCGGGATAAGCAACAGCAGCCTTCTTACGAACGACGAATACGAGGAATACCAGTATCTCGTAAAGACTTACGGAAAGCTGGAAGACATAAAGAACTTCGTGGATGATTATTATTACGTGGACGTCGACGCCGACGACCTTGTCGAAGGAGCGTACTACGGACTTGTGGACGCGCTGAACGACCCCTATTCCGAGTACGTGTCGGCGGAGGAGTACGAGGACTACATCGGTTCCATGCTGGGAGAATATTCCGGCGTAGGCATGTCGTTCTACGGCAACGAGGACGACGTGCTGGAGGTGGTCCAGGTCTACAGGAACAGCCCCGCCAAGGAAGCCGGCATGCAGCCCGGAGACATAATCCTTAAGGTGGACGGAGTCGCGTATTCCGGAAGCCAGTCTTCAGAAGCCGCGTCCAACATCAGAGGCAAAGAAGGTACCTCCGTTGAGATCACCTACAGGCGCGACGGCGTCGAGAACACCGTTACCATGGTCCGCGCTTCCATACAGGTGGAGACCATAGCCTACGAGATGCTGGATGACAAGATAGGATACATCCAGATCGACAGCTTCGAGAGCGCCACGGCAAACGATTTCAAGGCTGCGCTGGACGACCTTACCGCTCAGGGAGCCAAAGGCCTGGTGATAGACCTTCGCAACAACGGCGGCGGACTTGTGGACGTAAGCGTAAAGATCGCGGACATGCTGATGGATCAGGGCACCGTCGTCTACACGGAAGACCAGTACAAGAAAAAAGATTACTACACCACCAGGGCGGGGCGCACGGAGCTTCCGTACGTCGTGCTGGTGAACGAATACACCGCCTCCGCGTCCGAGATCCTGTCCGCGGGCATCCAGGACAACAACGAAGGCGTCATAGTAGGCACTAAGACTTACGGCAAGGGAATAATCCAGAGCCTCTATCCCAGCAGCATGATACAGGACCGCTACAGCTGGGACGACGGCAGCGCCGTAAAGATAACCATAATGCAGTATTTCTCGCCGTCCGGAAAGACCATACACAAGGTCGGCATAACCCCGGACTACATAGTGGAGCTGGTCGAAGGCGATGAGACCGACTACCAGCTGGAGAAAGCCATAGAGGTCCTTAAGTCGGAGGTAAAATAATGTTCTTATTCGCAGCCCCGTCGATACTCCTTATAGTTCTGGCGGTACTTCCCGCCATCCTGCTGATGTTCTTCATCTACAAGCAGGACCGCCTGGAGAAGGAACCTACCAGGATGATACTCAGCCTGGCGATACTGGGAGTGGTATCGACGTTCCTTGCAATGATAACGGAGACCGTAGGCATGGCGCTACTGGGCAACTGGTTCTCGGAAGCCAGCGTCGCGTACAGGATCCTTCTGTACTTCATAGTCGTAGGCCTATCGGAAGAAGGCTTCAAGTACCTGGTCCTTAAGATAGGTACCTGGAGGAGCCAGGAATTCAACTGCAAGTTCGACGGCGTCGTTTACGCGGTAGCCGTTTCCCTGGGCTTCGCGGTCTGGGAGAACATAAAGTACGTGTTCACCTACGGACTTACGACGGCTCTGATAAGGGCCGTCACCGCAGTCCCCGGACACGCGTGCTTCGGCGTGATAATGGGTGCCTGGTACGGGCTTGCCAAGAGAAAGCAGCAGCAGGGCTGGGACAGCGCTTCCAGACTCTCCCGCTTCCTTGCGGTGCTTCTGCCCACCCTGGTCCACGGAGCGTACGATTACGTCGCGACGTCCCAGGCCAGTTCCATACACTTCATAATGTTCGTGGTGATAATGTTCATAGTCTGCTTCTACACCGTAAAGAGACTCTCCGCGGACGACAAGTATCACACCGACGAGGCGCCGGGAGACGAGTCAAGCATAATCGATATCTAACAATACTGAAAAACGCGCGCGGCCTGAAAAGACCGCGCTTTACTGAAAATGACTGCATTAAACTGGGTCGCGCTCGCGATCTTCGCCGTTACGTACATTCTCATATTCTCGCTGGAAAAGGCAAGGCCGTACATCGCCCTTGCCTCGGCTCTTATTTTCGTGATACTGGGGCTTGCCCATGTCTTCCCGGAGTTTTCCTACGGGCCGCTCGCGGCTCTTAAGGAGATAGACTGGAACGTCCTGATGATGATCGCCGGCACCATGGGCACCGTGGAGCTCTTCATAGAGTCCGGAATGCCGCGCCGCATGAGCGACATCATAATCTCCAAGGTGGGCTCCGTAAAGTGGATGATAGTCATCATGAGCCTGTTCGCGGGCATAGTCTCCGCGTTCGTGGACAACGTCGCCACTGTGCTGATGATAGCTCCGGTGGCTCTGGCGATCTGCAATAAACTGGAGATATCGCCCATCCCGACCGTCATCTGCATATCCATTTCTTCGAACCTGCAGGGAGCCGCCACTCTGGTGGGCGACACCACGTCCATACTGCTCGCCAAATACGCGGGTCTGGACTTCGCGGATTTCTTCTTCTTCCGCGGAAGGCCCGGAATGTTCTGGGTGACGGAGGCGGGAGCCATCGTAAGCGCTCTGATAATCTGCTTCATATTCCGCAAGGAGAATAAAAAGATCGCTCCGACCGAAAAATACGAAGTGCAGGACAAGTTCCCGACCGTAATGCTCGTGGGCACGGTCCTTGCTCTGATAGCGGTATCGTTCATACCGTACAAGGACGCGGCCGCTCCCGGTCAGTTCTATAAGCCGGACTGGACCAACGGCGCCCTCTGCATGCTGTTCCTGATAATAGGCATAGTAAGGGGCTGCATCAAGAGACGCTCCGCGGCTCCGCTCATCAAGGCCCGCAACGGATTGGATCTCTACACGCTTCTGCTTCTGGCAGGTCTCTTCATCGTCATCGGCGGCGTTAAGAGGGCGGGCATAATAGATCTTATCGGCCGCGGCATATTCGATCTCTGCGGAGGCACCACAAGATCCGCGCTGTTCGTAACGTTTACGGTGATAGTATGGATGTCCGTGCTGATCTCCGCGTTCATAGACAACATTCCTTACGTGGCTACGATGCTGCCGGTAGTCAAGTCGCTGGCGGAGGGTTTCGCGGTATCGTCGGATCCGGCGGTAGCGGGAAGCTGCGCCACGCTTCTGTACTTCGGTCTGCTGGTAGGCGCTACCCTCGGCGGCAATCTTACTCCGATAGGCGCTTCGGCCAACATAACCGGCCTGGGCATACTCCGGAAAGAAGGCTACACGGTAAAGCCGAAGGATTTCATGAAATACAGCGTGCCGTTCACGCTCTCCGCGGTGCTGGTCGGCTACGTTCTGCTCTGGCTCATCTGGATGTAGGCAGGTCCCGTAATGAAGATCAGTCTTATCAGAAAAGAGAGGGGCAGAGTATACAAGTCGGCGGACATAGTGCGCGCCTTGTTCGGTTTCGAACTGGACCACGATGGGGAGTGCGCGCCGCATCTTAAGGGCCCGGGATCCGAGGGCCTTTTTATATCCGTCAGCGACACCGTAAACTACTGGGCCTGCTGCATAGAGCCGCATCCCGTGGGCCTGGACATGGAGGAACGTTCCAGGGTAGTTAAGCCGCGCGTAGCAAAGAAACTGCACAAGGACGAGCAGCAGTATCTTGCGGCGCTTTCCGAAGGCGGCAGCGAGTGGACGGAGGAGTTCCTGTCGATCTGGACGCGCAAGGAAGCCTGGTCCAAATACAAGGGCATGGGCTTGTCTCTGGACTTTTCTTCTTTCTCCGTGCTGGACGGTTCTCTGGAAGGCGTTCCGGTGGCGGGCTTTACCTACAGGAACCTGGTCTTCGGCATAGCCGGGGATGATAAGGCGACTGTACAGCGCGCCGAATACGACGCCCCGTTCAAGAAGAACGCGCTGGATTACGCGGCGGGGCTTCTGGACGCCAGGGCCTATTCGTCCGCGGAGCTTAAGAAAAAGCTGGAGAGCCGGGGATACGCTGCGGAGGAGATCGCGGAGGCGCTGGAAAAGCTTAAGGATTACGGTTACATAAACGACGGGGCTTACGCGGAGAACATGGTCCGCAGGGGCTCCGAACAGGGCAAATCCTCGCGGCGCGTAAAGGCGGAGCTGAAGCTTAAAGGCATAGATCCCGATGCCGCCGGAGAGGCTGCGGAGGAGCTGAAGGAAGGCGACTACGCAAGAGCTCTTAAGGAAGCGGAAAAGATCCTGGAAAAGGCCGGAGGGCTGCCGTACGCCTGCAGAGAAGACGACATCGGCAGAACCGAGGAAGCCCGCGAGCGCGTAAGAGAAGCTTACGCTAAACGTCAGAAGATATACGGAAAGATATCCCGCAGGCTCGCGGCCCTTGGCTACGAGGCTTCGGTAATATATTCGGTGCTGGAGGAGATCGGCAGATGATACTACCCATAGGCGCGGTGACCTGCGCGCTCTGCATAGTTATAGGCGGACTCATAGGTTCCGCCGCGGGAGAGCGCATCAGCGACAAGGTAAAAGACACATTAAACATGATATTCGCGCTCGTGGCGCTGTCCATGGGCATCATTCCCATGCCCGGGCTCAAGAACCTTCCCGCAGTCGTGCTGTCCGTAATACTGGGCACGCTGCTGGGGGTAAAGCTTAAGTTGGGCGACAAAGTGCGCACAGGCCTGGGTAAGCTTGCCGGAGGGCGCTGCACGGAGGAGTTCCTTACGATAGCGGTGCTGTTCTGCGTAAGCGGCACCGGCTACTACGGCGCGCTGGTGGAAGGCGTTACCGGGGACCACAGCATACTGCTCGCCAAGGCGATACTGGACATATTCACATCCGCGATACTCGCCTGCAAGCTTGGCAAGTCCGTGTCGCTTCTGGGCATACCGCAGTGCGTCATCCATCTGGTCATCTTCTTCATCGCAAGGTGGATATACCCGCTCTGCACCCAGTCCATGATAGCGGACTTCAAGGCCGCGGGCGGCTACATAATGCTTGCGACCGGACTTCGCATGCTTAAGCTGCGCGAAGATCTTCCCACCGCGGACATGATACCGTCGCTGATACTGGCGCTGCCGATATCGTGGCTGTGGACCACCTACATTACGCCGCTGCTTGGTTAGACCCGGCGCCGGAGCGCGTCCGGCAGCCGTAAAACATACATTCAGGAGTAAACAAATGCGTTGTAGATCGTGCGGATACGAAATGCCGGAAGGCTCCAGGTTCTGCGAGAACTGCGGAGCCAAGGTCGAGCCGGAGATAACAGAGTTTAAGGGCGCGGAGGCGGCTCCCGCGACAGAGCAGCCCGCAGTCACCGTTGCTTCCGGGCCGGAGCAGCCTGCGGAAAAGCCCAAGGCTGCGCCTGAAAAAAAGATAGAATACAAACTGCCCGACAATAAAGAAAAACGTTCCCTCAAGCTGCCGCTTTTCATTGCGGCGGCTGTAGTCGTTATTGCCGCGCTGATTTTGATAATAAAGCCCTGGAATGGTTCTGCTTCGCAGACCGCAAAGGCGTACAAAGCCTTTAGCGGCATCCTTACAGAAAAGGCGGACGATCTGGCAGCCTACGACTGGCAGCTGAACCTCGCCGGTTTGGAGAACGGAACAGAGTCCAGACCTGTCCTTTTCCGCGACATCTGCGGAAACGAGATCCCGGAGCTTATACTGGTGCGCGCCGCGGACAAGGAAAAGCGGACCGCGATGCTGGAGATCTACACCTTCGAAAAGGGCGCGGCAAAGCTCATATTCTCGCAGGAATGGAACTTCGGGCTTAAGTACATACTGTATCAGAACAAGGACGATAAAACGCTGAAGCTTTTCACTAACGAAGGTTACGGCGGATACCTGTTCGAATATTTCATCAGCCTGGAAGACGACAAAGGAAGTCTTACCGCGAGAGAATCCGCGGGTCGCAGCACGGAAAAGCCGGAAAGCGCCCTGGTGGACAAGTTCCGCGTGGACGGTAAAGAGGTAACGAAAGAAGAATACGCGGAGGCCATGGCCGAGGCTCTGGAAGGCGTGGACGAAGTGCTCATGTACAGCGACGGCGCCGTAAGCTACGTGGTGGATCAGATATACGAGAAAGGCTGCCCCGCCCAGACGGTCAGGGACGCAAAACTGCGCGCGGCCGCGGAAATGGGAGATCTTTACGAAGCCTCGGAAAAGGCGCCGGCAGAGATCGTTCCCGGCGACATGCCTGACTCTCTGAACAGGTTCCTTCTGTATTTCAGCTCCTGGTATGACGGCGGCTCGGGCAATAAGGAATACGAATGCACCAAGGCTGCCGAAGACAGCGGCAACATTCTGGCCGAGATAGTAGGCAACGGCTCCATCGTGGACTTCAACCTGTATCTGAACGCCGGGCACATGTCCATATGGGACAACAAGACTCAGGATCCGCGCGGCTGGAACCAGAAAGACGGCTACATGGGCTTCGCGGTCAACAGGGAAGAAGGAGTGGACTGGATAGCGCGGAACATTTTCAACGTTTCTGACGCGGACATCCGGACGCTTAAGAAGTCCGGCGAGGAGAAGGAACTCTTCTACATCGACAAGGACACCGAAGGCAATTCCAACTACTACAACATCATCGGCGGCGTGGGAGACCCGTTCATAAGCGTCTCTATAGGCAGCGTGCTCTACGACGGCAGCAAATACTACGTGTCCTACGATCTGCTGAGGATCGAGTACGGCAGGTACGGCAATCAGTCCTATACGTACGACAGCACCTACAGCGCCGTAATGGAATACAAGACCATAGACGGCAGATGCTACTGGAGCATGTACAGCAACACCCCGGCCGAGAACGCGGAAGACCCGTCCGTCTGGGGCACTGCCGGAGACATTGAGGACGGCGCCAAGGTCCCCGACCTGTTCGCCAAGGTTCCCAAGGAGTACATATTCACCAGCGGCGTCGGCGGCTGGGGGACCGTCATTACGATAAACGAAGACGGCAGCTTCAGCGGCTCGTATGAGGACCACAATTACGGAGAATCCGGCGACGGCTACGACGGCACGCAGTACGTCTGCGAATTCACCGGGAAGTTTACGGATCCCGTACAGATCAACGCATTTACATACGCGTTCAAGCTTACGGACCTTCAGTACACGACCGGTCCCGCAGGCGAGAGCCGAATAGTCAACGATCCTTCCGGCTACAGGATGAGGGTGGTCAGCAGCGAAGCCTACGGCATCAGCGGAGGAGACGTGTTCTACCTGTTCGCGAAAGGCGCTCCCGTAAGCAGGCTGCCCAAGCAGTTCATGGACTGGATGTACATGCCGCTGATCTCCAAACGCAGCGACATATACCTGAGCGGCTTCGGGCTCTACAACCTGGAGCAGCAGTGCGGCTTCTACGGCGCAAACTGACCTGCCGCGGTACTTGCCGAGCGTAAAAAACGATGATATTATATAAAAGTTACGGAACAGCCGCTTTTTAAGGGCGGCGGGACCAGTTTTCATAAAAAAGGTATTTGAAATGTACAAGAACTTATCGGACAAACCTATTGCTCAGGTGCAGCTCGCCCAGGCGGACAAGTGGGACGAGATGGACATGCTCCAGAAGTGCGTGGACCTGCGGGAAGGACAGCCTAACTTCCTGTTCTACGAAGGGCCCCCGACGGCTAACGGCAAGCCGGGCATACACCACGTAATAGCAAGGACTCTTAAGGATTCCGTCTGCAGGTACAAGACCATGCAGGGCTTTAAGGTGCGCCGCAAGGCAGGCTGGGATACCCACGGACTGCCGGTGGAGATAGAAGTCGAAAAGCAGCTGGGATTCTCCGGCAAGCAGGACATAGAAAAGTACGGCATCAAAGAGTTCAACGAAAAGTGCAAGGCCTCAGTATTCACCTACGAGACCATGTGGCGCAACATGACCCACCGCATGGGCTACCTTATCGATCTGGACCACCCGTACATCACCCTGGACAACAACTACATAGAGACCGGCTGGTGGATAATCAAGGAATTCTTCAAGGCCGGACTCATCTACGAAGGACACAAGGTAGTGCCTTACTGCCCGCGCTGCGGAACAGGACTTGCTTCGCACGAGGTAGCTCAGGGCTACAAGATGATAAAGGTAACTTCGCTCTACGTACCGTTCAAGAAGAAGGGCGAGGAGAACACATACTTCATGGCATGGACCACCACCGCGTGGACCCTTGCCGCCAACGAGTTCCTGGCCGTAGGCCCGGACATCGACTACGTAAAGGCGGAGCAGAACGGGAAGTACTACATAATGGCCAAGGCCAGAGTGGACGCGGTCCTGGGCTCCCACGGCGAGTATAAGATCGTGGAGGAGATGAAGGGCAGAGACCTGGAGGGCATGGAATACGAGCAGCTGATGCCGTTCGTCGAGATCCCCGGAAAGGCTTTCTTCGTTGGCACCGCGGACTACGTTACCACGGAAGACGGTACCGGAATAGTACACTGCGCTCCCGCGTTCGGCGAGGACGACTATGTGGCCGGCAGAAAGTACGGCGTGGCCGTGGTCAACCCCGTGGACGAGGAAGGCAAATACACCGCTACTCCCTGGAAGGGCCGCTTCATAATGGAAGAGGGTCTGGACGTAGAGATAATAAAGTGGCTGGCGCAGGAAGACAAGATCTACGACAAGCAGAAGCTGGAGCACAACTACCCGCACTGCTGGCGCTGCGACACCCCGCTCGTATACTACGCTAAGCCGTCCTGGTACATCCGCATGACGGACCTTCGCGACCAGCTCGTAGCCAACAACAATACCGTAAGCTGGCATCCGTCCTACGTGGGCGAAGGCCGTTTCGGCAACTGGCTGGCTGACGTTAAGGACTGGTCCATCTCCAGAAACAGATACTGGGGAACTCCCATTCCGATCTGGCGCTGCCCGGACTGCGGCAAGATCGTATGCGTGGGAAGCCGCAAGGAGCTTGTAGAGCTCGCCATTGAAGACATAGACGAAAGCATCGAGCTGCACCGTCCGTACGTGGACGACGTCCACATCAAGTGCGAGTGCGGCGGCACCATGAGCCGCATCCCGGAGGTAATGGACTGCTGGTTCGACAGCGGAGCCATGCCTTTCGCGCAGATGCACTATCCGTTCGAACACAAGGAAGAATTCGATAAGGAGTGCTTCCCCGCGGACTTCATCTGCGAAGGCATAGACCAGACCAGAGGCTGGTTCTACTCCCTGATGGCCATCGCCACATTCATAAAGGGCAGGGCGCCTTATAAGAACGTTCTCGTAAACGACCTGATCCTCGACAAGAACGGCAAGAAGATGTCCAAGCACAAGGGCAATACCGTGGATCCGTTCGATCTGTTCGACAGATACGGCGCGGACGCGGTCCGCTGGTACCTGCTGTCGGTAAGCCCCGTATGGCTTCCGACCAAGTTCGACGAGGACGGCCTTAAGGACACCCAGGGCAAGTTCTTCGGAACGCTCAGGAACGTATACAATTTCTTCGTGCTTTACGCTAACACGGACGACATAGACGCCAGGGACTGCTTCGTTCCTTACGACAAGCGCCCCGAGCTGGACCGCTGGATACTCTCCAGATACAACAGGATGCTGAAGGCCGCCACGGAGGCCATGGATACATACGACCACAACAGCTTCGTAAAGATAGTCCAGGACTTCGTCCAGGAAGACCTGTCCAACTGGTACATCCGCCGCGCGAGAAGAAGATTCTACGCGGAAGGCATGGACGAGGACAAGAAGGCCGTATACGCCACCACCTACGAAGTGCTTACGGGCCTTGCGAAGATCATGGCTCCCGTTGCGCCGTTCATCACGGACGAGATGTACGTGAACCTTACCGGCGAGGAGTCCGTCCACTTCGCGAGCTTCCCGAAGACAGACGAGAGCCTGCTTGACGGCGATCTCGAAGAGCGCATGGACATAGTCCGCAAGATCGTCACCATGGGACGCGGCGTCCGCGAAAAGACCCGCATCAAGGTGCGCCAGCCCCTGTCCGAGCTTCTCGTCGACGGCAAGTACGAGGACGAGATCGGTTACATGGCGGACCTGATCAAGGAAGAGCTCAACGTAAAGACCATCAGGTTCGAGAAGGAGATGGACAGCTTCATCAACTACACCCTCAAGCCTGACTTCCGCGCCGCAGGCCCCGCGCTGGGAGCGAAGGTAAAGGCGTTCGGCGCTGCCATAGCCAAGCTGGATCCCAAGAAGGCTCTGGCGGAACTGGCGGAGAAGGGCAAGCTGGTCCTGGATCTCAACGGAGAGGCCACGGACATCACACCGGAGCTCGTAAGCTCCTCCGTAAGCGCCAAGGAAGGTTTCGACGTGGCGCTGGAGAACGGCGTATGCGTAATTCTGGATACCACGGTGACCGACGAACTGAAGGCCGAAGGCCTGGCCAGGGAGATCATCTCCAAGATCCAGCAGATGCGCAAGGCGAAGGACTTCGAGATGATGGACCGCATAAACATCTTCGTGGACGCGGACGCGGACGTTGCCGCAGCAATGGATATCTTTAAGGACTACATCATGTCCGAGACTCTGGCCGACAGCATCTCTGCTAAGAGCGGTCTGGAAACGTTCGACATCAACGGCCACAAGACCGGAATAGACGTAGAGAAGATCTGATCCGTCCGCGCTGCCGGATAATACGTAAAACCAAAGTAATAAAGTAATATAGTAGAAAAGCGGTCGACAAGGCCGCTTTTCCTGTTTTTGAGGCTGATTTAATTGTATTTGGGCAACAATTTTTTTGCCATATTATGTAAATTATATGTGCCAAACACAAAAAAATCGGCAACTCTTCAATTTCACTTGACAAACTACGGTCTATTTAGACATAATATAAGACGTTATTTAATCGATAACTAGCTTTTCAGGAGGTTTTAACAATGAGAAAAGTAAGTAAAGTGCTTGCTGTGATTCTCGCTCTCATCATGGTCTTCGGACTTGCTGCGTGCGGAACTCCGGCAAACAACACGCCGGCAAACAACGGTAATACCGAACCTGCACCGGCAGAAAGAAAAGAGGTTGATTCTTACAGCCTTCTTTACGCTTTCAACGTAACCACGCTGGATTATCTCTACGATAACCACAGCACCAACGGAGACTTCACTGCAAACTTCACTGAAGGACTCCTCACCCAGGACAACCACGGCGTTCTCGTACCGGGCATGGCTACCGAGTGGAGCTCCAATCAGGACGCTTCCGAGTGGTACTTCACCATCCGTGACGACGCCACCTGGTCCACCGCTTCCGGCGAAGTTTACGCAAAGGTCACCGCGGAAGACTTCGTTACCGGTCTTAAGCACGCCGCAGACTCCAAGTCCCTCGTTCTTGGTCTCGTAAAGGACATGATCAAGGGTCTCGCAGAGTATGCTGACGGAACCGGCAAGTGGGAAGACGTAGGCATCAAGGCCGAAGGCAACAAGCTTACCTATACCCTCAACACCGGTATCGGTTACTTCGACGGTCTCACCACCTACAACATCCTCAGGCCGCTGAACGCAGAGTTCCTGGCTGCCCAGGGCGACAAGTTCGGCGCTGTGGATCCGGCATCCATCCTCTACAACGGATGCTACATCCTTTCTTCCGTAGTTGCAGGTCAGGAAGTCAAATTTGATGCCAACCCGAACTACTACGACAAGGACAACGTCCACGTCAAGCACGTAACTGTTACTTACACTGATGGTAAGGACCCGATGCAGAACTACAACATGTTCAAGAACGGCGAAGTTACCACCACCGCTATCCAGCTCGGTCAGCCGGAAATGGTCGCAGATGCTGAAAAGAACTACAAGGACAACATGTTCAAGGGCATGACCACCTCCACCTCTTTCTGGGGCGCTTTCAACTGGGACAGACAGGCATACGCTCTGTTCTCTGATACCACCAAGAGCACCACAGCCAAGACCACCGATCAGCAGAAGGCAGACACCAAGGCTGCTATCCTGAACAAGAACTTCCGTCTCGGCGTTTACGCTGGTTATTCCGAGAAGGCTTACTACGAAGTAGCCCTCGGCGAGATCGCAGAAGACAGAGCAAGGAACACCCTTACTCCTTACACCTTCTCCGCTCTCAGCACCGGCGAGTCCTTCGGTTCCCTCGTAACCAAGTACATCGAGCAGGTCAACCCGGATCTTAAGGGAATCAACCTGAACG
The DNA here is from genome assembly GCA_017437745.1 of Bacillota bacterium. GTDB lineage: Bacteria > Bacillota > Clostridia > Peptostreptococcales > Anaerovoracaceae > RUG13409. Next base: position 91,625 of record JAFRYI010000023.1, read on the forward strand.
ACGGACAGGATGCATGGTACAACCCCGAAAGAGCCAAGATGTTCATGGAAAAGGCCAAGGCTGAACTCGGCGACTCCGTAAAGGAATGGCCGGTACACCTCGACGTAGTTGAAGACGGCACCGACGAAATGGGCAAGAACATGGCTCTGGCCATGCAGAAGTCCATCGAGGACGCTGTCGGCGACTATGTAAAGATCGACCTCATATTCATGGACAACCCCGAGCAGGTGAACGACGCGTTCTTCAACAACACCGTTGGTGAAGACAACTCCATGGACGTTGCGTTCTCCGCAGGCTGGGGCCCGGACTACGGCGATCCGTACACCTACATCCACTGCTTCGATCCGGATGACGGCGACATGCTGCTCTACTCCGGAATCACTCCCAAGACCCTGCTTGAGCCGGGCACCGAGCGTCTTGCTTCCCAGGAAGCTGCTCTGAAGGCTATCGGTCTCACCGACATCAAGGCTCTTATGGATGAAGCTAACGCTGCCACCGGCGACGAGCGTATCGACAAGTTCGCTCAGGTAGAAGCATTCCTGCTCGGCAACGGCATTCTCAGGCCGTTCGCTACCCGTGGCGCAGGTCTCGGCGTTTCCAAGGTTAAGCCCTTCTCCGCAGGCTACGGTCTCTATGGACAGGCTTCCACCAACATTGTTCCTTACTTCAAGTACATGGTAGTTTACGATCAGCCGATCACTGCCGACGAGTACTATGCTGCCAAGGAAGCTTGGCTCGCAGGCAAGTAATTGCCTCCGTCCGTAATACGGACTAAGTATTAAATCAATGAGGGCTAGAAGAAGCTCATTCCTCTAGCCCTCAATTTCGCTTGTTAGGAGTTATTTCAGATGAGTAAGGGTTATATCCTTAAAAGGTTGATAAGATCGATAATCTCCATTTTCATAATAATGGTGATCGTCTTTACGCTTGTCTACACGCTGGTCCCGCGAAACAGCATCTTTTCCGGTGATGACGGAATAAGAAAGCTTTCCGCCAAGCCGGACGACAAAACGGACTACATGTATAACATCTGGCAGAAACTGGGATATCTGGACTTTGTCAGAGCATCGGATTATTTCCAGGAGAAATACGCCATGGATTCTCCGGAAATGACGGAAGCATTAAAGCCGGGTTCTAAGGACGCGGAGGAATTCAAGGCTCTTTACGAAGGCAAAGGTTATACGGTTGAAACATATACCAAGAGCGGGCGTTATTATGCCCATAAGGATACTCCCATTCTAAAACATGTTCTTGCGTGGTTCGGCAGTCTGGTTAAAATCGACACGCCGCGTTCCGTGCAGGACGAAAACAATCCGGATCTTAAGCGCGGACTCTCGTTCGGCCGTACCGAATCCGGCGGCCTTGCGCTTATCGGAAGCGGAACTACCCACAAGTATCTGATCTATACTGACAGTCGTTTCCCCTGGTTACATCAGAACATCATAAAGTTTACATTCGGTGATTCCTATCCTACATATCAGGGGATGGATGTTATGACAGTTCTGTTCCAGAGTCAGGGAACAGAAGCAAAAAGACCTGTAACATATGCTACGGGTCTGGAAGGCGAATCCGGCATCATATTCGGTTCGCTGACCTATAAATACAATCTGGACCGCATGGACCGCAACAAGTTCCTGGATAACTACGCCACGTTCCAGACACAGAAAAACCAACCGTCGATGATAGGTACGTCCTTCATCATGGGCATATTCGCTCTGATCATTTCATACGCGATCGGTCTTCCGATAGGCGTACTCATGGCGAGGAAAAAAGACAAGCTGGCGGATAAGCTGGGCATGGTCTATATAATCTTTATCATAGCGGTGCCGTCGCTGGCCTATATCTATCTGTTCAGATATCTGGCCACAAGGGCGTTCGGCCTGCCGTCCGTTTTCACCACCTACGGTGCTTCGGACATCAGGTCCTGGATACTTCCTACCATATCACTTGCTCTGCCGTCCATATCAGGACTTATGCTCTGGACCAGAAGATATGTGGTGGACCAGATGAGCCAGGACTACGTTAAGTTCGCGAAAGCAAAGGGTCTCAGCCAAAGAGAGATCTTTAACGGTCATATATTTAAAAACGCAATAATCCCGATCGCCCAGGGAATACCGGCGTCCTTTGCCGGATGCATCGTCGGCGGCATCATCACCGAGTCCATATACGCGGTAGGCGGTACGGGAAAGATGCTCCCGAACGCGATCCAGCAGCACAACAACACGATGGTAGTTGCGCTGACTTTCCTTTACGCGACGATATCAGTACTCTCGGTAATTGCAGGCGACATCGTCCTTACTAAGGTGGATCCGCGCATCTCGCTCACAGAAAAGGCAGGAAGATCATAATGGAAGAGAAAGTTTTAGAAACAAGAAGCGATCTCTTCGAGTTTGCGTCTTTCGATGAGTTCGAATCCGAGCACATAGCCGCTCCCCAGTACTCCTACTGGAAATCCGTATGGCGCACGTTCGTAAAGAACAAGTTTACGGTAGCAGTTTCGATAGTGATGATAATTCTGGTCCTGTTCGCGCTCATACAGCCGTCCGTCTCCGGTTACGATCCGCTCATCGCGCCTAACGTTACCAATCCCGAGATGCGTTTCCTCAGGCCCAGCGCCGAGCACATCTTCGGAACCGACAACGTAGGAAACGAAGTATTCGACGTTGTATGGGCAGGTGCCAGAAACTCCATAATAATCAGTTTCGTCTGCACGGCCATTACCATGATCCTGGGCGTTACCATAGGCGCCATCTGGGGCTTTTCCAAGAAGATGGACAAGTGGATGCTGGAGGTCTACAACGTAGTAGCCAACGTTCCGTTCCTGCTTCTGGCGATGATACTCTCCTACGTAATGGGCGCCGGCATGGGCACCCTGATATTCGTAATGTGCGTAACCGAATGGATATTCGTTGCGTTCTTCATACGTACGCAGGTAATGATCATCCGCGACAGAGAATACAACCTTGCCTCCAAGTGCCTGGGAACAAGCACCTGGACCATGATCAAGAACAACATTCTTCCGTATCTGATCTCGGTAATAATGACATATGTATCGAGAATGATCCCGTCCCTCATCTCCTACGAGGTATTCCTCTCGTACATGGGTCTGGGACTCGGCGTTACCAAGGCGTCTCTGGGAAGAATGATATCCATCTATACCTCGTATATGAACGGATATCCGCATCTGTTCTGGATACCGGTAATAGTGCTTGCACTGCTGTCCATCTCTCTCTATATAGTAGGCCAGAAGCTTGCGGACGCTGCTGACCCGCGCACGCACATGTAAGGGAGGGCAGACAAATGGCAGACGAAAGAAAGATAATCCTTTCCGCAAAGGATGTAGAAGTAAAATTCAGGGTCCGCGACAAGTACCTTACCGCCATCAGAGGAGTATCTCTGGATCTTTTCGAAGGAGAGACCTTCGCGATAGTAGGCGAGTCCGCTTCCGGAAAGTCCGTATTTACCAAGACCTTTACCGGAATGCTTGAGTCCAACGGACAGATCTCCAACGGATCTGTAATGTTCCACGGACAGGATCTTACCAAGCTCAAGACAGACAAGGACTGGGAAGGCATACGCGGAGCCAAGATCTCCACGGTGTTCCAGGACCCGATGACCTCGCTCAATCCTATCAGGACCATAGGTTCCCAGATAACAGAGGTAATAGAAAAGCACCAGAAGATCTCCAAGGCGGAGGCCAAGGAACAGGCGATTCACATTATGGAGCGCGTTGGAATACCCGACGCGGCTAACCGTTTCGACGAGTACCCGTTCCAGTATTCCGGCGGAATGCGTCAGCGTATCGTAATAGCGATCGCGCTGTCCTGCCACCCGGAGATACTCATCTGCGACGAGCCTACCACGGCTCTGGACGTTACCATCCAGGCGCAGATAATAGGCCTTATCAGAGATCTTCAGAAGGAACTTAAGTTCACCACCGTGTACATCACCCACGACCTCGGCGTAGTAGCTAACGTAGCGGACCGTGTAGGCGTAATGTACGCAGGCCAGATAGTAGAATACGGCACGGTAGAAGAGATATTCTTCGAGCCGCAGCACCCCTACACCTGGGCGCTGCTGTCTTCGCTGCCGCAGCTCGGCATAAAGGGACATGAGCTGTCCTTCATTACAGGAACTCCTCCTTCGCTCTACAGCACGATAAAGGGCGACGCGTTCGCTCCCAGAAATCCTCATGCTCTTAAGATAGACTTCGAGGAGGAGCCGCCTTACTTCAAGGTAAGCGACACCCACTATGCCAAGACCTGGCTTCTGGATCCCAGGGCGCCTAAGCTTGAAAAGCCCGAGGTCATCCAGAACCTCCACGAAAAGATAGAAAAGATGACCGGGAAAGGAGGAGCGTTCCATGTCGAATAATGCAGCAGACAGAGAAGTAATACTGTCCATAAGACACGTGGACATTTCCTTCGACACGGGAAATAAAAAGAAGAAGTTCGTAGCCGTAAAAGACGCAAACTTCGACATCTACAAGGGCGAGACCTTCGCTCTGGTAGGAGAGTCCGGAAGCGGCAAGACCACTCTGGGAAGAGCGATCCTCAGGATCAATCCCTGCAGCGCAGGCGAGATCCTCTTCGAAGGCAAGCGCATCTCCGGCAAGATCTCCAAAGAGGAAGACAGGAACGTGGTAAGAAGCATCCAGATGATATTCCAGGATCCCGCTGCGTCCCTTAACGAGAGAGCTACCATAGAGTACTGCGTATCCGAAGGTCTGTACAACTTCCACCTCTACGACAGCGAGGAAGACCGCATCGCCAAGGTAGACAAGGCTCTTATAGACGTAGGTCTTCTGCCCGAGCACAAGTCCAGATATCCGCACGAGTTCTCCGGCGGACAGAGACAGCGTGTAGGCATAGCCAGAGCCATGATAATGGACCCCAAGTTCATCGTGGCCGACGAGCCGATATCGGCTCTGGACGTATCCATACGCGCCCAGGTCCTGAACCTCATGAACAAGCTTCAGGCCGAAAAGCAGCTTACCTATCTGTTCATAGCCCACGACCTTTCAGTCGTAAGGTTCATTGCGGACAGAATAGCTGTTATACACCTGGGAAGGATAGTGGAGATAGCGGATTCCGAGACTCTGTTCGAGTACCCGCTGCACCCGTACACCGTATCCCTGCTTTCCGCGGTACCTATGCCGGACCCCGTGGTCGAGAGGACCAGAAGACACAAGGTCTACGATCCTTCCGTACTGGATCAGTCCGGAGCGCCCGCGGAGATGCGCGAGATACGTCCGGGACACTTCGTTCTGGCAACAGAAAACGAGCTTCCGAAATATGAAGCCCGCATAAAGAAGCTGGAAGAGGAACTTGCTCAGAGAACGCAGTAGGCTAAGACTGCAGAAACGATCAAATAAAGAATACCGAGCCAGAGAGGATAGTTAAAAGCATCCTCTCTGTCTTTTTTTACTTCTTTTTCGTAGACGTCGAAAGGTTTGACTATCCCGTTTGTAAGTCCGCGGGAAACAGTATATCTGGCGCGGTCCAGATCGCCGTGGAGGATGAAAGAGTAGAATATTCCGACCACGATCATAAGAAGGCTTATTATGGTAAGTGCATTGGTAAACAGAAGCAGACGGTTGCCTTCGGCTCTGGCGGACCTTACTGCAGGATAAGCCAAAGTAACTACCAGATGGCCTATCAGCGCTGTTAACTTTATGTTTTTAAAGCGTTTGAACATCGTTTACACCGTTCTTTTCGCAAACGTCGTTTATGGGGCAGCGTCCGCACTCGGGGCCGCGCGCGTGGCAGCAGCGTCTTCCGTGGAATATGAGGGCGTGGTGCGCCAGGGTCCACTTATCATTTGGAATGGCCCTCTGAAGCCCTAATTCGGTCCTCAGGACGTTTTTTTCGGCGGTAAGGCCAATTCTATTGGCCAGCCTGAAAACATGCGTGTCCACGGCGATCTGCTGTTGGCCGAAACCTTCCGCGAGCACTACGTTGGCGGTCTTGCGGCCTACTCCCGGCAGCGATACCAGGGAATCGTAGTCTCTGGGGACTTCGCCGCCGAACCTGTCCAGAAGCTGCCGGCTCATGGCAAGCAGGCTTTTGGATTTGTTCTTGTAGAGCCCGATGCTGCGTATGTAGTTCTGGATCTCTTCCTCGGAAAGCTTTACCATGGACTGAGCGTCCGGGGCGGCCGCGAACAGGGCCGGCGTAGCCTTGTTGACGCTGGCGTCCGTAGTCTGGGCGGAAAGCATCACGCTTACCAGCAGCTGGTAGAGCGTTCCGTAGTCCAGGGCGCACGCGGCGTCCGGGTACTCCTTTTCCAGAGCGTCTATTACTTTTACGACGTTTTTCTTTGTAAGCATATAGAAAGTATATAATAGAACGCGTTTCTGTTCAAGCGGCGGCTGAAACTCCCTTCCCGGACGCATTCTAAGTTCTTGCATTTGCTATCTCGAAGTAATATAATTATTTGGTACGAGAATGCGGCTCGTAGTTTTATCGAGCCAAAACGTAAAAAGGTCGAAAAGAAAATGGAAAAGAAATCTAGTTTTGCAGCCCCTATAATCGTTCTGGTAGCCATCTGCTTCGTGGCATCCGCGGTGCTCGCAGGTGTGTTCAAGATCACGGACCCGCTGATCCAGACCCGCGCTCAGGAGGCGGCCAATAAGGCCATGACGGAAGTCCTTCCCGAAGGCAGAGAGTTCACAGCGTTCAGCGGCGAGATGGTCGACGGAATAACCGCGGCCTACTCCACCGGAAACGGCGCCGGAACGGTCAGCTCCACCAGCTTCAACGGATTCGGCGGAGCGGTAAAGCTGATGGTAGGCGTAGACAAGGACGGCAAAGTCACCGGCATACAGGTAATGGAACAGAGCGAGACCCCGGGCGTAGGTTCCAATGCGCTCACTCCCGAGTATCTTGCAAGATTTACCGGAGCGGATTCCGTGGACGGAATAGACGCTTACTCCGGAGCCACATTCACTTCCAAGGCTGTCAAGAGAGGCGTGGAAGCGGCTCTTAAGCAGGCAGCGGCTATAAGCGGCGGCGGAAACGCAGGCCCGTCCCAGGATGCCCTCATCTCCGAGGCAGTATTCAAACTGATCCCCGGGATCAAGGAGTACTTCATAATCGCAACCTCCGCTGACGGACAGACAGTAGTATATTCCGACGGCAACGCTACCGGATCGCATACCGGATACGCCATACAGGCTCAGGCCAAGGGCCACGACGGAGACGTCAAGGTCATCGTAGGTCTGGACAAGGACGGAAAGATCACCGGAGTCATCCCTGTAGCAAGCAGCGAGACCATAGGCGCTGACGCTCTTAAGAACGAGGCTTTCCTTAACCAGTTCGTAGGCGAGACCGCGATAGGAGAAGCCGGCAACAAGACCATAGACGGCGTAAGCGGCGCTACGTTTACAAGCAATGCCGTCGTGGAATGCGTAAAGAACGCGCTGGCCATGTTCGCGACCCTCAGCAAGTAGTAGGTCGGAAACAGGACGTTACTTGAAGAAAAAGATCTTAACAACAATATCGATCATAATAACTGCCGCAGTTCTGCTTACAGGCTGCGGCATTGTTGACGGCGGAGCAAGGACGAAGTTCTCCGACCAGTATTTTGACGTGTTCGACACTGTGGTCACGGTGACTGCCTACTGCAAGGACCGCAAAGGCTTCGACGCGGTCAACACGGAGATCCACGAAACGCTCAAGCATTACCATCGGCTCTTCGACATCTATAACGAGTACGACGGCATGACAAACGCGGCGACCCTGAACAGACTTGCCGGAAGCGGCGAGCCCGCGGACGTGGATCCGGAGCTTGCGGAGCTCATAGAATATACCAAGAGCATGTACGCGCAGACGAACGGCAAGGTGAACGCGGCGATGGGCGCCGTGCTTAAACTGTGGCACGAGGCAAGGACCTTAAGCCTGAACGATCCTGCTAAGGCGTACATACCTTCCGCGGCGGACCTTAAGGATGCCGCTCAGCACTGCAACATCGACGATGTGAACGTGTACACCGGCGCTCAGGGATCGCGCGTCAGCCTGAACGACCCGCTGATGAGCCTGGATCTGGGAGCTTTCGCCAAAGGCTGGGCCGTGGAAAAGACCGCGAAGCTTCTTGAGAGCAAGGCGGACGAGCTGGAAAAGCAGGGAATAGGCGGAATAATAATCAGCGCCGGCGGCAACGTGCGGATGATAGGCGAAAAGCCGGAAGGCACATGGAAAGTAGCGATACAGGACCCGGACAGCGCCGACGGATCGGCTTACATAGCCGTTATAGACGACGCGAAAGGCTCCGTGGTGACCAGCGGCGCGTACCAGCGTTACTTCGAATACAACGGTAAAAAGTATCACCACATAATCGACGGCGACACGCTGATGCCGGAGGACCGCTATCTCTCCGTGTCGGTGCGGACGGCTGATTCCGGCTACGCGGACGCGCTGTCCACCGCGCTGTTCAACATGGACCCGGAAGAAGGCAAAGCTTTCGCCGAAGGTCTGGAAGGCGTGGAGGTCCTGTGGGTGATGCCGGACAGGACCATGGTAAAGACCACCGGATGGTGATGGCGCGGCGAAGCAGCGACTCAGCGTCCGGATGCCGCGGACAGTAATTCCGGAAATAATAAAAGCGGCCTGCGTTTTCGCGCGGACCGCTTTTGTAATTCTTATGTTTTCTATGCCAGATCAACTATGTCGGCTGCCATGGCGGAACCCGTGGGATCCTTGCCGGCGCCGCGTCCGGTGAGCAGTATCCTGTCCGCCATGTTGCAGTGCAGATATATGGCGTTGAACTCGTTGCGGACTGTGGACAGCGGATTGTCCATGGGGACCTGCGTGGGCTTTACGAAGGCCTTTACGCTTCCGTCTTCCATAAGTTCCGCGCTGGCCAGAAGCTTAAGCTTGCATCCGTTCTGGGTCGCGAGCCTAAGGTCGTCTCTGGTCAGCTTCGTGATGCCTGTCCTGTCCAGATCCGTGGGCTTTATGTATATGCCGAAGCACTCGGCGATGAGTATGCTCAGCTTGTTGGCGGAGTCTATTCCTTCCACGTCAGCGGTGGGGTCCGCCTCTGCGAAGCCCTTGGCCTGCGCCTGCTTGAGCGCGTCCGCGTAGGAACTGTTGTCCTCCTCCATCTTGGTGAGTATGTAATTGGTGGTGCCGTTGACTATGCCTTCAACCTTGGTTATCCGGTTGGCGACCAGAGATCTGCGTATGGTCTCGATCACCGGGATGGCGCCGCCCACGGAAGCCTCGTATCTTATCTGCACGCCGTTCTCCGCGGCGGTCTTCTGCAGAAGATCGTAGTTGGCCGCTACTACTGCCTTGTTGGGCGTTACGACGTGCTTGCCCGCGCGCAGAGCTTTCAGGATGAACTCTTTGGCAAGGTCCATTCCGCCTATTATCTCCGCCACGATCTTTATCTCCGGATCCGCGAGTATGGCGTCGTAGTCCTGGGTGAAGAGTTCCCTGGGAGCGAACCCGGACTCTATCACCTTGGGGTTGATCTCCAGGATCTTCTTGACTTCTACTTTCTTGCCGGTCTTTCTTTCTATCTCGGCGGCGTTCTTCGTAAGCGCGGTATACGTGCCTTTGCCTACGGTGCCGAATCCGAGGAGCGCGACTTTGGTGCTCATGGTGTACCTCCGAAAAATAACGGATAAACGAGGTATATTTCCAAGCTTGTAATGCAATAATTAACTTATTGATGTATAATTATAGAGCAAAAACCTATTATCTTCAAGTGTTGTAAAGGAGTCAAACATGAAGAAAACAGTTAAGGACATAGATGTAAAGGGCAAGCGCGTCATCTGCCGCTGCGACTTCAACGTCCCGATGAAGGAAGGCGTCATCACCGACACCAACAGGATCACCGCGGCTCTGCCGACCATCAAGTATCTGCTGGAGAACGGCGCGTCCGTGATCCTGATGAGCCACCTGGGAAGACCCAAGGGAGAGCCCAAGGCTGAGTTCACCCTCAAGCCGGTAGCAGACAAGATCGCGGAGCTCCTGGGACAGGAAGTCATCTTCGCGGACGCCGATAAGGTAGTGGACGACGCGGTGCGCGCTCAGGCCAAGGCTCTGAAGCCCGGCCAGGTGATGCTGCTGCAGAACCTCCGCTACAGACCGGAAGAGGAGAAGAACGATCCGGAATTCTCCAAGGATCTTGCTTCCCTCGCGGACATCTACGTTAACGACGCGTTCGGAACCGCTCACAGAGCCCACGCCTCTACTGCCGGCGTTGCGGACTATCTGCCCGCGGTAAGCGGATTCCTGATCGAGAAAGAGCTCCAGTTCCTGGGCGAGGCCGTAAACGATCCGAAGAGACCGTTCGTAGCGGTACTGGGCGGATCCAAGGTATCCGACAAGATAGGCGTCATCGAGAACCTGATTGAAAAGGCGGACACCATAATAATCGGCGGCGGAATGGCTTACACCTTCGTAAAGGCCGCGGGCTATCCGGTAGGAACGTCCCTCTGCGAAGAGGACAAGCTGGATCTGGCCAACGATCTTAAGAAAAAGGCGGATGCCAAGGGCGTCAAGCTGATGCTGCCTGTGGACACCGTAATAGCCGACAAGTTCGCTGCCGACGCCAAGAGCAAGGTAGTGGACATCAAGAAGATCCCGGAAGACTGGATGGGTCTGGACATAGGTCCCAAGACCGCCAAGCTGTACGCGGACGAAGTAAGGAAGGCCGGAACGGTAGTCTGGAACGGACCCATGGGCGTGTTCGAGTTCGAGAAGTTCGCCGAAGGCACCAAGGCGGTAGCCTTCGCGATGGCCGAGTCCGAAGCTACCACGGTAGTGGGCGGCGGCGACAGCGCTTCCGCAATGAAGCAGTTCGGTCTGGAAGACAAGATCACCCACATCTCCACGGGCGGCGGCGCTTCGCTGGAGTTCCTGGAAGGCAAGGTCCTCCCGGGCGTGGCGGTGCTTCAGGACAAGTAATATCATGTGATATAAGGGGCGGCGGCAGCATTTGCCGCCGCATCCTGACTTAAAAGAAAGGAGAAGGCATGAGAAAGCCTTTCATCGCAGGAAACTGGAAGATGTACAAAACCGCGGAGCAGGCCAGGGCGTTCGCGGAGGAGTTCAAAAAGCTCTGCAAGCCCAGCGACGTAAGAGTTGCCATAGCGGCTCCCTATACCCAGCTGTGGGCGCTTAAGGAAGCGTTCGCCGGAAGCGGCATAGGCGTCGCGGCCCAGAACATGCACTGGGCGGACGAAGGCGCGTACACCGGAGAGGTGAGCGCGGCGATGCTTAAGGAGATAGGCGTAGACTACTGCATAATCGGCCACTCCGAGCGCAGACAGTATTTCAACGAGACGGACGAGACCGTAAACAAGAAGGTCCTTAAGGCTCTGGCGGAAGGAATACTCCCCATACTCTGCTGCGGCGAGTCCCTGGAGACGCGCGACGCCGGAGAGCAGAACGCTTTCGTGGAAGCTCAGATACGCGCGGACTTCGCGGGTGTCTCTGCGGAAGACGCCAAGAAGGTCACCGTTGCTTACGAGCCCATCTGGGCAATAGGCACAGGCCGCACCGCAAGTCCGGAGCAGGCGCAGGAGATGTGCGCCTACATAAGGAACGTGCTGAAGGACATCTACGGCGAGGACATCTCCGAGGAGATAACCATCCAGTACGGCGGCAGCGTCAAGCCCGCAAACGCTTCGGATCTGATGAACCAGGACGACATAGACGGCGCTCTGGTCGGCGGAGCCAGCCTTAAACCGGCGGACTTCATAGAGATCGTACATTTTTAGGGAATTACTATAATATTTAACAGATAAAACGCTTCTTTTTAGGCTGAAAAGCCTTGAAAGCGTTTTTCTGTTGTGATAAAATCTCTAAATCATTTTAGAGCTATTATTTAAAGGAGTTTTTGTGATGAAGATCGCATTATTAGTGATCCTTGCCCTGATCTCCGTCGTACTGGTACTGGTCGTTATGCTCCAGCAGGGAGAATCCAGCGGCCTCACCGCTCTCGGCGGCGGATCCGACTCATCTTTCGGCAAGAAGAAATCAAAGGGTTATGACGACAAGCTCTCCAGACTTACGGTCATCGCGGCCATCGCGTTCCTTATCGTTAATCTGATACTCGTCGTAATAATGTAACCCGGAAAGCAGGTATTTGAAATGGAAGTATTGAAGATTGCAGCCCCCGTAGTGGGTGCCTGCGCGCTTATAGTAGCGCTCATCCTCGCCAAGTGGATCAGCGGTCAGTCCACGGGCAACGCCCGCATGACCGAGATCTCCGGATTCATCCATGAAGGCGCAATGGCGTTCCTCGGCAGGGAATACCGCACCATGGTCATCGTGGTAGTAGTCCTTACCGTCATCCTCGGCCTGGCTCTCAGCTGGGTCACCGCGGCTCTGTACGTATTCGGCGCGGCGTTCTCCGTTCTGGCCGGTTACTTCGGAATGCAGGTAGCCACCAAGGGCAACGTAAGAACAGCTGCTGCTGCAGAGAGCGGCGGAATGAACAAGGCTCTCAAGGTCGCTTTCAGAAGCGGCGCAGTTATGGGTCTCTGCGTAGTAGGCCTCGGCATTCTGGGCGTAGGACTTGCGTTCCTGCTTCTTGACACCGAGACTGCAAGACAGTGTCTCACAGGCTTCGGTCTGGGCGCTTCCTCCATGGCTCTGTTCGGCCGTGTAGGCGGCGGCATCTACACCAAGGCTGCCGACGTAGGCGCGGACCTTGTAGGTAAGGTAGAAGCCGGCATCCCCGAGGACGACCCCAGAAACCCGGCCGTTATCGCCGATAACGTAGGCGACAACGTAGGCGACCTCGCCGGCATGGGTTCCGACCTGTTCGAGTCCTATGTAGGATCCATAATCTCCGCGGTCACCCTGGCTCTGGGCGCAAGCTTCATAGCCGCGGGCAACGACCCGGTAAAGGGAGCGATCTTCCCGCTCATCATATCCGCTGTAGGCATCATCGCTTCCATAGTCGGCATTCTTTCCGTAAACTGCAAGGAAGGCTCCAACCCGGCAAAGGCTCTGGACGCAGGCACTTACGTAGCCGCGGTCCTGTCCGCAATAGTCGCGGTCATCCTTTCCAAGAGCTTCTTCGGCACCTTCAAGTTCGCGTGGGCCGTCATCGCCGGCCTCGTGGTAGGTACCGCGATAGGAAAGATCACGGAGGTCTACACCTCCGCGGAATATAAGTCCGTAAAGAAGATCGCCGAGCAGTCCCAGACCGGACCGGCAACCACGATCATCTCCGGACTTGCCGTAGGAATGATGTCCACGGTATTCCCGATCATAATAATCGCCATAGGCATCATCGTTGCCTATCTGTTCGGCGGAGTATACGGCATCGCTCTGGCAGCCGTAGGAATGCTCTCCACCGCAGGCATGACCATAGCCGTAGACGCTTACGGTCCGGTATCCGACAACGCAGGCGGAATCGCCGAGATGTCCGAACTTCCGGAGAGAGTACGCAACATTACCGATACTCTGGACTCCGTAGGTAACACCACCGCTGCCATAGGCAAGGGATTCGCCATCGGATCCGCTGCTCTTACCGCGCTGGCTCTGTTCGTATCCTACTCCGAAGTAATAAAGATCAAGATGGCTGACTTCGCCATAAGCCTTCTGGAGCCTAAGGTCATCGCGGGCGCGTTCATAGGCGCCATGCTGCCGTTCATGTTCTCGGCGTTCACCATGAGCTCCGTAGGCAAGGCAGCCAACCAGATGATCGAGGAAGTACGCAGACAGTTCAGAGAGGACGCAGGCATAATGGCCGGCACCTCCAAGCCGGATTACGCAAGGTGCGTAGCCATCTCCACGGGCGCTGCCCTTAAGGAGATGATCGCTCCGGCTCTGCTGGCAGTTGTCGCTCCCCTTATCGTAGGCTTCGTAATGGGCGCTCAGGCTCTGGGCGGAATGCTCGCGGGCGCTCTGCTCACCGGCGTTCTTCTGGCAATAATGATGTCCAACTCCGGCGGAGCATGGGACAACGCCAAGAAGTACGTCGAAGGCGGCGTATTCGGCGGCAAGGGTTCCGAGACCCACAAGGCTGCAGTCGTAGGCGACACCGTAGGCGATCCGTTCAAGGATACCTCCGGCCCGGCTCTGAACATCCTCATCAAGCTGATGACCATCGTAGCGGTAGTATTCGCTCCGCTCTTCGGCGCAGGACTGTTCTAAACACTGCATAAAGTATGTACGATACGCGGCTCCGGGAAACGGAGCCGCGTTTTATTGCTGCAGTTATTCGGCCGAAGGGGTGCGGAGCGCTCACGGCTTAGTTCTCGGCTGCTGCGCTGCAAACTGTTCTTTCCCCTGGACTTTGGAAAACGCTGCGGAGATCCGCTTCGGATGCTCTGTTGCATCCTCGCGTTTTCGGGAGATGTGCGTTACTTTGTTCCGTTGCACAGGTAATAGCGGAAGATCAAACTACAGTTGAGTTTTTTTGCACCTGCTGGCTGAGACGCATTAGAGATTTGTGCTCATTTTAGCTGGATGAGCATCTAAAATGCGTCTCAAAACACACTTTTCTTATGTGTGGGACACTGTAAAAAATAAGGTTTAATAATATAACGTGTCCCAAAGACATAGAATCTTACGAAATGGGACACAGATTTTGTTGATTTAAGGGCGTAAATAGGGTGTTTTGTACCTTGTGTTCGTTTTTGAATCAGATAACAAGTGTCCCGTTTAGTTTGATAATGACGATTCGGGACACATAGCGTCGGGTGATCCACCGTTACCTTACGATTTGAGACACATAGCGCCATGCGATCCACCGTTACCTGACGATTTCGGACATATAGCGTTTAACGGCTCAATGCAGCTTGGCGTTTAAGGAATTGCGATACCCAGTATCCCGTAGTTGCCTGAAGCTTTATCAAATATAATTATTTGAAATGTAGTTACTTTGTTCCGTAGTACTGGTAATAGCAGACTTCCAAGTCGCCGTTGTAGAGCTTGCGGCGCCGGTCGGCAGGCCGTCCCATGGCGGTCTCGAAGGTCTTGTCCGAGGTTATAAGGAAAAGCGACCACTGCGGCCTGTCCGTGACGAAGGTCCGTATGCTTTCGTAGATGTCCGGCAGCAGTTCTGCTTCGCCTATGCGTATTCCGTAGGGCGGGTTGGCTATTATGACGCCGCGGTCCAGGTCTACCGAAGATGCGTTATCTTTAAGACCGTTGTCTGCGCAATGGTTCGCCTGACCTGCACCGTTTTCCGCGGTGCCATGAGTGGCGTTAGCTGCTGCAGCGGATCCGATACGGTTCTGCGCAACGTACTTTTCCACCGTCTTCGCGAGGTCCTTAACGTCGCAGACCTTAAAGTCTATGCAGTCGTCGACTCCTGCGGCTTCCGCGTTCTTCTTCGCGGCGCGCACGGCACGGGAGTCTATGTCGCAGGCCAGTATCTTAAACTGCGCGTCCAGGTCCATGGCCTTGTATGCGGCGGCCTTTTCTTCCTTCCACAGTTCTTCCGGGATCTGCTCCCACCAGCTGCAGTCGAACTTGCGCGTAAGGCCGGGAGCGATGTTCCTGGCCATCATGGCGGCTTCTATGGCTATGGTGCCGGAGCCGCAGAACGGGTCGACGAGGAAGCGTCCGGGCTTAAAGAACGACAGGCTCACCATCGCGGCGGCCATGGTCTCTTTTATGGGGGCAGGGACGTCCTTTACGCGGTAGCCGCGGTCGTGGAGACCCGGGCCGCTGGAGTTTATCATCAGAACGAACTCGTCCTTCTGAGCCATGAAACGCACGGCGTACACGGGACCGTTCTTGGCGAAGCGCTCTACGCCGTAGATCCCGCCGAGCCTTTTTACTATCGCTTTTTCTATTATCGACTGGCAGGCGGGCACGCTGTGCAGAATGGATCTGGCGGAGCTTCCGGTAACGGAGAAGTGCGCGTTAACGGGCAGCCAGTCCTCCCAGGGCAGGGCTTCCGCGGCGCGGAAAAGCTCGTCGAAGGTCTTAGCGGTGAATTCGCCCATCTTTACGTAGACACGGTCCGCACAGCGCAGCCACAGGTTGGAGCGCACTAAAGCGCGGAGGTCTCCTCTGTAGGTGAGCCTTCCGTTTCTGGAGTCTGTTATCTCGTACCCCAGCGCCTCTATCTCTCTTTTGACCACGGCCTCCAGCCCGAAGGTGGAGGTCGCTATTATCTCGAAGTTTCTGTCGTTCAATTTTGTGCCTTGTTGAGTGGCTGCTGCCGTCTGTTCTTTAAGCGTTTATTGCTCGGCGATCCGGTAAACTACAGTTTGATTATTGAATAAACTATCACTGCGATTATTATTATCGAATACACGCACGCGAAGATCTTGGGTATGCGTTTCTCGCTGCGGGTAAACGATACGTACTTCTTGTTGTTGAGCTTGTCGCTCATGATGCGCCATTCGACGTCGTAGAGGGCGACGGGCAGCTGCTCCTCCAGAAGGTTGAGGACCTTCATCTTGGCGGAGTTGAGCGTTCCGTAGGCGTCCAGGATGTTTATCCACGCGATGTCCAGGATTATTCCTGCCACGCACATGAAAGCCACAACGAACATGTTGGCGGGGAACTTGACCACGCCAAGGACTATGCCTACGATCGCGGTGAGCGCGCTGTTTACGCTTATGTAGAAGGAATTGACGTCCTGCCTGCGGGACACCAGGTCCTCGGAGGTCTTCTGGAACATGGTATACTGCTCCACGAGCTCGCTCTGGTGTTCGCTCTTCTGCTGCGGATCCAGGTTCTCGTAGGCGGGGGAGAATATGTTGTAGTAGCCGCGGGAGTAATTGTCTATGCGGTCCTTTATCTGAGCCATGGTCATCTGCTCCGCCACGGGCCGCTTCTGCTTGGTAAAGCGGTCCACGACGTAGAGGTAGGACGGCACAGGGTACGCGGCGCGGTTATAGATCATTATCTGCTTGTTGAGCTTTACTGCCTGCGCCACTTCCCAGCCCAGCGTATCTTCCTTGCCGGGGTCGGAGGTGTTCTTGCCGAGAACGACGATGACCACGTGCGCCATCTTTATCTTCTTTTTGGCGTCCGGCTTCCAGTTGGAGGCTTTTCCGGATTCCAGGGTAAGGATGTTGGAGCTGCCGCCCAGATTGGCGGGCTCGCCGCTCTCGTCCTTAAGGCCCAGCAGGAAGGGCTCCAGGCGCTCTTTTACAAAGTCGTAGTCGCTTCCGGCGTGCACGACGAATACGTTTACCATTGCATATCCTTTCTACTTAAGGATGAATTCCATGTATACCGGGTTGTGATCCGAGTACTTGAACTGAGTGTCTATGACATCGGACCCCACAACTTCTATGTTGTCCGTTACCATGAAGCCGTCTATCGTAAGCACGTACTGCCCGGGCTTGTAGGGGCCGTCCGCGTTGCGGCAGGAGGGCACGGGTGACGCTTCGTTGATCGGAGCTTCCAGTTTAACGTTGAAGCCGTCGAAGGTGCCTGCCGGGATGGGCTGCGCCCAGGTGTACTCGATGTCGGATTTGCCGAAATACTTGGAGGAGTCTCCCAGTATGTCCTTGTTGAAGTCGCCGCCCGCTATGCAGTAATTGCCTTTCTTGTATTCTTCCTGGATGTCCGCCAGAAGGAGCTTAAGCTGCTCGTTGGCTATCTTGCCGTCCGAGGTGTAGGCGGACAGGTGGAAGTTGTAGAGCACAAGTTCCTTGCCGTTGTCCATGGGGATGCGGTTTGAGCTGTAGCAGCGGTCCAGATCCAGGAACTTGGTGAGGCCGCTCTCTATGGGCAGTTCTTTTCTCTCCGCGGAATCGATCGTGAAGCGCGAGAATGTCATCAGACCGGCGCGGCTCTTTCCGTGAGGCTGGGTGAGCGGATACATCAGGAACGGGGAATCGTAGTTCTGCGCGAAGGTGTAGTTCTGATCGCCCAGGTCCTTTACCAGGTATTCCCTCTCGTCGAAGTGGTAGCTTCTGGTAGCGTCGAAGTCGACTTCCTGGATAAGGTAAAGATCCGCCTTCTGCTTTGCCAGAAGGTCGGTAATGTTCTTAAGGTTGGTGTCCAGCCTTTCTTTGGACCATGCCCAGCTCTGGGTGCCTCCGTCCATGAAGAATCCGTAGTCGTCCTCGTAGGCTCCGAAGCCTATGTTCCAGGAGACTATCCTGTAGGTCTTTTCAGTGCCGGCTTTTCCGGACGACGTTCCTGCGGTGACCGTAAGCGTCCGGTCTCCTATCCTGTGGAAGTCGATGAATACGTACGCGACGTATCCGGCGGCTATTATTACTATTACCAGAATTATGCAGAGGATGACTTTAAGCAGTTTTTTCATGACGGCCTCCTTTATCTTAACCGACTTGATTATATCATACTTTTTACCGTCGAAAAACGGATTTGCGGAGCCGCGCCTCATGCCGCAGAAGATGAAAAATATGATATAATTAAATGAATTTTTGCTTAAGGAGACGCAATGGCGGCCGGTTCGGATCTCGCGCGCAGGCGCGAAGCCAGAAGGAACATGATGCTTACGGGGAACCTGTTCAAGGTCATCCCCGTTGTTGCGCTGCCCATGATAGTCTCCATGCTGATCGACGCCCTGTACAACCTGGCGGACACTTACTTCGTAAGCCAGCTGGGCATAACCGCCACGGCTGCGGTGGGCGTCAACGATTCGCTGCTGCATCTGATGCGTTCGGTGGCCCTTGCCTTCGGAATGGGAGCGTCCAGCCCCATCTCCAAGCTCATGGGCGCGAAGCGCGAGGACGAAGCCAGCAGGGTGGCCTCCACTTCCGTGTTCACCTGCATGATGGTGCTCAGCGGTCTGGCGGTAATAGCTTACATATTCAGATCCGATTTCGTTATATTCCTGGGCGCCACGGAAGGCGCCGCGCCCTACGCCGTGGAGTACGCGACCTTCATACTGATATCCGCGCCGTTCACCGCCGGAGAGGTTACTTGCAGCCACACCTTAAGGGCGGAGGGCAGCACCACTTATTCCATGATAGGCATGGTCTCCGGCTGCGTGATAAACGTCATCCTGGATCCGATCTTCATCCATACCTTCGGCATGGGCGTCGGCGGAGCGGCTCTGGCCACAACGATATCCAAGGCCATAAGCTTCGCGATTCTCATAAGCCCGTTCCTCAGGGGCAAGACCCTGATAGAACTGAAGTTCAAATACTTTACTCCCAAGGCGGAGATATATAAAGAGATAGCCAAGATGGGCATCCCCACGCTGCTCAGGTCCGGCGCCATGAGCCTGTCCGCCGTGTTCGTAAACAACATGGCAAGGCTCTTCGGAGACGCTGCTCTGGCGGCGGTGTCCGTGGCTAACAAGTGCGCAAGGCTCGTGGGTTCCGCGGTCCTGGGCTTCGGTCAGGGACTCCAGCCCATAGGCGGATACTGCTGGGGCGCGCGTAAATACGCAAGGGTCCGCGAGGCCTTCTGGACCAGCACGGGAATAGGCGCGATAGTGGCTCTGGTCCTGGGCGCCGGGCTGTTCGTGTTCTCGCCGCAGGTGCTGGGGCTGTTCATGGACGTTGAGAAAGACGCGGAGACTCTGCGCATAGGCATCATAATGCTGCGCACGCAGTGCGTCACCATGTTCCCGCACGTCTGGGTAATGATAATCAACGGTCTGTATCAGGCGCTCGGAAGGCCGGTTGAAGCGGCGCTGCTCGGACTTTCCAGGCAGGTCATCTTCCTGGTCCCTGCCGTGTTCATACTCAGCAAACTGTTCGGTGTGGACGGACTGGCCTGCTCGCAGGCTGTCGCGGACATTCTCAGCCTTATAGTTTCGGTAACGATGGTCATACATCAGATGAAGGTCATAAAGAAACTTAACGACGGAGACGAACCTCCCGCGGGCTACGGCCTGGCGAAGAAGATGGAGTGACCGGTATGGAATCTCTGTCTCTTGCAGTGCTGGCGCATGTGGACGCCGGAAAGACGACTACCGCGGAAGCCCTTCTGTACGGAAGCGGCGCTATAAGGTCGCTCGGAAGAGTGGACCACGGCGACGCTTTTTTCGATACGCATTTCATAGAAAGAGAGCGCGGCATAACCGTGTTCTCCAAGACCGCGGAACTGGAACTGCCGGAGGCCGGCCTTAAGCTGCAGCTTCTGGATACGCCGGGCCACGCGGATCTTGCGGCCGAGGCGGAGAGGGTGCTCTTCGCGGCGGACTATGTGCTGCTTATAATAAGCGGACCGGACGGAGTGCAGGCTCATACCGCCACGCTGTGGAAGCTTCTGGAGACCTACAGGCTGCCGGTGGTCGTATGGGTGAACAAGATGGACATCTGCAGGAGGGACCGCGCGGAGATACTGGCGGAGCTGAACGAGCAGCTGTCTCCGGGTTTCGCGGACTTCGGAAGCGCAATGCAGGATCTGGAGAACGGATCCTGCGGCGGAGCGTTCGCGGAGGACATGGCGATGCTTTCCGACGATGCGGCCGAGGAGTATCTTGCCTCGGAAAAGCTGTCCGCGGAAACCGTAAGGAAGATGATAAGAAAGCGCCGCGTGTTCCCGTGTCTCTTCGGGTCCGCGCTTAAGCTGGAAGGCACTGACGTTCTGCTGAAAGCTCTGGGCGTTCTTCTGCGCGCGCCGGAAAGACCGCGGGAGTTCGGCGCCAGGGTGTTCAAGATAAACAGGGACGAGCAGGACCTGCGCCTTTCGTGGATAAAGGTCACCGGCGGAAGCCTTAAGCTCCGCGACGTAATTAACGGCGAAAAGGTAACTCAGATCAGAAGATACAACGGCAGAAAGTTCGAGACTGCCGAAGATATAAAGGCCGGGGAGCTTGCAGCCGCCGCAGGTTTGGAAAAGACCTTCGCGGGTCAGGGCCTTGGAACGGAGAAAGACCTTAAGGCGGCCGTGCTTCGGTCGCTGGTGGAGTACGAGATCGGCTTTACGGACGGCACGGATCCTAAGGCGGCGTTCCTTAAGCTTAAGCGGCTGTCCGACGAGGATCCGCAGCTTAGGATATCCTGGGACGAAAGGTCCGGGCAGATAAGAGCGGAGTTCATGGGGCGCGTTCAGGTGGAAGTCCTGGAGACCCTCATAGAAGACAGATTCGGATATAAAGTAAAGATAAAGCGCGGCAGGACGTCGTACCGCGAGACCATAGCGGCTCCGGCTTACGGAGTGGGGCATTTCGAACCGCTGCGCCACTACGCGGAGGTGCATCTGCTGCTGGAGCCTCTGCCTGCCGGCACGGGCATACTGGTGGAGTCCGCGCTCAGCACGGACGAACTGGACGCGGTGTGGCAGAGCCAGATAATGTCGTGCCTGATGGGAAAGGAACACGTGGGGGTGCTTACGGGTTCGCCGCTTACGGACGTCAAGATGACGCTGGTGGCAGGCCGCGCGCATCTTAAGCACACGGAGGGCGGAGACTTCCGCGAGGCGGCCTTCAGGGCTGTACGCAACGCTCTGATGGGAGCCGAAAACGTGCTGTTAGAGCCATTTTATTCCTTTAATGCGGGAAATATACCGCCGGAGCAGATAGGACGCGCCATAAGCGACCTCAGGGGCCTTAAAGCGCAAATAAACAGCCCGGTCCAGCACGGGAACGTGATGAGTCTGGACGGCATAGGTCCGGTGGGTCCTCTGGAGGACTATCTGCCGGAATTCCTGTCATATACGAGAGGCGCCGGAAGGCTTTCCCTGGCGGCAGCGGGGTACTATCCCTGCGCCGATCCGGAAAGGGTAATGGAAGAGACCGGATACGACCCGGACAGGGATGTGGAGAACCCGTCGGGCTCCGTATTCTGCAGCCACGGCAGCGGCGTCACCGTGCCCTGGGACAAGGTGCGCGACTACATGCATCTGGACAGCGGCATACGCATAAGCGCCGAAGGTGTAAAGGAAGAAGAGGGCGGCCCGCGTCTGCGCAGCGTGCCGGACTACGACGAAAAGGAACTGGAGAGCATAATGCTCCGCGAGTTCGGCCCGATAAAACGCCCCAGGTACACCTCGCCCGTGTACAACCGCGCGGAGGATCCCAAGGCCGGCAAAGGCGTAAAGAAGACCTACCTCATAGTGGACGGCTACAACATGATATTCGCCTGGAAGGAGCTTAAGGAGACAGCGAAGACGGACATAGCCGCGGCGCGCGACAGGCTGTCGGACCTTCTGGAATCATACAGCGCCCTGCGCGGCACGGAAGTGCTCCTGGTGTTCGACGCGTACAAGGTGCCCGGCGGGCTCGGAAGCACGGGTAAGGCCGAAGGCTTCCGGGTGGTCTACACCAAAGAAGGCGAGAGCGCGGACGCGTTCATAGAGCGCATGGTCCGCGAGATAGGAAAGAATTTCAACGTTAAGATAGTAAGCTCCGACGGAATGATCCAGCTGTCGGCTTTAAAGAGCGGCACTCTGCGCATGAGCGCCCGCGAACTGGAGGCCGAGGTGGACCGCATGTCCGCGGAGATAACGGAGTTCCTGGATGAACAAAGAAGATCGAATACTTTCAGCAATACTCCGAGACAAGTTTAGGCTCTGCGAGAAGCGCGGAGTTCCCGTTTGGACGGACTTCATGACCCCCGCAGAGGCCGCGGAGGCGGACGATGTCTGCAGGGGACTGTGCGCAGGAACGGACGTGGAATGGTCGCTCGAGGGCGGATGGGAGGACGCGGAGCGCAGGATATGCGTGTTCCGGCCGGCTGAGCTTTGGGGCGAGGAGCCTTCTCCCATATGCGTGCTGCGCGTCAGCATCCCCAAGGGCAGCCCTGCGCTTACCCACCGGGACTACCTGGGGTCGCTGCTGGGGCTCGGAATAGAACGGGCTGTGACAGGCGACATCTTCGTAAGGGAGGACGGCGCGGACGCGGTCGTGCTCTCTGACATGGCGGACTATCTGGCGCAGAACCTTGTATCCGTGGGGCGCGCAAGCGTTTCCTGCGAGGTACTGGACATATCGCAGCTGATGACCGGCGCGCAGCAGACCAGGGAGATAAGGGACACCGTAGCGTCCCTGCGTCTGGACAGCATATGCGCTTCGGCGTTCAGGACTGCCCGCGGCAAAGCTCAGGACGCCATCAGGGCCGGGCTGGTCAGCGTAAACGGAAGACAGTGCCTTAAGCCCGATACCGAACTGTCCGAAGGCGACCGGATCTCCTGCCGCGGAAAGGGCAGAGCGGTGCTGGCGGAAGTCGGCGGACGCACCAGAAAAGATAGGATAACCATTACTTTAAAAATATGATAGAAAAGGAGCTGTGAGCATATTGCTCACAGCTCCTTCTTTTAGTAGAGTTCTGATCTGCGTACGACTACTCTTCTTCTCTGCGCTTTCTGGCGAGCAGTACGAATCCGAGCATTGACAGAATGCCTGCAACGATCCAGAGCTCCGGACGTGCCATGTCTCCGGTGTTCGGAACGTCAATGGGTTTGTACACGGCGGTGTAGATGACGTCGCCGGTCTCCTTGCCGTCCTCGTCTACCCAGGTAGCGTTGTGGGTAATAGGCTCTTCCTCGGTCACCTTAGGCTTGGGAGTAGGATCGTACTGAGCGGTATAGGTAACGTTGCCGTCTTCGTCGACTTCTTCCTTCCAGCCGGAGAACTCGTAGGTGTTCTCATCGTCTTCCGCCTTGGTCGGATCTTCATTGCCGGACAGTTTGTTATAATCGGTATCCTTGGGCTGACCTTCTTCTACGGTGAAATCTACAGGTCCGTGCAGAACGGTCTTTCGGTTATTACTGCCGCAGCAATTATTTCAACTCCTTAAATAAAAGCAAATTTCAAAGGTCGTTTCAATTATACAAATGTAGTTTTTTCTCTGATGAGTAAGTATTCATTTTTTGCATAAAACACAAATCCACTCAACCGGTAACCGTTGCGCCGCAAGAAAAAAGATGTGTGTATTGATTAAAGATGAGTAAAAGCATACATATTATTCCATTGAGCAAAGGCGTTCATCCCCGTTGTTGGGCTGGACGCTCTTCTTTTTAGAAATAAAGGTCCGTCGGACCGCCTGCGGTAAGGGTTTGCGGAGGCCGGCACGCAATGATATAATACAGGCGTGTTTTTTGATCAAGAGGTGATCCTAATGCTTTTATACAGACTCAACGAAAACATAACGCGCTGCACCCCGGAGGAATTCTTCGGGGAAGGTGAGAAGGCCGGCCAGTACGTTGCCGTGCTGAACCCGGAGGAGTGGATCGCTTCCCGCGACTGCTTCGGAATGGACATAGAACTGGAGCCCTACGGAGCCGAGATAATCAGCACCAAGGCCGAAGTCAACTACGACGCGCTCACCGGCAGCTTTCTGATACCGGACCGCTCCGCGCTGGGAGAAAAGGACTACCGCTTCTCGTTCGCGCTGGACGAAAAGGGCATAGTCTTCATAGACCCCGGCAAAAAAGCCGCGGCCATGACGGAAGAGATAGCGAAGAACAAGCACAGCAACAGGCCCTGCCTTGAGCGTTTCCTCTACGATTTCATGGAGCAGATAGTAAAAGACGATCTGCACATCATGGAAAAGATCGAGAAGGAACTGGACGAATACGAGGACCGCATCCTCGACCAGGACGACAAGCTGGATCTGGGACGCATCAACACCATGCGCAGCCAGATGAGGGACCTTCGCATCCACTACGAGCAGCTGATAGACATGACGCAGGAACTGGAAGAGAACGAGAATGGTTTCTTTAAGGAAAAGGACCTGCATTACCTGCACCTGTTCATGAACCGCATGCTCCGTCTTTCCGGCATCGCGTCGTCCGTGCGCGACCATACTACTCAGGTCCGGGAACTCTACCAGACGCAGCTGGACGTGCGCCAGAACCGCACCATGACGCTGCTTACGGTAATAGCTACCATATTCATGCCGCTGACGCTCATAACCAGCTGGTACGGAATGAACTTCCGCCACATGCCGGAACTGGAGTACACCTGGTCCTACCCGGTGGTGATCCTGGTCTGCCTGGCGATAGCGATAGGCTGCCTGATATTCTTCAAGAAGAAAAAGTGGCTGTAGGACATGCCGCTGAAAAAATACGAAATAAAACAGCCGGGACATAACGTCCCGGCTTTGTTTTCCGGTAAGAGCCCGCGTCGGACGCGGGTGTTTTGGCTGTGAAAGGATCAGTCCGCGGTCTGAGCTTTGAACTCATCCCTGAGAATGTCCAGGAAGGCTCCGTTTACGTACCAGACCGTTTCGTAGTGCATGTGCTCCAGAACGCAGGAGTCCCAGAAGAACTGTATCTGAGGGGCGAATTCCTCGTCCGAGCACCAGAACCTGAACTGCAGCTTAAGTCCGCGGAACACGTCGACGTCGGCTGAAACATCCGCTCCCGGCACCGGCACGGCGCCTATGCTCCGCAAGGCATTTTTCAGGTCTTCTTCCCTATGGTCGAAGAGCGCGGCAAGGCCGCCGTAGAACCCGCTGTTGGAAGGAGCCGTTACGGCGCGCATCTGCGTGGCCAGCTGCTGCATGCTGACAAGGCATCCGGACGGAACGATGCGGGCGTTGGTCCGGCTGAGCATGTCGTACAGGGAAAGTGCGATCTCGAAGTCCGCTTCTTCGTAGTCCGCGCCGGCGCTCTTCCTTATCTCCGCCATACCATCTTCGCGGCTTATGCGGCATTCGCGTCCCAGGAAAGTCAGGTAGACGTACGATCCGTCCGACTCCAGTCCGAAACGCTCCGCGGCGCTGTCCGCTTCGCCGGCGAAAACCGCCTGCATCTGCCTTTTTGTCTTTTCGTAGTTTGAGATCATGTAATAAGTCTATCATACAAGACCTGTCCGCGCAAATATCGTTCGATATTGCAAACACATGATTGCCATTTTATTCACAAAGTAGTAAAATAAACTGAAAAGATATATAGTGTATTTTTGTTTGCGAAAAGAGGCATTTTAATGATCAAAGTCTACCATCACGATCACGACCACGGTTCCGGCCATCACAGCCACGAAGGCATAACTGCGTTCGAAGGCATACCCCAGGCCGTCGCGATAATCACGTACATGCTGGAGCACAACCGTTCCCACGCGGAGGAGCTCCACAACATCTGCCACAGGCTGGAAGAGTCCGGCCAGATAGAAGCGGCCGCTCTGATAGACAAGGCTGTCGACCAGTTCAGGAACGGAAACGACGACGTGGAGATAGCTCTGGAACTGCTTAAGAAGGCGGAGGCGTAGAACATGTGTCTTTCTACTGTTTACAAGCTTAAGGACGGAGAAAAGGAAAAGATCTGCGAATACGTCAGCGGCGTAAGGAATTCGGACGGAGAGTTCGTGTTCACGGACGTAATGGGCGAGGAAAAGACCGTGCCCGGCAAGCTCAGTTCCATAGATCTCATAAAGAACGAGATCATCATAGAAGACTAGGCCGTGCCTTCGGGAAGGATGCCATGCGTTACGAAGTGATCCGCGAGATCTACAACAAATGCTCCGGCAATCAGATGCGCGACGTTTTCGTTTCGGAAGTCGAAACGGACGATCCTCTGGCGTACGTCGAAAGCCTGCTGGAGGGCAAGAAAGTCAGTACCGAAAGATCCGTACTGCCGGACGGCAGCATCGTAATAGACGCCGACGTTTCCGGACTGCGGCAGCGCTTTACTTTTTCGCCGGATTGACGCTTAGCGGCATTATTGTGATTGCCAACAAGCATTTAATAGAGTAAAATATATAAGGTTGTGCAAATAACCTAATTTTATAGTTTTTGGAGGACGACATGTCTGTATATATTCTTGCGGTCGCAGGTAAGGGCGGAACGGGTAAGACCACGATCTGCGGCATGCTCATCGACTGGCTCTGCAGCCACGGACGCGGCCCGGTGCTCGCGGTGGACGCGGACGCCAATTCCAATCTCAACGAGGTCCTCGGAGTCGAAGTCGAGCACACTCTCGGTGAAATAAGAGAGCTCATAGCCGGCGCGGAGAACGCCGAAGTAAACCCCATACCCGCCAGCATCAGCAAGAAGGAATTCATGGACGCCAAGTTCCAGACCGCCCTCATAGAAGAGGACGATTTCGACATGCTCGTAATGGGCCGCACCCAGGGCAAGGGATGCTACTGCTTCGTGAACGATCTTCTGAGCGCGGAGATCCGCAGGATCAAGGACGCTTACAAGTACATGGTCGTGGACAACGAAGCCGGAATGGAGCATATAAGCCGCGGCGTGCTGCCCTCGGTGAACTGCATAGTTCTGGTCTCCGACTGCTCCAGAAGGGGCATACAGGCCGCAGCCCGCATAGCCGAACTCGTTAAGGAGAACGACCTTGGCGTGGACAAGGCAGGTCTGATCGTGAACCGCGCTCCGGAAGGCAAGCTGGATCCGGGAGTGGTGGAAGAGATAGAAAAACACGGACTGGAGCTGCTGGGCGTAGTCCCTCAGGATCAGACCGTTTACGAATACGACTGCGCGGGTAAGCCCACGGCGTATCTGCCCGACGATTCCCCGGCGCGCGCAGCGGTCAATAAAATAGCTGAATCGATATTCAAATAAAAAACTAAAGCACAGAAAGAATCAGGGAGGAAATTTATGTCATTCAAGCGTAATCCGCAGGTCTTCTCCGGGTCGATCAAAGAAGTGACCATCGGAAACGGAGCGAACGCGGTAACGATCGGCGGCATCAAGACCATGCCGTTGTACTCATTCGACGCGCCGGCCAAGCACAAGGTAGCCATCGGCGTCGAGATCAGCGATCTGGGTGTGGACAGGAGCCTGCCCGGCCTCGCCGCATATTATGAAGGCGCAGAGACGCTTGCTCAGATAGCTGAGCGCGCGTCCAAGATGCCCGGAGCCGATTTCGTGGTGCTCGCTCTGGAAGGAGCGGACCCCAACGGCGAAAACAGATCCGTAGAGGACTGCGTAGCCGAAGCCAAGGAAGTCTTCGAAGCGATAGACCGTCCGCTGGCTATTATCGGATCCAAGAACGTGGAAAAGGATACCAAGCTCTTCAGCGCTCTTGCAGAAGCGCTGCAGGGAAAGAACGTACTGTTAGTCTCCGCAAGGGAAGAGAACTACAAGACGCTGGGAGCGTCCGTAGTAATGGCTTACGGAAACAAGCTGTCGGCGGAATCCGCGGTAGACATCAACCTGGCAAAGCAGCTCAACGTTCTGCTCACCCAGATGGGAATACAGCCGGAAGCTTTCGTAATGAACGTAGGCTCCGCGGCCGCAGGTTACGGATACGATTACGTTGCGTCCACTCTTGACAGAGTAAGGTCCGCGGCGCTTTCCCAGAACGACGTCATGCTTCAGATGCCCATCATAACACCGGTGGCTTCCGAGGCCTGGGCCGTCAAGGAAGCGGTCGTGTCCGAGGAAGACATACCCGAGTGGGGCTCCAGAGAATCCCGCGGGATCAACATGGAAGTCTGCACTGCCGCAGCTGTCATAGCCGGTGGATCCGATGCTGTACTACTCATGCATCCGCAGTCCGTGGCTACCATTTCCGGAATGATCGCCGGACTTAAGTAAAGGGGGACTATCGAAATGGCATTAAAAGGACTTGACATATTCAAACTTACTCCTAAGACCAACTGCAAGGAGTGCGGAAATCCCACCTGCATGGCTTTCGCCATGAAGGTAGCCCAGGGCGCTATCGCTGTAGAGAAGTGCCCGCACATGTCGGCTGACGCCATCGCTCAGCTCAGCGAAGCTACGGCGCCTCCGATGAAGACCATCAAGGTAGGGACCGGTGCCTCCGAGCATACTCTCGGCGGCGAGACGGTTCTGTACCGTCACGAAAAGACCTTCGTTTCCAGGAGCCTCTTCGCGGTCGACGTTACCGAGAACGCGGACGAAAAGATCGCCGAGCTCGAAAAGATAGACTACGACCGTATCGGCGAGCGCATGTATGTGGAAGCTCTCAACGTCGAGTGCAAGGACGCAGCGGCGTTTGCTGATACCGTAAAGAAGCTTTCCGAGAAGGACAGGCTGCTCATCCTGGACGTTAAGGACGCGGCTGCCGCGGAAGCAGCTCTCGAGATCTGCGCCGCCAAGAAGCCCGTACTCAACGGCGCTACCCCGGAGAACTACGCTCAGTTCGTCGAGATAGCAAAGAAATACGGCGTAGTACTGGGAGTAAGCGCTCCGGATCTGGACACTCTCTACGATACGACCGCAGCCATAGAAAAGCTCGGATACAAGGACCTGGTCCTGGACGTTACCGGCGCTTCAATGAAGGACGCGTTCACTAACGCCGTCGAGGTCAGAAGAGCTGCTCTTAAGGCCAACGACCGCACGTTCGGCTATCCGTCGATCGTCAACGTCGCCAAGCTCGCCGGAGGCGACCAGTACATGCAGACCGCTCTGGCAACGCTGTTCGTCGTTAAATACGGTTCCATAATCATCATGGACGGAATGACCTACGGCCAGGCGCTTCCGCTCTACGGCCTCAGGCAGAACATATTCACCGATCCGCAGAAGCCGATGAAGGTCGAGCCGGGCATCTACCCGCTCAACGGCGCGGACGAGAACAGCGTATGCGTAACCACCGTAGACTTCGCTCTTACGTACTTCGTAGTATCCGGAGAGCTGGAGCGCAGCGGAGTTCCGTGCAACTTCCTCATTTCGGACGCCGGCGGATATTCCGTGCTTACCGCCTGGGCCGCGGGAAAGTTCAGCGCCGGAAGCATAGCCAAGTTCATCAAGGAGCACGGTGTGGAAGACAAGATAAAGAGCCGCAAGCTCGTTATACCCGGAAAGGCTGCCGTTCTTAAGGGAGAACTCGAAGAAAGACTCCCCGGCTGGACCATAGTTGTCGCGCCGAACGAAGCCACCGGACTTGTAAAGTTCATGAAAGAGTCAATTTAGGCATAAGACAGGAGGTTAACTATGGCTAAATTCGTTGTAATCGGTGAGCGTATCCACTGCATTTCACCGGTCATCAAGAAGGCGATGGCAGAGATGGATCCGGAACCCATAATCGCAAGGGCTAAGGAACAGATCGCGGCCGGAGCTACTTACATCGACGTCAACATCGGACCGGCGGAAAAGAACGGTCCGGAACTCATGAAGTGGGCCGTAAAGACGATTCAGGAGGCCTGCGACAACGTTCCCCTGGCGCTCGATACCGCTAACAGGAATGCGATAGAGGCAGGCATTTCCGTTTACAACCGCAGCAAGGGCAAGCCGATAGTCAATTCGGCCGACGCCGGAGACAGGATCGAGAACATCGATCTTGCGGCGGCAAACGATGCCATAGCTATCGCTCTGTGCTCCAAGGCCGGCGTACCCGCCGACAACGACGAGCGCATGACCTACTGCCAGGAGCTCCTGGAGCGCGGAATGGAACACGGAATGGAAGCCGAAGACCTGTGGTTCGATCCTCTGTTCCTCGTAATCAAGGGAATGCAGGACAAGCAGCTCGACGTTCTGGATTTCATCGGCCAGCTCTCCGACATGGGACTCAACTCCACCGGCGGACTGTCCAACGTTTCCAACGGAACGCCCAAGCTGATCAGGCCCATACTGGACAGCACCATGGTAGCCATGGCGATGTGCAAGGGCCTTACTTCCGCCATCGCGAACCCCTGCGACAGGAGGCTCATGGAGACCATCAAGTCTGCCGACATAATCAAGAACCACTTCCTCTACGCGGACTCCTTCCTGGAGATATAACGTTCGGGCAAAAAACAGTAAGATATAATTTTTGAGAGGTTTAAAAATGAGTGTGTTAACAGATCTTATCTACGGCGGATCGAATGCCGTTGCCGGACTTACGGAAGGCGCGGTAAACGATGCGATCAAGAAGTACGGAGAAGATAAGCCGGTAGTCCTTCCCGGAACCGCTTACTTCCTTCCTACGATCTACGCTGCTACCGGCGTTAAGGTAGAAAAGCTCGGAGACCTTCCCGCTTGCGTCGGAGTCCTCAAGTCCCTCATCACCAACCAGGAGGACCTGGGACAGGCTCTCAACGCAGGACTTGCTACGGCGGTCGGCGCGGAGATCCTGGAAGCTCTTAAGTACGTAGAGAGCGAGAACCCCTACGAGAACGAGGCCGGCATAGGTTTCGTTCCGGATCCGATAATCCGTTCGCTGGGCGTTCCTCTTGTAACCGGAGACATCCCCGGTGTTGCTGTAGTCCTGGGCGAGGCTGCTGATCCCGCAGACGTTGCGGCGGTCGTAAGAGATTACCAGGATAAGGGACTTCTTACCTTCCTCGTAGGAAACGTAATAGACCAGGTAATAGCTCAGGGCGTTAAGATCGGTCTCGAGTACCGTGTCGTACCGCTCGGCCACGATGTTACCGCAGTCATCCACGTAGTTACCGTCGCTGTCCGCGCGGCTCTGATATTCGGAGCTCTCAACCCCGGAGATCTCGGCGGACTGCTCAAGTACACCAAGGACCGTGTTCCCGCGTTCGTTAATACCTTCGGACCTATCGACAACGTCGTAGTATCCGCGGGCGCAGGCGCCATAGCTCTCGGTTTCCCGGTAGTCGTGGACATCGACCTCGGCGAGAACCAGGTACCCGGAGCTCTCGTTTCCGTACTCGATCACACCGAGACCGTAAAGACTTCCCTTGAGCTCAGAAACATCAAGGTAAAGGCAAAGGCCGTAAAGCTTCCCGTAAGCTTCGCTTCCGCCTTCGAGGGCGAGATCATCAGAAAGGCCGCTACCTACGCGGAGTTCGATTCCGATCACAACCCGACCTTCGAGCTCGTTACCATGTGCGAGGACCCCAACGACGTCGAGGACCACAAGATCACCATCGACGGTCCGGACATCCCCGAGGACGCTACCGACATAGTCCGCCTGCCTCTGGCCACCACCGTTAAGGTGTACGGCGCCAAGATGCAGAAGGACTTCGAGTCCGTAATCGAGCGCAGGTTCCACCAGTGGTTCAACTACATCGAGGGCGTAATGCACACCGGACAGCGCAACCTGTTCAGGATCCGTATCAGCAAGGATACCTACAATGCCGGACTCAGGCTGAAGGACTTCGCGGAAGTGCTCTACAGCATGATAATGGATGAGTTCGACTCCGTAGTCGACAAGTGCGAAGTCACCCTCATCACCGACATAGATAAGGTCAACAAGCTTATGGAAGAAGAGGCCATGCCCCGTTACCGCTTCCGCGACGACAGGCTTGCTTCCCTCAGCGACGAGAGCGTAGACGAGTTCTACACCTGCATACTCTGCCAGAGCTTCGCTCCGGCGCACTGCTGCGTAGTAACTCCCGAAAGACTCGGACTCTGCGGAGCCGTTTCCTGGCTCGACGCCAAGGCTACCTACGACCTCGATCCGACCGGCCCGTCCCGTCCTATCCCGAAGAAGGGACTCATAGACGAGCGTCTCGGTAAGTACGAGGCTGTAAACGAGGCTGTTGCGGACGCCACCCACGGCGCGGTAGAGAACGTAACTCTCTACTCCCTGATCGAAGACCCGATGACCAGCTGCGGCTGCTTCGAGTGCATCTGCGGAATAGAGCCTCTCTCCAACGGCGTAGTAGTAGTAAACCGCGAATACTCCGGAATGACTCCTACCGGAATGACATTCGGAGAGCTTGCTTCCATGACCGGCGGCGGAGTCCAGACTCCGGGCTTCATGGGACACGGACGCCACTTCATAGCCTCCAAGAAGTTCATAAGCGCCGAAGGCGGCATCGCCAGAATAGTCTGGATGCCCAAGGAGCTTAAGGACGACCTCCGCACGAGGCTCAACAAGACTGCCAAGGAGGTCCTGGGCATAGACGATTTCGTCGACATGATAGGCGACGAGACCATAGCCACCGATCCCGAAGCGCTGCTTGCTTTCCTTACCGAAAAGGGACATCCCGCGCTTGGCATGGATCCGATAATGTAAGCTGCTGCTGAGTTTTCGACTGCCCCGGGATCATTCCTGGGGCAGTCTTTTAAAGGATCAAATGTATACACTGACTTTTAAGATCGAAGGCGAAAAAGACAAGAAGTGCCAGGTGGAGGCAGGGGAAAAGGTCCTCAACGCTGCGCTGGCGCAGGGCATAGAGATCGACGCTCCGTGCGCCGGAAACGGAACCTGCGGAAAATGCAGGGTGCGCCTTATATCCGGAGCGCTTGAGATGCCGGACAATCCCAGACTCTCCCAGGCGGACAGGGAAGACATGTGGTACCTTGCCTGCCAGAGCAAGGTGATAGGCGACGCCGTGGTCTGGATACCCAGATCCGCCAGCGCCTTCAAGCAGGACATAGCTACGGCCGACCTGTCTACTCCCGCGGAGCTCGAACGCTACAATAAAGCCATCGAAGCCATTTTCGCTTCAGGCATAAAGCCCGGCTGCGAATGCGGCGGCTACGGCATAGCCATAGACATCGGCACCACTACCGTTACCGGCGCGCTTCTGGACATGGCTTCCGGAAACGTTCTGGGTAAGGCAAGCAGAGGTAACGGGCAGATAAAGTACGGCGCGGACGTCATCAACCGCATAATACAGCAGTCCAAGCCGGGCGGAGTGGAGCGCCTTCAGAAAGCCGTAAAAGAAGAAACCATAATACCGATAATAACCGCGCTTCTTAAGGAGAGCGGCAAAAAGGCGGAGGACGTTTCCAGGGTGGTCATAGCCGGTAATACGACCATGGAGCACCTGTTCATGGGAGCGGACGGACAGACCATAAGACTGGAGCCCTACGTGCCCCAGTTCCTGGAGCTGGAAGGCCTTAAAGCCGCGCAGGAAGGAATTCCCGCAGCTAAGGACGCGGATCTCATACTTGCTCCCAACGTAGGAAGCTACGTGGGAGGAGACATAACCGCGGGCGTACTGGACACCCTCATGTGGAACGCCCCGGAGATGTCGCTGTTCATAGATCTTGGTACCAACGGAGAGCTGGTCCTGGGCAACAGCGATTACATGCTGTGCTGCGCCTGCTCCGCAGGTCCGGCTTTCGAGGGCGGCGACATAAGCTGCGGAATGAGAGCTACCACCGGAGCCATCGACAGCATACATCTGGACGACGAGAGCCTTAAGCCCGAATATACGCTCATAGCAGGCGACAAGCCCGCGGGTCTGTGCGGCAGCGGCCTCATTTCCATTATAGGCGAACTGTTCAGGACCGGAGCGATAAGCGCCAAGGGAAAGTTCATACGCCAGTCCGACAGGATACGCTACGACGAGTACGGCGGGAACTACATAGTTGCGTCCGCGGAAGAGAGCGTCACCGGGAAGGCCATAGAGCTTACCGAGGGAGACATAGACAACTTCATAAGGGCAAAGGGCGCCATCTTCTCCGCCATCCGCACCATGCTCAAGTCTCTGGACATGACCGTAGACGACATAGACAAGATAATAATCGCGGGCGGAATAGGCAGCGGAATTGACATAGGAAAGGCCATAGAGATAGGCATGCTTCCCAAGGCGGACCTGAATAAATATTCGTACATCGGTAATTCGTCCCTTACCGGAGCGTGCGCGATGCTGCTCTCCGAAGAGGCGACGGAAAAGGTGTTCGACATCGGCCGGAACATGACTTACATAGAGCTTTCCACCGAGCCCGGATACATGGACGAGTTCCTTGCGGCGTGCTTCCTGCCCCATACCGATAGCAGTCTGTTTGATTAAAGATACTTTTATTCCGGATAATTATGATCATCAAGAACAACATGACAGAGGTGCCTCTGGAGTACTATAAAGAGCAGTTCGCGGCCATGGATCCTGTAATGCTCTCCGCCAAGAGCGGTGTGGAGTATAAGGACGGCGCGTTCCGCAGCGTATTCCTGGGCCGTCCGGTAAAACTCGTATGGCCGGACATGGACTGCTTCTACACGGACGACGGAAGCAAAGCAAGCTCTGCCTGCGCGATACTTTTCGCCAGGCTAGTGATGAACGGTACCCTCGCGCCTGTATCCGAGGACATGATATCCTACCCGGAGATCCCCTGGGGAGAACAGTATCGCGTACAGTTTTCAGGACTGTGCAACGGAAGGCTCGCCAGGTCTTTCGGCAAGGACCTGGACGCTTTCGAAGCGGCGGCCGCCCGCATAGGCGCGAAGAAAGTCCCCGGAGCGGACAGCAGCGTGGAATTCGAGCTGTTCCCGGGCATACGCGTACGCATCTCCATCTGGAAGGGCGACGAGGAATTCGACGCCAACGCCCAGGTGCTGTTTTCCAGGAACATACTTGCGGCGTTCGACGCTAACGACGTAGCTCACGCCGCGATAATATTCATAGACGCAATGAAAGGCCGCTGGTAAGCCGCTGGTAGGCCTCGCGGTCCCGGGACCGCGGCAAAGCAATAAAGACGCAGGGAGGGCGACATGAGCAAGGTAACTCATACGCATACGGACAGCGAAGGAAGGATAATAACCCACACGCACGATGTCGACGACAAGCCGGCGCACGGTCATTATCATTCCCCGGAAGAAAAGACCAGGCAGATCAACAGGCTGGCCAAGGCTGCCGGGCATCTTCAGCATGTAAAAGGCATGATAGAGAACGACGAGGACTGCGCGGACGTTCTGATCCAGTTGTCCGCCGTCATCTCCGCGCTGCAGAATCTGGGCAAGGAGATAATCAACGAGCACATAACCCACTGCATAACTCACGCCGTAGAAGACGGAGATATGACAGCGATAGAGGCGTTCCGCAAAGCCATAAGCCGGTTCCTGTAAAGATCGAAAAAACGCAAAAAAAAGCACGTCAGCGCCCGATGTGACGCTGTAAGAGACGCAATATACTGAAAACAGAGCATTTTTGCCCTTTCCGAAGACGCATTTCAAGATGCGTCTTTTTTTATAATTAAACCGTAAATCAGAGCTAAAAGAAGTAAATAAGGAGGTCGAATATCAGTCAGGAAATGAGGTCAATCATCAAAGAAAATTAAAAAGCGGAGAAGGTACCCAACTATGCAATAGTCTCCGCGAAAACAGAAAGCCCCGTCCTGACTGATCAGAACGGGGCTTTTCTTTTATGGTACCCCCACGCGGAATCGAACCACGAACAAAGGTTTAGGAAACCTCCGTTATATCCGTTTAACTATGAGGGCGGATAAGCAATTTATTATGCTCCTAAAGTGCTTGCTAAGTCAAGTACTTTTGTGTTAATATAAACAGTACGTTTTGGAGGAGCACAATGCCCGAACGGTTCATGGAAGAAGCGCTTAAACTTGCGCGGATGGCTTACGAAGCCGGCGAAGTGCCGGTAGGAGCCGTGGTCGTAAAGGACGGCGAGATAGTCGGAAGGGGCTTCAACAGCACCGAGACCGACAAGGATCCCACCTGCCACGCGGAGATGAAAGCCATACGCGAGGCTGCCCGCAATCTGGGCGGCTGGAGGCTTCCGGGGTGCAGCATGTACGTAACGCTGGAGCCCTGCAGCATGTGCGCCGGAGCCATAGTCCTGGCAAGGATAGAGCACCTGTACATAGGAACGCTGGATCCAAAATCCGGAGCCTGCCTGTCGCTGGCAAACATACCGTCGGACGACAGACTAAACCATCAGGTGGAGCTCCATACAGGCATTCTTCAGCAGGAATGCAGCGCGATACTTAAAGAATTCTTTAAAGAATTACGGAATAAAAACACTAAGGCGGAGGAAGTAAAATGAAAAGACTCGCCGCGATAATCGCAGCACTGGTCCTTATGCTCGCATCCACGGTAAGCGCGTGCGCCGCGGATCTCAGCATAGTTAAGGTAACGCCCAAAGACGGCGCCACGGGAAAGCAGCCTGCCAACATGGCTGTAAAGATCAAGTTCTCGGAGAACATGAACGGCGACGAAGCTCTGGACGCGGCAAACAAGCTCAAGATCGTCATCAGCGACAGCGAAGGCAATCCCGTGGATTACGTCATAGCTCACCACGACAGGTATCAGGACGAGCTCTGGCTGGTCATCAGCGGAGAACTGCAGCAGAACTCCGAGTATAAGGTGGACATACAGCCCGGCATCCGTTCCGTTTCCGGATCGGTAACTAGCGAAGCAAAGACCACTACTTTTAAGACCAGAAACGTAAAGACGGACGGTATAATCAGCACCGTGCTGATGATCGCCATGTTCGGACTGATGTTCTTCTTCTCCTCCAGGGAGAACAAGAAGAAGGCTGCGGAGACGGACGTAAACGTAGCGCTCGAGGTAGCCAAGAAGCTCAACCCGTATAAGATAGCCAAGCAGAAGGGCATCTCCATCGAAGAGGCCACTGCTTACTGCGAGAAGGAAAGAGCCAAGGCCCAGAGGGCCGTAGACAAGGCCAACGCCGAAAGGGCAAAGGCCGCGGCGGCAAGGGAAGCTGAGATGGCGGCAGCCGAAGCCAGGATAGAGGCGGAGATGGCGGCAGCCCACGACGCCAGCGTATTCAAGGTCAAGGGACCGCGCTCCGTAAAGGAAGCCGGCGGAAAGATCCCCCGCTCCGTAAGGAACAGGGCCAAGGCCAGGGAAGAGGCCGAGAAAGCAGCCGAGAAGCAGCGCGCCCAGAACGCGAAGGGCAAGAAGTCCAAGAAATAAGGGCTGAAAGTCCTATAAAACATGGACTGAAGATCTAAGAAAAAATCATATCTGAAAAATGAAAAGACCGCCGGATATATTCCGGCGGTCTTGTTGTTTTCCTGGTTCAGAGCTTGTTGGCCTGAGGGGGCACGCTGTACAGCTGCTTGTATTTATTCAGCAGTATCGTTGTCTCCGTACGCTTTACGCTCTTTACGGCCTTCACCTGGTTTACAAGGTTTGCAAGGGTGGCGGTGTTCTTCGTGGCTATGCGCAGTATGTAGTCGCAGTCGCCGGCAACGAAGTAGGCCTCCAGTATCTCCTCGGAGTTTTCTATGAGCTTTATAAGCTCGGTGATGCTTCCGGAGTTGTCCACGTTGATCATCATGTAGGCGCTGAGTTCTTTGTCCATGGCGATGGGATCCAGCACGGCGGTATACTGCTTTATGATGCCGCTGGCTTCCAGCTTCTTAAGGCGTTCGCTTACCGCGGATAGGGAAAGGTTGATCCTCTTGGAGAGCTCGGAGATGGATACCCGGGCATTCTCCTGCAGGACTTCCAGTATTTTTGCGTCTATCGTATCTATCATCATGGCGGGCCTCCGAAAAGCGCTGCATTCAAAGCAATGTATATTATTACATAGCAAATCCGGCGCAAAAAATCAAGCGGTTTTGTAAAAAAACCGAAATAATTAATTCATTTACAAGTATATATAGTATAGTGTATAATATATCGTCAAGATTTTTAAGGTGGATAAGTCTAGGCATCTGTTTTCGTGCGTTCCGAACGCGCGGAACGAAAGGGCCGAGCGCCACGCAAGGAGAAGAGACCGTGGAAGGTAATTTCATTCACGACATAATAGAAAAGGACATCGCGGAAGGCAAGTATTCGCACGAGATAATCACTCGTTTCCCGCCGGAACCCAACGGCTACCTGCACGTTGGACACGCCAAGTCCATATGCCTGAATTTCGGGACCGCGCTTAAGTACGGCGGACGCTGCAACCTCCGCTACGACGACACCAACCCCGTCAAGGAGGACGACGAGTTCGTCGGATCCATAGAAGAAGACGTAAGGTGGCTGGGCTTCGAGTGGGCGGAACTGCATCACGCTTCGGACTATTTCGAAAAGATGTACGAGTGCTGCCGCACGCTCATCAAGAAGGGCCTGGCATACGCTTCGGACATGACGCAGGAAGAGCAGCGCGCCACACGCGGAACTCTTACGGAGCCCGGGACCAACGACAGAAACAGGGACCGCAGTCCGGAAGAATCCCTTAAGATCTTCGAGGATATGCGCGCCGGAAAGTACGCGGACGGCGAGATGTGCATACGCGCAAAGATAGACATGGCCTCCCCCAACATGAACATGAGGGATCCTGTCATATACCGTGTGCTGCACGTTTCCCACCAGAACACCGGCGACAAGTGGTGCATCTATCCCATGTACGACTTCGCGCACCCTCTGGAGGACGCGATAGAGGGCATAACGCACTCCCTCTGCACGCTTGAGTTCGAGGATCACAGACCGTTCTACGACTGGACCCTGAAGAGTCTGGACTGGCCGGAGCCTCCGCAGCAGATAGAGTTCGCCAAGCTCAACCTTACCAACACCATAATGAGCAAGCGCAACATAAAGAAGCTTGTGGAAGATGGACTTGTAGAAGGATGGGACGATCCCAGACTCTGCACCATAGCCGGCATGAGGCGCCGCGGCTACACGCCGGAAGCCATCCGCGCTTTCTGCGACGCCATAGGCGTGGCCAAGGCAAACAGCCTGATAGACATGAGCCAGCTTGAATACTTCGTCCGCGACGATCTTAAGAACAAGGTGGAGAGCCGCTTCGTCATATCCAGGCCTCTTAAACTTACGATCACAAACTGGCCGGAAGGAAAGACGGAACTCTGCGAGATAGAGAACAACGCTAACGTTCCGGAGATGGGCAGCCGTAAGGTGCCCTTCGGCGGACATCTGTACATAGAGCAGGAAGATTTCATGGAAGTGCCCGCGAAGAAGTACTTCCGCCTGTATCCCGGCAACGAAGTGCGCCTTAAGGGAGCGTATTTCGTTACCTGCACGGGAGTGGTAAAGGACGAGGCCGGAAACGTTACGGAAGTCCTCTGCACCTACGACCCGGATACCAAGAGCGGAACGCCCGGAGCGGACAGCCGCAAGGTAAAGGGTACCATCCACTGGGTGGAAGCGGATAGCGCCGTAAAGGTCCCTGTTAGGGAGTACGGATACCTTGCCTATCCCAACGAGGAGACCGGCAGGAACGAGTTCGACCCGAACTCCAGGACGGAACTTACTGCGTACGCGGAGCCTTCCGTGGCGCAGGTGAAGGCCGGAGAACGCTTCCAGTTCTTCAGAAGCGGATATTACATCGCCGACAGCGTGCTCAGCAAGGAAGGCGCTCCGGTGTTCAACCAGATAGTAGGGCTTAAATCATCCTGGAAGCCCGAGCAGAAGTAAAGGATAGTTTTATCGGAGCTTATGCACATGAAGAAGTTTTTAACAGTTTTATTAGCCGCAGCGATCGTATTCGGCATGAGCGCCTGCACCATACAGCTCAGCACCACCAATACCATCCCCGGCAGGAACTCTGCCGACGGATCCGACGAGCCCACTCCCTATGACGAGCTGACTCTGGAAGAAAAGATGGCTTACAAGACCGTGGTGGAGCTTACTGCCGCGACCGATTACAGCGCGGATCTTCTGGCGCCCGCCATGGACGCGTCCACGGAGCTCTGGGGATACATCAATCTTCAGGGTGAGTGGAAGGTACCGGCCAAGTACAAGAACGCTCTGAGCTTCAGCGGAGATTACGCCCGCGCCAACGATCTTTACTCGGACTACATCTACATCAACAGAGACGGCGAGGAGGTCCTTTCCGCCATAGAGAAGCAGCCGCTCAATGTCGCGACTGTATTCTCCGACGGGATCGCCGCCGTTACCATACCCACCAGCTACGATCAGAAGACACAGTACGTAAACCCCGAAGGCAAGGCAGCCATAACCATCAAGAAGCTTCCCGCCACCAAGGGCGTAAACTACAAGACTCTCAAGTATCTGGAGGTCGCCACCCCGTTCAGGGACGGCAAGGCTGTCATCATGCGCACCACCAACGCTACGCTGGCAGAGAACAACGAGAACAGATATCCTGAAGTAGCTTACGTAATAGATACCACAGGTCTGGCGCTCGCGTCGCTTCCGGCCGGCATGGACGCTTCCCCGGCAGGATTCGACGATAACATGATGATCGTCGTGCGCAATGAAGAGGGCCTGTACGGTCTGGCATCCGATACCGGAGCGCTGGTAAGTCCGTGCATCTACAAGAGCATCGCTCACTGCGAAGGCGGAATGTATCTCATCCAGGACGCCGAGGGCATGTACGGATACATGAACAAGAACGGCCGCAGGGTCGTAGGATGCATATACGAGAAGGCTCTTCCGTTCTCGGAGGGACTCGGCGCGGTCTATGACGGCAAAGGCTGGGGCTTCATCAACGACCTCGGCGAAGTCATCATACCCTGCGAATTTGACGACGTTAAGGCTCTTAAGACCGGCTACAGCGGCGAAGAGAGCGACACCGGAGCTTTCAGCAGCGGAATAGCCGTCGTTTCCAAAGGCAGATACTGGGGCATCATCGATCTTAACGGCGAGATCCTGATCGCGGCCGAAACGGACGAGTGCCCGGTAATGGCAGTTTACGGAGGATACATCTCGTTCAAGCTCAACGGAGCCTACGGCGTTCTGACCACGGAATGCAAGTACGTTCTGGCACCCGGATTCGGAGCCATAGGCGAGTTCAGATGATCCGCCATGAGGAATCTGCTGCTTAAGATACAGTACGACGGTTCCCTCTACCACGGATGGGCGAGGCAGCCGGGACTGAGGACGGTGTGCGGCAGGATGGAGGAAGTGCTCTCGGAGTATTTCTCCGTTCCGGTCGAGCTTGCGGGCGCCAGCAGGACGGACGCGGGCGTTCATGCCAACGGACAGGCAGCGACTCTCATAACGGAGATAGGTGTGCCCGTGGAGAAGATCCCCGCGGTGTTCAACACCGCTCTTGCGGACGACAGGCTGGAAGGCCTCAGCGACATCAGGATCCTGGACGCATGGGAGATGCCGGAAGGTTTCCACGCCAGATTCGATTCCAAAGGCAAGAGATACATATACAGAATAAGGAACAGCGAAACGCCGGACATATTCCTTAAGCGTTACCGCTGGCAGATAACCAGGCCGCTCGACATAGAAGCTATGAGAGCGGCATGTCCGTCTGTGGAGGGTGAGCACGATTTCGCGTGTTTCCGCAGCAGCGGCAGCCAGGAAGGCAGCACCGTCCGCGAGGTCTACAGCTTAAACATAAAAAGGCTGGAGGAGGACCCGCAGGAGATAGAGCTTACCATAGAGGGCAGCGCGTTCCTCTACAACATGGTAAGGATAATAACCGGCACGCTTGTCGAGATAGGTCTCGGAAAGCGGCAGCCGGAAGACATGGCGCGGATCATCGCGTCGAAGGACAGGTCCAACGCCGGAATAATAGCGCCGGCCGGAGGACTGTGGCTGGACGAAGTGTTTTATCAGGAGCGTACCAATGGAACAGAATAGACCCGGATGGGACGAATACTTCATGGAGATGGCGGAACTGGCCCGCAAGCGCACCACATGCATAAGGCGCGGCGTTGGAGCGGTCATCGTAAAGGACAACAGGGTGATCGCCACAGGATATAACGGGGTTCCCAGAGGAATAAGGCACTGCTCGGAGGTCGGATGCCTCCGCGAGCAGATGGGTGTTCCCTCCGGAAAGATGCACGAGCTCTGCAGAGGTCTGCACGCGGAACAGAACGCGATAATCCAGGCGGCGTGCCTGGGTCACTCCATAGAGGGCGCCACGCTCTACTGCACCACGCAGCCCTGCGTGATATGCACCAAGATGATAATAAACGCCGGCATCAAAAGGGTGGTAATAAAGGAGACCTACCCGGACGAGCTGGCACAGCAGATGGCGAAAGAGGCAGGACTTATAATCGATGTTATCGACGACAAACAGTAATCTGGCAAAACTTAAGGCAATGAAGGCCGCCAGGGATGCTGAAAAGGAGCAGGACAGCTCCGTAGCTTCCCGGATCCCCGGAAAGAAGGAGACTGCCGAAGCGTCTCCGGTAAAGATACTCGCGGTGTTCGGAACGCGCCCGGAAGCCATAAAGATGGCTCCGGTGGTACTGCGCCTTAAGCAGGACAAGCGCTTCGAGTGCAAGGTCTGCGTAAGCGGCCAGCACAGGGAGCTTCTGGACGGAGTTCTCAACGATTTTTCCATAGTCCCGGATCACGACCTTAACGTAATGCGCGACGGACAGAGCTTTTCCGAAGTCGCGGGCAAGGTGCTCATAGGTCTGGACGAATACCTGGATACATACATGCCGGACCTGATGCTGGTCCACGGCGACACGGCTACGGGAACCGCTGCGGCGCTCTGCGCGTTCTACCGCGGAATACCCGTGGCGCACGTAGAAGCAGGGCTTCGCACCGGACTCAAGACTTCGCCTTTCCCGGAGGAGCTGAACAGACAGCTGATCTCCAGGATAGCGGATCTTCACTTCGCGCCCACGCAGGGAGCCAAGGCCAATCTGATCGCGGAAGGCATCCAGGACGAGAGGATAATCGTCACCGGAAACACTTCCATAGACGCCATAAGGCTCATGAACATAGGCCTGCCGAAGAAAGCGGAAAAGCGCTATGTCATAGTCACATGCCACAGGAAAGAGAACATTCAGAATCACCTGACGGAGATAATAAGCTCGGTGGCGGAGGCTGCGAAGGAGTTCCCCTCCGTGGAGTTCGTATACATCATCCATCCGAGCCCGGAAGTAAGGCAGACAGTGTCGCTGATACCCGTACCTGCCAACTTTAAGATAATGGAGCCGGTGCCCTACAGGCAGATGTTGGAACTTATGAAAGGTTGCTGCTTCATGATCACGGACTCCGGCGGGATCCAGGAGGAAGCTCCCGCGCTCGGAAAGCCTGTGCTGCTTACGAGAGACGCCACCGAAAGGCCGGAGGCGGTAGCGGCGGGCAACGTGATGATCGTGGGCACGGATCCCGCGAACATCATCTACAGCATAAGGATGCTGCTTACCAACGAAGACGTTTACAAGGGCATGTCGCAGTTCGGTTCTCCGTTCGGAGACGGTCACGCGGCGGATGCCATAGCCTCGGTACTGGCCGAGTGCTTCAGCCTTGTCTGACGCACCGGAGCGAGGCGCTGACAGGACGGTATATTGTTTAAGAAGATAGCAAAGGGAATAGGACGGACCCTGTTCAGTCTGATAGCGGTAGCTGTCTGCAGTGTGCTTTTTTCGGCGGCACTGCTCGTTCCCTATGCGGAAGCCGAGACCGCGGACCCGGAGAGGGTGGACACGGTCCACGCGGAATACATAAAGGGCGACGTCTACCTGGACGGAAAGCTCATCTACGGCTGGACGATGGAAGATCCTCCGGTCGTTGTAGACGGTACTTTCTACATTCCGCTGAAGATGCTTGGGGATACGGACATTCAGCTTGCCGGCAGCGCGCC
The DNA here is from genome assembly GCA_017437745.1 of Bacillota bacterium. Taxonomy (GTDB): domain Bacteria; phylum Bacillota; class Clostridia; order Peptostreptococcales; family Anaerovoracaceae; genus RUG13409. Next base: position 135,419 of record JAFRYI010000023.1, read on the forward strand.
GGCGGCAGTGGCTTCGGCTGTAGAGGGAAGCACAATAGTTGCTCTGACGGAGGATGTCCCGCAGACTGCCGAGACCGGAGATCCCGCGCAGGAAGCGGACGCTCTCAGCGGCGCCGACGACAGGGCTGACGAACAGTCAGCCGCGATCGGAGGACAGCAGGAGGGCATAATAGCGAAGCTCACAGGAGAAGACTCCGGGCAGGAGAGCCCGGAAGATCTGAGCTTCATATCGCTTTATGTAGAAAAGACTCCCGGCCTTGTAAAGCACGACACGAGCGGAAGCTTCGAAGCGGCAGCGGGATTCAAGAGCGTCAACGGAGTGCTGCTCCACGACTCCGGAGATCTGATCCGCAGCAGCAAAGGCGTTTGGTACGGTTCGGAGGTCTTCCTGGAGAAGAGTCTGGGGATCGACATATATTACACGGACGTCTGCGGCATGTACATAAGCACGGACCCGTCCGTAAGCGCCAAACGCTGGGCGGATTCCAACCCCAACGAGACCTACATACCCGGCGTTGCCGAGTACATACACGTGATAAACCGCAGGATACCGGAAAAGACTGCGCTGGAGTACAGCTACCTGTTCTGCCACGTTGCCGGGCAGTACAGGACCGTGGATCCGTCGCTGATATTCGCGGTGGTATGGACGGAGAGCACCTTCGTCTACAACGCAGGAACCAACGCTCTGGGCCTGATGCAGGCGCTGCCCAAATACGCGGCTGCCAGGGGATATTCCAGGGCAATGCTTCTGGATCCTCATCATAATCTGGAATACGGCGCGTATTTCCTGGATTCTCTTATTAAGCGCTTCGGCGGAAACGTGGTCTCCGGTCTGGCTGCCTATAACATGGGCCCGGCCAGGGTCAACGGACCGAACCATCATACAGGCTACACCAACGTTGTGCTGCGCCGCCAGGGACAGCTGGCCGACTGGCTGGCGTCCAAAGGCTACGGCACGCATTTCGTGGAACAGATAACTCTGATCGAACCGGAGGCGGAAGCTCCGCAGCAGGAGACAAATGGTATATAAAGTAAAGCTCCAGTCCTTCGAAGGACCGTTCGATCTGCTCGTCTACCTGATAGAGCAGAACCGGATGAGCGTCTACGACATAAAGGTCTCGGAGATAACAAGTCAATACATAGAGTACATCCGCGAAGCCGAGAAGTACGACGTGGAAGTTGCCCAGGAATTCATGGTCATGGCCGCGGAGCTTATCGAGATCAAATCGCGCATGCTGCTGCCCAGACCGGCGGAAACGTTAGGCGAAGAACCCATGGAAGACCCGCGCAGCAGCCTTGTGGCCAGGATACTGGAATACAAGCAGTTCAAGGAGATCGCGGACTTCCTTAAGGAGCAGGAGGAACTGAACCTGCACGTCCACGTAAAGCCGGCGGAAGACCTTTCCGAGTACACAGGAGAGGGCGAAGAGCTGCTTAAGGGCGACATGGACAGCTTCGCGAAGGCCTTCATGATGTTCCTGCTGAAAAAGCAGCGCCTGGAGGAGATGCACCGCACCTACGAACGAGTGGAGCGCGCAAGGATGTCCATGGAGAACCGCATAGTCCAGATGACGGAACTGTTCCGCACCAGAAAGACCGTAAAGTTCTCCGAAATGATAAAGAACGACGATTCGCCCTTCAACAGGGTAATAACCTTCATGTCCCTGCTGGAACTTCTTAAGCAGCGTTCCGTTACGGCGGAGCAGAAGAAGCGCTTCGGCGACATAACCATAAAGCGTGTTGAGACCGGAGGATCAAATGACTAAAGAAAAGATAAAATCCGTCCTGGAATCCCTGATGTTCGTAATGGGAGAGCCTGTTTCCGCAAAGACTGCGGCGGAGCTCCTGAGCGAACCGACCGCGGATATAGTCAAGATATTCAGAGATCTTGCGGAAGAGTACGAGGAGCGCGGCAGCGGCCTTCGCGTACGCGAGATGGACAAGTGCTTCCAGCTCTGCACCAACGCGGAGAACGACGACTACATACGCATGCTCTGCACGCCCGTTAAGGAACGCAGGCTTTCGCAGTCCTCGCTGGAGGTGCTGGCGATAATCGCGTACAAGCAGCCCGTTACCAAGGCCCAGATAGACGCCGTGCGCGGCATCCGTTCCGACAGAGTCCTGGAGAGCCTGATGCGCAGGGAACTGATAGAGGAGAGGGGACGCAGCAGCGGCATAGGCCGTCCGTATCTTTACGGCACTACCAGACGATTCCTGGAGATCTTCGGCTTCGAGAGTCTGGACGATCTTCCGCTGATAGAGGACATAGACAGCCTTACGCTGGACGACGAGGACTTCGAGGAGCCCATGCCCGATCAGCTTACCATACCTGTCGACGACACTATCTAGGAGCATCCGGAGAATGAAGGACATCAGAGACAAAATGAAAGTGCTTGCCGCGTTCATGACCGTCGCTGCTGTGGCGGCGTGCGTCGCAGGCATCTACATAACAGTAAAGGGAGTGGTCGAGCTTGTGCACCTGATCTCCTCCGGGCAGGCGGTCCGCGCGGCGGTAGCGCCGGTGGTAACGGAGATCGCGGAGGGCCTGGTGCTCGGCGTGCACTACTTCTTTGTATCCAAGTTCTTCATACACTCGCTTAAACACGGCGTGCCCTTTACCCACGAAGGCGCAAAGGAGATACACATCCTTGGACTGGAGAGCATCCTTCTGCCCATAGTGGCGTGGATAATAAGCGCTGTCGCCTACGCAGGGATACGCAGTCCGTTCATGGTGCTGGAGATATCCGTATATGAGATAGTTCTGGGCTTTGCACTGATACTGGTCTCCTATGCCATAGAATACGGTACCGACAAGATAGAGAAAGGGCACATAGGACACGAAGAGATAAGGTATCTGGAGAAGCACTACCCCAAGGCTCTCGAGGAAGCCAGAAAGGCCGTGGCGGAGATGCATCTTGCGGGCGCCAGGGAACATTCCGGCGCGGAAGACGTAGGGTCCGATCCTCTTGCCAACGTTACGGACTCTTCGGATTATAAGGACGAGAACGACGAATACATACAGAACATAGTCTGATGAACAGGATAAACCTTACAGGAATAACCGACAACCAACTGGCGCCGGTCTGCGCGCGACTTCTTAAGAAGACGCCCGGACAGGCGCTTATCCTTTGCCCGACTCTGACGAGGGCGAAGCGCGTGGCTTCCGATCTGGCATTCTTTACAGACCGGAGCGTTTTCGTGCTGCCGGAACTTGACGTGGCCGCTCTGCGCTACGAGGCCAAGAGCCGCACGGAACTGGACAGCGAACTTGCCGCGCTCAGAGCGCTTTGCGAGGACGAAGAAGCTATCGTCGTTGCCCCGGTCCTGGGAGCCCTGCGCAAGATCGCCCCGAGGGACGTTTTCCTGCGCTGCGCAATGACAATAAAACCGGGCGACACCGTGGAAAGGGAGGAACTTATATCAGCTCTCTCCGAGATGGGCTACGAAAGGACCTACTCCGCGGAAGCCTGCGGACAGTTCGCCGTAAGGGGCGACATAGTGGACGTCTTCGTGCCGGGAGCGAGCATGCCTGTAAGAATAGAGTTCTTCGACGACGAGGTGGACTCCTTAAGGATGTACGACCCGATGTCGCAGAGATCCTCGGATTCTCCGGAGTCCATAAGCATATATCCGGCGCAGCTCGTGGTGCGTTCCGACGCGGAGAACGCCAGGGCGGCCGCGGCGGTCGGAAAAGCCATGAAGGACATTCCGGACCGCAGGGATTACCTGCTGGACTGCATAGAGAACGGAATAAACGACCAGTATCTGGAAGGCTTCGTGTCGTACTTCTACGATAGGCCCGGACTGGTATTCGATTACTTCACCAAGCCGTCCGTGATAATGGCGGACGACCCCGCGCGCATAGGCGAGGTCCTGGATTTCTATAAAAAAGAACAGGAAGAGATGATAAAGCAGAGTCTGGAGAAGGGCAGCGGCGCGGTCGCAGATGCGGCCAGTCATCCGGATCCGGAAGACCTGCTTAAGATAAACGGCATGGAGGCGGCGTCCGGCATATACTGGTGCACGCCGTTCTCCCAGGGCATAAGATACGCCCCGCAGCTGGACGGAATAGAGCACGTTGAAGCCAGGCAGGCTCCCGTTTTCGCAGGCCACATGGACGACTTCGAGCGCGAGCTGAAGCATTTCGCCGGCGAAGGGTACAGGATAACCATAGCCTGCCAGACCCCGGACAGACTGGTAAACATTAAGGAGTTCCTGTCCAGGGCAGGCCTTGAAAACAAGGTGGAACTGCGCGACGGAAGCCTCGTCTGCGGCACGGTCTTCCCGAAGGAAAAGGAAGTCTACCTTTCTGAGAACGACATATTCGCAAGAAGCAAGAAGACCAGGCGCAAGCGCGGAAAAGGCGCGGAGATAAAGGTCTTTACGGACATAAAGAAGGGCGACTACGTGGTGCACGACGCTCACGGCGTGGGGCGCTTCACCGGCATAGAAAAGCTTACCGTGGACGGAAGCACCATGGACTACCTTAAGATCCAGTACGCCGGCGCGGACGTTCTCTACGTGCCCGTGGACCAGCTGGAGAACATCCAGAAATACGTAGGTTCCGAGGGGATGGAGCCCAAGATCAACAAACTCTCCGGCTCGGAGTGGCAGCAGACCAAGGCCAGGGCCAAGGCCGCCATTAAGGATATGGCGGAGGAATACATACAGTTGTCCGCCAAAAGGCAGCTTGCCCAGGGGTACGAATTCGGTCCGGACACCGTGTGGCAGAAGGAGTTCGAGGACGCCTTCCCGTATCAGGAGACGGACGACCAGCTTCGATGCGCGGAAGAGATAAAGAAAGACATGCAGAGACCCGTCCCCATGGACAGGCTGCTCTGCGGAGACGTGGGCTACGGAAAGACGGAAGTCGCCGCCCGCGCCATATTCAAGTGCCTGGAGGAGGGCAAACAGGCCGCGGTGCTTGTGCCTACGACCATACTCGCGAACCAGCACTACAATACCTTTAAGGATCGTTTCGCGGGCTATCCGTTCAACGTGGAGATGCTGTCGCGCTTCCGTACGGACAAGCAGCAGGACGCCATAGTCGCCATGCTTAAGACCGGCGAGGTGGACCTTATAGTCGGCACGCACAGGCTGCTGTCCAAGGACGTTGAGTTCAAGGATCTGGGACTCCTGGTGATAGACGAGGAGCAGCGCTTCGGCGTGGAGCACAAGGAAGCCATTAAGAAGCTCCGCGAGAATGTGGACGTGCTTACGCTCTCCGCGACACCCATACCCAGGACCCTGCACATGAGCCTCATAGGCGTGCGGGACATGTCCGTGATAGAGGAGCCGCCGGAGGACCGCTACCCTGTGCAGACCTACGTAATGGAGCAGGACGACGAGCTGATCGCGGACGCGGTAAAGAGGGAGCTTGGGCGCGGAGGCCAGGTATACGTTGTATACAACCGTGTGCGCGGGATAAACCGCGTGGCGGAAAAGATAGAGGAACTGGTTCCGGAGGCGCGCGTGGCCGCGGCTCACGGACAGATGGGCGAGAAACAGCTGGAAGACGTTATGATGGACTTTACGTCAGGACGTTTCGACGTTCTGGTGTCCACCACCATAATAGAGTCCGGCCTGGACATCCCCAACGTCAACACGCTGATAGTCATGGACGCGGACCGATACGGTCTGTCCCAGCTCTACCAGCTCCGCGGCAGGGTGGGACGCAGCAGCCGCATGGCCTACGCCTACCTGTTCTACAAGAAAGACAAGGTGCTTACGGAGGTCGCGGAAAAACGTCTGCGCGCCATAAAGGAGTTCACGGAGTTCGGCTCGGGCTTCCGCGTAGCCATGAGGGATCTGGAGCTGAGAGGCGCCGGAAACATCCTCGGCGTGGAACAGTCCGGACACATGCTCTCCATAGGCTACGAGCTGTACTGCAGGCTGGTGGAAGAGGCCGCGGCGGAGCTTAAGGGGCAGAGCCCGGAGGAGGCGCCGATCAAGGCGGATACCCAGGTGGAACTGGGCGTTTCGGCCTTCATTCCGGAAAAATACATATCCGACGAGTTTACGAGGCTCTCCATGTACAAGAGGATATCGTCCATTGCGACGGACGGAGACCGTCTGGAAGTCGAGGGCGAGCTGATAGACCGTTTCGGAGACCCGCCGGCGGAGGCGGAGAACCTCCTGGACGTAGCGCTGATACGCAACATCGCGAGCAGTCTGGGCGTTTCCAGGGTCGTAAGGCAGCTCAACAAGGTGCTGCTTGAGTTCGAGGAGCGCAACGCTCTTAAGCCGGAGGTCTTCGCGGCTCTGATGGACGCTTTCGGTCCCGCGCTTACCATATACGGAGGCCTTTCGCCCAGGATATCCCTTGTTATGAAAAAGGACCAGACCGCCTGCGCCGCGGCTCTGTCCCTGCTAAGAATATTTTCTGACGAACACTCAATAAATAATTAACAAAAACTACAAAAATAAAGTATAATTATAATGTTACAAGAAGAACATCTCTCAGTGTATTAAGGAGGAATAAGATGGGTTTTTTCGATAAGGCAAAGGAAGCGCTGGGCCAGGCAGCCGAAAAGGCTAAGGAAGGCGCCGCAATAGCAGCCGACAAGGCAAAGGATTTCGCGGAGACCACAAAGCAGAAGGCTAAGATCGCCGAGGCCGAGAAGGGCATCAAGGACGTATACACTTCCATGGGCAAGCTCCTGTTCGAGCAGTTCCCGGATCTGGCTCAGGAAAAGTTCCCCGAGCAGATAGGCAAGATCGGCGAGTTCAAGGCAGCCATCGAGGCGGCTAAGGCAGTCATCGCTTCTCTCGCGGACGACGACAAGGTAAAGGAAGTCGAAGAAGGCATCGTAGAGAAAGTCGAAGAGGCCGCTGAGGAAGTTACCGAGTAGTTTCATTAAAAATCAAAGAAGGATAATATGGCTTTAAACATTGCGAAAGACATATTATACGCAGGAGTCGAGGACCGGGATACAGACCTTTTCGAGGGCCAGTACCCGGTCCCTGATGGTATTGCGTATAATTCATACATCATCCGCGATCAGCAGACCGCGGTAATGGACGGTGTGGACGGACGTTTCGGACAGGAGTGGCTGGACCGCGTAACGGAGCTGCTGGACGGCAGAGCGCCGGAATACATAGTTGCTCACCACATGGAGCCGGATCACAGCGCCAGCCTGGAGCTTTTCCTGGAAAGATTCCCGGAGGCTAAGATCGTTACGAGCGCCCAGGGCGTAAGGATGGCGCAGAACCTGTTCAAGAAGGACCTGAGCGGCCGCGCCGTCATCGTAAAGGAGGGCGATACCCTGTGCCTTGGCACCCATACGCTGCGCTTCATAGGCGCGCCCATGGTGCACTGGCCGGAGGTTATGGTCTCCTACGAAGAGAGCGAAAAGATACTGTTCTCCGCGGACGCGTTCGGCAGGTTCGGACCCTTCGAGTGGTACGACGACTGGGCCTGCGAGGCCGCAAGGTACTACTTCGGAATAGTCGGAAAGTTCGGCGTTCAGGTACAGGCGCTGCTTAAGAAGTTTGCCGGGACCGAAGTATCCGCTATATGCCCGCTGCACGGTTCGGTGATCACCGGGGAGCACATTGCGGAATGCGTAGGGCTCTACGACAAGTGGTCCTCTTACGAGCCGGAGCGCAACGGCGTCGTGATCGCTTACGCTTCCGTATACGGAGCCACCAAGGCGCTTGCGGAAGAGCTGGCGGAGCTGCTTCAGAGCAAGGGGCAGCCTAAGATAGAGGTCTTCGACCTTGCCCGCGACGACGTGAGCGAAGCGGTGGAGGGCGCGTTCAGATCGTCCAAGCTGGTTCTTGCGTCACCTACCATAAACGGAGACGTTTTCCCTGCCGTAAGGGATTACATAGAGGACCTGGCGGCTCACAACTACCAGAAGCGTTTCGTGGCTCTGATCGAGTCCGGAATGTGGGGGCCGGCAAGCGCCAGGCGCATGGCGGAGCTCTTGGGAGGATGCAAGGATCTCACCTTCGCGGAGACACCGGTGAAGATGCTCGGACGGCCGGACGATGCGGTCCGCGCTCAGCTGGAGAAACTTGCGGAAGAGATCGCAGCGAGGTAATTAAATGAACAAGTCCGAAAAGGAAATAAGGCCAAGCTTCGTTTCGGATTACATGGAGGGCGCCCATCCGGAAGTGATGAGGCGCCTTCTTGAAACGAACCTTGAACGCGGCGCCGCGTACGGAGCCGATCAGTATTCCGAAAGCGCGCGATCCAGGATACGCAAGGCATGCGGCGCTCCGGACGCGCAGATCTATTTCTTGTCCGGCGGAACTCAGACCAACGCCGTCATGATAGACACGCTCATAGCTCCTTACCAGGGAGTGATAGGAGCGGCAAGCGCCCACATCAACACCCACGAGGCGGGCGCCGTGGAGTTCTGCGGCCACAAGGTGATATCTGTTCCGGCTAAGGACGGAAAGATCGCCGCGCAGGATGTGGCGGGCGTAATGGAGGAGTGGCTGGCGGACGAGAGCCGCGAGCACGTCGTAATGCCCGGCATGGTGTACGTATCGCATCCCACGGAACTGGGGACGCTGTATTCGCTTGCGGAACTGAAAGCGCTGAGCGGGGTCTGCCGCAGGTACGGCATAAAACTCTATCTGGACGGCGCCAGGATGGCTTACGCTCTGGGATGCCCGCAGAACGATGTTTCGCTCGCGGACATAGCGGATCTCTGCGACGCGTTCTACATTGGCGGAGCCAAGTGCGGCGCGCTGTTCGGCGAGGCCGCGGTGTTCCCGAAGGGCGGCATAAAGAGCTTTACCACCATACTTAAACAGCACGGAGCTCTCTTCGCCAAAGGAAAGGTTATCGGTACACAGTTCGACGCGCTGTTCACGGACGGTCTGTACGAAAAGATAGGACGCAAGGCCAACGATACCGCGGAAAAGCTTAAGGCGGTGTTCGCGGATAAGGGCGTGGAGCTTGCCGCTCCGTCGCCCACCAACCAGATATTCGTGCTGCTTACTAAGGAACAGCTGGACAGGCTGGCTCCGGAGGTGGGTTTCAGTCGCTGGGTTCCCGCGCAGGACGGACGCTGGGTAGTACGCTTTGCCGTAAACTGGGCGACTTCGGACGAGGAGATAGAAAAACTGGCGGAACTGCTGTAGAACTCCCCCGTCGTGAAGGCAGAACGGCAGATCTCCGGTCGTTCAGGCGGCCTTGTATTATTTTTTCGATAATATTGCAATTTATATCCCCCCACGGGGCTTACGCCGCCCGGAAGCGTATGGTACGATAATAACACACTCATTGCACCGCCTCAGCAGGGCATATGTCCCACGGGGCGGTGGGCCTTTTTTTGAGAAAAAAGTCCGGAGCAGCAATTCGCCCGGGGCGTCAAAAAGAGTTGAAAAAGCTCGTGAATTACAATACACTTAAACCGTAACAACTAAAGGCTGCATCCGCGAAAGGAGATGGCATATCATGACTCACGCAAACCTTACACCGCACATTACCTGCTCCCCGGAGGACTTCGCAAAGACCGTACTTATGCCGGGCGACCCGCTGCGTTCCAAGATGATAGCGGAGACCTACCTTACCGACGCGGAGCTGGTCAACAACACCCGCGGAGTGCAGGGCTACACCGGCTATTACAACGGCAAGCGCGTCTCGGTGATGGCCAGCGGCATGGGCATGCCGTCCATGGGAATATACTCGTACGAACTCTTCAACATCTTCGGCGTTGAGTCCATAATACGCATAGGTTCCGCCGGCGCCATCGATCCGGATCTGGACCTGTTCGACATCGCCATAGGCATGGGCGCGTGCACGGACAGCAGCTATTTCTCCAACTTCGGCATACGCGGAAACTTCGCCCCCATAGCGGACTACGGTCTGCTTAAGAAGTCTCAGGAGGAGTGCGAAAAGCGCGGCCTTAAGTATAAGGTGGGCAACCTCTATTCCTCCGACGTGTTCTACGCTGAGGGCGGCGTGGACGCTACTCTGGCGTGGCGCAAGATGGGAGTCCTGGCCGTCGAGATGGAGGCCGCCGCTCTGTATTCCAACGCTCTGCGCGCGGGCAAGAAGGCTCTGGCGATCTGCACCATCTCCGACATAGTAGGAAGCCCCAGGATGACCACCGCGGAGCAGCGCCAGAACGCTTTCCACGACATGATGAAGGTTGCGCTGGAAATAGCGGAGTAGTTTTTCAAAAAAGTTCATATTTTATCATCGAAGGCAGGCAAATGAACGAATTTTGCTTGCCTTCGGCGCTTTTTTGCACTACAATCTGTTCAGTTAACATATATTGGAGAGTTTATATGGAACTGAACAGAAAACAATTCGACATTCTGGAAGCGCTCGCGACTTCCAAGGAGCCCCTTACGCAGAGAAAACTGGAAGATACCACAGGCTACAGCCTCGGTACCATCAACCGTGTAGTAAAAGAGCTTTCGAAGGAAGGCCTTATACACCGCGGAACAATAACGGATGACGGAATTCAAGCCCTGGAGCCTTACCGCTGCAAAAGGGCTGTTTTCATTGCCGCCGGTTTCGGTACGCGCCTTGTGCCTATCACGCTGAACACGCCCAAGCCTCTGGTCCGCGTGTACGGCGTGCGCATAATCGACAGGCTGATAGATGCCTGCCTGGAAGCAGGGATCGACGAGATATGGGTCGTCCGCGGCTACCTCGGAGAACTTTTCGATCAGCTTCTCTACAAGTACCCAATGGTAAGGTTCCTGGAGAATCCGGCGTACAACGAGGCTAACAACATCTCGTCCTCGCTGGTCGCCAGACACCTGCTTTCCAACGCCTACGTCTTCGAGGCGGATCTTCTGATATCGAATCCTTCGATCATCAGGAAGTACCATTACACTTCGGATTTCCTGGGCATTAAGAAACAGCGCTCGGACGACTGGTGCTTCCGCGTAAAGGACGGCGTCATAGTGGAGGAAAAAGTCGGCGGAGAAGGGGACGACATCTGGCAGATGGTCGGCATCTCCTATTGGAACGAGGCAGACGGCCGGAAACTATCCCAAGACATTCAGGATGTCTATAACTCTCCGGGCGGTAAAGAGCGCTATTGGGAACAGGTCCCGCTGGTCTACAGGAAAGAGCATTATACCGTGGAGATCAGAGAGTGCTTCGAAGAGGACATAGTGGAGATCGATACCTTCAAGGAGCTGAAGGCCATCGACAAGACCTACGACATATAAGGAAAGATAAAGATGGGTAACACGAATAACAGAGAAGACGGCTCCTTAAAGCGAACGCTGACCCCAATGCACGTCTGGGCCATAGCTTTCGGATGCGTCATAGGCTGGGGCTCGTTCATCAATCCGGGGAAGAAGTTCCTTTCCAACTCCGGAGTTGCGGGAACGGCGATAGCCATGATACTCGGAGCGCTGGTCATGATAATCATAGCGTTCAGCTACGCCTACATGGTCCCCAAGTATCCGAAGGCCGGCGGAGAGTTCACCTTCACGAAGAACTGCTTCGGCAAGAATACGGCCTTCGTCTGCGGGTGGTTCCTCGTTGTGGCGTATCTTACCAACGTCCCGATGAATTCCACGGCCATAGGCCTGATAGTCGACGGTCTGGACGGCAAGGCGGACATCCTTAAGTTCGGCTTCCACTACAACATAGCGGGTTTCGACATCTACATGGGCGAGATGCTGCTTGCTGCTGCGATACTGATACTGTTCGGGTATCTTAACATCATAGGCGTAAAGAAGGCGGCGTTCGTTCAGACCGTTCTTTCCACGCTGCTGGTGGTGTGCGTGTTTACGCTGTTCGTTGCCGCGCTAGTAAGTTCCAAGGCCAATGGCGTTAACATGGAGCCGGTCTGGGGCTTCGACAAGAACGCGGCCATGGCTGCGCAGGCTACTACGGAAAACATAAGCGAATTCGCGCATGCGGGGACCGCGGGCGTGCTCAGCGCCATCCTTGCGACCTTCGCCATTGCGCCGTGGGCCTACGTGGGTTTCGACGCCATACCGCAGGCCGCGGAGGAGTTCAATTTCAGTTTCAGGAAGGTCTCCTTCATAATGATAATAGCCATAGTGTTCGGATGCTTTGTTTATGTAAGCAACAACACGGTGGCCGCCGCGGCGCTGGCTAACTGGCCGGACAGGGTGATGGCGGGCGAATGGGTGGTGCTGATCGCCGCCACCGAGCTTCTCGGAGAGTTCGGCAAGGTGCTGGTAGGGCTGGGCGTATCATGCGCCGTTCTTTCCGGCATCATGGGCTTCTACCTTGCGTCCTCGCGCCTTATGTACTCCATGAGCCGCGACGGATATCTTCCGAAATGGTTCGGACGCGTGGACAGGAAGTACGGAACGCCCAGGAACGCCATGATCTTCTGCGTGATAGTGTCGCTGTCCGGGCCCATCCTGGGGCGCGAAGCTCTGGGCTGGTTCGTGGACATGAGCGCCATCGGGGCTTCCATAGGATATCTGTTCACATCCGCTTCCACGCTGGTCATAATGAAGAGGGACAAGGACGGATCGCCGTTCCTTAAGGCAATGGCTGTTACGGGCGTGGCGTTCAGCGTCATATTCATGATACTGCAGCTGGTACCCATACCGGGCCTTAAGGGTGTGCATTTCGGAAAGGAAAGCTACATAATGCTGGTGATATGGATCGCGATCGGCCTGGTGTTCTACGCCTCGCAGAGGAAGTTCTTCACCGGGGAGGACCGGATAGCGGAGGCAGTTCCGGATCCGGAAAGATAAAACACTGGGAAAGATTTGCTGGATGCTATGTTCAGAGGAGATTATCGCTTCTTCGATTACAAATATAATATTGCCGGATACAGCGGGCAGGATTTCGGGTCGTTTCCGCAGATCTTATACATCATTCTGTCAGTCGTAATAATTGCCGGTGTGTTATTTGCGTATAAAAAATGCAGTAACGATACCGTTAAAAGGACCATTAGAGCAACAGGCATTTTTCTGATCGTTTTCTATATCTGCAAGACCTCCTGGGAATCTTATTATGATATTACGCAAAACGGAGGGTTCAATTATTATCTGCTCCCTTTGGATACTTGCTCTATCGTCATGTGGACGTCGCTGATGGCGGGCTTTTGCAAAGGTCAGATCAGGGATCTTGCTGCCTCCTGGCTGGCTACCGGATGCATAGTTGGGGGATTGGCTAATATGATGGTCCTGAGTGCTTTCAAGTATTATCCGTTCCTTTCGTTCGGGGCGGTCTACTCGATGATATGGCATCTTCTGATGGTGCTGCTGGGGCTGCTGCTGATCGTTACCGGTCATGTTGAAATGAACTACGGAACGGTAATGAAAGGCTTTGTTTTTCATCTGGCTTTTTCGGCTATAGTAATACCGATCGATTACCTGTTTGGTTTCGATTTCATGTTATACAAGGATCTGGGCGGCATTCCGGTGTTCGAGGGGATCGCTGCCTCTCTGACCGCTCGCAACATGGGGTGGATTAACCCGATCATGATGCTTTGTCTGTATTTCGCGGCATTTAATCTGGTCTTCCTGATAACGGTAGGGATCAGGAGGCTGAAGCGCGGAAGGGCTTAATTGGTCTTTCAGGAGAGAGGGCATGGGACTCACGTTCGCTCCGCTCACTGAAGTCTCTCGTGCTCCCCGTTCGGTCGCACTCGACCGCTCGCTGTTCGAAGGTCCGCCGGACCTTCTCACGACGCTCTCGCCCTCACGGGTTCGAGTCCCAAACTATTCTATCAAATAACAAAAGAGAGTGCGTGTGCACTCTCTTTTGTTACTGGCGGAGGGCATGGGACTCGAACCCACGAGGCCTTTCAGCCCTACTCGCTTTCCAGGCGAGCTCCTTAGCCACTCGGTCAACCCTCCGTGTCCAATTGCGTGTCTGCTATGCGCCGCGATCCGCCGTCCAAAAAGAACTGTTAATCGCGACCATAAAAGTTTACAATAAGGACAAAGGAAAAGCAAGGGTAAAATTCATGAAAGCGTTGTTTTTTGACGGAAATAAAGCCGAATACAGGGAAGACCTGCCGGTTCCGGTAAGGGAGCCGCACCAGAGCCTAATACGCGTTCTGCTGGCTAACGTGTGCAGCACGGACCGGGAGATACTTAAGGGTTACAGACCGGGCTTTAAAGGCGTAATGGGCCACGAGTTCGTGGGCGAGGTGATAGAGAGCGGCGACGCGTCGCTGGTCGGCCGCCTTGTCGTGGGCGAGCTTAACGAGGGCTGCGGGGCCTGCCTCTACTGCAGGACAGGCCGCGAGAAGCACTGCCTGGACCGCAAGGTGATAGGCATGTCCAAGGATGGGTGTTTCGCGGAATACATGACGCTTGCCACACATCTTCTGCACGTCGTGCCGGACGGTCTGACGCCGGAGAAGGCCGTGTTCGCGGAGCCTCTGGCTGCGGCGCTGGAGATAACGGAGCAGGTAAAGATAGATCCGTCCGCGAACGCCGCGGTAATAGGCGACGGGCGTCTGGGGTTCATGTGCGCTCAGGCGCTGGCGCTGACGGGCGTGGACCTTACGGTAATAGGGCACCATGCGGACAAGCTTAAGATGTTCGAGCCGTACGCCAAGACCCGCCTTGCAGGCGAATACACGGTCGCTTCTCCGTACGGTGAGGGCCGCGGATACAGGGAACTTACCGCGGACGAATGCTTCGAGTACGTGGTGGAGGCGTCCGGCGCGCCCGGAGGCTTCGACCTTGCCATGAACATAGTCCGCAAGATGGGAACCATCATCCTTAAAAGCACCTACGCAGGAAAGAAAGAACTGGACATGAGCCTTATCCCGGTAAACGAGATCACCGTGGTCGGCAGCCGCTGCGGTCCTTTCGAGCCTGCTCTCAGGCTGCTTGCGGAGGGAAAGGTCAGCTTCCCCGACGTGGAGCTCTACGATCTTAAGGATTGGCGGAAAGCCTTCGGTTCCAAGGCTTTCAAGGCCGGCTTCGACTTCCGCTGAACCTTCCGGTACCGGATCGGATGGAAACGCCCGGGCAAGTGGTATTGCGCGGGCGCGTTTTTTATAGTAAAATATACTGAATGCATATCGGGATCGAAGGATCCGCCTCTCCGGCGAAGATCATCCGCGCGGCGGGGACTTAAGAAAGGACCACGTTTTGAAGAAGAATAACAGACTGTTCAGAATAATAGTACTTTGCCTGGCGCTGCTGCTGGCCCTGTCGGCATGCGGAAGCCCCAACACATCCAACGAGTCCGGCACGCCGGAAGGACCGGACGAGCCCATGTTCAGCATGCCGCTCAACGAGTTCGTTAAATACGCGGACAGAAGCTCCGGCCTCTGGGAGATGATGGGATTCCTGTTCCCGGACAGCGTGGTCTACAAGGACGAAAACGGCAAGTACGTAATGGACCCTGTGATCAAGGACCTTACGCCCAACAAGTACAACTGGAGCAACAAGAACTTCGCGCTTCGCGGCATAGACGTCTCCAAGTACCAGGGCACAATAGACTGGGCCAAGGTAGCTAAGGACGACGTCAACTTCGCGTTCATCCGCGTAGGCTACCGCGGTTACGAGACCGGCAAGAACGCCATGGACGAAAGGTTCAAGACCAACATCGAAGGCGCTCTTTCCAACGGCATTCCGGTAGGCGTCTACTTCGTTACCAAGGCCATAACTCCGGAAGAGGCCAAGGACGAGGCGGAGTGGATAATCAGGAACATCAAGCCCTACAACGTCACCTGGCCCGTCGTAATGGACTTCGAAGGCGCCAAGGACGAGACGGACAGGACCTACAACCTTACGCTCCAGACGCGTACGGAGATAGTCATCGCGTTCTGCGACACGCTTAAGGCCGCAGGCTACACGCCCATGCTCTACGGCGGAGTAGGCACGTACATGACCAAGATGAACATCACCAAGCTGGAAGGCTACGACAGGTGGTTCGCCCAGTACTTCAACGAGCCGCACTTCCCGTACGCCATGACTATATGGCAGGCTACGGACGAGGGCAGCATAAACGGAATAAAGGGCAACGTGGACATAGACTACGCAATGTACGACTACGGCAACGCCAAGGACGTAATGCCCACCAACGATTCTTCGACACCTTCAAATACAGCGAATTAACACCTTGCGGAGGACGTTATGACCGAGGCGATCTCCGGAAAGCTTGCCGAACTTAAAGCCAGAAGGCCGGCGGATCCGGAGTTCAAAAAGTGGATGGAACAGAGCGACCTGTGGTGCTGGATGTATTCTCTCTACAGAATAACCGGCCGCAGGATAGCCAAGAGCAGCGTGGCGGCCGTCCTGGACGGAGAGTTCCGCGACGACATTGCGCTTGTCGATTACGCTTTTGCCGGAAACTGCAGGGAGATGTACGCGGACATGAGGGGCTGCCTCTACATGGGCGACGATCTGGACGCGCGCACGCTAAGCCGCTGGGCCGGCATGATAACCTCGCCGGACACCCCGCGCAGGGAAGGTACTCTTTTCAGACTCAACAACCCCATAGTATACGAGTGGGAACTGATACCGCCGCACTTCAAGGAGCTCGGCTCCATGACGGACGGTATCTTAAAGTCGCTCCAGCCCATAGAAAGGCAGGAGGATCCCATAGACGCCGCCGCGAGGCTCCATCTGGAGCTGAACAGGCTGTACCTCTTCGGAGAGGATACCATCCTGCTTTCCATGGCGGCGCTCTTTTATTTGTTCATGAAGCTGGGCATTCCTTTCCCGGAACTGTCCGCTACAGACACGGAATATAACAAGATGACGGCTCAGTACATGGATACGCGCGACAGCGAGGCATTTACCGGCATGCTTAAGCGCAGCGTCTTCAACAGGCTGGATTCCATACTGGACCTGCTTAAGCAGGCGGAGCCCGAAGATAAGGAGTAACTGCCGCGGACCATGCGGCAAAACGACATGGCAGACATAAAACTGGACATTACGGAGAATTATCCTTTAAGCAGCATCACCACCTTCCGCTGCGGCGGACCGGCGGACAGACTGGTCGTCGTTAACGGCAGGGAGGAGCTCCTTAAGGCGCTGGAGCTTCCGCGGCCTATGATACTGGGCAACGGAAGCAACGTTTTATTTCCGGACAGCGGATACCGCGGAACGATAATAAAGTTCGGACCCGCGCTGTCCCGGATCAGCGTTCGCGGCAAGGTGCTCAGGGCGGGCGCCGGAGCCAGTTTCGCTGCCGCGGCCAAGGCTGCCTGCGCCAAGGGGCTTACGGGTCTGGAGTTCGCTACAGGCATACCCGGAAGCGTCGGCGGAGCTGTCTACATGAACGCCGGAGCCTACGACGGATGCGTTGCGGACACGCTGTTCGAGGTAAAGAGCATACCGGAGGTGAAGGACTTCGGGCTGTCCTACAGGCACAGCGCTTTCATGGACTGCGGAGCCATAATTCTGGAAGCTGCGTTCAGGCTGAAGGAAGGCGTTCAGGCGGAGATAGACGCAAAGGTGGCGGATCTTACGGCCAGAAGAAAGGAAAAGCAGCCGCTGCAGTATCCCAGCGCCGGAAGCTTCTTCAAGAGGCCGGAAGGGTATTTCGCGGGCAAGCTTATACAGGACGCGGGGCTTAAGGGCGCAAGCGTGGGCGGAGCGCAGGTCTCCGAGCTGCACGCGGGCTTCATAATCAACAAGGGCGGCGCCACTTCGACGGACGTTTTAGAGCTTATGAAACTGGTGCAGAAGACCGTATTCGACAAGTACGGCGTGATGCTCCAGCCGGAGGTCAGGATCATTGAATAGCAGGATCTTATTCGATCTTCATACGCATACGAAGTATTCGCACGGCAAGGGGCGCATAGCGGACAACGCTGCCATGGCGGCTGCGCGCGGCTTGAAGCGTCTGGGGATATCCGACCACGGTCCCGGATGCCTTACTTTCGGCATGGACCTTAACGGTGTCCCGTCCATGCGAAAGGACATAGAAGCGGCAAAGAAGCTCTTCCCGGATCTTGAGATAAGCCTGGGTGTGGAAGCTAACACGGCAAACGCGGACGGCAGCCTGGACATAAGCAAGGAAGAGCAGAAGCTCTTCGATTACATAATCGCGGGCTACCACTATTCCTACTTCGGAAAGAAGCCCTTTACAGGACTTGCGGTGGTAATGAGCGGCTGGGCCCACGAGCACGGCGCCACAACATCCGAGCACGCCAGAGCGCGCAACACGGACTTCATCGTAAACAGTCTTTACGAGAACGACATCTACATACTGGCGCACCCCGGTGACAAGGCGGACTTCGACATAGACGCCATAGCCAGGGCCTGCGAAGAGACAGATACCATAATGGAGATAAACAACCGTCACCACTGCCTTACCGTAGAGGGCATAAGGACGGCCATGAAATACAACGTTAAGTTCATACTCAGCAGCGACGCTCACACCGCTGGCGCGGTAGGAAACGTGGAGAACGCCTGGAAGAGGGTGGTCGAGGCTGAGCTTGAGCATGACAGGATAATTAATCTCAGAGAGGGACAGTAATGGAACTTTTGATCGTTACCGGACTATCCGGCGCCGGAAAGAGCCACGCGGCCAACTGCCTGGAGGACCTTGGATTCTACTGTGTGGACAATATGCCGCCCAGGCTGATGACGGATTTCCTAAGGCTCGCGGAGGACAAGGGCGAGTTCGAGAAGGTCGCGTTCATAACGGACATACGCGGGCGCTATTTCTTTGGCGACCTTAATGAGGCGCTGGACGAGCTTACAAGGACCGGCAGGACTTACAAGATCATTTTCCTGGAGGCTTCCACCCCCGTCATAGTAAGGCGCTACAAGGAGACCAGAAGGGCTCACCCCATGGCGCCGCAGGGCGACATAGAAGCCGGGATCGAGAAGGAGCGCGAGAGGCTGGCGGATGTTAAGCGCAGGGCCTCCGTCGTAATAGATACATCGGATCTTAAGGTGGCACAGCTGAACGCCGTCATCAAGAGATACCTGTCCGCGGAGGACAAGGACAGCTTTACCTTAAGCATAATGAGCTTCGGATACAAGCACGGCATGCCGGACGAGGCCGACTGGGTGCTGGACGTGCGATTCCTGCCCAATCCGTACTACGTTCCCACGCTTAAGGCCCTTACCGGAAAGAACAAGAAGGTCCGCGACTACGTTCTGGCCAACCCGGAGGCGCGCAAATTCGCTTCCAGGGTGACCGGTCTTATCCTGGACCTCATCCCGTACTACATTAAAGAGGGCAAGTACCACCTTACCGTTGCTTTCGGCTGCACCGGAGGACGCCACAGGAGCGTCGTAATAGCCGATACCGTGGCCGAAAGGCTGGAGGAGATAGGACGCATCGCCACCGTCAAGCACCGCGACGCGGGGGAGAAATAAGTGTCTTTTGCTCTGGACGTTAAAAAAGAACTGACCACCGTTCCCGTCACCAAGAAATGCTGCCAGCTGGCCCAGATAGCCGGCTTTTTGCGCTTCGCCGGGAGCATGACCATTTCGGACGGTAAGTGGGGTGTGCGCATAAGCACTCACAATCCGGCCGTGGCCAGGCTGTTCAAGACGCTCATAAAAGAGTACTTCGGCACCAAGGGATCCCTGTCCATAGATAACGCGGACGTACCCGTGGGTGGCGGCCATACCTACGAGCTGGACATTACTCCGGAGATGAACTCGGAGGGGATACTCCGCGAGTCCGAGATGCTTGGCGTAAAGGAAGGCTACAACTACATGACCGACGGCATCTCCGCGGATATCATAAGGAAGCGCTGCTGCAAGAAGGCCTACCTGCGCGGAGCGTTCCTGGCCTGCGGCACCATGACGGACCCCGCCAAGACCTATCATCTGGAACTTCCCTGCGACAGGGAATATCTGGCCGGAGACGTAAGAAAGCTTATAAATTCCTTCGGGCTTAAGGCGCGCGTCGCTCAGAGGCGCGGACGCTACGTGGTATATCTTAAGGACGCAGAGCAGATCTCCGACTTCCTGGGCGTCATCGGCGCCGGAAACCACCTGCTGCGCTTCGAGGACGTAAGGGTGACCAAGGAAGTGCGCGGAAGGGTCAACCGCATAAACAACTGCGAGAGCGCCAACCTTCAGAAGTCGGTAAACGCCGCGCAGAAGCAGATATCGGACATAAAAAAGATAGAAAAAAACAGGGGCCTGGACTCGCTTCCTTTAAAGCTGAGGCAGGCCGCCGCGTTAAGACTTGAGAATCCGGAGCTTCCGCTCGCGGAACTTGCCGCTCTGGCAGATCCTCCGCTGGCTAAGTCCGGGCTGAATCACAGGTTAGCAAAGCTTGCGGATATCGCTGAAAGCATTGCTGACTGACACATCCGTATTATCTTCTTCAGAGGTGTCTTCGGACCCGTTGGGTATTATCTCCGTCTTTCCCTCTGCGTCTTTAATCAGATCGTACATGAAAGTCCGTACCTCGTAGAATCTTTTCGATTCCGCGGGGGACTTTTTCTGTTCCTGACTTACTCCGAAATCGTAGCCCTCGGTGAAATCCGCGTAGAAGTGGTCCGTGTCCGCGTCCAGAGCTATAATTTTGGAATAGCCGCGCCTGCTCAGCACGTTCAGCTTGTTCTTTATTATCAGGTCTTTAAGCTGTTCCATGACTTCCGCGGGCAGTATGTATGTGGTGCGCTCCAGGTCCGAGTTGTGCCATTCCTGCTTTTCCGACACGGCTACCGCGTGGTCTCCCTCCAGCCTTATCTCCAGCGAGGTGTGGCCTCCGGTCATGCCTCCGCCGCAGCTCCAGCGCGCTTTTCTAAGCGTAAGGGCGTTGAGCCTGCTCATTACTATCATTTGATAACCTCCTAAGACTGCAGCAGCCAGTACGACTATGATCAGAAGGATCAATATCAGTTTTTTAAGTCTTACTGTTTTCATGCTTTTATTTTACATCAGCGGAGCGCGAATTGGAATAGCGCAGCCGATCTTAACGCTCCATACTGCGGCGAATGCTGTGTACGAGGACACGCTCTCGCTTGGTTGGGAGCCCGCCAGCGGTACTAAGCTCCGTCTGCACCCTGCGGCTTGCCGGTCGCTAAGTACCGGGATCCCAAACAGTCCTCTTAACACAGCATCAGCTCCGCATCAATTAACGCTCAGTTCTTTGCTTTTTATTTCAATTGCTTCGCCCGCGTGGTATAATAAACAGAAAGGTGAAACAGATGTTTAAGAAACTGGATTTTATACTGCAGAAGTACGACGAGCTGAGCGTAACGGTCTCCGATCCCCAGGTGATCGCTGATCAGGCCCGCTGGCAGAAGCATATCAAGGAGATGGGCGACATGGAGCCCATCGTTTTGAAATACAGGGAATATAAAAAGGCTCTGGAGGAAAAGGAACAGACGCTGGAGATCCTCAACGACGTGTCCTCGGACGAGGAGATACGCGAGATGGCCAAGGAGGAACTGGCGGAGCTTACGGCAAAGCTGGAAACGACGGAGCAGGAGCTTAAGATACTGCTTCTTCCCAAGGATCCCAACGACGAAAAGAACGTATATCTGGAACTTCGCGCGGGCACCGGCGGCGAGGAAGCCGCGCTGTTCGCCGGAGACCTTCTGCGCATGTACATACGCTACGCGGAGCGCCATGGCTGGAAGACGGAGCTTACGGACATCAACGATACGGGCATAGGCGGAGTAAAGGAAGGCGTCATAAGGATAATCGGAAGAGGAGCTTATTCCCGCCTTAAGTACGAGTCCGGCGTCCACCGCGTGCAGCGCGTTCCGGAGACCGAAAGTTCCGGCCGCATCCACACTTCAGCTGCTACGGTAGCCATAATGCCGGAGGTGGAGGACGTAAACGTGGACCTGCGCTGGGACGACATAAGGGTGGATACCTACAGAGCGTCCGGTCACGGCGGCCAGTACATAAACATGACGGATTCCGCGGTGCGCCTTACCCACCTGCCCACGGGCGTGGTGGTGCAGTGCCAGGACGAGAAGTCCCAGCTGAAGAACAAGGAAAAGGCCTTCAACGAGCTTAAGTCCAGGCTCTACGCATTCTATCAGCAGCAGCAGCACGACGAGCAGTCGGAGCTCAGGAAAGGCCAGGTAGGAAGCGGAGACCGCTCAGAGCGCATACGCACCTACAACTTCCCGCAGGGAAGAGTGACGGACCACAGGATAGGTCTTACGATCTACAAGCTGGACGCTTTCCTGGACGGCGACATGGACGAGATAATAGACGCTCTCATCACCAGCGATCAGGCCGAACGCATGAAGGGCGAATGATGCGGAGCCGGCTCGCTGCATCTGAACGATAGATGATAGATACGCTTTTACTGTCAACTGAAGACGCGGACCTTAAGAAAGCCGCGGAGATAATAAAAAACGGCGGGCTCGCGGCATTTCCAACGGAGACCGTGTACGGACTTGGCGCCGACGCGTTCAGTCCGGATTCCGCCAGGAAGGCCTACGCCGCGAAGGGCAGGCCGTCGGACAATCCGCTGATCGTCCACATAGCGAAGACGGAGGACATCGGCAGGGTAGCAAGGGCGGTTCCCGAAGAAGCGCTTAAGCTTGCGGAGGCGTTCTGGCCGGGGCCTCTTACGATGGTCCTTCCCAAAAGGCCGGAGCTGCCGAAGGAGACCACCGGAGGCCTGGACACCGTAGCCGTCCGCATGCCGGACAGCGAGCCAACGCTTAAGTTCATAGAATACAGCGGTACCGCGGTAAGCGGTCCCAGCGCCAACATATCCGGAAGACCCAGTCCCACGACCTGGCAGCACGTTCAGGCGGACCTGGACGGCAAGATAGACGCCGTCATCTGCGGAGAGCCCTGCAGGGGCGGCATAGAGTCCACAGTGCTGGATCTTACCGATCCTTCGGCGCCTGTCATCCTGCGCCCGGGCCTCATAACGCCGGAGATGATAGCCGCGGTGCTTAAGACGGATGTCAGCTACGATCCGGCTCTGTTCTCGAAGCCTTCGGACGACCCGGACTACAGACCCAAGGCGCCCGGTCAGAAATACAAGCATTATTCGCCGAACGCGGAAGTGGTCATATTCGAGGGCGCGTCCGCGGACGTTTTCAGGGCGATCGACAGGAGACTTGCGGAAGAGCGCGCGAAAGGCCGCAAGGCAGGCGTGATAGACGTTCCGCAGCCCAGGACCTTCTTCGCTCAGCTCAGGCAGTTCGACGCGGAAGACGGGGACATACTGCTGGTAGCCGCTCCGGACAGTGTGCCTGCGGAAGGGCCGCTGTCGGGGCCGGACGGAAAGACTCTGGATCCGTCCGTATACTTCTCGCTGATGAACCGCATGCTCAAAGCGGCCGGTTACAATATAGTAAAAGCAGGGAGGCAGAACATGAAGATAGCGCTTGCCGCCGACCACGGCGGGTTCGCTCTCAAAGGGGAGCTCATAGAGCATCTTAAAGGCAGGGGATTCGAGGTGGAAGACCTCGGCATCTATACGCCGGACCCGGTGGATTATCCGGAGTACGGCAAAAAGTGCGCGGAGTACGTCGTCTCCGGCAAGGCGGACCTGGGCATAGTATGCTGCGGCACCGGCCTGGGAATAGGCATGGCCGCCAACAAGGTAAAGGGCATACGCTGCGCGGAGCTGGTAACGCCTTTCATGGCGGAGATGGCAAAGAAGCACAATCACGCAAACATGGTCTCGCTGGGAGGACGCGTGCTTTCCCCGGAAGAGGCAAAGAAGCTGGTCGATATTTGGCTGGATACCGAAGAGGAACACGGCCGTCACGATAGAAGAGTAGCACTGCTTAACGAAATGTAGTTTTGGAGGAAGAAATGGGCAAAGTTTACGTATTCGATCATCCGCTTATTCAGCACAAGACAGCGATCTTAAGGAGCAAGGACACGTCCACCAAGGACTTCCGTCAGCTCGTTACGGAGATAGCCACCCTCATGACCTACGAGGCCACCCGCGACCTTCCGCTCAAGGACGTGGATGTGGAGACCCCCATGGAGAAATGCACGCTCAAGATGCTCGACGGCGAGGACGTTGCCATCGTTCCCATCCTTCGCGCGGGCCTGGGGTTCGTGGACGGCATGCTGTCGCTCATCCCCAACGCCAAGGTAGGATTCATAGGCCTCTACAGAGATCCGGAGACCCACCTTCCCATAGAGTATTACTGCAAGCTTCCGTACGACATCGAAAAGAGACAGGTATTCGTAGTGGATCCGATGCTGGCCACCGGCGGTTCCGCTGCCGCAGCCATCGATTTCGTAAAGCAGCACGGCGCCAAGCAGATCAAGTTCATGTGCCTGATCGCGGCTCCGGAAGGCATCAAGGTGCTGCAGGAAGCGCATCCGGACGTGGACATCTACATCGCGGCCAAGGACAGGCAGCTGAACTCCAACGCTTACATCCTGCCGGGCCTCGGCGATGCCGGAGACAGAATATACGGTACCAAGTAGCTTGCCGTTTTCGCGCGCTGCTTTGTCAGCGTCGCCGTTATTCCGCGCTCATGCAGCCTGAGGGTTGACAATGCCGCGGAAAACTGTAAAATACTAATATCATGAAATTCAAAGGTTTCTCACAGATCTATCATGCTTACGCGTACCGTTGCTTCGGCAGCGGAAATTGAAGTGCATAACACGGCAGAATGGATCAAGTAGTGTAAACTGTAAACGGTTCTGCGCAAAGGCGGAGCCGTTTTTTAGAGAATGGAGAGAAAAATGTTCAAGATACCGGATAACGTATCGAAGTTCGATAACGTATACGACGTGCTCAAGGAGCGCGGCTTCATAGAGCAGACCACGGACGACGAGGGCATAAGGGAACTTCTCGGCCGCGAAAAGGTCAAGTTCTACATAGGCTTCGACGCCACCGCGGACTGCCTGCACGTGGGACACTTCATGCAGGTCATCATCATGATGTACATGCAGAAGTACGGCCATACGCCGGTAGTGCTGATCGGCGGAGGCACCACCATGTTGGGCGACCCCAGCGGACGCACCGACGCGCGCCGCATGATGTCCGTGGAAGAGATCGACGAGAACGGCAGGAAGTTCAAGGCGCTGTTCGACCGCTTCCTGGAGTTCGACGAAGACTGGAAGCACATCCAGGGCGAGGGCGTCCTGGGCAAAGGCGGACAGAACAAGGAGCCTGCTCCCGGCAAGGCCATCTGCGCCAATAACGCCGACTGGCTGCGCGGCCTCAACTACCTGGAGTTCATAAGAGACGTAGGCAAGCACTTCTCCGTAAACGACATGCTGCGCGCAGAATGCTTCAAGCAGCGCATGGAGAAGGGCCTTTCGTTCCTGGAGTTCAACTACATGCTTCTGCAGGCCTACGACTACTACGTCCAGGCACGCGACTACGACTGCAAGATAGAGTTCGGCGGCAACGACCAGTGGTCCAACATCCTGGCAGGCAGGGACCTTGCAAGAAGGCTCCTGGGCAAGGACGACTACTACGGCATGACTTTCGCTCTGCTGACCAAGTCCGACGGCACCAAGATGGGCAAGAGCCAGAAGGGCGCTCTGTGGCTGGACGCGAACAAGTGCAGCCCGTACGATTTCTACCAGTACTGGAGGAACGTGGACGACGGCGACGTCAACAAGTGCCTGCGCATGCTTACCTTCCTGCCCATGGAAGAGGTGGAGAGGCTCTCCTCCCTTAAGGATCAGGAGATCAACCATGCCAAGGAAGTGCTGGCATTCGAAGTCACCAAACTGGTGCACGGCGAGGAAGAAGCGAAGAAGGCTCAGGACGCGGCAAGAGCGGCGTTCGGAGGCGGAGCCGGCGGAGCCGACATACCCACCAAGAAGGTGGAGATCCCGGCAGAAGGCATTGGCGTCGTAGCGCTGATAAAGCAGGCAGGACTTGTTCCGTCCAACGGCGAAGGCTTCCGCACCATAGAGCAGGGCGGCCTTACCATGAACGGCGAAAAGGTCACCGACCCAAAGATGCTGATCAGGCCCGAAGACGTAGGCAAGGGCATAGTCTTTAAGAAAGGCAAGAAGACTTTCCTTAAAGTAACGCTCTAAAGTCTTTACAAAACCTGCGTATGTGTCATAATATTTATGTTAACGTAGTACGGCACAGGAGGAGACCATGACCATAAATAAAACACTTGAAGACGGCAAACTCGCGATAGCGCTCGAGGGCAGACTGGACACGTTTACGTCCCCGGATCTGGAGAAGGAGCTCGAAGGCGTTCTGGACGAAGCAAAGGAAGTTTCCATGGACCTTGCTAAGCTGGAGTACATCTCTTCCGCCGGACTGCGCGTCCTGCTCAGCATCCAGAAGAAGATGAACGCCGCCGAAGGCACCTTCGTGGTACGCAACATCAACGATATCGTTAAGGAAGTCTTCGAAGTCACCGGCTTCGACGAGATCCTTACCATAGAGGGAGCCCCGGAGGAATAGTCCGGCAGGCAGCCTTGCCGCGCCTGCGGAAAAAAGTCCGCGAGGCTTGAAAAATAACGATTGACAAACAACGCGCCGATATATAAAATAATCGGTGCGTTGCTGTTTTTCAGCGGTTTTACCGTGCGAAACGGCATGCAGTTACAAGTTAATGTAGCAGTGCCGAAACCGATGCGTCAGACATTGGCATCTGAGTAGGCGCCGAAA
Source organism: Bacillota bacterium (assembly GCA_017437745.1). GTDB lineage: Bacteria > Bacillota > Clostridia > Peptostreptococcales > Anaerovoracaceae > RUG13409. Next base: position 161,814 of record JAFRYI010000023.1, read on the forward strand.
ACTATGGCAAGGCCATTCGAGTAGGCAAAGGAGGTAAAAATGTCGTCTTATATCGCAAAGCCCTCGGAGATCGAGCGCAAGTGGTACGTGATAGACGCGGAGGGCAAGACCCTCGGTCGTATCTGCACCGAAGCCGCAATGATACTCCGCGGCAAGAAAAAGCCCACTTACACCCCGTTCCTGGACTGCGGAGACTACGTAATAATAGTCAACGCCGAGAAGGTACAGGTAACCGGTAAGAAGGCTACGGACAAGATCTACAAGCACCACTCCCTTTATCCGGGCGGACTTAAGGAGATCACGTTCGAAAAGCTGCAGGCCAAGGACCCCGAAGAGATCATCCGCCACGCTGTTAAGGGAATGATGCCGAAGGGACCTCTCGGAAGACAGATGTACAAGAAGCTCAAGGTCTACGCGGGACCGGATCACAAGCATGCGGCCCAGAAGCCCGAAGTGCTGGACATTTAAGGGAGGTAGAAAATGGCTAAGATGCAGTATTACGGAACCGGCAGAAGAAAGTCCTCTGTCGCAAGAGTAAGGCTCGTTCCGGGCAAAGGCAACATCATCGTCAACAAGAAGACCCTCGACGATTACTTCGGCGGGCTGGAACTTCTTAAGAACGAGGTCAAGAGGCCTCTTCAGATCGCGGGAGTCGAAGGCAAGTTCGACGTGATCGCCACCGTAAGAGGCGGCGGCACCACCGGACAGTCCGGCGCTCTGCGCCACGGCGTCTCCAGGGCTCTCTGCCAGGCGGATCCGGAAAACAGACCGGCTCTCAAGGCAGCAGGATTCCTTACCAGAGACCCGAGGATGAAGGAAAGGAAGAAGTACGGACTCAAGAAGGCTCGTAAGGCTTCCCAGTTCAGCAAGCGTTAATTCGCGGCTCAACGAAACAGCAAAAAAGACCCCGAAAGGTTACGGCCTTCCGGGGTTTTTTCTGCCCGGAGATCTTTGATCGGATATCATGGTTTATCGCGTATCCTGACCGGTATTTTATAGTTTACGATGGCATCTTGTATACTTGTATAATGGCCCGGATTGATTTATAATTCACATAATCGTTTGCCTGCAGGCTGTAAATGGAATGCTGCCATTTGGGGAGGAAAACAATGCTTATCAACGGAATAGAGTACGAACTGAAGCCCCTGGAAGAGGGTGACGAAGACCTTATAGAAGGTAAGGTCGGCGAATACGATCACTCCGTGGTACTGCCCGTTCCGGGAGCAGAGGAGAAAACGTTTTATTTCAAGATCACAGACGGCGACGGCAGGATAATCGCCGGATGCATACTGACAATA
>JAFRYI010000001.1 GCA_017437745.1 Bacillota bacterium
ATGACGTTGTCATCGTGCAGGAAGGCATGTAAGGACTTCGAACGGATAGACCTGTAAGGAGGATAGGGAAATGCTTAAAGATAATCTGGTAATGCTCAGAAACATCCACGGGTTCTCTCAGGAGACCATAGCGGAGAAGATAGGGATCTCCAGGCAGGCGTACGCCAAATGGGAGACCGGAGCTACTGTCCCGGACATTGAGAAATGCGGTCTTCTTGCGGAGGTGTACGGCACTACGATCGACAGTCTCGTAAGGACGGAACCGGTAGAAGGGATAGGGAGCATCCCGCCCGCACCTAAAGGGAAGAACATCTGGGGCTCTGTTGCAGTAGGCGACAGAGGACAGATAGTAATTCCCAAGGGCGTCAGAGACCTGTTCGGGCTTACCGGCGGACAGCGTCTGATCGTTCTGAGCGATGAAAACGGCATCGCCCTGATACCGGACGAGGCATTCATGGTACGCATGAGGAAGGTTGTGGAGCTAGGCCTAGAAAAACAAGATTGAAGAAACCCGCCCGTTATGATAGATTCAAATCTAAGGGATGATACCGGACCGCAGTCCGAAACGGAGAGATCTATGGCAGAAGAAAACAAGAATGAAATAAGAGCCGCGCGCCGCTGTGACTGGAAAACGAAACGCATGCCGCTGAAGCGCGAGACATTCGTGCTGTGCAGGTCTTTCAGCGCTGAGGAGATGGATGCGCTGCGCCTCGGAAACGTTCCGCAGGACATGGAGGATAAGTGGTTCTGGTACATGAGAGGATCCACTCTTTGGGCATACCGCAGCTGGACGGGGCACTGCATCTACCGCATCGACTTTAAGGAAGACGGCAAACACGTCGTAACGGTCAATCGCGACCCGGGGCAGTACAAGTGCACGAACATAGAAGAGGATAAAGAGTCCCTGAACAAGCTTCTGGACTGGTGGACCCGCAAGCCCTACGATCACTATAACGAGTGGCTTTCGGAAACATACGACGCGCTGGAAAAAGCAGGAAACAAAAAGTGATCCTGTCGGCCTGCGATCCAAGCGTTGCTCAGCAAAATAGCAGAAATCATTATTAGCTAATACAGATAAGGAGGACCTGCGATGGAGAACTATCGCTTCATGGAACTTGTTGAAAAGGAAAAGGGCTTCGAATTCTATCAGGCATTCCGCGATGAAGTGGACTGGATAATAGGCGGCAAGGACGATACGTACTGGTTTACGGTAATGAAGGACCAGTCCGTAAAGGAAACGTATGTCGGAACACTTAAGGACGGCGTCTGGACGGACCGCATGATAAAGGGCAAGGGTAAAAAGCGTACCGAAAAGGAGCTGCCGGCCGGCAGCACCATAAAGCGCATAGAAGAAAGAGCTTATTTCATGCAGGAAGAACCTTGGGTAAAGGACAGAAAGCCCAGGCTGATAGAGGACGCGCATCCGCATTATCACTATGTCTACGGCATGGGTGACAAGGCTCTGGACGTGTCGGAAGCCTACGGCGTAAGCATAGCGTACTCTGACATTAAGGATCTTTCTGCAGGCTATCATCTGAGGTATCTTTATACCGGCGAAGAAGTGGAAAAGCCGTAAGGATCCGCGGATCATCGCAGGAGAAGGATCAAACGATGCATTTTGTGGATGCCAAAGGAATACTGAGCGGAAGCGGCGGGCGCGTGGGGATGAACATCTACCGCGGCTGCACGCACGGCTGCATCTACTGCGACAGCAGGAGCAGGTGCTATCAGTTTACGCATCCTTTCGAGGACATAGAGGTGAAGCAGAACGCGCCGGAACTTCTGGAAAAGGCGCTTAGCTCTAAAAGAAAGAAGTGCATGATAGGCACCGGTTCCATGTCCGACCCCTACATGCATTGCGAGGAGCAGCTTCAGCTTACGAGAAAGTGTCTGGAGATAATACTCCGGCACGGCTTCGGTCTGGCCATCCAGACAAAGTCCGACCGGATACTGAGGGACATAGACCTTCTGGATGCGATAAACCGCAGTGCCAAATGCGTGGTGCAGATGACTCTTACGACCTGGGACGACAAGCTCTGCAGCATCCTGGAACCCAACGTCTGCAACACAAAGCGCAGGATAGAGGTTCTGGATGAGATGCGCAAAAGAGGCATACCAACCATTGTATGGATGACGCCTATCCTGCCGTTCATAAACGATACCGAGGAGAACGTCACAGTCATACTTAACGAATGCGTCCGCGTGGGCGTAAAAGGCGTCATCGATTTCGGTATGGGGCTTACGCTTCGGGACGGCGACCGGGAGTACTATTACACCGCGCTGGACAAGCACTTTCCGGGCATGAAGGAACGGTATATGAAGCGCTACGGAAACGCGTACGAACTGCCGAGTCCCAACGCACAGCGTCTTAGGGAGATCTTCCGGAGGATATGCAAAGAAAACGGAATGCTCTCGACTCCGGACGAATGCTTCCGCTTCATGAGCGAACTGCCGGAGAGGGACACTCAGCTGAGCATGTTCGACATGTAACGGACATGGGACCAGTGGCGACCGGAGCATAGAAAGGAACGTCTTATGAAACTTATAGTCATCGACATGCAGAAGGGCATCCTGAGCGAGGGTCTCTACGATCTTAAGGGCGTTCTGGAAAACGTTGCCAAGGTAATCGATGCCGCCAGGAACAGCGGTACGGAGGTCATCTACGTCAAGCACGACGACGGACCGGGATCCGGTTTTACTTTCGGAGACGAAGATTATGAGATCGCGGACGAGATCGCTCCGGCAAACGGAGAAAAAGTGTTCGTAAAGACCATTCCTAGCAGTTTCAGCAATAAAGAATTCGCTGCGTATCTGGAAGGCACTAAGGATGATGCTCTTATGATCGTCGGTCTTCAGACAGATTTCTGCATAGATTCGACTGTAAAATCGGCTGCTGAGCGCGGTTACCGGGTGATCGTCCCGAAGGGAACGAATTCCACATTCGACAACCCGTATATGACAGGCGAAAAGACCTGCGGATACTTCTTCTGCGAGGTATGGCCGGATCTGTTCGCCGAATGCGTCTCTTTGGAAGAGGCAATGGAACTCATAAGAAAGTAAAGATCCGGCGGCACTGATCGTTGTTCGCTCAGCAATCGATCGATTCCCATGAAAAAGGCCTTGATTTTCCAGGAAAATGAGTTAAAATATACCATTCAGTTAGACGAAGCTAACCAAATGCCCGTATTTCGGAGGTAACGTAAATGAACAAGGTAGTACTTAAGATAGACGGAATGATGTGCGGCATGTGCGAGGCTCACGTAAGCGACGCTCTGCGCAACGCGGTACCGTCCGCAAAAAAGGTGACAGCATCAAGAAGCAAGAAGGAAGCGTCCTTCCTTATTGAGGAAAACATCGACGCTGCCGCGCTCAAGGCTGCCGTCGACGCAACAGGTTACGACTGCCTGGGCGTGGAGGTCGTTCCTTACGAAAAGAAAGGCTTGTTCGGACGCAGATGAAGACTGCTTTCTGGGGACTTATAATACCGTTCATAGGGACCGCGGCAGGCGCCGGCTCTTGGAATAGCCATACAGAACTTCCCGGAAGGCGCCATAATCTCCATGCCGCTGTTTTCGGAAGGGAAGAGCAAACCGAAGTCCTTCCTGCTGGGCGTTCTGTCCGGCGCGGTGGAACCGGTGTTCGGAGGGCTTACCGTTCTGGTCGCGAGCCATGTGGTACCGGCAATGCCGTATCTTCTGTCTTTCGCGGCCGGAGCCATGCTCTACGTGGTGGTGGAGGAACTGATACCGGAGATGTCCGCCGGCGAGCATTCGAACATAGGCGTCGTATCTTTTGCCGCAGGTTTCAGCATAATGATGGCTCTGGACGTGGCGCTTGGATGAATCTTTCAGGAATCGATTAGAGAGGATACCGGGTCTTCCGTATCGCTGTCCGGACCGATCTTATTAAGTTCCAGAACGTTCAGAAGAGCGTCGAGCTGTTTTGATATCTTTGCGTTGCTGCGTCCCACGGGGATCGCGGCGGCGCTTTTTCCTTTAAGAGGGAAGTCCTGTTTTTTGGCGCAGAGAAAAGCCGCGCGTTCTATAAGGTTCTTAAGAGGGATCCCCACGCCGAACAGTCCGGCGGGAGCGAACAGCAGCAGTATGTCCGCGGAAGAGGCAGCCTTTACGAATTCTCCGCCCTTGGGATCGGCTACGCACATTCCGCTGCCCCGGCAGGCTCCGCAGCCTCCGCAGGGAATGTCTTTTGTAAGGACGGGCCAGAAGATCTCCGTATCCGCGCCGGCGCTTTCAAGACGTACGGCAGCATCGTTTACGGCTTTTCCGCACGCGTCTTTCGCCTTAAGGCTTCCGTTTACCAGCAGTACTTTCATTCTTAAGCCCTCCTTTCGATTTCAGTATAGCATGTGTACGGCCTTTTTTGGTACAATATAATGATAGATAAAGAAGTTATCCGAAACGAAAGGGAATAGATCATGAAGGGAAAGACTAAGGCAGGTCTGATCGGCGCCGGACTGGCGGCAGGAGCCGCGATGGCAGCGCTTCTGGAAGCAGGCAGGCGTTACGAGTGGGGGCCGTTCTTCTGGCTGAATTTCAAAGAACGCGAAAAGGAGATCGTGGAGACGTACGACTCCTCAGACCGCAAGGGCGAGATAATCTTTTACGGCGCGTCGAACTTCCGCCGCTGGGAAGAGATGGAGGAGGACATGAGGCCGTTTGCCGTGCAGAACCACGGATTCGGGGGCAGCACGGACGCGGAGCTTTTAAGGAGCGCGCGCAGGCTGCTGTATCCTTACGGACCGGCGATCATAGTTCTCCAGACCGGGTCCAACGACTGCGCCAGGATGTACAGCAGAAGATCGCGGCTGTTCGAGAAGGTGCTGAGCATAAAGATAAGGATGCTCGATACCTTCCGCCAGGCGATGCCGGATGCCTGCATAGTCGTCATAAGCGGCATACTGATGCCCGGAAGGCGCCAGTACGACGGCATAATAAAGAGGATCAACCAGGCTGTAAAAGGATACGCTTCGCAGGCTGACCGAGTTTATTACGTAGATGCCGAGGACATGACTATAGACGAAAACGGCAGGCACCGCAAGGATATGTTCATCGAAGACGGCGTCCATCTTACGCACGAGGCGCGCAGGCTCTGGGCGGAAAAATACATTAAGCCTGCTTTGGAAAAGGTGATAAACGATCACCCGGAGCTGGCATACCTGAAGAGGTGAAGACATGGCGTCGACCAAGGATTATCTGGAATTCATAATGGATCAGCTGCCGGACGGCGCGTCCTACCGTCCGATGATGGGCGAATACGTGATCTATTACAGGGAAAAGGTGGCCGGCGGATTATACGACGACCGCTTTCTGATAAAAAACGTTCAGGCAGCAAAGGATCTGATGCCTCAGGCTCATTCCGAGATCCCTTACGAGGGCGCAAAGCTCATGCTGCTTGTGGATAACGTAGAGGACCGGGGGTTCCTGAGAAAGCTTATGGAAGCGATGTACGACCAGCTTCCCGCAACTAAAAAGAGAAAGAAATGATACGCGTAAGAAAGATACAGATACCGGCACTGCCCACGAAGCAGCCCAGACGGCTATATGTTTACCTGCCGCACGATTATTACAGTTCGGACAGGCGCTATCCCGTGCTCTATATGTTTGATGGACATAATGTATTTTATGACGATCACGCGACATATGGGAAAAGCTGGGGCATGAAAGAGTACCTGACCCGAGCGAAACTGCCGCTTATACTCGTTGCCGTGGAGTGCAACACGGAGGGCGAGCGCAGGATGAACGAATACTCCCCGTGGGACATAGATGTCATCCCGAAGCTCGGACACATGAAAGGACTTGGTAAAGTTACCATGGACTGGATGAGCGGACCGCTCAAAAAGTTCGTGGACAGTACCTACCGCACGCTGCCGGACCGCGAGCACACTCTTATAGCCGGAAGCTCTATGGGCGGACTGATGGCGCTCTACGCAGTAACGGCTTACAACGGCGTGTATTCCCGCGCCGCCGCACTTTCTCCGTGCTTCTGGATCGGGGGAGATAAGCTTCACGAACTGCTGTCGGAGACTTCTTTAGCCCGTACTACCCGCGTGTACATGGATTACGGTACCGCGGAGAGCAGGGGCGGCAATAAGATAGACATAGCGGACATGTTCAGAGGAGCGGAGGAACTTACTAATTCTGGCGCTCAGGTGGCTGCCCGCGCCGTAGCGGGAGCTGCTCACAACGAGGCCGCCTGGGAGAAGCGCATACCCGTATTCATGGATTATCTTCTGAAATGAAACACATCGAAACTAACGGAATTACATACATAGAGACCGTTCCCGGCGGGACCGGAGACTGGTACTTCGGCCTCAGCTTCGAGTGCGGCGATCTCTACGAGGCGGAAGAGATATACAAGTCCGGAAGACCTGTGGAAGGAAGGGATCTGATCCTCATCCATTACCCGGACGGAACAGTTTACAGACCTATGGAAAAAACGGCTGGTGAATACTCCGAAGCGCCTGTGTATTCGGATGGAGGCATATTCATCCTTAACGTAAGCTTTAAGGGATCGGAGATACGCATTCTGCGCTTCGAATGCAGAGACCATACGACGGAGACCGTTGCCGTTCTTCCTTTGGAAGCGGTAAAGGACTGCTACAATCTTCAGCTGCACGTTTCGCCTGTTACTCTTACGAGGCAGGGCGCGGAAGACAGATTCGACATCGTATGGCCCGAGCGCCGCAGCTTCAAAATGGGAGAGCGAGAGTCCTTCTTCCTGAGAGACGGGGACAGGCTGTTCTTCAATAAATGGTACGAGGAAGGCGACGGCGCGGATTACCGCTACTGGGAGGAGACCGTGATACGGGATCTTGACGGTAACGTAAAAGAAGTCCTTCCGGGAGACGTACGTCTGATGCCGAACGGAGAGCTTTGGCACTTAAAATAAGAATAGAGACCGGACAACGGCGACCCAGCGGGAACTTATGGATAAAAAACTGCTTAAAGACGCGATAATAAAATACGTTTGCGGCGTGATACTTATAGGCGTACTGATATTCCTGCCTGCGTGGGACATTAAGTGGAAGAACGGCTGGCTGCTGATGGCTGTACTGTTCGTCCCGATGTTCTTCGCGGGCATCGTTATGTACAAAAAAGCGCCGGATCTTCTGCGCAGCCGCCTTAAAGCCAGGGAGACCAAACGCGAGCAAAAAGATGTAATAAACTACAGCGGCATAATGTTCCTGGCTGCGTTCATACTTGCAGGTCTCGACCATCGCTTCGGATGGACTCATGCTCCCGTGGGCGCCGTATGGACCGGAACCATCATATTTCTGGTCGCTTACTGCCTGTTCGGCGAGGTGCTCCGCGAGAACCGCTATCTCTCCAGGACCATTGAAGTGCAGGAGGATCAGGAGGTCGTCAGCACAGGTCTTTACGGTGTTGTAAGGCATCCGATGTACACTGCCACGGTGCTGCTGTTCCTGAGCATGCCGCTTGTTCTGGGATCCCTGCCGTCGCTGATCGTAATGCTTGCATACATTCCCATAATAGTAAAGCGGATCAAGAACGAAGAGCAGGTCCTGGAAGAGGAACTTAAGGGCTACAGCGAATACAAAGAAAAAGTAAAGTACAGACTCATTCCGTACGTCTGGTAGTTTTCGGGACCGGTGACCGACATGTTTTCAGTCCGCAAAGCTAAAACTGAAGAACTGGACGAGATAATGCGGATCTACCGCATCGCTCAGGATTATATGATAAGCACCGGCAACCCCAATCAGTGGAGGCACGCGCATCCGGCGGAGGAGCTTATCGCGGAGGACATAGAAAAGGGCATATGCTATGTAATATGCGACGATGAAGGTATTGCAGGAGTGTTCGCTCTGTGCGAAGGCAGGGATCCTACGTACACGGTCATCGAAGACGGCAAATGGCTGAACGACGAGCCGTACGTTACCGTACACCGCATAGCCAGCGCGCAGAGGAAACGCGGCATATTCGAACGCGCTACGGAATACTGCAAAGAACGTTATGACAACATCAGAGTGGATACGCACAGGAACAACGCCGTCATGCAGCATGTTCTGGAAAAGAACGGCTTTGTAAGGTGCGGCATAATATACCTGTTGAACGGAGACCCCAGGGTAGCGTTCCAGTGGCATGGAGAAAGCGGTAAACGAAATGAATAAAGGCATTACCATACGTTTGGAAGAAGAAAAAGACTACAGGAAAGTCGAGACGCTCGTAAGGGAGTCGTTCTGGAACGTGTACCGACCCGGATGCAGCGAGCACTACGTTCTGCACGTCCTGCGGGACGATCCCGCGTTCGTAAAGGAACTGGACTTCGTTATGGAAAAGGACGGCCTTCTTATCGGACAGAACATGTTCATGCGGACCATCATAGAGGCTGACGACGGCAGGACCGTAGACGTGCTTACCATGGGACCTATATGCATCGCACCGGCGCTCAAAAGACAGGGTTACGGAAAGATGCTTCTCGACTACTGTCTGGAGAGGGCTGCCGGGATGGGGTTCGGTGCGGTGCTGTTCGAAGGAAACATAGATTTCTACAGCAAGTGCGGCTTCGATTACGCAAGGAGATTCGGGATACGTTATCACGACCTTCCGGAAGGAGCGGACGATTCTTTCTTCCTGTGCAGGGAACTTAAGCCCGGATACCTTGACGGCGTTACAGGAGTCTATCAGACTCCTGAGGGCTATTACGTGGACGAAGCTGAAGTACAGGAATTCGACAAAGCGTTTCCGTACATGAAAAAGGAAAAACTGCCCGGACAACTGTTCGATGCGCCTGCGGATAACTGACCGGCGAAAGATAAAGATCGGATATTTAACGATCCGAGAAGACGTGGTAATTGCACAATGAGAGAGGTGCGCTGTGAAAGACATTAAGAAGGTAATATCGCTGATACTGGCGCTGGCCTTGTGCCTGTCGCTGGCCGCCTGCGGAAACAACGGCAGCGGCAACAACACTGAGCCTGCGAACGATACTGAGCCTGCGGACGCGGCGCCTAAGATAGAAGGCGTTGCCATAGAGCACGAGCCGGAGTTCGGCGGCGTATACATAAAGATGACCATAGACGACTTCAACAAACTGGGCTTCGTATACGGCGACAGTGTTAAGGTGGTGTTCTCCAACGGCTATACGCTGGAGGACGTTCCTTACTACAACGGATATTACGTGGACGCGGGCGAGCCTCTGCTGATCGCGTATCCCGGCTACGACTACATAAAGGCTGCCATAAACTACGGACAGGATCTGTGGGACGAGGGCGGTCTGTACGCCGGACAGAAGGTAAGCCTGTATGAAAAGGCCGGTCTGGACGCGAAGTGCACCGCCAGCGTCTACCTGAATGCCCACGGCACTTACAGGGACATCCAGGAAGCCCGCGACATCCATTACTACGACGAAAGGGAAAGATATCCCAGCGACGAAGTATTCGCCAACTTCCGCAACATAAAGATGGGCGAAATAGGAGAGGGCGTGATATATCGTTCGGCTTCTCCCTGCGACAACCAGCACAACAGGGCCCCGTACGTGGACCGTCTCATCTCCAGGGCCGAGGTAGAGTGCATACTCAATCTTGCCGACAACGAGGCCAAGATAGAAAAGTACATGGCGGCGGCGGATTTCGATTCTCCGTACTTCCTGATGCTCTATACCGGCGGCAGCGTCATTCCTCTTTCCATGAGCATGAACTTTACCGCGGACGACTTCACCCGGAAGATAGTTCAGGGGTTCACCGCAATGGCGGAGATGGAAGGCCCTTACCTTGTGCACTGCACGGAGGGCAAGGACCGCACCGGATTCGTCTGCATGCTGATAGAGATGCTCTGCGGGGCTTCCTATCAGGAGATCGTGGACGACTACATGATCACCTACGACAACTATTACGGGATAAACGAAGCAAAGGATAAGGCAAAGTATGATATAATCCTGGAGAAGAACCTTATCGCCATGATGCATACCGTAGCCGGCAGCAAGACCGTGGACCTTAAGACTGCCGACCTGTCCGGGCTCGCGAAGGATTACCTTCTTAAGGCAGGCATGACCGAAGAGCAGATCCTTAAGTTCCGCAGATGCATGGCCGGGCAGGACGCGGACTTATCCTCAAATTGATATCCACAGTTTCGAACGACATGGAAACCGATCTCAGATCCAAATCAGCAAACGACCCTTCAGGATTCGTTCTCCTGTCCGACTACGTGCCGGGCATAGTTCAGGAGATACGCTATTTTTCCACGTACAATTTCGTGGGAGACCGCATAGACGGCTACGAGGAGCCCTGCGCCATACTGACGGCAGAAGCGGCGAGGGCGCTTAAAGCCGTTGCCAACAAGGCCAACGTGCACGGGTACAGGCTTAAGGTGTTCGACGCCTACAGACCTGTGAGCGCGGTAAAGCATTTCATGCTCTGGGGCATAGAGGACCTGGATCAGAGGATGAAGCTGTTCTTCTATCCGGATATTGAAAAGCAGGAGATATTCAGCCTGGGCTACGTGGCCGGCCGCTCAAGCCACAGCCGCGGAAGCGCCGTAGACCTTACGCTTCTGGACATGAAGACCGGAAAAGAGCTGGACATGGGAAGCCCGTTCGACTTCTTCAGCGAGGTTTCGCACCCGGACTACAAAGGCATTACGGAAGAGCAGTACGCCAACCGGCGCCTTCTGGCGGACCTCATGGAAAGCGAGGACTTTGCGCCCATAGACTGCGAGTGGTGGCATTTCATGCTTAAGGACGAACCTTACCCCGACACTTATTTCGAGTTCCCGGTATCGGTGAGCTCGCTCAGAAGATAAAAAAAGAAAGGCAGGACGACATGCAGGAAAACAAGTACGCAGACACAAAGCGTTATAAGAAACTGACGCTTCTCCACTCCAACGACATGCACGGCGACTTCCTCGCGGAGAACGTCGACAAAAAACTTACCGGCGGCGTATCCATGCTGTCCGGCTACCTTACCAAGTGCCGCAACGAGGATCCCAACGTCGTCTACGCCATAGCGGGCGACATGTTCAGAGGTTCCGTCATAGACAGCGAGTTCCAGGGTCTGTCCACGATCCAGATAGTAAATCTGCTGGCCCCGGACGTCGTTACTCTGGGCAACCACGAGACCGACTACGGCGTGGCGCACCTTCTGTTCCTCGAAAAGCTGGCGACGTTCCCCATCATCAACGCCAACCTTTACATCAAGGGCAACGACACGAGACTGTTCAACTCGCACTACATTCTGGAGATAGACGGGATGAAGATCCTGTTCATAGGCATCCTTACGGAGGAAGTCATCTCCCAGACCAAGAGCGAGAACCTGATCGGATCATTCATAGGCATCCAGGACGCTGCCCAGGAAGTAGGAAAGATATGCGACGCGTACAACGCGCTCGACATAGACTTTACGATACTTCTTACGCACATAGGCTTCGAGGAGGACAAGAAGCTGGCCGCCATGCTGGATCCCGCGTGGGGCGTGGACGTGATAATAGGCGGACATTCCCACACGTTCATAGAAGAGCCCGCGAAGGTGAACGACATACTCATCGTCCAGGCAGGCACCGGAACGGACCAGATAGGAAGATTCGACATAATAGTCGATACGGACAACAACTGCGTCGCGGAATACAAGTGGACTCCCGTTCCCATCAACGCCAATAACTGCCCCAAGGACGAAAGAATAGAGGAGCTCATTGCCTCCATAAAGGCCAAGACGGATCTTAAGTACGCCAAGGTCGTGGCCAACTTCGACTCTCAGCTTACTCATCCCGACAGATGGATGCAGACCAACCTCGGAAGCGTGTTCGCTGACGCGATGAAGGATTCCCTGGACGTGGATCTGTTCTTCATGGGATCCGGATCCGTCCGCAAGACACAGCTGGGTCCCATCGTAACGTTCCAGGACTTCACGGAATGCTATCCCTACGACGGCAAGTCCTACGGAGTAAAGGTAACAGGCGCGCAGCTGAAGCGCATGCTGCTGCACATCTACCGCGACGAGGCCTGGCTGGGCGACCACACGGAATTCTACCAGCTGTCCAAGGGCATGCACGTTATTTATTCCAAATCTAAGCACGAGCTTCTCAAGTGCGAGCTCAACGGTGAGGAAGTGCAGGACGACAAGATCTACGTCGTCGGCATCCAGGAGTTCCACTACAACAACCTGGAGGACTTCTTCAACGTCACCCACGAGGAAGTGGAAGCCAACGGCAAGCCGTCCATACTTACGACCAGCGACGTGGCTACTCTGCTCGGATACTTCGAGGAGAACAAGCATCTCGGCCTGGGAGTGGAAGGCAGGCTCGAGGTAATAGAGTAGCACCGGTGGTACCTGACCGGGTATATCGGAGAAAGTATTCAGAGAGGAGAGGAAGATGAAAAGGGCCTTATGCATTATCATTGCGGTGCTGTTGCTGCTTAGCCTTGTGTCCTGCGGATCCGGCGGCGGCACGCCGGTGAACACGGGCGAGTCCCAGTCAAATTCGGCTGCTTCCCCGTCCGATACGGAGCAGAACACGGTGACTCCGCCGGAACAGCAGACCTCACCGGAACCCGAACCGCAGACTCCGCCCGCAGATCCTGTGTCGGAAAAAACGGCGAAGATGATCGGGACCTACGAGCTGGACGACTATACTAATAACAGCGAGCTGCAGTATTACAGATACGACATACTCCGCAACCTGAGCATCCGCACCGGCGTGGAGCCCGGCACCATGACGCTCAGCGAGGACGGCACGGGCCGTCTCAGCTACCTGGGCAATGAGCGGAGCTTCGAATGGACAGAGGATGCCTTCATAATCGACGGAACAGAGTACCCTGTAAATTACAGCTATCCTGTATTGTACGTCGAGTTTTCGGAAAACGAATCCCTGAAATATCGCCAGGTTAGCCATCTGGAGGCTTACAACCTCTCCCAGAAGTGGGACGAAACGCACAAGGTCATCGACTCCTCCGCGTACGAGCTTGGAGAGCCGGAGGTCGTCCACTTCAATGAGGCGGCCAGAAAATATGTTTACGTCCGCGTGCCGATAGAGAACAAGTCGGGCGAGCAGCTGGCTCTGGATGAACTCTTTTTCACAGCGATCAGTCCGGACGGAAAGGAACTGGGATTCTTCTCGCTCCCGCCCAACTGCACCAAGCTTCTTCTCCCAGGAGAGAAAGGAGACTTTGTCTTCGATTACTTTGTGGCGGAGGATAAACTCGACACCGGCGGACGTACCGCGGCAGACGTTTTCCCCGAGGGCGTGACCATAAGAGTAGACGAGGTGGACGCGTTCATCTGGACAGGCGAGTATAAGCGCTATGACGCCGAGATCACAGAGGTGCTGGTCTTCGCAGATTCCTATACCGGAGGATACATGCTCCACAGACCTAACGGATTCGTCTATCTTCCGGAGGGCACGGATATAAGCGGAATCGAATTATACGTCTACTGTTACGACAAAACCGGAAGACTGGTAGGCTACGGTTCGCAGATCGCGGTCGATACGAGCATCAATCCTGTTCTGTACCTGGAGGAGATACCGGGAGAGCACAAGGCAAAGTTCCAGACCAACATGATAGGTCCGTTCGAGGATATGAGCTTTCCTCAGGACAGCATAGACCATTACGAGATAGTCGCTTTCTCTCCGAACTATTACTATTAGTGCATGAAAAGAAATGCGCAGGCTGAGATATAATAATTATCAAAATGAAAAGGGCGGCGGGGATGTTTCCCCACCGCCCTTTTTTATGCCTGATTGTCGGGCAGTACCGGATTATTCGCAGTCGAAGACGGTCTTTGCCTCCAGAAGCGGGTCGCACCAGCGTTTCCACTCCTTGTGAGCGTCGGACGGATCGTACAGCGCCAGCGCTTCCGGCTCCATCTCCATCTCTATCATTACGTCGAAGCGGTTGGGACGGTCCACGCAGTTCTCGCGTACTTCGACGCTCTTAATCCCTTCTATGCAGAGCGTCTTTTCGAATATGGAGCGGGCCTTTTCAGCGGCTTCGCTCTTCATGGAACGGTCTTTAAGCTTTATGATTATGTAGTGGCGCATGCGGTCCTCCTTTAAGTTTTTGTATGTCTTTTCTGACACTATTATACTTTTTGCGCGGGCGGAATTGTAGTATAATTTACATGTACCGGTCCGGACCGGTGCTGTTTTGGCGCGGCGCGGTACACAATCGATCGGAAAGGATCAATCATGGACAAAAAACAACTGGAAGAAAAAGCTCGTCAGATCCGTCTGGAAGCTGTCGAGATGATCGCGAAGGCCGGTTCAGGCCATCCGGGCGGCTCGCTGTCAGCGACGGACATCATGGTCGCCCTTTACTATTCGAAAATGGCTCTTTACATGGATCCGAACGACGAAAGACGCGACAGATTCGTGCTTTCCAAAGGCCATTCCAATCCTCCGCTCTACGCCATCCTGGCGGACAAGGGCTATATTCCTAAGGAGGAACTTCAGTATTTAAGAAGACTGCATCATCCTCTTCAGGGACATCCGGACAGCGCCAAGTGCCCGGGCATAGACTGCTCCACCGGATCGCTGGGGCAGGGCATATCTGTGGCGACGGGAATGGCTCTGGGGTTCAAACTAAGAAAGATGCCCAACAAGGTGTACGCCATCGTAGGAGACGGAGAGATACAGGAAGGCATATGCTGGGAATCCTTCATGGCCGCGGCGCATTATAAGCTGGACAACCTTACGGTATTCATAGACAGGAACGGCCTGCAGATCGACGGCACCACGGACGAGGTAATGTCCCTGGGCGACCTTAACGCCAAGATGAAGGCGTTCGGATTCGCGGTCGACGAGATAGACGGCCACGACTTCGATCAGATACTGGCGGCCCTGGAGCGCGGGGAGGCGGGAAAGCCTCACTGCATAATCGCCGATACGGTAAAAGGCAAGGGCGTATCGTTCATGGAGAACGCGGTAGGCTGGCACGGCAAGGCGCCCAACGCGGAGCAGCTGGAGCAGGCCCGCAGAGATCTCGGAGGTAAGTGATATGGCAGACATAGTAAAGAAAGCTACACGCCACGGCGTAAACGAAGGCCTCGTGGAACTGGCGGCCGTGCACGAAGACATAATCTGCCTGGACGCGGATCTGGGAAACGCTACCGGAACATCGGTATTCCATAAAGCGTATCCGGAAAGATACATAGAAGCAGGCATCGCCGAGCAGGATCTTATAGGACTGGCTGCCGGAATAGCCAGGGCGGGACTCGTTCCGTTCGCCAACTCCTTCGCGGTGTTCGCCGCGGGAAGAGGTTTCGAGATCATAAGGAACGCGGTCTGCTATCCCAACCTCAACGTAAAGATAGTAGGCTCGCACTGCGGCATAACTCCGGCCGGAGACGGCGGAACGCACCAGTGCATAGAGGACATTGCCATAATGCGCTCCCTGCCCAACATGACGGTGCTTTCCCCCTGCGACTTCAACCAGGCCAAGCTCATGGCAAGGCTCATGTACGAGCATGTCGGCCCCTGCTTCATGAGGACCTCCAGGGAGGCCATGCCCATCGTTACTTCGCTCGAAGACAAGATAGAGATCGGCAAGGCGCAGATCTTAAGACGCGGCAGCGACGTCTGCATAGTCGCTACCGGTGTAATGGCGACTCTTGCCGTATTCGCGGTGGACGAGCTTGCCGCGGAAGGAATTAACGCGGAGCTTGTCAACATACACACCATCAAGCCTCTCGACATGGACGCCATCAAAGCCAGTGTCAGGAAATGCGGCGGCAGGGTGCTGGTCTGCGAGGAAGCCAACATGTACGGCGGCCTGGGCGAGGCAGTCGCTTACGGCCTTGTTGGGACGGACGGCATAAAGTTCGATCACGTGGCCGTCATGGACAGATTCGGCCAGTCCGGACTTTCCGGCGAACTGCTGGAGGAGTACGGCATCACTTCCGCTAACATAAAGGCTCACGCGGCGGCTCTCGCAAAAAAGTAGCGCCACAGTGCATATTGTGATAAAATCATAACGTTATTGTTCCGTACGCATACACGGTCAAGGAAGGAGAAATAAATGAGCGCAAAGATACTCAGCGGTAAGGAAGTTGCTGCTTCCATCAAGGAAGAGTGCAAAGCGACCGCGGAAGAACTCAGAGCAAAGGGCATAGTTCCCAAACTCGGCATTTTAAGAGTAGGAGCAAAGGACAACGATCTCGCTTACGAGAGAGGAGCCACAAAGACCATGAATTCCTGCAGCGTCGACGTGCAGGTATTCGAGCTTCCGGAAGACGTTACTCAGGAAGACTTCGACAAGAAACTCCAGGAGATCAACGACGATCCTTCGGTAAACGGAATACTCATGTTCCTGCCGCTTCCCAAGCATCTGGACGAGAAGAGGGCGCGCAACATGCTCAAGCCCGAGAAGGACATCGACGGCGCCACCACCGGTTCCCAGGCAGGCGTTTACGCAGGCAAGGATCTGGGATTCCCGCCCTGCACCGCGCAGGCTTCCATGGAGATCCTCAAGTATTACAACATAGATCTTAAGGGCAAGAAGGCGGCAGTCATCGGCCGCAGCCTCGTAATAGGCAGGCCGGTAGCCATGATGCTCATGAACGCCAACGCCACCGTTACCATCTGCCACACCAAGACCGTGGACGTTCCTTCCATCACCAGAGAAGCCGACGTAGTCATCGCTGCTTCCGGCCAGATGGAGAGCGTAGGCCCCGAGTATCTGTCCGAGGGCCAGACCGTCATCGACGTAGGCATCAGCTGGAACGACGCCAAGGGCAAGCTCTGCGGCGACGTTGACTTCGACAAGGCCGAACCCATCGTCGGAGCCATCACACCGGTTCCCGGCGGCGTAGGATCCGTTACCTCCGCAGTTCTCTGCAAGCACGTCATCAAGGCCTGCAAGGCTCAGAACGGCATAGAGTAACACAAGCTTAAAAATCGCCTTTTTAAGGCGCGATACCCGTGAAACGAGTATTTGCCCGTCCGATGCGTAAAAACGTGTCAGACGGGCTTTTTTCAGCCTTAGAATTGATGTATAATGACTTAAACGACTTAAAGAAAAGGGGGAACTGCCATGAAAGGAAAAACAGCATTCAAGATAGCGGTGATCGGCGCGCTGCTCTACGGTATTTACTGTGTGCAGAAGGACAGGACCCTGATCGACACCGAGGAGGATCTGGACGCCGAACGCAGACAGTTCAGGGAGGATCTTGAAAAAGACATACGTAAGGTGGCGGAAGCCGCGGACGATCTGGCGTCCTCCGTTAAGGCTGTCGTGGCGGAAGCCCTGAACGCCGGATCCGAGGGAGCTCCCGAGGAGGATCCCGATGCAGCTCCGGGCGCGGACCAGGACGTACCTGAGGCAGTTATAAACGACGACATAGGACCGGAGCATGTAGGTATCGCAAATCCGTTTAAGGAACTTACGGAGGCTGAGTTCGTTTCAGCCTGCCCCAGAGAGCTGAACTATGCAGACATAGACGAAGACGATCCGTTCTTCTACACCATAGACGGCGATAAGACCATATACGGAATAAGGCTCCGCGATGCGGACTGCCTGGAATACGATTTCCGAATGGTGCACGGGAGAGGGGACGCGGACATATCGGGCATGCATTACGACTGGACCCAGGAGATAAAGTACCCGGAGAACAAGCCGGAATGCACCGTATACCTTAACGACTCCGGCCAGGGAATATGCCTGTGGAAGGACCGCAGCTACCGCTACTCGCTGTCGCTTAAGGAAGGCGCTTCGCTGGTGAAGCTTGCCTGGATGCGCAAGAGGATCATCACCGTATAAGCTTCGGAAATAAAGAAACAAAAAGACCGGACGATATGCCGTCCGGTCTTTGTTTTACCTGATGTTACTCGTTATACGTCTATTCTGTATATCTTCCTGGCGTTATCCGCGAAAAGTTTCCTGTAATCTTCCTCCGTGTAATTCAGGTAGAGCAGGGCTTTTATCTCCACGCTGGCCGGGTTTACGGGGAAGTCCGTTCCGAACATGCATCTGTCAATTCCGTACGCGTCTATGCAGTCCCTCATTCCGAAAGCGCCCGCCCAGAACATGGTGGAACTGGTGTCCACATACATGTTGTCGTACTTGGTGAGCAGCCTTTTGGAGTCTTCCCACACGGACCATCCGCCGAAGTGCGCTCCCACGAACGTCAGGTCCGGGAAGGCTTCCAGCACGTTAACTACTCGGTTGGGGTTGGAGAGGTCGCCGCGGTAATCGCCTGTGTGGACGAGGGCAGGCAGGCCTTTCCTTTCGCATATCTCGAAGGCTTTCATGTAGCCGTCGCAGTCCACCGGAAATCCCTGGATGTCCGGATGTATCTTTATTCCGTGCATGCCAAGGGCGACAAGGTAGTCTATGTCCTTCTCCATGTCTTCGGAAAGCGGATGTACCGCTCCGAGAGCAGTCATCTTTCCGGGGTGTGAAGCGACCACCGAAGCCAGGTATTTATTGGCGGCGCCGACGTGTTCCGGCTTGGTCGCAACGGAGTGGATCAGAAAATGATCCATGCCATGCGTTTTGCCTTCCTTTATGAGAGTTTCGACGTTGCCCAGCCAGTACATGGGGATGTGATAGAAATCCCCTATGGCTTCCGTAGCTTTTTCAGCTACTTTTTCCGGGAAGACGTGGCAGTGCGCGTCTATGCAGTAGTACTTGTTGTCGATCATGGTTATAAAGAGGGACCATCCCCAGAAGACATTTGCCTATCCCGGGGATCGTCCCTGAAGTTCTTCTTAAGATGCTAGCAGATCCTTACGGTCCAGCCGAACTTATCCTCTGCCTTTCCCCACTGGATGCCGGTGAGGGTGTCGTAGAGGTGCTGAGTCAGCTTGCCTATCTTGCCGTCGTTAAGGACGTATTCCTTGTCCTTGTAGAGCAGGGTGCCGATGGGCGATACGACCGCGGCTGTGCCGCTTCCGAACGCTTCCTGGAGCTTTCCGGCTTCCAGGGCCTCGGCAAGCTCGTCCACGGAGATCTTTCTCTCTTCGACGGGTATTCCTTCGGACTTGAGCAGCTCTATTATGGACTTTCTGGTAATTCCGGGGAGTATGGAACCGCGCAGGGCAGGTGTTACCACGACTCCGTCTATCAGGAACAGAACGTTCATGGAGCCTACTTCCTCTATGTACTTAAGCTCCACACCGTCGAGCCACAGCACCTGGGAGTAGCCTTTTTCCTCGGCTCTCTGACCGGCTCTGTTGGACGCCGCGTAGTTTCCGCCGCACTTGGCTTCGCCCGTACCGCCGCGGACCGCTCTTACGTCCTGATCCTCGATCATGATCTTGACCGGGTTGAGTCCTTCCTTGTAGTAGTTGCCTACCGGGGAGAGGATGATCGCGTAGGTAGCGTGCTGTACGGAGTGTACGCCAAGGTTCTCGTCGTTTCCGAAGCAGAACGGACGTATGTAGAGGCTGGTGTTCGGGGAGTGGGGGACCCAGTCTTTCTCGAGAGTGATGAGAGTCCTGAGCGCTTCCATGAACATTTCTTCCGGGAATCTGGGCAGGCAGAGCCTGTCGGCGGAATTGTTCATCCTGCGGGCGTTCTCCAGAGGCCTGAACAGCTGGATGCCGCCGTCCGGTCTTCTGTAGGCCTTAAGACCTTCGAATATCTCGGAACCGTAGTGCAGCGCGGTGCAGGCAGGGTGGAGACTGATAGGTCCGAAAGGGATTATCCTCGCGTCGTGCCAGCCCTTGTCCGGGGTGTAATCCATGAGGAACATGTGGTCGGTGAAGTATTTTCCGAAGCCGAGTACGGAATCGTCCGGCTTTTCCTTAAGCGTAGCAGCTTTTGTGATCTTGATGTCCATCGTTAGCCTCCGTTATTTATAATCTCTTCCTGTCTCCATGGCCTTGCGGTTCAGATCCAGAAGATCCGCGTGTCTTGCGGAAATGCACTTCTTAAGGGACGCTTCAACGGTATCGACGTTGTAGTCTCCGAGCACCTCCAGCAGTTTTCCGACGAGTATCATGTTTGCGAGGGTGGACGCGCCTATGTCTCCGGCCAGTTTGGTTGCCGGTACATAATAAACTTTTACGTCATCTCTTTGAACTTTGCGCTCTATCAGGCTGCTGTCCACGAAGATGTATCCGCCCGGTTCCACCTTGCTCTCGTATCTGTCCAGAGAAGGAAGGTTCATCGCTACCAGCACGTCCGGCTCCAGAACTATGGGAGCGCCTATGGGTTCGTCGCTAATGGTCACGCCACAGCTCGCGGTGCCTCCGCGCATCTCCGGTCCGTAGGAGGGCAGCCAGCTTACGTTCTTATCCTCTATGAGGCCTTTGTACGCCAGGACCTTGCCCGAGAAGAGCAGTCCCTGTCCGCCGAATCCGGCGAAAAGATACTTTCTGGTCATTTATTTGTCCTCCTTTCCGCTAAGTCCGGGGATTATGCCGGCGCTTCTGTCCTTGTAGACTCCGAGCGGGTAGTAGGGGATCATCTTCTCGTCTATCCACTCCAGAGCCTTCTTAGGCGTCATTCCCCAGTTGGTGGGGCAGGAGCTCAGAACTTCTATGAGAGAGAAGCCTTTGCCTTCCACCTGGTTCTGGAAAGCCTTCTTGATGGCCTTCTTTGCGGCTCTTACGTGGGCGACGCTGTTTACGGTGACTCTTTCCAGATATTCCGGGCCTTCCAGCTGGGAGAGCATCTCGCAGACCTTTACGGGGTATCCGCAGAGCTTGGGGTCTCTGCCGTAGGGAGAAGTCTGGGTGACCTGTCCCGGCAGGGATGTGGGGGCCATCTGGCCGCCCGTCATGCCGTATATCGCGTTGTTTATGAAGATTATAGTTATGTTCTCGTTGCGGGCCGCCGCGTGGACGGTCTCGGCCATTCCTATGGATGCCAGGTCGCCGTCGCCCTGATAGGTGAACACTATCAGGTTGTCCGGATCGGACCTCTTTACGCCTGTGGCAACGGCCGGAGCTCTTCCGTGAGCCGCTTCGATCATGTCGCAGGCGAAGTAATCGTAAGCCATTACGGAGCAGCCTACGGGAGCGATGCCTACGGTGCGGCCTTCTATGCCGAGCTCGTCTATGGCTTCAGCTACGAGTCTGTGAACTATTCCGTGCGTGCAGCCGGGACAGTAATGGAACGGCACATCGAGCAGCGCCTTGGGTCTTTCGAATACTACTGCCATCTTACTTTACCTCCTTTGCTGCCTTCTCTATGGCTTCCAGGACCTGCTGCGGGGAGGGGATCATTCCTCCGGAACGGTAGCAGAGATCCACAGGGGCCTTGCACTCTATGGAGAGCTTTACGTCTTCTATCATCTGGCCCATGGAGAGCTCCACGCTTATGAAGCGCTTCGCGTGCTCCGCGGCCTTCCTGAACGCCTTGTCCGGGAAGGGCCATACGGTGATGGGCCTTATGAGTCCTGCCTTTATGCCTTTGGCTCTGGCGGCGTCCACCGCGTTCTTGGCTATTCTGGCGGATATGCCGAACGCCGCGACGATTATGTCAGCGTCGTCGGTAAGGTATTCCTCGGCGCGCTGCTCCTTCTCCTTGATTATCTCGTAGCGGGCGTAGCGCTCGTTGTTGATGCGTTCAAGCTTCTCCGGGTCGAGATACAGGGAGTTGGATATGTTGTGGGGCCTGGCGCACTTGGTTCCCGTGGTCGCCCATGGCTTTGCGGGAGGCTCTTTTATCTCGAAATCGAAGGATACAGGCTCCATCATCTGGCCTGTCGTTCCGTCTGCCAGCACCATTGCGGGCATCAGATATTCGTCTGCCAATTCGAAAGCCTTGATGGTAAGCTCCGCCATCTCCTGCACGGAAGAGGGCGCAAGCACCAGTATGTGATAATCTCCGTGACCGCCGCCGCGGGTAGCCTGGAAATAGTCCGCCTGGCTGGGCTGTATTCCGCCCAGGCCCGGGCCTCCGCGCTGCGCGTTGACGATCACCGCGGGAAGATCGGTACCTGCAAGGTAGGATATTCCTTCGCCCTTAAGGGATATTCCGGGGCTGGAGGAAGATGTCATTACACGTTTTCCGGTAGAAGATACGCCGTATACCATGTTGATCGCGGCGATCTCGCTCTCGGCCTGAAGGAAGGTGCCGCCTATCTTGGGCATCCTCTTTGCCATGTATGCCGCTATCTCCGTCTGCGGCGTGATGGGGTATCCGAAGTAATGACGGCATCCGGCCATGATGGCGGCTTCCGCTATAGCTTCGTTGCCTTTCATAAGTACTTTTTCAGCCATTTCGTAAACCTACCTTTCCACCGTGATGATGCAGTCGGGGCACATAAGAGCGCAGGACGTGCATCCTACGCATTCGTCGGGCTGGAAGCACTCGGCGGGGTGGTGTCCCTTTTTGTTGATGATGTCTGCGGACAGTCTGAGTATGCCTTTGGGGCACGCGTCGATGCAGAGGCCGCAGCCTTTGCATTCGTCTGTCCTGAAAGTGACTTTTGCCATAATATCCTCCGTTAATTATTTATATCTTATCGAGTCTGTGAGTTTGTATTTTTCTCCGGCTCAGGTCCTCGGCGTAAACGCCTGCGGGACCCGTCGAAAAACACAAACTCGCAGCCTCGAATGATCATAATCTATTTGACTGCGTCTTCCGGCTCAGGTCCTCGGCGCAAGCGCCTGCGGGACCCGTCGAAAAACACAAACTCGCAGCCTCGAATAATTACAACCTACTTAACTGCGTCTTCCGGCTCAGGTCCTCGGCCATAGGCCTGCGGGACCGGCTGCTCAGTCGACCGGGCGCTTCTGAAGCTTCATCGGGAAGAGATCCGGGACCTGATCCTTAAGCGCGTCGTACAGGGATGCTTCCACGGTGGTCGCGATGAGCGGCAGGCCGGTCGCTTCCGCGCATTCCCTGCCGAACTGCAGGGAGGAGAGCACGGTCTCCGCCGTTGTGTCGGCGCCGAGGTTGGAGTTGTTGATGACTCCGGTAAACTTAAGGCCCGATGCAACCTCTATCTCGTATCTTACCTGCGCTACTTCCGCCGCGGTGCGTGTAAGGGGACGGAATCGGTTCGCTATGAGGAACATGTCGTAGTCGTCCTCTTCGCGAAGCTTCGGAGCCAGGCGGCCAAGAGCCACCGCTCCGCTGTCGTCTCCGCCTACGTCTATGACGCAGCTCAGCCCCTGGTCGTCTATTATCGCGTACATCTCCTGCGGAAGGGCCGGGATGTCCAGGTTGCTGTTTGCGTAGGGCGAAACTATCAGTTTTACTCCCGCAGCTTCCAGTTCAGCACGGCTGTCCAGTGTGCGGTAGTAGGGATTGACTATGTCCAGGTCCGCTATCGCCACGCGGTCGCGCTGAGAACTGAGCTCTATGGCCATGTTTACCGCTATGTTGGTCTTTCCGCTGCCGTAGTGTCCGGCTACCAGCGTTACCCGTTTATAGCGCATGGCGGATTATCTTGCCGCTTGTGGTCTTGGGCAGTTCGTCCTTGAAGACCACTATGCGCGGATATTTGTAAGGCGCGGTGCGCTGCTTGACGTAGTCCTGGATCTCCTTCACGAGGGCAGGTGTTCCTTCCACGCCGTCTATCAGGACTATGCTGGCCTTTACGACCTGGCCGCGCACTTCGTCCGGAGCCGCGGATACTCCGCACTCCATGACGTAGGGCAGCTCCATTATTACGCTCTCAATCTCGAAAGGTCCGATGCGGTAGCCGGAGGACTTGATTACGTCGTCAGCGCGTCCCACGTACCAGTAGAAACCGTCCTCGTCCTTCCAAGCCAAGTCTCCGGTGTGGAAGAGTCCGTCTCTCCATGTGGCAGCGGTCTCCTCGTCGTTCTTGTAGTAGCAGACCGAAAGTCCCGGAGGCATTCCGTTGGCGATGTTGATGACTATCTCTCCGGTGTCGCCGGCGGCTACCTCGCATCCGTCCTTGTCCACGATCTTTATGTCGTAGATGGGCGCGGGCTTGCCCATGGAACCTATCTTATGCGGCGCTCCGACCATGTTGCCTATCAGCATGGTGCCTTCGGTCTGACCGAAACCTTCCATGATGCGAAGGCCGGTCGCCTTCTCGAACTGTCTGTAGACTTCCGGGTTGAGAGCTTCTCCCGCTGTGGTCATGTGCTTTACGGTGGAGAAATCGTACCTGGAGATGTCCTGCTTTATCATCATGCGCAGCATCGTAGGCGGCGCGCAGAACGTCGTGATGTTGTATTTCTTGAACATCGGCAGGATCTTAGAAGCGTCGAAGCGGTCGAAGTCGTATACGAATATCGCGCCTTCAGCCAGCCACTGTCCGTAGATCTTGCCCCAGCCTGACTTTGCCCAGCCGGTGTCGGATATCGTAAGGTGCAACCCGTCCGGATCCACGGTCTGCCAGTACTTGGCGGTGTGGAAGTGACCGAGCGGGTGCTTGTAGTTGTGAGCCGCCATCTTGGGGTAGGAGGTGGTGCCGGACGTGAAGTATATCAGCATCAGATCGTCGCCGCAGGGGCTCTCGGCAGTCCTCTTGAAGTGGCTGCTGAACATGGTGTATTCGTTGTCGAAGGCGCGCCATCCCTCGCGCTCGCCGTTAACTATCAGCTTGTGCTTAAGGGAAGGGCAGTTCGCCGCGGCGATGTCCACCTGATGCGCCGTGTCCCCGTCCGCAGTGCAGACTATGGCCGTGGCGCCGGAGGCGTTGATCCTGTATTCTATGTCGTGAGCCATCAGCTGGTTGGAAGCAGGGATGGCTATAGCGCCCAGCTTTTCCAGACCCAGTATCGCGAACCAGAACTGGTAGTGGCGCTTAAGGATCAGCATTACGCGGTCGCCCTTCTTGATGCCCAGGGACTTGAAGTAGTTGGCGCACTGAGAAGATCCGCGCTTCATGTCGCGGAAGGTGAAGCGGCGCTCCGTCATGTCCTCGGAAATGTGGAGCATGGCCAGCTTGTCCGGATCCTTCTTGGCTATCTCGCCTACGACGTCGTAAGCGAAGTTGAACTTGTCCGTATTCTTGAACTTTATGGATGTGGGCGTTCCGTTCTCGTCCTCGGTAACGTCGATGAACTTGTGCCATACGCGGGGCTGGTCGTCCACAACTCTGGGGCGCGGAGCCTCCTGTATGATGGGACGCGCGGCAAGCTCCGGTATGGGCTCTCCGGTCGGATTGAGTACTATTGCGTAGAATATGCAGTCCTCGCCGCCTACGGCTATCATTCCGTGAGGCGTGCCGGAGTTGTAGTACATGCTGTCTCCGGGGCCCAGGATCTCGGTATGGTTTCCTACCTGGACCTTAAGGTGTCCGTAGACCACTATGTCGCACTCCTGGCCGGCGTGGCTCGTAAGCTCTATCTCCTTTTTCTGCGCGGATTCGTCGTAGATGCTGCGCACGTAAAGGGGCTCGGCTATCCTGTTCTGGAAGGAGTAGGCGAGGTTGTAGTAGGTCATGCCGTGGGCCTGGGATATCTTCTGTCCGCCGCCCGCGCGAGTCATGGTGTACTGGCGCAGGTTGGGGCTCTCGCCCTCGATTATCTCCGTAACGTTAACGTTAAGGGCCAGAGCGCAGCGGTATATGAATGTGAAGTTAAGGTCTCTGTTTCCGGATTCGCAGGCTATGTATTCGTCCACGGAAACGTCGGTGGCGACCGCCATCTCTTCCGGCGTGCGTCCTTCCAGTTCCCTCAGCTCTTTGATTCGGCCTGCTATCTCCTGGATCTTAATGTCCAGACCGTTAAGATCGTTCATGTAATCTCTCCGATTTCTTTTGTGTTATTAAATAAGTATTATATTACATCACACAAAAAAAGGAAATGTTTTTTATTATTATATAATAACTTATTAATCTAAAATGTTTTCGTCTGATGCTGGAATGGGGACCCGCAGAAGGCGTTGCGCTGTCGTTTCTGCGCTTCGGCCGACGTGTAAAGCGGGACGGTCCGCTTTAGCGTGAGTTGCAAGAATCGAATGGTAGATTCGCAGCAATTCTCACGCGTGCACTTAAGGCCGATGCAAAGAAACGTCTACAGCGCAGCCTTCGAGGACGAGCCCCTGAAAGCATTCAGCGAAAACATAGTTAGATATCGAATATGATGCTACAGCAGGTTGCGCTGGATCTTGCCGCTTATGGTCTTAGGCAGAGATTCGCGGAATTCCACTATTCGCGGATACTTGTAAGGCGCGGTGTGCGTCTTTACGTAGTCCTGGATCTCCTTCTTGAGCTCTTCCGTAGGCTCCGTGCCCTTTACCAGCACGATGCAGGCCTTTACGACCTGGCCGCGGACCTCGTCCGGGGCAGGGCATACGCCGCATTCCAGAACGTAGGGCAGCTCCATTATGACGCTCTCGATCTCGAACGGTCCGATGCGGTATCCGGAGGACTTGATGACGTCGTCCACGCGTCCCACGAACCAAAAGAATCCGTCCTCGTCCTTCCACGCCACGTCTCCTGTGTGGTAGTATCCGTCGTGCCATGCTCTCTTCGTGGCTTCTTCATCCCTGTAGTAGCCCTTGAACAGGCCGCAGGGGATGCCGTTCTGCGTGTTGATGCAGATCTCGCCGGGTTCGCCGACGGGGGCCTCGTTGCCGTCGTGGTTAAGTATGCGTACGTCGTAGAGCGGCATGGGTTTGCCCATGGATCCCAGCTTGTGGGTGCCGCCTATCAGGTTTCCTATGGTAAGCGTGGTCTCGGTCTGGCCGTAGCCTTCCATTATCTGAAGCCCTGTGGCCTTCTCGAACAGCTTGTAGACCTCCGGGTTGAGCGCTTCGCCTGCAGTCGTCATGTGGACCACGGAGGAGAGGTCGTACTTGGAGATGTCTTCTCTTATGAGCATCCTGAGCATGGTCGGGGGAGCGCAGAACGTCTTGATGTTGTATTTCGCGAACATCGGAAGGATCTCTTCCGCCTTGAAACGGTCGAAATCGTATACGAATACCGCGCATTCCTGCATCCACTGTCCGTAGAGCTTGCCCCACAGGGACTTGCCCCAGCCGGTCTCGGAGATGGTGAAGTGCAGACCGTCTTCGTACGCGCCGTGCCAGTTCTTCGCGGTGTGATAATGTCCCAGGGCGTACTTGTAGGAATGGTCAGCCAGTCTGGGATAGCCGGTAGTGCCGGAGGTGAAGAACATCACCATGGAGTCGTTGCCGCAGGGTGTGTCTTCCGTCCTGTAGAAGTGGGCGCTGTAGAGGCCGTACTCCTCGTCGAAGTTCCTCCATCCTTCGCGCTCTCCGCCGACAAGGATCTTTATCTCCAGTTCCGGGCAGGTCTTTTCTGCCGATTCCACGTGCTGCGGAACGTTGTCGTCAGCGGTGGCGATTATGGCCTTAACTCCTGCCTTCTGGAACCTGTATTCGAAGTCGTGAGGCTGCAGCTGGGCCGTGGCCGGAATGGCTACCGCGCCGAGCTTGTGCAGTCCCAGCATGGCGAACCAGAACTGGTAGTGGCGCTTCAGCACCAGCATCACCTTGTCGCCTTTTTTGATGCCGAGGGACTTGAAGTAGTTCGCGCACTGCGCGGACGCTCTCTTCATCTGGCGGAAGGTGAACTTCCTCTCCACTCCGTGCTTGTCTATGTGGATCATGGCCAGCTTGTCGGCCTCGCGCTTGGAGATGGCGTCCACTATGTCGAAGGCGAAGTTGAACTTGTCTTCGTTCTTGAAGGTGATCTTCGTGAGCATGCCGTTCCCGTCGGTCTCCGTCTCCACGAAGTTGTCGATGGCAAGCTTTCTGCTCTGTATCTTGGAAGGGATGAGGGTGTCGCGGATCTGGGTCTCGCGGATGTTGCTGCCGCCGGCCACTACTATCGCGATGAATACGCAGTCGCGTCCGTCCACGGCTATCATGCCGTGGGGCAGGGAAGAGTTGTAGAATATGCTGTCGCCCTCGGACAGGTACTCCACGTTGTCTCCGATCTGGAACTTAAGGCGTCCGCTGACCACGAAGTCGAACTCCTGGCCGGAGTGCTTGGTGGTGTGTATCGGCTTGTCCTGAAGCTCTTCGTTGTACTGGTAGGTAACGTAGTAGGGCTCAGCGAGCTTGTTTACGAACCACGGCGCCATGTTCTGGATGTCGATGCCGTCTTCTTTCGCGGTGTTCACGCCGTGTCCCTTGCGGGTGACGGTGTAAGTTGAGAGCTTGGCGCTGCGTCCTTCCAGAAGATCCGCCATGCCTACGCCGTAAGCCAGCGCGCACTTGTGGATGAACGTGAACGGAAGGTCAACGGTTCCGGATTCGTACTGCAGATACTGTTCTTCTGATACCTCCGTCTTTTCCGCCATCTCCGCGGCGGAGAAGCCCATGATCTCGCGCATCTCCTTGATACGCAGAGCTACCTCCATAAGATTTCCCTCTGTCTGTGCTGTCATTTTTATCCTTTCCGGGCGCCTTTTCTCCGGCGCTTTATACGGGCGCGGCAGCGATGGTCCTGCAAAAAACAAAGCCCGTCTCAAAACGATAACGCATTGAGACGAGCGTATAATACACCCGCGGTACCACTCAATTTGCCATGCCGTAAAGCACGGCCTCTCTGCGGGGTCCATCAACCCCTGTGCGTTAACGCAGCCTCACGGAAGGAGCCTAGTAGGTGATAGTCCTTTCGGTCCTCCGGCTCGGAGGTGATGGGCCGTTGGAGATCTTTTCGATGGCTTGCAGCAACCGCCAACTCTCTTCAGAAAAGTGTTCTCCGGCCGTCCTCGTCACAGCCTTTAGAGAATATATAATTTCCACAATGTTAGCACTGTTGAGTTTGTTTGTCAACAACAATTCAGCCGGCTTCGCCGCTTTCTCCTCCGGAGCTGTCGCCGGAATCTGAGCAGCCGTCTCCGCCGTATTCTCCGCCGCCTTCGCTGCCTTCGTATTCCTCGGAAAGGCCTTCGGTGTATTCCTCCGCTATGTCTTCCTGTTCTTCGCCGGAACTGATCTGCGGGGACGCTTCCTCTTTCTCGTTCTGCTTCTTATCCTTTGTGAAGCCGACGGTGATCATGCCCCATTCGATGATGCCTATGAAGGCAAGGACGATGAAGTCCGAGTGCAGTTCGTCGAAGGTCCTGCCTGCCGTCATGTCCTTGATTATGCTGTACAGCATGTACAGGAATCCGGCTCCGAAAAGCACGGCGGCTATCTTAGCGTCTCTTTTGGATAATGGTTTGAACAGTTTATGCATTGTCCGGCGTCTCCAGTCCCAGTTTTCTTACTGCGTCTTCGCGCATCTTGTATTTAAGGATCTTTCCGGCTGCGTTCATCGGGAAGGAATCCACGAAACTAATATACCTTGGAACCTTGTGGCGCGCAAGCCTTTCCATGCAGAACTGCTTGATGTCTTCTTCGGTAGCCGTGCTGCCCTCGTGTAGCACTATGCAGGCCATGGCTTCCTCGCCGTACTTTTTGTCCGGAACGCCTATTACCTGAACGTCCTTGACGTCCGGGTATGTGTAGAGGAACTCCTCTATCTCCTTGGGATAAAGGTTCTCTCCGCCGCGTATTATCATGTCCTTAAGACGTCCTGTTACGCGGTAGTTTCCGTCCGCGTCGCGGCAGACAAGATCTCCTGAGTGCAGCCAGCCGTCCGCGTCCACGGTCTCCACCGTGGCTTCGGGCATCTTGTAGTAGCCTTTCATTGTGTTGTAACCGCGGCTGCAGAACTCGCCGTTGACTCCGTCCGGGACTTCTTCGCCGGTCTCCGGGTCTATTACCTTGCACTGAACGTGGGGGAAAGCGTATCCTACGGTCTCCGTGCGCAGCGTAAGATCGTCGGTCCAGGCGGACATCGTGCTTCCGGGGGAGCTCTCGGTCTGTCCGTAGACGCTTACTATTCCGGTCATGTTCATCTCGTCCGGCTGAGCGGCGCGGCGCATAAGTTCGGGCGGGCATCCGGAGCCTGCCATTATGCCTGTGCGCATGTGCGAGAAGTCCGTCTTGCGGTAGTTCGGGTGGTTGAACATGGCTATGAACATGGTCGGCACGCCGTTGAAGCAGGTTATCTTCTCCTGGTCTATGCACGCCAGCGAGGCCTTTGCCGAGAAATAGGGCATGGGGCTCATCGTAGTTCCGTGAGTCATGGAGGACGTCATGGAGAGCACCATTCCGAAGCAGTGGAACATCGGTACCTGTATCATCATGCGGTCCGCTGTGGACAGACCCATGCGGTCGCCTATGCACTTGCCGTTATTGACCACGTTGTAGTGGGTGAGCATTACGCCCTTGGGGAAACCGGTGGTACCGGAAGTGTACTGCATGTTGCAAACGTCGTTGGTCTTTACCCTGGCGGCCATGCGGAGTATCTCCTCGCGGGGCACCAGAGGCGCGCGTTCCATGGCTTCCTCGAAGGTGAGGCAGCCGGGATCCTTGTAGCCTACGGTAATGACGTTGCGCAGGAACGGGAGACGCTTGCAGTGCAGCGGTTCTCCGGCCTTGCTATCCTTTATCTCCGGGCAGAGCTCGTTGATTATCTGCCTGTAGTCGGAGTCCAGGGCGGACTCTATCATAACTATCGTGTGAGTGTCCGACTGGCGGAACAGGTACTCTGCCTCGTGGATCTTGTACGCGGTGTTAACGGTAACAAGTACCGCGCCTATCTTGGTGGTCGCCCAGAAGGTTATGTACCAGGCCGGAACGTTCGTGGCCCAGATGGCTACCTTGCTGCCGGCCTTTACGCCCAGCGATACCAGGGCCCTCGCGAAGTTGTCCACGTCGTCGCGGAACTGCTCGTAGGTGCGTGTGTAGTCCAGAGTAGTGTATTTGAAGGCGTACTGGTTCGGGAACTCCTCCACCACGCGGTCCAGGACCTGAGGGAAGGTGAGGTCTATCAGTTCGTCCTTCTTCCAGATGTATTCGCCCGTGCCGTCGTGGTTCAGATAGAGCGTGCGGCGGTTGCTCCGAGTGCTCTCGAAACGGCTCATGTAGCTTACGAAGTGAGGGAAGATGATGCTGTAGTCCGAAAGCTCAGTCTCCCAGTCCGGCTTCCATTCCAGCGAAACGAAGCCCGCGTAGTCTATGGACGACAGGGCGCGCATCATCTCGTCTATCGGAAGGTAGCCTTCGCCTATCAGGCAGTAGCGGCCGTTCTTGTCTCCGTCGCGCAGATGTACGTGCTTTACGTATCCGCCGAGGTTCTTTATCGTGGTATCCGCGCTCTCGCCGGATTCGAAGTGCGTGTGGTGCATGTCCCAGAGCACTGCAAGATCGTCGTCCGCGAAACCGTCCAGCATTGCGGCCAGACGGGCGGTATCAGAGTATATGCCCTTGGTCTTTATGAGCACGGTCACCCCGGCTTCTTTCGCCGCGGGAAGGATCCTTGAAATGACGGCCCTGGCGATGTCTTCCTGTTCGGACATCACTTCCGCGCTTACGTAGCGCACGCGCATGTTTCCGGCGGTGTCTATGGTCCGGAGCATGATCTCTTCCGCGCCTGACTTGGTAAGATCCGCGGATGTATCCAGGCAGACGACCTCTACGCCGCTGTCCCTTAAGGAACGCATGGTGGCGTTCATGTTGTATGCGTGCAGAGGGGCGTTCTTTTCGAAGAGCTCCGGATGCTTGTGAAGGTCGTACAGTTCTATGCCTTTAAAACGCATCTCGGAGGCGGCGCCCAGAAGCTCCTCCGCGGGCAGGAAGTACCAGCCCCTTGTGGAATACGAGAGCTTCATCATTCTTCCTCCTCGTAGGCTATCTTATTGAGCGCGTTTATGTAGGCGCGTATGCTTGCTCCGATTATGTCGGTGGAGATCCCGCGTCCGGAGTAGAGCTTGCCGCCGGCGCGCAGCTTGACTATGGCTTCACCCATTGCCTCGCGGCCTTCCGTAACAGCCTGTATCTGGAAGTCATCCAGCTCGTAATGCCTGCCGGCTATCTGCTCTATCGCAAGGAACGACGCGTCCACGGAACCGTCGCCGATCGCAACGCTTTCTTTAAGTTCGCCGTTCTTTATTATCCTTATGTGGGATGTGGCGGAAATGGTGTTTCCGGAATTGATTATGTAGTCGTCGATCTTGTAGGTCGGAGGCACCTGCATGGCGGAGGAGGCGACTATGGCGTCCAGTTCCCTGGAGGATACCTTTTCCTTCTTTGCCGCTATGGTCTTGAAGTGCTCGTAGACCTTTACCTTGTCGTCCTCGGACAGGTCGTATCCGAGCACTTCGGTCTCCTTTACTATGGCGCTGATGTCGTCGCTCTCCGTATAGAAACGGCCTTCGGAATTGTCCTGAACGCCGTTCTCGAAAGGAGAAGTCTTGCTCCTGGTGGCCGTGAACATGTGCTCTATCTGGTCGCATACGCGGTCCATCTCCACGGTCCTTATGCCGCAGGAAAGACCCAGTCCGCTTCCGCGGCGGCTGATTATGTTGGCGATGTTCCTTAGTGACGCCGTATCGCTTCCATACACGCTGGCCTTGGCTTCCGTAGCGCCTGCTCTGAGCGCCGCCGTAGTACACGCGTCGGCCATGGCGAGGGCGTTGCTGCAGCACACTCCCAGTATGACTCCGTGAGCCGCGGAGGTGTTGGCGTTCTCCATTATGTCTCTGGTGAACTCCGCGAACTCGTCGGGGAGGAAAGTGCCTTCGCTGTCGGAGAGCGTTATCGCCGTTGCTCCTGCTTCCGCCGCTGCCTCTATCATCTCGTAGAGGAAGCCTCTGTCAGCGCGGGCGGCGTCCTCGGCGAAGAACTCCACGTCCGGAGTAAGAGCTTTAGCGTAGAATATCGCGTCCGCGACGGTCTCCTTAAGCTGGTCCGGGCTTATGTGGTAGATGTATTCCATCTGCACCAGGCTTACGGGAGCGGCTATCTGTATCCGCGGGCTTTTAGCGTTCTTAAGCGCGTCCCACGCAAGGTCTATGGACGCTTTCTCCGGCGCGCACTGCACGGATACGGTGCTTCCCGCTACTATGTCCGAAAGAGTCTTTATGTAAAGGCTGTCCGCCTTCTCGTTCCTGATCGGGGGCAGTTCGATAACGTCGGCCTGAAGTCGGTCCAGAAGCTTGGCAAGTTCCAGTTTTTCCTTGAAGGTGAGTATCTCCGAATTCTTCTGCTTAAGCGTTACGTCGCTGATCCTGATGTTGTTCATCTTGTGTTCTCCGTTGAAACTACTGCATTTCCGGCCGGGCAGCGCGCGGGGTGAACTGCACAGCATGACCCGCCGGGCGTATTAAAAAGAATATACTCCTGTATTAACGGAATGTCAAGCGCTTTTGTTTTTGACAAATAGTTTTTTGTTTCAAAAATTGTATTTCAAAAACAAAGAAAAAAGAGGGCGGTCTCCGTAGAAACGGGGGACCGCCGCTCTTCATGTATAGGTATCGTCAGTGTTTGTTTCTCTTGCGCATATCCTTTTCGGATACTTTTACCTTGTGCTTTTCGGCAGCTTTTTTTCTGCTTCTTCTGACAAGGCTGTATCCGCCGATGCCCGCCAGTACTATGACCGCGACTGATACGCCGCCTCTCATGAGTTCCTGTTTTCTGGCCTCTTCTTCGGCTTCTTTCTGCCTTCTTTTTATCTCGTCTTCCTGTTCCTGCCTTCTGCGTTCGGCTTCCTCGGCGCGTTTGCGTTCTTCTTCCTCTTCGGCCTTCCTTCTGGCTTCTTCTTCGGCTCTGCGCTGACCGGAGTAGGTGTCTTCCACGTTCTCCATGAAGTCGCCGGGCTTGCCTTCCGCGTTCAGCTTATCCTCGCCGACGGAAGAGAAATACAGCCCGTACTTGCAGGGGGAATAGTCTTCTATCTCGGATGCTTTAGTGATCGGCGAATCGTTGGTTCCGTATATCCATTTCACGAACCAGGAATCGTGCTGGGAGCGGTGGTATCTGAAGCCTTCCTGCGTCATTTGGAAGGGTGTCATGCCGTTAAGGCTGTCCAGAGGCGTGTCCCAGTCCATGGTAACGGGGGACTTGCCGTAGAGGTGTATGTAGACTTTCTTCGGCTGCCATGTGCCGTACTGCGCGACGCTCTCCGGATACTTTTCCGGATCGGCGGCAAGTTCTATCGCGTCCGTCATTACGTCCGTGCATATTATGTGCGCGGGGTGGCCGTACTCGCCGTTGAAGTCGTGCGTTACCACTACCAGGGGCTTGAACTTCCTGAACACTTCCACCGCGAACTGCCGGAAATCGTCCATGCGGTAGCCGTAGTAGTTGAAGGAACTGAGCGCGGCCTGGACGGCTTCCGCCTTGGTCTTGCCCTCGGCATAGACGTCCGGGAATTCCGACATGTAAGGATAATTGGTAACTCCTACCGTCCAGAGTCCGTTAAGCTGTTCGTGCTGTCTGAAATGCTCGAAGACGCGCATCTTCTTGTGGAAGTGCTGGATGAAATAGACCACCTGCACGTCCAGTTTCTTCTCGTTTACGTAGTAGGGGAGAAGTCCCGCGAAGAAAAGCTGCTCGTCGTCGGAATGTGTGGATACAAGAAGCAGGTCGGCTTTTTCCAGCGTCGGCTCCCATTTCTGCACCCACGAAGGCACCTCGCCCGGGAAGGCGAAGATGTTGGCTATCTGCGTTCCTTCAGGGAAGGTGATCTCTATCGCGGAAGGCTTGTATCCGAACAGCTTCTCCAGATCCTGATACTCGTGAAGATAGCCGTTTCCGCCGCAGGTCTTCCGGGTGTTCTCCTGGCCTGGGCTGCTCATTGTGTCGGTTACGGTCCAGTTTCCTTCCGGAAGCCAGTCGAACTCCACGTAGACGCTGCTTAATCCTTCCTTGCAGGACAGCGTTACATGGTTGTCTTTCAGCGCTTTGGCGTAGGTCCCGTAGTATCCGTCCGTAATGATTGATTCTGTAAACTCCTTGCCGATGAAGTCTCCGCCGGGCGTCTCGCTCCTATCCTCGAAACCTTCCGCGTGGATCGAGACGGAACTGTCCCATCTGTCTTCCTCGGGGACCCACAACGCGAAATCCCTGTCTATCTTATCTTCTATCCTTACGCTTCTGTCCATGTCTCCGGGCGCGGCAAAAGCAACGCCGGAAACAGCCGGCGCTGTCAGCATCGCCGCGGCCAGGATGATAACTGCTTTTCTGATGGTCTTCTTTATGGTCATTTATGCCCAATCCGAATGATACGATTTTTCAGTCTGATATTAAAATATACCATTCTGCTTTAAAAATCAACGCGCGGGCATGCATCCGGCGGCCATCCGTACTGCATTTAGGACTTGAAGACACCGCCAGGTTGCTATATTCTAACTATAATACTTTATTTACTTCAGGCGGCATTCAGATGAAATTGAACGAAGCGCGTCCCGGGAACAGGGCGCGGATAATAAAAGTCGGCGGCGCGGGCGCGCTCAGGCAGCATTTCCTGGACATGGGAGTCATACCCGGAGCGGAGCTTAGCGTAGTAAAATACGCTCCCATGGGAGATCCCGTGGAGCTGCTGATACACGGGTATTCGCTTACGCTGAGGCTGGCGGACTGCGAAAAGATAGAGATAGAACTTCTTCCGGCCGCTGAGCCGAAAGAAGAACGGAAGGATAAGAAGGCACCTGCGGAAAAAACAGGCGCCAAGGAGCCGGAGACCTTGCATCCCGGACTCGGCGAAGGCGGTAAATTCCATCCCAAGGGCAGCGGGGATCCTCTGCCGGACGGAACGCTGCTTACGTTTGCCCTGATAGGCAACCAGAACAGCGGAAAGACCACACTTTTCAACAAACTGACAGGTTCCAACCAGCACGTCGGAAACTTCCCCGGAGTCACCGTGGACCGCAAGGACGGAAAGATAATAGGGCATGATAATACCATGATAACGGATCTGCCCGGGATTTATTCCATGTCGCCGTTCACCAGCGAGGAACTCGTCTCCAGGGACTTCGTGCTTAAGGAAAAGCCCAAGGCGATCATAGACATAGTCGACGCAACGAACATAGAGCGCAACCTGTATCTTACTATGCAGGTGCTGGAGATGGGCATCCCCACGGTAGTGGCTCTCAACATGATGGACGAGCTTACCGCCAACGGCGGAAGCATAGACATAAACGAGATGGAGGCCATGCTGGGCGTACCGGTCGTTCCGATCGCGGCCGTTAAGAACCAGGGCGTAGCGGAGCTGGCGGACCACGCCATACACATTGCGCATTATCAGGAGAAGCCTCTTAAACAGGACTTCTGCGACGAGAACGATCACGGCGGAGCGGTGCACAGATGCATACACGCCATTATCCACCTTATACGCGACCACGCCGAGGCTTCGGGACTTCCGCTCAGATTCGCCGCAAACAAGGTAATTGAAGGCGACGAGCTCATAATCGAACAGCTGGGCCTGGACGAGAACGAAAAGGAACTCATGGAGCACATAGTTCTCCAGATGGAGAACGAGCGCGGGCTGGACAGAAGCGCCGCCATGGCGGACATGAGGTTCTCGTACATAAAGAAAGTCTGCGACGCGACTGTCGTTAAGCCCGGCACCAGCAAGGAGCGCATACGCAGCGAGAAGATGGACAGGATCTTCACCGGAAGATACACGGCCATCCCCGCGTTCATAGTTATAATGGCGCTGGTGTTCTGGCTTACGTTCAACCTTATCGGACCCTGGCTGCAGGATCTGCTGGCTTCAGGCATTTCCTCGCTTACGGCGGCTGTGGACACCGCTCTTACGAATGCCGGAGTCAACGAGGTGCTGCACGGACTGCTGATAGAAGGTATATTTGCGGGCGTGGGCAGCGTGCTCAGTTTCATTCCGATAATCGTCATCCTTTTCTTCTTCCTGTCGATAATGGAGGACAGCGGATACATTGCCAGAGTGGCGTTCGTAATGGATAAGGTGCTCCGCAAGATAGGCCTGTCGGGGCGCAGCATAGTGCCCATGCTTATAGGTTTCGGCTGTACGGTGCCGGCCGTAATGGCTACCAGGACGCTTCCAAGCGAGCGGGACCGCCGCATGACCATAATTCTTACTCCGTTCATGAGCTGCACGGCAAAGCTGCCGGTTTACTCCTTCTTTGTGAACGCGTTCTTCCCCGCAAAGGGCGGATTCATAATGGTAGGCCTTTATCTGCTGGGAATAGTGATGGCTGTGCTTGCCGCCTGTCTTTACAAGGGAACGCTTTTCAAGGGGGAACCCGCGCCTTTCGTAATGGAGCTTCCCAACTACCGCATGCCCAGCGCCGGCAACGTGCTGAGGCTGCTGTGGGATAAGGCCAGGGACTTCCTGCGCAGGGCGTTTACGGTAATACTGATAGCTACTGTAGTCGTCTGGTTCCTTAAGAGCTTCGACTGGCATTTCGCGCTGGTGAGCGACTCGCAGAACAGCATACTTGCCTCCATCGCGGGAGCCATTGCGCCTGTCCTTAAGCCTCTGGGACTCGGAGACTGGCGCATAGCCACCTCGCTGATAAGCGGCTTCATAGCCAAGGAGAGCGTGGTCTCCACCATGGGAGTGCTGTTCGGAACGGGTATCAAAACAATACTTACGAACCTCGCCGCGGCCTGCATGCTGGTGTTCTCGCTGCTGTACACGCCGTGCGTAGCCGCCATGGCAGCCATACGCAGAGAGCTCGGCTCCAAGTGGATGATAGGCGTCATAATCTGGCAGTGCTTCGTAGCCTGGGTGGCCGCGTTCATAGTGCATCTGATAGGGACCGTTTTCTGAAAGGAATAATACATGAACATCTGGGATGTAGTAATAACATTCGCCATAGCTGCCGTCCTGTTCCTCGCGATCAGAGCGGTTGGAAAGCGAAAGAAGAGCGGAAACGGCTGCGGCTGCGGATGCGCGGGCTGCGCTTCTCCGTGCTCAAAGTACAAGGACACTGAGGAGCGTCCCGAATAGGACGATTTATCCGGACCGTTAATTGCAGCGATCTTTGCGTACGGCAACTGCCGGGAGGCACACCATGGAAAAGATAAAGATGAATCCCATCGTGGAGATGGACGGCGACGAGATGACCCGCATCATCTGGCAGATGGTAAAGGACGAGCTCATAAGTCCGTTCGTTCTGCTGAATACGGAGTATTACGACCTGGGCCTTAAGCACCGCGACGAAACTGACGATCAGGTGACCGTCGACGCCGCGGAAGCGACCAAGCGCCTTGGCGTTGCCGTAAAGTGCGCCACTATAACACCCAACGCGCAGCGTGTGGAGGAATATAAGCTTAAGAAGATGTGGAAGAGCCCCAACGCTACCATCAGGGCTGCGCTGGACGGCACTGTCTTCCGTACTCCCATCATGACCGGCCGCGTTAAGCCTGCCGTAAAGAACTGGGAAGCTCCTATAACCATAGCCCGCCACGCCTACGGCGACGTTTACAAGGCTACGGAATACAGGGTCCCCGGACCCGGCAGCGCGGAACTGGTCTTTACAGGTCAGGACGGTACTCAGTTCAAGGAGAACGTCTACAACTACGAATGCGCCGGCGTTCTGCAGGCCATGTTCAACAAGGACAGCTCCATAGAAGCGTTCGCGCGATCCTGCTTCGAATACGCTCTGTCCCAGAGACAGGACCTGTGGTTCTCCACAAAGGACACCATCTCCAAACAGTACGACCAGACCTTCAAGAAGATATTCGAAAGGATATACGAGAAAGAGTACCACGATCGTTTCAAGGCTCTGGGAATAGAGTATTTCTATACGCTTATAGACGACGCGGTCGCCAGGGTGATCCGCTCAAAGGGCGGTTTCATCTGGGCTCTTAAGAACTACGACGGAGACGTAATGAGCGACATGGTGTCCACGGCTTTCGGAAGCCTTGCCATGATGACATCCGTGCTGGTATCGCCGTACGGCTACTTCGAGTTCGAGGCCGCCCACGGTACGGTAACGCGCCATTATTACAGGTATCTTAAAGGCGAGGATACGTCCACCAACCCTGTGGCGACCATTTTCGCGTGGACCGGCGCGCTAAAAAAACGCGGCGAGCTTGACGGCAACACCGCGCTTTCGGAATTCGCCCGCAGACTTGAGCAAGCTGTCCTGGATACCATAGAAGCAGGAGAGATGACCGGCGATCTTGCCCTCCTTGCGGAAGGTGAAAACGTCCGGAAACTCACCACCGCTCAGTTCATAGCGGCGGTCAGATCCAGGCTTTAGCTCAGTTCCCGGATTCAGTAAGCGACAGACGCTCCGAAAGGCTTTTCGGGGCGTTTTTATCGTAGTAGAGATTGTAGTAACGGAACACCCTGCAGGAGAAGAGCATCCTGTGCTGCACCTTTCCGTCAGTAAGGTCCACTCCCGAAAGGATCTCGCGTATCTGCGCCATCCTTGCTGAGAAGGTGTTGCGGTGCATGAAGGTCTCTTTCGCGGCCGTGGATATGTTGCCGTTGTTCTTGCAGAAATAATACAGTACGGTCTGCAGATCAGTACCGTGGTGATAATCGTAGCGGTAGAGCGTAACGGCGTCCGGGCTCGTAAGGAAGAGCAGGTCGTCGTGGCGCATCAGCTCCCTGTAGCGTTCCAGAGAAAGCTCTATGGCGATGTATTCCGCGTAATCCTCGTAATAGAATATGCGCGATCCTCCGCGCTCCTGTATGGCCTTTCCGAGACGCAGCGTGCTCTCCGCCAGCAGATAGTTGGTGCGCAGCATGTCCAGCCTCTGGGTAACGTTGGAGAACGCTATGTGGCCGTCGTACTGCGTAAGGAGCGAATGCATGTCCTTTTCGCTGAAAATCGGCTTTGGTTGGAATGCTCTTGTCGTATTGCTTATCAGCAGTATTATCTGGTCTCCCAGGACGGCGCAGCTGCAATCCGGGAAGAATGCCTTAAGCTGCGATGACAGGCTTTCCACGGATGTCCGGCCCATGGGCGAAGCCTGAGCCACGCCTATGGTCATGTATTTCTTGGGAGGCGAGGGGAGCCTCTTCATGTAAGCGTCTATGTCGTCCCACTCGGACAGCGCGCCGCCCGTAAGTGCAGTAATGAACGCTTTTGTGTCTCCGGGCGGGATGTTTCCGTGCAGTCTGCGGAGATTTATCTCCTCGAAGCATTCTTGGAGCATGCCGAACAGAATGGGCATCTCGCTGACCTCCGCCTGGCCTCCGGTTATGAGCACTATGTAGAACTCTTCGGTCTTTTCCAGCCTTACGGTACTTATCCAGCAGATCTCATCGTCTTCCAGATCCTGATATATCAGTTTGTCTTCCGATGTTCCGGACAGCAGTTCGGTAAGTTCCGTTCCGTCCGCTCCGCCGCGTTTCAGAAGCGCCGAAGCAAGTTTTCCGGACGTGTGGCTGCTGCCGCTGAAGTAGGAGATCCTTCGGTCTTTATCCAGCAGGAAGACGGCTCCGTCCGCCAGTCCCGCGAACAATCCGAGAACTTCCCGCATGGTGCTTCCGGAAGCTGAAGCCTGGGCTATCTTCAGTTTCCATTCCGTTCTTCTGAACGACTTTTTGCTGAGCTCATCGGGTGAGAATAATTCGGCGTTTCCGAGCCTTACTACATCTACTGTTCCGCGCATTTCCGCTCCTTTCGGGCATGATCCTTTTTCCATGCTGATTATAGCATATTGCACAACGGTTGTGCAACGCTGCACAACGTTTTTATCTCCGAGTGCACCCCTGCATAAACAGTTTTTCAAGGTCCAATAATGTTTTGACGGCGTATTTTCCGTAGTGTAAATTGTACTTGTAAAAGACCTGAAAACGGGTCCCGAAACAGTCAAGTTAATGTCAGAACCGAAAGAGAGGAAGTCATGACAGAAAGAATAGAAAGAATGTACGCTGATCTTAAGGGCGAAAAGAAGTTCGTCTTCTGCGGCGAGAAGTACAGGATCGTTATCGACTCCTGGAGAAAGCACGAAGGCCTTACCCCTGTGCTCAAGAGAGCTCAGGCTACCGCCGACTACTTCGACCAGAGAACGCTCTACGTGGATCCGGACGAGCTCATCGTAGGCAACGTAGCGTCCAAGCCGCACGGACTGGAAGCCTCCGTATGGGGACCCTTCTGGGACGACGAGGACCTGGACTCCATAATCGCCGACGGCCAGTACAGCATCTCCGACGAGGACCGCAAGGCTCTCCGCGAGGGAGATTCCTTCTGGGAAGGCCAGGACAGACAGATGTATGAGTGGCAGGGCCGCTTCTATGACGACGAGCGCCTGTGGCCGTTCATCAAGTCCGGCATACTGTGCCCGCCCTGGACAGACAAGAAGAAGGGCAGAGGATCCGGCGGCGCCGGCTTCGGCTGGGGCCTTGGAATAGGTCTTTCTTTCTTCGTTCCCGACTACGGCAAGATCGTTACCGAGGGCATCAAGAAGACTCTCGACGAGGCTAAGGAAGAGCTCCGCAACGTACGCTACGACAACGCCGAGGCATACGACAAGGCTTGCTACCTGCAGGCTGTGATCATCGCTCTGGAAGCAGTAGTCCGCATGTATCACAGATACGGCGACACCTGCTCCGAGGCAGCCGCAAAGTGCGCGGATCCCAAGAGAAAGGCCGAGCTGGAAAAGATGGCCGAGACCTGCCACTGGATCGCGGAGAACCCCTCCAGAGACTTCGTGGACGCCATCCAGGCATTCTGGTTCTACTGGATGATGATCACCCACGGTACCGTTCCTCTCGGAAGATTCGACCAGTACATGTATCCGTTCTACCTCAAGAGCAAGGAGAACGGAATGACGGACGCAGAGATCCTCGAGTACATCGAGTGCCTCCGTCTTAAGATAATGCAGTTCAACTTCGTATCCGGCAACGCCAAGCAGAGAGACAAGTGGGCAGGAATGGCCCGCTGGAACAACTGCGTCATCGGCGGCGTAGACAAGGACGGCAACGACGCTACCAACGAGCTGACCTACCTCATCCTCGACTCCGCGGACGAAGTACGCACCCCGCACTTCACCATCACCATCCGCGTAAACGAGAACACTCCGCAGAAGCTTATGCACCGCGGAATGGAGATCGTAAAGACCGGTCTGGGAATGCCCGCGTTCGTATCCGACAAGTCCTACATAAAGGGCCTGATGGATCAGGGCGTTTCCGAAGAGGACGCAAGGAACTTCGCGCTGGCGGGCTGCCTGGACCTCAACATACCCGGAAAGTCCAAGATCAACGCTCTGGGCATGTTCGTATGCGCAAAGGTTCTGGACATCACCATGCACAACGGCTACAACTACAACACAAACGAGGTAGTAGGCCTTCGCACCGGCGAGATGAAGGACTTCAAGACCTTCGAGGAGTTCTACGACGCTTACAAGAAGCAGCTCTATCACTTCATGAGCCTTTACAACGAGGAGCACAACATCCTCATCAAGGTCACCGAGTACGTTAACAACGACGTCATCCACAGCGCCTTCGCCTACGACGGCATAAAGTCCGGCAAGGACATGATGAGCAGGAGCCTGCCTTACGAGAACAGTTCCCTCATGAACCCCGTAGGAATGATCTCCGTCGTCAACTCCATGGCGGCAGTTAAGGAGCTCGTATTCGTACAGAAGAAGTACACCATGGAACAGCTCTACAACGCCATCGAGGCCGACTGGGTAGGATACGAAGAGATGCAGGCCGATTTCAAGGCCGCTCCCAAGTACGGCAACGACGACGACAGGGCGGACTGGTTCGCTGTGGACCTCTACAAGACCTGGGTCGACAACTGCAACAGCTTCACCACCGTTCACGGCGCCTGCCCGCGTCCGACCGGCATCTCCATC
>JAFRYI010000002.1 GCA_017437745.1 Bacillota bacterium
GCCGGGGTGTACCAACCGGAGTTGTTGAGGTTCATGACGAAGTTCTTACCGGCTGCTTCGCAGGCGGCAACGATCTTCTCAAGGCTCTTGGCGTCCTCGTCGGAGATGACGCTCTTGTCATAGTACATGAAGTAGCCGTTGTCGGAAGTGAGCGGATAAGCATAGTATGCGTCTCCCGCGGAGATGGCGATGAGGGAGTCACCGTCGTTCTCAGCCTTTACCTTCTCGGCTGCGGCCTTACCGAGCTGGGATACAGCAGCGGCGTTGATCAGCCTTGCCAGCTGGTCCTGAGCGAAGAAGAACAGGTCTCCGCCTGCCTCAACGTCCTGTACCATGGAGTCGGCTGCGGTGCCTTCGCCTACTGCCTCTACGGTGGGCTCTATCACGATGCCCAGAGTGTTGGTCTTGTTGAAGTCATCGATCTGCTTCTTTGTGAGTTCTACTGCGGCATCGGGGCACCATACCTTGATCT
Source organism: Bacillota bacterium (assembly GCA_017437745.1). Classification (GTDB taxonomy): domain Bacteria; phylum Bacillota; class Clostridia; order Peptostreptococcales; family Anaerovoracaceae; genus RUG13409. Next base: position 473 of record JAFRYI010000002.1, read on the forward strand.
TGTAGGTACCTGCGATCTCGCTCTTGGATTCGTTTCCGTTATTCGCCGGAGTGGTGTTTCCGCCGTTGCCGCAAGCGGCGAGGCCGATCACCATGACGAGCACGAGCACGATTGCTAATACTTTTTTCATAAATATCTCCTCCTTAAAAGTATTAAACATATTTCAAGTCTGAATGACAGACTTTCCAAATCTATAATATACCACTTTGTGATAAAACTGTCACAAAAATAGTGTTCTTTTTTATATAGAACGCATTACAATTATCAAGATATCGGACAGTTGTCTATTAATTTGCGCATTATCTAGTCCGCGTAGTTGAGGATAGCGTCGTCGATCTTGCCCCAGGCGCCGTTGCCCGCTCCGGTGCATCTGACGTAGATGCCCACTGCGAATTCCGCGCCCTCGCTGTGGTGAACTCCGGATATCTTCGCGGTGTGCCACTCGTTCCAGGACGTTATCTTAAGGGGTCCGGCAGCGACGATCTCTCCGTTCTCCTTTACGTAAGCGTAGATCTCTGTGGCTCCGCCGTCGCCGCCCATTATGAATATCGTAAAGTCGTAGCCGCCCTCCTTAAGGCCGTCAACCTTCTGCTCCGCGGTGAACTCCACGGTCTTTCCGGCGCTGTTCCAGAAGTGCAGGTGCTTTACGCCGGAGAGGGAGTCTCCCTCCTTCTCCTCCACGTAGAGCTGATCCATTGGGAGCAACGCCGTGATGGTCCAGCCCTCGTCTCCTTCTTCGAAGCCCGGGGACTTAAGATAGTTGAACTTCACCATGGAGACCGATGCCTTTGCGGCAAGCCCTCCTGCTATGCCGGTGATCTCGTATCTGGCCACGCCGCCGTTCTGCATCCTGTCGATCTGCGCCTGATCCACGTTCCACTCGACGGGAATGCTCTGCTTGGAGCCGTCGGTCATTATGGCGCTTACGGTCTTGGGGAGCTCAAGCTTTTGGGCAACGTCGCAGACCACCTCCGTGGATTCTATGGCTTCCGCCTTGATCTCGGCGGCGTTTCCGGCGCTCACCAGCTGGAATAGCTTAAGGGATTCCAGCGGATGCCCGGAGGAGTCGAACATGGCCTGGTTGTCCACGGCGCTTCCGCCGTAGTACTTGCCCGCGTCCTTGGGGTCGTAGACCGTGGCGTAGCTGCTTGCCCAGCCGGAACCATGCTTTTCCCAGAGCTCGTGGTTCTTCTCCCAGGACTCGGTGCCCACGGTTATCCAGGCTCCTTCCCAGTAGACCACTCCTATTCCGTTCTTAGTCTTATTTGCTATTGTATCTATTACGTCCACGACGCAGTTCGCCTGGCCCTGTACGGAGAAGGGATAGCCCTTTACCTCCCCTCCCTCGCCTATGGTGTTGCCGGAGAAGTCCATGTCCTCTGCCGTGTAGGCGTAGGATGTCTCCATTACCATGACCTTCTTGCCGTAGGTCTCGGCTATCTCGGAGAGGATCGCTGCCAGATTGTCAAGGCTGCCGTGCCAGTACGGGTAGTAGGAGGACGCGAAGACATCGTAGTCCAGGCTGTAGTAATCCAGTTTGCTTGCCCAGTTTCTGTACCTGTCCGGGGTCTCGGGGTTGGCGAAGTGCAGCGCCACCAGGGCGTCCGGGAACACTTCCCTTACGGCCTTCGAGCCTGCCTGCATAAGATACTGTATGTTGAACCAGACCTTTTCTCCCGCAAGGGCTCCGTTGGTCTCGTTGCCTATCTGCACCATGCCCACATCCACCTTGGCGTCCTTGAGCTTCTGCAGGCTCTCCTTGGTGTAATTGTAGGCTGCCTCGGTCTTTTCCTCTATGCTCATGCCCTCCCAGGCTCTGGGCGCCATCTGCTTGGCGGGATCCGCCCAGAAGTCCGAATAGTGGAAGTCCACCAGAAGTTTAAGACCGTATTTCGTGGCTCTCTTGCCTATCTCGACAGCGGTGTCTATGGTGCAGTTTCCGCCGCCGAAGCCGTTTCCGTCAGCGTCGAAAGGATCGTTCCATACACGCACGCGTATGTAGTTGATGCCGCTCTGCGCAAGAGTAAGAAAGATGTCCTGCTCCTTGCCGTCGTAGCCGTAATACTTGACGCCGCTGGCCTCCTCCGCAAGCACGGAGGAGAGGTCCATTCCCATGATGAAGTCCTCCGGAAGGTCCTCTACCTTGCGGACGAACAGACTTTCGCTGCCGGTCACCTTATCTATCTTCGCGCTGCCGCAGCCCGCAAGCAGACCCAGCAGCAGGGCCGCCGCCGTCACCAGTGCCATTGCTCTTTTACCTCTTAGATCCATATACATTCTCCAATATGTCTGCCGCGCCTATCTGAGCGTCATCAGGCGTTCCGCAATGTACGCGGCCGCGCCGTCCTGCCCCGGATGGAGCGACTTGTTTCCGAAGAACAGGTAGTAGTCCCTGCCCTCCTGATAATCTATATAATCCGAAGCGGACGCGTTTCCGCCTCCCTTTATAAGGACTCCGTAAGGCACTCCGCCGTGCACGTAATACTGATATACGCTGCGGGGCGGAAGGAACTCCGATACCGGAGCGAAATGCTCCAGGTATTTCTCCGCGTCAGAAGCCTCCACTATGAATATGTCCGCCTCGCTGCCTCCGGCAAATCCCAGGACGTCGTAGTCGAAGGTATGCGCCTTCACCATCTTTATGCCCTCCGGAAGGTCCTCCGAGAACAGCACCTCCAGCTCCGCGCTCTTTACCGAAGGCACGTCCGCGAAGATCGATATCTTCTTCGCCGGGACCGTGTCCCTTATGCGGCCGAAGACGAAGGTAGTGAATATGGCCGACAGAATTATGCACAGCAAATACAGCAGCAGCTGCCGCAGCAGGTTCCTTGCGACCTTGCCCGCCTTGCTCTTCGGCTTACCGTAGGCATCAGGCCTTATGTAAGGCAGGACATACCCGCTTACATAGACGTCGAAACAGGCCGCGACGGCCAGCGCCGCGGCGGCGCAGATCCTGCAGGGCCTTTCGTTGAAGGGCGTTACGACGCAGAACATGACGACGCAGACTATAACAGCCACGGCAGATACCGCAGCCATGGCTGTCTTCGCGCGCTTCCTTATAAGCTTCTGCCTTTTCAGTTCTTCTTCGGAGTATATTTCCATATCAGTTTAATTATAATATTCCGCGCGGAGATTCTCAAGTCGCCGGGATAACACGCGGACCGCCGCAGCGCGGTTCTTTGAAACACAGCGGGGTTTGTGATAATATAATGACAGAGATCGATACGGAGGTACCTATCATGTTTTCCGTTAAAAAGTCAGCCGCGGTCGTACTTTCGGCGGCGATGATACTGGGACTTGCTTCCTGCGGAGGACCCGCGGCCAGAAGCACTCCCGACAACACCTACGAACTCAGCAAAAACGGCGAAGCCATAGTCAACGACGTAGACACCTCGGCCGCCGGGAAAGCGAAACAGCGGGACGAAAGCGATAACTCGCGCGTGTTCTACGAGATATTCGTCGGATCGTTCTCCGATTCCGACGGCGACGGCACGGGAGATCTTAAAGGCATAGTCAACAGGCTGGACTATCTCAACGACGGCGACGCCTTCTCCGGCAAGAGCCTGGGTGTGGAAGGCATATGGCTGACACCCATATTCACATCCAGTTCCTATCACAAATACAACGTGGACAACTACTACGAGATAGACCCGAAGTTCGGAACGCAGAAGGATCTTGAGGATCTTATCAAGGCCTGCCACAAGCGCGGCATCAAGATAATTCTGGACATGGTCATAAACCACACCGGGCGCGACAACGAATGGTTCAAAAACTTCAACATCGCCCAGAAAGGCGGAGACATAAACGACCCGTACTACCATTTCTACTCCTTCTACCGCGAAGGCGAGGAATACCCGGTGGGCAGACGCTTCCAGAAGCTGCTGGGGATAGACGTTTACTACGAATGCAACTTCGATACATCCATGCCGGAGCTCGACTTCGATCAGCCGGCTGTGCGCCAGGCGGTGCTGGACATAGCGAAGCACTATCTGGACCTGGGCGTGGACGGATTCCGCTTCGACGCGGCTAAATACATCTATCTGGGCGAAGTCGACAGGAACGTCGAGTTCTGGAACTGGTACATAGGAGAGCTCCGCAAGATAAAGCCGGACGTCTACACCGTAGCGGAGGTCTGGGACGCGGACAGCATAACCGATCAGTATTACGACGCGCTCAACTGCTTCGATTTCTCGGTGTCGCAGGTGAACGGCATGATCGCGGAGACCGCCAAGGCCGGAGACGCCAACAGATACACGGCGTACGTGGAGAGATACCTGAACCGTATAAACGGTCTTAACGAAGACGCGATGATAGTCCCGTTCATATCCAACCACGACATGGACCGCGCGGCCGGTTACCTTACTCCGGTAAGTTACAACATGCAGTTCGCGGCGAACCTGTACATACTGGGGCCGGGATCACCGTTCATCTACTACGGCGAGGAGATAGGCCTTAAGGGCTCGCGCGGAAGCGCCAACACGGACGCCAACAGGCGCCTTGCCATGCTCTGGGGAGACGACGACAAGGTGTCCGATCCGGAAGGGACGACCTATCCCAGGGACAACCAGGTCGACACCTCCGTTAAGGAGCAGCTGGCGCGCGACGACAGTCTGCTTACCTACTACAAAAAGCTCCTGATGATACGCGCCGCGAACCCGGAGATAGCCAAAGGCAGCTACAAAGCGCTTAAACTTAGCGGCACCAAGACCGGAGGCTTCGTCTCCACGCTGGACGGCAGCAGCGTATGCGTTCTGCACAACCCGTCCAACGGCACGGCAACGATAGACCTGTCGACGGTCTCCGGAGCCGAAGGTTTCAGGACCATAGCCGCGTACATAGGTCAGGGTGAGGCGACGCTGGAAGGCAGCGTACTTACGCTTAACGGACGCACCAGCGTAGTGCTGAGATAAACGAAACAAATACAAAAGGGCGGAGACATCCGCCCTTTTATACTGGAGCTACTGGTCGGACTTGAACCGACGACCTGCTGATTACGAATCAGCTGCTCTACCGACTGAGCCACAGTAGCGTGCCAAAAAATAATAGCACAAACTTCTTCAGTCCGCAAGAATTATTGTATTCTTTGCGCAGACGATCCCCCGCGGCGGCGTTTTACCGGCCTGCCGCGGAAACGATACGTCATTTGCCTGTTATGGCGTGCGCCTTTATGTAATCGCCCCAGACCGTGTAATACTTTCCGAGGATGTGAGTGCTGTCGTGGGTATAGGTGCTGTCCATGTCGCCGCTCGCGTTGTCGAACAGACCGTTGCACTCTATGTAAAAGACAGTATGTCCGTCCTGAAGGCTCTCGAAATACCCGTTGAGCTCGTTGATCCTGCTGTTGTTCACCCATTTATCCGTGGACGAACGGCTGTATCCCACGTGCAGGTTGGAGACGAGTATCAGCATGGCGTCCGGGTTGAGCTTGCGAACGGTCCCGAACAGATCCGCGAACCTGCCCTTGAGCTTCTCCATGTTGTAGCCCAGGTCATTTATCCCCATGCAGATGAATATCTTGCCGAAGCTCTTCTTTTTAAGCAGAGTCTCCAGGTTTATGTCCCCGTAGCCGCGGACATCCACGTCCTTGCCGTTGTAGTTGCTGATGCCGAGGCCGGTGGAGCAGAACCACAGCGCGCCGTCTATCTTCCCGTATGTCTGAAGACCCACGAATCTGGAATCTCCCACGAAGAGCGCGTCGGAATAGTAACCTTCCGGAGCCTCGCCTACGGTAAGTTCAGGACCGATGAGTATTCCGTCCTTCTTTACCAGCAGATCCTCCGGGACCGGATCTGAATCGTCCGCGTCCTCGGCCACGGCAAAAGACTCGGCGTTGTTCGCCGGCGCCGGCTGAGGAGCCTTCCCCGCCCTGCCGTGTATAAGCACAGCCGCGACGACAAGAACTATCAGTATTAAAGCTGTATATAAAATCTTTTTGATTATCATCCGAAGACCTCAGAATCTGAAATACATGAACGGGTCGTTCATGCCCATGATCAGGCAGTACACCGCCACACCGAGCACGCCCGCCAGCGGTATCCATATGAACCATTTATCCTTATATCTGGCGTAGAGCCTTCCGGGAAGCTCCGTGGAGAGCACCGCCGCTATTATCAGCAGCCACCAGAAATCCTTAAGCTGCAGGAGCCAGTCGCCGGAGCTTACGTTCTCCCCGCCCATGCCTATCAGCCTTCCGTAGAAGGTGCCCAGCTGCCCCAGGTCGGAGATCGCGAACACCATCCATTGCAGCGGGATCAGCAGTATCATGTAGACGTGGCCTACCGCCCTGTGCCCTTCCATGAAGCCCTGCAGCCCCTGCTTCTCTACGGATATGATCAGGAACAGCACCAGCCCCCAGATAACGAAGTTCCAGTCCGCTCCGTGCCATATTCCCGTAAGCATCCATACCACGAACAGGTTGAGCGTCGTCCTTGCCGGACCTTTGCGGTTTCCGCCAAGCGGTATGTAGACGTATTCGCGGAACCACGCGCCCAGCGTCATGTGCCAGCGTCTCCAGAACTCCGTCATGCTTACGGATACGTAAGGACTGTTGAAGTTCTGCGGGAACTCGAAGCCCATCATGCGGCCCAGGCCGATGGCCATGTACGAATAGCCGCAGAAGTCGAAGAACAGCTGGAAACTGTATCCTATCATAGCCAGCCACGCCATCCCGACGGATATGGACGAATAGCCTATGGCGTCCGCCGCGGTCCAGATGTTGCTCAGCTGGTTCGCGATTATCACCTTGAATCCAAGACCTATTATGAAGGTCTTAAGGCCGTCCAGAAAGCCCTGCAGGCTCTCTTTGCGTTTGCGGAGAGCCACACGCACTTCCGAGAAGCGTACTATCGGTCCGGCGATCAGCTGCGGGAACATCATTATGTACGCGCCCAGGTTTACGAAGCTCTTCTCCACCAGCGACGGATCTCTGTACACATCGATGACGTACGAAGCGATTTGGAAGGTGTAGAAGCTTATGCCTATCGGAAGTATCAGCCCCAGGTTCGTGCCGAGAACGAAATCGATGTACTTGAACACGAACAGTATGCCGAAATCCACGACAAGTCCGACGATAAGGATGAATTTTTTCTGTGCGCTGCGGTCCTTTTTGGAGACGCCGCATTTGTACAGCGCCACGCCCACGTAATAGTTGAAGAGGACCGATACCAGTATGACTATCAGATATAGCGGAGTGCCGCTGACGATTGTCCCGTAGCCGTAAAACCCGACGCTGAAGAGGAACACCACGGCGTTTCTGTAGGGCCTGGCGTATTTGCAGGTCAGATAATAAGCCGCCAGAAACAGCGGCAGAAATATCCCTAAAAACACCAGACTGCTGAAAACCATTTAGGACCGTCCCCTTACGACGCGTTTTACACAATAGATAGTATATTATATCACTAAGGAGCACAAAATAAAAGGTCTGACAGACGATCAGACCTTGATTCTTCCAGTAATTCCGAGGCAGTTTCAGTGGACCGGTACGGCTGTCCTCCCTCAGCCGTTTCAGACCTTGACGCGCCGCTTGTACGGTTACCGCTCAGACCTTGACGCGCCTGCCGATCCGGCTGCTTACCAGCACCGCAAGCGCCAGCTTTACCAGATCCGGAACGATGAACGGAATGACGCACCATCCAAGCGCCGTGCCCAAGCCTATAGGTCCGGTGTTCCTTGCGTACACGTACATGAACCAGGCCGTGCCGAAAGCGTAGCACACAGCGAGCCCAACGAAAAGTAGTATCACCTTGCGGACAACGGACGCGGACCCGCCGGACGGAATAAGGGCAGTCCCCGCCCAGTAGATGAGCCCGGTAAATATGAATCCCAGTATGTAGCCGCCTGTCGTACCCAGCAGCGCGCCTATGCCTCCGCGGAAGCCCGACAGCACCGGAAGCCCCACCGCAGCCATAAGTATGAACACCGCGATGGATATGGTGCCGCGCTTGCCGCCCAGAAGCATCAGAGTACAGAACACTCCGAATGTCTGCAGCGTAAACGGCACCGCGAACGGAACGCTTATCCAGGAACATATCGCCAGCATCACCGCGCAGAGCGCTATGTATGCCATGTCTTTTGTAGTCAGTTTGTTGTTCATCTATATATCCTTAAAGTACTGTTTTTTACGCTTATCCGGCAAGTTCCGCGAAGCGCTGAAATGCTTCGCAAAAACGCTGTTACACAGGTCTTATCGACACTTCCCCGGACGACAGCGCCTCTTTCGTACCGTCCTCATATTCCACGCGCAATCTGCACTCTTCGTCTATGTCCAGAGCCAACGCGGGCCTTGAAGCGCTGCCCCGCAGAACGTTTACGCGCTTGCCGATTATGAAGCTGCGCCTCTTGTATTCTTCCGCGAAACTTTCCAGACGACCGGTCTCCGCAATGTCGTAATAATGCTTAAGGAACGACGCTGCTATGCGGCTGCGCAGATCCCTGCAGGGCTTTTCGGCTATTGCGCCGGCGATGTTTCTGATCTCCTCCGGGAAACCGCCTTCCGGCTCGTAGACGTTGAAGCCTATGCCCATGACGGCCCAGTCCAGCCCGCCGGATTCCAGATCTATCGAAGCCTCGGTCAGTATGCCGCAGGCCTTCTTTCCGTTAACGTATACGTCGTTCACCCACTTTATGCTTGCGGAGGCGTCCGCGCACTCTTCTATGGCAAGGCACGCCGCCACAGCCGCTGCCGTCGTGAGCCTTACGGCCTGCTGCGCCGGAAGATCAGGTCTAAGCAGAACGCTTAAGTACACGCCAGTCCCCGCCGGGGATTCGAAAGACCTGCCCATGCGGCCCCTCCCCGCTGTCTGCTCCGAAGCGATCACAGCGTGCCACGAAGGAGTCTGCGAAGCCTTCAGCTTCAGGTAATTGTTGGTGGAATCCACGCTTGGCAGCACCTCGAGCGATATCCGATCCGCCAGCGCTCCAAGATGCTTCTTTACCAGCCCTTCGCTGAGCGCGTTGTTATTATCGCCCAGTCTGTACCCCTTCTTGGTGGACTCAATGTCGTAGCCCTCCGCCTCCAGCTGTTTTACGCACTTCCATACCGCGGCCCTGGTAAGCCCCAAGGCGTCCGCTATGGCGCTGCCGGATATGTATTCGGTTTCGTGCTGCTCCAGAAGAGCAGCTATCTGTTGTTTGGTATTCATGGTCTTTATATACATCGGGGGCGGTCCCTCAGGTCCAAAACGGACCCGTGGGACAGTCTAATTCTATGCGGTCATCATGCTGAACAAAGCGTAACACAAATAAAAAAACGTGTCAACTTTATTCGATTGTAAAAGTTGACACGCGGGCATGTTCCTGTTCAGGACTGCTATTCTTCTCCAAGCTCTTCCTTGATCTCTTTCAGATAGATGCGGTTCTGTTCGATCCTTTTATAATTGTCCGGGCCGGCGGAATAGAACTCGGTATATCCGCACTGTTCGCAGACCACCATGCGAAGCTTCAGCTGCGCCGTATTTATGAATGTCAGATTCAGTGTCGGAAGATCGCCGTTCGCATAGATCAGATCGACCTTCTCTCTCTCCAGCATTACCGCGCCGCATTTTGGGCAGGTCCCGACGCCTTCTTCCTTAAGCTTGCGCTCGTAGCTGTCGATCATGTCCTGAAGCTCAACGCTCTTTTTTCTCAGTTCCTCGACCCTGTTGTCGTACCATTCCGCAAGACGCTGCTCGTTGTTATACAGACCGGCCTTTCTGACGGCATCGACTATTACCTTGTCGTCGCGGCCGTAATACGCATCGTAGCAATCCTGACAAGCCTTAAAGACCATGGTCCCGACCGTTATCGTCTTTCCGATGGCCGCTTTCTCCCCGCAAAAAACACACTGTGCCATTATGTGCTCCTTTCCTAACGATCACACCACTGCCGTCAGCAGTTCAACCATCTCCGCGGGAGTGTTCACCACGTAGGTGGGCTTGCCGTCCTTGATGGCTGCGTCCACGCCTGTGGCGAAGGACCAGGTAACGAAGCAGGTATCGCAGCCCGCGTCGTTGCCGCAGATAAGATCGAATATGCTGTCACCTACCATTACGGAATCCGCAGGATCCACCCCAAGCTCCCTGCAGCATATCAGCGCCGGCTCCGGGAGCGGCTTGTGGATGTCCGTGCTCTCCGCGGTAACGAAGGCGTCGAAGCAGTCCGCAATTCCGTACTTCTTAAGGCCTTTTACGCAGGTATCGTAGCCTCTGGACGTTACTATTCCGAGCAGTACGCCCTCTTCCTTTAGCTTCAGGACGGCCTCCACCATGCCCTCGAAAGGAGGCGCCGGTGTGGCGTCCGGCTGGCGCTGGAACTCCCTGTAGCTCTCCACGAGCTCCTGAAGGTCGTAGCCGCTGTGGCCCAGCTGCTTCATGTATTCGTCTATGGCGTCCCACAGGACCATGCCGAAGGTCCACTTTACGTCGTCTCCTGTAAGGTGCCCGCCGAAGTGCTTCTGGTACATGTGGTCCCAGGAATCGACTATCAGCTGGTTGGTATCCACCAGCGTTCCGTCGTAGTCGAACAGGACCGCCTTATATCTCTTTTTCACTCGCGTCACCCTTTCTCTTGCCGGAAAGCCATGCGTTTATGAACGGATCTATGCGGCCGTCCATTACGGCCTGAACGTTGCTTACTTCCTCGCCCGTGCGATGGTCTTTGACCATTGTGTAGGGCTGGAAGACGTAGGAACGGATCTGGCTGCCCCAGGCTATCTGGTTGAAGTTGCCCTTAAGATCCGATATCTTATCCATGTGCTCCTGCTTTGCCAGAGCGTACAGCTTGGCATACAGGACCTTCATGGCGAACTCCTTGTTCTGGTGCTGGCTGCGCTCGTTCTGGCAGCTGGTGACTATGCCCGTGGGGATATGCGTTATGCGTACCGCGGAGTCAGTCTTGTTTACGTGCTGGCCGCCCGCTCCGCTGGACCTGTAAGTGTCTATGCGCAGGTCCTGAGGGTCTATGTCTATGGTAACGGTGTCGTCCAGTTCCGGGGTGACGTCCACGGACGCGAACGACGTCTGTCTCTTTGCCTGAGCGTTGAACGGACTAATGCGCACCAGTCTGTGCACTCCGCGCTCTCCGCGCAGATACCCGTAGGCGTTCTCGCCTTCCACAAGGAATTCCGCGGACTTTATGCCGGCCTCGGTATCGTCCTGGACGTCCATCATGGTCACCTTGTAGCCCTTCTGATCCGCCCAGCGAAGGTACATGCGCATCAGCATCCCCGCCCAGTCCTGAGCCTCTACTCCGCCGGCGCCGGAATGCAGCGTAACGATCGCGTTGTTGTGATCGTATTCCTCCTTAAGGAGGGTACGGAGATTAAGGTCCTCCACCTTTTCGGAGAGCGTGTCGAAGGTGCTCTTCGCCTCTTCTCCAAGTTCCTCGTCCTGGGCTTCCTCGGCCATTTCTATGCAGGCCTTAAGGTCCTCCAGCTCCGAGACGCAGTCCTCGTACTCGCCTATGGTGTTCTCCAGGGACTTCTTCTCCATGCTAAGTTTCTGGGCACGCGTCATGTCGTCCCAGAAACCGTCTATCTGCATCTGCAGATCTATGTCAGAGAGTTTTTCCTTTAAGACAGGGATGTCAAAGAGAGTCTCTGAGTTTCCCCAGAGTCTCCGTAAGCTGAGGCAGCTGCAGCTTTATGTTGTCGAGTAATACCATTTATTGCTCCTGATCCGGCCGGTCCGGATAAAGCGGACCGCCCTTGATTCTTACTGGTTCTTTCCGCAGCAGTTCTTGTACTTCTTGCCGGATCCGCATGGACAGGGGTCGTTGCGGCCGGGCTTCTTTTCCACCCTTACGGGCAAAGGTTTTTCTCCGCCGGTGTCGTTTGCCTTGGGAGCGGCCTTGGGCATGCTTCCCTTTGCCAGACTTGCCTGGGCGCGGGCCTTTGCCGCTGCTTCCGCCTTGGCTTCGTCGGTCGCGGACTTAACGTCCTCCTTGGAACTGGAGCCTATCCTTACGACCGAACGTCTCTCGGAATTGGTCTGGATGGTTACGCCGAACACGAAGCGGACCATGTCGTCGCAGATGCTCTTGAGCATAAGCTCGAACATGTCGAAACCTTCGTTGGCGTAAGCTCTGGCGGGATCCTGCTGGCCCAGGGAACGCAGGCCTATGCCTGTCTTCAGCTGGTCCATGTCGTCGATGTGGTCCATCCACTTGTTGTCGACTATCCGCAGCAGGATCATGCGCTCTACTTCGCGCATGCGCTCCACGCCTATCTCCCTTTCCTTGCGGGCGTACATGTCCGTGAACATGGCCATTATGCGCTCCTTAAGGGAGTCTCTGTCCAGACCGCGCTTCTCCTCATCGGTGAAACGAAGCTGCGGCAGCATGGGCGAAACAGCCTTTATCCTTGCGGCAAGCTCCGCGTAATCCCACTCCATTGGATCCTTGGACTGAGCGGTGACGCCGTCGGCTATCTCGCCGGCGATGTCGTCCATCATCTTGAGTATGTGATCCTTAAGGTCCTCGCCCTTAAGCACGCGTCCGCGCTCTTCGTAGATGATCTGGCGCTGACGGTTCATAACATCGTCGTACTGCAGAACGTATTTACGGATGCCGTAGTTGCGGCCCTCCACCTTCTTCTGCGAGTTCTCTATGGTCTTGGTAAGAAGCCCTGCCTCCAGCGGTTCGTCGTCTCCAAGGCCCATGCGGCCTATCATCATCTGGATCCTCTCGCCGCCGAACAGCCTCATCAGGTCGTCGTCCAGAGCGACGTAGAACTGCGAGGAACCGGGGTCTCCCTGACGTCCGGAACGGCCGCGCAGCTGGTTGTCTATTCGCCTTGCCTCGTGGCGCTCCGTGCCTATTATGTGCAGTCCGCCGAGCGCCGCAACTTCGTCGTGCTCCGCCTTGGTGGAGTCCTTGCCTCCCAGGATGATGTCCGTACCACGGCCTGCCATGTTGGTGGCTATCGTTACGGCGTTCTTCTTACCTGCCTGGGCTACTATCTCCGCCTCGCGCATGTGCTGCTTGGCGTTCAGTACTTCGTGCTTTATGCCGCGTCTCTGCAGCATTCCGGAAAGCATCTCGGACTTTTCGACGGATATGGTACCTACCAGTATCGGCTGGCCAGTGGCGTGTCTTGCTTCTATCTCGTCGCAGATGGCGCGGAACTTGGCCTTCTGGGTGGCGTAGACCACGTCCTCTAGGTCCTGGCGGATGACAGGCTTGTTGGTCGGTATCACCACTACCTGCATGTTGTAGATCTCGGTGAACTCTTCTTCCTCCGTCTTGGCGGTACCGGTCATTCCGGCGAGCTTCTTGTACATGCGGAAGTAGTTCTGGAGCGTTATGGTTGCCAGAGTCTTGGACTCGGAGCGGACCTCTATGCCCTCCTTGGCTTCGATGGCCTGATGCAGACCGTCGGAGTAGCGGCGTCCGAACATCAGACGGCCGGTGAACTCGTCCACTATCACGATCTCGCCCTCGTGCTCTATGTAGTCGATGTCCCTGTGCATTATGTTATGCGCCTTCAGGGCTATCAGCACGTGGTGGTTTATCTCCATGTTCTCCGGGTCGGAGAAGTTCTCTATCTTGAAGTAGCGCTCGGCCTTGGCAACGCCCTCTTCCGTAAGCGAGACGGTCTTTTCCTTCTCGTCCACGGTAAAGTCGCCTGTGGTGGTTATGGTTCCGCCCAGACGCGGGTTGCCTTCCTCTATTACTTCGCCTTTCGTAAGTGTGCGGACGAAGCGGTCAGCGGTCTTATAGAGCTCCGAGGAATCGTCTCCCTGACCAGATATGATCAGCGGGGTCCTGGCTTCGTCTATCAGTATGGAGTCGACCTCGTCCACGATGGCGTAGTTGAGCTCGCGCTGCATCTGGTCTTCCTGGTAGATGACCATGTTGTCGCGAAGGTAGTCGAAACCGAACTCGTTGTTGGTGCCGTAGGTGATGTCCGCCTGATACGCGGCCTTGCGCTCCTCCTGTGTTATTCCGTGGATGACGCAGCCCACCTTAAGTCCAAGGAACTCGTAGATCTGGCCCATCCATTCCGCGTCGCGCTTTGCCAGGTAGTCGTTTACGGTAACTACGTGCACGCCCTTGCCTGCGAGCGCGTTAAGATAGACAGGAAGCGTAGCCACAAGGGTCTTGCCTTCGCCTGTCTTCATCTCCGCGATGTTTCCCTGATGAAGGACCACGCCGCCTATAAGCTGAACGTGGAAGTGCTTCATTCCAAGCACTCGCCACGCGGCCTCCCTGCACACGGCAAAAGCCTCCGGAAGTATGTCGTCCAGAGTCTCGCCGTCGGAAAGACGTCCCTTAAGGTAAGGCGTATAATCCTTGAGCTCGCGGTCTGTAAGGCCCTGCATCTTCTGGTCCAGCGCCTCAACCTGAGCCACGATCTTCTCTATTTTCTTGATCTCGTTGGCGTTCCAGTCGCCGAAGATCTTATCGAATATCCCCATCTGTTCTCCCTAGTTGAACGCGTTGTAAATGGCGCGGATGGCCTTCTCGAAATCGCTTCCGGCAACGCCCACTATAATGTTGATCTCCGAAGAGCCCTGGTCTATCATCCTGATGTTTATGCCCTGCTCCGCGAGCGCCGCGAACAGTTTGGCGGCGACGCCGGGACGGTAGGTCATTCCCTGACCCACGGTGGCGATCATCGCTATGTCGTCGTAAACGTCCAGAGCGTCCGGCTCCAGGTTCCTCTTGATGTCGTCTATGATGTCCGGAAGCTTGTTGCCTACCTCGTCGTTGTCCAGTACCACGGACAGAGTGTCGATACCGGTGGGCATGTGCTCGAAGCTTATGTCGTTGCTGTCCAGTATGCTGAACACGCGCTTCATGAAACCGCGCTCGGAGTTCATCATGTATTTATGCATGGCGATTACGGTGAAGTTCTTGCTTCCCGCCACGCCTGTGATGACGCCCCTGCTGTCTTCCGGAGTCTCGTCCTGAATGAAGGTCCCCGGATGCTCCGGATCGTTGGTATTCCTGATGTTGATCGGGATGCCCGCTGCCTTTACCGGGTAAATGGCGTCCTCGTGCATTACGTTGGCGCCCATGTAGGAAAGCTCGCGGAGCTCCTGATAGGAAATGTATTTGATCGGCTTGGGGTCGTCCACGATCTTCGGGTTGGCCATAAGGAAGCCGTTGACGTCTGTCCAGTTCTCGTAGACCTCCGCCTCCGCCGCCCTTGCGACTATGGATCCGCTGATGTCGGAACCTCCGCGGCTGAAAGTAACTATCCTGCCGTCCGGCTTCGCGCCGTAGAATCCCGGGATCACCGCGTACTCGTGCTTTTTAAGCTCTTTCTTAAGCACTTCGTTGGTCTCGTCAGCAAGGAACCTTCCGCGCTCGTCGAACTTTATTACGTCCGCCGCGTCTATGAAGTCCCAGCCCAGATACGCTGCGAAGAGCCTGCCGTTGAGGTATTCCCCGCGGCTGGCTATGTAGTCGGATCCGGCGCCGTCTTCCATTGCGGCCTTTATCTTAGTGTACTCCGCCTGAAGATCCAGCTTGTCCTGGCTGATGCCGAGCGTAAACGCTATGGCGCTGAACCTGTCGCACACCACCTGGAACAGCTGGTCCCAGGGCAGGTGGTTCATGAGGTGCGTATGGCACAGCAGCAGGAGGTCCGTCATCTTGGTGTCCTGATCGAAGCGCTTACCGGGCGCGGATACCACTACGTACCTTCTGGAAGGATCGGAAAGGATTATGTCCTTTACCTTTGTGAACTGTATGGTGTCGGCGACCGAGCTGCCCCCGAATTTAGCTACTTTTACACCCATGGTCTTTCTCCTAAATAAAGTATTCTAAATATTTTATCACAAACCTGCAGAATAAACAAACACCCGGCTGGGATGCCGGGTGAGATGCGTTTTAATATTCTTCAGTCCGGAGTGCCGGGAACGTACTCTTCCATGCCGGCTGCCTTCCTGATCTCGTCCGCCCTGTTGGTCTCCTCCCAGGTGAATCCCGCGTCCTCGCGGCCGAAGTGGCCGTAGTTGGTGGTCTTCCTGTAGATGGGCCTTCTCAGGTCCAGATCGCGTATTATTCCCGCGGGCGTAAAGTCGAACACCTTGCAGACTATGTCCGCGATCTGCTCGTCCGGGATCCTTCCGGTGCCCTTGGTGTCTACCATTACGGATACCGGTTCCGGAATGCCTATGGCGTAGGCGAGCTCTATCTCACATCTGTCGGCGATGCCGGAAGCGACCACGTTCTTCGCCGCCCAGCGCGCCGCGTAGCAGGCGGAACGGTCCACCTTCGTGGGGTCTTTGCCGGAGAAGCAGCCGCCGCCGTGACGTGCGTAGCCTCCGTAGGTATCGACGATTATCTTGCGGCCCGTAAGGCCTGTGTCGCCGTGAGGTCCGCCTATTACGAACCTGCCGGTCGGGTTGACCAGATACTTGGTATTGCCGTCCAGAAGTTCTTCCGGGATAACCGGCTTTATAACATGATCCATGAGATCCCAGCGGATCTGGTCCAGCGTAGCGTCTTCGTCGTGCTGGGTGGAGATGAGCACGGTGTCCACCCTTACCGGGCGCCACTTATCGTCGTACTCTACGGTCACCTGAGTCTTGCCGTCCGGACGGAGGTAGGGAATGGTGCCGTTCTTCCTGACTGCTGTAAGCCTTCTGGCAAGCTTATGCGCCAGCGATATGGGCAGGGGCATAAGCTCCGGCGTCTCGTTGCACGCGTAACCGAACATTATTCCCTGATCTCCGGCGCCGCCGACCTGATCGTTGGTGCCCAGCGCTATGTCCGCGCTCTGCGCGTGCACGGAATTAAGCACGCCGCAGGAATAGTAGTCGAAGCCGTACTCGGACTTGGTGTAGCCTATGTCCTTTATAACGTCTCTGGCTATCTTCTGAAAATCTATGAAACCGTTAGTGGTTATCTCGCCCATTATGGTGCACAGACCTGTGGTAACGAAAGTTTCGCAGGCCACCCTGCTGTCGGGGTCCTGGCGAAGCGCTTCGTCGAGTATGGCATCCGAGATCTGGTCGCAGATCTTGTCGGGATGACCTTCCGTAACGGATTCCGATGTGAATAATCTTATCATTTCTGTCCTTTCCCGGGGAAGAAAAAACCCCGTCTTAGACGAGGTGTGTTTCCTTTTCCTCATCTTTCAGATCGCTCTGTAGGATTTGGCACCTTGTAATTTACAGGTTGCCGGGCATCATCGGGCCTATTCCCTCCGCCGCTCTTGATGAGAGCCTTATTTATTTGATCATGGGCGCACATCTGCCTTCCCATGTTGGGAGGAGCGGATCTCCTCGCCGTTTAGGTTATCATAAGTGCAGGCAGTAGTCAACCGGACTTTGCTTCTAATTAGTATGCAAAGGCGGATCGCTGTACTTTTTCTCAGCCCGCTTCGCGTCTTCACGCCGAGCCTTTCCGGAGCTATTATCAGCTCATTTCGTACTATGTCCGAATTCGCTGTAAAAGCTCCTTCGGAAAGTCTCTTCTACCGCTTTCGAACGCTTCGAAACAGTACAGCGATCCGCCTTTAATAGCATAATTATAATCGTCCGGTTACTGCGTCCAGGAAGTCCTCGAAATCGGTGAATCCGCTGGTCGCGAAGTCGTAGATGACACCGTGGTCGAAGTTGTATCTCGCGTTCGGGTATATCTTGTCCGCAAGCTCCGAACGGCTTATCAGAAGTTCGCTGTCCTGGATGTCCTTTATGGTGTGAGCCGCCGAGATCAGCTGGCCGTAATCGGTAACGTAGTAAAGCGTCTCTATGTCGTCAGACAGGGCGAACTCCGGCTTTTCAACATGGCTGTTGTCCGGCCTGAAGCACATGAACATTTCGCCCGTCTCGTGACCGGTCCTGGTGGCGCCGGCGGTAAAGTCGTCGAAGCACCTGTCGAAGATCTCCATGTCCGCGATTATCTCGTACACGGTTATGTATTCCCTGCGGGCTGTCTTCATGGAAGCTTCCGCGCTGCTAACCTTGAAGGCGGAGCGCCTTCTGCAGCTTCTGACCTTGCCGTTGCTGAGCGTCAGTTCGCTTACGACTATCCAGTGCGAGTCCGCGCTCTCCACGAGCGATTCGCAGAGATACGATCTGCCCGCTTCGTCCGTGAACTCCTCTATCCTGTTCTTAAGGAAAGTGGCGTGCTTAGGAAGCGACACGTCCTCCAGGTCCGCGGGATCCGCGTCCGGAGACACCAGCAGCGACGCGCCCTCCGGGTCTTTGCCGAAGAGCCTCATAAGATAATAGTTGACTACGCCGTAGTCGGACTTTATGAAGGTGCAGAGCTTAAGATCCAGGTTGCGCTTCTGTTCCGCGGTAAGTTCCACGGGATGGCGCAGGATGAAGCCTATGTCGGCTATGTTCTCCGGCAGTGGCTGGTGCTTCCTTTTGGTCTCTTCCACGAAACGGCAGATAAGATAGCGGCTCTCCGCTTCGGAAAGCGGCCAGTAACCCGCGCCCAGACCTCCGAAGTTGCGCTTCGTCTGGAACGCTATGTCTTCCGGATCCTTAAGCTTGCTGATCTGCAGATAGTCCAGACCTATCTCTTCTATGTCATAGTAATAGAAGTGATAGACGTCTTCCGGATCCATGGGATCGGCGGTGTCCTTCCAGTGCACTCTAAGTCCGAGCACGCCCATAAGACGCGTGTCTGTGCAGACAGCGTCCTGGAACTTGTACTTTTCTGTTACCGGGCTTGCGAGACCCCCTTTAAGCACCTTGAATTCGGGCATCTTCTCTCCGTTCGGTCTCTGCAGCCGCGAACTTACGCGCAGGGCCGCAAAGACAAAAACCCGGCCAGATATAGCCGGGCTTGTTTTCCTTCTTCTTGCGCAGATATTACTTGATGTTGTACTTCTGCTTGAACTTTTCTACACGGCCGCCGCGGTTGATGAACTTCTGCTGGCCGGTGAAGAACGGATGGCACTCGGAGCATACGTCGAGCTTGATCTCCGGCTTGTTAGACTTGGTCATGAAAGTATTTCCGCATGCGCAGGTGACTTTGCAGTCCATATATTTGGGATGGATTCCTTCTTTCATCGTGAATTTCCTCCTTGTTTCTGTTCAAAATGCCTAATTATATTAGCATAAGGCATTTGCCTATGCAAGCGTTTTTTATGCAAAATGCAAGGAAAATGCAGTGTTCGCGGACACGCTCCCGCTAACAGGGCACCCTCCCAGCGGTACTAAGCTCCGTCTTCGCTTCCAGCTCGCCGATCGCTAAGTACCGGGTTCCCTGATCGTCCGCTTAACACTGCGTTTCCCTTGCCTTAGTTCATATTATGACCGCACCGCTAAACAGTTTTCCCGCGGTGCTTTTTAGACCACTGACGGTAGCGTATTATCAGCGCAATATCCGTGATCACCCACGACGTTACGTAGCTGAGTCCGAGTATGATCAACGAATGATATATCATGCCGAATACGACCCATACCCACAGTATGCGGAAAGCGCATATGCCCAGGCCCAGGATGATCACCGGGACTATGGCGTCGCCGGCGCCTTTCAAGGTTCCGCTTATGACTTCTATGAAAGTCCAGGTGAAGTAATACGGCACGAAGTAGAGCATTATCTCCCAGGTCTTGTCCATCAGAGCCTGGTCGTCCGTGAACAGCAGTATCGCCGGCCGGCCGATAGCGAGAAGTATCGCGCTCAGCACTATAGTAGCCGCGGAGAATACCTTGCAGCTTATCTTTACACAGTCGCGGACACGGTCCATGCGTCCCGCGCCGTAGTTCTGTCCCACGAAGTTCATTACGGAGACTCCCGCTGCGCTTATTATGGCCCAGTAGACGCCGTCGATCTTTCCCGTCAGGGACCACGCCGCGACTACGGTCGTTCCCAGAGAATTGACTCCTGTCTGGATGACTGCGTTGGAGAAACCGAACATCGTCTGCTGGAGACCGGAAGGCACGCCTATCTTAAGCATCCTGCGAAGTATGGACTTTTCGAAGCGGACGTTACAGCGCTTAAGCCTGTACGCTTCGTCCGCGCGAGTCAGCCTCAGCAGCACAAGCACGCAGCTGATTATCTGGGAACCGGCGGTCGCCCATGCCGCTCCCGCGACGCCCATGCCGCATATCTTCACCAGCACGTAGTCCATTACTATGTTGCAGATGCAGCACGCAAACAGGTAGTAGAACGGCCTCTGGGAATCGCCGGAAGCCCGGAGTATTCCCGCGCCCATGTTGTAGATGAGCACGAACACCACGGCCGAGAAGATTATCCTCAGGTACTGAGTTGCCTGGGCCACCGTTTCCGCCGGGGTGTCCATTATCTTCAGGAAGAACGGAGCGCAGAACTCGCCTATGGCCGTAACGCACAGTCCGATCACGGTGCAGAGCACTATCGCGGTACCGGACGCTCTCCCGACGCCTTCGTCGTTCTTCTCGCCGTAGAAATGCGCCACGACTACGGAAGCGCCGCTTGTGAGCGCCACAAAAAAGCCGATCAGAAGGTTTATGATCTGCGTGGTGCTTCCTCCGACGGCCGCCAGCGCCGCAGTGCCTACGTACTTGCTGACGATCAGAGCGTCGACGGTATTGTAGAGCTGCTGCACTATGGTCCCTGCCGCGACGGGCAGGAAGAACACTATTAACTTTTTAAGGATCCCGCCTTGCGTAAGATCGTGCGATTCTGCGTTTTTCATAATAAAAGGGGCGCGTAACTTGCGCGCCCAATTATCTTATTCTTTTATTGCGCTCCGGTAAAGTGTTTTTTATTAATTACAGCATCTTTACGTAGCTGCCGTCTTCGGACCATTCCAGCTTAACGCCAAGATCCGCTCCGTCGGTCTGCGCGATCATGAAGTCCAGAACGTCCTGACCGCCGTTATCCCTGTTCTTTACGACTACGTTGCCGCTGTCTTCTATGTAAGCGGGGATGAAACCGCACTCGACTGCGCCGTTCCTGTCCGCGATAACCTTTGCGATTATCGTAAGACGCGACTTTTCGGACCAGGGATAGAAGTCCACCTTGTAATGGCCGCCGCCCCTGCCCTGTCTGGCGCGTTCCTTAAGGTACGCCACCATCTCCGGAGTGTCGTTGTAGCCGGAAGTCATGGCGTAGGTGAAGCACACGAAGTTGCCGAGTCCGTGGTATATGGGCTTGCCCTTGTAGTACTCCACACCCTTAAGGATGTGGTGGTGCACGCCGAATATGATGTCCGCTCCCGCGTCTATGCACAGGTAGCTCATTGCCTGCTCGTAATCGTCCAGCCTGGGGAAGTCGCCTCCGTTGCCTTTATGGAACACGACCACGGCGATGTCGCACTTGCTCTTAAGATCCGCCACTTCCGCGGCAAGCTGCTTCTGAGCGTCCGGAAGCAGGTACGTATCCGTCCTGCAGGGTCCGCCGGGCATGTCGAACTTGGGAGTGTACGCGGTCTCGACCTTAACGTAGTTCGTACCGGGCTTCTGGGAAGTCGCCCATCCGAGCCTGGGTCCCGCCGCGTTGATCGATACGACGCCGACCTTTATGCCCTTCTTTTCTATGAACACAGGCTTCCTGGCCTCTGTGATGTTCCTGCCTGTTCCGCAGTGAGCAAGGCCTATCTCGTCCAGTTTGGAGATGGTATCGATTATTCCGTTGGGGCCGCAGTCGTAGGAATGGTTTCCCGCAGTCGTCACCACGTTGAATCCGACCTTCGGAAGGCACTCCAGATGCTGAGGCGGCGAAGGCGGCGCCTGTATGTCTATGCAGGAAGGCTCCGTCCTGTCCTTTGTGGTATGCGGCGTCTCCACATGGCCTATCATAACGTCCTGCGAGGAAAGCACTTCCCTGCAGCCCGCGAAATACGGTTCCGCCGGGCCCGGCTCATCGAGTATCAGGTCTCCCACGCAGCATATGCTGATCTTTTCCGACATTTCAGCCTCCTGGTTTCTGTTGATCGATTATTTGATGGCCTGCAGCGCTCGTGCCGGTGTTCCGGGGAATGTCAGGGAACCCGGTCCTCAGCGACTGGCAAGCCGATAGGCGCAGACAGAGCTTAGTACCGCTGGGAGGGTCCCTGCCAAGGCGGGAGCCGTGTCCCCGGACACCGGCACTGCGCTGTCAGCCTGTTGTACTAATCATTATAACAGAAAGACCGCGGCTAAAGAACAATGTCTTTGGCCGCGGCCGTTACTGTTTTTATTCAGGACCTTAGAGCAGTCCGCCTGTCTGTTCAGGAACTTACAGGTTGTTCAGTTCGCGGACGCGCTTGCATGCCACGAAGTGATCCTTGGAAAGCTCTTCCAGCTTGGGCGTGCCCTTGAAGCACTCTTCGCACGCGTAGTTGCAGCGCGGAGCGAATCTGCATGCATCGGGCGGATTGATGGGGCTCGTAAGCTCGCCCTTCAGCAGCTCTCTCTTCTTCTTATTCTTAATGGACGGAATAGGAATCGCGGAGAGCAGCGCCTTGGTGTACGGATGCCAGGTGTGGCTGAAGAGTTCTGCGGTGGGAGCCTTCTCTATCATCTGGCCCAGATACATTACGCTTATGTGATCCGAAATGTGCTTTACAACGGAAAGGTCGTGGGTTATGAACATGTAAGCCATGCCCTTTTCCTTCTGAAGATCCTGCAGCAGGTTGAGTATCTGCGCCTGGATCAGTACGTCCAGAGCGGATACAGGCTCGTCGCAGATTATCATCTTGGGTTCCAGGGCCAGAGCTCTTGCGATGCCTATCCTCTGGCGGCGTCCGCCGTCCAGTTCGTGCGGGTAGGTGTCGGAATAACGCCTTGCCAGACCTACTGTGTCCATGAGCTCCAGAACTCTCTTATCCAGAGATTCCTTGTCCGGGCACACCTTGTGGATGAGCAGCGGCTCGGCGATCTGCTGGCTGACGCTCATACGCGGGTTAAGCGAGGACAGCGGGTCCTGGAAGATCATCTGCATCTTGGGACGCAGTTCCACGAACTTCTTGCTGTCGACTCTGGAGATGTCCTCTCCGTCGAATATGATCTTGCCGCTCGTGGGGCTGATCAGCTGAAGTATGGTCTTTCCGAGAGTGGATTTTCCGCATCCGGACTCGCCTACTACGCCAAGCGTTTCACCGATGTCCAGCGTAAAGCTTACGTCGTCCACCGCGTGGAGCATGCCGTCAGGCACCATGAAGTATTTTTTAAGGTTTTCTACCTGAAGAAGAGCATCACTCATTGTCCGCGTCTCCTTTCTTTTCTTCCGCTGCCATTATCTTGTCCGTAATGTCCGTTGCGTCCGCTACGGCAGCTTCGCCGTCCTTTTTGGCGGCCTTAAGCTGCGCGATCTTCTCCGGAGTCATGAAGTGCACGCACTTTACGAGGTGTCCGGGAGCGATCTCCTTGGTTATGGGATCGATCACGCCGCAGTCCGCGGTCTTTTCCGGGCATCTTTCGCAGAACGAGCAGTACGAAGGAAGATCCATGGGGTCGGATACGAGTCCTTCTATGGAACGCAGCCTGTCTACCTCGGTGTCCAGGCTCGGAAGAGCGTCGAACAGAGCCTTGGTGTAAGGATGGCTGGTGTGCTCGAACACTGCCTCCAGATCGCCGTACTCTACGACCTCGCCGGCGTATATTACCGCTACCTTGTCGCAGGTCTCGGCTACTACGCCCAGGTCGTGAGTGATCATTACGGTAGCTGTGTGGAACTGCTCCTGCAGCTTCCTCATAAGGTCCAGTACCTGCGCCTGGATGGTTACGTCCAGAGCGGTGGTCGGCTCGTCCGCTATCAGAAGTCTGGGGTTGCAAGCGAGCGCCATAGCTATTACTATACGCTGCTTCATGCCGCCGGAGAACTGATGCGGATACTCGCTGTAGCGGTTGCCCGGTATGCCTACGGTCTCCATCATCTCTATGGCGCGGGCCTTGGCCTCTGCTTTGTTGACCGGGTTGTGAAGGCTTACTACCTCGGCGATCTGGTCGCCTACGTACTGCACCGGGTTGAGCGCGGACATAGGATCCTGGAAGATCATGCCCATCGTGCCGCCCCGCAGGTGGCGCATCTTCTTGTTGTGTCTTTTCTTATCCCTCTTTTTTCTGGAGGTGGTGACGATGTTCACTCCGTCCAGAAGGACCTCGCCCTGGATGACGTGTCCCGCGTCGGGCAGCAGTCCCATGGTCGTGAGGGCTATCGTGGTCTTTCCCGCGCCGGTCTCGCCTACAAGACCTATGGTCTCAGATTCGTTTACGGTGAAGCTTACGTTGTTTACCGCTTCCGCGACGCCTTCCGGAGTCTCGTAGTGCACCACAAGGTTTCTGAGCTCCAGCACCGGAGTCTTCTTCTTGGGTTCCTGTTCGTTTTCGGGAACTATTACATTCTTGTCTTCCATAATTCCCTCCTTTACTTAAGCCTCGGGTCCAGAGCATCTCTGATGCCGTCGCCGAACAGGTTGAGCGCAAGTACCGTGATCATTATCGCAAGTCCCGGGAACAGCAGCACGTGCGGCGCTGTTCTGAGGTATGCCTTGCCGGCGGAGAGCATGGCGCCCCACTCGGGAGCGGGCTCCGTGATTCCCAGACCGATGTAGCTCAGCGAGGAGATGGTGAGTATCGCCGTCGCGACGCTGAAGGTAAAGCTCGTAAGGATCGGGCCCAGAGCGTTAGGCAGCATGAACTTTACAAGCTGTCTCTTGTTGCTGGCACCCATCGCCTTTGCGGACTCGATGTAGTCGTTCCTCTTTACCGTAAGTATGGAAGCACGGACTATACGGGCTCTCGCGGGCAGCGAGCTTATTACTATGGATATGATCAGGTTGATTATACCGTTGCCAAGTACCGCTACCACCGCGATGGCCATCAGCATCGGCGGTATGGACTGGAATACGTCCAGTATACGCATTATGATCATGTCCACCTTGCCGCCGTAGTACGCTGCGATCGCTCCCAGCGTTCCGCCGACCGCGAAGGCGAATATTACTATCAGGAATCCGATGGGCACCGAGTATCTGGCACCGATTATGAGCCTGGAGAAGATGTCTCTTCCGTAGGGATCGGTTCCCATGATGTGCTCGGAGCTTGGTTTCTGGTTCCAGTTCTCGTAGTCCGGAGCCGTGTAGTCGTACGGCGCTATCCACGGACCGATTATGGCTATTACGAATATGATGATAAGAACTATCATACCTACGATAGCCAGCTTGTTTCTCTTAAGCCTCTTCCAGGCTTCCTTGGTAGGCGAAGACTTAACTTCCTTGCCGTTGTTGCGGGCAAGTTCCTTTGCCTTCCTCTTGTCTACCTTTGCCATAGCAGGTGTATAAAGTTTCGCCATTTCACACCTCCTATGCCTGTGCCGATCTGGCGGCTTCGCGGGCCGCTCTCTTGGCTGCTCTCTTGTTGGCCTTCATCTTGTTCTTGGCGTTGAACTCGTCCTTAAGACGCGGGTCTATTACCGTGTACAGAAGGTCTATGAACAGCATTACTATGCTGAACACTACCGCCAGGAACGCAAGTCCGCCCTGTACCGCCGGCCAGTCGCGCCCGTTTATGGCGTTGAGCATGTACAAGCCTACGCCGTTTACGGAGAAGATGGACTCCGCTATGATGGAGCCTCCCAGAGAGGATGCTATCGTGTTGCCCAGCGTCGCGGCTACCGGGATCAGGGAGTTGCGCAGCGCGTGCTTGAATATTACCGCGCCTTCTTTCTGTCCTTTGGCCCTGGCAGTCCTTATGTAATCCTGACGGATGACTTCCAGCATGGAGGAACGCGTGGTCCTGGCGATCATTCCGACGTTCGCGATACCTACCATCGCTACCGGAAGGATCCAGCCCAGCGCTCCATTGCCGGTCGTGATCGCGGGCAGCAATTTAAGCTTTACCGAGAAGATCAGCATCATCATCAGCGCGAACCAGAATTGAGGCACTGAGACGCCGAACAAGGCGAATACCATCGTTGCGTTATCTATGGCCGAGTACTGTTTCACGGCCGCGACAACGCCCAAGGGTATTCCGATTATTAGTGCAACGAGCACCGCAAAGAACGTAAGTTTAAGGGTGTTCGGGAATTTCGAGAGTATCTCTGTCAAGACAGGCTGTCTGGTCTTGTAGGAATTGCCCAGGTCGCCCCTGGTAACGATCCCCCATACGTATCTTCCGTATCTTACTATGAACGGATCGTTAAGACCCATTTCTTCTTCCAGGGCCAGCTTGTCTTCTTCCGGCGCGTCGTAGCCGAGGATGGAATCCGCGACTCTGCCCGGCGCTACCGAACTCAGGAAGAATGCTATGAGCAGTACTCCCAGTATTACCGGGATCATCCACAGCAGTCTGTTTATGATATACCTTACCATAATATGCTCCTGACTGTCGTTTAATATGCATTGTCCGGGGCGTAGTCGCCCCGGGCAATGCGGAAAAATAAGGTTTGTTAGTTACTTACTTGAAGCTGCACTTCGAGAAGTTGATGTCGCCTACCTCGGTAAGGATGAGACCCTGGAGCTTGCTGTTAGCGAATGCGAGTCTCTCATATACGTACAGAGGAATGGACGGAACCTGAGCGTTGATGATCTTTCTGAGTTCCTGATAGTAAGGAGTAGCTGCCTTCATGTCAGGTTCAGAGGTGATCTTGTCGAACAGAGCGGTAACTTCCGCGCCGCCGTTCCAGCCGGGGCCGCCGTTGAGGGCCTTATAGTCGAAATGCTCGCCGTCGTAGAACTTCAGCTGTTCGTACGGATTCGGGTTGGAGTTGTTGACTATCCATGCCTGCTTCTCACCGGTAGCCATGGTCTCGTAGAACGCGGACTGAGCTATCGGAGTAGGAACTACGGTGATGCCTATCTCTGCCCACTGCTGCTGGATAAGAGGTACATATTCAGCGTGCTGCGGAGTGTAGTAGATCTCTACGGACGGGTTGGTTCCTGCGTACTTGGACTTGAGCATGTACTCCTTGGCCTTCGCAAGATCGAACTTGTAGAAGGACTCTGCCGGCTTCTCGTACATCGGGTTGCCGAGCGGCAGGATGTCGTCGGAGTGCTGGCCGTATCCGCCAAGAGCTCTCTGGATGTTGGCGTCGTAGTTGAGCGCGAGAGCGCAGGCGATACGAACGTTTACATCATCGAACGGTGCCTTCTGGGTGTTGGTGAACAGAGTGTGATGGTTGGTGGTGTGATAGTTGTAAACTGCAAGGTCCTTGTTTTCCTTGATAAGGCTTGCCTGAGCTTCGGAGGGCTCGAGAACGAGGTCTACGTTGCCTGCTTCCAGAGCTTCGGTACGGGCCTGAGCGTCCGCGATGGAGTAGATGATGATCTCATCGAAGTACGGCTCGCCGCCCCAGTACTTTTCGTTCTTCTCGAAGGTGATGGAAGAACCGGTCTCCCACTTAACGGGCTTGTACGGACCGGTGTAGCAGTTCGGCATGTTGCCGCCCTGGCCGTCCATCTTCTCAAGACCGCCGCCTGCCTCTACAGACTTCTGGACGATCATTCCGTAAGGAATGTTGGACAGAGTCGTCTGGATGAACGGGTCTACCTTCTTGAGAGCGAAGATGAGGTGGGTGTCGTCCTCTACTACGAAGTTGTCAACGTCGAAGTTGCCGTAGTATCTGGCGTGCTTTCCGGAATCGATCGCGGCCTTGACGGTGTACTTAACGTCGGACGCGGTGAACTTGTCACCGTTCCAGGAGTATACGTCGTCACGGAGCGTTACTCTGAAGTGAGTTCCGTCGATCGGCTCCCACTTGGTAGCGAGCATAGCGGTGGGGGTACCTGTGGTATAGTCATACTCGAACAGGCGGTCCATCATCAGCTCGTGTGCCGGAGTGTTTGCGCTTCCTACAGCGATGGATACGTGGCAAAGACCGTTCGGGTCTCCGCGGAATGCTACCTTAAGGACTTTCTTCTCAGCAACAGGTGCTTCGTTGCCGTTGTTAGCCGGGGTAGCGTTGTTGTTGCTTCCGCATGCCGCAAGGCCGAAGACCATTACGAGCACGAGAAGGATTGCTAAAACCTTTTTCATAAAAAAACCTCCTCTATGAAAACAAATGGTTTGTCGTTTAGATTTTAACACAAATGCACCTATATTTTAGTGAAAACGGAATGTTCGTTAATTATATATCAAACTATTGTTGTGCATTTTGCACAAAAGTATGTTATCATTGATGAAGCAAACGACGAAAAACGCTATTGACATTGAAAACAGTGAGGTTCCGCGATGTTTACGACAAGCATACTCAGCGCCGGTCTGGAAGGCCACACCTTAATGGACAACATGCCCGACCGGACTGACGAGTTCGAGACCCTGCGAATCATGGACGGCAGCTTCCCCCTGGATCCCGCCTACCTTAACATAGGCGAGGCGGAGGCGTTCTACGACGCGGCCCGCAAAGGATGGGACAAGGACCGTGTCTGCACCGTTGTAATAACAGGCGGAAGCAGCGTCATGGACTACTATCTGGAGCAGCCCTCGCTGCACATGATAGTGACGGATCTGGCGCTGATACCCGTTGTAAATTCAATAAACGAGCTGGCTGACGAATACAGCAGGATGAGCTCCTTAAGGCGTCACCTGAGGAGTTCCGTATCCATATCCGACCCAGTAATAGAAGGCGCGGCGAAATCCATGAAGGCGGACATATTCTATCTGTCCAGCAGGCTCAGAGTCATATCCATGTGCAGGGAGATAAACTGCGAAGACTTCATGAGCCTGGAGGAAGGAGTGATCATGGATCCCACCTACGCGGCGGATCTTAAGGACGAATGGACACACCGCGGGGACTACGTCGTCCGTATGACCCCTATCGAGTACGAAGGCATAATCCAGTCATATTTAATCGTCGTTTTGCACAATAATTCCCGCGAGAAATTCAACTCCGACCTGCTGGAACTGCTGCGATCCAACATGGAGGACTTCACCAGGATCAGCTTCGCCGACAGGTCGCTGGCCAACGACAGATTCACCACTCTGGCCACGGACATAATCTCCGGAAAGATAAAGGATACGGAGACACTGCGCGAACGCACGGCCCGCACGCCGAACGTAATAAAGGGCCAGTTCTTCATGATACTCATAGAATGCGAGAAACTGACCGACCGCATGCCTTCGGAGATCATACCCATAGTTACCAACATACTGCGCAGCGTCTACCCCATCCAGTACGACAACAAGCTGGCGCTCCTGATACAGCGCGAAAAATACGAAAAGAACCTTATGTCCGAGCTTAGACCGCTGGAGCACATACTGGAAGAATACAAGCTCTACGCCTGCGTGGGCAACATGGCCAGGAACCTGCTGTCGCTTAAGGCGGACTACGACAAGCTGTCCAAGTGCCTTATATTCGCCAGGACCTTCTGCCCGGATAAGAAAAAACGCGGATTCTTCGCCGAAGAATACGCGATGTACAATGTTGTCGACATATGCTGCAACGCCGTATCCGACGAGTTCCACGCGGAGTACGTAAAGCTCTGCTGCCCCGGAGCCATAACCCTGCGTTACTACGACGACAAGAACGGCACCAACAACGCGCAGCTTCTGCGCGACTACCTGCTGAACGGCGAGAACCTTACGGAGACTGCCCAGCAGCACGGCATCCACCGCAACACCCTCACCTACCGTCTGGGCAAGATACGCGAGATGATAGGCGAAGACCTTAGCATGCCCATGATGCGCTTCAGGATGATGTTCTCCCTGGTGACTCTGGATTATCTGGACATGTACAGGAACAGGGATGTGCTCTACAACCCGAGCGAATCGGATATCAACTAGCTCCGGCGTTTACATGCATCATAAAAGCTGCCCCGCGGGGCAGCTTGTCTTTTTATCTGCGGATGGCTCTGAGCATCCGGTCGTGACCTTCCAGATCCTTTATTATCCTCGCCTCCCGGTACGCGCCGGTCTGCGCGGCAAGATCGATCACCGCCGTTCCCTGATCGTGGCCTATCTCCATCAGGAGCATTCCCCCGGACTTAAGATGATCCGGGGCTTCTTTTATGATGCGCCTTATTATGTCCAGACCGTCCGCGCCGCCGTCCAGCGCCATGCGGGGCTCGTAGTCCTTTACTTCCCTGCTCAGCGTCGGTATGACCTCCGCGGGAATGTACGGAGGGTTGGTAAGAATTGCGTCGAAAGGTAGTTCGTCCTCCGGAATCGCGCAGAACAGGTCTCCGCGGAGCACCTTAACGTTTCCGTAAGGGCGCAGGTTTACGCGGGCAAGCATGAAAGCCTTCGGTGACAGCTCCGTCGCGACGACCTTTACGTCCGGGACGTTGGCGGCCACGGCAGCCGCTATGGCGCCGCTTCCGGTGCAAAGATCCATGGCCTTGGGGAACGGTCTGTCCTTAAGGAAAGCAATGGCTTCCTCCGCAAGAAGCTCCGTCTCCGGCCTGGGGATCAGCACCCTTTCGTCCACGGCCAGATCTATGCCGTAGAAATCCGCGCTGCCCAGCACATATTGGATAGGTCTGCCCTTGCAACGCTCGTTTATGAGCGCGGCGGAAGCCAGAAGGACCTTGTCGTCCATCTCGTCGTCCGCGTGGGACACCAGAAAAGCCGGGCTGCAGGAGAGCACATGGCAGGCAAGCAGCCTTGCCTCCGTCTCCGCGCACTCCACACCGGCTTTCTTAAATACCCGTATTATTTCTTCGAGAAATTCTTTTATAGTCATTATAAGTTAATGCATATCCGACCGGCGCTCCGGCGGCCGGTCAAGGCGCCGCGGCTATTTCTTCTGCTTAGACTCGATGTAATCCTGCGTCTCGGTCTCGTTCTTCACAAGGCTGCCGTCCTTCTTCACCACGCCCACCCAGTAATCGACCGGTACGGACGCGTTCTCGTGGGACGGAAGCACAGCGTTCACAGCGGCTATGGCGACCTCCAGCTGTTCGAGCGTCGGTTCGCAGGTCGTAAGCTTCTGCAGCATTATTCCCGGCATGCTCAGGATCTTTACCAGTCCGCTGTCGTGCCTTCCGGTAAACTGCAGCAGCTCGTACGAAAGCCCCGCTATGAACGGTATGCAGATCAGCCTGGTAAGTATCCTTACAAGCAGGTTGGGCCATCCGAACAGGCTGAACACCAGCAGCGCGATGATCATTACAAACATCATGAAACTGGTGCCGCAACGGGGGTGCAGAGTGTAGAAACTCTGCGCGTTCTGCGGCGTAAGCTCCAGACCGTTCTCGTAGCAGTGTATGGTCTTGTGCTCCGCGCCGTGATACTCGAAGGTGCGCCGCACGTCCGGTATCTTACGGACAGCCATGATGTATCCGATGAAGATGCATATCCTTATTATGCCTTCGATAAGGTTAAGGATTATTACGCTGTCGAGCCCTGCCTTCTTTATCAGGCCCAGGATGAACGTGGGCAGCAGTATGAACAGCGCTACCACAAGCACCAGCGCCAGAGCGACGCTCGTAAGTACAGCGCCCTTGGGGATCCCGTCGCTGTCCTTCGCGTCCTTTTTCGGCGCATCTTTACCAGCTTTCTTTTCGGATACGGCAGGCGTTTCCGTCTCTCCCGTCTCCCCTGCGCTTTCAAGCCTTTCCAGCACGTCCGCGCCGTACATAAGAACGGAGGTGCCTGTAACGAGAGAGCTTATGAAGCTTCCCACTCCGCGCACGATCGGTATCTTCTTCCACGAGCCGGGCTTCTTAAGCGGCTCCACGGTAAGGTGGATGTCTCCGTCCGGCTGCCTTATCGCTATCGCCAGCGAACGGCTTCCGCGCATCATAAGTCCTTCCAGTATGGCCTGGCCTCCCACCTTTGTGGGGCAGGCGTTTTTCATGAATATCCTGTTAAGATCCATGTTCCGTAACTATCTGTTTCCGCAGAGCGCCGGACCGTCCGGCCGTCCGCTCTATATCCTCGTCTTAAGGAACCTCTGGATGAAGTCCCTGTTGCTCTTGGTATGCACAAGGTCGAAGACTATCTTCTCCGTAGCCTCTTCCACACCCCAGTCCGCGACCGCGCGGCGCATCAGCCATACGGCCTCCAGTTCCTCAGGCGACATGAGCATGTCTTCCCTTCTGGTGCCTGTCTTGTTGATGTTGATGGCCGGGAAGATGCGCTTCTCCTGGAGCCTTCTGTCCAGGTGCAGTTCCATGTTGCCGGTGCCCTTGAACTCCTCGAATATCATGTCGTCCATGCGGCTTCCGGTCTCGATCAGGGCCGTCGCCAGTATGGTTATGCTTCCTCCCTCGCGGGTGTTGCGGGCCGCTCCGAAGAATTTCTTCGGCTTATACAGCGCCGCCGGATCCAGACCGCCGGACAGAGTCCTGCCCGAGGGCGGCTCCACAAGGTTGTACGCCCTGGCCAGCCTGGTTATGGAATCCATCAGTATAACAACATCTTTGCCGTGCTCGCAGAGCCTCTCCGCGCGCTCCAGCACCATCTCCGCCACCTTTACGTGGTGCGAGGGCTGCTCGTCGAAGGTGGAGTAGATGACATCGCCCTTTATGGACTCCTTCATGTCCGTAACTTCCTCCGGACGCTCGTCTATGAGAAGAACTATAAGTTTAACATTCAGATCCTGTGCCTCTATGGCCTTGGCGATCTGCTTTAAAAGCGTGGTCTTTCCTGCTTTGGGGGGCGCCACTATGAGGCCTCTCTGGCCTTTGCCTATGGGCGCTACAAGATCCGTGAGCCTCATGGAAAGAGTACTGCTGCCCTTCTCCAGGCATATCCTCTCGTTTGGATATATGGGGGTAAGATCCGCGAAGTCCCTTCTTCGCTTCGCGGTGCCGGGCTCGTCCTCGTTGACGGTCCTGACGTACAGCAGCGCCCCGAAACGCTCGTCCGGGTTGGGCTTTCTGGCCACGCCGCAGATCTCGTCTCCGGTCTTAAGGTTGAAGCGCCTTATCTGCGTGGGCGAAACGTAAACGTCTCTGGAGGAAGTAAGGAAGTTATCGAAGCGCAGGAATCCGAAGCCGCCCTCGGCTATGTCCAGAATGCCTGTAACATCGTAGCGGTTGTCGTCCTTCTGTTTCTGCTCCCCGGCCTTTTCCGCGGGCTTGTTCTCCTCTGATTCGGCCGCCGACTCCTGTTCTTCCGGTCTTTCCTCGGCCCCGGGATCTTCTGCTATGATTGGCGCTTCGGTATCCGCCGCGGTTTCGTCAGCAACGGATCCGGCCGCGGGAGCAGGATCTTCGGCTTCGGCAGCCCTGCGCGGACGTCCGCGCTTCTTCGCGGGCTTTGCTTCTTCGGGAGCCTCCGGAGTCGTTCCTTCCCCGGTCTTTGCGTCCTGTTCCTTATCCGCAGGCTCCGCTTCCTTCTCGGTCTCTTCGACCGCGCCGCTAGCAACGGCCTCTTCATGCATGCGCGTAAAAACGTCCAGAAGCTCGGCTTTCTTCATCTTCGCGGCGCCCTCAATTTTAAGCGCAGCGGCGATCTCTCTGAGCTCCGCGACCTTCTTGCCTTTAAGAATGTCCAGTTCCATTAATGGTCTCCAGTAGAATTAATTGATCTCCAGCAGATTTGATCCGTCCGAAACGAATCTTACGGAAATGCCCTTCTGCAGACTTACGGTGCAGTAGGTATTGGAATTGAAAATATAACTCGCAAGAGTCTGACCGACCCTTATGTCGACTATCTTGTACGATCCGGCGTCCCTTACGTCTTCGACCGTGCCGCTCGTTACGACGGCTTTGGTCTGAACTATCACGGTGCCGCTGCCTATCACGGAAGACACTATCGCAGTCCTGCCGTTAAGTGCCTTTACTGCGTTGATGTTCGACTCCGCGCCGTTGAGCAGTATCTTCGCGGACGGGTCGATGAACACAGCCTTCCTGGTACCGCCTTCGGTAATGTAGACCGTGGCGTTGGCGCTGCCGGACGAGCTTACGGGCCCGTACACATCCACCTTGGCGGATGCCTCGGAACCGTCCTCGCTGTACTTCAGCGCTCTGGTAAGTATTACAGCCACCTCGGCGCGGTTTACGCCGTCCTTGGGGTGGAACTCGTTGATGTCGTCGCCTATCATGAGACCCGTGCGTCTGCACGCGTCGATGAATTTCATCATGTCGGGGCTTGCCTGGCCGATGTCGTTATAACCCAGGACGCTCACCATGGAGACCTTTATGCCTTCCGCGTTGACCATCCACTGCGCCAGCTTTTCCCTGGAGAGCGGATACTTGCCCGCGGTCCTGTCGCTGCTGCGTTCGGCAAAGTCAGCCTCCGTCCAGAAACCGGACGCGAAACCGTCAAGAAGATAGAGCCTTGCCCAGTCGCTTATCTGGCAGCGCTCCAGAAGAGCGGTCTCGGCCTCCGTAAGTTCCCTTTCCTTGGGGACCATGTTGGCCGTTCCGTAGTTGAGTATTCTGTAGATTATGGTCGCGACCTCTTCCTTGGTCGTGTAATCCCTGGGGCGGAAGTATCCGTCGCCGTCGCCTATCATAAGACCTACGTTCTGCGCATTGGAAACGTAAGGATAAGCCCAGTTATCCTGCGGTACGTCCGTAAACGAAGCGAGCATTACGAACGCCAATAAAACTAATGCTATCTTAGCGGTCTTTTTCATGAATAAGCTTCTGGATCCGCCGCACGAACGCGGCTGAAAGATTCCACTGATACCCCCAAATACCCATACAGTGCATATAGGTACAAGTAAGTATAGCATGTTTACATAACAGAATACAACAAGAAATAATCAAATTGCGTGCCGATCCTGCGAAAATCCCCCGCGTGTCCGGGCCTTTCGCGCGGGGAAAGCCGTCGCCGGACGGTAATTTGATGTTTTTTTGCATATAAGATATAATAAATATTTACGTGGCAATATGACTGACTTTAAGTTCGAAGAAAACATAATACAGTCCGCGGAGAACGATCCGGCGCGTGATGCCGGAGCCATTGCGGAAGGTACGGAACGGGGCTTGGACGCTCCGGTATTCGGCATGCCTTCCAGGTTTTCCGACGCTTACACGGACGAAAGGCTGGGCAGCCTTCTGAACAAGTATTCCGAAGACGATCTTAAGCGTCAGTCGGACCGCCTTGTCTCGCTCTACGACGAACCGGAAGAGCCGGACTACAGCGACATAGACTTCGGCGACGAAGAGGCCGCGGCTGAGGAAGAGATCGAAGCGATCCCTGCTGTGGAAGAGATCGAAGAGGCTCCTGCCGTAGAGGAAACTGAAACTGAGGCCGAAACCACAGAAAGCGAACCTGCAGTTGAGGATCCGGAGACAGAGGAACAGCAGATCGAAGGATCTGCAGAGATCAAACCCGAAGAAGCAACAGAAGAGTCGGTAAGCGCAGACTCCGCACCTTCAGAGCCCGAAACTGAAGAGACGGCAGCCGAGGAAGAGGAGGCTGAGGAACCAAAGACCGAAACACCCGCGGCCGAGGAGCCTTCGGAGACCGAACCCGCAGCCGCAGAAACGCAGACCGGCGAACCAAAGACCGAAACACCCGCGGCCGAACGACCGGACTTCATACTAAGCGAAGGCGAGCCTGTCAGCTGGTACAGGATGATCCCGATGATCCTGTCCGCAGCGGTCGTGCCGCTGATCGTTCAGCTTAAGATATTCACACTGCCTCTCGGCGGGTACTTCTGGACCTCGCTGACGGACGACAGCCCTATCTACGACTACTGCAGCTGGTACAAGATGATCGCCGTGCTGGGCATCGCGGTCCTCTGCCTGATCGTACTGGCGATAGACATACTGCGCAAAAAGGCGCAGCTAAGGATGTCCTACGCGTTCGTACCGGCGGCGCTGTTTGCCGTACTGGCGATCATATCCTACGCGGTCAACGGCTTTAAAGAGTTTACGCTCTTCGGATGGCCGGGCCGCATGGAAGGCACCCTGACTCTTGTCGCGTACATGATCATCCTGTGCTACACGGTAGTGACGATCGACACTGCCAGAAGCGCGCGTATAGTATCCGGCGCGTTCTGCGTATCGCTTGCGGTCTTCTGCGTCATCGGCGCTCTGCAGCTTGCGGGCTACGACCCGCTCGCGACCGGCGCTGCAGCTAAGGTGACCGGCATATTCGAAGGCGTTACGGACGCCATGCCGGGGCTGACCGGCGGAACGGTCCGCCAGACATTCGGCGACCCATCATTCTCCGCGGCGTTCCTGTGTCTCGGCATACCCGCCGCAGCGATGCTCTATACAAGTTCGGACTACCGCGGCAAATGGTCCAGGTGGATCAAGGCGCCGCTCGTACTGATACTGATCTGGCTGTGCTTCGTCAACGCTGCCGGCGGAAAGCTTGCGATAACCGCGCTCGGCCTTGCGGCAGCGCTGATCGCCGGACTAATCGTGTTCCACAGGAACCTAAAATACTGGACCAAGCCCCTGCTGCTGATGATAGTATCTCTGGCGCTGGTCCTTACCGTTACCTACCGCGCGTGGATGCCGCAGCTTCAGCGTCTGCTCCCGTCCGTCTTCCCGGAGGATCAGGCGGAGGAAACAGTACGCCCCGGACTGAACAGCGTTACCACAGGCAGGGACAACGTTACATTCACGCTTAAAGGTTCCAACATGGTGCTGGACATCAAGGTCGAAACAGAAAACGGCTCCGTTACCAAGGTCACTCCCATGAACGGCCTGGGACAGCTTCTGACCCTTTCGGAGAGCGGCGACCCCGGTGTGTATTTAATTAACGAGGAGCCCTACCATTCGGTCTTCAGATTGTGTATAATAAAACATAACGATTCGCTTGCCTTAAGGGTGAGCATGCCGGAGAAAGACTGGGACTTCGTAAGCGAAGACGGAGAGATCCGCTACGTAAGCGGGACCGGACGTACAGTAAGCCTTTACGAGCCGGAGCGCTCCGGGCTGATAAAGGATCCCGGATACGCGGACTGCGCTGCGGCGGTATGGGACAGCGCCCTGCCGATGCTTAAGAGCGGATGGATCTTCGGACACGGCGCCGACAGCTTCTGCCTGTACTACCCGCACATGGACTACGCGGCGGCGTACACGGCCGGACTGGACGTTCCGCCTTCCGCGGAAGGACCCCGCAGCAGCCTTATCAACACAGCTTTTGGCACGGGCTGGCTGTCCGCGGCTGCACTTGCGGCGATTTATCTTGTTTATATCGCTAAATGCGTTATAATATATTGGCGGCGCAAACTCAGCCACCCGCTCGCCTACACAGGCGCGGGGATATTCCTCGGGACCGTAGGGTTCCTTGCGGCCGCCCTTGTAAGCGATACATCAGTGTGTTCAATGCCATCCTTCATGACTCTGCTGGGAACAGGCATTGCGATAAACAGGATTCTCAAAGGAGGAAAATAATGGTATTCGAAAAGATACGCGAGATCATTGCCGATCAGCTCGACGCAGATCCCGAAAGCATCACCATGGACACAGATCTCATGAAGGACCTGGAAGCGGACTCCCTGGACGCAGTTGAGATCATAATGGCCATAGAGAGCGAGTACGATCTGGAGATCCCCGACGACAGAGCCGAGGAATTCAAGATGGTCTCCAACATCGTCAGCTACATAGAAGATAACATCAAGTAACATCCGTTCCGGATGCATGAAAAAACCACGGGCGCGCCCCGCGGTTTTTTATTTCCTTATTTCGGTCGTCTCCGCCCTCTGCCGAACGGGCAGCCCGAGCATCTGCCGATCCTGTCCGCTACATGTCCAGCATGTACAGCTGCGTCTCGATGTTAAGGTTGGGATAGACGTCAAGACGGTCCGAAGCGTAGCGGCAGAGCTTCGCCTTTCTGTATGCCGCGGCCGCTACCATGGCCCCGTTATCCGTGCAGAATATCGGAGAAGGAATGTACAGACCTATGCCTTCTTTGGCCAGAGCGTCACCGAGCTGCCTTCTGAGCTCGGAATTGCACGCGACGCCTCCGGCGAGAGCGAGCTCGCAATATCCCGCCTCCTTAACAGCCCTTACCGACTTGTTGACCAGAACTTCTATTACTGCCTGCTGGAAGGACGCCGCGACGTCGGCGGGTCTGACTGTCTCTCCGCGCTGCTCCGCGGAATGCATGTAGTTTATTACCGCCGTCTTGGTGCCGCTGAACGAGAAGTCCAGCGAATCCTTTTCCAGATACACACGCTTGAATTCTATGGCGTGGGGGTCTCCCTGCTTTGCCAGAGCGTCCACCTTCGGGCCGCCGGGATAGCCAAGGCCTATCACCCTCGCTACCTTGTCGTACGCTTCGCCCACGGCGTCGTCCCTTGTGGCGCCAAGCACCCTGAACTCGTTCCAGCCCAGGACCTCTATCAGGTGCGTATGACCTCCGCTGACCACCAGCGACAGGAACGGAGGCTCCAGGAACGGGTGCTCTATGACGTTGGCCATTATGTGCGCCTGTATGTGGTGCACACCTACGAGAGGTATCCCGGACGCGGCCGATACAGCCTTTGCGAAAGCAGTCCCCATCAGCAGCGCGCCTGCAAGTCCGGGACCCGCCGTTACTCCTATCTCGTCGACCTCGGAGAGCTTTACACCCGCTTCCGAAAGCGCCTTGTCGAACACGAACGGGATGTTGTTCAGGTGATGTCTGGAAGCGATCTCCGGCACCACTCCGCCGTATTCCTTATGTATCTCTATCTGGGAAGAAATGACGTTCGAAAGGACCTCCGCGCCGTCGGCAAGGAGCGCTATCGCCGTCTCGTCGCAGGACGACTCTATTCCCATGGTTATGTGTTTTCCGTCTTTCATCTATTTCGTTTCTTCAGGGGCGGGAGCGCTGTCCGACTCATTCTCCGCATAAGCAGCACCGTCTGCCGATTCCTTCTCCGCGGCTGCCCCGCGTCTGGCCATCGTATAGGCATCCTCGCCGTCCTGGTAATATCTTTTTCTTATGCCGTCGTTCTCGAAACCCAGGCTCTTATACAGAGCGATCGCGGGCTCGTTGGATACCCGGACCTCCAGAAAAGTGTCCGGCGTTCCGGTCTCGCGGCATGCCGCAAGCAGTATCTCCATAAGCTGTCTGCCCAGCCCGTGCCTTCTGTATTCCGGAAGCACGGCTATGCTGCCCACCTGGCTCTCCACCGGAGCTATCACCCAGGCGACTATGTAACCGACTATGCGGTCCTTCTCCGCGCAGTGCTCTCCGCTTTCATCCGCGCCCTGC
This sequence comes from Bacillota bacterium, assembly GCA_017437745.1. Classification (GTDB taxonomy): domain Bacteria; phylum Bacillota; class Clostridia; order Peptostreptococcales; family Anaerovoracaceae; genus RUG13409. The sequence continues at coordinate 39,313 of JAFRYI010000002.1, forward strand.
TCTTCCGCCACCACGAAGAGCGCCATGTCGTTCTGGAGCTCCTCCCGGAACATCTGCATGGACCACGGCTCCTCCGGAAAACATATCTCCTCGAGCGCGCAGATATCGTCCAGATCCTCCGGAAGCGCAAGCCTGAAGGATATCTCGCTCATCGCTTCTCCTCCGGAGACTGATCCTTGCGCGCCGTCCGGCCGCCTGCGGCTGCGTTCTTTTTCTTCTGTCTGTCCGGCTCCGCGGCCCTTAAGTAATTGGGCTGAGCGGTGTAGCAGTCCTTTACCTTGCCTTCCCCGAACAGTTTCGCGCCCAGGACCGCTATGCTGTCCGCGCGCTGCAGATAGTGCTCGTCGTCCGCGAATTCCACGGCGAAAGCGGGACCTTCGCCGCAGCACGGACCTTCCATGTAAGTCCTTATCTGTTCTTCGAACTTCCTGCTGCCGTCCCCCAGGAAAAGCAGAGTATCGCCTTCGCGGGCTGCTTCCCGGACCATGTCCAGGTACTCTTCCAGCGCGTAGGCGCCTTCCGGTACCACAGAGTCTTTCAGCCTGAACGCGGCAGCGTAGACCTGGCTGCGTCTGGCGTCGAACAGCGGGCAGACGAGAGTCGTCCTTGTGTAAGGCGTCTCAGCGTACGCGAAGCTCTCCAGAGTCGGCACTTCCACTATCGGCTTGCCCCAGACCTGCGCGAGGCCTTTGGCCGTCGCCATGCCTATGCGTATGCCGGTAAAAGAGCCCGGCCCGCAGGATACCGCTACGGCGTCTATGTCCTCCGGACGGATGCCCGCGCCCTCCATAAGGGCTTTTATCATGGGCACGCATTCCTGAAGATGCGAAAAGACGCTGCTGTTGCTGATGCAGTCGGTAGCTCCGTCTTTGTATATCGCCGCCGATGCCAGCGGTCCCGTTGTCTCTATAGCTAAGATCACCATTCTATCTCGCAGATCCTCTCGTCGTCCTGATCTCCGTAGCTGAGGTCTATCCACTTCGTGTCCGAGGGCAGTATGTCCTCTATCAGGTCCGCCCACTCTATCACGCACACCCAGTCTCCGCCCAGGTACTCCTCGAAGCCTATCTCGAAGAGCTCGTCCGGGTCGTGGACCCTGTACACGTCGAAGTGGCACATGGGTATCCTACCGCTCACATACTCCATGAGCACGGTAAACGTAGGGCTGGCAAGCCTTTCCGTAACGCCCAGTCCTTTTGCTATTGCCTGGGTAAGCGCAGTCTTTCCGGCGCCCAAAGGCCCGGTAAGCCCAATGACGTCTCCGGGCTTCAGCCCGTCCGCTATGCGCTTCCCCAGAGCAAGAGTGTCCTCAATTTTTTTTAAGACTATAGTTTCTCTTTCCATCAGTCTTTAAGGAGTATGGGCTTGTCCGGAGTGGTGCTCGTATACATCCTCTGCATCGTTGTCGCCACGGCGGCCAGTTCGCCGTTCACTTTAACGTCCGTGCGGACCACGCAGTTGTGCTTGCCCGCGTAAAGTATCTGCGCCCTTAGTATCATCTCGTCGCCCTTGTGTATGGGCTTAAGGAAACTGATGTTCATGTCCATGGTCGGCGAAGAGTTGCCCGTGCCGGCCTCGAACGATGTTATTCCGGAAGCGGTGTCCGCAAGCATCATTATTATCCCGCCGTGCATGTTGCCGTAACGGTTCATGTCGTAAGCTGTAGCGGTGTGGATAAACTCTATCCATCCTTCTTCCCAGCTGGAATCGTAATAATGGAAGTTATAGTCGCTGTAAAAGCCTTCCAGGGAATTGGCGTGATCAATGTACGCCTCCATGTGGAGCTTTATCTCTTCGTCATTTTTCGAAAGTTTAAAAACGCTCATCTGTCCTCCGATCAGATCTTACCGGCCAGCACCAGCGCCAGCAGCACGAACGTCACCAGCAGCACCGCGGAAACTATCGCGACGCCCCACTTTACGTGGCCCTTGCCGGACTTGGAAGGCTCTACTAGTTTTGCCTTTCGCAGCGCAGTCACGACAGGCTTGTACAGAAGCATCGCCAGCGTGGCGTTTATGCCGCCCTTTACAAGATTGAACGGCAGGAACACCGGTACCAGCATTCCGACGACCATGCTTCTGGGTACGTGCATGTACAGAGGCGTTATCAGCCAGTTCCAGAGTATCATGACAGCCGTCGTAAGCAGTACGCCGGAGACGAGGCCTATTATCGCGCCCTTCATCTTGTGGTCCTTGCGGTAGATGACAGCGGCCGTGCACGCGAACGCGCAGCTCTGCAGCACGTTCATTACGAAACCGATTATGCCGGTGGAACTTATCGTTATCATCTCTATGAACGACACGACCACCGTTACCAGCGCCGCGGGCAGCGGTCCGCATATGAAGCCGGTAATGACTATGACCACATCCTTAAGGTCGAAGGACAGGAAGCCCGAGACCATCGGGAACACGCTGGATACCAGCTTGGCCACGAACGCTATGGCGCACATCATGCCCAGAAGGGCTACTCTTTTTGAGTTTTTCATTTTAGATTCCTCCGTTTTCCTAAACTTCAGGAATCTGCCAGGTGTCTGAAACAAAAAGCCCCGACATTTCGGGACTTACAGCAAAATAAAGCTGCTTTCTTTCATCCGGACTGTGACCGTTGGTACCGGGATATACCGGTTCGGCCCTTGCGGGCTCGCGGACTCGTGGCTGCGCCCTTTACCGCCAGTGGGGACTTCCACCCCGCCCTGAAACAGATCTCTATATTGACTTCTTGATTATATAACCTTACGCCGTACGTTTCAAGCCAAACGTTCGGGATGGTCTCCCGTAACCGGTGGATCAGTCCGAAACGTCGACGTCCGGGGTTATGCTTATGTTGTAGTCCGGATACGCGGTCTGGATCTCCTCATAGAGGTGCTCAAGGGACTCCTTGACGTCCGCCTCGAAGCTGAACACCACGTCCATGCGCATCTTCTTCGCCTCCGTGTCCACGTAGAAGCCGTGGATCTGCAGCGCCCAGTCGTGGGTCATTACCATCCTCTGGACGTCGTTGCGTATGTGGGCGGCCTCGTCGTTGCCGGTGTTGTAAGCGTATACTCCTATTCCGGTAAGGATGACTCCGGTCTTCCTGTAGACGGCCTCCTCCACCCTTCTGGTAAGGCGGTCCAGCTCGTCCACCGTCATGGTGTCGCGCAGCTCCATGTGCACGGAACCGTAATTCCTGTCGGGACCGTAGTTGTTGAGTATAAGGTCGTAGGCGCCCATTACTTCAGGCTCTTCCTTTATGATGCTCTTTATCTCCTTGGACACTTCCGGGTCCGCGCGTCTGCCCAGTATGTCGCTGAGCGTGTCGCGCATCATCTCGAAGCCCGCCCTGATGATGAACAGCGAGATTATGACGCCTACGTAGGCCTCCAGAGAGATCTTGAAGAATATGAATATCAGAGCGCAGACGAGCACCGAAGCCGAAAGGATCGCGTCGAAAGTAGCGTCGGCGCCCGACGCCACCAGAGCGGACGAATTGACCTTCTCGCCCTGACGCTTGACGAAGCGCCCGAGCAGTATCTTGGCAACTACGGCGACAGCGATTATTACGAGCGCCACATTCGTATAATCCGGAGTCTCCGGAGTAATTATCTTCTTTATCGATTCCACCAGGGACGTGATACCTGCGTAGAGAACGATGGCGGCTACCAGCAGAGCCGTAAGATACTCTATGCGTCCGTGGCCCAGCGGGTGCTTCTTATCCGGCCTTTTTCCCGCGAGTCTGGTACCTATTATCGTAATGACGGACGACAGCGCGTCGGACAGATTGTTGACAGCGTCAAGCACCATCGCTATGGAGTGCGAGACGAGCCCCGCGCCTGCCTTGAAAGCCGCCAAAAGAACATTGACCGCTATACCGGTCAAGCTCGTCTTTACTATTACCTTGTTCCTGTTGATCGTGGTCTTTATGGGATCTCCGCCGGCCGCTTCCGCCGCGTGATCATCCCTGTTCTTCATCGTCATGACGGTCCACCGCTATTTCTTAAAGTTGAGAGGAGGCTCCTCTCCTTTGATAAGTCTTTTTATGTTCGATCTGTGCTTGAATATTATTATCAGAGCCATCGCCAGGGCATACGGCCAGAACGCCTTCTCCATGAATACGCTGAGCACCGCCAGACCCGCGGCGCCGCCCATGGAACCCACGGACATGCGACGCGTTATAAGCGTCAAAACAAGCGCTACGGCGAGCGCGCAGAGCGCAAGCGTCCAATTTATCGGAAGTACCGCTCCGAACGCTGCAGCGACCCCTTTTCCGCCTTTAAAGCCGTAAAACACGGGCAGTATGTGACCCAGCAGTACGGCCAGGGCGCAGATGTACGCGCAGGTAGGTCCTTTTATGCTTCCCAGCCCTGTCGCCAGCGCGCCTTTGCCTATGTCCACTATCAGAGACACCAGCGCGGCCTTCTTCCCCAGCACCCTCAGGGTATTGGTGGTCCCGGCGTTTCCGCTGCCCTCCTTGCGTATGTCCACACCCGCCAGTTTCCCCTGGATGATGGACGGATTAACGCAGCCGAGAAGATATGCGATTATGATGAAAACGTAGAACATCGTTTACAATCTGCCTCTGCTCCGAATCTACTTCAGTTCCGCTTCTATTAGCCCTACTACGTTCTGCTTCGCGAATTCCGAAGCCTTAAGGACGGCGTTCATTACTGCCTTGGGGCCGGAGGATCCGTGCATCTTTATGACGGGCCTGGTAATGCCGAGGATCGGCGCTCCGCCGTATTCGGAGTAGTCCGTTCTGGAAGCCAGCGCCCCGAGCATCTCCTTGGGAAGCTTCTGCTTCATGAGTCCTACCATCTGGCCGAACATGCCCTCGGTAAGCTTCAGGATTATGTTTCCGGTGAAACCGTCCGCAACTATTACGTCGCAGGCTCCGGCAGGGATGTCCCTGGCCTCTATGTTTCCGGTAAAGTTGACGCCGCTCTCGGAGAGCAGTTCGTACGCCTTCTTAGTAAGCTGGGTGCCCTTCTCCGCCTCCGCTCCGATGTTGGCCAGAGCGACCGCGGGGTCCTCTCTTCCGAGGACCTTCTCCATGTATACGCTGCCCATTATTCCGAACTCGCAGAGGTTCCTGGGCTTGCACTCGGCGTTGGCCCCGGCGTCCACCAGCAGGCAGACCTTGCCGCCAAGCGTGGGGTACAGCGAGCAGATGGCCGGACGCTCTATGCCCTTGATGCGTCCGCAGATCAGAAGACCTCCCGCGAGCAGCGCCCCGGTGCTTCCGGCGGAAACGAACGCGTCCGCGAAGCCATCCTTCAATATGTTAAGAGCGGTTACGATGGTGGATTCCTTCTTGGTCTTGATCGCCCTAACGGGAGACTCGTCGTTGCCTATCACTTCATTGGCGCCGACTATCATTATGTTCCCGGGTATGCCGTCCGGGCATTCCTCGCAGAGCAGATCGTAGACTTCCGTCTTGGGGCCTACGAGTATTATCTGGTCTTCCGTCTTCGCGGCCGCCATGACCGCGCCTTTTACTATCGCGCCGGGAGCGTTGTCTCCGCCCATCGCGTCGAGCAGTATCCTCATCGTGTTCCTCCGGTATTTGTAGAATTAAATTTAATTATACTATCTTTCGGGACATTATTAAAGTGAAATGCTTGTGATTATTGCGCAATTCAGCCTAGTCACAGCAAAAGGTCTTTGAATACGGTAAGCGCCATCATTGCAAAGCAGGCGATCGTAAACAGTATCATGCCCGCGTTCAGCCAAACGGTGCGGAACGCATGGCCTTTGGGGATCTGCATCTCGGCCGTTTCCAAAGAGATGCTCCTGCTGTGCCTGAAAAACAGCACCAGACCGGCGACCGCAAGCGCCAGAGTAACGATCGTATACAGGAAGAACAAAGCTACCGCGGGAGTGATCATTCCGAACACCTCCGCGGCATCCTCTGGGTCGAATCCCCCGTTTATAAGCGCGCTGATGCTTTCGTTCGTAACGAGCGATCCGGAGACGATCCCGCCCCAGAAGTTAATGATCATATGCATGAAGACAGAATAACGCAGTTTCCCGGTCTTTACGTATATATAACCGAACACCAGTCCCAGAGCCATGGCGTAGAAAAACTGCGACAGATTGCCGTGGAACAGCCCGAACATCACCGCCGTTGCAATGATAGCTGTCCCCTGCCCGTAAACATTCATGCGGTCGATGAGGAGCTTCCGGAAGAAAAGTTCTTCAAAGAAAGGCGCCAGTATCACAGTCAGTACGAACAGCGCCGGCATAGGGATGCCTCCCGTCACCAGGGACTCCACCGGATCGGTGATGCTGATCCCGAAAAGATCCGATATGACGGCATTGACCAGATTTCCGAACAGGTTTCCTCCGTACATCAGGAAAAAGCAGATCACGAGCAGCCTGAAAAACCGTCCCGCTCCCAGATCCAGAAGCTCAAGCGGATACTTCGGCACAGAACGCATGATAAGATACCCTGCCGGGAAAGCTACGCAGTACATGGGAACGTACGAGAACAGCAGAAGAACGATAACGTTCCTGATGCCTGCACGGCCCAGCGCGATACCGGCGAGGATCTGCACGCCGTAAGTCACTACGAGCATCACGAAAACAGCAATTCCCAGACGCGAGAACGCGGTACGGGCCTCACGGGTATCTGGCGGCCTTTCTGCTGACGATATTTCTGTTATCATTCTATCTTCTGACATTCTTCCATTGATCTGCTTACTGGCGTTACGGCGTCCATGCGGAAGCGGTATACTTGCCGCAGCCACTCAGGCCATTCCGCAACTCTGTCCGCAAGTTTTTCCAAAGCGCGCCGTCCGGTCCTCCTGTCCAGCAGCGCAAACATCCTCACTATCGGATCCGGGGATGCCAAGCTGTCTATTATGCTCCGGTTCCGGTATGCTTCCAATGCGCCGGCGAATTCATCATCCGTATACTCCGTACGTTTCTCCATGGGATACTCTGCAAGCAGCGTACGGTAATCCGCCCAGTAGTCATGGATATCCATGCGCGGAGGTTTTTCCGCAATGCCCTCGCGAATGAAGTACGAGTTTACGGTCTCCCACGAAAACTGCTTGAACAGATTGCCGTCGAAGAACACTTCAAAAATGCGGCACCCGTCCATACCGACATAGGATGTGCAGTTGTATCTTACTCTCCCTTTAAGCGGATCCGCCGGCATCTCCTTTTCCAGATACCTGCGCATCCCGCTCCATGAGCTCAGTGCTTTGCTCAATGACCGGTCCTCCGAATAACGCAGCAGGGTGCTTCCTTATTTTATATTCTACCACAGAATGCGTTCGATTATTGCCTAAATGGCCACTGCGCTGCCGAGCCATTCTTACAAAACGATCACTGCAAATTCAAAGGCGCGTACAGTTCCCTTTCGGACACGCTCCCGCTAATGGGGCCCCTCCCAGCGGTACTTCTGCTCTGCCGGCGCCTTAGGCTTGTCAGTCGCAGAGGACCGGGTCCCCCAATTGTCCGTGCAAACAGCTGCGCAAGCCGGATGCAGCAATCATGAAGCACGATCCGCAGCGGTGTGTTTTTAAGGCCATTACGGAGCGGTAGAAAAGACTTTCCGCAATGTACCGCCGGATAGCACGGACGGAGTACTGTGCGATCCGATGCGGTACACGGAAAGGCTTGGCGTGAAGCCGCGAAGTTGGCCGAGAAAACACACCTGCGGAACGTGATTCCTGAATACACGTAACCGTCAGAGCATGCAAAAAGGACCGGGAGACCCGGTCCTTAATGTATTTGAGTTCTGCGCTCTGAGTAATTACTCGTTGATAGCGGAAACTACGCCGGAAGCAACTGTACGGCCGCCTTCACGAATAGCGAACCTCATTCCCTGCTCGATGGCTACGGGAGTGATCAGCTCGATGTCCATGGTGACGTGGTCTCCGGGCATGCACATCTCGGTGCCTGCGGGCAGGGAGATGGTTCCGGTAACGTCAGTTGTTCTGATGTAGAACTGCGGTCTGTAGCCGTTGAAGAACGGAGTGTGACGTCCGCCTTCGGACTGCTTCAGAACGTATACCTGACCGCTGAACTTGGTGTGCGGGTGAATGCTGCCCGGCTTAGCGAGAACCTGACCTCTTTCGATCTCGTTTCTCTGTACGCCACGGAGCAGTACGCCGATGTTGTCGCCGGCTTCGCCCTGATCGAGCAGCTTGCGGAACATCTCAACGCCGGTAACTACGACGCTTCTCTTCTCATCGGTAAGTCCTACGATCTCTACGGTATCGCCTACCTTAACAACGCCTCTCTCTACACGGCCGGTAGCAACAGTACCACGACCGGTGATGGAGAATACGTCCTCGACAGGCATCAGGAACGGCTTGTCGGTCGGACGCTCGGGCTGCGGGATGTACTCGTCAACAGCATCCATGAGTTCCATGATGCCGTCTCCCCACTTGCCGTTGGGATCCTGCAGTGCCATGAGAGCGGAACCTCTGATGATCGGAAGATCGTCTCCCGGGAAATCGTAGAAGCTGAGGAGTTCGCGAACTTCCATCTCTACGAGGTCGAGGAGCTCTTCGTCGTCGACCATATCGCACTTGTTCATGAATACTACGATGTAGGGTACGCCTACCTGACGAGCGAGCAGGATGTGCTCTCTGGTCTGGGGCATCGGTCCGTCTGTAGCAGCAACTACGAGGATAGCGCCGTCCATCCGAGCAGCACCGGTGATCATGTTCTTAATGTAGTCTGCGTGGCCCGGGCAGTCTACGTGAGCATAATGCCTCTTCTCGGTCTCGTACTCAACGTGAGCGGTGTTGATGGTGATTCCTCTTTCTCTTTCTTCCGGAGCCTTATCGATGTTCTCGAATGCTACGATCTGGTTGGTAGCGGACGGAAATCTGGTAGCGAGCACCTTGGTGATCGC
>JAFRYI010000003.1 GCA_017437745.1 Bacillota bacterium
AGATAACGCGTTCGCAGCGCTTGAAAAACCACACGCGCCGTGTTAATATATCCAAGTTAGCGCGGAGCATATATCAGATGAAGCACATATTTATACTCAACCCCGTCGCGGGAAACGGATACGCCGAAAAGAATCTGCTTCCCAAGATAATAGCGTTTCTTAAGACCACGGACATGGATTACGAGATCCACAGGTCTTTGAATAAAGAAGAGATAGGCACATACGTCAGGCAGAGGGCCTCTGCCGGCGACGACGTAAGGTTCTACGCGATAGGCGGCGACGGGACCCTGTGCGACGTTGTGAACGGAGCCATAGGTTTTAAAAACGCCGAGGTCGCCGTGATCCCCTGCGGTACGGGCAACGATTTCGTAAGGAACTTCACCGGAAAGGAGAATTTCCTGGACGTCGCTAAGCAGCTGGCCGGCAAGGTGGTCCCGATAGACGTAATAAAATGCGGCGATAACTATTCGATAAACATGCTCAACATAGGCGCCGACTGCGAAGTAGTCGTAAGGGCGGGGCAGATAAAGAGCAAGAGCGGATCGTGGTCCTACATAAGGGGCGCGCTGGAGATACTCCCGAAAGGTCCCAGATACCGCATGGCATTTACGGACGAGACCGGCGAAGAGCGCGAGGAAGACATCCTTCTGTGCGCCATAGCCAACGGGCATTTCTGCGGCGGCGGCTTCAAGAGCTCGCCCAAGGCAAGTCTTACCGACGGTAATCTGGACATACTTGTCGCGAAGCCAGTTAAGGGACTAAAACTGATGAAGCTTCTGGCCAAGTACCACGCCGGAACGCATCTGGATGATCCGTCGGCGGCGGACGTCATAACGCACACCAAAGCCAAGAGCTTTAAGCTTAGGGCGATAGACAAGGTAAGCGTTTCCATAGACGGCGAAGTCTGGCCGTTTACGGAAGCGGAGATATCCGTAGTCCCCGGGGCGATCAATTTCGTCATCCCCGAAGGCTCGGAGATGCTGTAATACTTGAAAATTTAAGGATATCTGAAATAATATATAGTACCGGACGTTTTGTGGTCCGGACGCACGGAGAGCTATCGAAGTGGTCATAACGGGGCGGTCTCGAAAACCGTTGGGCGGCAACGCCACGTGGGTTCGAATCCCACGCTCTCCGCCATAAGAAAACACGGGCTTGTGCCCGTGTTTTCTTATGGCGGAGAAGCAACGAGGGGATTCGGACCCACGCGTGGTTCACGCGAAGCGGAGCCGGAGGCGACAGCTGAGCGATCCCACGCTCTTACCACACGATCGGGCTTTGCACCCCTTTTAGCGTGGCGGGAGCGGGATTCGAACCCGTGGGTTCACGCGAAGCGGAGCCGGAGGCGACAGCTGAGCGATCCCACGCTCTTACCACACGGTCAAAATATAATTCACCCCACGCACAGATCTGCGGATCCATGCATGGGGTGTTTTTTCAGATGTTCTATGCTGTTGTTTCAGTATCCTCGCTTGCTTTGGCAATATACCGGCGGATCACGTTTACCATCTTTTCGTTCCGGAAGTCCGCCTCGATCTCGTCCATGTCTACGGTACGCCCGGAAAGTATTCCCTGGATAAGCACCTCCGAATACATTACCTCGCGGGTCTTGGGATCCTTCAGATAGGTCAGAAGGTCGATGTTCATTTTTTTGTTGATCCCCTCGATCATGCCCGTGAAAAAGGTGCAGTCTTCGCCGAAAAGTCTTCCTATGCTTTCAATGTACTGAAAGCCTGTTTTAACGTCCTCCAGCTTCATAAGTCTGCGATCTACGGTCGCGAGAGTTCCTCCGTTAAGCAGCTTGTCTGCCGTTGTGTCCAGTATGTCGCACAGATCGAGGAGGATGCCGGTGTCCGGAAGCGTATCCCCGTTCTCCCATTTCGAAACAGCCTGAAATGAAATGTTCAGCTTATCCGCCAGGTCTTTCTGCGTCATGCCGGCAGACTTCCTTAAGTGTTGTATATACTGTCCGATCTTTAATGTATCCATAGTTTTTCTCCTTACTTGTTAAATGTCATTGCGATCTTGCGGTCCGCGATTAAATGATACTGAAATTAAAGCAATTCGTAAATAACTAGAAAATTGAGAATATTCTACTTTTGGTAGAACACTCTTTAAGGAAGCTCTGTTTTTGTTTGCCGAATCACAAACCGGTTGTTTATTTATCCGGCGCGATTTGTTACAATAATATTTGAGTCTGTTCCCGTTTGGAGAAGGACATAATTACAGTACAGAAAGAAAAGAGGAGACTCGCATGTGCGAATGTAAACTCAAGAAAAGCGATCTGTCGCTGCTTTCCGGCGTTCTGGATGAGTACGCCAAGGTCGAAGGCAGCCTGATCACCATCCTGCAGAAAGCGCAGGAGATCTACGGCTATCTGCCGATAGACGTGATCTATCACATTGCGGAAGCGACCGGCAATTCCCCGGCTAAGGTCCTGGGAGTAGCAACGTTCTACACACAGTTCCGCCTGCAGCCGATCGGCAAGTACCTGATCATGCAGTGCCAGGGCACCGCGTGCCACGTTAACGGCTCGGAACGCATAGCCGCGGCCATTACGGAAGAACTGGGCATAAAGGACGGAGAGACCACGGAAGACGGACTGTTCACGCTGTCCAACGTAGCCTGCCTGGGCTGCTGCTCGCTGTCTCCGGTAATGATGATCAACGGCGAGACCTACGGAACGCTTACCCCCGAAAAGACCATCAACATCCTTCGCGAGCTTCGCGAAAAGGCGGAAAAGGAGGGACAGGCATGAGAAAGATAGTAGTAGGCGAGGGCAGCTGCGGCATAGCCGCCGGCGCTGCCAAGGTCTATTCCGCCCTGGAACCTCTTGCGGCCGGAAGCGGCGTAGAGCTTAAGATAACCGGATGCATAGGAATGTGCTATCTGGAGCCCATAGTCGACGTTTACGACGACGATACTCTTCTGCAGAGACTGGTCCTGGTAAACGAGAAGGACGCGCGGAGAGTAATGGACGCCGCAAAGACAGCGGACTTCTCCGGCGTGGAGGATCTTAAGATAAAGGACGAGGACAAGGAATTCCTGAGCAAGCAGACCAGAATAGCGCTCAGAAACTGCGGCATCGTGGATCCCACGGACATCAAGGATTACCAGAGACGCGGCGGTTACGAAGCCTTAAGGAAGGTCCTCACCACCATGTCCCAGGACGACGTGATCGACGTCATCAAGACCTCCGGCCTTGCAGGCAGAGGCGGCGCGGGATTCCCCACCTGGTTCAAGTGGAACGCAGCAAAGAGCTCCGTAAGCGCAAACGGCAGGAAGTACCTGATCTGCAACGCAGACGAGGGCGACCCGGGCGCGTTCATGGACCGCGCGGTAATAGAGAGCGATCCTCACAATCTTATAGAAGGCATGATGATCGGAGCCTATGCGATTGGCGCTACGGAAGCAGTCGTTTACGTACGCGCTGAGTATCCTCTGGCAATAGTCCGTCTGGAGAACGCCATGAAGGAAGCCCGCGCAAACGGCATGCTCGGAAAGAACATCATGGGCACGGACTTCTCCTGCGACATGCGCATCAAGGCAGGCGCAGGCGCGTTCGTATGCGGCGAAGAGACAGCTCTTATAGAGTCCCTGGAAGGCAAGCGCGGAATGCCGCGTCTCAAGCCCCCGTTCCCCGCTCAGGCAGGATACAATCTGGAGCCTTCCAACATCAACAACGTCGAGACCTTTGCCAACGTTCCCTGGATACTAGCCAACGGCGGAGAGAAGTTCGCCGCGATGGGCACCGAGGGCAGCAAGGGCACCAAGGTATTCGCAGTAACAGGTAAGGTTAAGAAGGGAGGCCTCGTAGAGGTACCCATGGGCATGACCCTGCGCGACGTCATCTTCGGCATAGCCGGAGGAATTAAGGACGACAAGCAGTGCAAGGCGGTCCAGATGGGCGGTCCTTCCGGCGGATGCATTCCTTATTCCATGTTCGATACCATCATAGATTACAAGGCCCTGGGCGCTACCGGCGCCATCATGGGCTCCGGCGGTATGGTAGTAATGGACGAGAGCACCTGCATGGTAGGCATGGCCAAGTTCTTCCTGGACTTCACCACAAAGGAATCCTGCGGCAAGTGCGTTCCCTGCAGAATAGGAACCAAACGTCTCAACGAGATACTCACCAGGATAGTCAACGGAAACGGAAAGGAAGGCGACATAGAGCTGCTCGAGGAGCTCTGCCTTGCTGTTAAGGACGGCTCCCTTTGCGGACTCGGCCAGTCGGCTCCCAACCCGGCTCTTACCACCATCAGGTATTTCCGCGACGAATACGAGGCTCACATCAAGGATAAGAAGTGCCCGGCTCACGAGTGCAGAGCGCTGATCAAATACGTGATAGACCCCGCGAAATGCAAGGGCTGCACAATGTGCGCCAAGAAGTGCCCCGGCGGCGGCATTACGGGCGAGCCCAAGAAGCCCCATGTCATCGATCAGGACAAGTGCGTAAAGTGCGGCGGATGCTACGAAGTATGCCGCTTCGGCGCGATATCGATAGAGTAAGGGGGTGCCGAGATGAAAGAGATCACAATTACGATAGACGGAAAGAAGTGCAAAGGTTTTGAAGGTCTTACCGTACTCAGCATAGCCCGCAACAACGGCATAGACATACCGTCCCTGTGCTACAACGGCAGGGTAAAGGTATACGGAGCCTGCGGCGTCTGCGTGGTGGAGATGGACGGAAGTCCCAAGCTCCAGCGCTCCTGCGCTACGGTAGCGACGGACGGCGCGGTATACCACACCGATACGCCCCGCGTTAAGCAGGCCAGAAAAGTTGCGTTCGAGCTCATAATGTCGGACCACGAAGGCGACTGCCTGCCCCCGTGCATGCTCAGATGCCCGGCGAACACCAACTGCCAGGCTTACATTAAGCAGATAGCTCTTGGCAACGACAAGGAAGCGGTAAAGATCGTCAAGGAGACCAACCCGCTGCCCGCAAGCATAGGCCGCGTATGCCCGCATCCCTGCGAAAAGGACTGCAGGCGCCAGTACGTGGAGGAGCCGCTGTCCATAGCGTTCCTTAAGTACTTCGCTGCGGACAACGACCTGTTCTCCGGCGACACCTACGTACCGGAAGTCGCTCCGGATACCGGAAAGCGAGTAGGCATCATAGGCGGCGGCCCGGCAGGCCTTACCGCAGCTTACTTCCTGCGTCTCGCGGGTCACGACGTAACAGTTGTGGACCAGATGCCGCACATGGGCGGAATGCTCCGCTACGGCATCCCCGAGTACCGTCTTCCCAAGGAAGGCATACTCCAGAAGGAGATAGACCAGATCGAGAAGCTGGGCGTTACCTTCATCAATGACTACAAGATAGGCCGCGACACCACCTTCGACGATTTCAGAAAGTATTACGACGCTACGCTCGTAGCCATAGGCGCGTGGACTCCCAGCAGCATTGGCTGCCCCGGTGAGGACGCGGAGGGCGTATACGGAGGCATAGACTTCCTGCGCGGCGTAATAGAAGGCAACGCTCCCGACATCGGAAAGAACGTTGCAATAGTAGGCGGCGGAAACACCGCCATGGACGCCTGCAGAACGTCCGTACGTCTGGGCGCGGAGAACGTATACGTCATCTACCGCCGTACCGAGGCCGAGATGCCCGCGGAGAAGGTGGAGATAAAGGAAGCCAAGGAAGAGGGCGTACAGTTCAAGTTCCTTACCAACCCCGCGGAGATCATAGCCGGACCGGACGGACGCGTAAAGCAGATGAAGCTTCAGGTGATGGAGCTCGGCGAGCCGGACGAGAGCGGCAGAAGAAAGCCTGTTCCCGTAGAAGGCAAGTTCGAGATACTGGAGCTGGATTCCGTAATATCCGCCATCGGCCAGAGAGTGGATCCCAAGGGAATGGACGGCGTTGCTCTCAACAAGCGCGGAATAATAGCCGCTGACGAGAGCACGTTCCGCACCAACATTCCGGACGTGTTCGCGGTAGGCGACGCCACCAACAAGGGCGCCAGCATAGCGATCGAAGCCATAGGCGAAGGCCAGAAGGCAGCCAAGGTGATCGATTCCTTCCTTAAGGGCAACGAGATCCCGTTCAGCATGCCGTTCTTATCGAAGAAGGATCCGAAGGACATCGACTTTACGCAGTATAAGACCGAAAAACGCGCCGAGATGCCCGTCAGAGAGGCTGCGGTCCGCAGGAGCGATTTCAAGGAAGTCAACAAGGGCTTCGACCGCGATGACGCGGTAAAGGAAGCGCTCAGATGTCTCGAGTGCGGCTGCCACGACTACGGCGAGTGCGAGCTGATCAAGTTCGCTCAGAGAGAGCCGGAGCTCGATCCGTCGCGTTTCGCGGGCGAAAAGCATCCTCGCTTCAAAGAACAGAGGCTGGTATGCATAGAGCGCGATCAGGGCAAGTGCATGAGCTGCAACCTGTGCGTACGTATCTGCGACGAGGAAGTAGGGGCCGGTATTCTTGGCCTTGTCGGCCGCGGATTCAACACCGTCATTAAGCCGGAGTTCAACGACCCGAAGACGATAGAGAAGTGCCTTACCTGCAAAGCCTGCGCGGAGGTATGCCCGACCGGCGCTCTGAAGATAATAGGCTGATGGCCGGCTGAGATGGAAAAGTTCAGGGACATCGTCTACGAAAGACCTTTTCTGAATACCGTCAGGAAGCAGGCGGCCGCCTGGCTGAACGAGTTCAAAAAGGCCGGGAGCTTCGAAGAAGCGGACGGACTGTTCCTTAACATACAGAAAAAGCTGGAAGAGGTGATGACGCAGAACACCATTGCCTACATCCGGAACACCATGGACATGTCGAACCCGTTCTACGACGACGAGATCAGCTTTTTCAACCGCCTGATGCCCAAGATGATGCTTCCCATAAAGAAGACCGGCGAGGCGCTGCTTAAGAGTCCGTTCCGTTCGCAGTTCGAGGAAAAATACGGCAGCCACATGCTTAAGGACACCGAGGAGCAGCAGAAACTGATCAAGCTGTCCATCGTGTTTCCGTCCATAAGGGAGAACGAGCTGTGTACCGATTATTCCAGGACCGCCGCGTCGTGTTCCACGGAGTTCATGGGCGAGACCTGCAATTTCTACGGTCTGCTGCGCCACATGCAGTCTCCGGACAGGGCGGAGCGCAAGGCCGCGTTCGAAGCCTGGGCCGGATTGTACGAGGGCATAGCGCCCGAACTGGAGACCCAGTACGGCAGGCTTGTTGAGCTTCGCTGCATAATCGCCAACAGGCTCGGGTTTAAAAGCTACATAGACTACGTGTATCCTTCCAGGGGCCGCTACGACTACGGTCCGGACAAGGTCGCGGAGTTCCGCGAAGCGGTAAGAAAGTATGTCACTCCTGTCTGCGAAAGGATGTACCGCGAGCAGGCGGACCGCCTGGGGATAGATAAACTTCAGTGGTACGACGAAGATCTCGTGTTCCCGGACGGAAACGCCAGGCCCATAGGTACCCCGGAAGAACTGACAGAAAAAGCCAGACAGATGTACGAGGAGATGTCGCCGGAGACAGGAGAGTTCTTCGA
Organism: Bacillota bacterium; assembly: GCA_017437745.1. Classification (GTDB taxonomy): domain Bacteria; phylum Bacillota; class Clostridia; order Peptostreptococcales; family Anaerovoracaceae; genus RUG13409. The sequence goes on from JAFRYI010000003.1 coordinate 7,500, forward strand.
CTTCATGACCAGGTACGAGCTGTACGATTTCGTGACCAGGGAGAACAAGCATCTGGGCGGTTACTGCACTTTCCTGCAGGATCTTAAGGCGCCGTTCATATTCTCCAATTTCAACGGAACGTCCGCCGACATAAACGTGCTTACGCATGAGGCGGGTCACGCGTTCCAGGCTTATTACGCGTCGCGAAGGATGCCGCTGCATTCGATGACAGGATCCACCAGCGAGGTCAACGAGATCCACTCCATGGCCATGGAACTGTTCGCCTATCCGTACATGGAGCGTTTCTTCGGGGCTGACACGGACAAATACCGCTACGCGCACTTCATCGACGCGTTCAGAAGCATTCCGTATCTTGTGAGCGTCGACGAGTTCCAGCACCGTGTGTTTGCCGAGCCCGGCTCCGGTCCGTCCGACTGGCGCAGGTTCTGGAAGGAGACGGAGCAGAAATACATGCCGTGGCGCAGCTACGACGGAAACGAGTTCCTGGAGAGCGGCGGATTCTGGATGCAGAAGCAGCACGTGTTCCTGTATCCGTTCTACTACGTGGATTACGCTCTCGCTCAGATAGACGCGTTCGCGCTGTACCGTAAGCAGCTGGCCGGCGAAGACGCATGGGGCAGTTACCTGAAACTGTGCGGAATGGGAGGAAAATACGGATACTTCGAGACCCTGGAGCGCGCCGGAATACCCATGCCGCTGGACGAGGATACGGTAAAGGAGACCGCGGAATTCGCCGAAAAGCAGGCGGAGGTCCTGAAGGCAAAAGTGCCCGGACTTCGAGAGAAAATAGTTTAAAAGCATAAAAAAAGATCCGGGGGATCAGTTCTCCCGGATCTCTTCTTTTTTGCGTTTTTTGTTCTTTACGATGAACACGACGACGCAGAAGATTATCTGCACCACCGTGGAACAGGGCGTCGCCAGACCTATGCGGAACAGCGACACGGGCTGTATCGACTTCATCAGGAACGACACCGGTATCCTTATGCAGAACGCTCCGATGATGCCCTGGAGCATGGTGAACATCGTGTACCCGCAGCCGTTGAAATAACCGATGAAGTTGAACAGGAACGATGTGAATATGCAGTCGATGGCATAGGCCTTAAGGTAGTCCGCCGCGGCCTTCATTACGCTTTCGTCCTTCGTGAATATGCTTGCCAGCATCTCCCCGTGGAAGAACGCCAGGTAACCTATGAATACGCTGATGGTAAGGGCCGAGGTAATGCCTATGAACAGCGCCTTGTTGGCTCTTTCCGGCTTCTTGGCCCCTATGTTCTGGGATACCACCGCGGACATGGACTGCGCGAACGCGGACGGCAGCAGCATTATGAAAGCGCAGAGCTTTTCGGCTACGCCAAGGCCCGAGGATTCGGTAAGTCCTATGTCGTTTATCAGGGAGGTAAGTACAAGGAACGAAATGTTTACGAGCGCGCTCTGAAGCGCTATCGGAGCGCCCAGACGTATGCTTCTTTTTATGTTGCGCAGCTGCTTCTTTTTCAGATTCTGAGTCGAGAAATCGAAAGGCAGGCCGCGCTTTCTGATTATGAATATGCAGATCAGGACGCTTATGCCCTGGGAGATCACCGTCGCGAGAGCGGCTCCGGAAGCGCCCATGCCAAGGCCTTTTACGAAGGCTATGTCTCCGCCTATGTTGAGCACCGCGGCTATGGCCACGGACATCAGCGGCGTTTTGGAATCTCCCATGCCTTTGAACAGGCTGCTCAGCAGGTTGTAAGCGACTATGAAGATGCCGCCCAGCCCGCATATCCGCATGTAGGAGACCGCTTTGGGGAAGGCCTCCTCCGGCGAGTTGAGAATGGTGCAGATGCCGGGCGCGGTAAGCGGGATGACTATCATTACGATGACCGCGCAGACCGCGAACAGCTTTATTCCTGCTCCCAGGACGTCTCCGGCCAGGTCGCGTCTTCCGGCGCCGATGTTCTGGCCTATCATTACGGACGTACCTACGGCAAGCCCTATGATCACGTTCGTGACCATCATTATGAACTGAGCGCCGGTGGATACAGCCGAAATGTCCGCCTTGACTCCGTACTGTCCTACGACCCACAGGTCCACCGCGCCGTAGAGGGACTGAAGTATCAGCGCTCCCAGAACGGGCATGGCGAACTTTATAAGCGGCCCGAATAACGGGCCGCTCGTGAACGTATACGCTTTGCTGACTTTACCTTCCATCAGCTGCCTGCGCTATGCCTGCTCGAGCATCTTAACGGCTCTTCCGAGATACTTCAGGTATGTGATCAGTATCACTATGGAAAGGATACCCGCGACTATCGCGAGCACGCCGGAGATCGCCTTAACGACATCGCCGCTGCCCAATATGGTCTCGAGCAGCTTGATGATTAATACTATAACGTAAAGGGCGATTATTATCTTGACCAGCTTGGTTCCGCGCTGCGCCATGTCCTCGTTGCCGAGCTTTCTGGCGATGCTGATGATGCCGCCTATGCACAGATAGGTGATGATGGGGGAAACTACGTTGCTGATGACTTCGAAAACTCCGGAAAGAAGGGCGTTCTTAGCGAAGACGGTCTGAAGCACCGATACGACTATTCCTATGATGGCGATGATGAAAGCCTGTCTGAAGCAGTTCTCGTCCTTGCCTGCTGCGCTGAGTCCTATCAGCTGGAGGATGAAGGCGATGATGGCCAGTATGCCGGCTACGACGGCAACGATGCTTCCGCCTACGACTGCGCCGCCGCCCGCGGACACTGCATTCTCGACCGTCTTTGCGGATCTAACTGCGCTGAGTATGAGTCCACCGCCGACAGCGCCAAGCACGGCTACTATGAGGCTGAGTATCTCAGACGTGCGGATCTTCTTGATTCCTCTGAGTGCGTTAGAAAATTCCATTTTTTTCCTTTCATGCTTTATGATGCACGTGAATGAATAAAGCATATAAAAATAAATAGATATTTTAACGATTTAAGTAAAAAAAGTCAAATATAGCGTTTCGATCGGTCCCGCCGGTAAGTATGGTATGCCGTCCGGCCCGTGTTTGTGGTAAAATCATATTCATGGAGATAAAAAAGATCGCAACCATACATACGGATCTGGACGGGAAATTCGGCCTGCCGAGGCAGAGCGGACTTGTGCCGCAGCTGACCGGACGAATAACGTTCGAGAAGGAATTCCGCAGGGAAGAAGCGCTCCGCGGGATCGAGGACTGGTCGCACCTGTGGCTGATATGGGGATTCTCTCAGAATCTGGATGCAGGGTGGACGCCCACGGTAAGACCTCCGAGGCTCGGCGGCAACAAAAGGGTAGGAGTGTTTGCGAGCAGATCGCCTTTCAGACCTAACGGCCTGGGGCTTTCGCTTGTAAAACTCATCAGCATCGATCGCGGCTGCCCCGACGCTCCGGTCCTTGTGGTCGGAGGCGTGGACATGGCCGACGGGACTCCGATATATGATATCAAACCTTACAATCCGGAATTCGAATCCGTACCGGACGCAAGGCGGGGCTTCCTTGAGAACACCGAGTGGAGCAGTCTTGAAGTAAGCGATCCGGAAGGACTTCTGAACGCTCTGGATCCGGACAGGCGGGCGGCCCTGGAGGAGCTCCTTAAGCTGGACCCGAGGCCCCGTTACCAGGACGATCCCGGCCGGGTCTACGGCTTTTCCTACGCGGGCATGGAAATACGCTTCCGCGTACAGGAAAACACTTTGATAGTTGCGGACATAATTGATAAACTATAATGTAATGGGTAAAAGGAAACTGCTTTTGCATTCCTGCTGCGGACCCTGTTCCACGGCGGTCATAGAAAGGCTTCTTAAGGACGGCGGGTATTCCGTGTCCGTGTTTTACTATAACCCTAACATAACCGACGAAGCGGAGTACGTTCACAGAAAGTCGGAGCAGATCAGGTTTCTTGAAGAGTTGAAAAAGCAGGGTCAGAACGTGGAATTCATCGACTCTGACTACGATCCTGAGCGCTTTCTTGAGGCCGTTAAGGGCCTGGAGGAAGAGCCGGAGGGCGGAGCAAGGTGCTCCGTCTGCTTCGATCTGCGCCTGCGCAGGACCGCGCAGTACGCGAAAGAGCACGGCTTCGACTGCTTCGATACCACCCTTACTGTTAGCCCCTACAAGAATTACGGCGTGATCTCCGGCATAGGCTCGAGGATCGCGGAGGAGTACGGCATCGAGTATCTTTCCGGAAACTACAAGAAGCAGGACGGCTACAGAAGATCCGTGGAGCTTTCGAAGAAGTACGGGCTCTACAGGCAGCACTTCTGCGGATGCGGGTTCTCGAAGGCGCAGGCGGAAAAGCAGCGCGCGGAGGCCGGGCTATGAAGTACGCGGGCGTAGTAGTCGACAACAACACGAACGCTACGGACGTGATATACACCTACAAGACGGACCTGGAGGACATCCGCGTCGGTCAGAAAGTCATTGTGCCTTTTTCCGTGCACGACCGCAGGGCGGAGGGCTATGTCGTTTCGCTGTACGATGTTCCGCCGGAAGGCGTTAAGCGATTCAAGGCCATAGAGTCCGTAGTACCGGACGTTCAGCTTTCGGAGGAGGCCGTTACGACAGCTCTGTGGATGAGGGACCGCTTTCTGTGCAGATACATAGAGGCGCTCAAGTGCTTCCTGCCCGTGTCGGACGTAAAGAGGAAGACCAAGGATCCGTTCGAGGACATAGAACCGGAGCCTGTGACTGTAAAGGACCTTACCGCGGAGCAGACCGCGGCTCTGGCGGAGATAAACGGCGCTATCGCGGAGCGCAGGAACAGGATATTCCTGCTTCACGGCGTTACCGGATCCGGCAAGACGGAAGTCTACATCCAGGCCATGAAGAACGTCCTGGAGGACGGCAGGCAGGGAATAGTGCTGGTACCGGAGATATCGCTGACGCCTCAGCTGGTCGGGCGCTTCATGAGCCGTTTCGGCAGGGAAAGCATAGCGGTTCTCCACAGCAGGCTCACGCCCGCGCAGAGGGGCGCCCAGTACAAAAGGATAGAGAGCGGCGAGGTAAAACTTGTGATAGGCGCCAGATCCGCCATCTTTGCGCCGCTTAAGGACATAGGGCTGATCATAATGGACGAGGAGCATGAGACCTCCTACAAGTCCGATATGAGCCCCAAATACGACACGCTGGAGGTGGCAGAAAGGCGCGCGCTGACGCACGGAGCGGTCATCGTTCTGGGAAGCGCCACGCCGTCCGTCGTGGACTACAGCAGGAGCGAGAGCGGCATCTTCGACAGGATAGAGCTTACGGAGCGCTACAACAAGAACCCGCTGCCGTTCGTGGAGATAGTGGACATGACGGCCGAGATAAAGGCCGGCAACCGCAGTCTTTTCTCCAAGAAGCTGATGACGGAGATAAAGCGCTGTCTGGACGAAAAGAAGCAGATAATACTGTTCCTGAACCGCAGAGGCTACGCGTCGTTCGTATCGTGCAGGGAATGCGGGCACACCATGCGCTGCCCGGAATGCGGCATCACGTATACTTACCACAGGGAGGAAGGCGCACTGCTGTGCCATTACTGCGGCAGGAAAGTGCCCATGCCCAAGGTCTGCCCGGAATGCGGAAGCAAGCTGATAGGCAGGTTCGGCGCTGGCACGGAGCAGGTGGAGGAGAAGATACGCGAGCTCTTCCCTCAGGCCGCTGTCGAGAGACTGGACCTCGATACCGCGAAGAAGAAGGGCAGCATGGAGAGCGTGCTTAAGCGCTTCGGCAAGGGCAAGGTGGACATACTCATAGGGACTCAGCTGGTAGCCAAAGGGCTGGATTTCGCGAACGTAGGCCTTGTGGGAGTTATATCCGCGGACGTGTCGCTGAACATCCCGGATTTCAGAAGCTCGGAGAGGACTTTCCAGCTCATAACTCAGGTGGCCGGACGGTCAGGCAGAGGAGACGAGCCGGGACTGGTGGTCGTGCAGACCTACGATCCGGAGAATCCCGCGCTGCGTCTGGCGTCCGCCCACGATTACAGAGGTTTCTACGACATGGAGGTGTCGCTGCGCAAGGTCGCAGGCTACCCGCCTTATTCTGACATATATCAGATTGTGGTGTCCGACGAGGACGAGCAGCTTGCGTACGAGTCCGCGGGAAGATGCGCGGCCTGGCTGCGGAAGAAACTTCCTCAGGGAACGGCGGTGCTGGGCCCGGCGCCCGGGGTTCTGGTAAAGGCGTCGGGGCAGTACAGGTTCCAGATACTGATCAAATCGCCTCGCGGCAGCAGGAAGAACACCAGCGCGGCCATAAGGAAACTAAAGGACATTTACACGGAGCAGAAGGGCGTTGCCAGACTGCTTACGGTGGATATAAACCCGTATTCGTTCGTGTAGCGGACGGGTCGAACAGGAGGAGACATGGCACTCAGAAGGATCTTAACGGAAGATGACGAAACGCTCAGGAAGGTCTGCCGTCCGGTGACGGAGGTGAACGACAGGATCAGGAGCATACTCGACGACATGGCGGAGACCATGCGTGACGCCGGCGGAGTAGGACTGGCGGCGCCCCAGGTAGGCATACTCAGGCGTATGTTCGTGGTGCAGATCGATCCGGAAGGACCGCTCTATGAGCTTATCAATCCGCAGATAATGGAGACCGACGGCGAGCAGACAGGCGACGAAGGCTGCCTTTCCGTGCCCGGATACGTTGGGACCGTTACAAGGCCGAATTACGTGAAAATAAAAGGACTTGACAGAAACGGTAATTCTGTAGAATACGAGGGAACAGAGCTTCTGGCGAGGGCGTTCCTTCACGAGAACGATCACCTGGACGGAGTCCTCTACACGCAGAAGGCGACGGATATCCACTTTGCCGAAACCGAAGAAGAGGAGTAGGACATGAGGATAGTTTACATGGGCACGCCGGACTTTGCGGTGGCGCCTCTCAGAGCGCTCTGCGGGGCCGGTCACGAAGTCGTGCTTGCGGTAACTAAACCGGACCGGGCCAAGGACCGCGGAAAGAAGATGCAGTCCTGTCCGGTAAAGATGGCGGCGCAGGAGCTGGGCATACCGGTGTCCTCGCCGGAGAAGATCCGCGGAAACGAAGAGTTCCTTGAGGAGCTTAGGAAAGCGTCTCCGGATCTTATAGTGGTGGCGGCCTACGGTAAGATACTCCCGCCGTCCGTGCTGGAGATCCCCAGGTACGGCTGCGTAAACGTACACGCTTCTCTGCTGCCGGCGTACAGAGGTTCCGCGCCCATCCACAGGGCCGTGATCGACGGCTGCGAAAAGACAGGCGTCACCATAATGATGATGGCCGAAGGGCTTGACAGCGGCGACATGCTGGCGCAGGCCGAAACTCCGGTAGGCGAAAAGACCACGGAACAGCTCCACGAGGAGCTTTCTGAGCTCGGAGCGGATCTTCTGGTAAAGACTATACCAGGACTGGAAGACGGCAGCGCGGTAAGGACTCCGCAGGACGACAGCCTGGCGACGTTCGCGCCGATGGTCTTCAAGGAAGAGGGAATAATAGACTTTTCGAAGACCGCGAGGCAGATCTGCTGCCTTGTCAGGGGTTTCAATTCCTGGCCAACCGCTTCTACGGTGCTCGACGGTCAGGTGATGAAGGTCCATATGGCAGTTCCAGGCAGGGATACCCCCACCGGAAAGGCCCCGGGGACGGTAGTGTCGGCAGGAAAGAACGGCATAGAAGCCGCCTGTGCGGACGGCACCGTGCTGCTGACGAACATCCAGATGCCAGGCAAAAAAGCAATGGACGCCGCGGCTTTCCTTCTGGGACATAAAATTGAAATCGGCACCGTTTTAGGGTAAAATATATGGATGGGAACAGGCGCCTGGCGTTTTTGATCTTAAAAGAAATATCGGAGAAGGGCACCTGGTCCAACCTTGCAGTTAAAGACTATCTGCTCAGGGAAGAGCACGACGACGCTCCGTTCATAAGGGAGATCGTATACGGAGTCCTGCGGAATCAGTTCCTTCTGGACTTCAACATAGACCGCTTCCTTAAGAAGCCCGGGCTGGGAAAGACGGAGCGCATGCTGCTGCGCATGGGCTTCTATCAGATGGCGCTCATGGACGGCGTCGCGGATCATGCCGCGGTGAACGAGACCGTGGAACTGGCGGCAAAGTTCGCGAAGGGACGCCAGGGGTTCGTAAACGCAGTCCTGAGGAGCTTCCAGCGGGACGGTAAAAGGCTTCTTTACAGCGATCTTCGCGCGCAGTATTCCTGCGCGGAATGGATAATTAAGCTGCTGACGAAAGCCTACGGTCCGGAAAAGACGGAAGAGATCCTTAAAAGCAGCTGCGAGGCCCCGCCGTTTACGGTAAGGATAAACAGACTTAAGACAGACAGAAAGGAACTTGCGGAGCGCTTCGGAAAGCTCGGGGCATCCGCGGAGAACGATCCCGGCTCGGAACTTTGTCTTAAAGTTAAAGGCTCCGTTCTGGACAGCGAAGAATACAGAAACGGCTTGTTCTCCGTTCAGGGAACGGCCTCGGTCAGCGCCGTCGAGATGCTTGCGCCGAACCCCGGAGAGAGTCTTCTGGATCTTTGCGCGGCGCCCGGAGGCAAGACCTGCGCCGCGGCGGAGTTGATGGAGAACGACGGGCGTATACTGGCGCTGGACGTACATCCGCATCGCGTAAAACTGATAGAAAAAGAGGCGGCCCGCCTAGGTCATACTATAATACAAACGGCGGTCTCGGATGCTTCGGCGTTCGATCCCAAGCTGGAAGGCCGCTGGGACAGGGTGATAGCGGACGTACCGTGCAGCGCGCTCGGAACGATAGCCAGGGATCCGGAGATAAAGCTCCGGGAACTGACGGAGGATCAGGCGGAATCGTACATAAAAGAACTTGCCGCGAAGCAGTCCGCGATCCTGGCCAATGCCTGCGGATACGTAAAGCCCGGCGGAACGGTGCTCTACAGCACCTGCACCGTGGATCCCGCGGAGAACGAAGAGATAACGGGCGCTTTCATTAAGGCGCATGAAGGATATACGGTGGTAAAGAGCCGTCTGCTGCTTTCGGACAGGAAGGGGCAGGAAGGTTTCTACACCTGCCTCATAAGGAGAAACGATGATCAGCATAGGTTTTAAGACCGATAAGGGTCTGACCAGACAGGACAACGAAGACGCGGTGTTCGTGCTTCCCGACAGGAACCTCTACATGGTCGCCGACGGAGTAGGCGGCCAGAGCAGCGGAGAGCTTGCCAGCCGTACCGCCGTGGGCTACATGGCGCAGTTCGCCGCGCTCCATCCCATAGGGGACGTAAGGGAAGGCATAGCGCTCAAGCACTATTTCATGTCCCTGCTGTCCGGCGCCAACGAGCTGATCTTCGGAAAAGCTACAGGAGAGCCGGGAAACACGGGCATGGCCACCACGGCTCTTTTATGCTATTTAAGGAACGATAACGCCTACGTGGTAAACGTGGGCGACAGCAGGGCGTATCTGGTGCGCGACGGCCTGATAATGCAGGTCACCACGGACCATACTCTGATACAGGAGATGCTGGACAGCGGCGAGATAACACCCGAGCAGGCAAAGTCTCACCCGGAAAAGCATGTCATCACCAGAGCCGTGGGCGGTGAGCCTACGGTGGATCCGGACTTCTTCTCGTTCCGTACCTATCCCGGAGACACGATAATCCTCTGCACGGACGGTCTCTACGGAATGGTGGAGGAAGAGGAGATAGCCCGTGTGGCCAGCGCGGCGAAGACCATGCACGGACTGGCCAGGGCCCTTGTAGACATGGCTAATGCCGGCGGCGGCGAGGATAACGTCACCGTGGTATGCGTCCGCATACAGTAAGGAGCGACGTGGCAGTAAGGATATTAGCCGGAAGGTACGAACTTAACGAAAGGATAGGCGAAGGCGGTATGGCGGTCGTGTTCCGTTCCAGGGACAGGCTGCTGGACCGCAACGTTGCCATTAAGATACTGCGCCCGGAGTATACCAAGGACCTGATGTTCATAGAGAGCTTCAGGCGCGAATCGCAGCTTGCCGCAAGCATAGTGGACCCCAACATAGTAAACGTATACGACGTAGGTAAGGAAGGGAACATCTACTACATCGTAATGGAGCTGGTGGAAGGGGAGCCTCTTTCCGAGATCATAAAGAGGGAAGCTCCGCTGGATCCCAGACGCGCGGCTAACATCACCAGACAGATAGCGAGCGCGCTGTCCACGGCGCACAAGCACCAGCTTATACACCGCGACGTAAAGCCCCACAACGTTCTGGTCTCCGAGGGGGACGTTGCCAAGATCTCCGACTTCGGAATAGCCATAAAGGCAAGGCCGGAGGACGCTGACAGCACGGAAAAGAAAGAGTCCGTAATGGGCTCCATCCATTACTTCTCGCCGGAGCAGGCCAGAGGCGCCTACGTGGACGAGAGGTCCGACATCTATTCCCTGGGCATAGTCCTGTACGAGATGCTTACCGGCAAGGTCCCGTTCGACGGCGAGACCGCGGTGGACGTCGCCCTGAAGCACATGAACGAGCCCATGGTGCCGCCTTCCAGGCTCAATCCTGACATACCGCAGGATCTGGAAGACATAGTCATGAAAGCCACGGCCAAGCTGCAGACATCGCGCTACGCGTCCGCGGACGACATGATAACGGCGCTCAATCTGGTGAAATTCTCCAGACCTTCGGATTATTCCGTGGAACTTGCCAGGGAGAAGAACGGAAACAAAGAAGATAAGACCAACGCCGAACCGGAAGAGACTCCGGAGCAGAAAAAAGCAAGGATCAGAGCCGAAAAGAAGGCCGCCAAGCGCAGAAAGCTCCTTAAGAGACTGGCGGTGCTTGCCGGTGCTCTGGTGGTACTGGTCGGCTTGATAATAGGGCTCGGAAAACTGCTGTTCTCCGGCAATAAATCCTTCCAGATGCCGTATCTTATCGGCATGAAGTACACAGACTCCGTGGAATACCTCAAGGAATTCGAGCTCTTCCCGGAGATAGACCTGCAGCTCGTGAGCACGGAGCCCGCGGGGACCATACTCAGCCAGACTCCCGAAGCGGACACCAAGGTGAAGCGCGGACAGACCGTTAAGGTCAACGTAAGCCGCGGATCTTCGGAGGCATCCGTGCCCATCCTTGCCGGTTCCACTCAGGCTACCGCGGAGGATCTTCTGAAGAAGTCCGGCTATACGGTAGGCGATATAACCGGGGAGCACAGCGACAGCATACCCAAGGGCCTTATAATCTCGCAGGATCCGGCTGCCGGAACACCTCTGGAAAAAGGTGAAAAGGTAAACATGGTCGTAAGCCTGGGACCCTCCCAGGACGGACCGGAAGACAGCAAGATCATCGTTCCCAACGTTACCCAGAAGACGCTCGAGGCCGCCAAGTCGGAGATCGAAAAGGCGGGGCTTGCCGTAGGCACGGTAACGGAGCAGCACAGCACCACCGTAGCCGCGGGACGCATCATAAGCCAGTCGCCCTCCGCCGGAAACCACGCGGAAAAGGGCAGCCAGATAGCGCTTATAGTAAGCACGGGCGCTCCCCCGGTAAAGGAAGGATCCGTGGATCTGACTCTGGATTATTCAAAAGCTAAGGAAGACAGCTTCCAGGTAACTGTGACGCTCCAGGACGGCGGAGCTTCAACCAACGTGTTCGTGGAGCAGCGCTCAAAGACTTCCGAACCGGACAAGATAACGTTAATAGGCAAGAGCGAGACCGCGAAGGTCAAGGTCTTCTACACATACACAAGCGGCAATGCCAGCGGCACGATAGACACCATCTACGATCTTACGGTCAACTTCCAGACCGGTACGGTGCAGTAAGCCTATGAGAGGGACCATCGTAAAGGCTCTGGCCGGATTCTATTACGTATACGCGGATGGCACGGTCTACGAGTGCCGAGCAAGAGGCGTCTTCAGAAAAGGCAGCCTTTCTCCGCTCGTGGGAGACGAAGTGGAGATGACCGTGGTCGCGGGGCCGGGGGAGCAGCCTTCCGCAAGCAGCCCGGAAATGGGCGTGGGAGCGGTGGACAAGGTGCTTCCCAGGATCTGCAGTTTCCAACGGCCTCCGGTCGCCAACGTGGAACTGATGGTAATAGTCGTTTCCGTAAAGGATCCGGCGCCGTCGTTCCGCATACTGGACAGGGTGGCTCTGGCCGCGGAAAAGGCCGGAACCGAGATACTGATCTGCGTAAGCAAGATAGATCTTGCTGAGGACGACATACTGCAGCGCACGGTGGAACACTACAGAAACGCTTATCCGGTGCTGGCGGTCTGCGCCAGGACAGGCGAAGGCATGGAGGAACTGAAAGCGCTGCTCAAAGGAAAGAAGGCCGCTCTGGCGGGGCCTTCCGGAGCCGGAAAATCCACGCTTACCAACGCTCTTATGGGCAGGGAGGTAAGCGCTACCGGGGAGATAAGCGAAAAGCTTAAGCGCGGCCGCAACACTACAAGGCACTGCGAGCTTTTCCGCAGCGGAGATTTCTTCCTGTTTGACACTCCGGGCTTCACTTCCTTCGAGAACGAGGGCCTGGATCCGGCGGAGATAGCTCATCTGTTCCCGGACTTCGGACCGTACGCGGACTGCCGCTTCGACGACTGCCGCCACATTTCGGAGCCGGACTGCGGAATAATAAGAGCCGTGGAGGAGGGGAAGATCTCCCGCGGCAGATACGAGTCCTACAAGGATATCTACGAAGCGGCCGTCAAAGCCGCAAAACACTGACAGCAGGAGGATACTGACATGGTCAAACTTGCGCCGTCCGTCCTTTCGGCGGACCTTTCCAGACTTGCGGATCAGGCAGCGCTGATAGAGCAGGGCGGGGCGGACTTCGTCCATCTGGACGTAATGGACGGAGCTTTCGTGCCCAACATCACTTTCGGCGGACCGGTCGTAAGGAGCCTGGCCGGCAAGACCAAACTTCCCTTCGACGTGCATCTTATGATAGAGCATCCGGAACTTCGCATCCCGGACTTCGTAACTCCTCAGACGGAGTACATCTGCGTGCACCAGGAGGCCTGCGTACATCTCCACAGGGTGATACAGCAGATAAAAGCGCTCGGAATAAAGGCAGGCGCCGCGATCAACCCGGCCACGCCTGTATCGGCGCTGGAACCCATACTGGGCGATCTGGACATGGTCCTTGTAATGTCCGTAAACCCCGGATTCGGAGGCCAGAAGTTCATACCGTCCGCCATGATCAAGGTCAGCGAGCTGGATGAGCTGCGCAAAAGTGAAGAACTCAGCTTCGTAATCGAAGTCGACGGAGGCGTGGACCTGACCAACGCTCCTGCGCTCAAGGCCGTAGGCGCGGACATACTCGTCGCCGGAAGCGCTGTGTTCGGAGCTCCCGACGTACCCGCAAGGATAAAGGAATTCAAGGCAGTCCTTTAGTTCGTACACACCTGTCCAAGTACAAAAAAATATTGATTTTAAGCATCGGTACATTTATAATTCTAGTGTTGAGTGTTGCTGCGTGCGGTCGGAAGATCCGTGCTTAGTCCTCAACACTTTTGGTTTTTGTTTAAAACATCATTCTTATACAGTTTTATGGAGGAAAAGACCATGAGAGTAGTTATTCAGGACGATTACGAAAAGATGTGCGAATGGGCAGCGAACTACATCGCGGACAAGCTTAAGGCGCACAAGGAAGACAGACCCTTCGTCCTGGGTCTTCCCACCGGTTCCTCGCCGCTGGGCGTCTACAAAAGACTCATCGAAAAGAACAAGTCCGGAGAGATCAGTTTCAAGAACGTCGTCACATTCAACATGGACGAGTATCTGGGGCTGCCTCACGAGCACGACCAGAGCTACTGGTATTTCATGCACGATAATTTCTTCGACCATCTGGTCGACATGAAGCCGGAGAACATCAACATCCTCAACGGCATGACGGATGATCCGGAAGGCGAGTGCGCCCGCTACGAGGAGAAGATCGCTTCCTACGGCGGCATCGACCTGTTCATGGGCGGCATAGGCGTCGACGGACATCTTGCTTTCAACGAACCCTATACCTCGCTTACTTCCCGCACAGGACTCAGGGATCTTACCACCGACACCAGGATCGTAAACTCCAGATTCTTCGGCGGAGATCCTGAGAAGGTACCTGCCCAGGCTCTGTCCGTAGGCATCGGCACAGTTACCGACGCCAAGGAAGTCCTGGTGCTCATCAGCGGCCACAACAAGGCCCGCGCTCTTGCGGCGGTAGTAGAAGGCGGAGTAAGCCAGAAGTGGACCTGCAGCGCTCTGCAGATGCACAACGCTGCCATAATCGCCTGCGACGAGGAAGCCTGCGGCGAACTTACAGTGGATACCTACAAGTACTTCCTGGACATCGAGAGGGGAGAGAGACTCTAATGGGCAAATATTTCGGAACAGACGGATTCCGCGGAGAGGCCGGAAAAGACCTTACCGTGGACCACGCCTTTAAGATAGGCAGATATCTGGGCTGCTATTTCAGCAAGGATCACAAGGCAAGAGTGGTAATAGGCAAGGACACAAGGCGTTCCAGCTACATGCTGGAGTCCGCGCTCTGCGCCGGTCTTACCGCGTCCGGAGCCGACGCGTATCTTCTGCACGTAACCACCACGCCCAGCGTTTCGTACATAACAAGGATCGACGACTTCGACTGCGGAATAATGATCTCCGCCAGCCACAATCCGTATTACGACAACGGCATCAAGCTTATAAACAGCGAAGGCGATAAGATGGAAGAGTCGCTGCTGCTCCAGATCGAGGACTACATCGACGGAGGAACGGAGCTTCCCTACGCTCTCGGCGAAGCCATAGGCGAGACCATAGACTACTCCTCCGGCAGGAATCGCTACGTGGGATACCTCATCTCTCTGGCGACACGTTCCTACAAGGGCAAGAAGGTAGGTCTGGACTGCGCCAACGGCAGCACATGGATGATGGCGAAGAGCGTGTTCGACGCTCTGGGCGCGGATACCCACGTGATCGCCAACCGTCCGGACGGTCTTAACATCAACGTGGACTGCGGTTCCACACACATCGACAACCTGAGGCAGTTCGTGATCGACAACGGCCTGGACGTAGGATTCGCCTTCGACGGCGACGCGGACCGCTGCCTGGCGGTGGACGAGAAGGGCAACGTGGTCAACGGCGACCACATAATGTACCTCTCCGCCAGATACATGAAGGAAAACGGCATGCTCGGCGATTCCAAGGTGGTAACGACTATCATGTCCAACATGGGCCTGTATAAGGCTCTGGACGAGCTTGGGATAGGCTACGAGCAGACTCCGGTAGGCGATAAGTACGTTGCCGAGAACATGAAGAAGAACGGTCACCTTATAGGCGGCGAGCAGTCCGGACACATAATCTTCTGGCGTTACGCCACCACGGGAGACGGACTCATCACAGCCATCAAGGTAATGGAAGCCATGCTGGAGACCAAACTGCCGCTCTCGACCCTCGCGGCGCCCATGACCATGTACCCGCAGGTGCTCAAGAACGTCATCGTGGATGACAAGGACGGAACACTCAACGATCCTGCCGTAAAAGCAGCCGTGGAGAAGGCCGGTCAGGAACTGGGCGGAAACGGACGCGTACTTCTCAGGAAGTCCGGAACCGAGCCTGTTCTGCGCGTAATGTCCGAATCTCTGGACCTGACGCTCTGCAACGAAAAGGTGGACGACATAATCCAGTCCATGAAGGACAGCGGCCACTTCGTAAAGATGAAATAGGAGGCCCTTATGATAACCATCAGCGAACTGCTCGATCTGGACAAGACCTTGGCGGCGGAGCTTTTCGAAGGAAAGACCTACCCCTGGGAAGTCCTGGACGACATAAAAGCATTTATACTTAAACTCGGTCCGACGCTTCCGGCGGAGGAGTTCGACAACCCTTCAGAGGGCGTGTGGATAGCTAAGGACGCCAAGGTGTTCCCGTCGGCTTACATCGGATCTCCGTGCATAATAGACCACAACGCCGAAGTTCGCCACTGCGCTTTCATACGCGGCAGCGCCATCGTAGGCAAGAACGCTGTCGTAGGAAACTCCTGCGAGCTCAAGAACGTGGTCCTGTTCGACAACGTTCAGACACCGCACTACAACTATGTAGGCGACTCCGTTCTGGGCTACAAGGCCCACATGGGCGCCGGTTCCATAACGAGCAACGTAAAGAGCGACAAGACTCTGGTAGTCGTGCATCAGCCCGGCGATCCCATAGAGACCGGACGCAAGAAGTTCGGAGCCATCCTGGGAGACAACGTGGAAGTCGGATGCAACAGCGTACTTAACCCCGGCACCATCGTCTGCAGACGCAGCAGCATCTATCCTACGTCCTGCGTGCGCGGCGTAGTACCCGAGGACAGCATCTACAAGGACAAGGACAACGTCGTGATCAGAAAGAAATAGCGTCGTTCCCGCACTGTCCGGTACATGATCAAACCATTAAAACACAGGCTTTCCGGGCCTGTGTTTTTTTATTAACGAGTCTGTTCGGTTGACTGGGCTCGGCGTGTTAAACTATAATGTTCTTTACTTAATATACAGATCATACAGAATAACGGAAACAACTTTTCATGGCCGCGCAGACGACAGAGAAAAAAGAATTATTCGAGAGCATGCCTATACCCAAGGCCCTGGCTACGCTTGCCGTGCCTACGATCATCAGCCAGATGATCAGCGTCATCTACAACATGGTAGATACGTTCTACATAGGCAGGGCGGGCAATCCGTTCATGCTTGCGGCTACGTCATTGTCTTTGTCCGTAATGCTTCTTAACATATCGTTCTCCAACCTGTTCGGCATAGGCGGAGGCAGCCTTATGGCAAGGCTTCTGGGCCAGCAGAGAGCGGATGAGACAAAGTCCGTCTGCGCATTCAGCGTTTACGGGGCTGCGGCAGTAGCGATCGTTTATTCGGCTCTTGTGGGTATTTTCCTGCATCCGCTGCTGAGATTCCTGGGCGCTTCGGACGACACCATAGGTTTCGCCAGCCAGTATACGTTCTACGTAGTCGTTCTGGGCTGCATATTCTCCACGCTTTCGCTTACTCTGGCTTTCCTTCTCCGGAACACCGGCTATTCCGCGAAGGCCAGCATAGGTCTTTCCGGCGGCGGGATACTGAACATGGTACTGGATCCGCTGTTCATGTTCGTGATACTTCCCAGGGGCATGGAGGTAACAGGCGCGGCCGTAGCCACGCTCATTTCCAACGTCTGCTCCTGCGTATACCTGATATTCACCGTAAAGAAAGCGTCCGCGACATCGCCGCTCAGCCTTAAGCCGTCTGATGCCGCAAAGATAAGCAGGGAGAACGCCAAGAAGCTTTTCTCCGTAGGCGTGCCCTCCGCCATACTTACGGGGCTCTTCGATCTGGGCAACGTCATAATGAACATACTTGCTTCCGCTCACGGAGACCTTGTTATAGCGGGCATCGGAATAGTAATGAAGATAGACCGGATCCCGAACGCCGTAAACGTAGGCCTGTCCCAGGGAATGCTTCCGCTGGTAGCTTACAACTACGCTTCCGGAGACCACGATCGCATGCGCAAGGTAATAAGATTTACAAGGATATGCGGACTTACGGTATCGATAGTCGCTCTGATCCTTCTGGAGATCTTCGCCAGGCCCGTTACGCAGCTGTTCCTGAGCACTTCAAACGGCAGCATGGAGGCAGCCGCGGCCACCGTCGTGCTTGCGGCAACCTTCTTGAGGATACGCTGCATAGCCTCGCCGTTCGCGTTCATGAACTACAGCAGCTCATACTGCATGCAGGCGATGGGCAACGGTCTGGGCACCATGATCCACGCCATAGTAAGACAGGTAGTATTCTACATGCCGTTCATGTACATCCTGGACAAGTTCTTCGGAGCGAACGGACTTGCCGCGGCTCTTCCGGCAGGGGAACTGTGCGGCGGAATAGTAGCGTTGATACTGGTGCACTTCACCATAAAGAAAGCGGAGGCTTCGTTCGCGAAAAAGAACGGCTCCGCGGCGGAAATGGAGGAGGATTAGGAAGCGCCTTAAGACAGCGTTTCGGACAAAGTAAAAAACCGGGGAGACACTCCCGGTTTTTCTTATGCATTTAACTTATGCATATGTGGGGACGGGTGAGATTTACTCTGCTTTTGCCTTGTTGTAGGCAAGGTTCATCCTGGAGACTTTTCTGGAAGCCGCGTTCTTGTGGATGGTATTCTTTGCAGCTGCCTGCATAAGCTTCTTCTCGGCAAGTACGAGCTTTTCCTTCGCGGTGTCGAAGTCCTTCGCGGCAAGAGCCTTGTAGAAGTTCTTGATGATGGCCTTCAGGCTGTTCTTGATGCGCCTGTTCTCCGCGTTCTTCCTGTTGATGACCTTGATCCTTTTCTTTGCAGATTTGATATTCGCCATTGATTTTCACCCCACTTTCGCAAAATATCGCAAGCGACAGTATACTACAGGAGTTGCGATTATTCAAGAAGTTTTTTATAATATACAGTCGATGGGACGCTGTTGCGGCGCTGCGGCCGTTAAAGCAGTTTCTCAGCCCGCTCCGCGGCTTCACGCCGAGCCTTTCCGTGTCATTCATCAGCTCGTTTCGTACTTCGTCCGAACTCGCTGTGAACGACTTCCGGAAAGTCTCTTCTGCCGCTCCGGAGCGCTTCGAAATGCTTTAACAGCCGCATCGCCGGACAGCAGATCCATAATGAACATCATAAAGAGGACTTCATGGACTATCAGAAATACACAAGAAACTTCAGCATAATAGCTCACATAGACCACGGCAAGAGCACGCTGGCGGACCGTCTGATCGAAAAGACCGGTACGGTGGCGAGCCGCGACATGAAGGAGCAGTTCCTGGACAACATGGATCTGGAGCGCGAGCGCGGCATAACCATAAAGCTGCAGACTACGCGTCTGGTCTACAAGGCAAAGGACGGAAACGAGTACATACTCAACCTGATCGACACACCGGGCCACGTGGACTTCAACTACGAGGTATCCAGGAGCCTGGCGGCCTGCGAGGGCGCTGTCCTTGTTGTGGATGCCACTCAGGGCGTGGAGGCGCAGACGCTTGCCAACGTGTATCTGGCGCTGGACGAGGATCTGGAGATACTTCCCGTGCTGAATAAGATAGATCTTGCGTCGGCCCATCCGGAGGAGGTCCGCAGGGAGATAGAGGACGTAATAGGTCTGGACGCTTCGGAGGCTCCGTGCATATCCGCCAAGGAAGGCATAAACATAGAGGAAGTGCTGGAGGACATAGTGGCCAAGGTGCCGGCCCCCTCCGGCGATCCGGATGCGCCGCTGAAAGCGCTGATCTTCGACTCCTACTACGACAACTACAAGGGTGTGGTCATATATACCCGCATCATGGACGGAAGGCTTAAGGCCGGCGACACCATACTTCTTATGAACACCGGGAAGAAATACGAGGTTACGGAAGTAGGCGTCAACGCGCCTTACCAGACACCTGTAAAGGAACTGTCCGCGGGGGCCGTAGGATACGTCTGCGCGTCGATAAAGCAGGTAAGGGATGCAAGAGTCGGCGATACAATTACACTGGCCTCAGAACCCGCGTCAGAGCCTCTCAGAGGGTATAAGAAGGTCCAGCCGATGGTCTACTGCGGCATATATCCGACCCCGGACGAAAAGTACGAGAACGTTAAGGACTGCCTGGAGAAACTGCAGGTAAACGACGCGGCCTTCATTTTCGAGCCGGAGACTTCCCAGGCTCTGGGATACGGTTTCCGCTGCGGCTTCCTGGGACTTCTGCACATGGAGATAATAGTCGAGCGCCTGGAAAGGGAGTTCGACCTGGAGATAATAACCACGTCGCCTTCCGTCATCTACAAGATAGTAGGGCACGACGGCACGGAGAGTTACATAGAGAACCCCAGCAACCTTCCGGATCCGACGGAATACGACCATCTGGAGGAGCCTATGGTAAAGGCGACCATAATGGTGCCGAAGGACTACGTAGGTTCCATAATGGATCTCTGCCAGCGCAGACGCGGAGTGATGGAACACATGGAGTACATAACCCCGGAAAGGGTGGGACTGCATTACATGCTCCCGCTCAACGAGGTCATCTACGATTTCTTCGACGCGCTCAAGTCCAAGACACGCGGCTACGGCTCGCTGGACTACGAGTTCGACCACTACGAGAAGAGCAATCTGGTAAAGCTGGACATACTTCTGAACAAAGAGATGGTGGACGCGTTCTCAATGATAGTCCACGAATCCGAGGCATACACGCGCGGCAAGTTCGTCTGCGAAAAGCTGAAGGAAGTGATCCCGATGCACCAGTTCGAGGTGCCCATCCAGGCCGCGATAGGGCAGAAGATAATCGCCCGTGAGACCATACGCGCCTACCGCAAGGACGTACTTGCCAAGTGCTACGGCGGCGACATCTCCCGTAAGAAGAAACTTCTGGAGAAGCAGAAGGAAGGCAAGAAGCGCATGCGCCAGTTCGGCAGCGTGGAAGTGCCTCAGGAAGCGTTTACGGCAGTGCTGAAGTACGACGACGGAAAGTAGGCTCGGGACAGTACTGATAGATTACGATGAAAAATACAAGAGACCGCATTTTGGGGTCTCTTGTTTCGTTCACGTGTCATCATATATGTACTTGAACAGAGCAAACCGAAAAATGTATAATAATATCAATTTATGCAAATTAATGAAAGTATTCAATCGAAATGATTGACGAAAGGGTCTAGGATGGAGTTTGAAGGAATAAAAAATACTCTTAAGAAGCATGGTTTTAAAGTAAGTTGTTTCCGGAACAAAGAGGAAGCATCTGCATACCTTAATAAGCAGATCGACGGAAAGTCAGTTGGCTTCGGAGGGAGCGTAACCACCAAACAGATGGGCCTTTACGACAGTTTGGGAACTCATAATGAGGTAGTATGGCACTGGGTGATCCCGGAAGGCATCGACAAGAAAGAATGGCTAGCCAAAGCAATGACTACAGATGTTTACATCGCATCAGCCAACGCTTTAGCTTCGACTGGCGAGATAATCAACATTGATGGCGCCGGAAACCGCGTAAGCTCATTGGTATTTGGACATGATAAGGTCTACTATTTGATAGGAAGGAATAAAATCGCCGATAATTATGATGAAGCCATCTTAAGGGCAAGAAACACAGCTGCGCCGATGAACTCCAAGCGGCTTGGACGAAAAACTCCCTGCGCGATAAAAGGCGATAGGTGTTTTGACTGCAATAGTCCTGAGCGGATATGCCGAACTATGACCGTAACATGGAGACCTACGAAAGGTGTCGATACTGAAGTTGTACTTGTTGACGAAGATCTGGGGTTCTAGCTTTTTATTGCTAAAAATTGATTAAAAGTGTATAATCAATAATTAGTTTAAATATAGAAAAGAATAAATGGAGCAAACATGAAAGACACGAAGAAATACGCGAAGATCTTTAAAGCATTAGGAGATGAAAACAGACTGCGCTTGATAAATCTTATCTGCGATGGGATAAACTGCCCCTGCAAGATGCTCAAAAGTGTCAGCATAGAGCAGTCGACATTGTCACACCACATGAAGATACTCTGTGACGCAGACATTATTTTGGTCGAGAAGAGCGGTACGTCCGTCCATTATTTCATTAATCCGGAGATTCGCAACCAACTGGATGTCTTCATGGAAAAGGTAGTTAGCTAACGACCTCTGTGTCGATGAGTCCATACAGACGAATAACCAAACAGTTAAATTGTTAATTATTTAATTATTCAAGTACATAAAGATTGACAATCATCAATATTTAATATAGAATCACCTTAGTAGAAGTCCATAATACTGAGGTGTTTTTTATGGATAGGATATTAATCAAAGCTGATAGGACTATCCTTATAGACAACGGATTTATAAAGGATCCGGACGGGGACGACGAAAACTCTTTCGTTGTAGACTGCAAAGGCAGTTTCATCCTCCCCGGTTTAATAGATTTTCATGTGCACGTTTTTCGAAGCGGTTCGGAGTTTGCTGTTCCGGCCGACTGTGCATTGATCCCCCAGGGCATTACGACTGCCGTCGACGGCGGCAGTGCGGGTAGTGCGTCTCTGGGGGCTTTTGTTTCTTCTGACATATTGAGCAACACTGTCGATATCTATCCTCTTATTAATGTTTCTCTTATGGGTCAACCTACATTGAAATATGGAGAAAGACTCGAAACTCGATTTTTGTCAGTCGGAGAAATAAAAAGAGCATGGAAGAAGTCTCCGGTCAAGCCGGTCGGGCTGAAACTCAGGATGGGTAAGGAGAGCGCAGAAGGGCTGGGCATCCAGCCTCTCTTAGACTCTTTAAAGATAGCCGAGGAGTTAGGATGCAAGCTCGTTGTACATTCCAGCGATCCGGAGGTCGGAGCCGAGGATATAGCAGATCTCTTAAGGCCCGGTGATATATTCTGCCATTGTTTTCACGAAAAGGGGCCGAACATTCTGAATGATGCCGGACATGTCCGTCCAGGCATTCTGGACGCCAGGAAGCGAGGTGTCTTGTTTGATGCGGCCAATGGAAAATCAAATTTTTCGTTCAGGATAGCGAAAGCCGCAATAGCTGATGGATTCTTCCCGGACATAATAAGTACAGACCTTACATGTCTTACTCTGTACAAAGACTATGCTTTTGGTCTGCCTTATGTCATGTCTAAATATCTAGCGCTTGGCATGCCTTTAGATAAGGTCATCGAGGCCGTTACCGTTACCCCTGCCAGTTGGCTCGGCATGGAAGACTCAATAGGGACATTGAAGCCCGGCACGATCGCGGACGTCGCAGTCTTCGATCTTGTCGATAAAGCCGTAAGTTTCCGTGATGCAAAAGGCGACGAGGTAACAGGCAGCAAGCTTCTCGCCGCTCGCATGACCGTAAAGAACGGCACGATCGTTTACCGTCAGGCAGATTTTGCGTTGTAAAGGAGTAAGAACATGAAGATCAGATCCATAGACCTTTATCCGTTTTCCATCCCTCTGAAAAAGCCTCTCGTATGGGCTGACGGCCGTCAGGAAGTACTGGATTGGATAGTAGTAAAGATTACCGGCGAAGACGGCACTTACGGTGTTTCCGAAGCGATAAACCGCCACATGATATACGGAGAGACTCAGGCGTCAATTTATTACGCGATAAAGCACATAATCGCGCCGCTTCTTATAGGAATGGATTCTTTCAACCTGGAACGAATCTGGGAGAAAATGAATGCCATTAAGTGGAATCCGGAAGCCAAGTCTGCAATAGATGTCGCTCTTCACGACCTTAACGGAAAGATAATGGGGGTCCCGATCTATCAGATGCTCGGCGGTCCCTACCGAGATAAAGTCGAAGTCTGCTGGATGGTAGGTCTGGATACCAACGAAAAGATGCTTGAGGAAATGAAGCAGAAGGTCTCCGAAGGTTATAAGTCATTTAAAGTGAAAGGCGGAATAGACCCGGAGAACGATATCATAAAGATCAAGTACATGAGGGAGAATCTACCGCGTGACGTGAAGATATACGTGGATGCCAACTGCCGTTACGACCGCGAAGTTGCTACACGCGTCCTGCGTGAACTCGACGGATATCTGGATGCCATAGAGGAGCCAATGAACCCGGATGATTCTATCGGAAGGCTCCAGGTGTCCCAACAGACCGGTGTTCCTTTCCTTGGTGACGAGAGTGTGTTCACAGTGGCCAGTGTCTATAGAGAACTGCAGCTCGGGGCGCTAAAGAGAGTGTCTATCAAAGTCCCCAGAACAGGGTTCTATCTAGCCAGCAAGATGGTCCACCTTTGCGAGGCAGCGAATGTGAAAATGCAGATCTGCACGCAGTCTGAGACAGATCTTGGCACGGTAGCTTGCCTGCATTTGGCCGCGGCATATAAACAGATATGTTTTGCCAACGAGATAATAGCTTATCAGGATGCAGTCGACGGAATACTCAAAAATGAGATAACCTTCAAGGATGGCTACATGGAACTTATGACTGGCCCGGGACTCGGCGTGGAGGTCGATTGGGATAAAGTCAAATACTATTCGAACGAGATAATTCTGTAGGAGGAGAAATGCCCAAGACGTTTTTTGACAATACGGTTATGAAAAAGCTCCGCAACGGAGAACCTGTTTCGGCCACATGGTCGCAGTTGGGTTCCGCACAGTGTACGGAGATACTGGCTGAAGCCGGATTCGATGTGATCGTTATCGATATGGAACATTCGCAGCTTACACTTCCGGATCTGACTACGATGATGATGGCAATGAAGGGAACTGATGCGATTCCTATCGTAAGAGCCCCTTGGAACGACATGGTCTGGTGCAAACAGATACTGGACTGCGGAGCATATGGTATACATATCCCCTATGTTTCCACAAAGGAAGAGGCGGAATATGCTGTTAAGTCCTGTAAATACGCGCTGGAAGGTTTCAGGGGCATAGCAAGCACACACAGGGCAGTAGACTACGGGCTTAAGAAAAAGGAGTACTGGGCTAGGGCAAACGATGACATCATTGTAATGATCGCGATCGAGACCCCGGAAGGTGTAGCAAATATAGATGAGATAGCTTCTGTAAAGGGTGTCGACGGCATATTTATCGGACCCTCGGATCTTTCCACTTCCATGGGACATTTTGTTACGCCTTCTCATCCTGAAGTACAAGATGCTATCAGGAAAGTAGAGAAGTCCGCAAAAGCTCACGGTAAATTCCTTGGAACGATAGCCGCGGACATGGAAGCCGCGAAGGCGCTCTACGATCGCGGCTACAGCATAGTCTACTTTATGTCAGACGCTGTGAGTCTGGGGAACATGGCGGCTAAACAAGTTGCCGGATTCAATGAGTATATGTCGGCTCGGACGGAAAAGGAGGACAAAAATGTATAAGGTCCTTATTCCCCAGGATGTGGCTGAATCCGGAAAGAAGTATCTGAGGGATCAGGGATATGAAGTCGTTATCGGCACCGGCTGGGATATTGATACTCTGAAAAGAGAGATAGCCGACGCTGACGCGTTGCTGTTCAGGACTGCAAAGTATCCCGCAGAAGTGCTTGAAGCAGCTAAGAAGCTTAAAATAGCAAGCCGTTTCGGAGTCGGTTACGACAACATAGATATCGAAAAGGCTGCGGAACTCGGCATCTGGGTTGCAATAGCACAAGGCGCAAACGCCATGTCCGTTGCGGAGCATACAATCGCGCTCCTATTGGCTTGTTCATTCAATATAGTTAAGTCCCAGGATGAGATCAAGAAGGGAAACTGGGAAATAAGAAATCAGCTTCCGGGAATCGAGATGAATGGGAAGACCATAGGTATCCTCGGCGTCGGGACGATAGGAAAACTAGTTGCCGAAAAGGCCAGATACGGTCTGGGCATGAAGGTGATTGGTTATGATGTCGCAAGCGGAACGCTCGGATACAACTGTCCGGAATATATAGAAATGAAAGATAGCATGGAGGATGTGCTGAAAGAATCGGATGTCGTTTCGGTGCATACACCTCTTGATAAGAATACCCGCGGCCTCATTGGAGAAAAAGAACTGTCGATGATGAAACGGACCGCAATCCTCATCAACTGTGCCCGCGGAGGAATAATCGACGAGTCCGCACTGGAAAAGGCTCTAAAAGAAAAACAGATATACGCCGCTGCACTTGATGTTTTCACATCGGAGCCGGTGGATCTTGATAACGGTCTGTTGAAACTGGATAACTTCCTGGCTTCGCCGCACAATGCGGCACTCACAAAAGAGGCTAACGAGGCAGTGTCTCTTGCTGCGGCAAAGGCGATCGATGCCGTGCTTAAAGGCGGAAGACCTGCATATCCCGTTAATGAACCTATATTCAAATCAAACTGATCAAATTCCTGCAGGAAAGAAAGGAGGAAACAGTGGCTGTCTTAAAAGGCTTGAAAGCATTTAATAAAGGCGTAGCCAAGGTCTATGAGGTCATATGCACTGTCTTGCTTGGTGTAATGTGCCTGCTGGCTGTGGTGGAAGTGGTGCGCAGGTATGTTTTCCACGTTAGTTTCATGTGGTCGGACGAAGCACTCCGCTATATGTCTGTGTGGATAACATTCTTCGGAGGAGCGCTGGTATTCCGTAAGGCCAGTATGACTGTGTTCGATCTGTTCATAGGAAAGCTACCGCCTAAAAAACGTGAGATCGCTGATCTGGTTGTGCTGATCATCTCGTTCGCGTTCCTGATATTTATCTTCATCAAGGCTGCTCAGTACAGCTTCTCCGGACCCGTCGTACGGGAAATCAGTTCCGGAACGCATATAAGCATGCTCGTACCTTACATAAGCATGCCTTGCGGCTTCGGCGCTATGCTGTTGTTCGGAATAGAGCAGATAATCGATAAAGTAATTGCTCTAAGGGGAAAGGAGGAAAAAGAATGATCATATTTATAGTATTTGTAGTATTGATCCTTCTTATGTTCGCGGGCATACCGGTCGCTTTGGCTACCGGAATGGCGAGTACGGCACACTTCCTTATGCTCGGAGATTCGCGTTTCCTGTCAATTCTCCCGCAGAGGATGTTCGCCGGAGTCAACTCCACTGAGCTTCTTTGCATAGCCTATTTCGTTCTGGCCGGAATACTGATGAACAAATACGGCATTACGGAAAAGCTCTTTGACTTCTGCCGAGAATTGATAGGTTGGGTAAAGGGAGGTCTTGCGTACGCTACCATAGGCGTGGCGGTCATCCTTTCCGCGATCCTCGGTTCAGCTAATGCGGTAACAGCGATACTCTGCATGTCCGCAGTGCCTGAGATGAAGAAGGACGGGTATGACGGCGCGTTTTCAGCGTGTCTGGTGTCGGCTGCGGGAGTGCTAGGACCGCTCATTCCGCCATCTGTCGGGTTCGTAATGATAGCGGCACTTGTTGGGTGTTCGGTAAGAGCATTGTTCATGTCCGGCATTATCCCTGGCATAATCATAGCTGTTGCGTTTGCTATCGTTATTGGACTGCAGACCAGAAAAGCGAATTATCCCAAGTACCGCGAAAGGATCAACGGTAAGGCTCTCTGGAAGTCGTTCATAAAGGCTGCGCCCGCACTCATCATTCCGTTCATAATGATCGGCGGTGTAACCTTCGGATGGTTTACCCCGTCTGAGTCCGGTGCTGTTGCCGTTGCAGCCACAGTCATCTGCGCGATAATCTACCGCTCGTTCTCGTTTAAGAAACTGATCGAATCGCTGCGTTCCGCGGTAACTGCTACAGCAGGAATAATGATCATAGTTGCTTTCGGAAACATACTCGGATGGTCGCTTGCAATCGACCAGATCCCGGCAAAGCTCACTCAGGCAGTTCTTTCCATAAGCAGCAACAAGATATTCGTCATGGGCGCGCTGCTGGTTATCATGTTCTTCGTCGGAATGTTCGTAGACGGATTCGCGGCGATACTCATATTCGCTCCGATATTTGCGCCAATGGCAACGTCAGTTGGAATTAACCTGGTGCATTTCTGCCTGATATTCTCGATTATGATAAAGATCGGTCTTATTACTCCGCCGGTCGGAATGTGCCTGTTCGTTTCGTCGAATCTTACGAGGGAGCCTCTGGCTTTGATATCTAAAAAGATCTGGCCATTCGTAATCGCAAGTATGTTGGCCACGATCATACTTGCGTATGCAGAGCCTATAACGCTGTGGCTGCCCAGAGCGCTCGGGATGATGTTCTAAACGGAGGGTAAAGCAATGAAAACAGTACATGCCAAGCCCGATAGAGAGCTTAGGAACGATATCATTTACGGTGACGGAGGATTCAGATATAAGGCGAATTTCAACTGGCCGCAGTACCCAGAGGTCCTTAAGAAAGCTGTCATAACAGCCCTTTTCTGCGATGAAGATGATAACCTCTTCGTTCTTACAAGGGAACCGTCCATGCCAATAGTTTGTTTCGCACCGGACGGCAGTTTTAAATACTCATGCGCTGAAGGATTGTTCTACGAAAGGCCTCACGGGATTTATATCAACAAACAAGGCGAAATGTATTGCACCGACGATAAAGCCAGCGTGGTGCAGAAACTGGATAAGCAAGGCAATCTGCTGAAAATGTACAGCGAGCCTTATAAGCCATCGGATACCGGTTATCACAATCCGTATAAGCTGATGTATGACCGTGGGGAGATAGAAGGCCCATACAACAATACTGATGAGCTTAGGATGAGGCTTGATTCCATAGTTCGCACTGCGCCTCCGTTCAACGGCCCCACCAGAATGATAGAGGCTAAAGACGGAAAACTTATCTGCGCAGATGGTTACGGTAATGCTGCCATTCACATCTTCTCACATGAAGGAGAACTGGAAACGACCTGGGGGAGTCCCGGTACTGAACCCGGTCAGTTCCGCCTGCCGCATAGTGTATGGGAAGACGAGCAGGGCAGAATATGGGAGGCTGACAGAGAATCTGGCCGAATTCAGGTATTTACCAGAGGAGGAGAAGTAGTTGCGGTAATAGATGGTCTTAACCGCCCTGCAGATCTCTGGTCCGATGGAGAATACATATATGTGGGCGAGATCGCCGGAGGTGTTTCGATCATAGACATGGAGTTCAATGTGGTCGCGCAGCTCGGTTATAAGAACAGCCCGCTTATGGTCCATGGTATATGCGGAAATTCGAAAGGCGATCTGTTCCTCGCCTCGCTGAATGCACGCAAATTAAACAGTATCACTAAACTGGAAAGAATTTAAACGCTGATTTAAGGAGGAAACAATGAAAAAGTTCACTAAAATCTTTTCTCTGGTAATGGTAGCAGCACTGCTGCTCACTTGCCTCGCAGGATGCGGGACACCGAACAATACGACTCCGGAGAACAATTCGAATGAAGGCAATGTAGCGCCGGTCGAAGTAATAACCATTCGCTGCGCGACATCTACAAACCCGACATCGATGCCGGCTACTGCAGCCATCGAAAGATTCTGCAAAGAAGTAACTGAAAAGTCCAACGGACACCTTAAGGTCGAGTTCTATCCCAACGGAACTCTTGGCGGAGATGCTGATACCAACAAGAGCGTAATGGATGGAACCCTTGAGATGGGACTTGTTTCGCTGTCGAACATTTCCGGTTACACCAAGCTGCTCGACTGCGTACAGACACCGTTCATGATCAACAACTATAAGATAATGGATACGGTCTATCGTTCCAAGGAACTCCGCACCCTCATGGACGCAGCCGGAGAAGCGGCCAATCTCAAGATCCTCGGTATCTATGAGTATGGCATCCGTCATATAGCGAACGTTATCCGTCCCATAGAGAAGATGGAAGACCTGAAAGGTCTTAAGATCCGTGCGGTCACTTCCGACATGATAGTGCAGTGCATGAGCGCCATAGGAGCAAACGCTACTCCTCTTGCTTATAAAGAAGTCTACTCTGCTCTTCAGAATAAGACCATCGATGGAGAAGAGATCAACTTCACTTCCGTATGGGCTGAGAGGCATTACGAAGTAATCAAGTACTTCACCGAGATCGGACTTTGGCCGTATCCGGCTCTGCTCATTGTAAACCCGACATTCTGGAAAGGCCTTTCTGCTGAAGACCAGGCCCTTATCACTGAGTGTGCGGAGAGAGCTTTGGATTATAACATGCAGACCGCAGCCGAATATGAGAAGACCGCTATCGACGGTATGACCAAGGCCGGTGTTCAGGTCACCAAGATTGAGGATATTACTCCGTTCCAGAAAGCTACACAGTCCATCGCTGACGGCATCAAGGAGAGCGATCCCAGAGTAAAGGCCTTTGTAGATATGGTACAGGGACTTAACTAAGTCAGAACGGAGCATAGTATGGAACCAAGGGAACTGCTTAGGGGTGTGGTGGATCTGCACGTTCATGCAGGACCATCCTTTGCGAAAAGAAACGTTGATGCAGCCGAGATGTTGCTGGAAGCTGAGAACAGGGGCTACAGATGCTTCGTGATCAAGGATCATAACTTCCCGACGGTCATGAGCGCCAAACTCGTGGAAAAACATATCGGTAAGGGTATAACCAAGCCGATCGGCGCTATCGTATTAAACAGTATGGTCGGCGGATGGACTCTTAAAGCTGTGTCGACAACAGTGGAAATGGGCGGAAGAATGGTATTTTGTCCAACGCTTTCTTCACCGAATCATATCGATAAGACGAACAGACCGGGAGCTCTGCCTTTCAGAGCTGCTGGTAAGTCCAGCGTACCGGATAGACCGGTAAAGACTGTCGACCCTGATGGGAAACTTCTGCCTGAAGTCGTGGAGATACTGGAATACCTTGCGGGTCAGCCGCAGGTCTGTATCGGCACAGGGCATCTGGACGCTCCTGAAGTCGATCAGATCATCAGGGAAGCTGTTAAGAGGGGATGTAAAAACATCGTAGTCAACCATCCGTATTATCTTGTAGATGCTACTATGGATGATATGAAACGTTGGGTGGATATGGGTGCATATATGGAAGTAAATGCATGCGTATCGCTTCCGTATTCCAGGCATAACTGCATAGACTTTAAGGGTCTTGCGGAGATAATGGAAAAGATCGGCCCCGACCATTGCATAGTATCATCTGATTTCGGAGCGCTGGGTAATTATTTCCCTGTGGACGGACTGGGCATGTTCCTTGAGCTTCTCGGTAAAGAGATACATGTATCTGAAGAAGAACTAGCGATCATGTCAAAAGTCAATCCGGCCAAGTTGATCCATCTCGATGATATTCCGCCGGCTTAAAAAATTGTTGTTAATTGATAGTTAATGTATAAGGAGGAAAACTAATGGGTAATTACATTACTGGAAACTGGAACGATATGCCTTGGGAACCTGTAAAGCCTACTCTTGCGCATAAGGTGTTTACTGGATCGCTCGGTACTGCAAATCTGGCGGTATTCACTAACGGACATCCGATTAATCCGCATAAGCATGTATATGAGCAGTTTATGATGATACTGCAGGGCGAGTGTGACTGCTATGTTGACGGTGAGAAGCTCCGTCTTACTCCCGGCAGCTGGGTAATGATACCGCCCGAAGTAATGCACTATATGGAAGTATACGATTCTTCCTGCCCTGTCATAAATCTGGACATCTATCTTCCCAAGAGAGATGAGCGCTATGACAAGTATAAGAATTTCTGCGACAGTCTTTCTCCGGAAGAATTTGCGAAGGCCTGCGAAGGATTCAAGATCAAGAATTACGATAAGTAAGAGCTACGCTAAACTTTTTTCATTGAAAAGAGCTGCCGCCTATAATGGCGGCAGCTCTTTTTTAGAATCATTATGGATCAGGCGGATCACATCCGCAGTTTATCTGGGACTATTAGGAGCAGCCCCGATTGTTCCGAGATCAGATCTTGTGATCGCAGCCCAGAACGTTCACGATCTTGTGAGCTACGACGGCTTTGATGGCTGCTCTCGCCGGCTTAAGATACTCTCTGGGGTCGAACTTGTCCGGATGTTCGTAGAAGAACTCGCGGATGGTAGCGGTCATGGCCAGACGCAGGTCGGAGTCGATGTTGATCTTGCAGACGGACAGGGAAGCGGCGTGCCTCAGCTGGTCCTCGGGAACACCGATGGCGCCGGGCATGGCTCCGCCGTACTTGTTGATCTTCGCTACCAGATCCTGCGGAACGGAGGAGGATCCGTGAAGAACGATCGGGAATCCCGGCAGTCTCTTGGATACTTCTTCCAGAACGTCGAAGCGCAGCTGCGGCTTGGTGCCGGGCTTGAACTTGTAGGCGCCGTGGCTGGTTCCGATGGCTATGGCCAGGGAGTCGCAGCCCGTGCGGCTTACGAACTCTTCGACCTCTTCCGGCTTGGTATAGGAGGAATCCTCCGCGCTTACCTTTACTTCGTCCTCGATGCCGGCCAGAGTACCCAGCTCGGCTTCTACGACTACGCCGCGGTCGTGAGCGTATTCCACGACCTTGCGGGTGATCTCTATGTTCTCCTCGAAGGGCTTGGAGGAGGCGTCTATCATTACGGAGGTGAAACCGCCGTCTATGCAGCTCTTGCAGGTCTCGAAGCTGTCGCCGTGGTCCAGGTGCAGGCAGATGGGAAGTCCGGTCTCTATTACAGCAGCCTCTACGAGCTTCATCAGATATGTGTGGTTCGCGTAGGCGCGGGCGCCCTTGGAGACCTGAAGGATCAGCGGGGCTTCCAGTTCCTTGGCGGCCTCGGTGATGCCCTGGACTATCTCCATGTTGTTTACGTTGAAAGCGCCGATGGCGTATCCGCCGTTGTAGGCTTTAGCGAACATTTCCTTGCTTGTTACTAATGGCATATTCGTTACCTCCGATAATACGTCTGTTTGTATACATCTGTAATATAAGTATAGCACTTCGGCAGGGGCATTTGTTCTCCTTTTTTATTATCGGGATTTAATATATAATTAATTGATCATACTAGATCATTCTGAAAAGGAGGGCCCGGAGTTGCTGGAAAGAATAAGGGCGACGTTCCGCGAAGACAGCGGTTACAATGCGTTTTTCATATCCATGATAACGTTTGCCCTGGCCTACGGACTGTACAAGGGAATCATAGACAACTATCTCGCGGAGATCGTCGGGATGTCGGCGTTCGACAAGGGCGTGTCCGAGTTCTTCAGGGAACTGCCGGGATTGGCTCTCATTTTCGTGCTGGCTGTATTCTACACTTTTTCCGCGGAGAAGCTGTATAAGATAGGCGCGGTGATAATGCTCGCGGGCATGGTCATGCAGGCTGCGGTGCCCGCGCATCAGGTGCTGGTGATACTCGCGATCTTCGTGTTCTCCCTGGGGGATCACATACAGCTTGGAATGCGCAACACCATAACGCTGGAATACGCCAGACCGTCCCACGGAGGAGAGGGACTGGGGCTTCAGAACGCTCTGCATCAGATTGGAATGCTCGCCGGATATCTTCTGGTGATAGTAATCTTCGCGGTCTTCAAGAACAGTTCCGCGCTGTTCCGCCCGGTGTTCTGGGCCAGCGCGGCGATAATAGCGATCGGTACCGTATCTACGCTTAAACTGTCCGGGAACAGCGAGACCGACTCCAATAAACGACGCTTCTATTTCCGCAGGAAGTTTAAGAAGTACTACATGCTGGAGGTGTTCTACGGCGCCCGCAAGCAGATATTCCTGACTTTCGGCCCGTACGTGCTGGTGCTTTTCTATGGCGCCAACGCCATGATAATAAGCATTCTTTTCGCGGTAGCGTCGATCTGCTCGTTCATAGCGGCGCCCATAGTAGGAAAGATAATAGACCGCTTCGGCTACAAGATAGTCATGATCATGGACACGCTGATCCTTGTCATCGTGTGCTTCTTCTACGGGTTCGCGCACCACATCTTCCCCATGAAGACAGCGTTTGTTGTATGCTGCGTCAACTACATTCTGGATTCGATAATCTCCCTGGCGTCCATGGCATCCAATGTTTACGTTCAGGATCTGTCGGACAGTCCGGAAGAGATGAAGGCGACTATCTCCACAGGCGTTTCCGTGAACCACATGATAACCATACTGATCGCTCTGTTCGGAGGGTGGATATGGAAGACCCTCGGCATTGAGACGCTGTTCATTCTTTCGGCCATACTCGGCTTATGCAACAGCGCGTACGCCGCTACCATAAAGACGAAAAAGACCGGCGAAGGGCAGGATACGCAGCGATGACACAGCTTCCGAAGGACGGTCTGGGAATATACGTGCACGTTCCGTACTGCATAAGAAAATGCAGGTACTGCGACTTCGTGTCCTTCGAAAGACCTCCCGCGGACGAGTATTTCGATGAACTGGCCGAAGATGTGAAAAGGGCGGGAAACGCGCTTGGCTACGGAACAGAATATTATGTAGATACATTGTTTTTCGGAGGAGGAACGCCGTCTCTGGCGAACGCGCGGCAGCTAGGAAAAGTCCTGGACGCTCTGCGGGGAAGCTTCCGGATAAGGGACACGGAGATGACGATAGAAGTCAACCCGGAGACCGTCACCCCTGAAAAAGCGGCGGAGCTTAAGGCTCTCGGTTTTAACAGGATAAGCATGGGCGTGCAGAGCCTTAACGACGAAGTCCTTAAAGCTATGGGACGCGTGCACAGCGCGGAGAAAGCAAGGCAGGCGTACCGTATCTTAAGGGATGCCGGTTTCGGCAACATAAATCTGGACCTGATATTCGGCGCTCCCGGGCAGGATCTTGAGACATGGCAGGAGACGCTGTCGGAGGTCCTGGAGATGCGGCCCGAACATGTTTCCTTCTACAGTCTGCAGCTGGAGGAAGGAACGCCGCTGTATAAGGATTACACAGCCGACAGGGTGGATCTTCCGTCCTGGGAGGAGAACCGCAGCATGTACCATTACGCCGCGGACGCGCTTAAGTCCACCGGCTACCATCACTACGAGGTGAGCAACGCGGCTCTTCCGGGCTTCGAATGCCGTCATAATCTTAAATACTGGAACATGCAGCCTTATCTGGGCTTCGGCGTATCCGCGCACAGTTTCGTGAACGGCTGCAGGGGCGAGTCGGACTATTCTGTCGGCGGCTGCAGGGGAACTGCTGACAATTTGAAAGATGCTCCGGTCAGTGGTCCGCAGAGCGCGGAAGGACGCGGGATCTTCGGACTGGAACCGGAAAGCAAAGCGGATCTTAAAGGCGACTTCATCTTTACGAAACTGCGCCTGACAGATGGTTTCGCGCTTTCGGACTACAGCGGCATGTTCGGTTCCGACTTCCGCCAGGAGTTCGGTCCGGAGCTGAAAACGCTTCTGGACGAAGGCCTTCTGGAACTGTCCGGAGGAACGCTCAGGTTCACCGCTAAGGGCCTGGACAATACCAATCCCGTGATGGAGAGGCTCATAGGCGCTGTCGCTGAAAGGCCCGGCTCCGCGGAAACGCGGCGGCTGTGATATAATAAACCCCGGGATCATTATTCAGAGGCTGTCATGAAGAAAAACGTCATTGCCGTAATTGCTGCTTGCGCTGTGTTCGCGGCGGTATATTTCGGAGTCAAGTTCATAGACGAGTATTACGTAGGCGTGCCGGTCGACGCAGTCTACTCCGAGGAGTACAGCCCGGACGCGGCTCCGGACGACTATGCCCCGGACTGGTATCATCCGGCCGGCAGCGTGGAGATCGACGGCAGGAACTGCGGGATATACGCGTTCTTCGGAGAGAACGGCCGCGTGGAGCAGAGGGTGTTCGTAAGAAAAGATACCATAGCGACGTCCGGTTTCCGCGGAAGCAGTACCGTAACCGATACACAGCTCGGTTTCGTAAGGATACCGACTTCGACACTGGAGTATAAACAGCTGAGCGCGGAGGAAGTTCTTGCCGCCGTCAGCGCGGACAACTTCTTCGAAGGCGGTTCGGATCCCATAGCGCCGTATTCAGCCGAACCGGCGGAGCTTTATCAGTCCGACGAAGACGTTGCCTACAGGATCGTAGGCATACACGGCGAAGGCGAGATATCCGAAGACGGCATCATAAGCATCGGCGGAGAGGACAGCAGGAAGTACTACAGATTCTGCAAGGTCAACGGCAGGGAGTACGGCATGTTCTTCCCCTGCGGCAGCAGCGGGGAAGTGGCTGACGGAACGCTTCCGAGCAATGACCTTGTATGGAGATGCAAGCTGGTGTGGGACGGAACCGATATTCCGGCGGAGCCTGTAACTCAGGCCGAGAAAGATGCTAAGGAAGAGCTGGTGACCGACCGGCGTCAGAGACGTCTGGACGCGGAGTACCGCGCTAAGAAAGAGGCGGAGGAGAGAGCCGCCAGACTTAAGGCGGAGCGCGAAGCCCGCGAAAAGGCCGAACGCGAGGCCGCCGAGAGAGCCGCGGCGGAAAGAGCCGCAAAGGAAGCCGCGATCAGGGAAGCCATCGCGAACATGACCGAAGAGGAGAGGGCGCAGCTGAAGGAGAAATACAGCGCCGTCTCCATGTACCTGGAGAAGAATCTGGACAAGTACATAATATACGGAATGTACAACGAAAACGAGAGCCCCAGAGCTGTCGTTCAGGCGATAAACACAGGAATAGACAAGCCGTTCTATACTGAGATGCAGCCCGCGGACCTGAGCAAGGGCTTCCTGGTTCTTGTAAACAAATACCATTATCTGGACTCCGGATACGTTCCCAACCTCAGCGCCATTCCGGGCGGATACGGCAGCGGGTATCTGCAGAGCACAGCGTGCACCGCGTTCGTGCAGATGGTGGATGCCGCAAGGGCGGAGGGGATAAACTTAAGGTCCGTGTCGCCCTACAGAAGCTACGGCACGCAGAGTTCGCTCTACAACAGCTACGTTCGCAGCATGGGTCAGAGGGCGGCCGACAGAACGTCGGCAAGGCCCGGAAGCTCGGAGCATCAGCTTGGTCTGGCCGTGGACATCAACACCGCGGACAGCTCGTCGCATTTCGAGAACACTCCGGAATACGCCTGGCTTCTGGATAATTGCTGGAAGTACGGTTTCATAATCCGCTACAGGCAGGGCAGGGAGTACATAACCGGCTACGAGTTCGAACCGTGGCATTACAGGTACGTCGGCGGCCCGGCTGAAAGCATAATGAAGTCCGGTCTCACCTATGAAGAATATTACGCTGTCTACATAGACAAATAGCGCGGACGGCGCGCGTATGATAAAATGTCAGTAACAGATCGGCTGATCTGAATAATACTACAGGAGCTTGCCATGGAAAAGAAGTACGTATTAGCCCTGGACGAGGGCACATCCAGCGTCAGATGCATATTGTTCGACAAAGCGGGCAACATAAAGAGCATGTCGCAGAGAGGGTTCCGGCAGATCTATCCCAAGCCGGGCTGGGTGGAGCACGACGCCACCGAGATCTGGGCGAGGCAGATAGGCGTAGCCCGCGAGGCCATGGAGAAGATAGGCGCCAAGGCCGAGGACATAGCCGGGATAGGCATCACCGACCAGCGCGAGACCACCGTGGTCTGGGATAAGGAGACCGGCCAGCCGATATGCAACGCCATAGTCTGGCAGTGCAGACGCACCGCGGAATACTGCGACAGCCTTGTGGCGGCGGGATGGTCGGACAGGATAAGGGAAAAGACCGGACTGCTGATAGACGCGTACTTCTCCGGCACCAAGCTCCGCTGGATACTGGAGAACGTGGAAGGCGCCCGCGAAAGGGCCGAAAAGGGCGAGCTGCTCTTCGGTACCATAGACACTTGGCTGATCTGGAAGCTTACCGGCGGCAAGGTCCACGTTACGGACTATTCCAACGCCAGCCGCACCATGATGTTCAACATACGCACGCTCCAGTGGGACGACGAGCTTCTGGAGCTTCTGGACATTCCTAAATGCATGCTGCCCAAGCCCGTTCCCAGTTCCATGGTCTACGGAGAGACAGAACCGTCAATATTCGGCGGTCCTATACCGGTAAGCGGCGCCGCGGGAGACCAGCAGTGCGCGCTGTTCGGACAGACCTGCTTCGCGCCGGGCGAAGTAAAGAATACCTACGGCACCGGCGGCTTCCTTCTGATGAACACAGGTGAAGAGCCTGTAATGTCCAGGAACGGCCTTGTAACTACCATAGCGTGGGGCCTTAACGATAAAGTCACGTACGCGCTCGAGGGTTCCATATTCGTGGCCGGAGCCGCCATCCAGTGGCTGCGCGACGAGATGGACTTCTTCGAACATTCCTATCAGGTGAGCGAGCTTGCTTCCAAAGTGCCGGATACCGGCGGAGTCTTCATGGTGCCCGCTTTCGTGGGACTGGGCGCTCCGTACTGGGATCCGTACGCCAGAGGCATAATAACCGGTATAACCAGAGGCACCAACAGGGACCACATAGCGCGCGCCGTGCTGGAATCCATGGCGTACCAGACCTGCGACGTCCTTAAGGCCATGGAGCAGGACAGCGGCATAAGCCTTTCCGCTCTTAAGGTGGACGGCGGCGCGTCCGCCAACGACATGCTGATGCAGATCCAGGCGGACATGATAAACAGACCGGTTGTAAGACCGCTGTGCATAGAGACCACTGCTCTGGGAGCCGCTTATCTCGCGGGCCTTGCAACAGGCTTCTGGGACAGCATGGACGACATCAAGCACAACTGGCAGGTGGAAAGGGAGTTCGAATGCGGCATCAGCGACGATGACCGCAGATCGGCTCTGGACGGCTGGCACCACGCCGTAAGGCAGGCAATGGCAAAATAGTCCGGTCTTAGCATCAAAAAATAGGAAACGGCTGCATATCCGCAACGGAGCATGCAGCCGTTTTTAATTGCAAATAAATTAAAGCCTAGTCCGCGCGGTAACTGCTTACGCATTCTTCCAGCTTGCGCAGTACAAGGGACTTGTTGGCGCGGCTCCTGAGGAAATAAAGGTTGGTGCCGCCGGTCCAGTCCGATATCTTTACGAATTTGACTCCCTCGTATTTTGCAGTAGGGACGTGAGTGGTCGTAACGGCTATGTTCTTCTGCCTTGCCATCTCGAATACGGTATCATCGTAGCCCTGCAGGTTGTAGTATTTAAGGTCAACACCTTTTTCTGCCGCTATCTGTTTCCAGGACTGTGTCGCCATGGCGCTCTGGATGTCGTTCTCGCTGGGGAACGGAAAAGCAAAAGTGAAGTCCTCCAGTTCCTTCAGCAGTACTGAATCCCTGCTGCGGAAATACCTGTCGGAAACGCCTGCGTACATTTCTGTCTCACCGGCGATGTGAGTTACCTGTATCTTGTCCCCGTGGGCACTGAAATAATCGTTAAGGTCCAGCGCGGCGTTGAACGTTATGAAAGCAGCGTCCAGGTTTCCGGATACAAGGCGGCGTATCAGATCGTCCGCGGTGGATTTCGTTATGTGGATCTTGGACGTAGGATTAGCGAATATGAAATCCGTTAGAATGCGCTGTTCATGAATGTTTCCGAAGCGCGGCTGAGAACCGATCCGTATGGTCCGGTCGCCTTTATTCTTTATGATGTTTACCTGCCTGTTCAGATAATTGTAGTCGTCGTTTATCCTCCGGAGGCTTTCTATAACTGCCTTTCCGTCGTCGGTAAGCTGCAGCGGCCTGGATTTGCTGCTCCTTATGAAGATCTTCAGGCCCAGTTCGTTCTCCACGTTGTTTACGTATTTCGTAATTATCGACGGAGAGTAGGGCAGATAAAAGGACGCGTCCAGAAAGCTTGTATAATTGGGAAGTTCGCAGATAAGGGCTATTTCTTCTGTCGTCATTTCTTTTCCTCCGTTCGGCGGACCGGTATGGCTGTTTTATTGATTCTACCATTTTCATGCGGCAATATAAATATCCATAACGTAAATCGATGGTATTTTTCAACAGTTTCCCGCACCGGACGATTTGAAGATTATTTCAACCTTTTAAATTGTAAATAGCGTCCGTTCAATGTTTTTGGGAATATTGATTTACGTTTTGAAAATCTATTTCTGCCATTCGATTTCCATCTTGAAGACTTTTGATCTATAATATAAGCATAAAAGTCTAATTCTTTTAAGCAGTTTTACATAGAAAGGATACCGGCATGGACAATCTTATCTCGATCTATGAAAACCCCATAGATCAAACGG
The DNA here is from genome assembly GCA_017437745.1 of Bacillota bacterium. Taxonomy (GTDB): domain Bacteria; phylum Bacillota; class Clostridia; order Peptostreptococcales; family Anaerovoracaceae; genus RUG13409. The sequence continues at coordinate 46,779 of JAFRYI010000003.1, forward strand.
CGTGCGACAGTGTCAACGCCATTACTCCCAGGGTCGCCAAGCGTCTTAAGGACCGCGAAGAAGCTGTAGAGCACATCGCGGTGGAAAGAGCGCAGATCGTTACCGATTCCTGGAAGGAGACCGACGGCGAGCCTCTGGACATCAGGCGCGGCAAGCTCTTTAAGGCTATAATGGAAAAGAACCCCATAGCCATCCACGACGGAGAACTTATAGTCGGATCGCAGTCCAAGTACCTCATCGGCGCATCTCCCTGCGTTGATTACAACCCGACCATAGCGTTCGAGGCACTTCGCAGCTTTGAGGGCGTAACCACCGACTACGACGAATCCAAGTCCGGCGCAATAAGCCTGGAGGAACGTAAGATCCTTAAGGAGTGCGCGGAGTACTGGAAGGGCAGGTCCACTTCGGATCAGGTGCTCAATTCCAATAACAGCATGTTCCCCTGGATAAAGGAATGGGACAGGGCAGGCCTCATCAACGGCGGCAAGGCGGGAATGCCTCCCGGAGCCAAGAACGTTAACTACGGCTGGGTAATAGACAGAGGTCTTGAGAGCATGATCGAAGAGGCCAGGGGTCTCAGAGACGCTCTGGACTTTACCGCGGACCCCAAGGGCGACAACGAGAAGTACAACTTCTACACCGGCGTCATCTACGCTCTTGAAGGCGCCGTAACGTTCGCCAAGCGCCACGCAGCTCTTGCCAGAGAGATGGCTGAAAAGGAAACAGACTCCGTAAGAAAGGCCGAGCTCCTTAAGATAGCCGAAGTATGCGAGCAGGTACCGGCAAAGCCGGCCAGGAACTTCCACGAAGCCTGCCAGGCATTCTGGTTCACTCATCTATGCGAGAACCTGGAGTGCTCCTTCCAGGCAGAATCTCCCAGCCGCATAGACCAGTATCTGTATCCGATGTACAAGCAGGACGTAATAGAGAACGGAACGCTGTCCCGTCAGGACGCGGCGGAGCTGTTCGCCCTGGTACTGGTAAAGATCAACGAGATCTCCGTAGTAAAGAACAACTACGAAAAGAACAACATTCCGGGCACCACTCTCCAGGCCACCACTCTCTGCGGTCAGACCGCGGACGGAAGGGATGCCTCCAACGAGCTGTCCTACCTTATCCTTGAGTGCCAGGCTCAGGTCAATCTGCCGCAGCCGCCTATCTATGTCCGCTACCACAAGAACATAGACAAGCGCGTTTGGTACAAGGCCATAGAAGTCAACGTCCGCAGAGGCGACGGCAACCCGGCCTACATGAGCGACGAGACCCGTATCCCCGGCTTCCTCAAGAGGGGAATGCCCATAGAAGACGCCCGCAACTGGAGCGCTCTGGGCTGCGCAGGATCGCTGATCGGCGGATATTCCACCCACGGCGGATCGCTGGGCATCAACTACATAAACCTTGCCAAGATCATGGAGTTCGTAATGTACGACGGCATGGATCCCAAGACCAAGGTCCAGATAGGGCCCCACACCGGAGATCCCAGAAACTTCAAGACCTTCGAGGAATTCAAGGACGCTTTCAAGAAGCAGTTCGATGTGCTCATCACAGACATGGCCAAGGCTGCCAGAGTATCTGCTTACGTGGACATCAACAGCTTCCACACTCCGTACCTCTCCGCTCTTCTGGGCGACTGCCTTGAAAAGGGCATGGACGCAAGAGCCGGCGGCGTAAGGTATCCGTCCTTCCTGTATCACATAGCAGACCGCGGACTCCAGGATGCTTCCGACTCCTTAACGGCTATCCGCAAACTGGTGTTCGACGACAAGAAGCTTACCATAGACCGCATAATAGAGGCCATGGACCACAACTTCGAAGGCTACGAGTACGAAAGAGCGCTGCTCAAGTCCGCTCCCAAGTACGGCAACGACGACGACTACGCAGACGAGACCTTCTCCGAGCTGTCAGTATGGCTGCAGGAGAGAATGTGGAAAGAAAAGAACCCGTTCGGAACACCGCTCTGGGGCGGACGTTCCGGAGCGATGGCTCACGTTACCTTCGGCAGAAGGACCGGCCCGCTGCCCAGCGGCCACAAGGACGGAGAACCCATTGCCGACGGATTCTGCTCGCCTTCGCAGGGCTGCGACACGCACGGACCCACCTGCGTGTTCAACTCCGCGTCCAAGGCGGTGCACGTAGACAACTCCACCGCGGCTCTGATGAACATGAAGTTCGACAAGAGGCTGTTCAACAACCCGGACAACATCAAGAATCTGGGCGCCATGCTGGAAGAGTACTTCACTCACGGCGGATTCCACGTACAGATCAACATCATCGACCAGGATCTGCTTATTGAAGCCAGCGAGCATCCGGAACAGCATCCGAACCTCATGGTACGCGTAGCCGGATACAGCGCGTTCTTCGTGGATCTTCCCAAGAGCCTCAGGAACGAGATCATATCCAGGACCAGCGAAGCAATGTAAGTACGCGTCGGGCCGCCTAAACGGTCCGGACGCGGTCAGGAAGAGCAAATGCCGCAGATAAAAGGTCAAGTATTCAATATCCAGCACTTTTCGACGGAGGACGGCCCCGGAGTAAGGACTACGGTCTTTCTTCAGGGCTGCCCCCTGAGATGCCTCTGGTGCGCCAATCCGGAGTCTCAGAAGGCTGTAAGGCAGCTGGCTCACAGGGCGCCCATATGCGTAAAGTGCGGCATGTGCATCAAGAACTGCCCTCAGCAGGCGCTTTCCGTAAAGGATGGTGCAATAAGCATCGACCGCGGAAAGTGCGTTTCATGCGGCACCTGCACCCAGGTCTGTCCCTCGCACGCGATGTTCTTCTACGGTGAAGAGAAGACAATAGACAAGGTCTTCGAAGAAGTAATTAAGGACAAAGGATTCTACGAGACTTCCGGCGGCGGAGTTACATGTTCCGGCGGCGAAGCCATGCTCCAGTCGGAATTCGTGGCGGAACTGTTCAGAAGATGCAAGGAGGAGGGGATACATACCACTCTGGACACCTGCGGACAGTTTCCTTCGGAGAACATAGAAAAAGTTCTGCCGTACACGGATCTTGTGCTGTACGACATTAAGCACATGGATACGGATAAACACAGGGAATACACAGGCTTCGGCAACGAACTCATCCTGGAGAACCTTAAAAAGATACACGAATATCCGGTAGAGATATTCATACGCATTCCGGTAATACCGGGATACAACAACTCGGAAGAGAACCTTGCGGCAACCGCGGAGTTCGTAAAGGAACTGGACCCGTCGCTTCATGTGGACCTTCTTCCGTACCACAGATTCGGCCTGGGCAAATATAAGATGCTTAACATGCCGTATCTTCTGGAAGGCGTTACCTCTCCGACACCAGAACAAAAGGAGAGTTACAAACGTATATTCATAAACCTTGGTCTCGACTGCAGAATGCACTGAGACCTCAGCAATTCTAGTTTTCATTTTTAGGAGGTTAAAAATGGAAGGTGTAAACGGCACAATAGTAATACTGTGCTTGATCGGTGTAGCTCTGGCTATATTTCTCAGCTACAAGTTCAACCTGCAGATGGGTGTGTCTGCGATGGTATTCGCGTTCATAATCGGAGTCCTCTTCATGGGCCTTCGTGTTAAGCAAGTCATCGCGATGTTCCCGACCAGCGTATTCTTCCAGGTAATGTCTCTGTCCCTGTTCTTCGGCGTAGGCGTCGTGAACGGAACGATGAAGGCAGTAGCCGAAAAGATGTTGTACGCGACCAGAAAAAGGCCGTCTATGCTGGTATTCATGCTGATGATCATAGGCTTCGCCCTTGGTATCCTCGGCTGCGTACCCCCGGCCGCCGGCGCCATTCTGGCTGTAATGGGCTTCACCATTGCTGTTCCGTCGGGCGTTGACCCGCTTATCTGCGCATCCCTGGGTTATTCCGCAAACGCAGGTTCCTTCGTTCGCTGGGGAGCTTCCGGTGCCATCATCGACGCCAACATAGCTACCAACGGCTACGAAGCTGAGTCCGGCGGATTCACCTGGAGCATTTTCTTCATCAGCGTGATCGTATCCATCCTGCTGATCGTCATCTGCTTCTTCATCTGGAAGGGCTACAAGGTAAAGGCCATCGTCGGCATGAAGGAGCCCGAACCCTTCACCAGAGAGCAGAAGACCACTCTCATCCTGATCCTCTGCGTAGTATTCTTCGCAGTAGTGCCGGGCATGCTTAACACCTGGAAGATCGGCGGAGCGTTCATGAAGAGCTTCTCCGGATTCTGCGACATTCAGGTACTCTGCCTGATCGGTTTCATCTTTGCGCACTTCCTTAAGCTGGCCGAGCCCAAGAAGGTTATCGCTGCCTGCCCGTGGAACACGCTGCTGCTCCTCTCCGGAATCTCCATGCTGATGGCCGTTGCCGTTCAGGCAGGCGCCGTCAAGATCATTTCCGACTGGCTCACAGCTACCATTCCCAACTGGCTGCTGCCCTTCTTCATGTGCCTGCTCGGAGCGTTCCTGTCCTCCTTCTCCGGAGGAATCACCGTCGTATTCCCGATGGTCGCTCCGATCGTACCGCAGCTCGTTCAGTCTTCCGGCGGAGCACTCAATGCAATGGTGCTCTTCCTTGCTGCAGTTCTGGGTGCGCACTTCACCGGTATGTCCCCGTTCAGCACCGGCGGCGCTGTATTCATGGGAATGAACCGCGACGAGTCCATAGCCAAGAGACTGGTTACCGGACAGCTGGTAGTATGCCTCATCGGCGTAGTGCTCGGCGGCATCATCCTTACCATACTCGGCGTTATACTGTAACAGCCGGGTAAGCCACATAATTGTTCGGAGGATAACATGGCTAACAAAACAGTTTTATTCGTAGGCGATACCGCCCCCAAGCGTCCGGACATGGACAGCATATTCGCGAAGACAAACGATTATCTTCATGACTGCGATCTTCTGTTCGGACAGCTGGAAGCAGTAGTTACGGACAAAGGCGCTCCGGCCTGCCAGTGCAGACTGCCGCTGCGCATCTATCCGTCCGCGGGTCCCTGCCTTAAGAGGGCCGGCTTCGACGTTATGTCCAACGCCGGAAACCACGTAATGGACTGGGGCTTCGAAGGCTTCTACGATACCATGCGCATAATGAAGGAGTCGGAGATCGACATCATAGGCGCGGGAAACAATCTTGAAGAAGCCAGAAAGCCTGTAATCAGGACCCTCGACGACGGGACCAGGATAGGCTTCCTCGGATACTGCTCCATACTGCCCCAGGATTACTGGGCGCTGGTCGACAGACCGGGAGCAAACCCAATGCGCGGCATTACCGCGGCTCCGTGCGTAGAGCACGACCAGCCGGGCACTCCGGTAAGGATCTTCAGCTGGCCGCACATAGATGACCTCAACAACATGATCGAGGACATCCACAAGCTGCGTCCGCAGGTAGACATACTGGTAGTTTCCCAGCACTGGGGCATCCACTTCACTCCGGCAGTAATAGCCGACTATCAGAGGATAGTAGGACACTACGCACTGGATGAAGGCGCAGACGTAGTCATCGGCCACCACACTCACATACTCAAGGGTATAGAAGTGTACAAGGGCAAGCCGATATTCTACTCGCTGGCCAACTTCGCTACGGAAGGTCCTGCAGCTTACTTCGAAGGCAAGAACGGACTCATCAACGACTCCCGCCACGCCGACATTCGCAAGCTGAACGACGACTTCAAGAAGCATCCGAAGCGCACCATGCCTTACGATTCCTGCAAGACCATCATTGCCAAGATGTATCTTAAGGACGGCAAGATCGACAAGTTCACCTACGTCCCCGTATGGATCGACGACGACACCTTCGTTCCGGAGATCCTGACTCACGAGAACCCCAGGTTCAAGGAGGTAATAGATTACGTTACCGAGATCACCGAGAACCAGAAGATCGAGCCTAAGTTCGCCATCGAAGGCGACGAGGTACGCATAGTTACCGAATAGTTACAAAGCAAAACGGGGCAGTGCCTGAGGGCATTGCCCCGTGTTTTTCTGCTCTGCAAGGAGAATGACCATGGACATTACGCGTAAACTCATAGATTTCGCTTTAAATACAAAGACAGAAGACATTCCTCCGGAATATATGGACGTGCAGAAACATTCTCTTATGGACGCGCTGGGATGCATAGAGGCCGCTACGACGCAGAATCCCGCGTTCCCGTCTTTCGTGGCATACGCAAGAGAACACGGCGAGACCGGGCCATGCAAGATCTATTCGACGGATCTGCATGTGCAGCCGGACACCGCGGCTCTTGTAAACGCTGCGCTTTCGCACTCCATGGACCTTGAGGACACATGCCAGGCCGCTACTCTGCATTCCAACGCGGTAACAACGCCGTCGCTCCTGGCTCTTGCGCAGTACAGGGGCGGAGTGAGCGGCAAAGAGCTTCTGGCCGCGCTGCTCATAGGCTCGGAGATCGCGTGCCGAGTATCCATTGCTACAGGAGAGGACCTTGCCAAGCACGGATGGCACACGCCGCACGTGTTCGGATCTTACGGCGCGGTCCTTGCCGGCTGCAGACTTATGGGATATGACTACGATCAGACTCTCGACGCTCTGGGCTGCAACGCCTATGCCGCTACCGGCCTTTCTCAGATGATGAACGACAAGAACTCCCTCATGAGGGCTGTGCGCGACGGCTTCGGAGCAAAGTCCGCGGTCCAGGCCGTTCTTCTGGCCAAGCACAGACCCCACATAGGTTTCGAAGAGCTGTTTGAAGGAGAAAAAGGCTTCTTCAAGGCTTACTCAAGGGCCGGCTGCGTACCGGAAAAACTTGTGGAAGGGCTGGGAGAAAAATGGTACGCTTCGGAGCTTGTAATAAAGTTCTGGCCGGCGTGCCTCGGATGCCATACGAGCATCCAGTCCACCATAGAGGTGATGAAGGAGAACGATCTGAAGTTCGAAGACATCCTTTCCGTAGACATGAAAGGTTCCGAGTTCATAAGGAGCATAGTCGTGGACCCGCGGGAGGTCAAGAACAGACCTGTTACAGCCATAAGCGCCAAGTTCAGCATTCCTTACTGCATGGGGCTTGCGGCTAAAAAGGGAAGGGTGGTGCTCTCGGATTTTCTTCCGGAGAATCTCCCGGATGAAGACATTTACGGATTTGCGGAGAGGGTGAATTTCTCCGTTGAACCGGAGTACGCTCCGCGCATTAAGGCGAATACAGTGGACATAACCTACCACACAGCAAAGGGAGACTTCTTCAAACACAAAGAAGCTGCTCTGGGCGATCCGTCCTGCCCGCTTTCCGACGAGCAGTTCCGCGAAAAGTTCAGAAGCTGCACCGCTCTGTCCGCAAACCGCTACACAGAGGAACAGCAGGAGGATCTGCTGAAGATGCTGGAAAGCGTAGATAAACTGGACGACGCAGGAAAGATAGTCGAACTGCTGTAAAGGATCCCAGTCTGTTACATGAAAAGAACAATAAAAGACCCCGCTTCCTGCGGGGCCTTTTGATGCTTATTAAGCGCTTATTATGCGTTCTTTCTGTAAGCGATTCCCTTTGCCTTGAGTTCCTGGCAGACAGTCTGGTAGATCTCCATGCTGCCGCAGCGCTTCGGGCTTGTCCAGAACATGATGTCCTTATCCTTGAATTCATCAAAGATATTGTCAGCAAATTCTATAGCCTCTTCCTTGGACTTGAGCGGCTTCTTGGGATCCGGGTTGGTGATGACTTCGAACTTGAACTGGTCACCGTACAGGTTGATCAGCTTTCTCTTGTCGCATATGCCCTGGCCTGCCCAGCTGTCGATGCCGGTGCTGATGAGGTTCGGGATAAGGTCTTCGATGAATCCGCAGGAGTGCATCTCAACAAGCAGTCCTACCTTGTGGCACTCGGAAACGAACCTGGTGAGGTGCGGAACGATCATCTTCTTGTGTACTTCGGGGGAGAACATTGCGGATCTCTGGGTGCCCCAGTCGTCGTGGATGATGCACCAGTCGGCGTTGAAGTACTTGCGGAATCTCTGGGCGAAGTCGATGTAGAAATCAGTGAGCGCGGTGAAGAGCTCGTGAATGTCGTCCTCGTAATCTTCCATTATGAGCTCCATCGCTGCTTCTTCAAAGGAGAGCAGGGAGATGAGTCTCTCGAAATATCCGGTGAATACGGTGAACTCTATGCCGAGGTCTGTGTTGAGGTAGTCTGCGTTCTTCTTGGCTATGCCTTCCCAGTCGATCTCGTCCAGGTTGGGGAATACCATCTTTTCTTTCCATTCGGATACTTCGTCGAGTATCGGAGCAAGGCTTATGGATCCTCCCGCGCCGGGTTCGTACTTCCACTCGATACCGAACCAGCCCATGCCGCCGCCCTTGGCTGCGTTATCGAAGGGCTCCTGCTGCTTAACGAAAGCTCTTGCTACGTATTCGCAGATCTCTTCCGGCTGGAAGGACTTCTTGTCTGTTCCTACGGGCTTCCACTCATAGTTCTTTCCTTCGAAGAATGCGTGTAAGTTTTCCTTGGGTGTCATTTTTCTCTCCTCTAAATATTACTCAAAAAACATTGATTCCATATACAGATCCGAAAATTCGGGTTGCTGTGCAAGGTTTATGCATTCGGTCTCTACCGAAGATGGCTCGTACTTCTTGTCGGCGCCCAATAATAACATTATAGCACCCGAAAGGGCCGCGTTGCCGATGACTTTTGCGTTATCCTGCATTTCTTTCGGGAAAACGCCTACTTTTACGGCGTTCTCCAGCTTTATGTACGATCCGAAGCCGCCGGCTATGTATAAAGTCTTTATGTCTTCTGGTTTAAGACCCTCGCGGCTCAGGAGGGTGCGGATGCCTCCGCAGATCGCGGCCTTCGCGAGCTGCACCTGACGGACGTCCTTCGGCTGCAGTACCACTCCCGGAGCGAACTCGTAGGGATCCGGCATGGCGCCGGTCTCGTCTATCTCCTCCAGCTCCAGCAGCGTGGCTATGGCGTCCATTATTCCGCTTCCGCAGATGTGCGACGGTTCGGAGTTTCCTATCACGGAATACTTTACCTGTCCGTCCTCCAGCCATATGTGGTCTATCGCTCCGTCCGCGGCAGGTCCGCCGCAGCTGATCCCGGTGCCTTCGAACGCGGGACCGCAGGCCGTAGCGCAGCAGGTGAGCTTTCCGTTGTCGAAAAGAGCGATCTCTCCGTTGGTGCCCAGATCTACAAGGACCGCGGCTTCGTCTTTTGTTATGAGTCCGCTGGCTGTTATCGCCGTATATATGTCCGCGCCTACGAACGCTCCGAAACACGGAGGCAGGTACGCGCCGTTCTCTTCGAACCCGAACAGGCAGTCCGCTATGAAAGGCGTGAAGGCGAGGGAAGTCGGCATGCGCCCGGTGTACAGGTAGAGCATGGTTGTGTTGCCTGTAACGACCGTCTTCTTTATGTCGTCTTCCGTAAGGCCGTGCATCTTCAGCGCGTGTTCCTTAAGGTCGCTGATGGTCTCTTTTATGAGTCCCTGCAGGACCGGAAGCTTTTCTTTTTCCAGGCAGGCCTGGATCCTTCCTATTACGTCCGCGGAGAGGAGCCTCTGAGGGTTCTCCCTGGACACGGCGTTCAGCAGCTCGCCGGTCTTAAGATCCACGATCCGCAGGACTACGGTGGTGGTGCCTATGTCCACGGCTATTCCGTAGCCTTCCCGCGGGGAGATGCTGTAGTCCGGCATGGTGCCGTCCGTCTTGATCTTGCTGAGGATCTTCTTTTCAGGAAGGTAGAGCTCGCCGCCTTCTTCTATGTGCTCCTGGCAGCAAAGCACTTTTCTCCCTTTCAGGAATCCGCTGCACTTTCCACAGGTGCCGTTGCCCCCGCAGGGAGTGGCCGGCATCAGTCCGTTGGCTTCCAGAAGTTCGGCCAGCTTAACCTTTCCGGAGAACCTGATCTCCGTTAAAGTGTTCTGTGAATAGACTTTTAATACTTTCTCTTCCATCCTGATATATTATACAACCCTGATATATTATACAACGCGCTGAAACGGCATTCATTTTGCAAGGCTACAATAAAATCGGCGATTATTTGTCAACTGGTTTGTAAAAAAATGTGATTTTTTTGAACAAAACAGTTCACAATTAAAACAATTTGTGTTATATTTACCTTGCAAGTTAATTTTACCAAAAGTATTCAGTCTTATCAAGGAGACCACTTGGCACAAGAGCACGTCATCGACATCGAACTTGCCGAAAGCTGCGTCCAGGCTTTCGCTACCGCAAGCGGAATGGGATGCGAACTCTGCGGCCCCGAAGGAAACGTTACCGCGGCAAGCGGATACAGCTGCGACGCGTGCAGCGTATGCTCCGGAACAGGCATCTCCAGACAAGACTGTAAGCGTCTCCACAGTTTTACGGCAAAAGCCTCCGAGCGCGAGGACGGAAAGTACCTTTACGAATGTCCTATGGGTCTTTCCTGCATAACCTCCGCGGTCCTGGATAAGAACGGACAGCTCTGCAGGCTCACCGCCGGGCCCTTCATCATGGAAGAGCTTCAGGATTTCAGGGATTACGACCTGACAGGCGTAATGGGACTGGATCCAAAGACTGCAGACGAGGTGATGGCTCGCATGGGGCAGATCCCCTATGTCGAACCTCATCAGGTCAACGCATTTTCCCAGCTTCTGGTCTACTCCGCGGCCTTCCTGAGCGAAGTAGACCGGAAGAACGAGGACTATCTTGCCCGCATAGAGGAGGGCACGGTAAGCGCCTGGGCCAAAGCGAACAGGATAGACCCCGAGATGATGGTAAAACTTGTCAACGGCTACATAGAAGAAAACTACGCGAAAGACATTTCGCTTCTTGACATAGCAAAGCACGCCGGGATGACCACATCCTACCTGTGCCGCCTCTATAAAAGGCAGTGCAGCACCACCGTTAACGCCTACCTTACGCAGGTAAGGATAGAAAAAAGCAAGGCGATGCTGTCGGCGGGAGTGCCGATAGCCGAGACCGCCAAACGCTGCGGGTTCTCGGACCAGAGCTACTTCACCAAGGTCTTCAGGCAGGTGGAGGGCACCACGCCGCTGAGATATAAAAAACGTTCCTGAAAACTAGTTCTTTATAATACTTTCTGTGCAGGATGCTGCCGCGCAGACTCTCCCACCCGAGTCTACCGGCAGTATTCTTTTTACGGATCTGAGCACCGCCTGTGCTTCATAAATATAAAGAATACGGCTGCGTGCCCGGCCGTTAGCACTCTGCGCCTGAGAGTGCTAAAATTCATATTTGCTTCACAATTGCGTAAAAAAAGCGACACAATGGGGCGGTATCCTTTAATCGAAAAAAAGAAAACGAAGGAGGCAACAGAAATGTTCGAACTTACACCTTACGCACGCAGATACATGAGAAGCTATAACCCGTTCCCGGAGTTCCGCACGGACATAACCGAAAAGGACGGGAACTACATCCTGGAGGCGGACCTTCCGGGCTTCAAGAAGGAAGACATCCACATCGACCTTAAGGACGAGACCATGGTGATCACCGCCACCAGAAACAATGAGCACGAGGAAAAGGACAGCGAGGGCAAGGTCATCCGTTCCGAGAGAAGCTACGGCAGCTACAGCAGAAGCTTCGACATCAGCGGAGTGGACGCGGAGAAGATATCCGCAAGCTACACGGACGGAGTCCTGAAGCTGACGATGCCCAAGAGGCAGCCGGAAGAACCTCAGGTCAAGAGACTGGAGATAAAGTAACAGCAACTCGAAAGCTGAATATCGCGGCTTAGGGCCGGGGCCGAATGCTCCGGCCTTTTTTTAAAAAAAGGTCCCCCGGAGGTCCGCGGTATGATATAATAATCCATAAGGCTGAACGCCATATGAAAAGTCAGATAGTTGTTTCACGGTAACGGATCATTAAGATCAAAAGGAGGAATCAAATGCCGGACGCTGGAACCATAATCGGAATAGTAGTAGCAGTAATAGTCGTAATATTCCTGATCAGATGCATCGTAATAGTACCGCAGGCTTACGCTTACATAGTGGAGCTGCTCGGTAAGTACAAGAGCACATGGGGCGCAGGCCCGCACTTCAGGATCCCCATCTTCTACAAGATAAAGAAGAGAGTATCCCTTAAGGAGCAGGTAGCGGACTTCGAGCCGCAGCCCGTTATCACAAAGGATAACGTAACCATGCGCGTAGACTCCGTAGTATTCTTCTACATCTTCGACCCCAAGGCCTTCGCCTACGGCGTAGAAAGACCGCTGGCAGCCATAGAGAACCTCTCCGCTACGACCCTTCGTAACATAATCGGTTCCATGACTCTCGATGAAACTCTCACCAGCCGCGACGCCATCAACGCGCGCATAACCGCCATTCTGGACGAAGCCACCGACAAGTGGGGCATCAAGGTAAGCCGTGTAGAGGTAAAGAACATAGAGCCGCCCAAGAGCATCCAGGACGCGATGGAAAAGCAGATGAAGGCGGAGCGTGAAAAGAGAGAAGCGATCCTTACCGCGGAAGGTAAGAAGCAGTCCGCGATCACCATGGCCGAAGGTGAAAAGCAGGCAGCCATCCTGCACGCCGAAGCTGTCAAGGAGCAGCGCATAAAGGAAGCCGAAGGTGAAGCCGAAGCTCTGCTCGCGGTACAGCGCGCCAAGGCCGAATCCATAAGGCTGATCAACGAAGCGGATCCGGGCGAAGGCTACATCAAGCTCAAGTCCTTCGAGACCGCGGAGGCCATGGCGGACGGCCAGGCCACCAAGATCATAGTTCCCTCGGACATCGCCAACCTGGCAGGTACCATCGCGGCACTCAAAGAAAGCGCTAAGTAGCCATGATGGAAGGAGTAAGCATAGCATTCGGGATAATATGGATAATCATAGTGGTGTCCATAATATCCAGGATCGCCAAGGGGGCGTCCAACGTCAATAAGGCGCAGCAGCAGACCCGGGCCAGACTGCAGCAGCAGTTCGGCGCGTCCGCGCAGCAGCAGGACCGCCAGGTCTACGACGCGCAGCAACAGAATCTGGACCGCATCAGGAGGCTGGATCAGAGCAGAACTGCCGGAAGAGCACAGTCTGGCAGCTACTCTCAGTCCTCGCAGTACAACCGCGCCTACGGTTCCAAGCCCGTGGATGTCAAGACGTCCAGCGTGCTTCTGGAGGACCGCAGGAACGACTGGCTTGCCCAGCAGCTCCGCGAGGAAGCAGCTTCCAAAAGGCGCTTCAGCTCGGATCTGGGAGCCTCCCACGAGGCGGAGTGCGCGGCCGACGACCTGAGGCGCGACCACAGAAAGCGCCATAACACCACAGGCATCAGCAGAAGTACCTTCAGGTAAGAAGATACGACGCAAAAAAGTTGCAGACGCAACAAAACAGTGATAGAATACCCCTGACATAAGTCGGGGGTATTTTTTATCCCGGAAGAGGAGATGGCCTTCAATGGCGGAAGATAGGGAAAAGACCGGAAGAAGAGAACGGAAGCCGAGCCTTGTAATAGCAGCTCTGCTTCTTCTTATCATATTCGGAGCGGCGACCGGAGCGCTTTCCCTTGCTCTTGGCAAGGGGTCTTTGGGCTTTGAAGTGTTTAAAAGCTACTTTCAGAACAGCTGGCTTCTGCTGTTCAATCTGGCGCCGGTGGTCGTGCTGCACATAGCGGTATACATGCTGGTGGGAAGGCCATGGCTGGCGTTTCTGCTGTCCTCCGGCGGAGTACTTTTCTTCAGTTTTCTGGAAGGCCTTAAGATAAAGCAGGTGTCAGACGTCATCTGGTTTTCGGACATAGTTTCCGGGGAGGCCTTCGACTACATCTCCGACGGCTCGGCCGTAAGACTGGACCTGCTGAGCATCGCCTGCGTCGTCTACCTTATAGCGGTGACAACGCTGCTTCTGGTGCTGTTCCTTAAGAGGAGGTCGCCGTGGTTCGCGGGAAGGATCATACTTTTCGCGGTCATGATCGCCGGATCCGTCTGGGGATATAAAGAGATGACGAATACGGAGAAATACGGCGGTCTGACACGCAACGACGAGTGCGTGGACGTTAATTACGAGTATCAGAGATACGTTTCCAAGGGATTCGTCTATCCGCTGATGCTTTCGGCGGCGGACAAGGGCCTGACTGACGCTCCGGGCGGTTATTCCGCGGAGAATGCGGCAGCCTTGCTGGACGGCTATCCGGCGGACGACATACCCGAAGACACGCGTCTGAGCCTTATAGTAATACAGCTTGAGTCCTTCGCGGACATAAGAGACCGCGGGCTCGAGGGCCTGGACGAAGAACTGGCTTCCGCCTACATGGAATACGACAGAATAAGAGGGCGCTCCGTAAGCGGCATCCTGGCGACGGCGGAGACCGACGCGGCTAGCGCGGATCCGGAACGCAGAGTGCTGACCGGCTTCGTGTCGCCCGGGACCATAAGGACATACACGGATTCCTGCGCGCATTATCTGCGTTCGCAGGGCTTCAGGACCGCTGGCATATATCCCGGAGTCCCGAAACTGATGGGGCGCGGCAGGGTAAACGAGTATCTGGGATTCGAAGACTTCAGGTATTCGATACTGGGCGGGGAGGAGATCTCCGGACCGTTCTCCAACACTGACTGGATCCTGTATTCCAAGGTCTACGACCTCTGGAAGGAGGGCGCGGACGCAGGCAGAAGCAAGCAGTTCATATTCGCGGAGTCCACGCAGAACGCGGGGCCGTATGACAGGCGTTTTTCCATAAACGGACACGGAGCCGACGGGACTTCCGAAAGCCCGGAAGGGAACGTAACGGATACCGGTAAGATCCGCAACTACCTGGAAGGGGTCAGGAACAGTTTCTACTATCTCAGCTTCCTTCTGGACAGGCTGGAGAGCGAACAGGAACCTGTGGCGGTGCTGATCTATTCGGACCACGGACCGGATCTGGATTACGGCGCGGAAGACAGCGGCGTATGCATGGATACGAGGTACATCATGTGGCGCAACACCGCGGCGAACGAAGCTTTCGGGGCGCAGGCGGCCGGCACCGGCAGGACCGTTTCGCAGAACTTCCTGATGGCCGAATTCTTCGGATATCTGGGGCTTGGCGGACCTGCGTTCATGAAGGCGTCGCGCAGCCTTTCGGATGAACTGCCGGTGCTGCTCGACAACGGCATGATGATCCTTTCCGGTCAGGACGGTCCTGCGGAAGGACTTCCGCTGAGCGTCCAGACGCTTAAATACGATCATGATCACATGGAATATTACGAGAAGACCAATTTCAGATACAAGCGCTGACGCGCTTCGGAGGACAGCATGCAGCAAAAGGATATCAAACTGATACAGAAGTCCACGCTTTTTGCGGGGATCTCGGACGCTGAGACGGACCGCATGCTCCGTTATCTTAAGGCGGACGAGAAGAATTACAGGCAGGGCGAGCTCCTGCAGCGCAGGGGAGAGCCCATGGATCACTTCGGATACGTTCTTTCCGGAGTCGTTCAGGTCTATTTCGACGAACCGGACGGCACCAGGGTCATAATGGCAAGCAACGGCCCGGGAGACAGCTTCGGGGAGTCGATGTGCTTCCTGCGTGTGCCGGAGATACCGGTATACGTAGTCGCGGCCGAGGACTGCAGGGTGCTGTGGCTTAAGATGGACAACGTCATAGATCCAAGGCCCGGACACTGCGATCACGCGATCGTAAACAGGGTCATGGCGAGCTTCGCGCAGAGGGCGCTCAACCTTAACGACCGCATACAGGTGCTGTCGCAGAGGAGCCTCCGCAAAAAGATACAGACGCTGCTGCAGCAGTACCGTCGGAAGACGGGGAGCAGTACGTTCACGCTGCCGCTGAGCCGCGAGGACATGTCCGTCTTCCTCGGATGCGACAGGAGCGCGCTTTCCAGAGAACTGGCCCGCATGAAGGAAGAGGGGCTCATAGATTATTACAGGAACAGTTTTAAGGTGCTGAAATGAGTGATATATCTAGAACGCAGAGCAGTCCTGTATCTGCGCGGAACAAAGAGATACTCATGCCGGACGGCAGGAAGCCGGAACTTCTGGCTCCTTCCGGAGACATGGAGACGGTAAGGACAGCGCTCAGGTTCGGAGCGGACGCGATCTACCTGGGCGGACCGTTCATGCAGCTGAGGGCTTCTTCCGCGGGCTTCGACGAAAAGAAACTGGCAGAGGCCTCGGAAATGATCCACGCAGGCGGCAGCCGCATGTACGTGACTGTAAACAGCTTCGCGAACAACGAGGAGATACCCAGGCTCGGAGAATACGCCAGATTCCTGAAGGACGTAGGCGCGGACGCTGTAATAGTGTCCGACATAGGCGCGGTAGCGGAGATAAAGCAGAACGTTCCCGACCTGGAAGTGCACGTCAGCACTCAGGCCAACTGCATGAATTACAGGGCAGCCAAGGTCTACTACGATCTTGGAGCGTCCAGAATAGTACTGGCCAGAGAGCTTTCTCTTGAGCAGATAGCGGAGATAAGGGCCAACACCCCGGCGGATCTGCAGCTGGAGGGCTTCATCCACGGAGCCATGTGCATGTCGTATTCCGGACGGTGCCTTCTGAGCGCGTTCCTCGCGGGGCGCAGCGGAAACCGCGGACAGTGCGCGCAGACCTGCCGATGGAACTACTACCTTATGGAGGAGAAGCGTCCCGGCGAGTTCTTTAAAGTGGAGGAGAGCGATCAGGGGATGACCATTCTGTCGTCCAAGGAGATGTGCTGCGCGGGCATACTGGACAGGATGGCGGCCGCGGGCATCTGCAGTTTCAAGATAGAAGGCCGCATGAGAACTCCGTTCTACATAGGAACGGTGGTCAACGCCTACAGGATGCTTATCGACGGCAGGATAAGCGCGGAGCAGGCCATGGACGAGCTGGACACAACCAGCCACAGGCCTTTCTGCACAGGATTCTATCTGGGAGACCCGGAGTCGGTGGCGTCCGACACCTCCGGATATGTACGCAATACTCTGTTCGTAGCTTCCGCTCTTAAGGACAGCGCGGACGGAAAACTTCTTATAGAGACCAGAAACCCCTTTGCCGTGGGTGACAGACTGGAGATACTCAGCCCGGGAAGCTTCGGAAAGAGCTTCACCGTAGAGAGCATAGAAAGCGAAGAAGGGGAGAGCATGCAGCGCTCTGCCGTACCGATGAGGCGCCTTCGGATAAACGCTCCGGACGGAGTTAAAGCTCAGGACATACTCAGAAAACGGCTGTGATCCTGCAATACGGCGGCAAAGGAAACATGAAGAGCATACCTTTAGATAAAAGACCGGAGATACTTGCTCCCGTAGGAGGGACACAGCAGCTGACCGCGGCTCTGCGCTGCGGAGCAAACGCTGTCTATTTCGGGCTGCCGGATTTCAACGCAAGGCGCAGCGCGGACAACTTCGCGGGGGAAAAGCTTTCGGAGACCGTAGCGTTCTGCCACGAGAGGGGAGTGCGGGTATACGTCACGATCAATACGCTGGTATTCGACCGCGAACTGGCGGATATGAGAAAGGCTGTGGATACCGCTTGCTCCGCGGGGGCGGACGGTCTTATAGTGCAGGACCTGGCAGTTGCATCGTACGCAAGGGAGAAGTGGCCGGACACAGCGCTTGTCGCGTCCACGCAGATGGCGGTCCACAACGTTGAAGGCACCATGCTTCTTAAGGAAATGGGCTTTTCAAGGGCTGTGGCTGCCAGAGAACTGACGCTTGCGGAGATAAAAGAGATACACGACAGGACCGGCATGGACATTGAAGTGTTCGTTCACGGAGCTCACTGCATGGGCGTGTCCGGGATATGCTACATTTCTTCCATGATAGGCGGCAGGAGCGGTAACCGCGGACTCTGCGCGCAGCCATGCAGGCTGGACTGCAGCGTTTGCGGCAGGGACCACGCGCTGTCGCTGAAGGACCTTTCGTACATAGAACACATAGGAGAACTGGCCGAAGCCGGCGTCTGCAGCCTTAAGATAGAAGGCCGGATGAAGAGGGCGGAGTACGTTGCCGCGGCGGTGACCGCGTGCAGGGCGGTAATGGACGGAAACGAGCCGGACATGGATACTCTGCGGGCCGTCTTCTCCAGGAGCGGATTTACCGACGGATACCTTACCGGAAAGCGCGATCTCAGCATGTTCGGCTACCGCACCAAAGAAGACGTTACGGCCGCCGACGATGTCCTGAAAGATCTGGCAAAGCTCTACGAAAAAGAACCGCAGAACATACCCGTGGACATGTATCTGAAGGTCCGTCCGGGCGAGCCTGCGGAACTTACGGTTACCGACGGGAAAGAATCGTTTACGGTCCTCGGAGCGGAGCCTCAGATACCCAGGACTTTGCCTCTGAACGAGGAATACGCGGAGCGATACCTGTCCAAGACGGGCGGCACTCCGTACTTCCTCAGGAAGCTTTCGGTGTACGCGGACGACAGAGTGATGCTGCCTGCGTCGCAGCTGAACGAACTGCGCCGGAACGCTCTGGAAGGGCTTGGAAAAGAGCGCGTAAAAGCGTTCGAAAACAAGAGACCGAAGCCGGCTGCGGACATGCCTTTTAAGGCCGAAAACAAGCCCTCTGACGCGCCGAAACGCGGTGGACGGGAAAATGCCTTAAGGGCAAGATTCGAACGCGCGGATCAGCTGTTTTCCGGCTGTCCCGGAACCGTGATACTGCCCCTGAAAGAGATCGGCAAAGCCTCGGTCGATAAGGCCAAGGCATGCGGCGCGGATCGCATAATGGCAGAGATACCTCCTGTGATCTGGCCCTCGAACATGGAAATAGTGAGGGCAAAGCTCGCAGAAATAAAAGAGCTTAACATAACAGATGTTTACGTAGAAAATCTCGGAGCCGCGGAATTGGCCCGCGAATTCGGGTTTAAGGCTCACGGCGGACCGATGCTCAACATACTCAACTCCGTGTCGCTTGGCAAACACCTGGATCTCGGACTTGAAGACGCCTGCGTTTCCTTCGAGATGCCGGCCGCGGACATGCGCAGACTGGAAGTTCCGGAGCGCGCCGGCGCGGTAGTGTACGGCTACCTTCCGCTGATGAAGTTCCGGGCATGCCCGGCCAGGGGAAAGGACGGCTGCGGAAACTGCAAAGGCGTAAACGTCCTTACTGACCGCAAGGGCGAAAGGTTCACCGTCATATGCCGCGATAAGCAGTATTCCGAACTCCTCAACTGCGTGCCGCTTTACGCCGCGGACAGGAATCTTCCGGACCTTTCTTTCAAGATGCTGTACTTCACCACGGAGACTGCGGAGGAGTGCGCGGAGATAACACGTCTCGCCGAAGAAAAAGCTCCGCTGCCGGGACGGCGCACGGCCGGATTGTATTTCCGCGAGCTGCTGTAGAAACAAAACCTTGCCCGTAAATGGCAGACACGATAAAAAATAAGACCGGGATCTTCTCCCGGTCTTTATCTTTATCATCTTTATGCTTTGGCTTTCCCAAGCCGGCTTTTCCGTTCTATTCGATGCCTGTCAGGTCGAACTCGTCCAGAGCCTTGTCAGCCTGCGCGCACACGCTTTTCAGGGTCTCTTCCTCAAACGGGCTCTTAAGGTCCGCGTTCTTAAGAAGGTCGGTAAAGGTCCTGCTTCCGCCCTGCAGGGTATAAGCCATGTAGTGCTTCCAGGCATCCTTGCGGCTCTTCTGTATCATTGCCCAGAACTCCAGAGCCACTGTCTGCGCAAGGCAGTAATCTATGTAGTAGAACGGGCTGGAGTAGATGTGGTGCTGCCTCTGCCAGTGCTCGCCGTCGGAGTAGAAGGGGATCTCTCCGTCCAGTTTGATCCACGGAGTGTAGATGCCCATCAGCTTCTTCCAGCAGTCGTGGCGCTGACGCGGCGTCCAGTCCGGATTGGCGTAGACTTCATGCTGGAAGTGATCCACCATGGTCCCGTAGGGGATGAAGGTTATTCCGCCGGCCAGATGGCTGTAGAGGAACTTCCTGGCGTCCTTGCCGAAGAAGTCTTCCGCGAAGGTCTCTCCGAAGAACTCCATGGACATGGAATGCACTTCCGCCGACTCCATTCCCGGCCAGACGTAACTGCTGGGAACTCGGTCTATGTTCATCCATGCCTCGAAGGCGTGTCCCGCTTCGTGGGTTATGACTTCCACGTCGTGCTGAGTGCCGTTGAAATTGGCGAAGATGAAGGGTACGTTGTAGTCCGGTATGGACGTGCAGTAACCTCCGGACTGCTTTCCTTCGGTGGAGAGAAGATCCATGAGATCCATCTCGCGCATGGTCCTGAAGAACTTCGAGGTCTCGGGCGACAGGTCGTCGTAGAAGCGCTGGCCGGCTTCCACAAGGTAATCCCTGTCTCCGGCGGGCTTCGGGTTGCCGCTGCGGAACTCCAGCACGGAGTTATAGAAGCTCATCGGATACTCGCATCCCAGGCGCTCCGCCTGCTTTTTATATATCTTCTCGGCGACCGGTACCAGATACTTTACGACCGCGGCGCGGAACTTCTCCACGTCTTCCTTGGTGTAGCAGTTGCGGCCCATGCGGTAGTATCCCAGCGTGGTGTAGCCTCCGTATCCGAGCTTCTTTCCCATCTCGTCGCGAAGGTGAGTAAGCTTGTCGTAGTATTCGTCGAACTTGGCCTGATTCTCCTTGTACCAGGAGCCTTCCGCCAGGTAAGCCTCTTTTCTGGTGGAGTCATCCGGATCCACCTTGTAGGGACCAAGCTGGGCAAGGGTGTAAGTCTTTCCGCGGAAGGGGATCTGAGCGCTTGCCAGGAGTTTTTCGTATTCCTGGGTAAGGTCGTTCTCCTGCTGCATCTGCGGAACTATGTCCGGCGAGAAGGTCTTGAGCGAGATCTCCGTGTTTATGAACATCAGGTCGCCGTATTCCTTTTCGAAATCCGCGCGGAACGGGCTGTTCAGCATCGCCAGGTTCCACTGCTGCGAGTATTCCTCGACCTCGGGGAGCATGCGGTTGTAGTAGTTGCATTCTTCCTCGTAGAACTTGTCGCGGGTGTCTATGCTGTGGCGCACCTGCGCAAGCGTTACGGCAGTCTCGAAATGCTTTCCTTCCTCCTCGTTCTTAAGGAAGACGGCCTTAGCTTCCTCGTAGGTCTTCGCGGCGGAGAGGCTCATCGTAAGCTCCGCCAGATCCTTTTTCAGCTGCTCGCAGTCGTAGCGGCTGTAGGGCATTTCCTTGAATTTCATGTATCTGTCCTTTCGTTAGTTCGGGGACGTACCGGCAGTCTGTTTTCCGGACCCCGGGACTGTCCCTGTCATCATAAAAACGTTTTCCTGTGGATGGGGCAGGGACCAAGTTTTCTCAGGCCTTCGTAGTGGGCGGCGGTCCCGTAGCCTTTGTTGGACTCGAACGCGTAGCCTGGGTATATTCCGGCCATCTCCACCATCTCGCGGTCTCTGGTCACTTTCGCCAGTATGCTTGCCGCGGCTATGGAGACCGAACGCGCGTCCCCCTTTATTATGGACGTCTGCGGCATGTCCAGACCCTGGAGCCTTACGGCGTCTATCAGCACGTGATCGGGCTTTACGGGCAGAGCCTTTACGGCGTCCAGCATGGCTTCCTTTGTGGCTTCCAGGATGTTGATCTCGTCTATCCGGTCCGGTTCGCGGCGGCCTATCGCCCAGCATACAGCGGCTTCCTTTATCTGTTCGAAAAGTTCCTCGCGGCGCTTGGGGGACAGTTTCTTGGAATCGTCCACACCGAGCAGCGAGAAGTCCTTTGGAAGAATTACCGCGGCCGTTACCACAGGCCCTGCCAGAGGGCCTCTTCCGACTTCGTCCACGCCGGCGATGTATTCCTTTCCGGCGCTCCAGAGCTCCCGCTCGAAGCTGAGCATCTCCTGCAGTCTGTACTGTTGTTTTTCGATGCGTTCCTGTTTGGTCAAAGCCTTATGCCTCCACCGGCCATTATACCACATAGAGCCGTCCTGATGGCCCTGAAAATGCGGCTTAAGATCCGGCCTTGTCCTTCTTCTTGGACAGGGTGCGTAAGCCGTGTAAAAAAACGTCAAAAACTACATTTAGTGGTGTCATCCTCTGACACCACAATATCTAGAAAAATGCCTGAGAACGTTTGTTTTTCAAGGCTTTTCGCTAAAAAAAGTGGAGCAATTTCCCATAATTTTATAAGAAAAATATTGTTTTTCGTACAATAGTGGTGTAAAGTGGAGACGCAGACCGAAAAGGGGCTGTATTGCCTGTTCAAAAGAGGCATTGGGGGATCCAAAAGGCCCGCAAGGGGATAAAAATGGGCCGCGGATCTCAAAAGAGTTATCGGGAAAGAGTAAACAGGGGAAAGAAAGGGTAGACGATCCATGTTCATGGGCACCTATCAAAACTCCATAGACGCTAAGAACCGCGTGATAATTCCGGCCAGGTTCAGGGATGAGCTCGGTCCGAAGTGCGTTCTTACCAGGGGCCTCGATGAGTGTCTGATCCTCTATCCCATGTCCACCTGGGCCGAGCAGCAGCAAAAGCTTGCCGCGCTGCCCAGATCGGACGAGAACGCAAGGGCCTTCATCCGCTACGTGTACGCTAACGCCACGGAATGCGAGATCGACAGGCAGGGCAGGCTGCTGATACCGGCGTCGTATAAAGATGCGGCGAAGATGGACAAGGAGCTTGTCACACTCGGAATGCTGGACAGAGTGGAGCTCTGGTCCAGAGAAGTTTACGACGGATCCGCCAACGGCGGAAAGCTCGGTCCCAAAGACCTGGCAAAATTCTCGGAGACCTACAGGGTGTAGCCGATGGAGTTCAGTCACGTGCCGGTGCTCTATGACGAGGTCATGGAAGGGCTGGACATAAAAAGAGGCGGAACTTACGTAGACGGCACGCTCGGCGGAGCCGGACACTCGTCCGGTATATGCGAAAGGTTGGGTCCCGAAGGATGGCTCATCGGAATAGACTGCGACAGCGACGCGGTGGAGGCTGCGGGCAAACGACTCGAAGGCTTCTGCTGCAGAAAAGATCTAGTTAAGAGCAACTACTCCGACATAAAGCTGGTGCTGGACGAACTTGGAGCCGGAAGGATCGACGGAGCGCTGCTGGACCTCGGCGTATCGAGTTTCCAGCTCGACAATCCCGAAAGAGGGTTTTCCTACATGCACGACGCTCCTTTGGATATGCGCATGGACGCGCAGGGGAGCTTCAGTGCAGAGGATGTCGTAAACGGATACTCCAGAGACGAACTTACCCGTATCATAAGCGATTACGGAGAAGAGCGCTGGGCGGCGCGGATAGCGCAGTTCATCGTAAAGGAAAGAGAAAAGAACAGAATAACGACAACGTCGGAGCTGGTGAGGATCATAAAGGCAGCCATACCCGCTCAGGCGAGAAGAGAAGGGCCGCATCCGGCCAAGCGGACATTCCAGGCGATACGGATAGAGGTCAACAACGAACTGGGACGCCTCGAAGGCGCCGTGTCGGACTTCATAGACGTGCTTGCTCCCGGCGGAAGGCTTGCGGTCATAAGCTTTCATTCGCTGGAAGACAGAATAGTAAAGAACGTGTTCGAAAAGCACCTGGATCCGTGCACATGCCCGCCGGATTTCCCGGTGTGCGTCTGCGGAAAGAAGCCGGACATCAAAAAGATAACAAGAAAGCCCGTCACGGCGGGTGAGAAAGAGCTGGCGGAGAACCCCAGGGCCAGAAGCGCCAAGCTCAGGATAATAGAAAAGTTACAGGAGCAGAGATGAGCAGCTTACAGAAGTACAAGACAAAGATATTCGTTCTGATACTTTTGGTATGCGTAATCTGCGTAGGGATAGTCTGGCTGAACGCGAGCGCCTCCAAGCTCCAGTACGAGATCAACACCGTAAACAACAAGATCCAGGAGACTTCCTGGCAGATAAGATCGACTGAAGCGAAGGTAAGCATCCAGTCCAACATAGCCAGCCTGGAGGAGAAGGCCGGCGAGCTTGGCATGGTACGCGCGAACTTCGGAGACATCATATACCTGAAAGGAGACAGCGAGTCCGTCGAAGACTTTGCTCTGGCTCTACGGGAAAATGTCTACAGATAAAACCTGATCCGCGCCGGAATAAAACACGGCGCTGTTTTTATTATTAGGGGATAGCGAAGCATGAAGAAGAACCTTTTCAAAGAGGCAAAAAAGACGAAAACGGGCTACAAAAACCGCAGCAGGATGCTCGTCGTCTTTTTTATTATGGTGCTTTGCTTCGCCGCGCTGGCCTTAAGGCTGGGCTGGCACATGGTGATAAAGGGTGAAGAGTACGCCGCCAAGGCCATGAAGCAGCAGACCGACGACAGCGTGGTCACCGCGGTGCGCGGAGAGATAGAGGACAGCAACGGAAACGCTCTGGCAGTAAGCGCGTCCACCAATACCATATGGGTCCGCCCCAAGACCGTCAAGGCAAACGGCAAGACCACCGAGGAAATAGAAAAGAATCTCAGCGAAGAGATACAGACCATAACGGACATACTCGGAATGGAGAGGAGCGACGTCTACGACATACTAACTTCCGACAAGACTCTGGTAAGACTTGCCAAGCACGTGGACGACGAGAAGGCCGACGCGCTCCGCAAGGCCGATCTGGCGGGGCTGGAGATAGTCGACGACGTAATGCGCTACTATCCGATGTCCAGATTCGCCTGCCAGCTGGTGGGACTGACTAACGACGACGGCGACGGCATGACCGGTCTGGAGCTGTACTACGACAGATTCCTTTCCGGAATGAACGGAAGATGGATAAGCAGCAAGGACAGAAGCGGCAATTCGCTGGTCTACGGCACGAACAAGTACTACGGCACGGAAGACGGCTACACCATAGTCACTACACTGGACATGAACGTCCAGAACATAGTTGAGGAAGTTTCCAAAAAATGGCTGAAGCAGAGCGAGTCCGACAGGGTGTCCATCATAGTAATGGACCCGAACACCGGAGACATCCTTGCGGCTACCCAGACTGACGAGTTTGACCCCAACGATCCCAGAGCCCCCAGGGCAGGAGACGAGGAGAAGTTCGCCAAGATGACGGACGCGGAGAAGGTGGCCTACTGGAACAAGATGTGGAGATCCTTCCTGTTCTGCGACGTGTACGAACCGGGCTCTACCTTCAAGCTGGTAACGACAGCCATAGCGCTGGATTCCGGAGCCATCACCAAGAACGACAGCTTCTACTGCGGCGCCTACACCAAGGTCGCGGACAGAATAATAAAGTGCTGGTACTATCCCGGCGGACACGGAACGCAGAGCCTTGCCAAGGCAGTGGGTAATTCCTGCAACATGGCTCTGGTGGACATAGCCCAGAGGATGGGAAAGAACACGTTCTACAACGGAATCGAAGCCTTCGGCCTTAACAGGAAGACCGGAGTGGACTATCCGGGCGAAGCCGAGAACATGATATACACCAGGGCGCAGGCCAACATAGTGGAGATCTCCACCATGTCCTTCGGGCAGGGCATAGCGCTTACTCCGGTAAGCCTTGTTACCGCGGTATCCGCGCTGGCTAACGGCGGATATCTGCTGGAGCCGCACCTGGTAAAGGAGATACGCGACGCGGACGACAAGGTCGTCGAGAGTTTCGGAAGGACGGTAAAGAGCGTTCCCATCACCGCGCAGACCGCGCAGGAGATGCTGGACATAATGGAATACGTCGTATCCGAGGGAGGCGCCGGCAAGGCAAGGATCTCCGGATACCGCATCGGCGGCAAGACCGGTACAGCGAACAAGCCTGTGGCCGGAGGATATTCCAGCGACAGGGACGTGTTCGCGTCCTTCATAGGCGTGGCTCCCATAGACGACCCTAAGATGGTGGTCCTGGTGATCTGCGACACTCCGAAGGTAAAGAACAATCAGGGAAGCAACACCGCGGCTCCCGCGGCCAAAGAGGTCATGGAGGCGGTGCTGAAATACATGAACATCCAGCCGCATTACACGGACGCGGAGCTCAAGAAGCTGAACAGCAAGCTGACCACCGTTCCGGATCTTACCGGAGACGACATGGAAGACGTGATCGGAAGGCTTGCCGGAAAGCATCTCAACTACAACCTGTCGCCTGCGCTGGAGGACCCGAACAGCGTGAAACTGGTAGTAACTGACCAGTATCCTAAGCCCGGCACGGAGGTCTCAAAGGAGTCCACCGTAACGGTATATTACGAGATCTTAACGGAAGAGGAAGAAGAGCATGAGACCCACTAGCGCAAGCTTTTTGGCGGATGCCTGCGGCGGAAAGCTTACCGGCGATCCGGAATACCTTGTAAGGGACATAAAGATAGACTCCAGAGAATGCGCTGACGGCGACCTTTTTGTCTGCGTCATCGGCGAGATAAACAACGGTCACAACTACGTGGAGTCCGCGTACAAGCTCGGATGCAGGGCGTTCCTGGTGTCCCAGGACATACCGGAACTTCCCGGCAGCGTGGTGATACGAGTGGACGATACCATGGAAGGCTTCAGACGCATGGCCGAGGCCTACGTGGCACAGTTCAAAGTGCGTAAGCTGGGTGTGACCGGAAGCGTGGGAAAGACCACTACGAAGATGCTTACCGCGGCAGTAGCGTCCGCCAGGTACAGGACCGTCTGCAGCAGAAAGAACCTTAACACCCATCTGGGCGTCTGCCTTACTTGCTTCCTGGCCGACGAGACCACCGAGTGCATAGTCTTCGAGATGGGCATGGACCACAAGGGCGAGATAGAAGAGTACGTTACCTGGGTAAAGCCGGAGATAGCGATAATAACCAACATAGGCGTATCGCACATGGAGCGCCTGGGAAGCCGCGACGCGATAGCGGACGCCAAGCTGGAGATAGTCCTGCCGTTCACGGACGAGTGCACGCTGGTCGTTAATTCCCGTTCCGATTACCTCAGGACCGAGAAAGAGATAAGGGAAAGAGCCCTGAACAAGACTGATTACAAGATAGTTCTGGTAGGACAGGACATAGACTATAAAGACCTGAAAAATAAAGGAGAGGACGGAATAGA
Source organism: Bacillota bacterium (assembly GCA_017437745.1). GTDB lineage: Bacteria > Bacillota > Clostridia > Peptostreptococcales > Anaerovoracaceae > RUG13409. The sequence goes on from JAFRYI010000003.1 coordinate 73,529, forward strand.
GTTTTACGTAAACAACGTCAGATTCGAACTTCCTCTTCTCGGAGAGCATAACGCTCTGGACGCGTGTCTTGCGATAGCCGCGGGGCTTCAGATGGGCATCAGCCTGGAGGAAGCGGCGGACGCTCTCCGCAAGGTCAGCGCCACGGAACGCAGGCTGAAGGCCGTCAAGATCGGCGGCATATATCTGCTTGACGACAGCTACAACGCCAGCCCTGATTCCATGAAGGCCGGCATATCCGCGCTCTGCGGCGTGGACGCCAAAAGGCGCATAGCGGTGCTGGGCGACATGCTGGAGCTCGGCGGCGCGGACGAGAGCGGCCACACGGAAGTAGGACGCTTCGCGGCCGAGAAGGGCGTTGACATGATCATAGCCGTCGGAAACAGAAAGGACTATTATTTCAAAGGCGTCAGGGACGCGGGCACCACGGGCACCAGCACCATAGGACTGGCCGATCTGGAATCCGTAAAGGACATGGTCCTGCAGATCCTTAAAGAAGGAGACGCCGTACTGGTAAAAGGCTCCAATTCCACCGGACTGGGGCAGGTAGCGGAGCTTATCAGAAGCTCGGAGGAAACATGGAAAAGATCCTGATAATGGGACTGGGACGCTCCGGCCTTGCGGCCGCGGAGCTGCTTAAGGGCAATGCGGAACTGTACGCGTGGGATTCGAAGCCCGCGGAAAAGTTCGCGCAGGATGTGATCGATAAACTGACGGAAGAGGGCGTCGTCCTCTATCTGGGACCGGACGCTCAGGAAAGACTTACGCAGGAACATCCCGCGGAGGAGAAGTTCTTCGACAGAGTAGTGATAAGCCCGGGAATAACGTTCCGTCATCCTCTGACCGCGCTCGGCAGGGAGCTGATAGGAGAACTGGAGCTTGCCTACGAGAACTGCAGCGGAAGCTTCGTAGCCATAACAGGTACCAACGGAAAGACCACGACCACTACGCTCGTGGGCGAGATGCTGAAGGCCGACGACATACCCAGCATGGTAGCCGGAAACATAGGACTTCCGGTCTCCTCGCAGGCCGCGTCCGCCGAAAGGGATACCATAATGGTGACGGAAGTTTCCAGCTTCCAGCTGGAGACGATAAAGAAGTTCCGCGCCCACGTAAGCGCGGTGCTCAACATAACCCCGGACCACCTGGACCGCCACGGAAACATGGAGGAATACGCCCGCGTAAAAGGCCGCGTCTGCGAGAACCAGACCGCAGGCGACTACTTCGTATACAACTACGACGATCCCGGCGCCGCCAAGCTTGCGAAGACCATCGAAAGACCGGTGCCCGTACCGTTCAGCACCAGGGACGAAGGCCTGCAGTTCGGAATGCAGCCCAACGCAGCGTTCGTAAGGGACGGATATCTGTACGTAAAGAAGGACGGAACGGAGAAGAAGCTCTGCAAAGCTTCAGACCTTAACATACCCGGAAAACACAACCTGGAGAACGCTCTGGGCGCTGCCGCGATAGCGTATTTCAGCGGAGCTTCGGCTCAGGCGATAAGCAGGACCCTTAAGAGCTTCAAGGGCGTGGAGCACAGGATAGAGTACGTTAGGACGCTGAAGGGCGTAAGGTACGTCAACGACTCCAAGGGCACCAACCCGGACTCCACCATAAAGGCCATAGAGGCCACCGACACCCCGATAATACTTATCGCGGGCGGATACGAAAAGAACTCCGACTTCACGGAGATGCTGAACATAGGAAAAAACAAGATAAAGTACCTGGTGCTTCTGGGCGTGACGGCTCCCAGGATCAAGGAGACCGCGCTGAAGTGCGGATACAGGGACGATCAGATAGTAAGGTGCGACTCTCTGGAGGCTTGCGTAGCGGCGTCCGCGCAGCTGGCGAGCAAGGGCGACACCGTGCTCCTTTCCCCGGCATGCGCGAGCTGGGACATGTTCAAGAGCTACGAGCACAGGGGCGAGGAATTCAAGAAAGTAGTAAAGAGCCTGTAAATACAAGGCTTTCAGTAGACTGAAAAACTGCGGGCGAAAGGAACTGCGTTGGCGGAAGAAGCTAAGAAAAAAAAGAAGATCAGGATAAGGAGCAAGTACGGAGCGGGCGACTTCTACATAGTGGTCACCACGCTGATACTTACCGTGATAGGCATGGTGGCGGTGTTCTCCGCCAGCTATTATACTGCCATAAGCAAGTACGGCGATCCGAACTACTACCTTAAGAACAACGCCGTATGGATGGCCATAGGCTGGGTGGTGTTCGTACTGTTCTCGCTGATAGATTATCATGTGTGGAGCAAGTTCGCGCTGCCGGCGATACTCGTCGGTTTCTTCCTGCTTCTGCTGCTGTTTACGCCTTCGTCTCTCGGAATAGCGAAAACGATAAACCAGGCCACCCGCTGGATCCAGATACCGGGTACCGGTTTTACTTTCATGCCGGGCGAGATATTCAAGCCTGCTCTGATACTGTTCATAGCGTGGTTCTTCGCGTGCAAGCCCTCCAGGGCAAAGACGCTTAAAGGCTTCCTGCCGGTGCTGATAGTCGCCGGCGCGGCGTTCGTCCTGATATTCAAGCAGCCCAACCTCTCCACTGCGGGCATAGTGCTTCTGATAGCGCTGGGAATGCTCGTTGTGGCAGGTATCAGGTTCGGGTGGATAGCGCTGGCTGTGGGCCTCGGAGCCGCGGGATTCGCGGGGCTGATAGTCCTTAAGGGCAGCTACTGGCTGAAGCGCGTAACGAGCTTCTTCGACCCGTTCGCGGATCCTCTGGGCGACGGATACCAGGTGGTGCAGGGCCTGCTGGCGTTCGGTTCCGGCGGAGTCACCGGCGTGGGTCTGGGACGCAGCATGCAGAAGGCCCTCTATCTTCCCGAAGCCATGAGCGACTTCATACTGCCGATAATAGGCGAGGAAGTCGGTTTCATAGGAGTAATAGTGATCATGGCCGTGTACATGGTGCTTCTGTGGAGAGGCAGTTACGTATCGGTCAACGCGAAGGATCTGTTCGGAACGCTGCTGGCGGCGGGCATCACCATCCATCTGGGACTGCAGGTGATACTCAACATCGCTGTAGTTTCGGCTTCATTCCCGCCTACGGGCGTGGTCCTTCCGCTTATAAGCCTGGGCGGAACGGCCACCGTGCTCTTCATGATGGAGCTGGGGATCCTGTTCAACATATCCAAGCAGGCTGTGGAGAAGGAAACGCTATGAGAGTAGTACTTAGCTGCGGAGGCACGGGCGGACACATATATCCGGCCATAGCCATAGCTGACAAGATCAGAGAACACCACCCGGAGGCGGAGATACTGTTCATCGGCACAAAGAAGGGCATGGAGAACAGTCTGGTACCCGCCGCAGGTTACGAGATAAAAGGCATAGACGCGCGCGGTTTCGACAGGAAGCACCTCGCGGAGAACTTCAAGACCATCCACACGTTCTTCGAGGGCACGCGCGAGGTCGCCAAGATACTGAAGGACTTCGCTCCGGACATCGCCATAGGCACGGGCGGATACGTTACGGGTTCCGTAATAAGCAAGGCTCACAGCCTTGGCATAAAGTGCTGCATCCACGAGCAGAACGCGCTTCCGGGGCTGGCCAACAGGTTTTTGTCCGGCTTCGCGGATAAGGTGTTCACCAGCTTCGAGGGCACCGAAGGCAGGTTCAGACATCCGGACAGGGTGGTGATGACCGGAAACCCCGTAAGGGGCGGCTTCGTTACGCTGGACCGCGCGGAATGCAGGAAAAAGCTCGGTCTTAAGGACGGACAGACCATGGTGCTGCTCTTCGGAGGCAGCCTGGGCGCGGAAGTCCTTAACAGAGAGGCTCTGGGACTCGTAAAGAAGCTCGGAGGAAACGATATCAGATTATTCTTCGTAAGCGGTAAAAGGCATTACGACGAGATAAAGCAGAAACTGGACGGAATGGACAAGGACCTTGGTTTCCTTACGTTCATGGCCTACGCGGACAACATGCCGGAGCTCATGAGCGCTTCGGATCTTGTGGTCAGCAGGGCGGGAGCCATAGCGGTATCGGAGATAGCGGTAAGCGCCAGGCCCAGCGTTCTGGTGCCTTCGCCCAACGTTACGGACAACCACCAGTTCTACAACGCCAAGGCCGTGGCGGACGCGGGCGCGGCTCTCCTGATAGAGGAGAAGGACCTTCCGGAAGGGGAGGACAGGCTTGCGGAGGAAACGCTTAAGCTGGCGTCGGACAAAGAGAGACTTTCCGCCATGTCGGAGGCCGCAAAGAAGTTGGCAAGACCAGACGCAGCGGATATAATATACAGGGAGCTCGGCCTGGACGGATAGGGCCGCAGGCATAAAGGATCAGATGAGCGAGTACGAAGAGTCCTCGGGCTATAAAAGCAAGCGGAAAAAGAAGAAGAGAAGAAAAAAGCGTCCTTTCCTTACGCTTTTCATTATCGTGCTGGTCATAGTCGGAGCAGTGCTTCTTTTGAAGTCCTCGATCTTCAGCGTCACGGAGATAAGGGTGGAGGGCAACAGGTATTTCACTCCCTCGCAGGTGATAGATCTCTCCGGCGTCGAGACCGGAAAGAACCTGATCTTCGAAGTCAAGACCCGCGCGGCGGTAAAGAACCTTCTTACCAGCCCCTACGTCAGGAACGCAAAGATAACGAAGAAACTGCCCGGGACCGTCGTGATCGAACTGGAAGAACGCGAGGAGTACGCCGCTGTTGCGTCCGGGGGCAGTTACATAGTGATCGACCCCGAAGGAACGGTCCTGCGCACAGCGGACGAAGAGCCTAAGATCACCGTCCTGGAAGGCATAGAAGTTGCTTCCGCGGAAGAGGGCAAACCCTTAAAGGCGCAGCAGAGCTACATGCTTACCGGAACGCTTAAGATCCTCGAAGAGACGAACAAGTTAGACTTTTATTTCAAGAAGATATACTTTTCCAGCGCCGTCGTTAAGGCCTACATCTACGACCACTACTACTGCGAAGGTACCCCGGACGGGATACTCGCGAATCTGCCGGACATAAAGAAGCTGGCGGAGGAGCATTACAAGCAGGGCATCAACAAGGGCGTCATCAAGATGGGCAACAGCGGAGAGCTGTTCTTCGATCCCAGGATCGACTGATTTTTCTATTTTTGAACTCCAAAATGCGTTGTTAGTAATAATAGTTTGTGCTATTATAATATTAATATGCACAAGTAGGTCAAGGAGGCCATGAATATGCCTATGTTACAATTCGAAGCACCCGCTGATTCCCCCGCCAACATCAAGGTAGTCGGAATAGGAGGAGCCGGATGCAACGCGGTCAACCGCATGATAGAATCCAACCTTCAGGGTATCAATTTCATCGCTATCAACACGGATAAGCAGAACCTCAACAAGTCCAAGGCGGAGACCAAGATCCAGATAGGCGAAAAGCTCACCAAGGGTCTGGGCGCCGGCGGAAACCCGGAGGTCGGACAGAAATCCGCGGAGGAGAGCCTTGAGAGCATAGAGAACCAGCTCGCCGGAGCGGACATGGTGTTCATCACCGCCGGCATGGGCGGCGGAACAGGTACCGGAGCGGCTCCCATAGTCGCCAAGGCCGCCAAGCTTTCCGGAGCTCTTACAGTGGGCGTAGTCACCAGACCGTTCACCTTCGAGGGCAAGAAGCGCAAGGAGCACGCGGAGCTCGGCATCAAGTTCCTCAAGAACTATGTAGATTCTCTGGTAGTAGTACCCAACGACAAGCTTCTTACAGTTTCCGAAAAGACCACCAGCATACTGGACGCTTTCAGAAAAGCGGACGAAGTGCTTAAGGACGGTGTGGAGAGCATAGCGAGCCTCATCTCCGAGGACGGACTCATCAATCTGGACTTCGCGGACGTCAAGACCGTAATGGGAGACCGCGGAATAGCCCACATGGGAGTCGGCACCGCAAGCGGAGAGAACAGAGTCGAAGCGGCCATCAAGAACGCCGTGGAGAGCCCGCTGCTTGAGACCACGATCAAGGGAGCCAAGGCGCTGCTGCTCAACGTGGTAGGCGGATACGACCTCGGAATGCTGGAACTCAACGACGCAGCCGACGTAGTCGCCAGAGAGGTGGACGACGACGCCATCATAATCTTCGGAGCTTCCGTACGCGAGGACATGGAGAACACCGTACGCGTCACCATCATAGCCACAGGCTTCGACGACGATTACGACAAGATCCAGATCCCCGGCAAGGGACTCGGCGAAGAGACGGAGGAGCCCAGCGTAGTGGAGCTGGACGAGACAGTTGAGGAGATCAAGAAGGAGACCAATTATCAGCCGGATAATGATTTCCCCATCCCCGCATTCCTTAAGAACGCGGGCAACACCAACCTCGACCTCTGATCACAGGCAGGACCTGGGGCGGGCGGAAAGCCCGCCCTTTTGTCAATATGAGCCTTTAGCGGCTTGCGCAATGAAGCAGATAAGCTCTTCGGACAACAGAATAGTCAAGGAGGCCGTCTCGCTTCTGGAAAAGAAATACCGCGACAGGCTCGGTCTTTATCTCATCGAAGGGCCGAACATTATCTGCGAGGCTCTGGGACGCAAAGGAACTGTAAAGACGGTGTTCCTGAGAGCGGACGCGCAGGACGCGGAGGCTCTGGACGCCGCGAAGACAGCGGAAGAGGCAGGCATTGAAGTCTGTGTTCTTTCGCGTGAGCTTTTTTCCAGGATAACGGACGCCAGGACTCCGCAGTGCATAGCCGCGGAGGCGTTCAAGCCCAAGGAACCGGAGATGAAGGATCTTCCCGAGGGCGCGAACGTTCTGGTACTGGACAGACTGCAGGATCCGGGAAACGTTGGAACGCTTATAAGGACCGCGGAAGCCATGGGCTTTTCGGCGGCCGTTCTAGTAAAGGGCACGGCCGATCCCTGGCAGCCCAAGGCCGTAAGGTCCGCGGCGGGTAGTCTCTTAAGGCTTCCGGTAATGCTATGCGAAAGCGCTCCGGACACGGTCGAACTGCTGACGAGAGCGGGAAAGACGCTTTATACCGCTGCGGCGGAAGGGGAGTCGGATCTGTGGGATCTGCCCCTTGCCCGGAACGCGGCGGTTGTAATAGGAAACGAAGGCGCGGGAGCCTCGGAGGAGTTCAAAGCATCCTCCAGACTTTTAAGGATACCGATGGCCGGAGGCACGGAGTCGCTGAACGCGGCCGCCGCCGGAGCCGTCATCATGTACGAATCCCTGCGCCAGAAAGGACGGATATAGTTTAAGATGGACGATCGCCTTAAAGAAATAGCCCTTAAGGCAAAGGAACAGATACTGGGAGCGGAAAGCATCCAGGACGCCGAAGCGCTCAGGATAGAATACCTGGGCAAGAAAGGCAAGCTCACGGACATACTCAAGTCCATGAAGGACCTTGCCCCGGAAGAGAGGAAGAGCTTCGGACAGCTGGCCAACCAGACCAAGGCTCAGATAGAGTCCGCGCTGGAGAGCAGGATGAAGGAGCTTAAGGCTCTTGCCAGAGACCTGCAGCTCAAGGCCCAGACCATAGACGTAACGGAGCCCGGAACGCCGGTCAGCCTGGGCACCAGACACCTGATAACCCAGACCATAGACGAGATAACCAAGATCTTCATGTCCATGGGCTTTTCCGTGTCGGAAGGCCCGGAGGTGGAGACCGTTTTCAATAACTTCGACGCGCTAAACGCGGGTCCCAACCACCCGGCAAGGGACATGACGGATACCTTCTACATTACGGACGACGTTCTGCTGCGTACGCAGACATCTCCGGTGCAGGTAAGGACGCTTCTGGCGCAGAAGCCTCCGATCGCCGTCATCGCTCCGGGAAGATGCTTCCGCTGCGATACCCCGGACGCCACGCATTCCCCGATGTTCCATCAGGTGGAAGGCCTTGTTGTAGACGAGGGCATTACCATGGCGGATCTGAAGGGCGTTCTGGACAGCTTCGCCAAGCAGATGTTCGGATCCTCCACAAGGACCAATTTCCGTCCGCATCACTTCCCGTTCACCGAGCCTTCGGCCGAGATGGACGTAAGCTGCTTCAAGTGCGGCGGCAAGGGCTGCAGAGTCTGCAAGGGCTCCGGCTGGATAGAGATCCTGGGCTGCGGACTTGTACATCCCAACGTCCTTAAGGTGGGCGGGCTGGATACCGAAAAGTACACCGGCTTCGCGTTCGGAATGGGCGTGGAAAGAATAGCGATGCTAAAATACGAGCTGGACGACATACGTCTTCTCTACGAGAACGACATACGCTTCATAGAGCAGTTCAAGTAAGGAGGCAGCAGAATGTTAGTACCAATCAGATGGCTTAAAGATTATACGGACGTTAACGTGGACGCGGACGAATTCGTGCGCAGGATGGTGCTTTCCGGATCCAACCTGGAGACGGTGGAGCATTTCGGCGAAGGCATAGAAGGCGTAGTGATCGGCCGCATCGCGAAGATAGAAAAGCACCCAAACGCGGACAAGCTGCTGGTGTGCCTTATAGATGTGGGTAAAGCCGAGCCTGTTCAGATAGTTACCGGCGCGCACAACATCTTCGAAGGCGCTCTTGTTCCTGTCTGCCTCGACGGATCGCACATCCCCGGACCGCTGCACGGACAGCCCAAGGTGGAAGGCGGAGTTACCATACACGCCGGCCAGCTGCGCGGAGTGGATTCCTTCGGAATGCTCTGCAGCTGCTCCGAGCTTGGCTTCGACGACAAGGTAGTACCGGTCGCCAGCCGCGAAGGCATATGGATACTGCCGGACGAATTCGAGCCCGGTCAGGACATAGTGGAAGCCATGGGTCTTAAGGAGACCGTGGTCGACTTCGAGATAACTCCCAACAGGCCGGACTGCCTGTCCATGCTGGGCATGGCCAGAGAGGCTTCCGCGACCTTCGGGACTCCGCTCAGATACCCGGACACCGAGTGCAGAAAGGTGGCTCCGGAAAAGAGCGAGGACTACATAAAGATCAGCATCGAAAGGCCGGACCTCTGCAAGCGCTACTGCGGCAGGGTCATCAAGGACATAAAGGTGGAGCAGAGCCCCTGGTGGCTGCAGCGCTGCCTGATCTTCTCCGGCCAGAGACCGATCAACAACATAGTGGACATCACCAACTTCGTAATGCTGGAGTACGGCCAGCCTCTGCACGCGTTCGACATCCGCACGGTGCGCGGCTCTCACATAATCGTGGATACCGCGGCTGACGGAGAAAAGTTCACTACTTTGGACGGAAACGAGAGGACGCTTACAAGCTCCATGCTCATGATAAAGGACGAGGGCGGTCCCACCGCCGTAGCCGGAGTAATGGGCGGCCTTGCGTCCGAGATAGAGGACGATACCAGCATGGTACTGGTGGAATCCGCCAACTTCCTGGGAGACAGCGTACGCCGCACGTCCAAGGCTCTGGGCCTCAGGACGGAGGCTTCCGGAAGGTTCGAGAAGGGCATAGACCCCAACCTCGCCAAGGACGCCTGCAACAGGTTCTGCTACCTTGTGGAGCAGCTGGGCGCGGGAACGGTCCTTGCCGGAGACGTGGACGTATATCCCAGCGTGGAAGAGCCCGTTACCATAGACATACGCGCAAGCCGCATGAACAAGCTCATGGGAGTGGAGATCTCCGCCGAGCAGATGTGCGCTTACCTTAACGCTCTGGAGATACAGACCTCCGTAAACGGAGACATCATAACCGTAACGGCTCCTACCGTAAGGCAGGATCTGCTCATAGAAGAAGACTACGTGGAAGAGATATCCCGCCTCTACGGCTACGACAAGCTGCCCGTGGCTCTTCCCAAGCACACCGCGGAAGCCAAGCTTACGCCCAGACAGGAGCTCCGCAGCCTAGCCAAGGACGTTCTTACGGGACTTGGAATGGACGAGGTCCAGACCTACAGCTTCGTAAGCCCCAAGGCTTCCGACAAGGTAAGGATACCCGAGGGGGATCCCAGAAGGCAGTTCGTAAAGCTTATAAACCCGCTTGGCGAGGATACCTCCGTAATGAGGACCATGATACTTCCCAACGCGCTGGAGGTTCTGGCCACCAACTATACCAGAAGCATTCCCGAGGCCCGAATATTCGAGCTGGGCAACACGTTCTTCAACACAGGCAACGGACCGGACGGTCTGCCGGAGGAGAAGGACGCTCTGTGCCTTGCCGCTTACGGACCGGCCGAGAACTTCTACCTGATGAAGGGACGCGCGGAGGAACTGCTCCGCGTGCTCGGAGTAAAAGGTACCGAGTTCGTTACCGAGAGCTCTGATCCCAGCTTCCACCCCGGACGCTGCGCGCGCATCCTTAAGGACGGCGCTTGCATAGGCGTGCTCGGCCAAGTCTATCCGGAAGTATCGGAGGGCTACGGCATAGACTGCGAGGTCTACGCCGCGGAGCTGGATTTCGCTAAGATCGCGGAACTCTCCGACAGGGAGAAGAAATACGAACCGCTGCCCAAGTATCCGGCGATGGTAAGGGATTTCGCCCTCGTCGTAAAAGAAGAGGTAAAGGCAGGGGATCTGGAGAAGCTCATCGCTTCCGAGGCAGGCGATCTTCTGGAAGGCGTAAAGCTCTTCGACGTCTACCGCGGAGTGCCGGTGCCGCCGCTTTGCAAGAGCCTGGCGTTCTCGCTCACGTACAGGGCCAAGGACAGGACCTTAAAGGATACGGAAGTAAACGCCATCAACGAAAAGGTGCTGGCCGCCCTTAAGGACAGGTTCGACGCGGTATTAAGAGAGATCTAAAACTTATCTAAAGATATTTAACCATACAAAAGGAGATGCCATGGGTGAAAGAAACACAGTTACCGTAATGGTCTACGGTTCGGAGTACACGCTCTCCGGCGACATGCCCAGAGACTACGTGCTCAAGCTTGCCGACAAGGTAGATTCCAAGATGAGGGAGCTGGACGACGGTTCCAATACCCAGCCCAGATCCGCGCTGGCGGTCCTGGCAGGAATGCTGATCGCGGACGAGTATTACAGCCTCGACGCGGACATCGACTCGCTTAAGGCCCAGAACCAGAAGCTTGCCGAGAACGCCCAGAGCTACGAGCGCATGTGGGAAGAGCTCAAGGCCAACTACGCGGCCTACAAGGAAGAAGTCGCCGGCATGAGCTCCAGCAGGGAGACTCTTCAGCGCTACGTCGCGGAGAAGGATCAGAAGATAGCTTCCCTGTCCGCCGAACTGGAAGAAGAGAAGCGCCTCAACGACGAGCTCAGAGCCAAGGTCGAGGATCTGATCGCCAGGGTCCAGCAGAACGACAACGCTCCTTTGGAGGCTCAGCGCAAGATCCAGGAGCTCGAGACCCGCTGCAGGGACATCGAGAGCAGCTTCTTCGACATCCAGATGGAGAACATCCACCTGAAGAACGACCTGGAAGCGTACAGGAACGGCTCCAGATAAGGGAGAATAATGGATCCTAAAGCCATACGTGTTTTAGAGTACAATAAAATAATCGAAAAGCTGACCGACGAATGTTCGAGCAGGCTGACGGCCGAGCAGGCGCAGAAACTCCTGCCGGATACCGACGCCGTAAAGATCAGCGAAGCGCTTTCCGATACTGACGAGGCGGTGACGGTACTTTTAAAGAAGGGCGCACCGCCTTTCGGCAACTTCTACGATATCTCCGGTTTCGTGCATCTTGCGGCGCGCGGCGCCGTGCTTACGCAGAAGCAGCTGCTGGAGGCGGCGTACAATTTCAGTTCCGCAAGAAGGACCGCGGCATTTTTGTCGTCCGACCTTCCGGAACTTCCCAGGATAGACGGACTTGTGTCCGCCATCTGCGTGCTGAAGGGGCTGGAGGAGGAGATAGACCGCTGCATAATCTCCGAGGACGAGATGAGCGATTCCGCTTCTCCCGAGCTTCGCAGGCTGCGCAAGGCCATACTGCGCCAGAACGAGTCCATCAGAGCCAAGGTCCAGCAGATAGTCAATTCCTCGGACAACAAGCTCATCCTTCAGGACGCGATCGTAACCATGCGCCAGGGCCGTTTCGTGATCCCGGTAAAGCAGGAGCACAAGGCCAGGGTGCCGGGCATAGTCCACGACCAGTCCGCTTCCGGCGCAACGCTGTTCATAGAGCCTCAGGCCATCGTGAACATGAACAACGAGCTTCGGGAACTTGAGCTTGCGGAAAAGCAGGAAGTAGCAAGGATCCTCAGGGAACTGTCCGCTCAGGTGGGAGCCGCGGAGCTTCAGATAAAGGCCAATCAGGAGATACTCGTAAAGCTGGACTTCATGTTCGCCAAGGGCAGGCTTGCCTGCAGCATGAACGCGTCCATGCCGGTCATTAACACGGAGGGCATAGTCAGGCTCCGCAAGGCCCGCCATCCGCTGATAGATCCCAAAAAGGTAGTGCCCATAGACATAAGCATAGGGGACGGCTTCAGCACGCTGGTGATAACCGGTCCTAACACGGGCGGAAAGACAGTAACGCTGAAGACCGTTGGTCTGCTGTGCCTGATGGCGCAGTCCGGACTGTTCATACCGGCCGGAAGCGGTTCCACCGTCTGCGTGTTCTCGGACATCTTCGCGGACATAGGCGACGAGCAGAGCATTGAGCAGAGCCTTTCGACGTTCAGCTCGCACATGACCAACATAGTCCACATATGCAAGCAGTCGGCAAGAGGCAGTCTGGTCCTTGCGGACGAGCTCGGAGCCGGTACCGATCCCACGGAAGGCGCGGCGCTGGCGATCTCGGTGCTCAACCACCTTTACAACAAGGGCGCCAAGACCATAGCGACTACGCACTACACGGAACTTAAGAAATACGCGCTCTCTACGAAGGGCGTCCAGAACGCTTCGATGGAATTCGACGTCGCGACGCTTTCTCCGACCTACCGCCTTATAATAGGCATGCCGGGCAAGTCCAACGCCTTCGAGATCTCGGAGAAGCTGGGGCTTCCGGCCAAGGTGATAGACCACGCCAGGCGCTTCATAGAAGAGGGCGACGCGGCCTTCGAGGACGTAATGTCCACTATCGAAGAGAGCCGCAAAAAGATAGAAGAGGACGAACGGCGCACGGCTCAGCTGCGCGCGGAGATGGAGGCCCAGAAGGCCAGGATGGACGCCGCGGAGGAGAAACTCAGGGCCCGCCGCGAGGAGTATCTGGACGAGGCGAGGGAGGAAGCAAGAAAGCTTGTGGAAGACGCTTCCGCGCAGATAAACGAGATGCAGAAGTCCGTCGCCGAAGCCCTGGACAGCGCCGCGGTAAACAGAGCCGCCGAGGAGAGCAAGAAGAAGCTCTCGCAGATGCGCAAAGGCTACGCCAGAAAGCCGGAGGAACTTGTCAACTACGACAAGCCGGAGCCGGAGGACATAAAGCCCGGAATACGTGTAAACGTGCTGTCCGTAGGGCAGAAGGGCACGGTGCTGGACGTTCCGGACGACAAGGGCGACATGCAGGTGCAGATCGGATCGCTGAAGCTTAAGGTGAACATCTCCGGCGTGACCATCGTAAAGGAGAACGTAACCGAAAAGGAACGCGAAAAGATAAAACATTCCAGGCTGGTGAACGCCAAGGCAATGAGCGTGCCGATGTCCGTGAACGTTGTGGGGCAGAGCCTGGCGGACGCGGAGATAGTCGTGGAAAAGTATCTGGACGACGTGTTCCTGGCTCATCTGGAGACGGTATCGATAATCCACGGACGCGGAGCGGGCATCCTCAGAGACGGCATCGCGAAGCTCCTTAAGAAAGATAAACGTGTAGCGTCGTTCCGCCGCGGAAACCCCGGCGAAGGCGGAGACGGAGTAACGATAGTAACGCTGAAAAAGTAATCGACGTTTTCGGTGGCAGCAGTAACAGGTTATAAAAGAGAAACAATGATCAACTTCAGGAAAGAGATAGCAGAAATCATATCGCAGTACGTGGAAGGCATGGAGCCGGCGGAGATAGAGCAGCTGGTGGAAGTACCCGCGGACACCTCGCACGGAGACTACGCTTTCCCATGCTTCAGGCTGGCCAAGCTTTTAAGGAAGGCGCCGCCTCTGATAGCCGCGGAACTGGCGGAAAAGATATCCGGAGCGCCGCTGTTCGAGAAAGTGGAGGCCGTGAACGCGTTCCTCAACATGTTCATCAGCAAGGATTTCTTTACAAGATCGGTGCTGGAGGAGGCCATGGCCGCCGGAGATTCCTACGGACGCTCGGACGAGGGCGCGGGCAAGACCGTCATAGTGGAGTTCAGCTCCCCCAACATCGCCAAACCCTTCCACATAGGACACATAAGGACCACTGTAATAGGCAACTCGCTGTATAAGCTTTTTGATTTCCTTGGCTACAAGGTAGTAAGGATGAACCATCTGGGCGACTACGGCACCCAGTTCGGAAAGATAATCGCGGCCTACCGCCGCTGGGGAAACAGGGAAGAGGTCGAGGCCAACCCCATCAGCACGCTGCTTGCGCTGTACGTGCGCTTCCACGAGGAAGAGAAGAACGACCCCGCGCTTACGGAGGAGGCCCGCGAAGCCTTCGCCGCTCTGGAGCGCGGCGAAAAGGCCGAGAAGGATCTGTGGCAGTGGATACGCGACGAGAGCCTTAAGGAGTTCAAGCGCGTCTACGACATGATGGACATAGACTTCGACGACTGGTCCGGCGAGTCCTTCTACACGGACAAGATGCCCGCGGTAATAGAGGAACTTAAGGAAAAGGGACTGCTGAAGGAGTCCCAGGGCGCGCAGATCGTGGACCTGGAGCCCTACGGCCTTACCCCCGCCATCATAACGAAGAGCGACGGAACGTCCATATACCTTACCAGGGACCTGGCGTCCGCCAAATACCGCAAGAAGACCTACGATTTCGACAAGTCCATATACGTAGTGGCGTCCCAGCAGGATCTGCACTTCAAGCAGCTCTTCAAGGTGCTGGAGCTCATGGGTTACGAGTGGGCGAAGGACTGCGTGCACGTAAACTTCGGCATGGTCAGTCTTCCCGAGGGCACGCTGTCCACAAGGAAGGGCAGAGTGGTCTTCCTGGAGGACGTTCTCAAGATCGCTGTATCCAAGACCCGCGAGATAGTGACGGAGAAGGGCGTCAACGCGGACCTGATCGACGAGACGTCCAAGGTGGTCGGCATAGGCGCCGTAATGTTCAACGAGCTTTCCTCCGGCCGCATAAAGGATTATGTCTTCGACTGGGACGAGATACTGAACTTCGACGGCGAGACCGGCCCCTACGTACAGTACACCCACGCCCGCTGCGCTTCCGTTCTCCGCAATGCCGCGGAGAAGTTCGGCGATACGGTCGACGCGAAGACCGCGGAGAACGCGGATCTTTCCCCGGTGCTTACACCCGCGGCCTACGAGCTGTCCAAACTGATCTACGCTTTCCCGGCAGCCGTTAAGGACGCCGCTGACAAGTACGAGCCGTCCATAGTAACAAGGCATACGGTAAAGGTGGCTCAGGCTTTCAACAAGTTCTACCACGACGAACACATTCTTGTGGACGACGGAACTGAGCGCAGAGCAAAGCTGCTGCTTACGTCCGCCGCCATGCAGACCATAAAGAACGGACTGGGGCTTCTGGGAATAAAGGCTCCGGAAAGGATGTAGCATGCTTCCGGTATTCAGGAGCAGAAAAGACAGGCTTAAGCCTTACATGGAAAAACAGCTCTCGGACATGCTGTTCGTGGAGATGCCCGTGGACGAGTTTACGGACGAGGCGGATCTGTCCTTCATGAAAGGCGTCCCCGTCCCGGTAAGGAAGGACGATCTGGCGGTGCTTGCGGACAGCGGTCTTTCCGCTGTAAAGATAGCTGACAACATAGCCATCGTATTAGGTTCCGACACTCAGTTCAGGTACGCGGATCAGTACGTAAGGTTTTTGCACCGGCTGTTCGACAAAAAGCTGGTAAAGGTATTTTCCGGCAAGGCCGGGGAGGCCATGAAGGTCGGAAACTACCGCCTGGGAATGGCCTATCTGCGCGCCGGGATGTGCTTCGACGGTGACGGAAGGGACGCCATGTTCGCCTATGCCGGAGGCTGCAGATACTGGTATCTGGCGCTGGAAGGCTCGGAGGACGACACGGAGCTTATAAAGATACTCAAATCCGAAGCTGCGGAGTATTTCGAACATCTTACCGACGCTTTCCCGGACTACGCTCCGGGCTGGTACTACCTGGGTTACGTGTATCTTAACGGGGGACAGTACCTTAAGGCGCAGCTTGCGTGGAAGAAGTATCTTACGTGCGCGGACAGGGACGACACCGAGCAGACCGCGCCTATAGAGGAGATAGAACAGAGGGTAAGAGAGCTGGACGACCCCGTGAAGATAGAGCGCGGAGCGGAGCTCCTTAAGGCCGGCAGGCTGGAGGAGGGCCTTGCGGTCCTGGAGCCCTACGTCGGGACCGAATACTCCAAATGGTGGCCGCTGCACTTCTATCTGGCGTCCGCCTACAATGAGCTCGGGCACAAAAAAGAGGCCGCAGAGGGCTATCTGAACGTGCTAAGGCTATCTCCGTCCAATGTGGACGCAATGGACGCTCTGGCGGCCGTTTACGAGGCTCTGGGCGAGTCTGAGAAGGCGCGTAAGTATACGGAAAAGGCTAAGATCGTGCGCGCCGGCGCCGCGGATGAGGCGCAGCAATAAAAGGACGGAACAACGCAGGCAAAGCAGCGGTTTTTATTATTGACATTACAAAACCTCTGCTATATAATAACGAAGTCGCTGAAAAAAGCGAAGCCTATTCCGGAGTAGCTCAATGGCGGAGCAACCGGCTGTTAACCGGTAGGCTGTCGGTTCGAGCCCGACCTCCGGAGCCATAACCCGAGCGAGGCCAGAAGCCTCGCCCGGGCATTCAAAGGCACTTGGCCGAAAACTGCCGGGATGGCGGAATTGGCAGACGCAGGGGACTTAAAATCCCCCGATAGCAATATCGTACCGGTTCGACCCCGGTTCTCGGCACCAAACTTAATATCATCGCGGAGTAGAGCAGTTGGTAGCTCGTCGGGCTCATAACCCGGAGGTCGTTGGTTCAAATCCTTCCTCCGCAACCACGGAAACGGAAAAGAGGCGTATGCCTCTTTTCTGCTTTTTGCAGACCCGTTTACGATGCCGCGATCTTGTATCAGGCATTTGCGGATATCCCAGCAATATGGTATTCTTTATCCATGGAAAACTGACCGGCAGGCGTCTGGATCCGATCCTGTCAGGAGAGACCGAATGATCACTGTCAACATTTATTATACCGGCCGGAACGGCAGCGCCTGCGCCTTCACGGAGGAGATGGTGGCCAGGATAGCCGCGCTCAGGGGGAAATACGATCTTCACATGAAGGTGGAACGCTTCGACAGCAGCGGGAACGGAATACCGGAAAAGGACCGGGAATTCATAAGATAAGCAGCATCGGTTAAAAACAGAAAGGACCGGCAAGATGAAGATACTGGATGTAATGCGCAGCAGGCGAAGCGTGCGCACTTTCGACGGAAACGCTCTTCGTCCGGAGGACGCTCAGAAGATCATGGATTTTGCTGAAAAGGCTGAAACACCCTACGGCATCCCGATCGTCTGGAAACTTCTGGACGCAAAGAAGGACGGGCTTTCAAGTCCTGTGATCGTAGGCACGGATGCATACATAGCGGGAAAGATGCGTAAGATCCCCCATGCGGAGGAAGCCTTCGGCTACATGTTCGAAAAGATAGTCCTGTTCGCGGAATCCCTGGGCATAGGCACTACCTGGATCGCCGGGACAATGGACCGCGCTGCGTTCGAAAAAGCCATGGATCTTGCGGAAGACGAGGTGATGCCCTGCGTAAGCCCGCTCGGATATCCCGCAAAGAAGATGTCCCTGCGCGAATCCATGATGCGCAAAGGCATAAAGGCGGACACCCGCATGAAGTCCGGAGAGCTGTTCTTCGAAGGTTCGTTCGGCAAGCCTCTTACGGAAGAGAATGCCGGAAAGCTTGCGGAAGCGCTGGAAGGCGTAAGGCTCGCTCCGTCGGCTGTCAACAAGCAGCCCTGGCGCGTGGTCGTATGCGGCGATAAGGCCCACTTCTACGAAAAGCGCAGCAAAGGCTACGTTACCCCGGACGGCTGGGACGTTCAGAAGATAGACATGGGCATCGCGCTCTGCCACTTCGATCTTGCGGCACAGGAGAGCGGCCTGAACGTTTCGCTTCAGATCTGCGACCCGGGCATACCGTGCCCCGAGGATATCGTGTATACTGCAACGTTCGTAATTAAATAGAAGTACAGATAGATCAATGATACTCAAAACACTTCAAGGCGGTGTCCGGACACGGAGCTGCCTTGTTGACGCGCAAGGGCTATTTTCATATAATAAATAAAATGCAGAACCGCATCGGACGCAATGCTGCGGAGGACAGCGGATCAAGGGAGAATCGACATGGATACAAAAGCATTCGTTAAATTCAAGGAAGACATAATAAAGAACTGCGGACGCATCATAGTCGGCAAGGACGACGTGATAGAGCAGCTTGCAGTATGCCTGATAGCCTCCGGCCACGTGCTTCTGGAGGACGTTCCCGGAACAGGCAAGACTATGCTGCTGCGCGCCTTTTCCCGCAGCATAGGCGGTGAGTTCCGCCGCATCCAGTTTACTCCGGATCTTCTGCCTTCGGACCTTACAGGCATCAACTTCTTCAACCAGAAGAACGGCGAGTTCGAGTTCCGTCCGGGTCCGCTCTTTGCGCAGATAATACTTGCGGACGAGATCAACCGCGCCACCCCGCGCAGCCAGTCCGCCCTGCTGGAGGTAATGGAAGAAAAGCAGATCTCCGTGGACGGCACCAGCTACAAAATGAAAGAGCCGTACATGGTAATGGCTACCCAGAACCCCATAGAATCCTACGGTACGTTCCCGCTGCCCGAGGCGCAGCTGGACCGTTTCTTCATGCGTCTTAAGCTTGGCTACATGACACGCGAGCAGGAGATCTCCGTTCTGCGCCGTCCGGACACCAAGCAGCTGCTGGAGGACATAGAATCTGTAATCAGCGCGGAGGAGATAGCGGCTCTTCGCGCAAGCTTCTCCGATGTCCGTGTAAGCGACGACATAGCCGGATACATTATGGACATAGTCGAGCGCACCCGCACGGACGAGAAGATCGCCAACGGCGTATCTACGCGCGGATCGCTTGCGCTCTACCGTGCCAGCCAGATCTACGCAGCCATGCAGGGCCGCGACTACGTGATCCCCGAAGACATCAAGAAGGAAGCTCTCTGCGTGCTTCCGCACCGCATAATGCTTATAAGCAGCAGGCACCACGACAACACCCGCGCCATGGAAGACCTTATAGAAAGCATAGAGGTACCGCTGGAAAAGATATGATCACAATAATCATATTACTTCTTATGGTTATATTGATCGTAATAGAGGTCGTAAGTCTGTGGGGCAACAGACGCCCTCTGCAGGTGGATTTCGACGTGGACACCACGCTCGTAGAACCGCAGGAGACCGCGACTCTGTATTACACTGTCACGAACCCCCACAGGATCCCGCTTCTGTTCGTGGGTCTTTCGCTGTACCTGGAACCCGACGCTTCCGTACGGGAAGATAAGGAATTCATAAGGGTCCACGTAACCCGCCACGAGACCGGCACTAACGTAAAGCACAGCTTTTTCCTGCCTGCCCGCAGCAGGTTCAGCGGGAAGCTGCACATTTCTCTCAGCAGGCGCGGCATCCACGATCTGGGTAAGTATTTCCTGGAGACCGGAGACTTCCTGGGTCTGTCCCCGATAATCTACAACGGACAGATCACCAAAAAGATAATATGCACTTCAGAAAAGTGTCCGGAGGAGGATCTGGATTTCCCGGGAGGGGAGATAGGCGACATTTCCGTAAGGCGTTTCATAATAGACGACCCCACCATGCTGCTCGGCTACAGGGACTATACAGGGCGCGAGCCAATGAAGCAGATCTCCTGGAACCAGACTGCAAAGGTTGGCAGGCTGATGGTGCGTCAGAACGACTTCACCACGGACCGCATCGCCATGATCCTTGTAAACATGGTCAGCACCATGCGTCCGCAGATGGAAGAGTGCCTTAAGATCGTGCGCACTGTATGCGAGCAGCTGGAGGACGCAAAGATCCCGTACGCCATGATGTCCAACGGAGACTTGTTCTCCATCCGCGAGGGGATAGGCAGGGAGCACCTGTTCTTCATCCTCCGCAGGATCGGAATAGCCAGGCCCGCCGGATTCATGTCGTTCGAGAGCATCGTGGAAAGCTGTGTGGACCGCAGGCGCAGCAACTGCTGCTATATAGTAATTACTCCTTCAGTAAGTCCGGAGACGGCTTCAGTAATAGATTACCTCGGCAGCCATGCCGAGACACGTCCGGTGGTAATGGTGCCGGACGGGAACGGAGCAAGCATCCTGTGAAGATCGCAGAAAAAAACATAAGCATATCCGGTCTTTATGCTCCTGTACGCGTTTGCGCGGACATGTCTTTCTATTTCTATGCCCTTGCGCTTTTGTCTCTTACTGTGGCGTACTACGCGTCCAGCGGCGGCAAGGTCTACGGCGTAATAACGAACATTACGTCACCGTGGGCGCTGCAGATAGGCGTGCTTCTGGTATCCAGCTTTGCTTTGGGATTCCTGACAGTGCACATTAAAAGCGCTCCGCTTCGTTTCGTGATTTCGCTTCTTCCCGGTCTCAGTTTCCTCATGAACCCGTTCCGGCCGGTATTTCTGGTCCACGCGGCAGCCTGGGCGTACTATGTTATTTACATGACCATAGGAAACTTCGAGGAATACCTGGACGTATACAGACGCCGCATTAAGCTGATGCTTATTATGGCGCTCGTCCTTACAGGTCTCCTCATAATATTCCGCTTCAGCAACGATGCCTGGTACGGCAGCAAGCTTCTGGGAGGAGAAGAGTACGGATTATTCTTCTTTGTTCTTGCCGTTGCTTCGCTGCGCGGAATGAGGCTTGGTTTCGGGGCCACCGGCAGGCTTAGGGCAATGGACACCGCCTTCGTAGTGGCTCTGCCGGTACTGCTTACAGCTGCGGTACTTCTTTTCAGCGGAGCGGTCCCGGTCATAACTTATCTTTTCAAGCAGCTTACCCGTGTTCTGGCCTATCTGTACAGCCTGCTGTTCCCGCAGAAGGAAACGCCGGACATTTCCCGGCTCCCGGATGAAGAGGGAGGACTTCCCGCGGATAATCCGATAATCGATCCGAATGCTGCGGAGGAGAACATCGATACTGAGCCCATGGACGGGGAGGACCCGCATGTGAGCGTCTCCAGCAATACTTTGTTCTGGATACTGATAGTGGTCCTGATCGTTTTCCTGGTGATCATAGCCGTAAGGCTGCTGCGCAGCAAGCGCTCCGATCCTGTAAAGTCCGGACGAGCTCACGAGCGTATAGAAAGGATACCTTTCGAAGGGCTCAGGCACCGCAGATCTCAGGAAACTGCTCTTTCCGCAAACGTTAAGCAGATCCGCAAGATCTACCGAGTTTATCTGGAGCAAGTCTTTTCAGGGCATGCAAGGCTCAGTCCTTCCGATACGTCTCAGGACGTGCTGGATATTTCAGAGGATTTCTCGGGATTACCGGAGAACAAGAAGCTCAGAGACATATACATCGCCGCGCGTTACGGCGATCCGGATGCCGTAACGTCCGAACAGGCAGGCGAGGCAAGACGGTGCCTCAACACGCTTCTGTCGGCCAGGAGCGGTGCGGCACAGCATCAGTGAACACAAGAGACAGCGGAACGAACGCTGTCTCTTTATATTTTGCGGTCCGGAATGTGATGATTGTTTTTCGCCGAAGGTGTTTTGTATAATATACTTGTTAAGGTATAGATCCGTATGAAAGGAGACAGCGTCATGAAAAAGATCTCTGCATTGTTTCTTGTTCTGATCTTAGTTGCCGGATGTCTTTGCCCGGCATTTGCGGCCGGCGGTCCGCAGAAACCGGAGATCACCGGTAACGGACCCTACTGCTACCTGAATGTCGGAGACGAAGTTCATCTTTGGGTGGATGCTGAATCCAAGGACGGCGGAACTCTGACGTACCAATGGTACAGCACCACGGTAGACGATATCACTACCATCCGCGCAATAGACAGCGCCACAAGCAAAGAGTACAGTTATAAGGCGACCAAAGGCGGGATAACATATTTTTGCTGCGGTGTCTGGAACAACATAAACGGAGCGCAGTCGGAACCCGTGTACTCCAGACTGATCATGGTCTGGATCTCGCCCCTGACCCCTGTCATCGACAGCACCGGGCCGGACGTCCACATGAAG
The DNA here is from genome assembly GCA_017437745.1 of Bacillota bacterium. Lineage (GTDB taxonomy): Bacteria > Bacillota > Clostridia > Peptostreptococcales > Anaerovoracaceae > RUG13409. The sequence continues at coordinate 95,626 of JAFRYI010000003.1, forward strand.
GTGGGCAGCGAGACCGGAGTATGGTGCCACGCGACTGTCGGGGAGCAGGGAACTCTGACATATCAGTGGTACAAGACCAACGTCAACGATATCACCACAATAAAGGCTATAACAGGCGCTAACAGCAGCGATCTGGATCTTAAACAGGACTACGCGGAAGTTGCGTATTACTGCTGCGGTGTCTGGAACAACATCAACAGCAGGCAGTCGGATCCGGTATACAGCAGACTCATCAGGGTGGAGTTCTTCGACCCGGAACCTGCGATGCCCGTAATTACCGCTACGGTTCCCGACTGCCATCTGGAGACCGGGAAAGAGGTTCCGCTTTGGGTCGATGCCGAGACCACTGACGGCGGAACGCTTACATATCAGTGGTACAGCACCACGGCGAACGATATATCTACGATCAAGGCGATCATCGGTGCCGAAGGTAAAGAATACAAATTCAATGATAATAATACGGGTGTAACGTATTATTGCTGCGGAGTTTGGAACAACAGAGACGGTCGGCAGTCGGCTCCTGCGTACAGCAGGCTGATCAAAGTCGAGATCTTTTCCAACGAGCCGGAGCCTCCGGAAGTCGAGACCGTCTAGGCCATCGAGATAATGGAAATGCCGAACAAGCTGGAGTATAAGGACGGAGAGGCGCTTGATCTTAAGGGCCTGAAGGTGAGGGTGCTTACCAACCTCGGATTCTTCGATCTGAACGACGGAGAGAAGATTACAGCTACACAGCCGGACTATAACAATCCCGGAACTCAGATCATCATATTATCCTACGAGGGAGTTTCAGATACTTTTGAGATAACCGTAAAGGCAAAGGAGGCGCCGCATCCGGATCCGACTCCGGATCCAAACCAGAACGCGACTCCTGATCCGAATCAGAATATGACTCCGGATCCAAACCAGAATACCGATCCTGTCGATCCCAATAAAGGAGGGGAGAATAAGTCCGCTTCATATCTGCCTTACGTCTGCGCGGCTGCAGGTTTGGTGATAGGCGGAGCTGCGGTGTACTTCATAACCCGCAAAATGAAATAAGCAGCAGCCTTAATAAAATACAGAAGAGAGGCATCAGCCTCTCTTTTTGTGTGTCGGTCTTTATTCTTTCGGCTTAAGGTAGGTGACCGAGATGCCCAGGATCCCTTTGTATTCCAGCCACCGGTCCTCCATGGAGTAGCCGTCCCGTATCCTGAAGAACAGGACTTTTCTGCCGCGTTCTCCCACGGACCATTCCTCGAATCCGTAAGCCGTAACGGTGTGGTCCCTGTACTGTCCGGATATCCCTATGTTCAGCAGTACGGGCCTGCCGGCAAGTATCTCTCTGACGGCGCGGCTCTTTACGAACAGGCCGCTCCGCGCTCCGAAAGGCACGGAGGAAGCCTTAAGGCACTTCCTTATGAAGGGCGCTTCCTGTCCGAGCCTAGTGTAGAAGTCCACTGCGCTGCCCCTTAGGCGGGAGTATCCGTTTAGCGCAATGCTTTTGCAGATGTTCAGAGCTTCGCCGAAGGTCATCGCGCCGCCGGAAGCGAAAGCCGCCAGGCATGCCGCGCCGTTCACTCCGCAGCCGTTCTGGTCGTTTATGACGTACGCGGGAACTATGCTGCCGTCTACGCAGACGGAGCGCAGCTTTTCTGCCTTCTGTCCGGGTCTGGACGACGCGAGATATCCGGCCGGATCGCTTATGATCAAAGGGTGGTTCCTACTGTTCATTCTGTTCGCTCTGTCCGCTCGTGTAGAGCTTCGGGTAGGCCTTGCGGTCCAGGCGTATCAGGATCACGGTAAGCGCCATCGCGGCGAGCACCATGCCTATCACAAGGATCCACGCCGCGGTGGAACCGTAGTTGTCGTACAGCGCTCCCACAGACAGCTGGCTGGCGCTCTGGAGCACGAAATTGAGCAGAGAGTTGAAGCCGTTGATTCGTCCGCGGTGGCTCGCCGGCATGCGGGTGGAGGTATAAGGACCTTCGGAAATGGTCGTGAATATCTCGCCCCAGGTGAACAGCAGCATCGCAATGTAATAGAACGCGATGCGCCCCAGGAACGTAAGGAACGTAACGTATCCGATAAGCACCAGACCCTGTCCTATCAGGATCTTTCTGGTGTTGATGATCTTTTTGAATATCCTGGTTATGATGGGCGTAAAGATGACGACGACTATGCAGTTGAGGCTGGATACGGTGCCGTACAGCGCCGCTCCGGTGTCCCCGTGCACGCGTCCCATGTCCAGAGGCATCAGGTATCCGTACTGGTGGTAGGCCGCGTAGTACAGCGCTATGGTCACGCAGAACAGCACCACTACCTTGTTCTCCTTCAGCACCGTTATTATGCTGACGTCGCTCCTGGACTGCTGGTAGACGGATCCTTCCGAGTTATCCTTTTCCGGGGTGATGTCCTTTATCTTAAACGCTATCAGAAGGGTGGACATGCCAATGGCAACGCCGCTTATGATGAACGACAGCCACAGGTAGTTCTTGAACAGCAATCCTGCTATGGTCGGCGAGAGCACGAGACCCAGGTTGCCGCCCAGGTACATCAGGGAATAAGCTTTTTCGCGGTCCGCCGTGGTGGAAAGATCGGCTAGCAGGGCGTTGTAGGAAGGTCCTTCCAGATTCTGGCCTATGCCTGCTATGAAGAACAGTCCTATCGTATAGACCGACAGCGGAATGAGGCCGCAGACGACGAAGCAGACGACTGAAACTATGTCGAAAGTGACGATTATCTTCTTCTTGTTGTATTTGTCGGCGAGCTTGCCGCCGTACAGGTTTGCCGGGACCATTACGATGCCCGCCAGCACCATTACAAAAGCAATGGTACTCGCGTCCATTCCCAGCTTCTGACTCATTATCAGGGTCAGCATGGGCCATATCATGGCCCCCAGATTCGTAACTATGCGCCCGAAAAAGAGCACATATATCTCTTTGCGCAGTCCCTTGTACTGCGAAAGAAGGTCCATCTTATCCGACATTTCTCCACTTAAGATCCTCGTAAGCCTTGGACGTAGCGTTAAGGCGTACGAGCAGCATGATGGTCGCTACCAGGACTACGATCATCGCGATCAGCGACACCGGCGGTATCAGCATCAGTACGAAGGCCGCGATCTCCGCCACTACCATGACTTTGAAGACAGACCTGAGCCCGGCGACGCCGAGATCCGCGCCGTAACTGTCCTCCATGTCCGCTATGCCTTCTATAACGCAGTAAAGCATGTACAGACCGACGACGAAGCTTATCAGCGACAGGATCAGCATTATTACCGTTCCGGCCGTGCTGGTGGTCCCGATCCCGAAGATGTCCAGCACCCAGCAGATACCGGTGTAGACCGCCATCGCGGACGCGAAAGGCTTCAGCCTGGGGAATTCCGTACTTTCGCTTTCAAGTTCGCGCAGCGCGGCAATGAGGATGATGTATCCCACGAAAGTCGGCGTTATTCCCAGCTTGCAGGCTCCGATGTTGATGTATATGTTTATGAAAATGAATAGATACGCGAAAAACAGTTTTCTCATTTCCGTCTCCTTTTTTCTGCATATTCCTGATTTGAGGAATTATAACACATAAGCGCGGCCTGTGCCAACATATCGATGTTTGGCTTTTAATGACCGGCCTGAACATATATAATATTATATTGAGATAATATGTATCTGTAACGCGCGGAGAGGACGACCGGAGGATCACAATGACCATCAAGGAATGCACCGGACTCATTAAAGAAGAGACTTCTAAGATATTCGTCGGCAAGGACGATCAGATATCGCTGATACTAATGGCGGTCTTCGTCGGCGGCCACGTTCTGCTGGACGACCTGCCCGGCAGCGGTAAGACCACTCTGGTAAAGACGCTGGCCAGGGCTCTGGGCTGCGGGTTCCGCCGCATACAGTTCACCCCGGACCTTATGCCTTCGGACATTACGGGCATGACGGTCTACGACCAGAAGAGCGCGGAGTTCCGCCACGTAAAAGGCCCGATCTTCACGAACATACTGCTCGCGGACGAGATAAACCGCGCCATCCCCAGGACGCAGTCGGCGCTTCTGGAGGCCATGGAGGAAGAGCAGGTGACAATAGACAACGATACATACGCGCTGCCTAAGCCTTTCTTCGTGCTCGCCACGCAGAACCCCGTGGAGCGCGAGAGCACCTTCATGCTGCCGTGGGCGCAGATGGACAGGTTCTTCGTAAGGCTGTCGCTGGGATTCCCCGACAAGGACGAGGAGAAACGCATACTTTCATCGCTGGGCGACGAGGTGGATCTGTCCGTGGTCAACGCGGTCACAGGTCCGGAGCAGCTCATGCAGATGCGCGAAGAGATACGCGGCGTCTACGTAAGCGAGTTCGTAAAGCAGTACATAGTGGATCTGGTCCAGGCTACCAGGGCCGACAAGGATCTTGAGAGCGGGGCTTCGCCCAGGGCTTCCATCTGCCTGTATCAGGGCGGAAAGTCGCTTGCCGCGATGAACGGCAGGGACTACGTTACCCCGGAGGACATTTCGCAGATATTCCTGCCGGTGCTGTCGCACAGGGTAAGGCTTTCCAGGGCCGCGCAGTACGCTAAGCGCGGCGCGGAAGACGTTCTTTCGGACATTCTTAAGAATACTCCGGTTCCGCCCGAAGGCTCGGAGCGTTTCGATGCAGCAGGTAAAAAGTAATTTCGTAAATCCGGCGGGGCTGGCTGTCCTTGCGGCGCTGGCTCTGCTTTCGGCATATTTCGGCATAGATCTCCTGTTCGCGGTGCTTGCGGGGGCTTTTCTGCTGTGCCTCATCTCGTGGCTGTGGACAAGGTCTTCGCTCAAAAAGCTGGACGTTAGGACCGGCACCCGCGTGGTCTGCGGCTTCCCGGGGGACACCCTGGACGTGGACGTTACCCTGAGCAACGACAAGTTCATACCGGTCGTATGGCTGCGCGCGGAGCTTCCCGCCGGGGAGGCTGCGTGCGTTTCCATGGCGGAGGAGGACGCTGCGGTCTTTTCGTGGGTGATGCCTCACCAGAGTCTGGAATGGACGGAGACACTCAGCGCGGTAAAGCGCGGGGTAAAGGCTTTCGGCTGCGTGGAAGCTTCTTCCGGAGACGGTTTCGGTCTTTCGGAGAATTCCGTAAGCATTCCGCTGGACACGGAACTGAGGGCCGTGGTATTTCCGTCTCTGATCGAAGTCGACGTATCCGGAATACTGAGCAGGCTGTCCGAGATGGAACTTTCGAAGAAAGGCATGTACACGGACGCCTCGCTGATACAGAATGTCCGTGACTACAGCGGATCCGAGAGCTTCCGGGACGTAAACTGGAGACTGCTGGCGAAGGGCGGCGACCTTATGGTCAACATCCGCGAAAAGATGGACGTTCGCAGGACCTGTCTGTTCGTGGATCTTCAGAGCTGTTCCAGAGCGGAGACCGTAGAGACTCCTTCCGGACCTGAGACCGTGCACAGACTTATGGAGGAAGAACTCGAGCGCATGCTTTCGCTGGCTGCGTCCCTTATCTCGCAGCTAAGCGTGCGGGGCGTGATATGCTCTCTGGCGATACCCGGCTATGACGTCCATGACGAAGCGACCGGTACCGTACGCCGCGAGGCAAGGACAGTAAGACCAGCGGAGGGAGAAGACCAGGCGGAGACGCTGCTTACGGCGCTGGCGGAGATAGATTATCAGGGAGGCTCCACGGAGCTTCCGCTGGAACAGATATCCGGTGAATACCACGCTCTCGGGCAGATGTTCTGCCTTGCGCGCAAGAAGAGCCGCAGGCTGGACGCGCTGGACGCGGCCCAGCCTCTTCCTGTATGGTACGTTCTGCCGGAGGACGACGGTTCAGGACGCATAATAGAAGAAACGGAGCTGCTGCGATGAAGAGAACTACAGCTGCCGTATGCGGCCTTTCCAGAATACTTTTCGCGGCGGGAGTCTTCTGCTGGTTCTTCTATTTCCTTGTGATAATAACGGAGCCCGGGGACGTTTCGCTGCCCGCGGTCTTTCCCGCAGTTTGCTTCGCCGTATCCTACGCAGCGGGGCTGATCGCGTCGGCCCGCGGCATGAAGCTTCCGGCCTACGTTGGAATACAGATAGTCATATGCGCGGCCGGGATCGCTGTCATGCAGCTTTTGCTAAAGACCGGACAAGAGGCGTTCAATCTTAGGCTGACGTCGTCCATAGCGCTTGCTGCCGCGACGGTCGTGTGCGCGAAGGCGGCCGCCTCGGAGATAAAACCGGATGAGATAGCGCACAGGTTCGACGTAGGGCTGGTGCTCTGCGCGGCCCTGATACTCGCTGACCATTACCTTAAGGGCGCGTACGGAAAGCAGGCTCTTACTGTGCTCGGCATAGCCATGTTCTGCCTGCTGCTTGCGCTTACAATGATAAGGACCGACAAGAACGCGGCGATAGGAAGCACCGCCGGAAGAGCCATACCGTTCGTTCTGCTGATAGTGATCGCTCTCATTGCCGCTGCCGTTACCATTGCGGCATCCGGAGCCGCGGGCGGAGCAGTAGGAGCCGTTCTTTCCGCGATACGGTGGGTATGGGGACTGATAGCGGCAGCAGCGACGTTCCTGTGGTCCAGGTGGGTGGCTCTGTGCAACTGGCTGGCGACTCTGATCAAGCCCGGCGAAGACGTGCCGATAAACATAATAGTTCCGGACGAGAGACCGGACATACCCGACGCGACGGAACCTTCGCACGTATCGGCGGTCGTGCTCTACGTGCTTACCGCTCTGCTTGCCGCGGCTGTCATAACGGCTGTAATATACGCCATACGCAAGACGAAGCTTAAGAGAGTAAACATAGGAAGACTGAACAACAGGCAGGCGGTGCGGAAGGGCGGCTTCGCCGAAGGGCTGGGAAAAGCGTTCGAAGCGGCTGCGGCCCGGATAAGATACCGCGTGGACTGCGTACGTTTCCGCAACACGCCCGCGGGGCTTCTGGCCTGGTGCGAAAGACATGTTCCCAGAGCAGACCGAAAGCTTCCTTCCGAGAGCGGACCGCAGTTCCTGGAAAGACTGTCGGCAGAACAGGACGCCGCCGGCTCCGCGGCGCTTATGACGTTGTCCGGCCTTCTGGAAAAGACTTTCTACAGCAGGGACACCGCGGACGCGGATCCTGCGCTCTGCGCGGCGATAAGGAAATGCAGGTTCTGAACCGCGCGGAGATATACATCTGAAACAGTACCGGCGCCGCCGGATATGAGAATACAGAGGACGATAATATGCCGAAGATACTGATAATAAACACGGGCGGGACCATAAGCATGACATCTTCCGCGCGCGGTTACGTTCCGGACGGGGAAGCTTTCCGCGCCCAGCTTTCGGGCATGGAGCTTCTTAAGGCGCGGACCATGCCGCAGTGGGAGCTTATGGAGACCGAACCGCTTCTGGATTCTTCCAACATGACGGTATCCGACTGGAACCGCATCGGCGGTTTGGTGGCGGACAACTACGACGCTTACGACGGCTTCGTGATACTGCACGGAACGGACACCATGGCTTATACCGCGTCCTCGCTGTCCTTCATGCTCCAGGGACTTGACAAGCCGGTAATACTCACCGGTTCGCAGATACCGCTGGCGGAGATACGCAGCGACGGACGGGGCAACCTGATCGATTCTCTGCTGATAGCAGCGGAGGGCAAGGTAAAGGAGGTCTGCATCTTTTTCGGAGGCAAACTGCTGCGCGGCAACCGCGCCACTAAGTATTCCGCGGACGAACTGATCGCTTTCGTGTCGCCGAACTACCCGCCTCTGGCGGAGACCGGTATAACCGTGGAATACAACGAGTCCGCGCTTCTTAAGAGGCAGCCCGGACCGTTCAGCCTGCAGGTGCTGGACGAGATACCGATAGGCGTTATCAAAGTTTTCCCCGGCATACAGTTCAGCCTGTTCGACCAGATAATGACGGAAAAGCTGCGGGGAATAGTAATAGAGACCTTCGGCGCGGGCAACATCCCCAACGGCGGCAGCGAACTGCTCCCCATAGTCAGAAGGGCAATGGAACACGGCACTGTCATGACGGTATGCTCGCAGTGCACTCAGGGAACGGTAAGCCTGGGCACGTACGAGGCGAGCAGCGCCCTGGCGGAAGCCGGAGCGGTAAGCGGACGCGACCTTACGACGGAAGCCGCGGTCGCCAAGCTGTACTATCTTTTCAGCAAAGGCTGCAGCGCGGAGGAAGTAAAGCGTCTGATGGAGACGCCGATATGCGGCGAGGAGAAAGAACGGTAGCAGACCGTTCGCGGAGGCTTATCATGAAAGACACGACCATAGAAAGAGTGCGCAGATTCACGGACGACAGGGACTGGCACAAGTTCCACACTCCGGCGAACCTCGCGAAATCAATAGCCATAGAGGCGGGCGAGCTTCTGGAATGCTTCCAGTGGAGCGATACGGAGTTCGACGAAGAACACGTTAAAGAGGAACTTGCGGACGTTATCGTCTACTGCAGGAACCTTCTGGACGAACTTGGGCTGGACGAAGACGAGATCGTCAACAGCAAGATGGATAAGAACGAAGCCAAGTACCCGGTGGAGCTTTCGATAGGCAGCGCCGCCAAATACACGGAGTACAGGAAGGGCAGATAGCGGCGAAGGGATGCGCTCCTTCGCGAAAAAGGATAAAGAAAGGACCGCTCTTTACAAGCGGTCCTTTTTGAGTGTTTCGTTATATAGCCTGTGTGTCCGGAGTCCTTCAGCCGTCTTATTCGGTTATTGCCCAGACCCTTACCGGAAGACCTACCGCGCCTTCTATCCTGGGCCATGCCACGAATATGACTGCTCCTGCCGGAGCGACCTTGTCCAGGTTCTTAAGCACTTCGACCTGCAGTTTGCCCATCTGCAGCACGTATCTTTCGCAGGCAAGATCCTCCGCCTTCGCAGCTTCCTTGGAAGCGTCGGTGTCCAGAGCCTCGTGGCCGTTCGCCGCGGCGTTCCTTACCTCGTAGATGTACTTAAGAGCGTCGAGCGACCAGCCCGGGAAATTCTCGCTGCCGTCTTCGGCTATGCCTGAGAGCTTGTTCATGTCCGGCCAGTTCTTGTACCAGTCGGTGCGGAGAGCCACGAAAGCGCCGTCGGGAATGGGACCGTACTTAGCTTCGTAGTCCTTTATGTCCTGTACGCTTACGGCGTAGGTCGGATCCTCGGCCACCTTGCCGGTTATGTCCACGACGCAGAGCGGGAACACAGCGTCCTTAACTCCGAACTTCTCGGACAGGGGAGCGCCCTTGATGAAATGCCCGGGGAAATCGATGTGCGTACCGAACTGTCCGGGGAACTTGAAAGTCTGGATGCGGCACTCCAGCATGGGATTGCCCCAGTCGAAGACCGTCTTGCCCAGTTCCACGCTTCCTTCCGGAATGCCTGCCCAGTAGGGGCTGTCGTTGTTGAGGGAGTGGGAGAGTTCCACCCATTTAAGCTTTTTGGCGCCTTCCAGCGCTTCCCAGAGTTTATACATTCCTGTGACCTCCTTATGCTGCCGCGACGGCGATGTCCTTAATTTGTTACAAAAATAATTATAACAGAAAAACAAGGCTTTTACACGCGGAGCTTTTACTGTATAATCAAGTGTAATACATTTTAAGTCATCGAGGGGATAAGAGATGAAGAAGAAATGGCAGGAGATGAAGCAGAAATGGGGTTCGCTGGTCCTGGGGGCCTGCGTCGTAGCCCTGTTTTTTGTTGCGGTCTCGCACATAGGGGTCGTGTGGGGCGTGTTCAAGTACATATTCCGCATTCTGCTTCCGATAATCATCGGTTTCGGAATAGCGTACATTCTTAATCCTTTCGCGAAATTCTACGACAGGACATTATTCAAGAAGATCAAGAAAAGAAACGTATCATGGGGACTCTCGGTGGTGCTCTCGCTCATCGTGCTGGCGCTGCTGCTGTTCCTGATACTCTATTCTCTGATACCGCAGATGATAACGAGCATCGGAGGCTTCCTGGAGAACATCGATACCTACCTGAAGTCCCTGCAGGAGATAGTCGATAAGTGGGAGTTCGCGCCGCCGGACCTTGTCGCGAAGATCAAGGAGTGGATAAGCAGCGAGGGCGGTCTTCTGAGCAAGGCCCTGGAGCTGCTAATGAACAACATAGGCACCATAATCTCCAAGTCTTCCAGCGTCACCGCCGGAACCATGAACTGGGGCATAGGCTTCATAATGGCCATCTATTTCCTGGCTGACAAGAACAGGGTACTCAACGTCTTCAAACGATTCCTGCGTCTCGTTACCAGAGAAGAGTACTACAACAACGTAACTTCGGTAGGCGTAAGGTTCAACGACATCTTCGCCAAGTTCATTACCGTGGAGCTGATAGACGCTCTTATCGTAGGCGTCATCAACTACATCTTCATGCTTGCGGTGAAGATGCCTTACGCTCTGGTGATATCCGTTGTCGTGGGCGTAGCGAATCTGGTGCCAACCTTCGGTCCCATCGTGGGCGCTGCCATAGGCTGCCTGATCCTTCTGCTGGCCAATCCAATCAACGCTCTGTGGTTCCTGATCTTTACGATACTGCTGCAGATCGTCGACGGTTACTGGATAAAGCCGCGCATGTTCGGCGAGGTGTTGAACGTTCCCGGAATACTGATACTGATATCCATCATCATATTCGGAAGGCTGCTGGGCATAGTCGGAATATTCCTGGCGATACCGCTCGCGGCGATAATCGTATACATTCTGGAAGAGTACGCGGTGCCGCGCATAGAGGCGCGCAAGAAAAAGAAGGACAGCGCCAAGGCATCCGCCGGGCTTCAGGAAAAGAAAGAAGACGAGGCATAGATCCCCGTCCCGAGATAATAATAAGACCGGGTCTCCGTAAGGAGGCCCGGCTTTTGTTTTACAGTGTCATTTTATCAGGTCTTTCATTCCGTAGAGTCCGGGACCTTGGTCTATCAGGAACTCCGCCGCGCGTACGGCTCCTTCGGCGAACAGGCTCCTGCTCTGGGCTCTGTGTTCCAGCTTGATCTGCTGGGTCTGGGTAGCGATGTAGACTTCGTGAGTACCTACTTCGTTGCCCAGCCTGACCGCTGAAATGCCTATATCCTTCGGATCGCGCTTGCAGTGGCCGGATCTGCCTTCCACTATGCTGCTGTCCGGACGGACTTCCTTAATTGCGTCGGCAAGCATGACTGCCGTTCCGCTGGGAGCGTCCAGTTTCCTGTTGTGGTGGTATTCCACTATCTCTATGTCCGCTTCCGGGAACGCTGCCGCTGCCTGCTTCGCAAGGTTTACCAGCACCGCTATTCCTATGGACATGTTGGCGGAAAGGAACACGGGTACGCTCTTCGCGCACTCGTCTATGAGCGCGAACTCCTCCGGCGTCTGACCGGTGGTGGCTATCACAAGAGGTATTCCGCGCTTCGCGGCATACTCCGTAAGCGTCTTTGTCGCCGTGTGGTTCGAAAAGTCTATTATGCAGTCCGCGCGTCCGGTAAAATCACCGAGAGATGGGTACCTGCGTTCTTCCGACTGTATGTACGAAGGACTTACAAAGGCAACTATCTCGTGATCCGTACCGTTTACGGTATCCGTTACGGCCTTTCCCATGGCTCCTGTGCTTCCGTGCAGTATTATCCTCATGGCTGCTCCTTTTTCAGTGGGTTTAGGTGATGCGTCCGGTAAGGACGCTGATCTGTCAGACGTTCAGTCCCTGCTGTCTCATCAGCTCGAACATGCGCTGCTTGTTGGCCTCGGTCATGGGCACCAGCGGGAGCCTTACATAGTTCTCGCCGAATCCCAGGGCCGCCACGGCCGCTCTCGCGGGGATGGGGTTGGTCTCGCAGAAGAGCATCTTGATCAGCGGGGTAAGTTCTTTCTGCATCTCCGCGCTCTTCTTTACGTCGCCGCGGAAGAAAGCGTGGCAGAGCTCGGATGTCTTCTTCGGCAGTATGTTGGAAAGAACGGATATTACGCCGTCGCCTCCCATGGAGAGCATCGGGGTTATCATTCCGTCCTCGCCGGACCACAGGCAGAGATCGTCGCCGGCGTAGGCCATGGTCTCGACTATCTTTTCCATGTCACCGTTGGCTTCCTTGATTCCGACGATGTTGGGGTGCTTGCCCAGGGCGGCGTAGGTCTTGGGCTCTATGTTCATGCCCGTGCGGCCGGGGACGTTGTAGAGTATCTCCGGCATGGGGCTGCTGTCAGCGATGGCGGTATACATGGCTATAAGTCCCGCCTGGGTGGTCTTGTTGTAGTAGGGCGATACCAGAAGTCCTGCGTCGTAGCCCATGTCGTACGCTACCTTGGTAAGCTCTATGGCGTACGCGGTGTCGTTGGAGCCGGTGCCCGCGATCATGGGTACTCTGTGCCCGGAAAAGTCCATTGCCTTCCGGAATACTTCGCGGTGTTCCTCGTCCGAGAGGGTGGCGCATTCGCCTGTAGTCCCGCAGATCAGAAGGGCGTCTATGCCTTCGTCTATCTGCCAGTTGATCAGCCGTTCCAGAGCATCGTAGTCGACGCCTTTTTCGTTCATCGGGGTGACTAACGCGGTGCATGCTCCTCTGAAGATAACCTTTTTCATCTTTTTCTCCTTTTCCGGCGCGTCCGCTGTCTTCCCGCGCGGTCCGCGTCCTTTAATAAAAAAACCGGTCTGCCCGGCTGATGCTGAATGTTCGATCTTATACGCAAATACGTATCCGAACAATTGTAACAGCTCTCCGCCTAAGCGACAGTCAGCCGGATGTTATCCGTCTGCCCAGACGCGCTCCTGCCTTTCGCGCCTTCGGCGGCAGTCCCTTTTACGCGGCGCGCTCCTTGCGGGGGAGTTTCCGTGCGCCGCGCTACTCCTGACGAGCCGCGCCTCTACTTACAATTGTGCCCCGGAATTACCGAGGTTTCTGTTATTATATATTAACGGCCCCGCGCGGTCAATAGCGCGGAGCCGATTTTTTTCAGGGCTTTGCAGCGGCTGTTTCGCTTAGTCCTGCAGGTTTTTCTTTACGAGATAGATGACACCGTTGAGCGCCACTTCGTTTACCATCTCCGAGAGTTTCTCGGCGGGGAACGATCTGTCGGACTTGAGCCATGCCTTATATACGCTTATCTCGCCGGCCAGGATGAAGTGTATTATGTATTCCGTGGCCACGGGATCAGTATGCGCCTGTCTGGATACTTCGTCGCGTATCATGCAGATTATCTCGTTCTCGAATTTGCTGAAGAATCCGGGCACCTTGTCCGCTTCAAGCATGGTCCTGAGGAACGGATCGTTGAGATCCAAAGCCTCGTCGAGCAGCTCGAAAAGCCTCTTCGGGTACTTGATGCATTCGATGATGTCTATTACCTTGAGAGTAGCATCCAGTTTGGTGAGTATGTCGTTCTCCAGCTCGTCGACCAGCTGGAAAACTCCGGTGTAGTAGTTGTAGAAAGTCTTGCGGTTGATGTCCGCCAGTCTGGAGATGTCCGTAACGCTGATATCGTTCAGGTCCTTATCCGCCAGAAGGGTAAAGAAAGCTTTCTTTATTGCTTTCTTGGTCTTGATCACTCGTCTGTCCATATTGTACTCCCGTGAAAAAATACACATTTTTTTTAGGTTTGTATAATATCCCACAGGTATATGTTTGTCAACAGTAATAATTTATATAGTTAATAAAATATGGACGGCCTCGCGGTGATAAAACTGAAACCGGCTGTTGACAAATACCCCTGCAGGGTATATTCTATGATCAGAAACAGGATACCCATATGGGGTATTACGTAAAAACGGAGGTTAAAGATGGCCGATTGCTGCTGCGAACGTACCAAGCACAGGGACGACAAGGAATACAAGGACCTTATGAACAGGCTCAAAAGGATAGAAGGCCAGGTCAGGGGGATACAGAGCATGCTGGAGAAGGACGCTTACTGCCCAGACGTACTCGTGCAGGTCTCAGCCGTCAACTCCGCGCTCAACAGCTTTTCCAAGAAGCTTCTGGCTTCGCACATGAAGAGCTGCGTGGTGGAAGACATAAGGAACGGCAGGGAGGACACCATAGACGAACTGGTGGAGACCCTTCAGAAAGTAATGAAATGAACGGTCCGGTCCCGCACAGGACCGGAACAGGATAGATGATGGAACAGTATAACGTTACAGGAATGAGCTGCGCGGCGTGCAGCGCCAGAGTGGAGAAGGCGGTATCGAAAGTCCCGGGAGTCACCGGGTGCTCGGTTAGCCTGCTCACCAACTCAATGGGAGTGGAAGGCACAGCGTCCGCGGCGGAAATAATCAAAGCAGTGGAAGATGCCGGCTACGGAGCGTCGCCCAAGGGCGCGTCCGCGGCAAAGGGATCCGGCGCGTCGGGAAAAGGCGTTCCGTCCTGGGCGGACGACGAGGCTCTTAAGGACAGGGAGACTCCTAAACTCAGGAAGAGGCTGATCGCTTCCGTCATCATCCTCATCGTGCTTATGTATTTCTCCATGGGACACATGATGTGGGGATGGCCCGCGCCTAAGGCCTTCGAGAACCATGTGTTCCTGGGCGTTTTCGAGATGCTGCTGGCGATAGCGGTGATGATCATAAACGGCAAGTTCTTCACGTCCGGCTTCAGGTCGCTCTTCAAAGGCGCTCCTAACATGGACACTCTGGTGGCGCTGGGATCTGCGGCGTCCTTCGTGTACTCGTTGGCGGAGCTCTTCATAATGATACTGGCGCAGGGAAACGGCGACCGCATGACGGTAATGGAATACGGAATGAACCTGTATTTCGAGTCCGCGGCAATGATCCCCACGCTCATAACCGTGGGCAAGATGCTGGAGGCCATGTCCAAGGGCCGTACGACCGACGCTCTTAAAGGCCTTATGGGACTTGCGCCGAAGACCGCGGTCATACTTAAGGACGGCACCGAGACCGAGGTCGGAATAGAGCAGGTGCAGAAGGGCGACGTCTTCGTGGTCCGTCCCGGCGGAAGCATACCGGTGGACGGGGTGATAATCGAAGGCCGCACTTCCGTAAACGAGTCCGCGCTTACCGGCGAGAGCATACCGGTGGATAAGGAGGAGGGCGACAGCGTTTCGGCGGCCACCGTTAACCAGCAGGGTTACATAAAATGCAGGGCGACCAGGGTAGGCGAGGACACCACTCTTGCGCAGATAATAAAGACCGTGTCCGACGCCGCGGCGACCAAGGCTCCGCTGGCCAGGATAGCGGACAAGGTGTCCGGAATATTCGTTCCGGCAGTCATAGGAATAGCGATACTGACTCTGATCGGCTGGCTTATTGCCGGAAGACAGTTCAGCTTCTCCATAGCCAGGGCGATATCCGTGCTGGTCATCAGTTGCCCCTGCGCTCTGGGACTCGCCACTCCGGTAGCCATAATGGTCGGAAGCGGCATGGGCGCTAAGAACGGAATACTGTATAAGACCGCGGCGTCTCTGGAAGGCGCCGGCCGCGTAAACACCGTGGCTCTGGATAAGACCGGGACCATCACCGAGGGCCATCCGAGGGTTACGGACATGGTGCCTTTCGGAATGAGCGAAGACGAGCTGCTCAGGACCGCCGCCGCGCTTGAGGCAAAGAGCGAGCACCCGCTGGCAAAGGCGGTGTGCGAAAAGGCTGAAGGATTGGATATACCGGAGATCACAGGCTTCGAAGCTCTTCCTGGCAACGGCCTTAAAGGCATCCTGAACGGTAAGGAGATAGTCGGCGGAAGCCTGAAGTACATCTCTTCGCTCTGCGAAACGGATGCCGGAATGACGGCAAGGGCGGAGGCGCTCGCGGATGAAGGCAAGACACCTCTGCTGTTCGCTGCCGGAGGAAAGCCCATAGGAATAATAGCGGTGGCGGATACCATCAAGGAAGACTCCGCAAAAGCCATAGAAGAGCTTAAAGGCATGGGGATACGCACGGTGATGCTGACTGGCGACAACGAGAAGACAGCCCGGGCAATAGGAGCCGCGTCAGGAGTCGATGAGGTAATAGCAGGGGTCCTGCCGGACGGCAAGGCCGAAGTGATAAACAGACTTAAAGAGAACGGCAAGGTAGCCATGGTGGGCGACGGAATAAACGACGCGCCCGCGCTTATTCTGGCGGACGTAGGCATAGCCATAGGCGCCGGCACGGACGTGGCCATTGACGCCGCGGACATAGTAGTGATGAAGAGCCGCCTTACGGACGTCTCCGCCGCCATTCGCATGAGCCGGGCGACCATAAGGAACATACATCAGAACCTGTTCTGGGCGTTCTTCTACAACGCCATATGCATTCCTCTGGCGATGGGGCTCTACGGAATAGCAATGAAGCCGATGTACGGCGCGGCCGCGATGGCGCTGTCAAGCTTCTTCGTGTGCATGAACGCGCTGAGGCTGAACCTTGTGAAAATGCATGACGCAAGCCATGACAGAAAGATAAAGCAAAAATCTCCGGCTGTCCCGGGCTGCGGCGATCAGGCCTGCCCGGCGGACGTGTCTTCTGAAGAAAAAACAGTAGTCAAGGAGGAAAAAACGATGACAAAGATTCTTAAGGTAGAAGGAATGATGTGCTCTCATTGCGAGGCTCGTGTTGCTAAAGCGCTGAGCGCTGTGGAAGGTGTGGAAACAGCGGCCGCGGATCACAACAGCGGCACAGCTACCGTAACTCTGAGCGCTCCGGTGGCCGACGAAGCGCTGGTAAAGGCAGTCGAGGCCCAGGATTACAAGGTCCTCGGAATAGAATAGCGGTTTATACATAATCAGGATTACGTAAAATCATGAAAAACATCTACGAAGGGCTGGACATCAACTCCTGGAAAAGCGGCTGGGAACCCGGAGCGCCTGTGTTCACCGGATACGAGAACGAGGTAGCTGCGATAGAAAGCAAATACCCCGTAACCGCGTCGGACCCGGACGGCAAAGCTGCTCCGACTGTTTTCTACGGCGCTTCCAACTTCCGCATGTGGAAGAATCTGGATAAGGACATGGAACGGTTCGGGGCGCAGAACCACGGGTTCGGAGGCGCTACGGACGTGCTTCTTGTGCACTACGCGGACAGACTTCTTTTCCCTTACAAGCCGAAGGTCGCCGTCATACAGTCCGGATCCAACGACTACGCGGGACTTAAGGGCAAGCCCGCAAGACAGGCCGCGGCTAGCCTGGAGCTTAAAAAGAGAATGTACGGATACTTTACGGAGGAGCTGCCGGATACGCGCTTCGTGCTGCTCAGCCCTGTGCTGATGCCGGGCGCTCCGTATTTCACGGATACCGCGCTGCTGGTGGGCGAAGGCATGGCAGAGCTCTGCAGCGGGCTTCCGAAGCTGAGTTTTCTGGACATTTCAGAGCTTACTTACGACGGAACAAGCTATAAAACGGAACTTTTCAAGTCCGACGGAATACATCTTAACAGGGACGGGCAGCTGGCCCTTAAGGAAATGATTACAGAGGTGCTGGATGGAATTTTTAAGAGCATTGGGGGCTGACATGACTTTGGCCCAGGTACTGGAGATGATGCTCCGCGTCGTTATAGCCGCCGTCTGCGGAGGCGTGGTGGGCATCGAGAGATCCAGGCGTTTCAAGGACGCGGGAGTAAGGACGCACTGCATGGTAGCGTGCGCCTCGGCGGTGATGATGATAATATCCAAATACGGATTCATGGACATCATCGACGGCACGCGCGGAGCGGATCCGTCGCGTGTGGCAGCGGGCATCGTTACCGGCGTAGGTTTTCTGGGCGCCGGCATGATATACCGCGACAGGCATCAGTCGCTGAAAGGTCTTACAACGGCCGCGGGTCTGTGGTGCGTGGCAGGCATAGGAATGGCCGCCGGAGCGGGGATGTATTTCCTTGCGGTCTTCTCGACCGTATTCATAGTGCTGCTGCAGTTCGTTATGCACCGCTTCGGGATAGGGCGCTACAGACACTACGACTCTAAGCTGGAAGTGGTCATGAAGGACGATCCGGAAGCGCTGGCAAGGCTTAAAAAGAACCTTAAGAACGGCGACATAGAGATATCGGATTCCTCCGTAAGCAGAAAGGACGGGCAGCTGACCTGCGTAATGGAAGTCAGTACTCCGTCCAGAAAGATCCAGGACGACCTGAGCGAGATCATGGCTCAGGACCCGGAAATATATTCCCTGGAATTCAAGGACGCTGTCTAGCGTTCGTAGACCGAGCGGAACGCGTTGAACGCTTTCTGCATGCCTTCTTCGAGGGATATGTAGCTCGTTCCGAGCTGCCTCGTTATTTTAGTCCCGTCGAAAAGCTCGTCTTCATCGGCGGTAAGGGGGAAGGGCAGAGGGATGCTTTGCGATATAACTTCGAAAACTGTTACCGGACGGGTCGTAAAAGGCCTGTCCGTTACTTTTTTTAGTATCTCCGTGTAGCTTTCGTAAGTTACGGTCTCCGGCGCGGAAAGGTTGTAGGCCTGGCCGCAGGAAACGTCCTGCTGCTCTACGCAGGCGCATATGGCCCTCGCAACGTCGGTTACGAAAACGAAGTTCCACCTGGAGTCGGAGTCCGCGGGTACGGGTATGGGTTCTCCTTTGATTATGCGCTCCACGTAGAAGCTTTCGCGCGGGGCGTAGTTGAACGGTCCGTAGATGAACGCGGGCCGCAGTATCGTAAGCCCGATCCCGAACTCTCCGCAGACCTGAGCAGCCTCGGTCTCCAGATTCCTTTTCTTCCACATGTAGTCGGCCGCCATGCAGTTTCCCATATGATCCTGCAACGGCGCAGTTTCGTCCTTGATGGTCCGTATGGATCTGTCGTATACGTCCGCGGTGCTGAGCAGTATGTACTGGGACGTCCTGACATTCAAAGCTTTCAGCAGTCCGGAGCAGTCTCCGCGCTCGTAGGCGCAGAAATCCACCACGGCGTCGTACTCGCCGTAGGGAAGGCCCGCCAGTCCCTGAGCGTCCCGTCTGTCGCACTTGTATTCCTTAACATCGCCCAGGAACCCCATGGAATAGGTCCCGCGGTTTATGAAACTGAGCGAATATCCTTTCTGTCCCGCTATCATCGCGAAGACCCGCCCCGCGAAATACGTCCCGCCTATTATCAGTACTTTCTTCATTCCAGCGCCTCCGTTTTCTGCTTAAGATTATACCATACGCGGGCCGGGCGCATATTGCCCAATTGTTGAAAATTTAACTGTCTTTCGGCCATATTCGGCGCATTTTTGTATGACAGCAAAGCGCTTTTTTGATATAATGACTACGATCAGGGAACAAGTTTCAAGTCTGGAGGTCAAGTAATGAAATATACCGTAGAGATGGTATCCAACGAAGAAGTCTTCGAACCGGCTCCCAAGCCCGAAAAGAAAAAGTCAGTGCCCATCGATCCCAACGCGGGAAAGACCAAGCTGGAATCTCTTATCGAGCGCAAGGCTCTCATAGAGATGGGCGGAGGCCAGAGGCTCATAGACAAACAGCACCAGTCCGGAAAGATGACGGCAAGAGAGCGTCTCGAAAAGCTCTTCGACCCCGGCACCTTCCAGGAGACCGGAATGTTCGTACGTCACCGCTGCACCAACTTCGGCATGGCGGATAAGTACACCCCGGGCGAAGGTGTAGTTACCGGCTACGGCCAGATCGACGGCCGCACCGTTTACGCGGCGGCCCAGGACTTTACGGTAATGGGCGGATCTCTGGGAGAGATGCACGCCTCCAAGATCGCCATGACTCAGGAAGCCGCCATGAGAGCACGCTGCCCGATGATCTGCATCAACGACTCCGGCGGAGCCCGCATCCAGGAAGGCATAGACGCTCTCTCCGGCTACGGACGCATATTCTTCAACAATACCGCCGCTTCCGGACTCATTCCGCAGATAAGCGTAATAATGGGACCCTGCGCCGGCGGCGCCGTATATTCCCCGGCCATCACGGACTTCATATACATGGTCAGAAAGACCTCCCAGATGTTCATAACCGGACCTAACGTAATCAAGTCCGTAACGGGCGAGATCGTTACTTCCGAAAAGCTGGGCGGAGCCGACACCCACAACAGCGTATCCGGCGTAGCTCACTTCGCCTGCGATACCGAGGACGACTGCATAGCCCACATAAAGAACCTCCTTTCCTACCTGCCGCAGAACAACACCGCTCCGGTACCGGTAAAGGAGAGCTCCGATCCCGTCGACAGGATCGACGAGAAACTGAACGACATAGTTCCGGACAACCCCAACAAATCCTACGACATGTACGAAGTCATCCGCAGCCTGGCGGACGACGGAGAGCTTCTGGACGTTCAGCAGCAGTACGCAAAGAACATAATAACCTGCTTCATACGCATGGGCGGAAAGCCGGTAGGCGTAATAGCCAGCCAGCCCAAGGTAATGGCCGGATGTCTGGACATCAACGCTTCGGATAAGGCGGCACGCTTCATCCGTACCTGCGACTGCTTCAACATTCCGCTGCTCACTCTGGAAGACGTTCCCGGATTCCTTCCCGGAACCAACCAGGAGTACGGCGGCATAATCCGCCACGGCGCCAAGATGCTGTACGCTTACTCGGAGGCTACGGTACCCAAGATCACCGTCATCACCAGAAAGGCCTACGGCGGAGCCTACATAGGAATGTGCTCCAAGCACCTGGGCGCGGACGCCGTGTTCGCGTGGCCCAAGGCTGAGATCGCAGTAATGGGCGCTTCCGGCGCTGCCAACATCATATTCGTCAAGGACATAAAGGCAGCCGAGGATCCGGAAGAGGAGAGAGCAAGGAAGATCGCCGAGTACGACAGCACCATGATGAACCCGTACGTAGCGGCGTCCCGCGGATACGTAGACGACGTTCTCGTTCCGGCAGATACCAGGAAGTGCATAATCAAGGCCCTTAAGGCTCTGGAAGCCAAGGACCAGCGCGGCCCGGTAAAGAAGCACGGAAACATTCCTCTGTAACCGAACTTCACAGAATAAACAAGACCCGTTCTGTACAGGAACGGGTCTTTTTGTGCTATAATCAAGAAAAACGAAACCTATGAAACAGGAGAGGTCTATATGTTTTGCATCTATTGCGGCGCCGAGATGAAGGACGACGCCAAGTACTGCCCCAACTGCGGCGCAAAGGTAGCGGAAGATCTGGGCGGAGCGCCCAAGGCCGGAAAGGCCGGAAGGATATCGTTCGGAGACGTCAAGGAGAAAGTAAACCTTCCGGATCCGTCGGCGGTATTGGCGAAGGTAAAGAACGCGGTCCCCGCGGGGGAGACGCTCGTCAGCGCCGGTCCGTTCAGCACCATGGATAAGGTGGCGCTGGGCGCCGCGGTGCTGTCCGTCATATTCGCCATTTGCTCCATAAAGGTCTACATGACCTGGCTGACGCTGATAGCGGCCATAGGTCTGGCGCTGCTGTGCTTCGTCAGGCAGCGTTTCGATTCCATGCCGATGGCCGTGCCGGTGTCGCTGTTCGCGCTGACGGTACTGATCAGTTCGGTAAGGGTGTTCCGGTATCTAAAGTATTATAAGTTCCTGGCAGCGGCGCTGGTGATACTGCCGCTCATCTTCTCGATAGGCGCGGCGATAGTATACTGGATGATGGTCATCAAAGGCGACAGCAGAAATCTCGTCGTTGCGGAGGTGGTACTGCTTGCCGGCTACGCGCTGCTTAGCATCACTTCGGTCCTGACCGGAGGCGCAGGCACGTTCAGACTTGTGGCAAGCAGGCTTACGGCCATCCTGTTCGCGATAGCCTACATCATGAGGATACTGGAGACCAGCAGCGTGTTCGCTCCCATGGGCGCGGACGGCGGAACATGGGACGGCGGCGACTACGTGCATTACGACCACCCGTATCAGAAACTTGGCGGATACCTTGCGTTCACTGTCTACGGAGGCATAGTGGTAAGCGTGCTCGCCATCATCGGGATGATAGTAACGATGATCCCCATCTTCAAGGCTCTGAAATACCTCAGCAGATACGGAAACATGTCGTTCCTGTACATAATCGCGATAATACTCATCCTGTTCGCCATAGTGCTCTACGGACTGATCATCAAGCTGATGATCATGATAAAGAACAAGAACCAGAAGTTCCTGTGGTTCTATCACAAGGTCGTCATCGCCGAGACGCTGGTAACGTTCGTGCTTCAGTGGATCACGAGCGGGTTCGGCCAGGGTCTTGTATATCTGATCTTCTACGCGCTGATGTTCTTCCTGTACACGCTGTACTTCGTGAAGTCCGTTCGCGTAAGGACCTACATGCAGAGCGACGAGTATCTGAGGATAGATCCGCTTACCAGGAACGTACCGTCCCCGCGTCCCGCGGACATGGAACCGTTCATGGGTTCGTAAACAAACAGTTCGCATAATAAGACCCGCTCCGTTTGGGGCGGGTCGTTTTGTTTTTTGATGCTGCGCGTTTCCTCCGCGGGTCCGTGAAACGCTTTATCGTTCGTAAGTGTATATCCTCGGAACGCGCTTGCTGATGCCCGTAACTACCTCGTCCACGTTCAGATCCAGCATGTCCGCCATGTCCAGGATCCCGAACCGTTCGCCGAGCAGCTCCACGCGGTCTCCGGCTTTTATTTCCGGTACGCCGGAAGCGTCGACCATGAACTGGTCCATGCATACGCGGCCGATTATCGGGGCTTTGCATCCGTTTATGTATACGCATCCTTTGTTGGAGAGGTGCCTTCTGTATCCGTCCGCGAATCCAACCGGGACGGTCGCTATCACCATGTCCTTATCCGTTGTAAACGTTGCGCCGTAGCCTACCGAAGTGCCGGCGGGCACGGTCTTTACGTGTGCGGCGTAGGTCTCCCAGGTCATTACTTCCTTAAAGTCCATGCTGCGCCACAGGCTGTTGTCCACGGGGTTGAGTCCGTACAGGATGTCGCCGGGGCGTATCGCGTCCAGATGTGTCTTCGGATGCAGAAGGGTGGCGGGGCTGTTCGCGGTATGGAGCAACGGAATGTTTACTCCGCGCTTCCTTATAAGCTCCGCGGTATCCAGGAAGAGCTTAAGCTGCCTGTCCATGGAAGGGCTGGGGTCCTCGTCAGCGCAGGCGAAGTGAGTGAACATGCCGTGTATCTTAAGACCGGGCAGCGATGCTATCCTGCAAGCGGCGTCCGCGGCTTCTTCGCCGGCGGGAAAGCCGATGCGGCTCATGCCCGTATCTACTTTTATGCTTACGCTCAGAGTCTCTGCGCGTTCGGCTGCCATGCTGCTGAGTTCTTCCGCGGTCTTTAGGCTGAAAACGGCCGGGATCAGCCTGTGTTCGAACAGTTTTTCGTACTGCCACGGGCATGTGTCGCCCAGTATAATGATCTCTTCGTCTTCAGCTCCTGCGGCCCTTAGGTCGCGGCCTTCTTCCCAGATCGCGACGGCGTACTTTTTTATTCCGAAGTCTTTAAAAACAGGGTAGACTCCGGCTATTCCGCAGCCGTAGGCGTCACCCTTAAGCACGGCTATGATCTCCGCGCCGTTCGCGGCGTATTTGTCCCTTGTCAGCTCCAGATTGTGCTTCAGCCTGTCCAGATGGACCACTGCTGCCGTGCGCGTCTTAATGTCCAAATCCTTTTCTCCCTTATGTTTCAGAGCACGGGCGCTGCTTGTCCGGCGTCTTTTACGGGCTGGTCGCAGTAAGCGCAGCGTACCGTACCGTGCCTGTCGGTGTAGAACTCCTTGCGGATGCCGCGTTCGTGGGTGCACACGCATCTGCTGTTGGTGCAGGAAAGAGTATCTTCCCTGAACAGTTTTTCTCCTTCCGGCGACATGTCCGTGTTGTCCGGGTGTTCCTTGCCGGCCAGAAGCTTAAGTATCAGCGCCTTGCGCATTATCTTTCCGTTGAACGCCTGAGTGAAGTACACGGCGCGCGGGTCGTCGTCGAAGTCCGTGCTTATCTCGTCCACGCGGGGCAGGGGATGCAGGACTATGCAGTCCCTGGAAGCGCCTTTCATGCGGTTTGCGTCCAGGATGTATCTTCCGGCGAGCTTTTCGTACTGCGCGGGATCGTCGAAGCGCTCCCTCTGGATGCGTGTCATGTATAGCATGTCGATCTCGGGTATGGCTTCGTCCAGACTGTCCGTCTGCACGAAAGGAATGCCGAGCTCCTGCAGTTTTTCCGTGTAGTAGGGCGGCACCATCAGTTCCTTGGGCGATATCAGCACGAAACTGTTGCCCTCGTAGCGGGACATGGCGTCTATCAGCGAATGCACGGTCCTTCCGTAGAGCAGGTCTCCGCATATGCCTATGCGAAGTCCGCCCAGCTTGCCTTTCTCTCTGTATACGGTAAGCAGGTCCGCGAGCGTCTGGGTCGGGTGGTAGTGGCCTCCGTCCCCGGCGTTGATGATCGGGATGGCGGAGCTGTTCGCCATCGCGCGGGCGGATCCGGCAAGCGGGTGCCTTACGGCTATTATGTCCGCGTAGCAGCTGACGGTCCTTGCCGTGTCTGCCAGGGTCTCGCCCTTGGTAACGGACGAGCCTCCGGAACCGGTAACGCTTATTACTCTGCCTCCCAGCTCCAGCATCGCTGCCTCGAAGGACAGGCGCGTTCTTGTGGACGGCTCGAAGAACAGCGTCGCGAGCTTTCTTCCTTCGCAGCTGTGGTTGTACGCCCAGGGGTCGGAGATTATGAACACGGCCTTGTCGATCAGGGCCTGCAGTTCCTCCGTGGAATAGTCGGTGATGTTCAGAAGATGTTTCATTTCTTTATCCAGCTTTCGTCCGAGGGGTCGTTGCGGAAGGCGATCAGCCTTGCTACGTCCGACTCCGCGATGTATCCTTCAGCCGCGGCTTCCGCGGCGATCTCGTCGAAGTTCGTCAGCGATACGTTCTTTACGTCCGCGGCGGCCAGCCTTTCCAGGCCTTTCTTCATGCCGTAGGTGAATATGGAGACCACGCCCAGCACGTCCGCGCCTGCTTCGCGCAGTACGTTCACCACTTCTATTACGCTTCCGCCGGTGGAGATCAGATCCTCCACCACCACGACCTTTTGGCCTGGCTCCAGACGTCCTTCTATCTGGTTCTGCCTGCCGTGGTCCTTGGCGCCGGAGCGCACGTAGCCCATCGGAAGTCCCATGATGTGTCCGCATATCGCAGCGTGGGCTATGCCCGCGGTGGATGTTCCCATCAGCACCTCCGCGTCCGGGTAGTTCTCTTTTATAAGCCTCACCAGGCCGTTCTCGACGTCCGTTCGTACGGCAGGGGCCGTAAGGGTAAGGCGGTTGTCGCAGTATACCGGGCTCTTGATCCCGCTGGCCCAGGTGAAGGGCTCGTCCGGGCGGAAGAATACCGCTTTAATGCTTAGAAGGTCTTTGGCTATAAGCTTGCTGAGTTCCATGTTCTGCTCCTTTATTGAAAATCGGCGATTTGAGCGCCGTTTAACGTTCAGCCGATAAATTCATCGACACACCTGTTATAGGCCGCCACAGGGTCGTCTGAGCGCGTTACAGGGCGTCCTACGACTATGTAGTCGGATCCGATGAGCCTCGCGGACTTGGGTGACATTATCCGCTTCTGGTCTCCGGCGTAGTCGTCCTCGAAACGTATGCCCGGAGTGACCGTCAGGAATTCCGGCCCGCACGCGACGTGCACCGCCGCGGCTTCCATGGGGGAGCACACGACTCCGTCCAGACCTGCCGCCTTTGCGGTCTTGGCGTAATGCATGACCACGGTCTTCATGGGCTTATCTATCAGCAGGTCCCGCTCCATGGCTTCCTGGTCCGTGGACGTCAGCTGGGTGACCGCTATCAGAAGGGGCCTTGTTCCGTCCGGCCTGGTAAGGCCTTCCAGAGCCGCCTTCATCATCGCCGTAGTCCCGGCCGCGTGAACGTTTACTATGTCCACGTCCAGATCCCGGAGCACGGCCATGGTGCTCTTTACGGTATTCGGTATGTCGTGGAGCTTAAGGTCCAGGAAGATCTTGTGGCCTCTGGCCTTTATGTCTCTTACGATCTGCGGTCCTTCGGCGTAGAAGAGCTCCATGCCTATCTTAACGAATGGCTTGCGTCCCCTGAACTTGTCCAGGAACTCCAGTGTTGCTTCCCTGGAGGGAAAATCGCAGGCTACGATAACGTCTTTACCCATGGTCGTTCATGCTTCCTTTCAGTGTTTTATGTGTATCAGCACGCTGTGCCGATGATCTCTCTTAGGCTGCTTATCCCGAGCTTTTCCATCTCGGAGGGCAGGGCCTCTATTATCTTCCTGCAGGCGTAGGGGTCGACCAGATTGGCCGCGCCTACCTCCACCGCGCAGGCTCCGGCCATCATCATTTCGATGACGTCCTTTGCCGCGCTTACGCCTCCCATTCCTACGACCGGTATATCAACGGCCTTGGCGACCTGCCAGACCATGCGCAGAGCTACCGGAAATACAGCCGGACCGGACAGTCCGCCGGTCGTATTCGCGAGCAGGGGACGGCGCGTCTTAAGATCTATACGCATGCCAAGCAGGGTGTTTATAAGGCTTATCCCGTCCGCTCCCGCGTCTTCGCAGGCTTTCGCCACGGAAACGATGTCGGTCACGTTGGGCGTCAGCTTCATTATAACAGGCTTGGTCGTAACTTTCTTCACCGCAGCCGTAACTTCCGCGGCTGCCTTCGGGTCCGTACCGAAGCTCATGCCGCCGCCGTGGACGTTGGGGCAGCTGATGTTTACTTCCAGCCAGCCCACCTGAGGCTCTTCATCCAGTTTTCCGCAGGTATAAACGTAGTCCTCGACGGAAAAGCCGCTTACGTTCGCCATGACGGGCTTATGAAAGACTTTTGCGAGGGCGGGAAGCTCCTCGGATATGACCTTATCCACGCCCGGATTCTGAAGCCCGACGGCGTTCAGCATTCCTGATGACGTCTCCGCAATGCGCGGCGTAGGATTGCCGAAGCGCGGGTCCTTTGTGGTCCCCTTAAAGGAGAAGGTCCCCAGTATGTTTATGTCGTAAAGATCCGCGAATTCCCGGCCGTATCCGAACGTTCCGGAAGCGGGGATGACGGG
This sequence comes from Bacillota bacterium, assembly GCA_017437745.1. Taxonomy (GTDB): domain Bacteria; phylum Bacillota; class Clostridia; order Peptostreptococcales; family Anaerovoracaceae; genus RUG13409. Next base: position 122,403 of record JAFRYI010000003.1, read on the forward strand.
GTTGTCCAGTTCTATGCCGCAGAGCGTCGTGCGAAGATCTACCATGGCAGTTCCTCCCTGTCGAATACCGGACCGTCCTTGCAGACGCGCTTGTAACCGTCCTTCGTCTTTATGCTGCATCCCATGCAGGCTCCGAAGCCGCAGCCCATGCGTTCCTCCAGCGACAGCTGTCCCGGCAGAGGAAGCGCGTGCACAGCCTTAAGCATTGGGCCAGGACCGCAGGCGAAGTACTGCGAAAAGCGTTTATTTACAGCGTTGGTTACATAACCTTTTATTCCGTAACTGCCGTCGACCGTAGCTACAGTAACTTCGCAGCCGAGCGCCCGGAACTCATCAGCGTAGAACATCTCGTCCGCTGTGTTGAATCCAAGTACGACGGACGGCGTTTTGCCGCTCTTGATCAGTTCCTTGGCCAGCCAGTAGAGCGGGGGAATGCCTATTCCGCCTCCTATCAGCACCGGATCGTCTCCGGCCTTGCTCAGGTCGAAGCCGTTGCCAAGGCCCGTAAGCACATCCAGCTCCGTTCCCGGCTCCATCCGCGTCATCTCCGCCGTGCCTTCGCCCAGCACCTTGTAGATGAGGGTAAGGCGGCCCGGCTCGCAGTCGCACACGGAGATAGGCCTGCGCAGATAGCGTCCCGGCAGCCGGATGTCCACGAACTGCCCCGGTCTCGTTACCGCGGAAACATCGCCGCGCAGCACCATTTCGTAAGCGTTCGCCGCCAGTTCCTTATTCTGTTCGATCGTTAGAGTTACTTGTTTCATTTTGTTTTGTTTTGGGTCTGGACCCACATCCGGTAAAGCATGGAACATGCTATGCGTCTATCGTCGATATCGTCAGCGTGGTCTCCTCCAGCACGTCCAGCAGCACGCGCACCGTATCCAGCGATGTGAATATCGTAGCGTTGTTCTCCGTTGCCGCCTGGCGTATCGTGTGGCCGTCGGATTCAGCGCGGGTGGCGCCCACTTCGCTGGTGTTTATGATGTACGCGATGTGTCCCTGGCGTATGGATTCGAGGATCTCGTCGCTGCCTTCGCTTATCTTCTTGAGCACTCTGGTGCGTATTCCGTTCTCCTTAAGGAACCTGGCAGTTCCTGCGGTGGCCTCTATGTTGAATCCAAGGTTGTAGAACCTCTGGATCAGCGGCAGGGCCTCGTCGCGGTCCTTCTTGGCTACCGTCACGAATACGGTGCCGTAGTTCTTAAGCTTCAGTCCCGCTGCCTGCAGGGCCTTGTAGAGCGCGCGGTTCAGCTTGTCGTCGTAGCCTATGGCTTCGCCCGTGGACTTCATCTCCGGCGAAAGATAGGCGTCCAGACCCTTTATCTTGTTGAAGGAGAATACGGGCACCTTTACGTAGTAACGCTTCTTTTCCGGCGGATACAGGTCGAATATTCCCTGTTCCTTAAGGCTCTTGCCCAGGATGACTTCCGTGGCTATGTCCGCCAGGCTGTATCCCGTCGCCTTGGAGAGGAAGGGTACGGTCCTGGAGGATCTGGGGTTGACCTCTATGATGTGCACGTTGTCGTTCCTGTCCACGATGAACTGAATGTTGTACAGACCTATTATGCCAATGGCCGGTCCCAGTTTCTTGGCGTATCCGAGTATGGTCCCCTTTACTTTGTCCGAGATGGAGAAGGAGGGGTAGACACTTATGGAGTCTCCGGAGTGCACGCCGGTGCGTTCCACCAGTTCCATTATGCCTGGCACGAACACGTCGCGTCCGTCGCAGACCGCGTCAACTTCCACTTCCTTGCCGAAGATGTACTTGTCCACCAGCACCGGTCTGTCCTTGTCTATCTCCACGGCGTTCTTAAGGTAGCGGCGCAGCTGCTCCTCGTCGGAGACTATCTGCATGGCGCGTCCTCCCAGAACGAAGCTGGGCCTTACGAGCACGGGGTATCCGACTTCCTCGGCTGCCTTGACGCCGTCCTCTATGTTGGTGACTGCGTGTCCCGGCGGCTGGGGGATGCCCAGATCGGCGAGCAGCTTTTCGAAGCTGTCGCGGTTCTCCGCTGCGTCTATGGCCGCGCAGTCCGTGCCTATTATCTTAACCCCGCGCTTCATAAGGGGCTCGGCAAGGTTTATGGCTGTCTGGCCGCCCAGGGACGCTATCACGCCTTCGGGCTTTTCGAAGTTGATGATGGCCATCACGTCTTCCGGAGTCAGGGGCTCGAAGTAGAGCTTGTCCGCGGTGGTGTAGTCCGTGGATACTGTCTCCGGGTTGTTGTTGATTATTATGGCTTCGTAGCCGGCGCGCTTAATGGTCTGCACCGCGTGGACGGTGGAGTAGTCGAACTCCACGCCCTGGCCTATGCGTATGGGGCCCGCGCCCAGCACGATTATCTTCTTCTTGTCCGTGTGTATGGACTCGTTCTTTCCGGTGTAGGAGGAGTACAGGTATGCTATGTACTTGCCCGTGTGGAGGGTGTCCACCATGCGGAACACGGGGACGACCTTCTCCTTGAGCCTGCGCTCGTAGACGCTTATCTCGTCCAGGTTCCAGAGCTTGGCTATGTACTGGTCGGAGAATCCCATCAGTTTGGCTTCCTTAAGGACCTTGGCGCTGTTGACGTTCGCCGCCAGTTTCTTCTCCATGTCTACGATCTTTCTGAAGCTCTCCAGGAAGAGGCGGGTGATCATGGTCACTTCGTGCAGCCTTTCCATGTCCGCGCCGCGGCGCAGCAGCTCGAATACCGCGAACACGGCGTCCGCGCGGAAGTCCGAGATGTAGGTCCAGAGCTCGTCATCCGTAAAGCTGTCGAACTTGGGCAGGTGGAAGTGGCAGGCGCCGATCTCCAGCGACCTTACGGACTTGAGGCAGCATTCCTCCAGGGTGCTTCCTATGCCCATCACTTCGCCGGTGGCCTTCATCTGGGTGCCCAGGGTGTTGGGCGCGTCCGTGAACTTGTCGAAGGCGAAGCGCGGGAACTTGGCCACTATGTAGTCCAGGCTCGGCTCTATCGCTGCCGTTCCGCCGGCTACCGGGATCTCTTCCAGGGACATGCCCATTGCTATCTTAGCGGTAACGCGGGCGATGGGGTAGCCGCTTGCCTTGGACGCGAGGGCGGAGGATCTGGATACGCGCGGGTTTACTTCTATCAGGAAGTACTCGCTGGTCTCCGGGTGCAGAGCGAACTGCACGTTGCAGCCGCCTTCTATCTTGAGCTCGCGGATTATCTTTATCGCGGAGTCGTTGAGCATCTTAAGGTCGTGGTCGTTGAGCGACAGTATCGGAGCCACTACCATGGAGTCTCCGGTGTGAACGCCTACGGGGTCCACGTTCTCCATGCCGCATATCGTTATGGCATGGTCGTTGGTGTCCCTCATTACCTCGAATTCTATCTCCTTGTAGCCTTTGACGCTCTTTTCTATCAGTACCTGGTGCACCGGGGAGAGACGGAAGGCGTTGGTGCCGACTTCTACAAGTTCTTCCTCGTTGTACGCGAAGCCGCCGCCCGTACCGCCGAGGGTGAAGGCAGGCCTCAGGACTACGGGGTAGCCTATGCGCTTTGCCGCAGCCTTGGCTTCTTCAAGATCGTATGTGATCTCGGAGGGTATTACCGGCTCGCCTATGGACTGGCACATCTCCTTGAAGAGCTCGCGGTCCTCGGCGCGCTCTATGCTTTCCGCAGGGGTGCCAAGCAGCATGCATCCGCACTCGCGCAGTATGCCTTTCTTGTCCAGCTGCATGGCCAGGTTGAGTCCGGTCTGTCCACCTATTCCGGGGACGATGGCATCCGGACGCTCCATGCGCAGGATCTTGGCTATGTACTCCAGAGTGAGCGGCTCCATGTAGACCTTGTCCGCTATCTGGGTGTCCGTCATTATTGTGGCGGGGTTGGAGTTACACAGTATCACCTGGTAGCCTTCCTCCTTAAGGGCAAGGCAGGCCTGGGTGCCCGCGTAGTCGAATTCCGCGGCCTGGCCGATGACTATGGGTCCGGATCCGATGATCAGTACTTTCTTTACGTCTGTTCTCTTTGGCATTTCGTTATTCCTCGTATTTCCAAACTGTCTCGTTATTATAAACTGTTTCGATGCATCTTCCGAAGACGCGAGCGCCCGCGAACGGGGTGGCTTTTCCTTTGCTGAGGAAGTCTTTTGGATCTATGGTGTATTCCGCGTCCAGGTCCCAGACGGTGTATCCGGGGTCTGTGGTTATACCGAAGCGTTTCCGCGGGTTTTCCGTAATAAGCTGAACAAGCTTTTCCAGGTCTATGATCCCGGTCTTTACCAGTCCTGTGTAGAGCAGGGGGAAGGCGGTCTCCAGACCTACTATCCCGAACGCGCTGCCCCTAAGGCCTCTGGATTTCTCCTCCGCGCTGTGCGGCGCGTGGTCCGTGGCGATCATGTCCACGGTGCCGTCCAGGATGCCTTCCATGAGCGCGTCTCTGTCCGCCGCGGAGCGGATGGGAGGGTTCATCTTGAAGCGGCCGTCTTCCTGCAGGTCGTCTTCCGTAAGCAGCAGGTAGTGGGGCGCCGTCTCGCAGGTGATGTTCACGCCGTCCGCCTTGGCTCTGCGTATCATTTCCACGCTTTCCTTGGTGGAGATGTGGCAGACGTGGTAGGCGCAGCCGGTCTTTTTGGCGAGAGCCGCGTCGCGCTCTATCTGGCGCCACTCGCTCTCGGAGCATATCCCTGCGTGGCCGTGAGCCTTCGCGTACGCGCCGTCGTGTATGTATCCGCCGCGCAGCAGTTCGTTAACCTCGCAGTGGGCGACTATAAGCTTGCCGAGGCTTTTCGCGCGTGTCATGGCTTCTTCCATCAGTTCGTCCGACTGGACTCCCTTGCCGTCGTCGGAGAAGGCGACGACATGCGGAGCAAGAGCTTCCATGTCCGAAAGCTCTTCGCCGCGCTCGCCGATCGTAATCGAAGCGTAAGGCAGAACGGCTATCGCCGCGTCTTGGTCTATTATTTCCTGCTGTATCTTGAGATTCTCTGGGCAGTCCGGAACTGGGGAGAGGTTGGGCATGGCGCATACGGCCGTAAATCCGCCGTGCGCAGCCGCAAGGCTTCCCGTCCTGATGGTCTCTTTATAAGAAAAACCCGGCTCGCGAAGATGCACGTGCACATCGCAAAATCCGGGAAGAACGGTATTACCCTTTTCGTTTAAAGTAATTGACATAATGACTATCTTTCCGACCTCTCTGGATCTGATTAAAGATATGATTTAACCTTAGATATTTAACCACAAACGGTGGGGGTTTGTCAATATGAAACGGCCCCTTACGCGCAACATTCAGTATGTTATTTCTTTATCGCTTTATACGTTTTCCACTTGCCGGAAAGGTAGTATATAAGGCCAAGCGCTATGCTTGCGAAGGTAGCCATGGCGTTGCCGTACCAGTACCCGAGATAGCCGTAGCCGAGCACGCTTCCAAGCAGAATGGAAAGACCTATCCTTGCCACGACGCCGTCCAGAAGCCCCATCGCAACGTTGAACCTTGGGTTCCCTATGCCGTTTGCCAAAGTCATGAGCGGCGCCAGCAGGGACAGTGTGCAGGTCCACAGAGCAAACGACGGCATGTATTCGTGCGAGAGCGCCAGCACCTCCGGATCCTTGGTGAATATGGAGAATATCTGCTCCGGGAAGAGCAGGGAGGCCGCCCCCACGATCACCCAGTAGATCATGCATATCCTGAAGACCATGCCCATTACTTTTTTGACGCGCTCCGTGTTGCCCGCGCCCATGCTCTGCGAAACTATAACGGCTCCGCCGCCGTACATGGATTTGGTCATTATCTGTATTATCTTGCGCAGCTTGCCGCCCGCGCCGTTTACAGCGCTTACCGCGGTACCGTACGCGTTTATCCAGGAACTGGTCATAAGCATTGAGAACGCTACCGCGCAGAACTGCATACCGGTTGGTATGCCTATCTTGAGCATGGATCCCAGCAGGTCCTTCTGAGGAATGAAACTGCGTCTGCCGAGCGTAAGTTCCAGATCCCTGCGCTTTATGTAAAGGTAGTACGCGGATGCTGCAAACGCGCATATCTGGCCGATGACTGTCGCCAGCGCGGCGCCGAAGGCCTGCATGTGCAGAACGTTTACGAAAACGATGTCCAGGATCAGATTCAGGACGGATGACAGTGCTATGAATATGAGGGTGCTTCTGGAGTTGCCCGTGGCGCGGAATATCGCCGCCAGAGCGTCGTACCCGTAGATGAATATGTATCCGAAAGAGCAGGTGAACACGTAGGTGACGGCCTGTCCGTAGGCGTCGTCCGGACAGTTCATCCATTTAAGGAAGACGGGTCCGCAGAACGCCAGAAGCAGGGTTACGATAAGTCCCATGGCGATGACCGTGGTCATGAGAGTTCCGATGGCATCGGATATTCTGCGGCGTTCGCCTTTGCCTATGAATGTGGCGATTATGACCTGTCCGGCCATGGCCATTCCTGCGGAGAACACTATGAAAAACTGGGTAAGCTCGCCGCCCACGGAGATAGCCGAAAGGCCCGTCTTACCCATGGCATGTCCCACTACCGCCATGTCCACTATGTTATATACCAGCTGAAGCGCCATGGTCACCATCATGGGCCATGCCAGACTGATCAGCTGGGGAAATATGCTGCCGCTCGTAAAATCGCGGACTTTTACTTTTCCGTCACTCATCGCAGCAATATTCTACCACAGTCGTCTAATAATTGCACACTCCCGCAAAAACATCAAAAACATCGTTTGATATCTTTGATATGATGCGGTATAATTGCAGCGACGGATCAGACTGAAAAGGAGGTCCATTATGACTATCGAAGAAATGCAGCAGAGGAAGAGGGAACTGGGGCTCACCTACGAGGAGATCGCGGAGCGCTGCGAACTTTCCGTGCCCACGGTGCAGCGCATCATCTCCGGCACCACGCAGAACCCGCGGGAGTACACCCGGCGCCAGATCGAGGCGGTCCTTTCTGATGAAAAATGCGGAACGGTCCTTAGGGAACGGGCTTTTACCTACATGACGAAAAAGCAGGGCGATTACACCGCGGAAGACTACTATGCTCTGCCGGACGACCAGCGCTGCGAGCTCATAGACGGCGTGATCTACGACCTTGCTTCGCCGACCGCAGTTCACCAGATCATAACGCTCGAACTAGGCATCCAGCTGGATGGTTATGTAAAGAAGAACGGCGGCAAGTGTCTGGTATTTGTTGCTCCATTTGATGTTGATCTCGACAAGCGGAGCGTTGTTCAGCCGGATGTTATGGTATTCTGCAGCAAGGAAGGAAAAGGAAAGGATCAGAAAGAGATTCCGGATCTTGCAATAGAAGTCACTTCTCCTTCCACACGATCCAGAGACTACATCCTGAAACTCAGCAAATACATGGCATCCGGAATGTCGGAATACTGGGTGGTGGATCCGCAGAAAGAGCGCATCACAGTCTATCTGTTCGAAGAAGAAGTAATAACAAAGCACTATGGTCTGTATGACAAGATACCCGTATCTATCTGGGACGGGAAGTGTGTCGTGGATCTGTCAGCGGCAAAGCGCAAGATCAGTCTTTCCGAAGAATTGAAAGCGCAGCCGGACTTCGCGGACGAAGCGGAAGAGCCCGGCGGGGACGATGGTGAGGGTACCGTGTAGTTTGCTGCGTTGCTGCGATCTATTATGTTTTGCTGTGTTTGGCTGTTTAGTCCGCTTTTCCGCCGGACTGCTGATGCTCTAAGGGTTGCTGCGATGCTGTTTGTGTTCATTTCGGTCCGGACAGGGGCAATAATGTGTCCCGTTTTGGTTTATTCTGTATTTGCGGGACACGCTTGTGTTCGTTTTTCATGTGTTTTTTGATCAAAAAGGTGTCTCAAATAAACAAATTATGGATAATTGGACACAATATTGGCTGGTTTTGGGGACTATTTTACGATTTGATACAGATTCCTAGTGTCCCGGTCGATCCTTTTTTTGTGAATTGGGACACATTCATTTAGAAAAAACGTCTGATACGGATACGGAAGTGGTTCCCGGCTGAAAACATGCTTCGGAATCATGTTCCGCAGGGGTGCCCCCGGTCCGCGGAACCGTTACTTGTTGATTATTGAGCCTTAAAATACTAAAATAAAGTATTAAGTATATAAGGAGCGCATCATGATAAAGCTTTACGATACAGGCGTATATCTGCTGAACGGCAGGGACATAGTCGCGGACGAAAGAGAACTGGAGGCCAGGACCGGAAGGGCTGCCGACAGGGAAGCCGCCCGCAGAGGAACCATGGCCTGGAGCATACTTAGGGACCACAACACCAGCGGCAGCATGGACGAGCTTAAGCTTAAGTTCGATTCCATGACCAGCCACGACATAACCTACGTAGGCATAATCCAGACCGCAAGGGCCTCCGGAATGACGGAGTTCCCGCTGCCGTACGTGCTGACCAACTGCCACAATTCGCTGTGCGCGGTGGGAGGCACGATAAACGAGGACGACCACAAGTTCGCGCTGTCCGCGGCTCACAAGTACGGCGGCATATACGTTCCGCCAAACTACGCCAACATCCACAGTGCCAACAGGGAACTGATGGCCGGATGCGGAAAGATGATACTCGGATCGGACAGCCACACGCGCTACGGAGCGATAGGCACCATGGCCGTGGGCGAGGGCGGAGGAGAGCTCGCCAAGCAGCTGGTCGGCCGCACCTACGATTTCGCAAGGCCGCAGGTAGTTGCCGTGTATCTTACCGGTAAGCCTCAGCCCGGCGTAGGCCCTCACGATGTGGCTCTTTCCATAGTCGGCGCCGTTTACAAGAACGGATACGTAAAGAACAAGGTGATGGAGTTCGTGGGCCCCGGAATAGCCGGACTGTCCATGGAATACCGCAACGCCATAGACGTAATGACCACGGAGACCACCTGCTGGTCATCCATATGGGTAACGGATGATAAGACTAAAGAATACCTTACCGTCCACGGCAGACCGAAGGATTACAGGAAGCTTGCGCCCGAAGACCTTGCCTGGTACGACGGCTGCGTGTACATAGATCTCAGCACAGTGGAATGCACCGTGGCGATGCCCATGCATCCCTCCAACATCTTTACGATAAAGGAGCTTAAAGAGAACGCGGCGGACATACTGCACCAGGTGGAAGAGGCTGCGAACGCCCAGCTTAAGGGCGTTAAGATGGACCTTTCCTCCAAGCTTCGCGGCGGGGAGATATGGGTGGAGCAGGGCGAGATAGCCGGCTGCGCCGGAGGCACTTTCGACAACATCTGCGCCGCCGCGGACATACTCCGCGGAAAAAGCTGCGGAAACGGAGCGTTCTCGCTCAGCATATATCCGGGCTCCATGCCCGCGCTTGCTCAGCTTATGAAGAACGGCTGCGCACTGGATCTAGTGCAGGCCGGAGCCATTATGCGCGAGTGCTTCTGCGGACCGTGCTTCGGTGCCGGAGACACCCCGGCCAACGGCGAACTGTCCGTAAGGCACACCACCAGGAACTTCCCCAACAGGGAAGGCTCCAAGCCGGGCGAAGGCCAGATAAGCGCCGTCGCTCTGATGGACGCGCGTTCCATAGCCGCTACCGCGGCCAACGGCGGAAAGCTTACCGCGGCAACGGAACTGGACGTGGAATACAGGGACTACGCGTACGATTTCGACGCGTCGATCTACGAAAAACGCATATACAACGGCTGGGGAAAGCCGGAACCGGAAACGGAGCTTAAGTTCGGCCCCAACATCAAGGACTGGCCGCAGATGCCGGAGCTTACGGAGGATCTTCTGGTAAAGATCTGCTCCTACATAACAGACCCGGTCACCACTACGGACGAGCTTATACCTTCCGGCGAGACTTCATCCTACCGTTCCAACCCGGAAAGGCTGTCGGAGTTCGCGCTGTCCAGAAGAGATCCGGACTACGTACCCCGCAGCAAGGTGCTGCGCCAGGCGGAAAGGGACCGCAGGGCGGGCAAGGGCCTTCCGGACGAGATCAGAAGCGTATACACGGCGCTGGCTAAGGCCGGTGTGCCGTGCTATCCGGAGATAACGGACATAGGTTCCGCGATATTCGCCAACATGCCGGGCGACGGCTCCGCAAGGGAGCAGGCAGCGTCCTGCCAGAGAGTGATGGGCGGCTCCGCCAACTTCGCCAAGGCCTACGCCACCAAGCGCTACCGCAGCAACTGCATTAACTGGGGCATAGTACCGTTCCTTACGGAAACTCCGGAATATTTCGAGAACGGAGACTACATCTTCGTGCCGGGAGTCCGTCAGAAAGTGCTGGAGAACGCCGCGGAATACACTGCTTACGTGGTCAAGCCGGACGGCAGCGTAAAGGAGATCAAGCTCTCCACCGGAGCCCTTACGGAGCCCGAACGCCGCATCCTAGCCGACGGCTGCCTTATAAACTATTACAAGAACAACTAATCGTCCATGGAACATAAACTGAATAACAAAACGAGCTGGCCAATGTGGAAGCAGTCAGCTCGTTTTTCTTTTCCATCTCTTGTAATCAATTCTCCTCGTCCAAATATTCGGTGCTGTAATCGAAAACCCCGCATTTGCATTCGCGGCATATCCAGGCAGGAACATGATGTAATGTCCATCGTAGAGATCCAGCTCCAAGTAATCCGGGTTTTGTCAGTACGACCATATTACAGTCCTGAATGCTCTGTTCTACTTTAGGATAAAGACCTTGAAGATTCTTATTAAGCTTGTCTATATTATTCTGAGGACACCAAAACGGTCCAAAGAAACGATACGGAGAATACAGTTCTCCACGTTCCATCTCTTTTCTGCATTTTGGACAAAGCATAATAACCTCCTGTAATAATATATGGAGTATATGTTGTCGAACCATTTTCAACCAGATCCGCATTATATAGACCAATAGTTGCGTTTTCAATTGCTTGGCTTGTCCATAAACCAGAGAATAACGAAGGTTCAATACTGTAAAACCAATGCCACTGATAGTCATCAATGGCGTATGCACCCTGGTATTCTCCTGTATCAGTGAAACGCAATACCTTTACATAGTCATAATAATGATATTATAGTCTTAATAGCGTTTTTGTTCTTTTTCATAGTTTTCCTCTAGCACATCTTTTACGATATAGTGATACTAATAAAAACCCAATAATAGTACCTAATGTATTGAAGATCAGATCATCAATATCGAACACTCCGCGCATTGTGATCAATTGTGTTACTTCAATCATTAAGGAGAATAAAAATCCGACAATTACTGAAAAACCAAGATCTTTTCTTTTTAGTTCTGTGAATACTCCCATTGGAATGAACATCATTGTGATTTCCAGTATCCGTACGGCATAAAAATAGTTATGCCTTTTAAGATTGGATATTATTGTCACAAACGGTATGAAATTATATCTTCGAATAGGTTCCTTTCCGCCGCAGATAATAGTAAGGCAAATTACTGCTGCTATGTAGGAAACAAATAATACAATATAAAGAGCTTGTAACGCTTTATACCTTTTTATAATACAAATGATCAATGTTGGCAGTGCGGCCATAAGGCCGCAAACTGCCGCTGATAGTAAATAGTTTCTCATTTTAGTTTAGTTTGAATAGGCACCATAAACATCAAAATCGATCGTTACTTGATAGGGCCGTTTCGCCCTTCAGTAATTAATCGTTTAGGAAAGGTAAAAGTGTACAAAAAAAGAGAAAACATAGTTTCTCTTTTTCAAACAGAGCATTTGTTCTGGATTATCTAACCTTTGTTATGCTCTCAGCAAATCTAATGACTTCTTCTTTTTCAAGAGAACTGTCTATTGCAAAGATCATCTTGCTGTTATTGTCCACCCAAATCAGTACAAGACCGTTGAAAACATTATTAGTATCATATTCCGGATCTGTACTGTCCGTATAAACCAGGGAAGCTTTGTGTCCATTAATCGATACGTTCTCTATAACGTCGGCTTCTGTTAGATCACCTCCAAAAATGTCTATATTACCATAATCGTAATAATCCAAACCAATTATATCACCTGTTTCGGTATGCATATATGTTAGCGTTGTGCTTCCAGGATCCCTATCTTCATAAACAAGTTCGAAACCTTCAGGGATCCATGTGGGAGCATATTCCGGCAGATGTATGTCCATAGCGGAGAATGCTTGTATCAGTTCTTCTGCTGCAATGTTGCTTTCAACTGTGAAACCAAGCAGATTATGCGGCTCGTACCACTTTAGCACACACTTATTATTGCTCTCCTGGAGCAACGCATTGTAACCGGAGTATAAAACGACAGTATCATCGTTCTCCATGCTTTGCTTAAGTTTGTCTGCCTGCCTCTGACTGATCCAGCGGTAATCGAAAACAATAAAATCTCCGTTGGCTTTGTCAATATAGCGGATCGTTCTTGCTCCGTCCGAAGCTGTATCAGATTCTATTTCAAAGCGTTCCGGAATGCTGGTTGGTGTAAGAACAGGAAATGCATGGTCGTTCCCCGAATGCGGGAAATAATAGGTAACGATATTGTTCCATACGGTCGTGAACCATTCGTTTACCGCGGCGTGAACGCTGGGAATAAAAGCATATGCACCTGCAAACAAGATAAGTATTGCCACAATACACGCAACAAGCCGCCTTACGAATGGCCTGCGGCGCGTCCTCCCTGTGTCCGAGGCAATTAAAGACAGTATCCGGCGCATTGCCGTTTCATGTCTGTCAGAGAACGTATGTGATGGGATGTTTGATGTATCAAATGCAGCAATCGAATTTCCGACAATTATTGCTGCGTTTCGTATGTCTTCCTTGCTGATTTGGGTATTCATTCATCGTCCTCCGTCAGAGACGCTTTAAGAAGAGATTCTGCTTTTTCGATCCTTCTCAGAATTGTGCGATAATGAACTTTTTCCTGGGCTGCCATTTCCTTTGGTGTTATACCAACATAATAGTAATTGACCAGAATATCTCTGTATTGTCTAGGTAGTTCCGAAAGTGCTAATGCAATGTCGGATCCTAAAACAGGTTCAGCGATCCCCAGTTGAGCATCCGTTGGCGGCTCTTCAGCGATATACTTATCTCGTCTTAATAGATCCACTGCCTTATTTCTTACGACTGAGGTAAGGAATGCTTTTGTGCGATCGTTGTCAGCTTTTGGCAGACTATCTTTTTCTATTATCGATAAAAAAGCGTTTTGAACGGCATCCTCTGCTTGTGTGTCATTTTTTAGAATGATTTTGGCTACAGCAAACAAATGCTGCCGGTATTTGTAGTATGCAGCAGAGTATTCCTCACGCCTGGACTCGTCTTCAATTAACAGAAGGAAAAGCGGCAATGCGCAGCCTCCGGTAGTATCTGTTTTTTAGTCGTTTCAGGTAACGTTTATTGTACAAAGGGATTATAACACATTAGCCGTTTTGGATATACTTACTCGCGCAAGTCAAATACAGTTATGCTTTTAGCTTTTAAAATGATATAATAAAACAATTAAAGTACCCGGAGGTATCGAGATATGTCAGAAGCGTCCGCAAACGCTGTGATAATAATGTTCGCCGGCTGCCTGGCAGCCTTTGTCCTTACGATCCTGCTCATAAAACTGGTCGGGCCCAAGCTGCCCAGGGACCACGGCAGGGAATTCGCCGTAGCGGGAGAGCTTTCCGCGGGCAAGATACGCGGAGCCGGCATCCTCATGATGCCTGTGTTCGCCGTCGTAACAGCCGCGGTCAGCGGTTTTTCGCTGAAGATGATCGTCTACATGGTACTGGTGCTGCTGTCCATGCTGTCCGGCTACCTGGACGACCGTTCGGAGACTCCATGGAGCGAACTTAAGAAGGGCATAGTGGACTTCGTCATCTGCCTGCTCATGGCAGGGGCGCTGGTCTACTTCGAGCCTGAAACTTCCGTGCTGGACTACGGCGCGGTATCCGTTCCGGTGGCAAAGCCGCTGTACGTCATCCTTGCCGCCTGCTTCCTGTGGCTCATGATAAACGCCGTAAACTGCGCGGACGGAATAGACGGACTGTCTTCCGGACTGGTCATAAACTCCATGATAGGCGGCGTAGCGGCGTCCTACATACTGGGCACCCAGGGCAAGGTGATACTTCCCTGCGCCATCCTGGCTTCCGTGCTGTTCGCTTACCTGATATTCAACAGCGAACCCAGCACCGTTCTGATGGGAGACGCGGGATCCAGACCCATAGGTCTGTTCCTGGGATTCGTATTCCTGCGCATGGGCAACGCGCTCTTCGCCATACCTTGCTGCATAGTGCTGCTGATAGACGGTCTTCTGGGCCTGGTAAAGCTGGGAGTACTGCGTTCGTTCAAGGCAAAGAAGTTCATGGCTAATCTGCGCACTCCGATACACGATCACTTCCGCAAGAACCACGGCACCTCCAACCAGCAGGTGAGGTTCGCCTTCAACCTTGTGCAGATACTGATATCGTTCGCTTTCATCTGCGTAATGCTTCTTGTAAAGGGATAAAGCATGGAGAATAAACGCGGCAAACTGGTAAAGATAATAATAGCGGCGGTCGTAGTACTTGCCCTGGTCTTTGCCGCGCTCTACATAAAGTCGCTGATAGACAGCGCGCCGGTGCCGGCTCCGCCGATCAACACCAACAACTCGGCCGACGTAGGTCCGCAGCCCGCACCTTCGCCGCAGACGGACCCTCAGCCGAACTCCAATACAAACACAGTTCCCGGGCCGAATACCAACACGGATCCGGAGCCTCAGCCATCCGGACCTGTCTATTACGACCCGGATGTTCTGGACAAGCTTAAGAATACGGAAGTCTTCAACAAGTCCGCGATAGAGCACATCTTCATGGGCACGGTGAATTCCAACGGCAAGGGTTCCGGTTATCATTACGACATGATAAAGGACTCTCCGGGGAAGATCGTTGAGAGCACGCGTTCCAAGACGGATAAGAACGGCTGCTACACCGCCTACGTGGAGGTGGACGGTCACGAAAAGGACCACTACAGCACTTTCTATCCGGACGACTGGAGCCCGCAGGACGTGGTGGACGCCATAGTCGCCGCCCGCAAGGACGCTCTGGACAACGGCAGGCACAAGGGCGACACTTACATAGGCTATTACAACGGAATAGAGATAAACATGTACCTGGACGGCAAGGACCGTGTGGTAACTGCCTACCCGATCTATTCCAAGAAATAGGTGGCACGTATGACTAAGACTTACAGAGCGTACATAAGCGGTTTCGCCAGGGGCATAACGGAAGCGATCTCCGATCAGGCGTTCCACGGTCCGTCTTCCATGACGGCAAGGCTGCTCAGCAAGGATGCATTAAAAGAGGATCTTGCGCAGGAACTGGGGACTGCGGAAGAGAACATAGAGATAGTCCCGTCGGAGGATACTCTGTCGGACCATCTCGCAAAGTTCGGATGGAGCAGGGAACACACCTGGAATCTGAACAGAAGGCTGGGATTCGTGATAGGCAAGCCTTCGCAGCTGCTTCTGGTGGAGGCGGGCGAAGACGTGCTGGACGGCTACAGCGGTTTCGGCAAAGGAAACGGTCCGTTCTACTTTACGGAGGATCTGTTCATAGCAGTATACAAGGACGTTGCGCTGCTGTTCATAGTAGGCAACGACGAGTGAGAGGAAAGAAATGAAGTTCATCAACGAGTACAGATATTCCCCGGAAGACACCAAGACCGTTTTCCGCGCTTACTACATGTTCTTTAACAAGGTGAAGGTGACGCACCTCGCGTCGCTGGTGCTCTGCGCAGTCTGCACGGGACTGTTCGTGTCCTCGGGGCTTAAGAGGTTCCTTATCTTCGCCCTGATATTCCTGCTGATCTTCCTCTTCAAGTTCGTTCAGTACATAGTAGGGGCAAGGTACGACGCCGCCAGGATACTGGAGGATACCGGAGAGGCCAACCCCGTGCTGCACTACGAGCTCGGAGAGACTCTGGAGATCTACAGGGCGGGCAAGCATTTCATCTCGCTTCCGCTGGAGAACATAGCCGGCTGCAAGGAGGTCCCCGGAGGGCTGGTGATCTTTACCATGGGCAACTACAACGCTCTGTTCAAGGACGGGTTCTATACCGAGGGCGGCTCCACGGCGCTGAAGGCGTTCCTCAGAGAGCGCGGAGTTGCCGTAAAGTAGGGCCGGATGCCGGATCCTGAAAGCAGGGCCGGACCATTTACGATATTCAGGCAAAGGAAAAGACGGGCAGATGTCCCGTCTTTTGTTGTATTGCAAGTATGTTACGGAGCCTACAGCATGTGCGCTTCCGCCACGGCGACCCTTGCGAGCACGGCGCGTACGCCCCATTTGTCGAAGGTGTCCATCTGCTCTATGTGGGAGTCTGTAACGATAGGACCTTCCGCTCCGCGCGCGCGGGCTTCGGCTTCAGCCGCTTTCTCCGCGGCTTTTCTGGCCAGCCTTAATGCTTCCGATTTCTGTTCCACGCGGAAGCTTCCGTCGGGAGCGTGGACTATGTAGAAGAACCCGCCTATCTCCGGCGAGTAGCGTTCCGTGATGTTTACGCGGGCGGTGGAACTGACCTTGGCGTACAGGGCGCCTATCGCGTTCGCCACTTCCGCGTTCTCCGCCAGTATGTATTCAGCGCCCAGGGCCTTCGCCGCCTCCGGCAGGAATAGGTGAGTGGGGGCGCCTATGCCTATCAGCGTGTATCCGCTGAAGAACTTCTCTCCGAGTATCCCCGCGGTATCGGAATTCCTGTTTTCCCAGGCGTTCCTTACAAGGAACGATACCTGTTCGTCCGGACCGTTCCTGAACGCCTCCGGGTGAGTCTGCCTCAGCGACAGGTCTATTATGTCCTGATACATCTTGAACTCCACGAGTCCGTAGACCTCATCCGCCAGCTTCGCGATGTTCTCTTCGGTATCTTCCAGCCTCATGTTCCGGAGCATGAACCTTGCGGCAAGGACGGATGCTCTTGTGTCGTACCTTACGAAATCGCCCTTTATGTGCATGAAGTCCGTGGGCGTAAGTCCGCAGCGCATTATTATGCCTTCGGATTCCAGACGCTCGCTGTTCAGCGAGTATAGGTCTATCCCGGCGCCTTCGTCAAGGGATTCCAGGCTCTTCGGGCCGCTGCGCACGTAGTCTATGAGCTTGCGTTCTTCGCTGTTGAAAAGGCTTATGTCCTCCGGTTCCTTCGCGAGGAAGAAGAATTCGTGCAGAGGGAATATGTTGAAATGCTTTTTCCGCAGCAGTCTTTCCAGTTCCGGGATGATCTCCGGCCAGTCGGACGCCGCCGCGCATATCGGTTTTACGCGCCTGGGGTACAGCGCGGGCCTGCCGTTCTTCTCCAGCCTTACGGCGCTGTCTCCGCCCAGGTTGAAGGGCGCTACTTTTATGCCGCGCACGGAGGTCTGCCAGCCTCCGACGTTTATTCCGTTCTCGTCGCGGACCGGTTTGCCGCCGCTGACGATGGATACGTCCGTGGAAGTTCCGCCCATGTCGACGATTATGTAGTTCTCGCTGTTGGTGACCGCCTTGCCGGCCAGTACGCTTGCCGCGGGACCGGATAGAACTGTGTCCACAGGTCTTATCAGCGAGTATTCTTCGGACATTATGCATCCGTCGCTGCGGACTATGCGTATGTCCGCCTTGCAGCCTCTTTCCCGGAAGGCTTTGGACGCGGCTTCGGTGAATTCGCGGACTACCGGAAGGAGCCTCGCGTTAAGAAGGGCGGTGGCGCCTCTGGCGAAGATGTTTATGCCTTCGGTAAGTTCGTTGGCTGTTATGCAGCGCCTGCCTGTCTTTTCTTCAGCAAGTATCTTGAACTTCTTTTCGCAGGGTGCGCCCGTGTCGTCGGACCAGAGTTCCACGGCGCAGAGTGCGTCGCTGTCCGCGAGCCACTTTCCGTGCTCTTCGAACAGACTGTCCCAGTCCGGCTCGTCTATCATAAGTCCGTCCGCGCTGCTGTTGGTGTCCACGCAGAGTACGTAGTCCGGCTTAAGGTTGTAGTTCTCCGGGGCGTGCATGCGGCGGAGATACTCGTCGTGGATCCCGAATATCACAAGCTTTGCCCTGCAGCCTTTGCCTTCTATGCAGGCGTTGGTAGCCAGGGTGGTGGAGAGGGCGACGTGTTCCGCCTTCGTTATGTATTCCGGCGGGAGCATGTCCAGAGCATTCGCGATGCCGACCGAAAGATCCTCTCTTGTTGTCTCGGTCTTGCCTTTGGCCAGCACCTTTCCGCTGTCGAGATCCATCGCGACGGCGTCCGTGCAGGTTCCGCCCGTATCTATTCCGATTCCTATCCTCATGAAACGCTCCGTTTTATCTGCTGTATTACCTGAGAATTATACAATATCGGATACTGTTTGTGAAGCGGAGAGGCACAGAACAAATGTTCTTGATTAATTGTGACGGATGTGATAATATAATAGTGATATCATTTTAGTTGATTAAAAGTGCGGATACGAATGTACCGCGCGTAATGTTCCGAAGATGAAAAACGATAAGAACCAGCTTACAATGTTCGACAGCACGGCTTTCCGGCCTCTCGCGGACAGGCTGCGTCCCAAGACCTTGGATGAGTTCGCGGGGCAGAGCCACCTCATCGGGCCCGGAAAGCTTCTGCGCAAGCTAATAGAATCGGATCAGATAACCTCCATGATCTTCTGGGGGCCCCCCGGCGTGGGTAAGACTACGCTCGCGGGGATAATCGCCAGCAGCACCAAGTCGGAGTTCATTAATTTCTCCGCCGTTACCAGCGGCATCAAGGAGATAAAGACCGTAATGACCCAGGCGGAGGAGAACCGCCGCTTCGGCACCAAAACGATAGTGTTCGTGGACGAGATCCACCGCTTCAACAAGGCCCAGCAGGACGCTTTCCTGCCGTTCGTGGAGAGGGGAAGCATAATCCTCATAGGCGCTACCACGGAGAATCCTTCGTTCGAGGTCAACGGCGCGCTTCTGTCGCGCTGCAGGGTGTTCGTGCTCAGGCAGCTTACGGAAGAAGACATTACCGGCATCATAGAAAGGGCGATCAAGGACCCGCGGGGCTTCGGAAACGAGAAAATTAACATAACACCTGATATGGTAAAGTCTATCGCCGCGTTCTCCAACGGGGATGCAAGAGCGGCTCTTTCCACTCTGGAGATGGTCATCCTCAATTCGGACGCTGACGCGGACGGCACCATAAACGTAACGGACGACGTAATGCAGCAGTGCATATCCCGGAAACTGCTGCTCTACGATAAGAGCGGAGAGGAGCATTACAACCTCATCTCCGCGCTCCACAAATCCATGCGCAATTCGGATCCGGACGCCGCTGTCTACTGGCTGGCCCGCATGCTGGAGGCCGGCGAGGATCCTCTGTACATAGCAAGGCGCGTTACGCGTTTCGCCGCGGAGGACATAGGAATGGCGGATCCAAGGGCTCTGGAGATATGCGTAGCCGCGTACCAGGCCTGTCATCTGATAGGTTTCCCGGAGTGTAACGTGCACCTTACGGAAGCTGTCGTATACAACTCTCTGGCGCCCAAGTCCAACGCTCTGGACGTGGCCTACATGGAAGCCAGAAGAGACGCTCTGGAGATGCTGGACGAGCCCGTGCCGCTGGTCATCCGCAACGGCGTTACCAAACTGATGCGCGAGGAAGGCTACGGAAAAGGCTACCAGTACGCTCACGATACAAAGGACAAGCTTACCAACATGCAGTGTCTTCCAGATTCTCTGCTGGGACGCGAGTATTACAGGCCCACGGATCAGGGCTTCGAGACCCGCTACGCGGAAAGGCTCAAGCAGATAAAGGACTGGAAGGCCGCTCACGGGTATCCTCAGGCGTCGCGGAAAGCGGAAGAGGATCTCGGCGGAAGAGACGGAAAGAAATAAGCCATGGACAAGCCCAAACTGGAAAAAGATCAGGTAAAGACACTGCTGGACAATAAGTATCTTAGCGTTCTGGACCTTCAGTACGAGAATACCAAGCATTATTTCAGCGCAACAAGGCGCAAGGCGGACTCTACGGTCGCCGTTCTCTCGGACGAGGAGTTCCGGGCAATGCGGCCCGACGCCGTTACCTGCGTAGTCATCGTAAGGAACAAGGGCGGCGAGTACGGACTGCTGCTCACCAGGGAATTCCGCTATCCCGTAGGACAGTATCTGCTCAGCCCTCCGGCGGGGCTTCTGGACGAAAGGGATCTTTCCGAGCCGGAACCCGTACTTTGCGCAGCCAGAAGAGAAATAGAAGAGGAGACCGGTCTGCGCCTTACGGACAGCGATAAACTGTTCGTAATAAGCCCGCTGTTCTTCAGTACACCCGGAATGACGGACGAATGCAACGCGATGGCCTGCGCCGTGGCGGACCTTCCGGACGGTTTCACGTTCAACTCCGGCGGCACGGAATCCATAGAGATGATTGGGGATTACGTGGTCTACGGCAAGGACGAGATACAGGAGATGCTGCGCAGATGCACGGACAGGGAAGGAGTTTATTTCTCAGTCTTCACCTGGGCGGCCATGATGTATTTCGTATCCGGAATGTGGAAGGAAAGGCTCTAGATGAAGCTTAAGGAAACGGTGGTCGTGGAGGGCCGCGATGACATGTCCGCGGTGCTTGCGTCTGTCGAAGCGGACATCATAATCACCCACGGCTACGGGATCACCCAAAAGACGCTGGAAAACATAGAAGCCGCGTATAAAAGAAACGGCATAGTAATATTTACGGATCCGGACCACGCCGGAAGGCGCATACGCGAAAGGCTGGAAGCTCTGTTTCCGGACGCGAAGCATGCGTATCTTACGGAGCGCCAGGCTCAGAAGGACGGCGACACAGGCGTTGAGAACGCTTCGCCGGAAGACATATTAAAAGCGCTGCTTTCCGCGGGATGCAAGGCCGCGGACGGTCCGGACGGAGGAGATCCGCAGCGCGAAGCAGACGGTAACCTGTACACCGAGGTCACCACGGACGACATGGCCGCTCTGGGGCTTGCCGGTCAGCAGGGAAGCGCCGAAAGGCGCGCTGCCGCAGGAGAAGCTCTGGGCATAGGAAACGCCAACGCGGGGGCGTTCCTCAAAAGGCTCAGGCGTCTTAGGGTAGGCCTTTCAGAGCTGGAAAAGGCATGCGGAGCATGTCAGCCGGGGTCTGAGAAGACTAAATAATAAATCACCTGCCGTCCACAGAGTGGTAGGGATAGAGCCGCAGCGGCAGAAAACCAGTCAATAACAGCGTAAAGCTTAGAAATACGGAGAGGATCATGAAGATAGTTTGCTTAGACCTGGAAGGCGTACTTGTACCGGAGATTTGGATAGAATTCGCAAAGAACAGCGGAATTCCCGAGCTTAAGCGCACCACGCGCGACGAGCCGGATTACGACAAGCTCATGAAGTGGCGACTGGCCCTGCTTAAGGAGCGCGGCTACGGCTTAAAGGAGATACAGGACGTCATCCGCAGGATGGAGCCGCTGGAAGGCGCAAAGGAATTCATGGACGAGCTCAGGTCCTTCGCCCAGGTGATAATAATCAGCGATACCTTCGAGGAGTTCGCCATGCCTCTGATGGAGAAGCTGGGACGGCCCACTATATTCTGCAACAGCCTGGAAGTGGCGGAGAACGGCGAGATAACAGGCTTCAACATGCGCGTCGAAGGCGATACCAAGTTGGCCACCGTAAACGCTCTGCACTCCGTAGGTCTGGGCACCATCGCGAGCGGCGACAGCTACAACGACCTTGGAATGATACAGGCCAGCAGCGCCGGATTCCTGTTCAGAAGCACGGACGCCATAAAGGCTCAGTATCCGCAGATTCCGGCTTACGAGACCTACGAAGAACTGCTCGGCGCCATAAGGAAAAGCATCAGATAAACTGCGATGAGCGGTCCTTCCGGAAAAACCTACATAGCCATAGATCTTAAGTCTTTCTACGCCTCGGTGGAATGCGCCGCCAGGGGATTGGATCCGCTTACGACCAACCTCGTGGTGGCGGACGAGAGCCGTACGGAAAAGACCATATGCCTTGCCGTCACACCGTCGCTTAAAAGCTACGGCGTTTCAGGACGCGCAAGGCTTTTTGAAGTCGTGGAACGCGTAAAGGAGATAAACGCGGACAGAAAGGCAAAGGCTCCCGGCCGCAGATTCACCGCAAAGAGTTTCTCGGATCCGGAACTTAAGAAGGACCCGTCGCTCCAGCTGGATTTCATCATAGCTAAGCCCAGAATGGCGGAGTACATGCGCGTAAGCACGGAGATATTCAACATCTACATGCGCCATGTGTCCGCCGAGGACATGCACGTGTATTCCGTGGATGAAGTATTCATAGACGCCACCAGCTATCTGAAGCTATATGGGCTTACCGGAAAGGAGTTCGCGTCAAGGCTGGTCGGCGAGGTCCTTAAGGAGACCGGCATCACGGCCACGGCCGGAGTGGGCAGCAACCTGTACCTGTGCAAGATAGCCATGGACATAGTCGCAAAGCACATGCCCGCGGACGAGAACGGCGTGCGCATAGCAGAACTGGACGAGCAGTCCTACAGGGAGCTTCTGTGGGACCATACGCCGATAACCGACTTCTGGAGGATAGGAAAAGGCTACGCCAAAAGACTGGCAGCGGCCGGGATGTACACCATGGGTGACGTGGCAAGGTGCTCGGTGCGCAGCGAGGGCCTTCTGTACAAGATGTTCGGAGTAAACGCGGAGCTTCTGATAGATCACGCCTGGGGCTGGGAACCCTGCACGATAGCGGACATAAAGAACTACAGACCATCGGACCGCAGCTTAAGCTCCGGCCAGGTGCTCTCCAGACCTTACAGTTTCGAAGACGCAAGGCTCATAGTCCGCGAGATGACGGACAGCCTCAGTCTGGACCTTGTCCGCAAAGGAGTGCTTACGGATCAGATAGTACTTACGGTGTGCTACGATACGGAGAACATAAGCAGAAGAACGGACAGCGCGTTCAAAGGGCAGACTAAGAAGGACTATTACGGACGGACGGCTCCGAAGGACGCCCACGGGTCGATCAATATCCCGGGAGGCTTCACTTCGTCCGGGAAATCGATGATGGACGCGGTAACGGAGCTCTACGACGCAATAGTCGACAGGGAGCTTCTGGTAAGGCGCATGTACGTGGTCGCCAATCACGTCCGCACGGAGCGGAGGGTGGCGGAGGAATCAGCCGAGCAGCAGCTGGACATCTTCTCCATGATGGAGGACAAAGCGCCGGAAGAGCAGAAAAAGAAGGACGATCAGGCCGAAAGGGCCCGCCAGGAGGCAGTTCTCAGGATACGCAGCAGATACGGCAAGAACGCAATCGTAAGGGGAATGGACCTTCAGGATGCTGCCACCGCAATGGAAAGGAACGCTCAGGTAGGAGGGCACAAAGCCTGAGGATCTGAAGAACGGTTACGGAGGAAACGGTAAAATGGCTTCCGCTCGCGACAAATACAGCGATATAATAGACATGGAGTACCGCGGTACAAGAAGGCACAGCCACATGTCCGCCGAGGGCAGGGCCGGGCAGTTCTCGCCGTTCGCGGCGCTTACGGGCTTCGACGAGCAGATAGACGAGGCCGCCGTAAACTACGACGGCACAACGGAGACCTACGCTCAGGACTACGACAACGATATATACAGGTCGGATCAGAACGACTGACCCGCGCCGGAAACATATAAGGAGATCATGATGAGTTATTACAACGGAAAAGTCATCGAACGTTTTCTGGACTACGTATCGTATCCCACAGCTTCGGAATACGACATGGAGGACGTGCCTTCGACAAAAAGCCAGTTCGCGCTCGCGGAACGCATCGCCGCGGAACTGAAGGAGATAGGCCTGGAAGGCGTCCGAGTGGACGAAAGATGCTACGTCTACGGCTTTCTGCCGGCAAGCGCAGGATGCGAAGGTCTGCCGTGCATAGGATTCATAGGGCACATGGACACTTCTCCGGACGCGCCGGGGGAGAACATAAAGCCGAGGATCATAAAGTACGAAGGAGGGGACATAGACCAGGGCTGCGGATCTATAGCCGTCAGGGACTTCCCGTTCCTTAAGAACTACGTCGGACAGAGGCTGATAATAACCGACGGCACTACGCTACTGGGCGCGGACGACAAGGCCGGCGTCTCGGAGATAGTAAGCGCGGTTGAGTATCTTGCGGATCATCCGGAAATAAAGCATCCCAGGATCGCTGTCGGGTTCACGCCGGACGAGGAAGTCGGACGCGGAGCGGACTTCTTCGACATCAAGGGCTTCGGAGCGGAGTTCGGCTACACGGTGGACGGCGGAACGCTGGGCGAACTGGAATACGAGAATTTCAACGCCGCGGCGGCGCTTCTTAAGGTAAAGGGCCTTAACATACATCCGGGCAGCGCCAAGGGCAAGATGAAGAACGCCGTGCTGATCGCTTCCGAGTTCGTATCCATGCTTCCGGAGGACCAGACCCCGGCCAGGACAGAAGGCTACGAAGGCTTCTTCCACGTACAGGAGATACAAGGCGACGAGACGTCCGCCACGGTAAAGATGCTCGTGCGCGACCACGACATGGCAAAGTTCACAGCCAAGAAGGAACTGCTCAAGGAGCTCGAGAGCCGCATAAACGAAAAGTACGGCGAGGGCACCGCTGAGTGCGCCGTAAAGGACAGTTATTACAACATGAAGGAGAAGATCCTTCCGGTAATGCATATAATCAGAAGGGCGGAGGACGCCCTGAGGGCTGCCGGCGTGGAGCCTGTGACGGTCCCCATCCGCGGAGGCACTGACGGCGCAAGGCTGTCTTACGAAGGTCTGCCTTGTCCGAATCTCTGCACCGGAGGCGAGAACTATCACTCCGTCAAGGAGTTCGTATCCGCGGACGCCATGGAGAAGATGGTAGAAGTAATAGTCAACATCGCGAAAGCGCAATGACCGTGGCGCTGAGCGCCTTACCGTTAAGATCCCGTCGCAATGATAGAATACCAGCTCATCAGAAGCAAAAGAAAGACCATAGGCATGCAGGTAAAGCCGGACGGTACGGTGGAGGTCCGGGCGCCTTATCTTGCGCCGAAGTTCGAGATAGATCTGTTCGTAAGAGCCCACGAGGACTGGGCAAGAAGGCAGATCGCAAGGCAGGAGAAGGCCAGGGCTGCCGCCGGGGACGTAAAGGTGATGACGGACGAACAGTTCCGGCGCCTTAAGAAGCTCGCCAGGCAGTACATACCGGGCAGAGTCGCTTATTTCGCAAGGCTTGCCGGCGTTTCGCACAGAGTCAGCGGCGTGTCGATACGCTGCCAGAAGACGCGCTGGGGAAGCTGCACCGCTAACGGCAGCATAAGCATAAACTGCCTTCTGATGCTCGCGCCGAAGGAGGTCCTGGATTCCGTCTGCGCCCACGAGGTCTGCCACCTGCTGGAGATGAACCATTCGGCCCGTTTCTACTCGGAGGTCTACAGGATATTCCCGGAATACAGGAAGCACTATGCGTGGCTCAAGAAGAACGGAAGCATCCTGCAGTCGATGGTGCCGCGCGGCGACTGATACGCTCCCGGCTCCGCGGATCGAAAACCGCGCCGGATTTTATCTATTCTTCACACAAACTATATTTACTTTGCGGAAAAACGTTTATAATGAAAACTGTAAGTTAGGTTTTCCCGTGTTCATGAAAGGGGATAAAAAGATGACTCTCACCAAGAAGATCGTAGCTGTCGTTCTCGCCGCGGTCCTGGCGCTTTCCTGCCTCGCGGCCTGCGGTACCACCGCTTCCGTCGTTAACCGCAACCCGGACAGCAACAGAGGCACCAGCATACACAACGGTTTCTGATCCATGAAGATCACCTATTACGGACATTCGTGCTTTACGCTTGAGTCGGACGGTTTTGTGATCGCGCTCGACCCCTACAACGACATGGTCCCCGGCTACGGGGATCTTAAGCTGTCCGCAAACAAGGTCTACTGTTCGCACGGTCACCTGGATCACGCCTACACGGACGCCGTGGAGAGAATTCCTGCGGACCGTCCCAGTCCTTTCATAGTGGAGGAACTGGAGCTTCCGCACGACGATGCCGGCGGATCGAAGAGGGGATTCACATTCGTAAGGATGTTCACCGCGGAAGGAAAGACTGTCGTACATTACGGTGATCTGGGCTGCGCGCTGCCGGACGGCGATTCGGACCTCTTCAGAGGCGCGGACGTCGCTCTGGTCCCTGTAGGAGGCGTATTCACCATAGACGGGCAGGGCGCCCTGGAACTTATAGAGCGCACCAAGCCGGTCCTGGCGATACCCATGCACTACAGAAAAGGCGATCAGGGCCTCAGGCCCGTGGCCGAGCTTTCTGATTTTCTCAAGTTATGTGAAGGCAGGGATGTAAACGTCAAGGTACTGGAATACGGAGAAAGTTACACAATTTAAATTATGTAAAATGGTACCCATAAAGAAGACCGGAGCTTTTGCCCCGGTCTTTTATCGTTCCGGTATGCGGATCCGTGTCTTTGCGATCGCTGGTCCGAAGATCCTACCTGATATTGCTTTCGGATCTTTTTACAGAGCTCCTGTATGGGCGCTGTAGTATTTGGCAAGTCCGCCTTCCGCGGTCTCCCTGTAGCTTCTTCCCAGGTCCTTCCCGGTCTCGTACATGGTCTTAACGATCGTGTCGAAGGATATCTTCCGGGAGTTTGTAAGGAAATGCGCCAGCGATACGGCGTTTATGGCCCTCATCGCGGCTACCGCGTTGCGTTCTATGCAGGGTATCTGCACCAGTCCGCCTACAGGGTCGCAGGTAAGTCCCAGCATGTGTTCCATGCTTATCTCCGCCGCGTATTCTATCTGGTCCATGCTCATGCCCAGAAGCTCCGCCAGTCCGGCAGCCGCCATGCAGCATGCCGTTCCTATCTCTGCCTGGCATCCGCATTCCGCGCCGGATATGGACGCGTTTGTCTTTATTATGTTTCCGATGACACCCGCTGTTGCAAGGGCTCTCTCTATCTGCTCGTCGGAGATCCCCAGCTTAAGCTGGTTGTAGTAGAGCACCGCGGGCACCACGCCGCTGGCTCCGCATGTGGGAGCCGTTACCACCGTTCCCGCGCCCGCGTTCTGTTCCGCCGCCGCGAAAGCGTAAGCGCAGACTATGCGGTTCTCCCTGGTCTCCGGCGTTTCGGAAGGGGAGAACTGGCCGAAAAGATATCCGGCCTTCCTCTGGACTTCCAGGCCTCCGGGCAGAGTCCCCTTGGCCGCCAGACCTTCGCGTATGGCGTTCTTCATCGCGTCCCATACCTTAGCCATGTAGTCCCAGAGCTGCGGGCCTTCCATCTCTTCAGCGTACTGCCAGATCCGTATGTCTTTCCCTGCGCAGTACTTCGATATCTTGTCGAAACTGTTGTGGGGATATATCTCCGGAGCCTCCACGTAGGTGCTGTCCGCGAATCTTATTGCTCCGCCGCCTATGCTGTAGACACGCTTGGTGGCAAGGACTTTGCCGCCTTTCATCACGGTCATGTCCATGCCGTTCGGGTGCTCCAGTCCTTCCTCGGTCTTCGCGTCGAAAACTATCTCCACCGGAAGGGGAGCGAAGCTCTCTTCCAGTACCTTGTCCGTCATGTGTCCGCGTCCGGTCTTGGCCAGCGATCCGTAGAGAGTAACTTTAAAAGAGTCCGCCTCCGGGTACATCTCACGCAGAAGGCGCGCGGCGCGTTCGGGCCCCATGCTGTGCGAGCTGGACGGCCCTTTTCCTATTCTGTAAAGGTGAGTGAGGCTTTTCATCTTATGATCTTAACGCCTCAGATGCTGTATTCTATTCCGAACTCTTCGAGCATCACAGGGGAGAGTTCCTTATTGTCTATGGTGCGCTCTTCCAGGAGCTTTCCGCTGGGATCTTTGAGCGTTATGACGGACGTCTGTGCTTTTTCGACGGTGCCGTCGCTCACAAGGTTCCTGCGGTTCTCTTCCGGCGTCATTATTACCAGGGAGAGCCTTGTGCGGAACGTGGACTTGGGGTCCAGAGAGCAGGCGATGTTCGGGTTTATGAAGTCGATCGGAAGCATGGGTCTGTCCTCGAAGCGCAGGATCTCTTCCTCACCGTCTTCCTTCTTGACGAACACTTTGCAGATGCCGTCTTCATACACTGCCTTGTAGCCGTACTTTACGTAGCCTGCGTTGAACTCCGCGGGCTCCGGGAAGAATATGAAGCCCAGCCCCGCGTCGCAGAAATATTTCTTTCCGTCCAGCCTTACGACTACTCCGCGGTGCCTGCAGGGCGGCAGGAAGTCGCGGCCCTTGGTGATGCGTATCTCAACGCTGTAGCAGTCGAAACCTATCGTGCGCAGCGCCGCCTCCAGAAGGGCGTTTATCTCGAAGCAGTATCCGCCCCTGCGCTTTACGACTATCTTGTCGAAAAGATAAGGTATCGAAAGGGAAGGCTCCTTAGCCTCGGCCCACACGTCCAGGTTGTCGAAAGGCACGTGCCTGTGGTGGTTGTACATTATCTTCTTAAGGCTTGCCAGGTCCGGCTTTATCTCCGCCGGGTCCAGTTCTATGCGACGCAGGAACGCAGCTATGTCCTCCACGTTGGCGTAAAAGTCTTCGTACATTTCTTTTCCTTTCCGGTTCTATTTCTTGTATATCTCATAGCAGAGCATAAGCCTAAGGCGGACGTCCGGGTCCGAAAGATCCAGACCGGTCATCTCGCATATCTTGCCTATCCTGTAGATGACGTTGTTGCGGTGCATGTGCATTATCTGCGCAGTCTCGGAGGCCTTTCTCTCGTTGACAAGGTACGCGTACAGCAGCTCGAAGTTGTTTGTGCCGCGTTTTGAGTCGTTCTCGCTGAGCTTGTCCAGCGCCCTGTAGGCCGCGGAATACTTGATCACCGAAACGTCCGAGTCGGCTTTCGTAAGCGCGTAGGCAGGGTAGCAGCGCGAGAACGTGCATACTCTGGTGTAGTCCTTCTTCGGCTTTTCCCCGAGGTCCACGGGATCGCTGTGGCGGGGCGATTTTAGCGCGATCTCAGCCTGCGCTCCGGCTGTCTTTATCTCCAGAAGGCTTACGAAAGGATCGCTTACTCCGCAGGCCGCGTTGTAACGTTCCATAATGTCCTGAAGTATGTCTTCCAGCCCTTCGACAGGCTTTCTGGTGTCGTAGGGGATGAGCGCTATTAGTATGTCGCTGCTCAGCGTCACCCTGGACTGCGCTATGCGGCCGGACAGTTCGTTGCAAAGCCTCTGCAGCATTATGCCCGCGCTGTCGTCCGCGGAGACCTTTACCAGAACGAAGCTGCCGTTTACGGTGAGGCCCGAGTTCTTTGCCCTCTGCGCCACCGTTTCGGGGCTCAGATCCGAAGATTCCAGCAGATCCAGGAGCAGACTGTCGTAGATGTGCGGCATCTGGTTGTTCTCTATCCACTGGCGCTCGAAGCATATCATCAGGTGCTCTATGAGTATGCGGAACAGATCCTTAAGACCGGCGCTTGGAGGCCTGTGATCGCAGAGCATTACAACGTGAGCATAGTAGGAATTATTGTAGTGTATGACCTTGCTCATCATCGGGACGGATGTTATCAGACCTTTTTCCCGGACGTATATGTCGTCCGCGTCCTTCCAGAAGTTCATGAGCTTGGATCTGTTGAAGAGGTTGATGGCGTCCTGGTCGTGGTAGCCTTTCTCCACGAGCCTTTGGGTTATCTCGTCGGTGCACTTCAGCCCCTGCGTGTACGCCACCAGCGAGAACGCCGAATCGGAGATGGTTATGAAGTTTCCTATGACGCTCTCGGACAGCGACAGTATCTCCTGGATGGAGCGGTGCTTTATCAGGCACTGGTCCATGGCCGTGCACCAGTCGAAGTATTTTTCGAAGATGCTCTGGACGCGTATGAAGAACAGTTCCGGACGCAGATCCGTGTCGAACAGGACCATGTTCTGGAGTATCGCGGAATCCCTCGGAAGAGGGGAGTCTATTACCGCCGCCACGGAGTATTCGTGGCCCAGACCCTTGGCTTTAAGAGCCTGCGAAAGCTTGCAGACGATGAGCTTGTTGCTTGGGTTCTTTTCCGGGTTGGGGCTTATCAGCCGCACACCGGTAAATGCCCTGGATTTGTCCTTTATGTAGCACAAAGGATTGCAGTCGGCCAGGTCGTCCAGCAGAATGTTTAGTGTAAGTTCCATAATAATACCTCTGTGTCTATAAGATATTTGAAATTTAGCATTTTTACAAGCGTTTTTTGGTATTAATTACAATAATAGTAAAATATTGTACGTTTTCGTTCGCGATTTTGACTAAAAACGACGGCGTGAAAAAGGCATTTAATTGCTTGAAAATAAAATGCCGCCGCCCATTATTGTTATTTCCTACAATGCTATTTACATGCCTGTGACTTATAATATAACAGTAAACCAGTACTCTGCCCGAAGACCCATGCAGTGGACGAGCGGAAGGCCCCGGCGGGGTACCGAATTTAAGATTTGTTTTTACAGGAAGGAGAAACAAAACAATGATCGAAAGTGTAAAGAACGTAGTATCCGCAGGAAGACTTAAGCTGATACAGCCCACGGTCCAAGAAGCTCTGGACAACGGCGCCACCCCGGACGAGATCCTCGATTCCATGATGGCCGCCATGGACGAAGTAGGTTACAAGTTCCAGAACAACGAGATCTACGTTCCCGAAATGCTCGTTGCTGCCAAGACCATGCAGCGCGGCGTAGCCACCATCAAGCCGCTCCTCGCAGGAGACGCTGTCGGTAAGTACGGAAAGTACGTTCTCGGAACAGTTGCCGGCGACCTTCACGACATAGGCAAGAACCTCGTAGGCATCATGATCGAGGCTGCCGGTTTCGAAGTCATCGACCTCGGCATCGACGTTCCCGCAGAGAAGTTCGTAGAAGCCGTTAAGGCTAACCCGGACTGCAAGGTAGTAGGCGTATCCGCGCTTCTTACCACTACCATGGAGTCCATGAGAAATACCGTTAAGTGCCTGATCGACGCAGGATGCAAGGACCAGGTCAAGATAATGGTAGGCGGAGCCCCCATCACCCAGGCGTTTGCCGACGAGATCGGTGCCGACGCTTACACCACGGACGCTGC
Organism: Bacillota bacterium; assembly: GCA_017437745.1. Lineage (GTDB taxonomy): Bacteria > Bacillota > Clostridia > Peptostreptococcales > Anaerovoracaceae > RUG13409. The sequence continues at coordinate 153,269 of JAFRYI010000003.1, forward strand.
TTCTGCAGCCGCAAAGGCAAAGGAGCTTGCTTCCCTCTAAACAGTTATAGTTACAGTGCATAGTAGATCACTTAATTAAGTCGGAGGTAAAAATGACAAGACTGGATCCTACACAGTACAAAGACTGGCAGATCGCTGAAAACGCGGAAAAAGATCTTCCGTCCATAGAATGGTTCAGAGAAAAGATGGGCCTTCTCCCGGACGAGATCATTCCTTTCGGAAAGACTCCGAAGCTGGACTTCATCAAGATCATGGAGCGACTCAAGGATAAGCCGGACGGAAAGTTCATCGAAGTTACGGCAATCACTCCTACTCCTCTCGGAGAAGGTAAGTCCACCACGAGCCTTGGTCTTATCGAAGGTCTCGGAAAGCTCGGAAAGAACGTAGGCGGATGTCTGCGTCAGCCCTCCGGCGGACCTACAATGAACGTTAAGGGAACCGCTGCAGGAGGCGGAAACGCTCTCCTCATCCCGATGACCGAGTTCTCCCTCGGACTCACCGGCGACATCAACGACATCATGAACGCTCACAACCTCGGTATGGTAGCTCTCAACGCCCGTATGCAGCACGAGAGGAACTATGACGACGAGCGTCTCGCACAGATCGGTCTTAAGAGACTGGACATCGACCCCGAAAGGATCGAGTGGAACTTCGTAATGGACTTCTGCTGCCAGGCTCTCAGAAAGATGGAGATAGGCCTCGGCGAAGGCAAGATGGATGGTTACAGAATGACCACCCGCACCAACATCGCCGTATCCTCCGAGCTCATGGCTATCCTTGCAGTTGCAAAGGATCTTCCTGACCTCCGTGAGAGGATCGGAAACATCGTTCTCGCATACGACAAGAAGGGCAACCCCGTAACTACAGAAGATCTGGAAGTTGCAGGTGCAATGACCGCATGGATGAGAAACACCATCAACCCGACACTCTGCTACACAGTAGAGCATCAGCCCTGCCTCGTACACGCTGGCCCCTTCGCAAATATCGCTATCGGACAGTCCTCCATCATAGGAGACAGACTTGCTCTTAAGCTCTTCGATTATCACGTAACAGAATCCGGCTTCGCTGCAGATATCGGATTTGAAAAGTTCTGGAACGTAAAGTGCAGACTCTCAGGCCTTAAGCCTCACTGCTCTGTAGTAGTTGCCACGATCCGTGCTCTCAAGATGCACGGCGGCGGACCGGCTGTAGTTCCCGGAAGACCTCTTCCGAAGGAATACACAGAAGAGAACCTTGAGCTCCTCGAAAAGGGCTGCGAGAACCTCTTCCACCACGTAAACAACGTAAAGAAGTCCGGAATCATCCCGGTAGTCTGCATCAACAAGTTCTATACAGATACAGACGCAGAAGTTGCTCTTATCAAGA
>JAFRYI010000004.1 GCA_017437745.1 Bacillota bacterium
CGGTAGCTGTGAGTTCAGGATCGGTGCTCGGATCGTTGTCATAGACCTTCGTCTTGTCGTCGGCCTTGATGGTGATCTGTGCCTTGGTGATCGTGAACGTTCCGCCTTCGACTGTGATGTCGTAGTTCGGATTTGCTGTAGCGTCAGCAGTTACTGTGATCGCATAAGTATTGACATCCTGGCCTTCGACTCTGCTCAGAGTGTATGTCGGAGCTACGCCCTTAGCAGGTACGCCGGTAACTGTTGCGGTGAGCTCAGGATCGGTGCTCGGATCGTTGTCATAGACCTTCGTCTTATCGTCGGCCTTGATGGTGATCTGTGCCTTGGTGATCGTGAACGTTCCGCCTTCGACTGTGATGTCGTAGTTCGGATTTGCTGTTGCGTCAGCAGTTACTGTGATCGCATAGGTATTGACATCCTGGCCTTCGACTCTGCTCAGAGTGTATGTCGGAGCTACGCCCTTAGCCGGTACGCCGGTAACGGTCGCAGTGAGTTCAGGATCGGTGCTCGGATCGTTGTCATAGACCTTCGTCTTGTCGTCGGCCTTGATGGTGATCTGTGCCTTGGTGATCGTGAACGTTCCGCCTTCGACGCTTATTGTGTAGTTCGGGTTGGAACTAGCTTCTGCCGTAACAGTAATGGCATAAGTGTTGACATCCTGGCCCGGCTCTCTGCTCAGAGTGTAATTGATGGTCTCGCCATCAATAGCTCCGGTCACTGTAGCAGTAAGTTCCGGATCAGTCGTTGCGTCGTTGTCATATACTTTAGTCTTATTGTCTGCCTTAATGGTTATCTCAGCTGGATTAATGATAACTGTTACAGTTCCGGTCGCATCTGCAGGCTTCGGGTCACCGATCTGCTTAACTATCGCGTAGCCTTCGGCTGTAACGATGTATGTGGTATCACCAACAGTGATCTCTGTACCGGATGCGTTAAGATATACCGATGCGGTAGCAGTATATGTGCCAGCATTGGTTGCGCTCAGGTTCTTGCCGCTGATCGTAGATCCAGCAGTATTATCCGTCAGTTCTTCAGTTGCAGTAACACCTGTTCCAGTAAGCGACTCGAGTGCTTCGTCACCTTTCTTGTAAGTTACAGAATATGTAGCGGTGTGAGGCTGACCGTCATAAGTAGCTTCTGTGGTGTCACCGGTAACTTCAACAGTAACGATGGGTGCCCAAACAGCAAACATGGCGTGATAAGGCAGAGCCTCATCCGCAGCTACCTTGGTGGCAGTTTCGCCTGCATGCTCTCCGCCAACAATAGTGAAGACAGGTGAAGAACCAGAGGTATCATACTTCACAAGGAGGTCATCAGCTGTAAGATTCTGAGTCCAGTTGCCTTCAGTTGCCTCCCAGGTCGCTGCTTGCTGAGCTGCCTCTGTCGGACTTGTGCTTGTGCTGATAGGAACTGTTGCCCAACCAAGGAAGATATAACCGTTGCGTGAGGGTGCAGCCTGAATATCAACGGCCTCGTTTATTTCAAGCGTTCCGTCGGTCTTGTCTTCATGGAAGAAATCGGATCCATCGTTCTTATACCATCTGATGTGAGTCGGAGTTGCTTCTTCAACGGGCTTGTACTCAGCACGAAGCTGAATGGTGTAGGTGCAGATCTCGACATACTTGGAAGGATCGGTCGTAATGTTGCCGTTCTCATCAAGATAATTGCCCTGATCGTCTTTTACATACTCGCCGGTCTGGACTTTATGAGCATTCTCCTCAAGAACAGTGTACGACTGTCCTGCATAGATAACGCTTCCTGCAATGTCCTCATACGCAGTACCATTCCACTTCTGCATTACCCAGTAGTCGAAGACGTACCCGGTAGGAGCAGTAACACCTGCAACAGCTGTGGCATCAACATTATCCTGATAGAGATTGGTATCTGCAGCCTGACCGGAACCGGTGCCTGCATCGGGGTCAGTCAGATTATAGAGAACACCAATACCGGTCGCTCCGTCGAGCGTCTTGCTCCACTTAGCATAAAGGTTGAGCTCTCTGGTGATCCAGAAACGATCCTTGCCCGGAGTTGCGGTATTACCATCGTCATCCCAACCGGTAATATCGGAGTTGGTAGTTGCACCGTTGCCCCACTTATCCATGACGTCTGTAAAGTGCGTCGTCTTGTCATAAGGTGTGGTTACGGTCGTATCGTTCAGTATGAACGTATCGGCTTTAAACATGTGCGAGAGAGACTCGTCACTATACCAACCAATGAATATGTATCCCTTACGGTTACCTGTCGGAGCACTGACCTTTCCATTATAACTGATACGGAAGTTCATTGCCTGGCTCTCAGAACCCCAGTCAAGAGTGGGGTCTGTACCGGCATTCGGATGCAAGAATACACGATACTGGATCTGACGCCACTTGGCATATACAGTTATGCCGCCTTCGGGCATGGTTGTGAATGTATACGGTTTTTTTCCTGCCGCATCGAGGCACCAGCATTCGAATACATATCCGGCAGGCGCTGTAGCAGGTTTGTAATTATTGAAAGAAGATATGTCAGCCTGATAGGAAATGTCATCTTCTTCATGAATCTGGGGAAGACTTGGCTGATCAAGAATGGGGTTGTTGTTACCATCAACATACGCACCATCCAGGAAGTTTATCGTATATGCCTTACGTGTGTAATAGAAACGGATCGTACCACCGCTGCTGACATCGGCTCGGCCGTTGCTGAATGCGGGATCAGAACCGTACTTCTCGTATCCAGTCAGCGCAAGGAAGTCCTCAGCTTCAGTAAAGTAATTGTATTTAGCAGTGATCGTATTTCCGTATTTCACAAAGCTCTTGCCGTTGAATGTTCTATCAGGGGTCTGGCCCGGAAGAGCCTCAACATAGAACTCCATGTACTTTGTACTGGCAGAGCTTGTGCTCGGATAGAATGTAACATTCTCGGCAGGCATGATATCTATGTATACGAGAACGTTGCTGAACGTGGTGCTGTTCTGCGGACTCCAACGCCATTCAGCGCTTGCACCATTGCTGGTGATCGGGAAATTGTCACCGATCGGCTGCTGATAAAGTGCTGTTATGGTTTTGTAGACACTAGTATCTTCAATTGTTGTTTCACTACTGGCAATACTGAACGAACGCCAAGTATAATTATTTGTGTTGCTTCCGTATTGCGTCCAAATTGTTCCACCAGGAGTAATATTCGTGGTATGACCATTATTACTCTTAATGTAATAGCTGTTATCCCAAAGATAGTTACCAATATTGTTATCACTAGTGATTTGATACCATTTATTATTAATCTGAATATAATAGGTTCTGTTATTACCATTTCCCATACGGCCAATAGTATAGGTCGTCCCATTATATGTCTTTGTTCTAGTTTCCAAACCACTGGAAGCATTTTCTGCCTTAAATGTCAAAGTGTACTCATTACGGTCGTAATATACATTGACAACGGCGTTATCTTCTGGGGCAATGGTAATGTTTTCATCAAACTCTGCAAGGTGGAAGCCTGTGTACTGCTTGTTCGCATTATTAACGCGTGCATAGGCATTATCTCCTTCGCCTACCCTAACAACAGTACTGATGGTCGTACCAGTAGTACCCGAAAGAGTAATAGCCTCTTCAAAGTCATAACCATCTCCAGCAATATTCTGTCTCCAGATAATGACCATATAACTGGACGGGGTCTTTGCGGTCCACTTCGCATATATAATGGTTTTTTCAGTTAGTTCGTGGCCAAACTCAAACTCGTTGCCATCTGTGCAGTCCTCGTCGGTATACCAACCGCCGAAGGTGTAACCGTTGCGCACCATTTCAAGAACCGGTTCGGTAGTAACATGTCCTGCCTCAACGAACTGCGGGGCATTATAAGTTGCGCCCTTGCCGTTCTCATCGAATACAAGCCAATGGCCTTCCGGAGTATCGACTGAGAAGTCAACATCACCCTTGATGTTTATTGTCTGGTCGGGCTGATAAAGTGTTGTCTCAGTATAGCCCTGAATATTGGGATTACCATACCAACCGGCAAAAGAGTGCTCGTCATCTTCAGGCGTATAGCTCATGGTGATCGTATATGACTGCCATTCACTAGTATCGTCTGCGCGGAACACTACCTGGTCCTGACCAAGGGAGGCACCGGACTTATCCAAGTAGTTGATGTTGTACTGCTTAGCAAGCGCTGCATAATAAGTTACGACCACGCCGCCTTCGCTGTCTGCGTCTACGATGGTTGCCCAAGTTTTACCTTCCGGCAGTGCCGAACCGTTAGTAAAACCGGTACGGATCTGTCCAATCGTCTGGGTAGTGGTTGCAGGAATAGTAGTTTGATCGTCTCCTTCACCGGTTGTAATAGGAGTGAAATGGTAATCTGGATCAGTAGTCCATCCCTTGAAGATTACTCCATCAGACAGGTTAAGCTTAGAGCTTGGATCATAAAGGACCTGTGCAAGCACATTGGCATCGGTCGTATCAGACTGTTTAACATACATGGAGGCAATTTCAGAACTGCCATTCATGAATACGACCTTAACACGCGCATCCTGTCCCTGGTCAACTACAACGTAAACGGAGAAGTGCTCTGCGGCAAAGGTCACTTTACCATCGACAGGCTTCAGGTCCTTTGCAACGAGCTCTCTGCCGTTCTTGCCTTCGTAGTAGACGCTGACAAGCTTAGCGTTCTTTAAGCTCTCATCCGTGATAGTGACGTTCACCGGAGCCTCGGGCTGCCAGGGTTCGCCTTTCTCGTCGAGAATTGTAATGTCGTAGGAAACGAGATCCTTGGAAGTGTCAGCGTTTCCGCCCTTGGAACCGACGCTCTGTGTAGAAGCGCCCTGCTGGTTCTGAGGGGGCAGAGCATTTACGCTTCCGCCCTTGGAACCGACGCTCTGTGTAGAAGCGCCCTGCTGGTTCTGAGGGGGCAGAGCATTTACGCTTCCGCCTACAGGGAGTTCGCCGCTGATAGTGACAGCGCCCTTCCTGGCAGAAAGTGTCTGCTCCTTGACCTCTGTTTTCTCTTCCGCAGGCTCCTCGGCAGGTTCCTCTGCGGGCTCTTCCGCCGGCTCCTCTGCAGGTTCTTCTGCGGGTTCCTGTGCAGGATCTTCCGCAGGTTCCTCTACCGGAGGTTCGTCCTTCGGATCTTCCGCAGGTTCTTCTGCAGCAGGTTCCTCGGCGGGTTCCTGAGCAGGATCTTCTGAGGGCGTTTGTTCAGCCGGTTCTGCTGCGGGCTCCTCGGAAGGCTCCTCGGCAACAGGCTCGACTTCAGGGGTCTCGACCACAGGTTTATCGATCGGAAGCTCCTCTACAGGCGGTATCTCTACCGGGGGCTTAACGACGATAGTGGTCTTTCCGTTCCCGTCCGCGGCGAATGCCTGGGCGGGCACCAGACTGATGACCATGATCACGGTCAGCAGTAAGGCTAAAAACCTCTTCTTGTTCATTCTTCTTTTGCCTCACTAATTTATAGAAATAACGGTTAACATAATAAATTGTTTTGTTTTTGCATAGCAAAAACTCGGCGAGCATAGTTCGCCTGATAAATAATATATAGTTGTAAGGCAAAGATTTCAAGAAAAAATGATGATCCGGAGGGACTATTTTATGCGTTTACTGCATAATGTACAAAAAGTAACACTTGTTACTGTGGTATTTACACAAAAAACAGTTTGTGAAATATAAAAGCCCCGCTTTCCGGGGCTTTGGATCGTCGATTTTAGTTAACAGAATAAATTTATATGTCACTCATTTTCCGCGTTATCGTTAACTTCTTTTATTACGATCTTTTCTGCGTTAAACATGTTGTTTATCACAGCTTTAGGCATCAGGTCGTCCTTCTTAACCGTTGGAATTTCAACGGTTACCGGCATTTCTGCCTGCTCCGGAGCAGTGGTCGCATCGCCCCCTGCTGCCTTTACCGGCTCAAGCGGCAGACCGTAAGTCCCTTTCTTCTTTGCCCTGTTTCTCAGCAGCAGGTACAGCGCAATGCCGCACACGAAGATGCAGACGCTTATCACCTGCGCCTGGCGGAGGTTTCCTATCATAAGATTATCCGTGCGCAGGGCCTCGTTAAAGAAGCGCCCGAATGAATAAACTATAAGGTGCGTAAGGATCAGCTGGCCGTCGAACTTGCGGCGTCCGCTGCGCTCTATCCATATAAGGAGCAGGAACAGCAGGAAGTCCCAGATGGCGGCGTACAGGAACGTGGGATGGACCAGTTCGCCGTCGACTTCTATCGCCCAGGGAAGCGTGGTGGGCCTGCCGTGAGCCTCGGAGTTGAAGTAGTTGCCCCAGCGGCCTATGCTCTGCGCAAGAGCAAGCCCCGGAGCCACAAGATCCAGCCATTTGAGGGGGCTCTGCTTCCAGTGCCGCACCAGCAGAACGGCTGTGGTAATGCCGAATATGAGGCCTCCGTGGATGGCTATGCCGCCCTTCCAGATCTCGAACACGGACCAGAAGTTGTCCTTGTACTGATCCCACTGGAAGATGACGTAGTAGACGCGGCAGCCTATGGTGCCTATGGGGACCACCCAGAGCATGAAGTCCAGGACGCGGTCGCGCGGCTCCACGCCGTACTTGGGCGCGCGGATGTACATTACTATTACTCCGGCGACTATGCCCAGCACCAGCATTATGGCGTACCAGCGGATCTCCAGGCCGAAGACCTTAAAGGCTATGGGGTTTGGGACGGGAAGCCAGCTCTTCATAGTTCGCGCCTCCCTTCCATGGCTTTGGAAAGTGTGACCTCGTCCGCGTACTCCAGATCGCCGCCTACGGGCAGTCCGTGAGCGATCCGCGTGACCTTTATTCCGGCCGGTTTAATGAGCCTTGCGATGTACATTGCTGTGGCTTCGCCTTCTATGTTGGGGTTGGTGGCAAGTATTACTTCCTTAACGTCGTTCTCCTGGAGGCGGACAATGAGCGAACGGAGGTTGATGTCCTCCGGGCCGACTCCGTCCATCGGAGAAATGGCGCCGTTAAGCACATGGTATACACCCTTGTACTCCCGGACACGTTCCATGGCCGAGACGTCTCTGGGGCTCTCCACGACGCAGATCACGGAGTGGTCCCTGGAAGCGTCCGAGCAGACGGAGCAGATGTCGCTGTCCGTAAGATTGCCGCAGACGCTGCAGTAATGCATGCTTGCCTTGGCTTCCGTTATGGCGTCCGCAAGGGCCTTCGCTTCCGAATCATCCAGCGACAGGATGTGGAAAGCAAGCCTCTGAGCGGTCTTGCCGCCTATTCCGGGAAGCTTTGATAATTCCGCTATTAATTTGTTGAGCGGTTTTGCGTAATATTTCATTTCTTTTTTTCAGATCCCGATACCCTTTGATTAGATCAGTTCAGAACAGTCCGCCGGGAAGACCCATGCCGCCCGTTACCGCGCCCATCTCCTTCTCGGCGATCTCGTCGATCTGACGCATTGCCTCGTTGGCAGCGGCGACGATCATGTCCTGGAGCATCTCCACGTCCTCGGGATCCAGCACTTCCGGCTTGATGCTGACGGATACAAGCTCGTGCTTGCCGTTTACGCGGACCGTAACTGCTCCGCCGCCGGCGCCTGCCTCAGCTTCTTTCTTCTCGATCTCTTCCTGAGCCGCTGCGAACCTGGCCTGCATGGCCTGGAACTGCGCCATCTGCGCCTGCTGGTTGTTGACCTTGGGCTTCTTGCCCGCTTTCATTCCTTTACCCATCGTTTACTCCTTAATTATCGATGATCAGACTGCTTCGCCGTACAGGCTGAAGGTCTGTGCCTTAACTATCTTTACCGGTATTATACGCCCTATCAGATCTTCCGGACACTTTATGCCGTAAGCATCCATGGCTTGGGGACTAACCGTAAGATCCACGGTCTTATTGGACTCCGTCCGTCCTGTCAGAACGTCGGGATCGGTCTTGCTGAAACCTTCGACAAGGACAGGCAGAACAGCGTCCTGATCCGCGGCGGCCTTCTCCTCCTGGATCTCGTGAATTACGTCCAGCAGACGGTCGAAACGCTGATGCTTAACTTCCTCCGGGACCTGATCTGTCATCTTTTCCGCCGGAGTGCCTTTACGCACCGAATAGATGAAAGTGAAGGCGGAATCGTAGCGGACTTTCCTGACAAGCTCGATAGTTGACATAAAATCTTCTTCTGTCTCACCGGGGAAGCCCACGATCATGTCCGTGGATATCGCTATGTCCGGACACGCGGCGCGCAGCTTATCTATCAGTTCCAGGTAGTGCGCGGAATCGTAGTGACGGTTCATGGCCTTAAGTACTCTGTCGGAACCTGCCTGCACAGGCAGATGGATCTGCTTGCAAAGGTGCTTAAGATCCGCGAAGCACTGCACAAGGTCGTCCGACAGATCCTTAGGATGAGAGGTCATGAAGCGTACCCGCTCTATTCCTTCTATCCTGTCTATCATTCGCAGAAGCTGCGGGAAAGTGACCCTGGCTCCCGGCTCAAGACCGAACTCCGCGCGCAGATCCTGCAGACCTGAGTCATCTCCGGCAACTCCGGCGTAGGAATTGACGTTCTGTCCGAGGAGCATTATCTCCTTCGTTCCGGAAGCCGCCAGCTGCCTTATCTCGGAAAGTACCTGCTCCGGCGCCCGGTTCCTCTCGCGTCCCCTGGTGTAAGGGACTATGCAGTACGTGCAGAAATTGTTGCATCCCTGCATTATGCTTACGTAAGCCTTGAAAGGATACTCGCGCTTCGCGGGAAGCCCTTCAGCAATGGGACCTGCGTCCTTCCACACGTCGACTATCTTCCGGCGCTCCGACGCGACGTTCGCGAAAAGCTTTGGAAAATCAGCGATGTTATGCGTTCCGAAGACCAGATCCACCCACGGATACTTAGCCTTGAGCGTGTCTATGTGCACCTGCTGCTGCATCATGCAGCCGCAGACACAGGTGATCCTTCCGGGGAACTGCTCGTGAGGATTCTTGAGCTGTCCCAGAACGCCGAAGAAGCGCTTGTCCGCGTGCTCCCTGACCGAGCAGGTGTTGAGCACGCACACGTCCGCGTCTCTGAACTCCGGGCAGTACTCGTAGCCCATGTCCTCCAGCATTCCGGCGAGAGTCTCCGAGTCCCGCTCGTTCATCTGGCATCCGAATGTAACTATGTGATAAGTCTTGCTCATTATATGACCTAAGAGCGCCGGACCGGACGGCCGGCATACTCTCTACTGCTCCTTTTCGGAACGGTTGCGGAACACGAACTTTATGGAAGTTCCGGCGAATCCGTAACCTTCGCGTATCTTGTTCTCCAGGTAGCGCGCGTACGAGAAATGCATGAGGTTCCTGTCGTTTACGGAGAACGCGAACAGCGGCGGTTTGATGCCTATCTGGGAAGCGTAGTAGATCTTCAGCCGCTTGCCCTTGTCCACAGGCGTGGGGTTCATCATTACGGCGTCGGATATAAGGCTGTTGAGCTGGCCGGTTCCGACCCTCATCGCGCGGTTCTCGGCTACGGATCTTGCGGCGTCTATGACCGGAAGGAGCCTCTGGCCTTTTACAGCCGACGTGAACATTACAGGCGCGTAGCTCATGAACTGCAGTTCGCCCTTTATCTTGCGCTCCATGTCGCGCATTGTGTTGGTCTCTTTCGCGACCAGATCCCACTTGTTTACGACCACTATTATGCCCTTGCCGGCTTCATGCGCCATGCCGGCGATGCGCTTGTCCTGTTCGGCAAGCCCCTCCTGAGCGTCTATGACGAGCAGCGCTACGTCGCAGCGCTCTATCGCGGCCATGGCGCGTATGACGGAGAACTTCTCAACCTCGTCCGTCACCTTCGTACGGCGGCGTATGCCCGCCGTATCGATCAGGATGAACTTCTGACCGTCCTTTTCGAAAGGCGTGTCTATGGAATCGCGGGTGGTACCGGCGATCTCCGAAACGATGACCCTTTCCTCGCCCAGGAAAGCGTTGACAAGCGAAGACTTTCCAACGTTCGGGCGTCCGATGATGGCTATCTTTATGTCGTCTTCGTCGTCTTCCTCGAAGGCTGATGCGGGGATCTTTTCTATGATCGCGTCCAGAACGTCGCCCAGACCCAGCTGATTGGTAGAAGATATCGCGAAAGGCTCTCCGAGACCAAGCTCGTAGAAGTCGTAGAAATCATCCGGCATCTTCCGGCTGTCTATCTTATTGGCGACCAGTATTACGTCCTTGTTCTTGCGGCGCAGCATGTCTCCGACCTCGCGGTCGGCCGCCGTAACGCCTCCGCGTCCGTCCACCATGAATACGATGACGTCCGCCATGTCCATTGCGAGCTCCGCCTGCGCGCGCATCTGCGACGGGATGATCTCCTTGTTCTCAGGCTCTATTCCGCCGGTGTCGATGAGCAGGAAACGCTTGCCGACCCACTCCGCCTCCGCCATGATGCGGTCGCGCGTAACACCGGGGGTATCCTCCACTATGGATATCCTGGATCCGACTATCTTGTTGAAAAACGTTGATTTGCCTACGTTTGGCCTTCCGACCACGGCAACTATCGGTAAACTCATGATACGTTCCTTATTGTGAATCGTTTGATGCCGACGGCCTCCGGATCCTTCGGACGAGCGATTGATGCCCAGCGAAAAGCCGGGAAGCGCGCACTGAAAAAAACACCCGGAGACTGACGAGTTAAAACATTATACCACACGAAAAGCGATTGTGGTATACTATGATATTATAGTTCTTGACATCAGGAGGACACAGCATGAAGGTCGCGATCGTAGGAGCCGGAAAACTCGGAACCGCAATAGCCGAGGCAATGATCAAAGGCAGCAACGACATAACCGTAATGGATACCAACGAGGAAAGGATACAGGCCATAAACCAGAGTCTGGACCTCTTCACCGTCAACGCGGACGCAAAGCAGACGGAATCTCTCAGGGAAATGGGCATAGGCAATTACGACCTGCTCATATCCGCGACGGACAACGACGAAAAGAACATAGTCATCTGCGCGTTCGCCAAAAAGCTCGGATGCAAGACGGTAATAGCCAGAGTCCGCGAGCCGGAGCATCTGGACCAGCTGGACTTCATCCGCGAGAACATGGGAATAGATCACATAATCAATCCGGACAAGGACTGCGCGGATGTCATCTTCAATTACATCACGCAGCAGTACGCCCTCTCCGGCGGCCGCCTCAGCAAGGACGGCGTAGGAGTTCTGGAGTTCGAAGCCGGCAGCATATCCGGCGTAGCGGGCAACCTACTAAAGGACGTTAAGCTGCCCGAGAGCGGTCTTCTGATAGCAGCCATCTCCAGACAAGGCAAGATAATAATCCCTAATGGCTCCACCCAGATATTCGCCGACGACGTGATCTACGCCATCGGTCTTCAGGCTTCGGTCGACGCTTTGGAAAAGCATGTCAAACAGGCGCGCGAAGAGAAAAAGATCAGCCGCGTTATGATCGCGGGCGGCGGAAACACCGGCTACTTCCTTGCAAGGGAGCTTGTGGAATACGGCGCTTCCGTAAAGATTATCGAACTGGATAAGGAGCGCTGCGAGTATCTTTCCGCGGAGCTGGACAGAGTGCTCGTGCTCAACGCGGACGCTACGGATACCGCGGTCCTCCGCGAAGAGAATCTGGCCTACATGGACGCGTTCGTCTCCCTCACCGGTTTCGACGAGGAGAACCTGCTGCTGTCCCTCATCGCCAAGCAGTGCGGTGTGGAAAAGATAGTCGCAAAGACCAGCCGCAAGAGCTACGAATCGCTGATAGAGAACCTGGGCGACATCATGATAATCAACCCGCTGAACATCAGCGCCACCGAGATTCTCCACAAGATCCGCAAGGAAGGCGTGGTGCTGTTCTCCAAGGTCATAAACGGCCAGGCGGAGTTCAGGGAGATAATGGCGGAGAAGAACATGCTCATAACTTCCAAGACTCTGCTGGATCTGGACATTCCTGACGGCGTGCTTCTGGCTGCCGTGGAAAGGAACGGAGAGACCTTCATTCCCAACGGATCCACAAAGATACAGGAAGGCGACAAGGTCCTGATCCTGTCGCTTCTGTCCGCCTCCGGCGCGCTGGAGAACCTGCTCTCGAAAGGAAAGTCCACCATCCTGTAAAGTTCTGACATGATCCTGAACAAAAGGCCCGTAATTAAAGTACTGATGGCTGTAATGGCGCTCGTGGGAGCCGCCATGCTTATCCCTGCCGTCGTAGCGCTGATCTACAAGGAGACCAACGTCTTCCTGAGTTTTATAGTGTGCGCGGTACCGATGATAGCCGTCGGACTTATAGTTATTAAGGTCCTTCCGCCGGGCGACAACAACACCCTCAAGATGCGGGACGGATTCTTCATAGTTGCCATGGCGTGGACCGGAATGTCCGCGCTGGGCGCCCTTCCTTTCGTGATTTCCGGCGCGATACCGCACTTCATAGACGCGTTCTTCGAGACAGCGTCCGGCTTCTCCACAACCGGATCCACGATAGTCGGAAACATAGAAGCCCTGCCTTACGGCATACTCTTCTGGAGGAGCTTCACCCACTGGCTGGGCGGCATGGGCGTACTTGTGCTTACGATAGCCATCCTTCCGATGCTTGGCATAGGCGGCGCAAAGATAATGCGCGCCGAGACCACTGGCCCTACCATGGACAAGATCTCCGGCACGATAAACGATTCCGCGAGAAAACTCTATACGATCTACATCGGAGTTACAGTAGTCGAGATCATATTCCTGATGTTCGGCGGACTCAACTTCTTCGAAGCGTCCACGCACACCTTCGGAACTGTGGGCACCGGAGGACTTTCCACGCACAGCGAAAGCATAGCCGCGTTCGGGAGCGTCTACGTGGAGATGGTGATAGCCGTCTTCATGCTGATGGCCGGCATCAACTTCAATCTGTACCATTACTTGTTCACCGGAAAGCCCGGAATAATGCTGAAAGACCCGGAATTCCGGACATATCTGGGGATCATATTCGGATCCACGGCTTTCATAAGCCTCATGCTGCTCGTAAAGAACATCTACGGCAGCGTAGGACAAGCGCTGCGCTACGCGTTCTTCCAGGTGGTATCCATCATTACTACCACAGGATACGGCACGGCGGACTTCGACACATGGCCCATCCCCTGCCGCATGCTGATATTCCTGCTTATGATAGTCGGCGGATGCGCTTCGTCCACGGGCGGCGGCGCGAAGGTCATAAGGATAATGCTTACCTTTAAGCTGATAAGGCGCGGCGCGCAGACAAGGCTGCATTCCAGCGCCGTAAGGCCCATAAAGCTGGGCGGCAAGAACGTGGACGAAGACACGCTCTCCAACGTCAAGTCTTTCATGATACTGTATCTGATGACCATGCTCATCGGCACCGTGATAGTAAGTCTGGACGGCTACGACCTGGTAACGTCCCTGAGCGCAGTAGTCGCGACGGTAAGCAACATCGGACCAGGATTCAACCTTATCGGCCCCAGCTGCAACTTCATCCTGTTCTCGTATCCGATCAAACTCCTGCTGTCCATGTTCATGATAGCCGGAAGACTTGAATTATACACAATTTACATTATGTTTACTCGTGTATTCTGGAAGGGAAATAAGTAATGGAAAGCCTCTCCAAGCGCAGCAGAATAATGAGCGCAAGGCGCGTGATGGTCTATTCCGCGCTGGCTTTTCTTGTGCTTTCCCTTATCAGCACCGCGGTGTATTACTTCAGCGGATACGTAACGGATCCGGCCAGAGCCTTTTTCGAGAGCGTTTCCGCTTTCAGCACCACCGGTCTTTCCGTCTTCCCCAGACCTTCCGATCTTCCAGAATGGCTGCGTCTGTTCCGTGCGGCTTGCCAGTGGATAGGAGGCGGAATGTCGCTAGCTGTCCTTGCTCTTATAATGAGCTCCCCCGCCGGAGATTCCATGGCCGGAGAGACGCCGGAGACCTATTACCGTTTCGGCAGAAGCTTCCGGACCGCGTTCAGAAGACTCGTGCTCGTCTATCTGTCTCTTACGGCGGCGCTGATACTCCTTCTTATCGCGACTAAACTCAGCTTCGCCGACGCCTTGAACGTAGCGTTCGCCACGGTATCCACCGGAGGAATGTCCCCCGGTCCCGTGCTTACAAGCGGCCTATCCGAGACCGTGGTAATGCTGTTCATGCTGCTTACGTCGATAAGCTACCCGCTCTATTACTACGCCGTCCGCAAACGTTCCAAGAAGCTGGAAAAGAATACGGAAGTCACCATCTATCTTGGCTTGATCATCGCATTCTGCGTTCTTGTTAGCGCAAGCCTCGTTCTTTCCGGAACCTACAGCTTCCGCGAGTCCGTGGAGCTCGGATGCTTCCAGACTGTCTCCAACTTCAGCACCACCGGATTCGCGCTCGACGACATAAGCGGCTGGCCGTCCTTCGCGCAGGCGCTGCTCGCGATCGCTTCGTTCGTGGGAGGCAGCAGTTTCTCGCTGGCAAGCGGCATAAAGGTCGCAAGGATGATAGTCATCGTAAAGATACTGTCCAGATCCTTCGTCGTAAGACTGCACCCGAAAGCGATAGTATCCACAAAGCTGAACTCCGTGCAGGTGCCCAGGAAGATGGCCGCTCAGATGTCCACTTTCCTGCTTACGTTCTTCCTGTTCTTCGCGGCCGGTTCGTTCATAATAAGCTTCGACGCGCCGGACCTGCAGAGCTCGCTCGCGCTTTGCGCGTCATCGCTCACAAACACCGGAAACGGTTTCAGCTTCCCGTCCTTCATAGGAACGCTGAACGATTTTACGCTTATCATAATGTCGCTGCTGATGCTAATCGGCCGCATGGAACTGTACGCGCTGCTGATACCGGCGTCCGGAAGCAGCAGCTAGACTCTGACCATATCCATACGTTCCGATCTCGCAGCTGTTTCTGAAAGGAGATCCCGACATGACAGACAAAAACACCGTGTCCGCAGACAGGACTTTGTTTAAGGACGCAGGCGAAAAGTATCACTGGGTATACGAAGTGCCGATGGGTAAAAGCTTCTTCCTGCTTTTCGAAGTATGGAGAGTGCTTGGAATTGCGGCCGGAATCGTGATCGTGCTTATGGCTCTGATGAATCTTTTCTCGCACAACGGATGGAAAGGACTTCTCTTCTCCGCAGAGATGGGAATACTTGTGCTGGCGATACTGATGGTCATCTCCATCCCCGCTTACTGGATAGTCACCAAAGCAAACAACGGAAAATACACCGTCCTGTTCGACATGGACAAGGACGGCATAGATCATACTCAGGTCAAGACGGATAAGCAGCACGCGCTGGACGTACTGACCATACTCATAGGAGGTGCTTCCGGAAACTCCACCGCGGCAGGCGCGGGAATGCTCTCGGCATCCGGAGGCTCCCTGTATTCAAGATTCTCGAACGTCAGAAAGATAAAGGCTGTCCGCGGCAAGGACCTCATAAAACTGAACGGCAGGTTCCTGCGCAACCAGATCTATGTAGCGAAGGAAGACTTCGATTTCGTATATGACTACATAGTCGGACACTGCCCGAACGCTAAGATCGTCTGAGCTTTCTCCTGACGCGGTTTATATGCCTTTCGAAATCACCCGCGGACAATAATTCCGCTAAAACCAGCTGATCCAGGGTCGGAACGCTGCACGAGCAGAATCCGACCCTGTCTTTGTATACTTCGGTCAGAAGCTTAGGCAGCACCATGTAGGCTATCCTTATGCCAGGAGAGATCGTTATGGAGAAACTGTTGACGTAGATGACCCGTACGCCCCCGTCTATCTGGAACAGCGTTTCCTCCGGCTTGGACGACGGCGAGTACTCGGACTCGAAATCGTCCTCTATTATCCACGCTCCCCTTGTCCTGGCGTAGCTAAGGTATTCCCTTTTTTTGGAAGCGTCGGCGCTTATCCCGCTGGGATACGAACGGTAAGGCGTAATGTGCAGCACACCTGCCCCGCTCTTTTCAAGTTCCGAAGTGCGGATGCCGTTCCTGCCCAGCTTCAGCAGCTCCGTATGCGCGCCGTTGAGCTTGTATACCTGAAGTATCTTGCCGTATGACGGGTCTTCTATGCCGTAGCTTCTGTAGCGGCCGAGCATGTCTATTATCATTCCGTAGAGGTACTCTGCCCCGCTGCCTATTACTATGCGGTCCGGCGTGACTTTAATTCCTCGGCTCCTGGCAAGATAGCCGGACAGAGCCTCCCTTAGCTCCTGGCAGCCCTGCCCCGGAGCCTTTACCAGCACAGCCTCCGCCTTTTCCGAAAGGATCCGGCGGACAGCCTTGGCGTAGACAGAAAAAGGAAACGGTTCGAATTCGGGAAGGACGAAAGGTTCGATGTCGGAAAGATCCTGGGGTTCGTAAACGTCGCCGGCCGAGGCTCTCCCTGTTCCGCCGAAAACGTCCGAGGGATCGTAACTTACGAAGTATCCGCTCCTTTCGCGGGGCGTCATGTAGCCCTCGTCCTCCAGAAGATCGTAAGCGTGCTGCACGGTTATGACGCTGACGCCGAAACGGTCTGCGGCGACCCTCTTGGACGGAAGTTTGGTTCCGGAGGGATAGACGCCCTCTATTATGTCGTTCTTAAGCTTTTCGTAGATGTTCAGATATTCAGGTGTTTTCTTCATCGCTCGCTCCGTTCCGTCTGACAACACATCTGGTTATATAAAAATCTTCCGTTCTGATAGTTTTAATATAATCAAGTTTAATTTACACTAACAGCAATATTTCCGCAAGAGCTTTTTCGGACCGGCAGGATCCGCTGAAAGCGCAAGGAGGCAGCCATGAGCAACAATCCCAACGACAACAAGACTTTCCGCATAGTGTTCATAGGAGTAATGACGGCGATCGTATTCGTCATAACTTACCTGAGGATACCGTTCTTCGGTTCCAAGCTCAGCCTGGGCAACGTTTTCTGTCTGCTTTCCGGACTGCTGTTCGGGCCTGTCGCCGGCGGTCTTTCCGCGGGACTTGGTTCCGGGATCTACGATCTAGTCGGCGGATACGACTTCATACAGGCGCTCATCACCTTCGTGTCCAAGTTCGCCATGGCCTGGATATGCGCCAGGATAGCCGGCACTTACAAAACGGACAAGGCCGACAGCAACGTAAGGATCATTACGGGAAGCGTCGTCGGCGCGCTCAGCTACGTTGCGCTGTACATGCTCAAGACCTTCGTCTACCAGAGATTCGTCTACGGCAACCCGCTGGACGGAGCGCTTGCTGTAATGGCATCCAAACTGCCCGCTTCGCTGATAAACGCGGTATGCGCGTTCATCCTGGCCCCCATCCTCTATAAAGCGATCGCTCCCATACTCAACAAGAACGGCTCGCTGAACAAAGTCAGAGCATAGTCCGCGAAACTCCGTACTGTTAAAGACCGCCCGATTCTGCTATAATGATTCGGGCGTTTTTATTGCGCCGAACTTATAACTGGACTCTGTCGAACGGCATGAAAGCACTGATCGCGATGTCCGGCGGCGTTGATTCGTCCGTCGCGGCATACCTTACAAAAGAACAAGGCGCGGAATGCGTCGGATGCACCATGAAGCTCTTCGAACCCGAAGACGCTGACTTTTCGTCGCAGAAGACCTGCTGCACTCTCGACAGCGTGGAAGACGCCAGAAGCGTAGCGCAGCGGCTGGGCATCCCCTATTACGTTTTCAATTTCAAGGACGAGTTCCGCGCGGAAGTGATGGAACGCTTCGCGGAGGATTATCTGCGCGGTCTTACCCCGAACCCCTGCATAGAGTGCAACCGCCATCTTAAGTTCGACAAACTTATGCTGCGGGCCAAGGAACTCGGATGCGATTTCGTCGTTACCGGTCATTATTCCCGCGTAACGTTCGACGGCGAGAGATACCACCTGCTCCGCGGCCTGGATGATTCCAAGGACCAGAGCTACGTTCTTTATTCGCTTTCTCAGGAGCAGCTAGCCATGCTCAGGCTTCCGCTTGGAGAACTGACAAAGGACAAGGTAAGGGAGATAGCCGCGGATCAGGGTTTCGTAAACGCCGACAGACCGGACAGCCAGGACATATGCTTCGTCCCGGACGGCGACTACGCCTCCTTCATAGAACGCATGACAGGCATAACGCAAAAGCCCGGCGACTTCGTCGATACCGAGGGCAACGTTCTGGGACAGCATAAGGGACTTATCCACTACACCCAGGGACAGCGCAAGGGTCTTGGGATCGCGTTCGGCGAGCCGGTATTCGTCGTAAGCAAGAACATCGCGGACAACACGGTCGTCCTCGGAAAGACCGGGGATCTGATGAAGAGCCGCATCATTATAAGAGACGTTAACTGGATAAGCGGCAGCACTCCGGACGCTCCGGTGCGTGTACAGGCAAAGCTGAGATACCGCCAGCAGGCCGCGGAAGCAGTTCTTGCGCCGGAAGGACCGGACCGCGCTCAACTGCTCTTCGAAGAGCCCCAGAGGGCTCCGGCTCCAGGACAGGCGGCAGTTTTCTACGACGGAGACGAAGTCCTGGGCGGAGGCACCATAGAAGACGCCGTTTAAGGCCGAAAACAGGCCGTTTAAGAGACTTTATTCCATAGATAGGATAAATATGTGATGATGATAGTTCTGTACGTTATATGCGCGATTCTGGCCCTTGTGATCCTGTGGTTCGCCCTGCTCTTCGTGAGCGGTCTTTTCATAGACAAGAATAAAGAATACAACACCAACAGCCGGTACTACCGCTTCCTGCTGAATTTCTCCACGGCGATAGCAATGTGGCTGATAAGGATTAGGATCATTACGACAGGCAAGGAGCTTATCCCGGAGGGCCGTTTCCTTCTGGTAAGCAACCACCGCTCGAACTACGACCCGCTGATAACCTGGCACGCGCTTGCCGAATACGATCTGGCGTTCATCTCCAAGATAGAGAATTTCAGCGTACCGTTCTTCGGCAAGATCATACGCAAGTGCTGTTTCATGTCCATAGACCGTAAGGATCCGGAAAAGGCCAACGTTACCAAGGAGCGTGCGGCAATGCTGATGAAGACCGGCGCGGTATCCGTCGCCGTCTATCCGGAAGGCACACGCAGCAAGACCGGGGAGATGCTCCCCTTCCACAACGGTCTGTTCAACATGGCCAAGGAAGCCGACGTGCCCGTAGTGGTGATGACGCTGCACGGCACCCCCGCCATTAAGGACAACTTCCCGAAGCGTTCCGTCGTGCACCTGGACATCGTGGAGACGATACCCGTGGAAGACGTCCGCGCGCTTACGCCGCACGACCTTGGAGTCCGGGCCAGAGACGCCATGCTGAACAATCTGGCTAAATACGAACAGCCGGCCGCTGACTGACCGGACAGTTAAATACATATAAAAAAACGGCCCTGCGGGGCCGAATTTTTAAAAATCAAGACCCCGCAATGCTGCGGGGCCGTTTTTATTATCTCTTATATCCGGGTATAGTTTTAAGCTTGTGCAGGTTGAGCACGTGCATGCGGTCTATCTTCTTCCTGGTCTCCTCGTCTTCGCAGACGCCTTCCAGGATGTACCTGTCCAGAACAGCGTAGGTAAAGCCGATCTTATCCTCGTCGGTCATGCCGGAGAGTCCGTCGGACGGAGCCTTGCGCACTAGATTCTCCGGAATGCCCAGAGCGTCGCCTATCTGCAGCACCTCGGATACCGTAAAGTCTGCCAGTATCGCAAAATCTCCCGCGGCGTCGCCGTACTTGGTGGAATAGCCTATGTAGTCCTCGGACTTGTTGCAGGTGTTGGCCACCCTGCCTCCGTTCGGAAGGCTCTGGGCCACCGCGTAGAGCGTGGTCATGCGTATCCTCGGCGGGATGTTGATCTTTGTGTCGTTCGTAAGCTCGAACTGCTCCGCCAGCGTATCCTTCAGCGCCGTCGTAGCGGGTCCGATGTTTATCACATAGTGCTTTAATCCCAGATGCTCCACCAGCTGGTAGGAATCGGATATGTCGGACTGTTCTCCGTCCGGCATCAGAACGCCTACCACCCTGTCTACGCCCAGCGCCTTTACAAGCAGCGCGGCGCAGATGCTGGAGTCCTTGCCTCCGGAGATGCCTATCACGGCGCAGGCCTTGGGACCGTTCGCCTCGAACCATTCCTTTATCCAGGCAGTTATGTTCTTTATTTCTTTCTTTGCGTCGAACATCGGTATTTCCTCCGTAATGACCCCTGACGAGCTCCGGAAAGCCCGGTCCTGCTGTCTCTATCCGTCGTAGCGTGCCTTTTCGTGCTCCATGCGCCACTTTATGCTTCTCTCAAGATACTTGACGTAATCCGGATTCTTGCATATTCCCTTGCCGGCGTCGTCGGAGATCTTAGCAACGTCTCCGCCGTTGCAGGCCGTGGTCTTCATTACTATGTTGAGCGGCTTTGCAAACGTATCGTTGGAAATGTAAGTGCCTATGCCGAACGCTACCTTTACCTGATCCTTGAACGTGTCGTATATGGCGGCTGCCTTCTCAAAGTTGAGGCTGTCGGAGAACAGCAGAGTCTTGGTCTTAGGATCTATGCCCAGCTTCTTGTAATGAGCTATCATCTTTTCCGCCCAGGCGTACGGATCCGCGCTGTCGTGCCTTACGCCGCTGAACAGCGTTGCAAACGTAAGCTGGAAGTCGCGCAGGAAGCAGTCGGTCGTGATCGCGTCCGTAAGAGCGGTTCCGTTGAGTATTCCGTACTCCTTTACCCAGTAATCCATCATGTACCAGTTGGAATAGGACGGGTTGTGCTTGTGGTTGCCCTGGCCTACGCACATTACCCACTCGTGAGCCATGGTGCCTACGGGAGTAACTCCGTACTTCCTTGCAAGATAGACGTTGGAAGTACCAACGAACCTGGAATCTTTGTACTGAGCGTCCTTCATCTTGCGGACCGCCATCTCCTGAGCCTCGCCGGAAAGACGCCTTCTGAGACCGAATTCGCTGAAGGATCCGATGTTGTACTTGCCGGTCTTAAGCCAGTCTATCTTTTCGTCCAGGCGCTTCTCGAAGTCCTTCATGAGCTCGTCGTAGTCGAACTGCATGCGGAAGTACACCTCGTTGACTATCGCAAGCGTAGGTATCTCGTACATGGATGTATTGAGCCAGGTGCCCGTAGTCTCTATGGAAAGACCGCACTCATCGTCTTCGGAGATGTGGAAGTCCTCGAATCTGGGATGCCACAGCCTCAGGAAGTCTATGTAGGAGCCCTTCAGCCATCTGATGTTGTTAAGGTATTCAAGCTCGTCTTCTTTAAAGCGCAGACCGCAGTACATCTTGATCTGCCTCTTTATCTCCCTGACCATCTCCGGCGTGAACTTTACGTCCGTGTTCCTGCACCTGAAGGTCCAGGTGGTCTTGTAAGCCGGGAACTGGTGGTATATGGCCTGTCCCATGGAAAACTTGTAAGCATCGGTCTCCATAAGGCTGTTGATTATCCTGTCCATTTTGCCCTCCTGATATAATCCGTTAAGGTATATGTATTCTTCGACCGGCACGGGGACCAGATCTTTGGTATCCTCCAGCGCAGCTATCTTTCTGTGTATCTCCGTGGAAGAGATGTCCGGAATGTTCTCGTAGATTATCTCGTAGCGTAGGTTCGGGAACTGCTCTTTAAGCTTCGCCGCCAGGTCCTCCACCTTGTCGCTGGGATCTCCGGTATTCCTCGGGAATATCGTAAGCACGGCAAGCTCGAATATGCGCTCCGGACGCTCCCATGTGGCTATGGTCTTGAGCACGTCAGCTCCGCACAAGAAGTAGAGCTGGTCGTCCGGGTACTGCTCGTGTATCTTCTCCAGCGTTAAGGATGTGTAGCTGGGCTTGGTCTCGTCCTCCTCCACGCGGCTTACGACGTAGCAGTCCTCGCCGGTGCTGATCATGGCGGCCTCGGTCATCTCGTACCTGATGTCGAAAGGCAGTATGTCCTTTTTAAAGTACGGGTTGCCCGCGGGGACAACTATCACGAAGTCCAGGTCCAGATGCCTTTTCGCGAGCTGGGCCATCATTACGTGGCCGTTGTGTATGGGATTGAAGGTGCCTCCCAGGACGCCTATCTTTGCCATTACTTAGCTCCCTTTTTCTTCTTGATGTTGACGATAAGTATCAGTATCACATAATAGACTGCCAGCAGTCCCAGAGTTATGAGGCTCATGGTGAAGGACTTCTGGGCTATGCTCACGAGCACCAGCAGAGGCGCGCCGAGCAGTATGCCGAAGCTGCTTCCGAGAACCAGGTTGTTGGCGGCGGGAGTCTTAAGGTCCGGATCAAGCTCGCGGAGCAGAAGAACGCCGGAGCTGATGGTACCGGTCATCATTCCGTACATGGACATCAGACCTTCGTAGTAGTAATCCGGATAGACCTTCCTGCAGACGTAGCGGAGATGCAGCATGGTTATTACAGCGCCGACGATCACCATCAGTATGAACGGCAGCCACAGGCCGTGAAGATCTTCGAAGTCTATGGAAGCTATTCCGGCGGTTATCATAAGGTCGAAGGCTACGCCGGACATCCTGCTGAGCAGGTAGTTGTTCTGGTACTGGTTCTTTATGACCTTGCCCTTCTGAAGCCTGGCAAGGATGACCCTTACGAGTATCGCAAGAGCGGAACCGATTATGAAGTTGAAGCCCCAGAGGAGCGACTGTACTGTCTTGAGGAGGCCGGGAGCCAACGCTCCTATTCCGGCGCAGATGCCGCGGGTCACCAGATAGGTAAATCCGTAGACGACCATTACCAGGCACACCTGGACGGAGAACCTGTCGACGGACTCGGAGATGGGGATCTCGTTCTCTGACTGGAAGATGTTTACGTCCACGACTTCCGCGTTCTGAACGGTGTTCTCCCTCTTCTTGAACTTACCGCTTCTTACAAGGTAGTTGATCCAGATGACGCCTATTATGCATGCGACCAGATAGCCGGCAGCCGCGATGGCCAGGCCGAAGGACCTGCCGCCCGCAAAGCCCAGAGCCTCGAAGGACGAACCGATGTTGTTAGCCTGTCCGGGGCCTTGTCCGAAGCCCATCGGGAGCAGTATTCCGCTTGCCGGGAAAAGACCCGGAAGTACGGTCTTTGCAAGGATCAGCGATATTATAAGTCCGGCCATGCCCTGTACCATGTAGGAACCGACTATTACGGCGCCGCTCTTAAGTCCTACCAGCGAACCTTTCTCGGAACCGGTCCTGTCGGGGACCTTTAGCGACATGGCTATGAAACCTATCGCTATGCCGTGGTAAGTAATCCATTCCATGTAGCTGCTGTCGAGCTTCACTACGCCGCACACCTTGAGTATGAGCATTATGAAACCTGCCAGCACCGCGGTGGGCATCAGGCTCTTCCTGATGAACGGTATGCCCCGCCTTAAGAAATGAGCGACCAGAAGAACGGCCGCTATTATTCCCAGCTGAAGTATGCTGTTCCAAAGCTGTACGTTTGCAGATGAGTAATCCATTTTTACCTCTCGTATTCTCTTCCGGTCAGGAAATAATAACTTATCAGGTAGTGCAGAGCGCTTACCCTTTCGGGGAGATGTATCTCGAAGTACCTGTTGTCTCCTGCCGTGAATAGTATCGTATTAGTAAGCACTATCGCCATGCTGATTATGTCGCTGAGCGGGAATGAAAGCGTATCTTTTCCGCGCACATCCAGTCTGTCGCTGAAGAGCTCCAGAACACCGCTGTCCAGAAGCTTCTTGCCCTCCAGCGGATGGACCTCGTATATCTCCGCGCCTTCGTCGGATCTGATAAGGAACGGATCCTTCTTATCCGCGTCCTTAAGGAAATCCCTGAGCTTTTCCTTTTCCCACCTGTACCATTCCAGGACTGTGGGGAAAGCGGGAGCGCTTCCGTCCGGTCTTTCGAAGAAGCCTTTTTCCGTAAATATGTGTTCCGATCCGCATTTTTCACAGACAAGTCTGTCGCCGCTGCTCTTAAGGCAGTCGAAGCTTCCGCAGTCCGGACAGGCGAACAGCGCCGTCTCCAGGCACTTAGCGGGCTCAGCGCAGGTGTAGGAATAGTTCTTTTCCTTCTGATCCGCGAACGCGTCAACGTAAAGATCTCTGTTTATGAGATCCGCCACCTCTTCCTTGGTAAGCTTTTTCAGCTCTTCCGGACCGTACTCGCCGGAGAACTCGCCCCAGACCATGCCTTTTCTTACGGTCTTGCTCCAGCGCGGATTAACCAGATATCCGCCGTGTACGCAGAAATTGATGAGACCGGCGCCGCTCTTCTTCGCGAGCGCTCCGGCGTTGGGAGATATGAAACCGGTCTCTCCTGTAAAGGACCTGTTGCCTTCGACCATCATGCAGACGTTCTGCCCGGCCTTAAGACGCCTTAGTATCTCCTTGGTGGTGCCTATGGCCGACGCGCCCTTCTTACGGGCTATCGGATCCACCAGGAACCTTATCATCCTGCTCTTGAACCCCGTGCGGAAGATGTGTTCGCTCGCGACGAAATAGGTATGGCCTTTGAACGCCATGCCGAGATAGAGAAAATCCCAGTTGGTGGTATGGTTGGTGAGGATCAGGTTCGCCTTGTTCTTAGGGGTGAAGTCCTGCCATTTATAATCTCCGCGGATGCGGAAATAGAGCCTTGCGCAGGCTCTCATGATGCTATAGATGACTACGTGAAATGTATGCATACTGTTATTCTAACATAAAATCATCAGATGCACATTTGTTTTTCCTTTTAATTAATGCCTGTCAAGATACGCTTTGATCTCTCCGAAAGCCTTGTAATGCTCTTCGGGAAAGTGATCGGTGCTTACCCTTTCAAGTTTTCCGCCGGAAATGAACTTGCATACGCACACCCTACCGTCCAGGCAGGAACTGTCCTTCATTCGTGTCCAGGATGGAAGGATCTATTACAGGTGTGATCAGATCTTTTATCTCTTTCATTTCTTTACTCCTCAGTAGTTTCAGCTATTTAAGGAACTCCGCGAAGTCCACGGGAACTATTCCGAGCTCCGACAGTCTCTGTTCCACCTGCGGGAAACTGTACATTATGCCATCCGCGCTGTGCGCGTCGCTGCTCAGCACGAACCTTCCGCCGCGATCCGCTATGTAACGCATCATGTCCTCCGACGGATAAGGCGAAGTCCTGTATCCTCTGGACATGGCTCCGGTGTTGATCTCGAAAAGTTTTCCGGTCTTAAGCAGCTTGTCGGCCGCTGCCTGCCAGGCTTTGACGTAGCGCGGATCCGAGCTGTCGAACAGCCTGTCACCTTCGTTGAACTTGGAGACAAGATCGAAGTGCCCTATTAT
Organism: Bacillota bacterium; assembly: GCA_017437745.1. Lineage (GTDB taxonomy): Bacteria > Bacillota > Clostridia > Peptostreptococcales > Anaerovoracaceae > RUG13409. The sequence goes on from JAFRYI010000004.1 coordinate 25,075, forward strand.
GTCGCAGTCTGTCCTTTCGACCACCTGCGATACCGCCTCGAAATACGCCCCGCAGAGCGCGTAGATGTCTCCTCCGAAACGTTCGTCCGCCATCTTCTTAAGCAGTTCCGGCTTATAGTCCACGGATATGGGCTCGCTCAGATCTCCTATGTAGTGGACAGAACCTATCACGTAATCGTACTGCGCTTCCGGCGCCGGAGCGTAAATGTCCTGCTCTATTCCGCAGTAGATCTTTATTATTCCGTCGCAGAGCTCCTTGTACTTTTCCACGTCTTCGCGGTACTGCGCGGTGCCTTCCGGACTCATGCAGCAGTCGATGTCGTAAAGAGCGTAGGAATGCCCGGAGAAGCCCATTGCGGTCATGCCTTTGCCGACCGCGGCCTTCACCATCTCCTCTACGGTATTTCCGCCGTCGCAGTATTTCGTATGCATGTGGAAGTCGGAAAGTATCATCGTTTCTTTATTTTTTCCGGAACCGTTACTTTCCGGTCATCTTCTCCTGTTTAACCTTGTGATCTATGACGTGGCGCGAAGCCAGTTCCTTTCTGATGTCGTCGAGGCTTATCCCCTGCTGCACCATCAGCACCAGAACGTGGTACGCCAGATCCGCTATCTCGTATATGGTCTCCGGCTTGTCCTCCGCCTTGCCGGCGATTATGACTTCCGTGGATTCCTCGCCTATCTTCTTGAGGATCTTGTCCGTTCCTTTCTGGAAAAGATACGTCGTGTAACTGCCGTCGGGAAGCTCTGCCTTACGGCCTTCCAGAAGTTTGTAAAGACCGTCCAGCGAGAATTCTTCGGCGTCCCCGCCTTCCCATACCGGATATTCGAAGCAGCTCTCCGTTCCGAGATGGCAGGCCGGGCCGTCCGGACGCGCCTTTATTAAAAGGCTGTCCCTGTCGCAGTCCGCCGTTATCGAAACGACGTGCATGTAGTTGCCGCTGGTCTCCCCTTTGGTCCACAGTTCCTGCCTGGATCTGCTCCAGAACGTCGCAAGACCTGTCTCAACGGTCTTCTTAAGGCTCTCTTCGTTCATATACGCAAGCATCAGCACCTTTCCGCTTGCGGCATCCGTTACTACCGCAGGCACAAGGCCGTTAGCGTCGAATCTGATCTCACTGATGTCCGTCATTTCGTTCTCCTTACTTCTATTCCTTCGTCCGCAAGGACGCTCTTAAGATCTTCTATGCTTACCTCGCCGTAGTGGAATATGGAGGCAGCAAGCCCCGCGTCCACGAAAGGCAGAGTTCTGAACAGTTCCGTAAAGTGCCGGATGTTTCCCGCGCCGCCGGAAGCTATGACCGGTATCTTAAGGTCCGAGCACAGGTCGCTCAGCATCTTAAGGTCGAACCCGTTCTTTACGCCGTCGGTGTCTATGGAATTCAGCACCAGCTCGCCGGCGCCCAGCTCCTGACCGCGCTTTATCCATTCAGCCGCATCCAGACCGGTGTCTTCCCTGCCTCCGCGCACGAAAACATGGTAGCCTTCTCCGACCCTCGCAACGTCCGCGGACAGGACCACGCACTGGCTTCCGTAGCGCTTGGCCGCCTCGTAGATCAGGTCCGGGTCCCTTACAGCCCCGGAGTTTACGCTCACCTTGTCCGCTCCGCATTTAAGCACTCTGTCGAAATCGTCCAGAGTATTGATCGCGCCGCCTACGGTAAGCGGTATGAACACCTTGGAAGCTACCTCCGTAAGGACCTCCGTGAACAGCTGCCTTCCCTCCGCCGACGCTGTAATGTCGTAGAACACCAGCTCGTCCGCGCCGCAGGCAGAATAGAAGCTGCCCAGCACCACCGGGGAGGCAACGTCCGCCAGGCCTTTGAAGTTCTTACCCTTTACTACCCTGCCGTTCTTTACGTCCAAACATGGAATTATGCGTTTAGCTATCATCGGTCCTCCAGGATCTTCTTAAGATCTATGGCTCCGGTATAATATGCCTTGCCGATTATGGCTCCGTAGAGCCCTGCTTCGCGGAGCGCCTTTACGTCCTCCTCCGAGGACACGCCGCCGGAAGCGACTATGTTCAGTTTAAGAGCCTTGCTCATCTTTTTGTAAAGCGCGACGTTCGTGCCCTTCATTGCTCCGTCGCGGGAAATGTCGGTGCATACGATGGTCGAAACCCCTCTGTCCTGAAGCTGACGGCAGAAATCCATGGCCTTAAGATCGGAGTTTTCGGTCCAGCCTTTGATAGCGACATAATTATTTTTTATGTCTACTCCTACGGCTACGCGTTCTCCGAAGCGTTTTACAGCCTCGTCCAGCAGCTGAGGATCCTTTACGGCCGCGGTTCCGAGCACTACTCGGCTAACTCCGGCATCCAGGTACTTTTCGATCACTGCCATGCTGCGTATTCCGCCGCCCACCTCTGCCTTAAGACCGCATTTTTCGATTATTCCGGTTATCACGGGCAGGTTCGGTGTCTCGCCGCTCCTTGCGCCCTCCAGATCCACGATGTGGACCCACTCGGCCCCGCACCGCGCGAACTCCAGGCCTATCTCTTCCGGCCTTTCGCTGTATACCGTAAGCTTGTCGTAGTCGCCTTTAAGCAGACGCACGGCTTTACCTTCGTAAATGTCTATCGCTGGCAGTATTATCATTCGTTCGTTGATCCTTTAATCGTTCCGGCTGTCAGGAGCCGGTTAAACGTTCTCACGTTCGCGAGTCTGCAGTTCGCAGAAACGCTTCAGGACCGCAAGTCCCGCGTCTCCGCTCTTCTCCGGGTGGAACTGACATCCGTACACGTTATCTTTTCGTACAGAGGCTGTTACCGGAGCGCCGTATTCCGTTACGGCAGACACGTATTCCGCGGGAGCGTCGCAGTAGTAGGAATGCACGAAGTACATGTACGCACCTTCCGGAGTACCGTCGAATATGGGAGACTCTCCTGTAAATTCGAGCTTGTTCCAGCCCATCTGCGGTATCTTCAGACCTTCGGGTATTATTTCCGCTATAGGCCTTACAACGCCCGGGATCAGTCCCAGACCTTCGTACTCGCCGAACTCCAGGCTCTTGTCCAGAAGCAGCTGCATGCCCAGGCAAATTCCAAGCAGAGGCTTGCCTCCGGCAGCCTGCTCCTTTACAAGTTCCCAGAGCCCGCTCTCCTTAAGCTTCGCGGCAGCGTCGCGGAAAGCCCCTACGCCCGGAAGAACAAGACGGTCCGCCGCCTTTATCACTTCCGGATCGGAGGTAAGCACCGCTTCCGCGCCCACTGCTTTAAACGAGCAGGCCAGAGAGAACAGGTTCCCTACTCCGTAATCTATTATCGCAGTCATAGCGTCCCCTTGGTCGACGGGATCTCGCCCGCAAGCTCCGGATCTATGCTTACGGCTGTTCTGAGTGACCTTGCGACGGATTTGAACTGGCCTTCTATTATGTGGTGCGAATTCCTTCCGTCCAGCTGCTTTATGTGCAGCGTCATCTTTGCGGTCCTTGCGAACGCCGCCCAGAACTCCTCGGCGAGCTCCGTATCGAAGTCCCCTACTTTTCTGGCGCGTATCTTAGCGTCGTAGGACAGGAAAGCTCTTCCGGAAAGATCGACTGCGCTGAGGATAAGCGCCTCGTCCATCGGAAGAACGCAGTCGCCGTAGCGTCTTATGCCTTCCTTGCCGCCGAGAGCCTTAAAGAAAGCCTCTCCCAGACATATGCCTATGTCTTCCACGGTGTGGTGATCGTCCACGTTCAGGTCGCCGCTGCATTTTATGCTAAGGTCGAACCTGCCGTGCCTGGCGAACAGATCCAGCATGTGATCCAGGAAACCTACGCCGCTGGCTATGTCAGACTTTCCTTTGCCGTCCAGATCCAGGAAGAGCGATATCTCCGTCTCCTTGGTCTTTCTGTTTATCTCCGCTGTTCTCATCTTGTACCTCCGCCGGCGTTTTCCTCAACGAGTATTTCCGCCAATGCCTTTATAAGTTTCTCCATCTGCGATCTGCTTCCTATCGAGATCCTCAGATAGTCGTCTATCCTTTCGGCACCGAAGTGCCTTACCAGTATCTTTCTTTCGGCAAGCTTTTTATAAAGCTTCGTGCCGCTCATCCGAGGATGCCTGGCAAACAGGAAGTTGGCTTTTGAATCCGTCAGTTCGAAACCCAGTCCGCGCAGCGCCTTGACCGTATACTCCCTGTTAGTTATTATATCCGCGATGCAGTTCTTCGTATAGTCCCCGTCCAGCAGAGTCCCTATCCCGAGTGCCTGAGTGTAGGAATTGACGTTATACGGGTTTATCGAATACTTGATGGTATTCATGTCGCTTATGAGCGCCTTGTTTCCTATCGCGAAACCCAGCCTGGCTCCCGCCATGGAGCGGGACTTGGAGAAAGTCATTATAACCAGCAGATTGCCGTACTTCCTGGTCAGCGGTACGCAGCTCTGCGCCCCGAAGTCCGCGTAGGCTTCGTCCACGACTACTATGTCGTCCGGTTTAGCGGCTGCTATCTTCTCTATCTCCGAAGGCGGAAGAGCGATGCCCGTAGGAGCGTTGGGATTAGCTATGTAGGCCGTACCCTTTCTGTTTATGTAATCATCGACGTTAAGACTGAAGTCATCCGCCAGCGGGATCCTGACTTGAGGGACCCTGTTCAGAGACGCGAATACGGTATAGAACCCGTAGGTTATGTCCGGGAAGAGCGCCGGTCTGCCGTCGTCGCAGAACGCCATGAAAGCGAAGTTCAGAAGCTCGTCAGAACCGTTGCCGGCAAGCACCTGGTCCCGCTCCGCGCCCACGGTCTTCGCGAACACTTCGCAAAGTTCGTTCGCGTCGGGATCGCTGTAAAGATTATAAGATCTGGCGTGCCCGCCTGCGTAGAACAGCGCCGCTTCAGACGGCGGAAACGGTGATTCGTTGGTGTTGAGTTTTACGACTCCCGAAGGATCCGCGGGCTGCTCGCCCGGTACGTAAGGTACTAGTTCAGAATACCTTTTACTTAAAAACCTGCTCATTATCGCTCCGTTAATGAATGATACTTTCTTACTATACGCGTGATCATCCGATCTGTTCCATGTCTTCCGTTCTGATCAGCGCGCTCCTTGCGTGCGCCCTTAAGCCTTCCTTTTCAGCGAAGATCGCAATGTCCTTCGCCGCGGCGGCCAGAGCGTCCTTCGTATAGTAAGTAAACTGCGTCTTCTTTATGAAATCGTCCACGGACAGCGGGCTGGAGAACTTTGCGCTGCCGCTTGTGGGAAGCGTGTGGTTCGGTCCCGCGTAGTAGTCTCCTACTGCCTCCGGACAGTTCCTGCCCAGGAATACGGATCCGGCGTGCTTTATCCTGTCAAGATATCCGAACGGCTCGTCCACGCAGAGCTCCAGATGTTCCGGAGCTATCTCGTTGGCTATGTCGATCGCGGCGTCTATGCTGTCCGCCACGATTATCTTCCCGTTGTCGTCTATGGACGCGCGCGCTATCTCTTCTCTCGGAAGCAGTTTGATCTGTCTTTCGATCTCAGCCTGCACGGACTTCGCGAGCTCCGCGGAATCCGTGACCAGTACCGCGGAAGCGTTAGTGTCGTGCTCCGCCTGAGAAAGCATGTCCGCCGCTATGTACTTCGCGCTGGATCTGCTGTCCGCCACGCAGAGTATCTCACTGGGACCGGCTATCATGTCGATCGATACCGTTCCGAACACCTGCCGCTTGGCTTCCGCCACAAGCGCGCCGCCCGGACCGACTATCTTATCTACTTTGGGGATGCTTTCCGTTCCGTAAGCGAGAGCCGCTATGGCCTGCGCGCCTCCGCATTTGAAGATGCGTGTAACGCCTGCCGCGCGCGCTGCCGCAAGGACCGCGGGATTGATCCTACCGCTGCGTTCGGGCGCCGTTACCATGATGACCTCCGGCACACCGGCTATCCTGGCAGGTATCGCGTCCATCAGCACGGTGGACGACAGCGGAGCCTTGCCGCCCGGAACGTATAGTCCGGCCTTATCCACCGGAGTTATCTTCTGCCCTATGATCCTGCCGTTGTCCTCTATCCTGAAGCCTTGGCGGACCTGCATGGAATGGAACTTCCTTATGTTTGCCGCGGACCTTTCGAGAACTTCCAGGAATTCCGGGCCGACTTCGCTGACGGCCTCATCGATCTCTTCCGGTGTCACTTCGAGGCTGCTCAGCTTTGCCTTGTCGAACTTCTCCGCGTATCTGTAAAGAGCTGCGTCGCCGTTTTTACGTACGTCGGCTATTATCTCCGCTACCGTTTCTTCCACTCCGGTCTTTATGTCAGCTCTGGCGAAGATCTCCGAGTTCGGGACCTCGCCGTATCTGAGTATCCTAATCATTTTCGACCTGCCTTCCCAGCGCATCGGCAAGTGCTGCCACCGCGCCGGACTTGAACTCGTACGACGCCTTGTTTGCTATGAGCCTTGCGCTGATGTCCGCTATCTTCTCGCGTTCCTTAAGGCCGTTCTCCTTAAGCGTAGTGCCTGTCTCGACTATGTCCACGATCACGTCCGACAGCCCCAGAAGAGGCGCAAGCTCTATTGATCCGTTAAGCTTGATTATGTCTATGTCCCTGCCCTGCGAAGCGTAGTACTTCGCGGCGATGTTCTCGAACTTGGTAGCAACGGTAAGCGGCTTTCCCGGCTCGTCTGTAAAATCCGCCTTCGCGGCGACGGCGACCCTGCATTTTCCGGTCTTAAGATCCAGAAGCTCGTAGACGGCCGGATCGTACTCCATTAGGATGTCCTTGCCGCAGACACCCAGGTCCGCTGCGCCCCTTTCAACGTACGCCGCAACGTCGGAAGGCTTCACCCAGAAGTAGCTGACGCCCTTCTGCGCGTTTTCGAATATTAGCTTTCTGCTGCCGGACACCGCCTCCGGGCACTCGTAACCGGCGGCTGCCATCATTGCGTAGACCTTTTCACCGAGCCTGCCCTTGGGAAGAGCTACCCTGAGCGTGGAAGCTGCCGCAGAGTTCCCTGAAAGCCCGGGCGTGTCTTCCGTACGTTCCAGAGCGTCAAGGTAGACCGCGAAACCTATTGCTCCGCAGTCCTTGCCCATGCGCGCGGCGAGCTCGTCGTATCGTCCGCCGGAGAGGACCTCCTTCGGTACTCCGCTTACGTATCCCTTGAACACTATTCCGCTGTAATACTTTGTAGTGCATCCGGCTGAAAGATCCACGCGAAGACCTTTGGAAAGACCGCGCTTCTTAAGCTTGGCGCACAGAGCCTTAAGCTGCTCCGTCTCTTCTGTTACGGCGCCCGCGGCCTCTATCTCCGCGAAAACTTCCTCTGGACTTCCGCAGATCAGCGCAAGTCTGATGATCCCGTCCAGAGCGTCTCCGCCCTGCGATGACGCGAAAGCCTTAAGTCCGGACAGGTTCTTATCCTCTATAAGCTTAAGCAGTTCGGCCTTTTTGTCCGGTATCAGCCCCAGAGCGTCAACGGCTCCGGTTATAATGTCCGGCTGCGAGATGCTCAGCACATAGTCATCCGATATCTCAGAAAGGCTCTTTGACGCCAGCTCCAGGACTTCAAGCACGCTGGCGCTGTCTATGCCGCCTATGCACTCCAGACCGCACTGAGTCATTTCCTTGTAGCTGCCGTTGGACGGTCTGTATATGGTCTCGTCGTAGAACAGCTTTTCAGTCTCTCCGGGCGCGGGATCGGTGCCACGCAGTATTGAAAGCGTAACATCCGGGCGAAGAGCCTTGAGAGATCCGCCGATATCCGTAAAACATATTATGTCTTCCGACACAAGGAAGTCCTTATATGCGGAATACAGATCGTAATCCTCGAATTTGCTCATCCGGAAACGTCTGTAACCCGCGGACGAAAACAGCTCGCGAAGCTTGAATATCAGCTTTTCCTGCGATGTAAGGATGCTCTCGTTCATTTCTTTTCCTCCAGACGTTCCAGTACCTTGCCGTATCCGCCGGTACCGTAATCCAGGCAGCGCTTTACCCTGCTTATCGTAGCGGAACTGACACTGGTGAGCTCCGAGACTTTCTGGTAGCTGCTGCCTTTGCTGAGCAGCGCGGCCACCTGCAGCCTCTGCGTCATGTCCTTTATCTCCTTGACAGTGCAAAGATCCTCGAACAGTTCGTAGAATTCGTCTACGTTCTTAAGCGTCATGAACGCCTCGAAGAGTCTGTCTGTTTCTTTGTTTCTGAGCTTGCTCATGTTGATGCTCCTTCCGGTAACACTTTAATGATACAGAATGATAGCACATTAGCGCGCTAAAGTAAAGAAGTATTTTCCAATGATGTTTTGCAGCAATGAAAAAGCCCCCGGAGATCCTCCGGGGAACTTGTATTCAACTTATATTCAGCCCTGATCTTACAGGAACTTGGACTCCACTTTGGCCCAGAACTCGTAGTCCTGTTTGCGGACTACGTGGATGCGTTTTTCGCTCAGGGAGAACTTCATTCCGGTTATATGCCCTGCGTCTACCTCCATGCCGTCGGCGTACACGCCAAGATCGAAACTGTCTTCCATGGGCGCTATGGTGATGCTGGAAGTCGGCGGGAACATCATGCTGGACGTGAAGGACCGCAGCGCTTTGCTGTTTATCGGCGCCATAGGCGTCAGCTGTATGGATTCCAGTCTGGGGTCTACTATGGCTCCGCCGAGCGAGTAGCTGTATGCCGTGCTGCCCGCGCAGGACGCTACTATGAAACCGTCCCCGAAGAAACGCTCCACCAGTTTGTCCTCTATCGTTACGCTGAGCCTTGCGACCTTGGCGCCCTTGTCCCTTACCGTAAAGTCGTTTATGGCCAGGACTTCCTTCTCTCCCTTGGACGAGGATATCTGCGCCTTCAGGAGCCTGTAGGGCTGGAGCGTAAAACCTTCTCCGGAGCAGAACTGTTTGAACAGGTCCATGTCCTCCGGCAGCAGTTCCTGGAAAAATCCAAGATGCCCGGTGTTTATTCCCAGTATGGGCGCTTCGGGGAAGCCCCAGGACTCCAGACCGTGCAGGAATGCTCCGTCGCCTCCGAATACCAGCACCATGTCAGCGCCGGAAGGATCGTCCCTGGACACCTCGAAACCGTCCCCCAGCTGCGCGATCATGCTGTCCGCTGTCCTGCGGGCAAGATCCGAAAAGTTTTCGATGATGAATAGTTTTCTCATGATGAATACCTTATGATATGCCGCTTACGTCCGCTGCCTTTACAGCGCTGCGACGGCGTCCCAGTCGATCACCGGCTCGCCGCCCAGCGGAATGTACCCGATGTTGTTAAGATAAGTAGTACCGTTCTCCGTGGAGATGTTTACGGTGTGACCGTAGATCTCTACGCTGTCCCCTTCTATGCCTGCCTCGCGGATACGCTCCAGAAGCTTAGTCCGCCCTGCGCAGACATCGAAACGTTCGCCCGCGATAAGCCTGTAAGCGAAACGCAGAGCCTTGCGCGCCGGAACGTAAATGGCGTTCTCCACGGGCTTTTCGAACTCGCCGGATACCGAATAGCCGGTATACCTTGCGCTGCACGGCAGCCCTTCTTCCATGGCTGCCTTCATTATGTAGGAATACCTGGGGATGCTGTATGTATCCAGGAAGTCCTTGATCATTCCTGCCGACGGCCCGCCTACGCTGAAGGAATAATTAAGGCGGAAAGGCACCAGCCAGAACGCTTTATTCTCGGATTCCTCGAAATCCTTCTCCAGGCGGCATAGGTCCTCCAGTTCTTCGGTCATGGTAGCCAGGACTTCTATCTGCCGCTCCGTCTCCCTTACCTGTGCCTTAAGCCTTTCGGAATGCTTCAGCGCGGATTCGCGCTGTTCCAGGTCGTTCTTTTCATAGAAGAAGCTTTTGATCTCCGCAAGGCTGAATCCCATGCTCCGAAGCATTTTGGCGTTGTAGAGCCTGGAGAAATCCGTGGACAGATAATACCTGTAGCGGTTGAGCTCGCTGTGGCGCGGCTTAACTATGCCTACGGACTCGTAGTATCTTATGGTCTCCGGCGTTAGGTCCAGAAGACCGGCGATGTCGCTTACTTTGTATTCCTCGTCCTTCATCCGGCGCGTACTCCTTTGTTTAATTATATCAAAAACCGCGCAAATGCATAGCACTAAAAAAACAGCCGCAGGACGGTCCCGCGGCTGCTTTTTTCTGTTAAGATACGCTACTTCTCCGAGAGAACAGCGTCGTCGCCGTCCCAGGTAAGCTTAACGTTAAGACCGGCTTCGTCAGTGATCTTCTGGAAGTAGTCGAAGATCTCCTGGCCCCTGTCCGCACGTCCGTGGACATAGGGTATGCCGCTCTTTTCGGTGAGAGTAAAGATGACCCTGTTGGATACGATCTTACCGTCCTCGATTATAAGCTTGGCCACCGGCGAGTATATGCTCTCCGGCTGGAACGGATAAGTGGGATACTCGGGATCGGGAACGAATCCGAACCTTGCTATCCTCTGCTTTACCCACTCGGCGTTATGAGTGTCGCCGTGCACCTGGCCTTTGAAGCCGGGCGCCAGCTGCGGGGTGTACATCACGAAGTTGTTGAGTCCGTGATATATGGCCTTGCCCTTGTAGATCTCGAATCCGTGGGATACGTGGCTGTGCGAAGCCATGACCGTATCCGCGCCGTTATCGATGGCGATGTGCGAATAGAGCCTCTCCCAGTCGTTTACGAGCACCGGCTTGTGAACATAGCCTTTGTGGAAGTATACGATTAGGATGTCGCACTGCTTTTTAGCCTCACGCACTTCTGCCGCCATCTTGATGAGGGCTGAAGGATCTACGTAGTTTTCTCCCATGAAGTCCGTATCGAAATGGACAGGCTCCTTGAACCTCCAGTTGTCGAACTCGTGCCTGTCGGCTCTCTGCTGCGCGTAGTCGAGATCCGCCATGGGCTTATAAGCTCTGTGGAAGTTTATGGGCGCCGTTCCGGCCTGATCGGGCCCAGCGAACTGCTGCTTGCCGCCTACGGCGTTGTAGGCAAGTACGCCTATCTTTACTCCGCCCTTTTCAACAAAGGCAGGCTTTCTGGCCTCAGCTTCGTTCATGCCGCCGCCGGCATGGGCAATGCCGTTCTCCTCGCACCAGGCAATGGTGTCCCGGACGCCGGCTTCCTTGAAATCGTAGAAGTGGTTTCCGGAAAGCGTCACGAGGTCCACCCTGTTTTTGATCGGGTCAAGAGACTTCACGAGGTTGCCCTCGACAGACCTTTCTACAGGAGTCTTAAGGTAAGCCTCTTCAAGCTGGAACATGCGGAAGTCCGCGCTGTCCAGGATGCCTGTTATGCCCTCGCAAAGCTTTGCAGGGGTGAGAACAGGATCCGAGCTTGGTATCGAAAAGTCTCCGCCGAATATAAGTGTCTGTCTTGCCATGATGTCTCCTTACTTAGCCGGGGCAGGTGCGAACTCCCAGGGAACGTTCTTGAATACTGCGTCGAAGAGTCCGAGCCATGCCAGTACTGCGGTGATGACAACGAACAGTATTGCGATGATGACCATCGGGCCGACCATCTTCTTTCTCTTTTCCTCGTCGGTGCAGCCGATGATGGAGAGCGTGCCGCCCATGGAGAACGGGCTGAAGCCTGCGTACTGCAGACCTACCATCATGCAGACAGCGAGTACCAGCGGGTTAACACCGGTGGTAGCATAGAGTCCGGGGATGAGAGATACCATGAGGGGCTGCACTACAGCGCCGGATACTACCAGCGACAGAGCGCCGCATACGAGCAGGAATACCGGAGCAACGATGCCTGCCGGAACCTTGCTTCCGAGCCACTCGCCTATCGTCTGGGTGATACCGATCTTGGAGGCCAGGCCTACCAGAGTACCGGTTCCGCAGACCATCAGGATGGCGCCCCAGGGAATGCTCTTCTTGATGACTTCCTGGATGTCGCCGATCTTGAGCAGGTGGTTAACTACTATACCTACAGAACCGAGGAGCAGGAAGTCCATGTTCTTGGACATCCACTGAGTTACCGGGTTCTTAGCGAACTGCTGGATGATCATAGGAACTACGAGCAGAACTGCCAGGATGAGGATGATGGTGAAGGTCTTCCTCTGTACCGGGGTCATGGGTTCGGGCTTTTCGAACTTAACGTTGGCATCGGTCTTCTTGAACGCGCCGGTGATGAGGCAGAAGATCACGAAGAAGATGAGCAGGAATACCATGTCATAGACCATGGCGGCATAGCTGATCGTTCTTGCTGTGGCTTCACCGAATACCGGGATGTTGATGCCTGTCTTGGACGCGAAGTCGGAGGTCCAGGGCAGCAGGTTGAACGCGGTACCTGCGGTGTAGTAACCCAGAGCAGCTACCAGGGGGTTCATTCCCATCTCTGTAGCGATACCGAAGAAGATCGGGCTCAGGAATACCGGAGCAGCGTTGGAGCCAGCGCCGAGAGCCATTACTACAGCGGTAACGAACCAGAAGATGAGCGGCATGAAGCGGGAAGCTCCGCCTGCCTTATAAAGGATGTTCTGCGCGACCTTCTGGAAGGTTCCGTTGTGCATACCGAAACCGTAGAAGAAGGTACCGATCAGCATGTAGAAGAAGATGTTGGTCGGGAAAACACCCATTACGTCTCTGGAGCCGAGCTTGAAGAAGATCGGAGCTACCAGGAACGCCATGGCAAGGGCTACGACACCGATGTTGGTCTTGAGCGCCTTACCGATGACTATCGCGAGAACTATCGCGACTACGAATACCAGTACGTTCATAATTCCTCCTTTTTAAGAATGATTATAATGACAATAAATTAACTGGCACTTATAATTATAAACTTTGAAGTTACTTTAAAGTCAATACGCTAAAGCGCTAATGATATAAAAACTTTATATATATGAAAACACCCGGCCGAATCGACCGGGTGTTCCTGATCTTAGTCTGCGGGAGCGGAACCTGTAAGGACCGTCCCTGAAAGTTCAGCGAAGATTACTTCTTGTTGAACTGCTCGATTACCTTCTTGATCTGCTGGTCAGCATCCTGCTGGAGCTCGTCGATCTCCTTGAGAGTGAAGATCTGATAGGTGTTGGTGGAGCCAAGCGCCTTGACCTGCTTCATGAAGTCCTCGTCCTTGAGAATGGTAGCGCAGAGATCGTTGATCCACTGGCAGAGGTCGTCGGGCATGGAAGCCGGACCGTACATGGTCATCGGCCATGCGCATACGAGGCCCATAGCGTCCTCGGCCTTTACGCCCTTGATCTCGGGAACGATGGGGATGTCCTTGAGAGGAGCAAGGTCCTCGGTGTAGAGGTCTCTGCTCGCAACGCTGTTGAGTATTCCCTTTACCTTGCCGCCTCTGACGTCCTGAGCAGCCTGGGTCTCAGTGATGATGGCAACGTCGGTGTTGGTGTGGCCCTGTACCCAAGTACGGATATCCTGAGCGGAACCCGGTACTTCGGTTACATCGTCGGCCTTTACGCCGAAGTAGTTAAGTATCAGCTTGATACGTACTTCGTGCGGAGTACCCTGGGTGTAGGAGATACGGACTTCCTTCGGATGAGCCTTGATGTACTCGATAAGAGTCTCGATGCTGTCGAATCTGGTCTCATCTGCAGAGATAAGGGTTACGGCTCCGGAGGGCTGTGCCTGTCCGATGTTGCCGGCGATCGCCTTGAAGTACTTGTGGTCCGCAAGGTTGTAATCCCACTCACCGCTGTAGAACTGAGAGATGGCGCCAGCACCATGGAACATGATGACGGAACCGTCGTTGGCCTTCTGAGCCTCGGCTACGATCTTAGCGTGGTCGTTTCCGTTACCGGTGGTGTTCTTAATGGTGAACTTGGTATCCGGGCACATCTTCTCCCAGTACTTGACCATGATACGGCCGGACTTGTCGAGCATGTTGCCTTCCTTCTGAGGAATGTAAACGGTTACTTCCTTCGGGAAGCCAAGCTGCTTGGCCTCATTGTTGTTCCCCTCATTGTTCTTGGGGGTGCCGCAGGCTGCGAGTCCGAACAGAAGGACGAGAGCCAGCAGCAGAGCTACAATTTTCTTCATTTTTACCTCCATGCATTAATGCAAATAGATATATCTATTGCGGATCAGGCCTGAGCCTTTGCCGCCTTTGACCTCTTTATGGCAGGCAGTATGGTCTGTACTATCAGCACTCCTATACCTACGACGATGAAGATGAGGGATACCGGTCTGGTTATGAAACCCAGGTATCCGTTGGTAGAACCTACTATCGCCTGTCTGATGTTCTTTTCGAACAGGTTCGCCAGTATGTACGTCATGATGAACGGCATTGGCGGAATGTCGAAGTTATCCATTACAAGTCCGAGCACGCAGGTCATTACCGCAACCAGGAGGCTGAAGTAATCGCTCAGGATCATGTAGGCGCCCAGGAAGCTTATCGCGATGATGGCCGGATACAGATAATGATACGGCAGCGATATGAACTTCGGGAACAGAGGCATTGCCAGAGCTTCGACTATGAATACGAATATGGACGCAACGAACGCGGCGGTATAGAGGATGTATACCATTTCCGGGTTGTCCAGCATGAGTCCGGGACCGGGATGGACTTCGTGGCTCTCCATTACCGTCATGAACTGTACCATGATGATGTCTCCCGGAATACCGAGAGCTATCATCGGTATCATGGCGCCTCCGATGCCGCCCTTTGTCGCGACTTCCGGAGCGAATACGCCGCCGATGGCGCCTTTGCCCCAATTCTCCTTATCCTTAGCAAGAGACTTGTTGGTCGTATAAGCTACAACGGAGGAAGTAGGTCCGCCGAGTCCGGGCAGGAAGCCTATGAACGCTCCTATGAAGAACGAGATGATTATGTTCAGCAGGTTCTCCCTGATGGCCTTGCCCGGCCATCTGAACCTTTCTACCTTTATCTTTGTAGCGTCCTTCGTCTTCGACTGTCTTACGTACTCCATCATGATTATCTTGGCCGCGAAGAGACCGAGCATCATGTTTACTACGGGGAATCCGCTCCACAGACCGTTGACGCCGAAGGTGAACCTTTCTTTGGACAGTACCGGGTCCGTTCCGACGCAGGAAAGTATGACCGCGAAGCCTACGCCTACGAAGCCCTTGACAAGGGACTTTCCGGAAAGACCGATTACCAGCGCCAGAGCGCAGAAGATCATCGCCGCGTACTCGAAGGGTCCCAGCTTTACGCCGAAGTCCGCGAGCCACTTGGCAAGGAACATGGCGATTATGATTCCGGGAAGGATACCGAAGAAGTTGGATACTACCGTTACGGAAAGCGGTGTTACGGGATCGCCCTTCTTGGTGAACTCGTAGCCGTCCCAGGTAGTGGCTATGGAACTGGAAGTTCCGGGTATGCCCAGCAGTATGGAACCGATGGCGCCGCCGCAGGTGGATCCTACGTGAAGAGCCATGAACAGTGCCAGAGCAAGGATCGGGTCCATCTTATAGGTTACAGGCAGGATCAGCGTCATTACCATTCCGCCGGAAAGTCCGGGGAGAGCTCCGAAGAATACGCCCAGCAGAGCGCCGCCGACCATGTAGAGTATTCCTGTAAGGGAGGCCAGAGACTGAAGTGATTCAAGTATGTATTGCCACATAAAGCTTTGCCTCCTTTCTAGAAGATGAGATCGATCAGAACGCCGTTCTTGACCGAAACATCAAGTACGATAACGTATACCACGTATATTACGGCATAGATTATGACCGTATACAGCAGCGTGGTGAGCAGCCTCTTCTTGGTCGTCATGTCGGGCCTGGAGCTCTTAGAGAAGAGATAGGACACGATGAACAGCGTGATGGGCAGAACGTACATCATGCCGAGAGCCCAGCAGCCGAGAACGGTTCCGAAATAGATGGCAAGCATGGTCCAGAAACGCTTCTTTTCATCCTTGTTCATCTTCATGCGGGTGCCGTCCGGACCGGGTTTAAAGACCAGGATCAGACCGCAAAGGATCATGGTGCCGCAGCCGATGAGCGGATAGATGCTCGGGCCCGGATCATGATAAAGTTTGCTGGCAGGCAGAAGCAAAGACCTCCAAATGAAAAAGCCGGCGATGAGTATTATCGCTATCCCCAGCTTTCTGTCTTTGCACCAAAACTTCTTTTCCATATATCCTCCAAATACAATAAAAATATGAACGGAATAAAAACATTCCTTTTGAGATTATAGCACAGTTCACACAATTAGTCTACAGTAATTGCTTGCAAACGTTTTAACGAACTCGCTTCCGCGCGCCGAATGTCACAGACAGCTGCGGGACCCGGATAAAAACACGAATACCCGGAAGGAACCTTCAGGCTCCCTCCGGGCAAATGATCGCATTACCTTATTCTATATGGTTTACAGCTCATTGGTGGTTCTGGTGATCAGCTCGTCCTGAACTGTCTTGGTGAGCAGCGTGTAGTATGTGGAGTATCCTGCTACGCGGACTACCAGGTCGGAATAATCCTTCGGCTTCTCCTGGGCCGCCTTAAGGGTCTTGTTGTCCACTACGTTGAACTGGATGTGCTTTCCGCCGTTCATCAGGTAGGTCTTGACTAGAGCAGCCAGTTTGTCCAGATCCTCCGGGCTCTTGAGAGCAGAGGGGCTCATCTTCATGTTCAGAAGCATGGCGTTGAACGGATCCTGGTTGATCTTCATCGCGGACTTAAGGGAAACGGTCGGGCCGCCCTTATCGGTACCCTGCTGCGGGGATACGACGCCGTCCGGAAGAGTCTCGCCCTTCTTGCGGCCGTCAGGTGTAGCGCAGGTATAGGATCCGCCGGGTGCGTAAGCTGTGATGGAAATACCGGTCGGACGCGGGCAGGCGCCGTGAACGGTGGTGAAGCTGTTGCAGTTGTCGACCCAGGTCTTATAAAGGTCTACAGCGAACCAGTCCGCTCTGTCGTCGTCGTTGCCGTACTTCGGAGCAGCCTTGAAATCTGCCTGCATCTCTTCGTAGCCTACCCAGTCAGCCTCGATGGCGTTGTAGAGCTCTTCCATGGTGTACTTCTTCTGCTCGAATACGAGTTCCTTAACTGCTGCCATGGAGTTTACTACGGAGATCATTCCTACGGGGTTCATCAGGGAGCTGTTCTCATAAGGAAGGCTCCTGCTCATCATGTCCTTTCCGGACTTGATGCCGTCATAGGCGAACGCGCTGTGGATGACGTCGTTGTTTACGTACTCAGTTACCTTGATGAGTATGTTGTGCTCCTCGTTGTAGAGGCTCATGAAGTGATAGAGCTGCTTCTTATATGCATTGTAGAAATCGTCGAAGGTCTTGAAATCCTTCATCTCGCCGGTCTGCAGGCCTACTATCTCGTCGGAATTGTAGTTGTAGCCGTTGTGCATGGTGATGTCGAGCACCTTTGCGCATACGAACATTCCGAG
>JAFRYI010000005.1 GCA_017437745.1 Bacillota bacterium
ATCGCGTGGTCCATAGCCAGGACGGATCAGACCATACTCCAGTAAAATCGGTTTTAACGTTACATTCGGTTATAGCAGAAGAGGCTCCTTGAGGGCCTCTTTTTTTGCTGCTGCAGACCGGATGCAGATAAACTATGGCGCACCGATCCGGATGGCGCAATGTAAAAGGCGAATGGCCCGGCGTGGAAAAAGGGCAGAAAAAAGTATAAAATAGTACTTGCAAAGCGTTTTGCGGCGTGCTATTATACTTCCTTATTTTGAAGGAGGTAAGCCATGAGAAAGTCTTTTAAGGTAAACGGTATCGACTGCGCTAACTGCGCGGCAAAGCTGGAGAGAAGCATAGCTAAGATCAAGGGCGTGGAGTCCTGCGCGGTGGTGTTCGCCACCCAGAAGCTGGTCCTGGAAGCCCCGGACGACAAGTTCGATCAGGTGCTTGCCGAGGCAGTCGCGGTAGCGAAGAAGCAGGAGCCGGACTGGGAGATAGTCGTAAAGTAAGACCGCTTCCGCGTCCGCGGAGAGTATAGTAAAAGGGAGACGATCGAATTGAACCCCTATCTTAAACTTGCAATAGTAATAGTCATATATCTGGCTCTGGGCTGGAAGGTGCTGCTCACCGCGGTGAAGAACATCCTTAAGGGAGACGTCTTCGACGAGAACTTCCTTATGACCGTGGCCACCATAGGCGCGCTCTGTGTGGGAGAATACGAGGAAGCTGTGCTTGTAATGCTTCTGTACCGCGTTGGAGAGTTCCTTCAGGACAAGGCCGTGGGCAAGTCGCGCAAGGCCATCTCGGATCTTATGGACATACGCCCGGACTACGCCAACGTGGAAAAGAACGGCGAGTGGATAAAGGTGGACCCGGACGATGTTCCGGTCGGTTCCGTCATATTCATCAAGCCGGGCGAGAAGATCCCTCTGGACGGCGTGGTGCTGCAGGGTAATTCCCGCATAGACACTGCGGCGCTTACCGGAGAATCGCTTCCGGTGGACGTTTCCGAGGGCTCGGAGCTTAAGAGCGGCACGGTCAACCTGGACGGTACGCTTAAGCTGCGCACAACGGCGATAGCTTCGGAATCCACCGCGGCCAGGATACTGGATCTGGTGGAGAACGCAGCGGCAAGCAGAGCGAAGTCGGAGAAGTTCATAACGCGCTTCGCCAGAATATACACCCCTGTCGTCTGCGGACTGGCGGTGCTGCTGGCCGTCATTCCTCCGCTGTTCTTCCACGGAGAGTGGACGGACTGGATACACAGGGCGCTGTCGTTCCTGATCGTGTCGTGCCCCTGCGCGTTGGTAATATCGATACCGCTTGGCTTCTTCGGAGGCATAGGCGGCGCATCGGCCAAGGGAATACTGATCAAGGGCGGCAACTATCTGGAGGCGCTGTCCAAGGCGGACGCCATAGCGTTCGACAAGACAGGCACGCTTACCAAGGGCGTATTCAAGGTGATAGCCGTGCATCCGGACGGCATAACCGAGGACGAGCTTCTGGAGCTTGCGACGCTTGCCGAGAGCTTCAGCAACCACCCCATAGCAAAGTCGCTGGCGGACGAGTACGGAAAGAAGGTCGACAAGGCCCGCGTAAAGGATTCCAAGGAGTCCAACGGTCTTGGGATAACCTCCGTCGTGGACGGAAGGGTCGTTGCGTGCGGAAGCCGCAAATACATGGAAACGCTTGGCCTGGAGTACGAGGACTGCGAGATCCCCGGTTCCAACGTGCACGTAGCGATAGACGGCGTCTACGCGGGCCACATAGTAATATCCGACGAGATAAAAGACCAGGCCGGTCAGGCCCTGAAAGAGCTGAAAGAACTCGGAATTTCAAGGCTGGCGCTGCTTACGGGCGACAAGAAAGCCATGGCTGCCGTCGTTGCGGAGACTCTTCCGGAACTGAGCGAATACTACGCGGAGCTGCTGCCTCAGGATAAGGTGGAGATCACCAAACGTATAATGTCGGAGCTGCCGGAAGGAAAGAAGATGGCCTTCGTGGGCGACGGCATCAACGACGCCCCGGTGCTTACCACCGCCGACGTTGGAATAGCCATGGGCGGCATGGGCTCCGCCGCTGCCGTGGAAGCCGCGGACATAGTCCTTATGAACGACAAGCCCACGGACATTTCGCTGGCGGTGCGCATAGCCCGCAAGACCATGGGGATAATAAAGCAGAACATCGCTCTGTCCATAGGAGTAAAGGTGATAGTGCTGATCCTGGCAGCGTTCGGAATAAGCAGCATGATCCTCGCGAGCTTTGCGGATACAGGCGTATGCCTGTTGGCGATACTCAACTCCATGAGGGCGCTGAGGATAAAGTGACCCGACGGCTTGTCAGTCGCAGAGCACCGGGTTCCCCGATCGTCCGCGTATAGAGCACCCGTGTGTTCTGAAATGAAATATATAAACGGCAGGTCTGAGACCTGCCGTTTTTCATTGCAGCATCATTTAGTTATAAAGCCTCAACTGCCGGAAACACCTTAGGACGTGTCTTAAATAGTGTTTTATTGGGTTGATTGGACACGCTGCAAGTAGGTTTTCAGTAAAAAACGTGTCCAAAATTGTCGGAAAAAGCAGAACCGGACACATTGGATTCGGGTTTTCAGTAAAAAAACGTGTCCAAAATTGTCGAAAAAAGCGGAACCGGACACGTTGCAAGCAGGTTTTCAGTAAAAAACGTGTCCGAAATTGCCGAAAAAAGAGGAATCGGACACGATCGTTGCTTGTTTTATTCAATTATGTGTCACCAAAATGGTTGCTCCACGGAACGAGATGCATTTGGATATGTTTTTCAGGAAAAACGGCGTTCCGTTACACTCCGCGCAGTTGGGCGCCGGGTACGTACTCTCTGGCCACGGCCAGCATCTCTTCCAGCTCGGCCTTGCTGCAGGAGGTAAAGCCGCCCTGCAGTATGTCGCCGGAGTCCGTAAAGTTCTGTAGGAAGTACTTTTCCTCGCCTTTCAGCTCCTGCGCCATCTTGCGGACGTCGTCCAGGGTGTGCAGTTCCTTTACTATGGTGGTGCGGTATTCGTGCTCCACGCCGCTCTCGGTTATGAAACGCTTGGAGAGAAGGGTGTTCTCGTAGAGTATGGCGGCGGTGCTTTCCGGAACACCGGTGGTAAGGCCGTATTTTTCGCGGCTGTTCTTGAAGTCCATGGCAACGTAGTCCACTATGCCGGCGGACAGCAGAGCGCGCAGACGCTCCGGGTTGGTTCCGTTGGTGTCCAGCTTTACGGCGTAGCCTATGTTCTTGACTTCGCGCAGAAAGTCCAGTATTCCCGGCTGCATGAGGGGCTCTCCGCCGGTAACGGCAAGGCCCGTAAGCCTTCCCTTGCGGTCCTTAAGAAAGTCCAGCACTTCCTGCGGGTCTATCAGGCCGTTCTCGGACAGGGACTTCTTAAGCTCCTCCGGGTCTACCAGAGAAGCGTTGTGGCAGAAGGGGCAGCGGAGATTGCAGCCCGGTGTGAATATGGTCGCGGCGCAGCGGCCGGGATAGTCTAAAAGGGTTAGTTTCTGTATTCCTGCTATGTTCATGTATTATTCTTCTTCCTTGGGAGCATCCTTTTGGATGTTCTTTACTTTTCCTGTTGTGTAGATGACCAGCGCTACGGCGATCACGAGCACTATCACCACGAGGTAATACATCGTGGAGTAGGCGCCGGTCTTTATCTGATCGGAGGCGTATTCCAGGCCTTCCGGGCATTTCTTAAGTATCAGCGAGTCTATCAGGGCGCCTGCTATGGAGGGTCCTATTGACTGTCCCAGATCCTGCCCCAGATACATGGTGTTGCTTGCGACCCCGCGTCTGTCGGAGGGAACGGAGGTCATGCAAAGCGCCTGCATG
Source organism: Bacillota bacterium (assembly GCA_017437745.1). Classification (GTDB taxonomy): domain Bacteria; phylum Bacillota; class Clostridia; order Peptostreptococcales; family Anaerovoracaceae; genus RUG13409. The sequence goes on from JAFRYI010000005.1 coordinate 3,836, forward strand.
TTGGGGAGAGTAAGGCCGTAGCCCAGAGCGCTGAATATCGCTGCGGCTATGAATCCCGGCAGGGCTCTTGAAGAGCCGAACAGCACGAAGGTCCCCATGAAGCATACCAGCGAGACCACGAGCACCTTCCTGTAGCCCATCCTGTCCGCAAGGCCGCTGGTGCAGAAGCGCAGCACCAGCATGGCTATGGCGTAGACCGTAAAGTACAGGCCTATGTTGTCTATGCTCAGGAGCTCGCCGTATATGGCCAGGAAGCTTGGGATGCAGGAGTAGGCCATTACTACGAACAGCATCGTCACCGCGATGGGGATGGCGCGTTTTTCTACTATGGTGTCCAGGCGGATCTGATACCTGTCGCTGGTCCTGGGGTTGCTGTCCACGAAGAACGCTATCACCAGGCAGATCAGCAGCGAGGCGAAGCATATCGCGAAGGTGTTCTTATAGCCTATGGACTTGCTGAGGGAAAGACCGATGCTGGGTCCGAGAGCCTGTCCGAACGCCTGCCCCAAAGAGAACAGACCCACGCCTTTGGCGAACTTGTCCTCCGGCAGGTTGTCGCACGCCATGTTGAGTGACAGCGGCGCGGCCATTCCTATGCCTATGCCGTGGAAGAATCTGCCGCCTATTATCCAGTTGACGTTGGGCGCTACGTAGTAGATGACGTAGGCGCTCATCAGCAGCACGCAGGATATAAGGTACAGGTGCTTTTTCTTGACGCACAGGAAGAGCGGGCTGGTGAAAGGCTTGGAGAGCAGGGCGGACATCGCGAACGCACCGCTTACTATGCCTACGATCGTGGACGTTGCGCCCAGGCTGTACGCGTATTTGGGCACCAGCGTGGTTATGGTCTGCTGACCCATGTGCATGAACACGTTGGCTATGAATATGAGTATGAAGCCTTTGTTCCAGACCTTTGTCGGGTTGAGCGTTCTTACCATGAGCTGCTCCTTTCTCTGACAAGTAATCTTTATTATACTATAATCTACGCGTAGTTTGTAATATAATAAATTGACAGGCAGAAAAAGGTTGCGGCGGTCCGCACCGGTGCGGAAGGAGGCGGCTCATGATAAGCGAAAAGATAATTGTCGGCGAAGGCAGCGAATACCCGCTGAACGGGCTGCTTACGCTTCCGGATGATGCGGCGCAGGGCGGTTCCGAAAGTCCCGCGGAAAAGTTTCCGGCGGCGGTGTTCGTGCACGGCTCCGGACCCAGCAACATGGACGAGAAGATATATGATAATAAACCTTTTAAAGACCTTGCGGAAGGTCTTGCGGAGCGCGGCATAGCGTCGCTGCGCTACGACAAAAGGACCTTCGTCCACGGCCGGAAGATGGCAAAAGATCCTGCCGGCATAACAGTAAGAGAAGAGACCGTAGAGGACGCGGTCCTTGCAGCGGACCTTCTTCGCAAAGACCCGCGCATAGACCCGGAAAAGGTGTTCATAGTCGGCCACAGCATGGGCGCCATGCTTGCTCCCAGGATAGACGCGGAAGGCGGCGATTTCCGCGGTCTCATAATGCTGGCGGCAACGCCTTTCCGTCTGGAGGAAGTGGTCGTAAGACAGCTGTCGCAGGCAGGCAGTAAAGGCGGACTTATGGGCGCCATCGTAAAGCTGGAAGACAAGATCTTCAGCAAGAAGTTCGACGGTCTGTACGAAATGTCCGACGAGGAAGCGAAAAAGAAGAAGTTCGCGGGCAGCACCACGCTCTACTATTTCAAGGAGATGGGCGGCAAGACCGCGGTCGATTACCTTAAGGAGACCCGCAAGCCTGCGCTGATGCTGCAAGGCGGAATGGACTTCCAGGTGCTTCCGGAGGAGGACTACAAGCTGCTTAAGGAGAAGCTGGCGGACAGACCCGGCACCGAGTTCCGTTTCTACGAGAAACTCAATCACATGTTCATGCCCGGCATCTACAACGACATACTCAAGGCTTCCAAGGAATACAAGGTGCCGCAGCATGTGGCCCCGGAGGTGATCGAGGACATCGCTGCGTTCATAAAGAAGTATTCCTGAGCTGATCCTGCCGCGAGGCGGTCCTGAAGGTCCGGAGGACATTCAATGAAAGAGGCTTATTTCGCGGGCGGATGCTTCTGGTGCATCACCCCTATATACAAAATGTACGGAGTGGAGCAGGTGATCTGCGGCTACTCCGGAGGAGACGAGAAGGACCCGCGTTACGAGGACGTAAAGGCGCAGCGTACCGGTCACAGGGAGACCATAAAGCTGGTCTACGACCCGGCTGTAGTCTCGTACGGTGAACTGATGGACATCTATCTTGCCAACGTGGACCCCTTCGACAAGGACGGTCAGTTCATAGACAAGGGCTTTTCCTACACTCTGGCCGTGTACTACACCGACCCTTACGAGGCTGCGGTCGCCGCGGGGAAGATAAAGGCGCTCGAGGAAGGATTCGGCCGGCAGGCGCACATAGCGCTGGAGCCTTTCAAGTTCTTCTGCGAAGCCGAGGAGTACCATCAGGACTGGTATCTGAAGAATCCGGAGGCCTTCGAAAAGGAGATGAAGGAGTCCGGCCGCAGATAAGCGGTCCGGGGCGCCTGCGTGGCAGCAGATCGCCGGGATCCGTCAGTCTGAGGCAAAAGCAACGCGGGGCGCCGTCTGCGCTTTTCAAGAACAGTCCGAAGTGATACAATAAATAATCGCGGCGCAGGCCGCGGGACCGCGCATGAGCGCCGGTCGAAAATACATTTTTTAAGGAAAGATCAATGTTAGAAGTCAAGAACATAGTATTCTCCCCGGAAGGTACCAGGAACATACTCAACGACGTAAGCATACAGGTACCGGACGGAAAGCTGATAGTCCTGACCGGTCCCAACGGCGGCGGCAAGACCACTCTCGCCAAGATGATCGCGGGCATCAACATGCCCACGTCCGGACAGATACTGCTGGACGGCGAGGACATAACCGCGCTGGACCCCACGGAGCGCGCGAAGAAGGGCATAGCCTTCGCGTTCCAGCAGCCGGTAAGGTTCAAGGGCATATCCGTGCGCAAGCTGCTTTGCCTTGCGGCGGGCAGGGAACTTACCGAGGAAGAGCTGGACAGCGTGCTTACGGACGTAGGTGTTCAGCCGGAACAGTACAAGGACCGCCAGGTGGACACCAAGCTGTCCGGCGGCGAGATCAAAAGGATAGAGATAGCCTCCGTGCTTCTGCGCAAGGCCAAGGTTATGATATTCGACGAACCGGAGGCCGGCATAGACCTCTGGAGCTTCAACAACCTTATTCGTGTGTTCGAGATAATCCGCGACAGGCGCGACTGCTCGCTCATCGTCATCTCCCACCAGGAACGCATACTTTCCATAGCGGACGAGATAATAATGATACAGGACGGCAAGGTGGGCCTTTCCGGGGACCGCGGAAGCATATTCCCCAGGCTCCTTTGCAAGAACGACTGCGAAGACTGCGGTACCTGCGTAAGGAAGGAGGGCTGAGATGAGCGACATTGCCGAAAAGACGATAGATAAGAACACAGCCGACCTTCTTAAGATGGTCGCGGACTTCGAGGGTAAGTTCTCCGGCGCATTCAACATCCGCAGCAACGGCGGATGCCTGGGCAGGAAGTCCTCGGAAAACATTAAGATAGAAAGCAAGACGGATAACCCCGGTCTGGACATATTCATCGCTCCCGGTACCAAGGGCGAGACGGTATTCATCCCGGCCTGCGTTACCGCTCCGGGCTTCGACGATCTGGTATACAACGATTTCCACGTAGGCGAAGGCGCGGACGTTACGATAGTAGCGGGCTGCGGCATCCACACGGAGACCGGAGAGCCTGCCCGCCACAGCGGAATACACCGCTTCATGCTGGGCAGGGGCAGCCGCGTGGTATACGAAGAAAAGCACGTGGGCACCGGCGCGGACGATACCAAGAAGATAATCGACCCGGTAACGGAGTGCTTCCTGGAGGAGGATTCCTACCTGGAGATGGATACGTCCCAGCTGGGAGGCGTTACCAAGAGCACCAGAAGCACCAAGGCAAAGCTGGGCGACAGAGCGACGCTGGTGATTAAGGAAAGGTTGCTTACCGACAACGAAGAGACCGCGGAGACCCACTTCTCCGTGGAACTTAACGGCGAGGACAGCGGCGTAAACCTTATGAGCAGATCGGTCGCCAGGGGCAACTCGCACCAGGCTTACCAGTCCGTGATAATAGGCAACAACAAGTGCCACGGCCATTCCGAGTGCGACGCCATAATCTCGGAGAACGGCAAGGTGGACGCAACTCCGGAGCTCTACGCCAACTGCGGCGACGCGGAACTTATCCACGAGGCCGCAATAGGCAAGATAGCCGGCGAGCAGATAATGAAGCTGCGCACACTGGGCCTTACCCAGGAAGAGGCCGAGGCCGCCATAGTGGACGGCTTCCTGGCATAGTCCGGACACAGGACGGCGGATCGGACAGACCGCAGAGTCACCGGCTGATTACGTCAACAATTTATAAGATCACGGCCCCGCGTGTTTCTATACCTCACGTGGGGCCGTTTTTTGTTTGCCCGGAACGTGTTTTTGTTGCATATGCAATGGCAAACTTAATTTTAGTTGCAAATTTCAGTTGCTACATCTAGTTGACTGTTTAAAAATTGACCACAATATATAGTGTTTTTCTGTTGACATCACCGAATTCTTAAATTACAATAAAAGTACATGTTTTATGACGTGTTTTTTAATGTCGTTTTACATATATTCAAGGAGCCAGCAATGTATCAAGTAGAAAAAAGAGATGGCAAAGTCGTAGATTTTGACATCACGAAGATCTCGAATGCCATTAAGATGGCGTTCGACGCGCAGGAAAAGCAGTACACCGATTCGATCATCGATTTCCTGGCGCTGAAGGTCACTTCGGAATTCGAACCGAAGATCAAGGACAACCTCATCGCGGTAGAGGACATCCAGGACTGCGTGGAATCCGTCCTCATCAAGGCCGGTTACGACGACGTGGCCAAGGCCTACATCCTCTACAGACGTCAGAGGGAAAAGCTAAGAAACATCAATTCCACCGTTCTGGACTACAAGTCCCTGGTGGACAGCTACGTTAAGGTCACCGACTGGCGCGTAAAGGAGAACTCCACGGTAACTTACTCCGTAGGCGGCCTCATCCTTTCCAACTCCGGCGCCATCACCGCCAACTACTGGCTCTCCGAGATCTACGACGACGAGATCGCCAAGGCGCACAAGAACGCGGACATACATCTGCACGACCTTTCCATGCTTACCGGCTACTGCGCAGGCTGGAGCCTTAAGCAGCTGATACAGGAAGGTCTGGGCGGCGTTCCCGGCAAGATCAGCTCCTCTCCGGCGAGCCACCTCTCCACTCTCTGCAACCAGATGGTAAACTTCCTGGGAATAATGCAGAACGAGTGGGCGGGCGCTCAGGCATTCAGCTCCTTCGATACATATCTGGCACCTTTCGTAAAGGTAGACAACCTTACATATAAAGAAGTAAAACAGTGCGTACAGAGCTTCGTGTACGGCGTAAACACCCCGTCCCGCTGGGGCACGCAGGCGCCGTTCACCAACATCACTCTGGACTGGACCGTTCCGGCTGACCTTAAGGATCAGAAAGCCATCGTAGGCGGCAAGGAACAGGATTTCACCTACGGCGACTGCAAGAAGGAAATGGACATGGTCAACAAGGCCTTCATCGAGATCATGATCGAAGGCGACTGCAACGGCAGAGGATTCCAGTATCCTATCCCGACCTACTCCATAACCAGGGATTTCGACTGGTCCGACACCGAGAACAACAGACTGCTGTTCGAGATGACCGCCAAGTACGGCACCCCGTACTTCTCCAACTACATCAACTCCGACATGGAGCCTTCCGACGTAAGGTCCATGTGCTGCAGGCTCCGTCTGGACCTCCGCGAACTGCGTAAAAAGAGCGGCGGCTTCTTCGGAAGCGGCGAGTCCACCGGATCCATAGGCGTAGTTACCATAAACATGCCCAGGATCGCTTACCTCTCCAAGACTCCGGAAGAGTTCTACAAGCGTCTGGACCACATGATGGACATCTCCGCAAGGTCCCTGGACATCAAGAGAAGAGTAATAAGCCAGCTGCTGGCCGAGGGTCTGTATCCCTACACCAAGAGGTATCTGGGCACCTTCGCCAACCACTTCTCCACCATCGGTCTCGTCGGCATGAACGAGGTAGGCCTCAACGCCGCCTGGCTGAAAAAGGACATGACCCACAAGGAGACCCAGCAGTTCGCCAAGGACGTGCTCAACCACATGAGAGAGCGCCTCTCCGACTATCAGGAGCAGTACGGCGACCTGTTCAACCTGGAAGCTACTCCGGCAGAGTCCACAGCGTTCCGTCTCGCGAAGCACGACGTTAAGCGCTTCGGCGACATAATCACCGCCGCGGACTGCGGAGGCACTCCGTACTACACCAACAGCAGCCATCTGCCCGTAGGCTACACCGAGGACGTGTTCGCTGCTCTGGACGTTCAGGACGAGCTCCAGACCCTTTATACAAGCGGCACGGTATTCCACGCATTCCTGGGCGAGAAGCTGCCCGACTGGAAGGCCGCGGCTACGCTGGTACGCACCATCGCGGAGAACTACAAGCTGCCGTACTATACGATCTCCCCGACCTATTCCGTCTGCAGGAACCACGGATACATAGCCGGCGAAGTGGGCACCTGCCCTGAGTGCGGCGAGAAGACCGAGATCTACAGCCGCATAACCGGATACTACAGACCGGTCCAGAACTGGAACGACGGAAAGACCCAGGAGTTCAAGCAGAGAAAGACCTACGACGTAGGCACCTCTTTCAGAAGACACTCCAACCTTCACATAGAAGAGCCGCTGAAGGCAGTGGAAAAGGCCCCCGAGACCACAGATGGACCCGTTAAGGCAGCAGAGACTCCCGCAGCGCCGGAGATCGCGCCCGAAGTGGTGAGCGCAGCCGAGAACGCCGTCGAAGAAGCCTTCGAGGCAGTTCAGGCAGCTGAGAAAGCATACCGCGAAGAGACCATATCCGAGCAGCCCGTTGCTGAGCCTGCCGCTGAAAGACCGGCGGAAGAGCTTGCCACCGCAAAGCTTACCGCGGCTGAACTGGCCGAGGAGCTTGCCAAGGCGTACGAGCAGCCCGAAGTCAAGGCCGAAGAGCCTGCTCCGGGCGTCGCCGAAGTCGTTGCTCCTATCGCGGCAGCGGTCATCCCCAAGGTCGTAAAGAAACTCAGCGCCGGCGCCGAGGATCTGGCAAAGCTTTACGAGGATCCGACTCCCGAAGATCCCGCTCCCCAGACCAAGGCCGAGCAGGTGATAATCGCCGCGGCAGAAGCCGTGGAGGAAGCCCTCTCGTTCGAGCCCAAGACCGAAGCAGAGGAAGAGCCCGCGCAGGCAGCCGAAGAACCTGCCGAAGAGCCCGCTCCCGCGATCGTAGAGGAGCTTCTTAAGGAAGAACCGGTCGAAGCTCCGAAGGAAGAGCCTGCTCCCGTCGTCGAAGAACCTGCTCCCGCAGCAGCCGAAGCACCGGCCGGGGAACCGAAGGAAGAGCCCGCTCCGGCGGAAGAAAAGCCCGCGAAGCGCTTCATGCTCTTCACTACCAGGACCTGCCCGAACTGCGCAATCATCAAGGAATTCCTTGCCGAGCAGGGCACCGAGTACGAACTGCTTCTGGCGGAGGAGAACCGCGAGCTGGCAAGGAGCCTCGGAATAATGCAGGCGCCCACGGCCGTCATCGTCGAAGGCGATAACGTTACCAAGTACATAGGCGTCAGCAAGATCAAGAACTACGTTCTCAACAATCTATAAGGGGTAATAACATATGAGCGGCCTCCGGGTATTCCCGGGGGCCGTTTTTCATGCCGGCGGCTTCTTTACATGCATGCGAATGAGATCGCCCTCAGCCTTTATCGTATGCAGATCAAAATGGCCCCGCGTATGCGGGGCCGCAATAATGAGAAAAGTATTTCAGGTCTTCAGACCGATATTTTTATTATTTCGCCGTCGTGGCTCTCTATGTCCACAAGAACGAAGTGGCCGTTCTTTCGCACGTAGCGCCGCAGCTCGCGTACCATCTCCGGACCTATCACCGCGGCCTCTTCCGCCCCGGCGCCGCCTTTCTTCGTTGCCGCTCTCCACAGCAGCCTGCTGCCCGCAAGGCTCAGCGGCACGGGCAGGGATATGTTGGGGCCTTCCTGGTGCCTTACCTTTATCCACATAGCTTACTCCACGAATACGCGCACGTGGTCGCCGTCGGCGCTCTCCACGGTAACGATCTCGCCGACAAGTCCCTGGTCCACCAGACGGATTATCTCCTCGAAGTCCAGGTTTTGCAGCGCTTCGTTGCCGCTCACCTGCGGCATCTTCATGCCAAGCATGATACCGGCCTTTACGAGTCCCATAGGCAGGTTGACTGTGATCTTGTCGCCGTCAGCTGAATCAACGCGCACTCTCAATACCAGATCGTTGATGTCTTTGCGCTCCTCCGCCGGAACGAGTCTTGTCTTGCTTTCTTCCTTGCCGAGCAGCTCGTTAAGGCTTACCCCAAGCACGTCGGAGAGCTCCGGAAGTATTGATATGTCCGGCATGGACGCGTCGTTCTCCCACTTGGAGACAGCCTGTCCGGATATGCCGAACTTCTCGCCCAGTTCCTCCTGGGTAAGGCCGCGCTGCTTTCTTAATCTGCTGAATCTCTGTCCGAATGTTTCCTTCATCGTATTGTCCTTCCTTTTCTAAAGTATATCATCTGCCGTGCACCGCGTCATTCGTTTTGACGCGCTTTGCTTGCTGTTTACGACTAAATGATACGTTTTTCCGGGACAATTCTGAAGCGACCGGAGGTTGAAACGCTCTCCTGAGAGTTGGATATTATACAACTATTGGTTGGACAGACGCCGAAGGGTATGTTTATATCATTAAAGACGAGCGGATCCCTGCGCATCAAAAAATGCAAAAACCCTCAAAAAAATTGCATATACGTCGATTTTATGCTATTATAGCCTAGTCAAACAGCAAAGTCCGCTGCCCGCGGGCGGCGAGAAAGATAACCCGGAGGTAAGAAAATGGAAAGAAAGCACATAACGACTCTTCAGACTCGTGACCTCTGCAGCAAAGAGGGCGGATGCGGCGAGTGCCAGACATCCTGTCAGTCCGCTTGCAAAACAAGCTGCGGCATAGCCAACCAGAGCTGCGAGAACAAGGAAGAAAAGTAACACAGACTCAGAAACTTAAATGCCGCCTTTAACGGGCGGCATTTTTGTTAGCAAACGCAGGCCTTCAGGGCGCGGCAAAACGATGATACATCAGTATAAGTTAAACTGTTACAACATAGTCCTGGACGTGGATTCCGGCGCGGTACACGCGGTGGACGGTTACGCGTACGACGTGATCGCCTGCGTAAACGAACTCGGACCGGACAAGCCCCGGGAAGAGCTGACGGAAGCAGTAGTGTCCGCCCTGATGAAGAAGTATCTTTCAGAGGAGGAGCCGGCAAGGGACGACGAGTGCGGACTCATAGACTACGAGACCATCATCCGCGAGACCCTGGACGAGGTCCTGGAGCTTAAGGACAGCGGCAAGCTTTTCTCCGACGGAGGTTACGAGCCGCTGGCGGGAAGTCTTAAGGAACGCAGCAAGGGCATAATAAAGGCGCTCTGCCTGCACGTGGCCCACAGCTGCAACCTCAACTGTTCCTACTGCTTTGCCAGCCAGGGCAACTTCAAGGGCGAAAGAGCGCTCATGAGCTTCGAAGTGGGCAAGCGCGCGCTGGATTTTCTTGTGGAGAACTCCGGCAACAGACGCAACCTGGAGGTGGACTTCTTCGGAGGCGAGCCTCTGCTGAACTGGGACGTCTGCAAGCAGCTGGTGGCGTACGCCAGAAGCATAGAAAAGGAAGCCGGCAAGAACTTCCGCTTCACGCTTACCACCAACGGCGTGCTGCTGGACGACGAGGTAACGGAGTTCGCGAACAAGGAGATGAACAACGTAGTCCTGAGTTTGGACGGCCGGAAGGAGATACACGACCGCTACAGAGTGGACTACGCGGGAAACGGCAGCTGGGAGCGAATAGTGCCAAGATTCCAACGCTTTGTGGAAAAGCGCGGAAACAAGAGCTACTACATGCGCGGCACCTTCACGCACCAGAACCCGGACTTCCTTAAGGACATAGAAGAGATGCTGAGGCTCGGCTTTACGGAGCTCTCCATGGAGCCCGTGGTCTGCGCCCCGGACGACCCCTGCGCGCTTACGGACAGCGACATAGAGATCGTAAAGGACCAGTACGAAAAGCTTGCGGAGCTTATGCTTAAGAGGGAGCGCGAGGGCAGACCCTTCACGTTCTACCACTACATGATAGATCTGTCCGCGGGTCCGTGCATATTCAAGAGGATATCCGGCTGCGGTTCCGGCACGGAATACATGGCGGTCACCCCGTGGGGCGATCTGTATCCCTGCCACCAGTTCGTGTCCGACCCTGCCTACAAGCTGGGCGACATATGGAGCGGCGTTACCAACGATGCTGTTCAGGACGAGTTCCGCAAGTGCAACGTATACGCAAAGCCGGAATGCGCGGACTGCTGGGCAAAGCTATACTGCTCCGGCGGCTGCGCGGCTAACTGTCTGCACGCTTCCGGGTCCATAACAGGCATATATTCGCAGGGCTGCGAGCTGTTCAGGAAGCGCATGGAGTGCGCCATAATGCTTGCGGTCGCCCGCGAGGACAATAAATGATGAAGCAGGCGTTCTTTAAAAAAGCGGACATCATACTGGCGGTAGTTCTGCTGATCATAGCGGCGGCCGGGCTGATGGCGTTCCGCGCGCCTGGAGACACCGGAACGTACGCTGTCATAACAGTGGACGGCAAGGAAATGGACCGCGTGGATCTTTCCGCGGATCAGTCCCGGATCATAGAAACGACCTACGGTACCAACACCGTTACCATAAAGGACGGCTGCGCTTTCGTAAGCGAGTCCGACTGCCCCGGACAGGACTGCGTCCGCATGGATAAGATATCCGGGACCGGCCAGATGATAGTCTGCCTTCCGCATCACCTTACAGTCGTAATAGAAGGCGCGGGCGAAGGCCCCGACGCCGTCATAAAGTAGGTGGCGGCGATGGCGGACGCAAAGAATTTCGGCGGAACAAGAAAGCTCACGACCTGCGCGCTTCTGGCGGCGCTGGCGCTGATCTTCTCGTACATAGAATTCCTGCTGCCCCTGAGTCTGGGCATGCCGGGCATAAAGATAGGACTTGCCAACATAGTGGTGGTCCTTGCCCTGTACAGCCTTGGCCCCGGGTACGCGCTGATACTCAACCTGGTAAGGATAGCGCTGTCGGCGCTGCTCTTCGGGAACGTCTTTTCGGCGGTCTACGCGCTCTGCGGCGCGCTGTTCAGCCTTGCCGTGATGGTGCTTCTTAAGAAGACGGACCTGTTCAGCCTTACCGGAGTATCCATGGCGGGAGGAGCCATGCACAACCTTGCCCAGCTGGCCGCGGCGGCGGTGATAGCTGGGTCCGCGAAGGTGTTCGTTTATCTGCCCGTGCTCATCCTTGCGGGAATGGCCGCCGGGATATTCAACGGAGCAGTCTGCAGCCTTGTAATGAGGAAGATAAAATGAAGCATTTAGAAGAGATCAAGACAAAACTGGACAGGCTCGGAAAAGAGTCCGGCCTTAAGGCGACGGAGAGCGGGGACCCGATCCCCAGCAGGGTGGAGATAAGGTATCTGGTGATGGATATCCTGAGCGTGCTCTTCCCCAACTACTTCGCGCCCAAGAAGGACGCGTCGCTGTCGCTGATAGAAGCCAGGCTGGCAAGACAGATAGCTATGGCCTGCCACTTCTCCGACCACGAAGTGTCCCTGGATCCGGAGGACACCGCCAGGGAGTTCGTAGAGCAGCTGCCGGAGATCAAAAGGCTCCTGCTTACGGACATAGAGGCCCTTTACGAAGGCGACCCCGCCGCAAAGATACGCGACGAGGTAATAATCTGCTACCCGGGATTCTACGCCATAGCGGTCTACCGCATGGCTCACGTACTCTATGAGATGGGCGTTCCGCTCCTCTACCGGATGATGACGGAGTACGCGCACGAGCGCACCGGAGTGGACATACACGCAGGCGCTAAGATAGGGGAGTATTTCTTCATCGACCACGGCACAGGCATCGTAATAGGCGAGACCACTACTATAGGCGATCACGTGAAGCTCTACCAGGGCGTTACCCTGGGCGCCAAGAGCTTCGAGCTTGACGAGAACGGCAACCCAATCAAGAACATTAAGCGCCACCCCAACATAGGCAACAACGTCGTCATCTACGCGAACGCAACCATACTCGGCGGCAGAACGTTCATAGGCGATAACAGCATAATAGGAGCCAGCACCTGGATAATCGAATCCGTGCCCGAAGGCAGCCGCGTATTCTACTCCGCGGACACCGCAAAGGCCATGGAGTTCTGGGGAGACTACGGTTCCGGCATTTAACAGTAATATCCCGGGGAACACCCGGCAGAATGAAAATGGACCCGGCGGACAGTCCGGAGCCCGGAAAGGAAAAACATGAAAAAGACAGTATTAAGAAAGTACGCGCATCTTATCGCGGCCAAAGGCGTAAACGTCCAGAAGGGCCAGGAGGTATTCATCCAGGCCGAGTTCGACCAGCCGGAGTTCGTTAAGATGCTGGTGGAAGAATGCTACAAGCTGGGAGCCAAGTCCGTAAAGGTGGACTGGACTTATCAGCCCCTCACCAAGGTACATACCAGATACATGAGCCTTAAGACTCTGGGTACCCTGGAGGATTACGAGGCGGCCCGCTGGCAGCACTACGTAAATACCATTCCTTGCCGCATCTATCTGGAGTCCGAGGATCCGGACGGCCTTAAGGGCATCAACCAGAAGAAGCTTTCCAAGGCGATGCAGAAGAGGATGCCTCTCATCCGCGCGTACAGGGATCAGATAGAGAACAAGTATCAGTGGTGCATAGCCGCTGTTCCCGGCGAAAAGTGGGCAAAGAAGCTCTTCCCGAACCTTTCCAAGCATCAGGCTGTAGAAAAGCTGTGGGAGGCCATACTTACCTGCGCAAGAGTTACCGACGATCCTATGGCAGCATGGGATGCTCACAACAAGGATCTTAAGGCGCGCTGCAAGTACCTCAACTCCCTTGGCATAGAGAACCTGGAGTACAAGAGCGCCAACGGCACGGACTTCAAGGTCTGGATGATAGAGGGCGCGCACTTCAACGGCGGCGCCGACACCAGCCTTCTGGGCAACGTATACAACCCCAACATGCCCTCCGAGGAGTGCTTCATCTCCCCGCTGGCAGGCCACGCGGAAGGCATCGTATACGCCACCAAGCCGCTGTCCTACAACGGTCAGCTGATAGAGAACTTCTGGGTACGCTTCGAGAACGGCAAGGCCGTCGAATGGGATGCCGAAAAGGGCAAGGACGTGCTCGGCGAGATAATCAACATGGACGAGGGTTCCTGCATGCTGGGCGAGGTAGCTCTGGTGCCTTACGATTCCCCGATCAACAACAGCGGACTGCTGTTCTATAACACTCTGTTCGACGAGAACGCGGCATGCCACCTGGCTCTGGGTTTCGGTTTCGCGGACTGCCTGGACGACTTCGAAAAGCTGGAGTCCCTGCAGGAAGCGTACGACAAGGGCGTAAACAAGTCCTTCATGCACGTGGACTTCATGATAGGTTCCAAGGACCTGAGCATAGTCGCCAACACCAGAGACGGCAAGAAGGTACAGATATTCAAGGACGGCAACTGGGCGTTCTGATGAAGGAGACCGTGATGAAAGTTGCGCTTTTAGGTTCCCAGCCGCGTCAGGAGAAGTTCGGCATGGCGCTTGCGCCTGCGGGCACCAAGTTCGAGGTCTTTCCGATGAAGGCGGAGACCGCGGATCTGGCTGCCAGGGCTTCGGACGCGGAATATGTGATAATCGACGCCATAGGTACGCTTACCGCGGAGAACATGGACGCCATGCCCAAGCTTAAGCTCGTGCATTCGGAGGGCGTAGGCTTCAACGGCATAGACCTTACGGCAGCCACCGAGCGCGGCATCTGCGTGTGCAACAACAAAGGCGCCAACGCGACCGCCGTGGCGGAGCACACAGTAATGATGATGCTCGCGATGACCCGCGATCTGCTTGCGGGAAATAGGGCTGTGCTGGAAGGGCGCCAAATGGAGACCAAGCTTTCCATGATGAAGGCAGGCGTACACGAGTTGTCCGAGTACAGGATAGGCCTTGTGGGCTTCGGAGACATAGCAAAAGAAGTCGTAAGGCTGCTTAAGCCTTTCGGCCCGGAGGTGTTCTTTACCGTGGCCAGGCAGCCCAGGGCGGAGGAGCTTGCCACCGGCGCGGCGTTCATGGAGCTCGACAGGCTTCTGGCCGAGTGCGACATAATAAGCCTGCACCTTCCGGCCAACAAAACTACCGAAGGCATGGTGGACAAAGCGTTCCTTGCTAAAATGAAGGACGGGGCGATCCTGATCAATACTTCGCGCGGGGAGCTGATGGTGAACGCGGACGTAATAGACGCGCTCAAGAGCGGCAAGCTGCTGCGCGCGGCGTTCGACACCGTGGCTCCCGAACCGGTGCTTAAGGACAACGAGTTCCTTAACATGCCGGAGGATCTGCGCGACAAGGTGCTCTTTTCGCCGCACATCGCCGGAGTCTCCATAAGCATGCTCCGCAAGGCGTACAGGAACATATGGGAAAACATAGCCCGGGTGGAGCGCGGCGAAGAGCCTGTCAACCGGGTAAACAGATAGCAGGAGATACGTATGGCGCGGACGGTGACCGGAAAGCAGTTGCAGCGCCGCAGTCATACGGAAATAACGGAGAGATAAGATGATCGTATCAGAAAGAATGTACGGCCTTGGAAGCGCAAGGTCCGCAATACGCGAGCTGTTCGAGTACGGCAAGAAGCGCGCCGCGGAAGTGGGGGCGGAGAACATCTATGACTATAGCATAGGCAATCCGGCGGTCCCTTCGCCGGACAGCGTCAACGAGACGATAGTCGAGCTCCTGCGCACGGAACCTTCCGTACAGGTCCACGGATATACTTCCGCGCAGGGCGACGCGGATGCCAGGCAGGCCATAGCCGAGGATCTTAACAGACGCTTCGGCACACATTTCCATAAGGACAATTTCTACATCACCTGCGGAGCCGCCGCTGCCCTTACGATAAGTCTTGGCGCGCTTGTGGTCCCGGAATGCGACGAGGTGATAGCCATAGCTCCGTTCTTCGCAGAGTACGCCGTGTTCGCCGGAAACGCCGGAGCCAAGTTCCTGATGGTGCCTCCGGACACGAAGAACTTCCAGATAGACATGGAAGCTCTGGCTGACATGATAGGCCCTAAGACCAGGGCGGTAATGATCAACTCTCCCAATAACCCCACGGGCGCCGTCTACTCCGAGGAGACCATAAAGCGTCTGGCGGCTCTGCTTACGGAAAAGTCCAGGGAATTCGGCCACGCGATAGTGATATTGAGCGACGAGCCCTACCGCGAACTGGTGTACGACGGACTTAAGGTGCCGTTCATTACAAAGTACTACCCGAACACTATAGTTTGCTATTCCTACAGCAAATCGCTGTCTCTTCCCGGAGAAAGAATAGGCTACGTGCTGGTTCCGGACGAGATGGAGGATCACGACAGGGTCTACGCAGCGGTATGCGGCGCCGGAAGGAGCCTTGGTTTCGTCTGCGCGCCCAGCCTCATGCAGAAGGTGGTCGGCAAGGTGACCGGACAGACCTCCGACATAAGCTGGTACGACAACAACCGCAGGATACTCGCCTCCGGACTTAAGGAGATAGGCTACGAGTTCGGCGAGCCTCAGGGAGCGTTCTATCTGTTCCTGAAGGCGCTCGAGGACGATACGGAGGCCTTCTGCGAAAGGGCCAAGAGCTTCGACCTGCTGCTGGTCAGCGGCGTAAGCTTCGGCTGCCCCGGATGGGTAAGACTGGCATACTGCGTGCCTACGGAGATGATAAAGAAGTCGCTGCCGGTGTTTAAGAAGCTTTACGATTCGTATAAATAAAACAGCCTGCACTCGATCAGGCTGATCACTTTCAAGTTTTTGTAATAAGGGAGTCTGCGCTGATCTTTCTCAGCCCGCTGCGCGGCTTCACGCAGAGCCTTTTCGAGGCATTTATCAGTTCGTTTCGTACTTCGTCCGAACTCACTGTTAATGCCTTTGCGAAAAGTCTCTTCTACCGCTCCGGAGCGCTTCGAACGATCAGCGCAGACTCCCTTTAAAATTCCAAAAACAAAAAGGCCCCGCCGTGAGCGGGGTCTTTTTTCTTAGCGTCAAATCCTGAAGAGCTTTTCCTTAATGGCGTCGGCTACGAACTGGTTGAGGGTGCTGCCTGCCTGAGCCGCGGCCAGAGCGGCCTCCCTGTGCAGGTCGGAGGCGATGCGGACGTTGAAGGACCCTTTGTACTCTCTTGCGGGGGCCTTGCCTATCTGCTCGCACCATTCGACGTAGCCGTCGATGGCGTCCTTGAAGGTCTTCTCCAGTTCGGCGACGGACGCGCCGGCGAAGGCGATGGTGTCGTCGATGTCTATGACTCTTCCGTGGAAGATCTTTTCTTCGCTGCTGTACTCTACTTTTCCGTGATAACCTTTGTATTCCATTAAGCTGCTCATGGTCGTTCTCCTTTAACAATACAGATTATACACTCTTACGCAGGTGTGTGCAACTGAAAACAGGTTGCTCCGCAAAACTTTTTTCCGGGAGCCGCCGTATCGTCCGTTCCGGGAGAGTTTTACGCATCTTCCGTACGGCCCGAAAAAAAGAACGCCCGCATCGCAACTTCGTCACGTTTTTAACACAAAAAGGTGTATAATGTAATCAGGAAAACACAAGGAGGTTCTACTATGCAAGTCAACATCAATAGCAGGAACTTAAATCCCAGCCAGGCGCTCCGCGACAAGATCGAAGGCAAGCTCAGCAAGCTGGACAAGTACTTCTCCAAGGATGCGGAGGCTAACGTAATGCTCTCCGAGGTCAAGAGCGGCCTCGCAAAGCTTGAAGCCACCATAATCGCCGGCGGAATGACCTTCCGCGCGGAGGAGAGCAACGCGGACCTTCTCTATTGTCTGGATCAGGTAATCGACAAGCTGTCCAAGCAGATGTCGCGCTTCAAATCCAGGCTCGTAAAGAGACATAAGGATCAGGGATCTGTTATCGCAAGCGAACTTCCGGACGTCGAAGAGGCCGAAGAGGGCAGGATAGTGCGTACCAAGCGCTTCTCGCTCACACCGATGACCTCCGACGAGGCGATACTGCAGATGGAGATGCTGGAGCACAGCTTCTTCATATACCGCGACCCGGAAGGCGGCACCACCAACGTTGTATATAAGAGGAATGACGGCGGCTACGGCCTGCTGATAACCGAATAACAGTTATCGATCTAACTGAATAACGCCAAAGGCCGCCGGACATCCCGGCGGCCTTTCATTTCAGCCCTATCGATATGAAACGAAACAGGACCGCTAAGGTCCTGTTTTTGTGTTCCGAAAGCACGGGCTGCCCGGCTGACCTGGCCTTTGACCCCACACCTGCCGTTCTCGGTTTTACCGCGGACTTACTTCTAAGCTATGCCATGATCACAAGGAGCCTTGCTCCTGCTTACGTGGGTCCCTTTGCCCATAGCTGGCCTGGACTTGCAGCCACAGACCCGGGCAGCCCGTACCTTCGGATGGTTATTCAGTTATTAAGCCGCCAAGTGTGTTTTCTTAGCGCACTCCGCGGTTTCACGACGAGCCTTTTCGAGGCTTTTTTACGAACGGACCGGGTCTAGTGCTCAAGTTCCGGCTCGAACGCTCTGGCCGACGAAGCGAAGCAGAGCACGGACACTGTACGGACCCCTGCGGCCTTGAGCGCCAGCGCGCACGCGTCGGCTGTGCTTCCGGTGGTCAGCACGTCGTCCACCAGAAGTATATCCGCTCCGGGCAGTCCCGCGCAAGCGTTTTGATCCACCGCGAACACTCCCTGCATAAGATTTCTGCGTTCCTCGCCGGTGGAGAGCCTCATGGACGGAGTCTCCTTCTGCTTTATCAGGATGTCCGTTCGGACCGGAAGTCCCAGCTGTTTCGCAGCGTATTTCGCTAAAAGTTCTGCCTGATTGTAGCCCCGCTTCTTTTTCTTCGCCGCGGTGCAGGGCACGGGGATCAACGCGGTGTATACCCCGCCTTCCATCTGTGCCTTCTCCGCCATCAGAGGGCCTATGCTCCTTGCGATGTACGGCTTGCCGTGGAGCTTAAGGTCGTGCATTATCTTTCGCGGATAGAAGCCGTACACGCAGCACGACAGCACGTGGTCGAAGGCAAAGTCCTCCAGGCTGGCGCGGAACGGGTCGTGGTCCAGCCAGTTTATCTTTTCCGCGCATTTGTCGCAGATGCCGTGGACGCGGCTGCTCTCCATCGTGTCTCCGCAGCACAGGCAGTAGATGTTCTGCGGAAACACAAGGTCCAGGAGTCTGTCCGCGATCCTCGTCCCGGGCTTAACAGACTTCGGCGGGCGTTCCTGTTTCCCGCGGTCCACGCCGTTAACCGAGGCTCTCATCGTTCATCTCCCAGAGCTTAAGAAGCCTTGCCTTAAGTCCGCTGTTGCGCTTCCTGGCGGAAGTATTGTCCGTCATGGCGCCGGGTATCCTGGGGTCGCCCACCATCACCACGCCTTCCCTGGCGCGTGTTATAGCCGTGTAGAGCAGGTTGCGTGTGGCCAGCATGGGCGGGAAGTGCGTCATAGGCATCACCACCACCGGGAACTCGGAGCCCTGGCTCTTATGTACGGTTATCGCGAATGCCGGCTCCAGCTCCTCCAGGTTCGTAAAGTCGTAGCTTACCAGCCTGTCGCCGTCGTACAACACGTTTACGCGGCCGGAATCCTCGTCTATGGAAGAAACGACGCCCATGTCGCCGTTGAACACTCCCGTGCCGCTCTGGAGCGTGTTAAGGTCCTTCCACTCCAGCATGTAGTCGTTCTTTATGTGCATCACCTTGTCGCCGACGCGGAACACCTTGTCGCCGAAGGTCTTTTCGTGCTTTTCGGGGGAGGGCGGGTTGAGCGCCTCCTGCAGAGTTTTGTTCAGCTCCACGCAGCCGCATATGCCTTTGCGCACGGGTGTCAGGACCTGGATGTCCCGGAAGGGATCCAGGTGTCCGAAGTAGCTGGGCAGGCGGCTCTCGCAAAGCTGCTTTATCGTTGCGGCTATCTCCTTGTCGCCGGTCCTTTCCAGGAAGAAACAGTCGCTGCCGCGTCCGTTGAACTCCGGCCTTTCGCCGCGGTCTATGGCGTGGGCGTTGACGACTATCATGCTTTCCTGAGCCTGGCGGAATATCTCCGTAAGCCTTGTGCTGTGTATGATGCCGGAATCCAGTAGGTCCGCTATTACTGTGCCTGCGCCTACGGGCGGCAGCTGGTCGGCGTCGCCTACGAGTATAAGGCGGGTTCCCGGCTTTATCGCGGCCAGCAGTCCCTCCATGAGCAGTATGTCCACCATGGATATCTCGTCGATTATTACGCATCCTGCGTCCAGCGGATCCTCCGCGTTCTTCCCGAAGACCATGCGGTCCGTGGATTCCTCGTAGGAGTACTCCAGCAGGCGGTGTATGGTCTGGGCCTCTCTGCCGGAGGCCTGGCTCATGCGTTTGGCGGCTCTGCCCGTGGGAGCGGCAAGCTCCGTGGGTATGCCCGCCTCTTCCAGAACGGACAGTATCATGCGTATGATCGTTGTCTTTCCGGTACCGGGGCCGCCGGTTATTATGGATACGCCGTTGCCCAGCGAGGACATTACCGCTCTGCGCTGCGTTTCGGACAGTTCTATTCCGGCTACGCGCTCGCTGCGCTTTATCAGCCTGTCAGGGCTGACGGGTATGGCTGTAAGTTCGCAGTTTATCAGCTGAAGCAGCTTGGCGGCGCAGTAGTTCTCGGCGCGCCTGTAGGAATGCAGTATGACGACGTTGCGGTCCTCCAGGTTCTCCTTGAAAACGCGCCCGTCCAGCGCCAGGTCGAATATGGCGGAGCTTACGTCCTCGCGCGGGACGTCCAGCATGGCCGCTACGTCCTCCGTAAGGTCCGTCTCCGGCACGAAGGTATCTCCCAGGCCGGCGTGGTACTCCAGGTCGTATATGACCGCGCTGCGCAGCCTGAAGGGCGAATCCGGGGGGATGCCCACCTTCTGCGCTATACGGTCCGCCTTTACGAAGCCTATGCCGTAAACGCTGTCGATCAGCCTGTAGGGGTTCTCCTTTACGACTTCCGCGGCCTCAGCTCCGTACACTTTATAGAGCTTCATGCATACTGCAGGGCTTATGTCATACGCGGACAGCTTAAGCACCACCTGCGAGTATGATCTGTGAGCCGCGTAGCCCTCAGCAATGGCGCGGGCCTTTACCGGTCCTATGCCTCTTACTGTCGTAAGCCTGTCCGGATCCTCGGCTATTACCCGCAGCGTGTCGTCCCCGAAGCGCCTTACTATCTCCATCGCCGTGGCCGGTCCGACGCTCTTTATTATCCCGGACGACAGGAATGCCGCTATGCCCTCCGCAGTGGTGGGCTCCAGCTCCTCGAAACTGCTGAAAGCGAACTGCTCGCCGTACTTAGGATGCTCGGTCCACTCGCCGGTCAGCCTGTAGCTGCGGCCCTTCTTGGGATCCGGCATCTTTCCTACGGCAAAAAACTGCTCTTCAGTGCTTTCGAAGAGCAGTATGGTAAAAAAGTTGGAATCGTTGTGAAAGATCAGTTCCTTTACGGAACCCGTCTTTTCTTCTTTCATTATTCCGCGGTCCGGCCTTTATTTGTTCTTGTTCTTTTCCGTGTTGAGCCTTTCGAACGTGGGATTGTAGAGCATGCGTCCGTCCAGGGTGCGCACTCTTTCGGAGAATCCGCCCGGCTCCACGCCTTCCAGCGCCGCCTCGAAGTCGAACATCTTGGCGTCTATCATGTCCAGATAGTGCAGCAGCTCCGCCTCCGGGAACATCGGTCTTACGGGGCTTCCGAACTCCGGCTCGTAGTGGTGCGAAACTATCATGTGCTGCAGCATCATGGTCTTTTCTTCGTCCAGTCCGGCCTTTTCCGCGCGCTCCTTAAGCTGCACGGCGCCCATCACAATGTGGCCCAGCAGGTTGCCCTGAGCGGTGTATCCCGGGGAGATGCCGAACTCGTTGGACCTAAGCTCGTTGAGCTTTTCCATGTCGTGCATTATCACTCCGCAGACCACCCAGTCCTTGTCAAGTCCGGTGTAGACCTGGCAGGCCTTAAGGCCCATGGTGAGCATGCGCCTTATGTGGTAGAGCAGACCGCTCATCTCCGCGTGATGGTTCCTCATTGCGCCGGGGTAGTACAGCAGCCTTTCGCGGTTCTCTTCCAGGGTGTTCACGGATATTCTGCGAAGGCCTTCGTCCTTTATCGCGTTGGCGCGTTCCAGAATGTACGCGTACATCTCCTCCGGATCCTCCGGCGCGGCCTTAACGTAGTCCGACATTACAAGATCGTCCGTGGGCGCGGCCTTGCGAATCCTCTGCACGCGCAGCTGCTTGACGGAGTTCCATTCGGTGACCAGGCCCTTTATCTTTACGACGTCGCCTTCTTTAAGCGCCTTCAGCGCGGGAAGCTCGTCCGGGGAGATGTCCCACTTCTTGCCGTTGATCTCGCCGCTGCAGTCGCCCAGACCAAGGTCCAGATAGTCCTTGCCGTTGGAACCTGTTCTTATCGAGACGGACTTGATCATGAAAAAGTCCGTAAGCTCGTCGTCCGTGTTAAGTTTTCCTGCGTAAAACTGCTTCATTTTATCCCTGCTTTCTGTCCGGATCTGATACTCGAACTATACCACAATCAGCAAAAACTGTAAACCGCGCCCGGACCGCGCGTCCCGCATTTGTCTCAAATGTGTGCCGTTTTAACCAAAAAAAGCCCGGGTCGGCTTGAAATGCCAACAAAAATTGTATAAAATGATTAATTGCAAAAGATTACGAAAGGGGAGGACATGGGTCAGATCATCAGCAGCCTGTTTTCAGGCTTCGGCATCACCGATGTAATCGACATCGCCATAGTAAGCTTCTTGATCTACAAGCTTCTCGGCTTCATCCGCAGCACCCGCGCGGAGCAGCTCGCGAAGGGTCTTGTCGTTGTCGTTGTCGCGGCTTTCCTCTCCAAGATACTCAACCTGTACATAGTCAACTGGATCTTCACCGGAATACTCAACGTGGGAATAGTGGCGCTGGTAGTCGTGTTCCAGCCGGAGCTCAGAAGAGGTCTGGAGTACCTGGGCAGGGGTAAGTTCACCAGGCAGTTCTCGCTGCAGCAGGAGGAGATCTCCGAAAACGTGGACGCCATCGTCTCCGCCGTGGAATACTTCGCGGCCAGAAAAGAAGGCGCCATAATAGTAATAGAAAGAGAGACCGCTCTCCAGGACATCGCGGACACCGGCACCGTAGTGGACGCCAAGCTTTCCACGCCTCTTCTGGAGAACATATTCTATAAAGGTTCGCCGCTGCACGACGGCGCATGCATCGTAAGGAGCGACAGGATACTGGCTGCAGGCTGCGTGCTTCCGCTTACCCAGAACCAGAACCTCAGCAGGGATCTGGGCACGCGTCACCGCGCGGGTCTGGGCATCTCCGAGGTCTCGGACGCCGTAGCCATCATCGTCTCCGAGGAGACAGGAATAATCTCCATGGCTTCGGACGGCAGGCTCTCAAGGTTCCTGGACATCAAGTCCATAGAAAAGCAGCTGTTCAACATGTACCTCAGCGATCAGCCAGCCGACGACCGCTTCATAATGAAACTTCGCAATCTGCTCAGGAGGAAAGACAATGACACGGAAGCAGATTGACATCATAATATCCGTAGCCGCGGCCATACTGCTGTGGTTCTACGTAATAAACATAGCAAACCCGCCCGTGCAGGTCACCCTGCGCGACATACCCGTAACGGTAACGGGCGAAGAGGAGCTGGCTAAGAACAAACTGGCGCCTGTCACCACGGAAGGTTACACGGCCACCGTTACGGTCTCTGGCCCCAGAAACGTGGTCAACAAGATCAGGCCGGAGGACGTCAAACTCAGCGCGGACATCTCGGATCTTACCCTTGGGACCGGCACGGTCCAGATCGCGTCCGCGGCTCCGTCCGGGACCACCGTCGAGGAGATCCAGAACCCCGGCATAGAAGTGGTGGTGGAGGAGCTGGCAACGGTCTCCAAGCCTGTGGAGGTGGTGCTCTCCGGAGCGACATCCGGCAGGGAAGCCACGCTTCTTACCAGTACTCTTACTCAGGTGGAAGTGTCCGGCGCCGTGTCCAGGCTCGCTCAGGTAGCGGCTGTAAAAGTCAGCGGCGACATGTCCGGCGCGGAGCTGGATAAGCCGGAAGAACTCATGCTCGCGGCCACCCCGGTGGACGAGGAAGGCAAGACGGTCAGCGGCGTCAGGCTCGCTCACGAAAGCATAGGCGTCACCGCGGTCATCTACCAGACGAAGACCGTTCCTCTGGAAGTGCCCGTAGAGGGCAGCGTCTGGGAAGGCGCCGTCCTTAAAGAGACTGAGATAGGCAGGAACATAGTAATAAAGGGACCGGCGTCCAGACTGTCGCAGATCTCCGGAGTAAGCGCGAAAGCCGTGGATATCAGCGGCATCTACGAGACCACCGTCTTCGACGTGGAGCCGATGCTCCCGGGCGGCGTGTTCGAGGCCGACAGTTCCGAACCCGTCCAGGCGAAGTTTGTCATAGAAGAGAACGGAAAGCTGGAATTCAAGTTCAACGTGGGAGACGTTTCCGTACAAGGACTCGGCGAAGGTCATACCGTAACTGTTACCCTTCCGGAAGGTTACTCGGATATAGTCGCCAAGGTGTCGGGACCGGTCGCAACGCTCAGGACTCTCGCTTCCGGAGACATATCGCCCATGGTGGACGCGGAAGGGCGCTCCGCGGGAGAGATGACCCTGGTGCTCCGTCCCGGCAGGGACATCGCAGGCCTGACGGTAGAGTATCTGCCGAGCAAGGTCAATCTGGGCATCAAATAAACGCCTGGCGGACAGCAGGCGCAGGCCGGTCTCCGGACCGGCGATCAATATAAGAAATAAAAAGAGAAGGTAATACCTTCTCTTTTCTTTTATCCTGTCGTTCCGTTCCGGCGGCTCCCGGTCTTCCGCTGCTTTACAGTACTATCCTTATCCTGGTGCCGATGTCCGGTCTGGACAATATCTCGAAATGCCCCTTATGCTTATCCACTATCCATTTTGCGATGGAAAGACCCAGACCGGTTCCCTCGAAGGATCTGGCTTCGTCCGCGCGGTAGAAACGCTCGAACATGTGCGCCACGTTGTCCTCCGCCATGCCAATGCCGCAGTCCTGTACCTGCAGATAGGGATGGCCGTCGTCCTCGCCGCAGGACAGCATTATCTCGTCGCCCTCCTTTGTGTATTTGGCGGCGTTGTCCAGCAGTATCCTTACCGCCTGCTTAAGCAGCCCGGCGTCCGCCTTTATGACCATGTCGTTTTCCGGCTCGCTGAATCTGTAGACGTGCTTCTCGTCAATCATTACGGATTCCTCGTAGGCCTCGCGCATCATGGAGGTCAGCGATACGTCCTCCAGCGTCAGCGTGGTCTTTCCGCTGTCTCCCCTGGCAAGGAACAGCAGCTGCTCCACCAGATGCTTCATGCGGCCGGATTCCGTCTGGATCGCGGCTATGGCCTCGTTAAGGACCTTCTCGTCGTTCTTGCCCCAGCGAGCCAGCATGTCCGCGTAGCCGCTGATCACCGCGATAGGCGTGCGCAGCTCGTGCGAAGCGTCGTTTACGAACCTTGCCTGCTGCATGTTGCTCTCGCGTATCCTTACCAGCAGATTGTTTATGGCTGCTTCTATGCCCGCCAGGTCGCTGTCCCCCAGCGACAGTCTGGAGCTTTCGTCCGCGTCCAGCTGGGATATCGCGTCCTCTATTACGTGGTACTTGTCCTCGCCGAACTCCATGCGCGACAGCTCGTCCGCCTTAAGCGCCAGATCGTTCAGCGGAGCCAGTATCGTCCTTATCCTGCGGCTCTCGCGCGGTCCGGAGAACACGAACAGCCAGAAAAGTCTCAGTATCAGGAGCGCTGCGAACGCTATGCAGATGACGGTGAACGCTCTGCCCGCGGCTATCTCTACCGGGTCTTCGCCTGCGTTGACGATACGGTAGTAGAGCTCGGTGATCCTCCCTCCGACAGTCCTTTCGACGAAGAAGCTCCTGCCTATGTTCCATTTAAGGAATCCCAGGGCGCGGTATTCCTGCACGCCCATCCATCCCAGACACGCCAGCGCGAAAAGCAGCAGGGTGGAGATCACTATCCGGAGCAGCGACTTGCGCATCCACGCCGCCCTCAGGCGTCTTGTTATCGAGTTCATGCGGCCCGACTGGGCTTTATTCGGATCTGATGACATATCCCGCACCTCTTACGGTCTGGAGCATCTTTACTCCGAAGGTCTCGTCTATCTTGCTGCGCAGATGCCTTACGTACACGTCCACGATATTGGTCTCGCCTATGTAGTCGTAGCCGCACACGCGCTCTAAAAGAGTGTCCCTGGACAGTACTATGTCCTTGTTCTCCAGCAGCGTCTTAAGCATCAGGAACTCCCTGTTGGTAAGCTCTATCCTGTGGCCGTCGTAGCTTACGTCCCGGCGCTTGCTGTCCAGCCGCAGAAGTCCGCACGTAAGCACGCCTTCCTCCGCCTCGGGAGCCGAGCCGTCCTGCGCGCTCCTCCTTACCTTGTTCTTGAGAGCCACCCTTATCCTTGCCAGCAGTTCTTCTATCGCGAAGGGCTTGGTTATGTAGTCCACGGCGCCGGCGTCCAGTCCGGCCACCTTGTCCATTACGGAATCGCGCGCCGTAAGCAGTATCACCGGGGTGGGCTTTTCGTTCTGCAGCCTCCTGAGTACCTCCAGGCCGTTTATCTCCGGAAGCATGATGTCCAGGAGTATAAGATCGAAATCCTCCGAGAGCGCGGCGCTCAAGGCGGCTCTGCCGTCCGCGGCCTTGCGGACGGCGTAACCTTCGTGCGTAAGCTCCAGTTCTATGAATCTTGCCAGTTTTTCTTCGTCTTCGACTATCAGTATGGATCCGTTCAACGCGGTATTCCTTTCCGGCGCGGTCCCGCGGCCCGGGACTCTGCCTTAAAGCTTGTTGTATTCTTCCTTTACCTTTTCGGCGGCGCTGCTGGCCTTGTCCATCACGGTGTTCGCGGTCTTCATGTCAGCCTCTCCCTTAAAGGAATAGGTGACTCCGAAGAAGAGCGATACTATAACTGCTATGATGGAGATGTGCCACGCGATCAGGAAGATCAGTATCACAGCCCACAGCGGAAGCTTGACGACTATCTCGCCGTTCTTCTTTATCAGGAGGAAGTTCCTGGCCAGGAAGTCCACTATGTTTCCGAGACCTCTTTTGGCTCTTTCCCTTCTCTCCCTGCGCTGCTCTTCCCTGTCGTAGCTGCGGCGGTCGTCCTCCACTCTGGCGGGCACGGACACGTACTGCGTCTGCTGCTCGTATTCGGTGGAGAAGCTGCTCTGCCTGGGAGCCTGGGTCTTTCCTTCCTTCTCCAGGATTATTATCGCGTCCAGCAGATCTCCGTCCGCCTTATCCAGCGCTGCCTTCGCTTCCTCGTAGCTTACGTCAGCCTTCTGCACCAGCTTTTCTACTTTTTCGAAATTAGTCATTTTATCATTCCTTTCCCGGATGTCATCCGTTTGCCGTTTCCGATGACTGAATGATACCGGGGCAAGTTTAATCTATCTTTGACGAATGATTAATTTAAGATTAATTTTACCATAAAAATCATTAAAATGAAAAACGATCGGCTCTTACGCGCGCGCGTAACGCGCGCGTATAAAATAGTATGTAAACATGCGCAGAAACACTACATTTTGGGGGTTTTCCGGCTGTCTGAAAAAGCTGAAAAAAACACTTAAAAAACACTAAAAAAACCGTTGACAACGGGGAGACGCGCGCATATAATATCAAATGCTCCGCCCAAAAGGACGGGGTAAGAACCTTGAAAACAACATAGTGCAAAGAACTAGTCAAAGAGACTTTTAAGTAAGTCTCAAAAGACTTGTACAAAACAATC
>JAFRYI010000006.1 GCA_017437745.1 Bacillota bacterium
CTCGTCGTCCACTGCTGCTCTTTCCACAATGTTCCCCTTCTGAAAGGCCTTTCACCTTAGAACACGAAAAGGAACGCCGCGATGTTACAAAACCGATGATAATGAAAGGTTTCAGTTTATTATGACATAAAACCGGACAAAAAAACCGAGTACCAGTAGGTCGGATCCTTTGCTGATACTCGGGATTGTATTCTTTGATGAACCATTGGTTGGTAGAAGTGATGAAGCAGTTTGACCTTATGTTTTGAAAACTATATCATTTTGCGAGTTCTTCAAACGCTTTCCTATATTTCTTAAGTATGCGGGCGGCCACAAAATCGATCTTCTCGTCATCCGTCATCTCGATTGGCGGGTTGCTCTCTATATCCAGCAGAATGTACTTGGGCTTGTTGTTCTTAAAAATAACGACCTGACCGTTCTTTTCCGCGATGCGCGTGGCCTTGGAGAAGTTCTGGTTTGCCTCGCTGACCGATATGATGCTGTTAGTATTGATAGTCATTGATCCAACCTCCAAGGGTATTATATCAGCAATTAGGTAAAATACAAGCTAATATTTATAGGTGTCGGAGTGCCGGGATTTACGCTCGGGGCCCCTGCCCCGGCTGACTTCTCTCGCGCTCCCCGCTCGGTCGCGCTCGACCGCTCGCTGCTCGAAGGTCCACCGGACCTTCTCACGACGCTCGTGCCCTCCCGGGTTCAAATCCCGCCTGCATCGTACGAAAAAACACAGGACGGCTGATGCCGTCCTGTGTTTTTTGGTCGGAGTGCCGGGATTTGAACCCGGGGCCTCTTGGTCCCGAACCAAGCACGCTACCAATCTGCGCTACACCCCGATATTCTTCCGCAATGCTTTGACACATGCGGCGCGCCGGCAAAATGCCGATGCACTTGAATAATATACTATCGACAAGCGGAATTGTCAATAATAAAGAAAAAAACTAAGTTAGAGCAGCCAGGCAACTGTATTTCAGTCGCGCGGATCGGTCAAGGCGCCGGGAAATAAAAAAGAGGGCCCGCTCAGAGCCCTCCTGATCTTATGTCACGTTTTAAGCGTTACAGACCGTTGAAGAAGTTTACGATCTCTTCGCACATTGCCTTGTAGGCCTGGAAGTCTTCGTTGTTTGCCGTGTCCGGGGTGTACCTGTCCACGAACGCGTAATTGACGAAGTTCGCGGTCTCCGCCCACGGGTCGATGTGGACGTAGCTGCTGTTTACCTTAAAGCGCATGGTACTGAAGTACGGGTTCTTTACGTAGAGAGTAATGTAGAAATCGTACCTGTACTCGTAGCGCTTGGGCTCGTAGCTTATGGAGTTGCCCTTCTCGTCCTTGGTCTTAAGCTCCGTCTTGTCTTCCTTTATCTCGTAGGCCGCGGAAGTAACGTCCGCAAGGTCTATGACGTCCGGGTTGGACTTGGCGAAGTCGGAGGAACTTGTTACCATTATCTTTCCGGCGTCTGTGTCCACGTAGATCTTGGTGTTCTCGCCCAGAACGGCGCCAACGCGGAATTCCTCCACCTTCTTCTTGTTCTCGTCGCGGTACATGAAGTGCTCGTAGAGGTCGGCTACAGTGTTGCTCTTTCCGACGGAATACCACTGCGACACCTTCCTGGCGCAGTTCTTGCACATGTATCCGTCCTTAAGCGTGGTGTTTCCGAAAAGCCCCAGCTTTTCTCCGCAGAATTCGCAGTATTTCTTAGTAAAAAGACCCATATATGCCTCCTTATCTGTCGATCGATGCTTCGTTATGTTAGATTATATCACATCTGAGAGTCATATGCATAAAAAACGAGAGGGCCGCAAGGCCCTCCCTTGTCTGCGCGTTACTTAGTTCCTTACAGTCCCAGACCGAAGCGTTCCTTTACCCTCTTCATTACGGGTTCCGCTATGGCGTTGGCGCGCTCCGCGCCGTCCTTAAGAACGTTCACCAGCTCGTCGGAATAGCGTATCTCCTTGAAACGCTCCTGGATGGGTGCCAGCGCGTTTACGGTGACCTCCACCAGATCCTTCTTAAGATTGCCGTAGCCCTGGCCCTGGTACTGCGCCTCCAGTTCCTCCACGGTCTTTCCGGAGAAAGCGCTGTAGATGGAGAGCAGGTTGGACACGCCGGGCTTGTTCTCTATGTCGTAGCGGATGACGCCTTCGGAGTCCGTGGTGGCCCTCATTATAGCCTTCTTGATCTTGGAAGGTTCGTCCAGCAGCGAGATGCGGCTCATTTCGTTGGGGGCGGACTTGCTCATCTTGGAGGTGGGGTCGTCCAGCGCCATTACGCGCGCGCCGCTCTTTACGAAGCGACCTTCCGGAACCACGAAGGTCTCGCCGTACTTGTTGTTGATGCGTATGGCCAGGTCTCTTGTAAGCTCTATGTGCTGCTTCTGGTCGTTGCCTACGGGGACTATGTCCGTGTCGTAGAGCAGTATGTCGGCCGCCATCAGCACAGGGTAGCAGAACAGACCCGCAGGAGCGGATTCCCTGCCCTGAGCCTTCTGCTTGAACTGAGTCATTCTGGAGAGCTCGCCGGTGTAGGCGTTGCATGTGAGTATCCAGTTGAGCTCCGCGTGGCCGGGAACGTCCGACTGCACGAATATTATGGCCTTCTTGGGGTCTATGCCCACGGCCATGTACAGCGCCGCTATGTCCTTTATGTGGTCCTTAAGCAGCTTGGGATCCTGCGGCACGGTGATGGAGTGCATGTCCACCACGCAGTATATGCACTCGGCGTCGTCCTGGAGCGTTACGAACTGTTTCAGCGCGCCCAGATAGTTGCCTATGTGCAGGTTGCCTGTGGGCTGAACGCCCGAAAAAACTCTCTTCATCTTGGTGTATTGCCTTTCTTGTGGCAACTGCATTTCAGTTGCGCTTGTCTAACGTTTGTCTGCAAAGTCCCTCGAGCCTTTGTTTGCAAGGCTTTCCGGTCCTCCGGGTCTGCCCTACAGCAGGCTCAGCTGGTCGCCGTCGTCGATCAGTCCGCTGTCGTCCGCCGGCTCTTCGGCATTGGCGCCCTTCTCGGCTTTGGCGTTCTTAGCGCCCTTTTCCGCCTTGGAGTCCTTGGTCTCTGCCTTAGCGGGCTTCGCCGCGCCCTTGGCCGCAGGCTGCTCCGGCTCCTCGTCCAGCGCGTCGTCCCTGGGGGCCCTGGCAAGCGTTACGATCTCCGTGTCGCCTTCGACCTTCATTATGCGTACGCCCTGCGTGGACCTGCCCAGTTCGGATACTTCGCCGGCGCTGATCCTTATTATGATGCCGTCCGTGTTGATAAGGAAGACCTCGTCGTCCGGAACGACGGAGATGGCTCCGATCAGAACGCCCGTCTTGTCGAACTTGGTCTTGTCGTAGGTAAGCAGGCCCTTGCCGCCCCTGGACTGCATCTTGTATTCCTTTACCGGAGTGCGCTTTCCGTAGCCGTTCTTGGAGACTACCAGCAGGCTCTCGCCCTTTACGGCAAGCTCCATGGACACTACTTCGTCGCCCTTGGACAGCGCTATGGCTCTTACGCCGCTCGCGTTGCGGCCCATGGGCCTTACTTCTTCCTCGTTGAAGCTTATGCACTTTCCGAGCTTGGTGATGATTATTATGTTGCTGTTTCCGGTGGTCTCCGCTATGCCTACCAGCTCGTCGCCCTCCTTAAGCTTGATGGCTATGAGGCCGGTCTTGCGGTTGGTGATGTACTCGGACACCGGCGTCTTCTTGATGGTTCCGTTCTTGGTGACGGCTATCAGGTAGCGGTTCTCGTCCACTTCGCCCACGGACATGATCGCGGCTATGCGCTCGTGCTGCATGGTGTTCAGGAAGTTGACGATGGGTATGCCCTTGCCTGTCCTTGCGCCCTCCGGGATCTCGTATGCCTTTATCATGAAGGCTCTGCCCAGCGAGGTGAAGAATACCAGCTGGTCGTGCGTGGAGCAGCTTACCAGGTGACGTACGAAGTCGTTCTCCCTTGTGGACAGACCCGTTACGCCCTTGCCGCCGCGCTTCTGCGTGCGGTAGGTGTCCGCGGTGACCCTCTTTATGTAGCCCAGGTGGGTTACCGTTACGACTATGTTCTCTTCCTGGATGAGTTCGGATTCGTCTATCTCATCCTCGTCGGCTATTATCTCCGTGCGGCGTGCGTCGCCCCACTTGTTCTTGATCTCGGTAAGCTCGTCCTTTACCACGCCCATCAGCAGGTGCTCGTCGGCAAGAAGGCTCTTGTAGTAGGCGATCTTTTTCTTAAGCTCCGCGTACTCGGCCTCTATCTTGTCGCGCTCCAGACCCTGCAGCCTCTTTAACTGCATGTCCAGTATGGCCTGCGCCTGCTTTTCGGACAGGCCGAACTTGCGCATCAGCTGTTCCTTGGCGTCGTCGTAGGCTTCGCGTATGGTCTTGATTATAGCGTCGATGTTGTCCAGCGCGATTATGTAACCTTCCAGGATGTGCGCCCTGGCTTCGGCCTTGGCAAGGTCGAACTTAGTGCGCCTGGTAAGGACTTCCTTCTGGTGCTTAATGTACTCCTCCAGGATCTCCTTAAGGTTAAGGAGACGCGGACGGCCGTCTACCAGAGCTATCATTATGATGCTGAAATTGCTCTCCAGCTCCGTGTGCTTGTAGAGGCGGTTGAGCATTACCTTGGGGTTGACGTCCTTCTTAAGGTCTATTACTATGCGGACCTCGCCCTTGGAGGACTCGTCGCGGATGTCCCTTATGCCTTCCAGCTTCTTGTCGCGGACAAGCTCGGCGATCTTGCTGATCATGGCCGCTTTGTTTACTCCGTAAGGCACTTCGGTAACTATAATGGACACTGTGCCCCTTGCGCCTTCCTCTATGGTGGCCTTGGAGCGTACTCTTACCTTGCCCTGGCCTGTCCTGTAGGCTTCCTTAATGGCTGTTTTGCCTACGATTATTGCTCCGGTCGGGAAGTCCGGTCCCTTTATTGTCCTTATAAGCTTTTCTATGTCCGTGTCCGGATCGTCGATAAGCTGGCAGGTGGCGTCTATTACCTCCTTAAGATTGTGAGGCGGTATGGACGTAGCCATTCCTACGGCTATACCGTTGGATCCGTTGACCAGCAGGTTGGGGAACCTTGCCGGAAGGACCACCGGCTCTACTTCTTCGCCGTCGTAGTTGGGTATGAAGTCTACGGTATCCTTGTCTATGTCCCTTACCATCTCCAGCGCGAACGGAGCCATGCGGGCCTCGGTGTAACGCGAAGCGGCCGCGCCGTCGCCGTCCATGGATCCGAAGTTTCCGTGGCCGTCGACCAGCGGATTCCTCATGCTCCAGGGCTGGGCAAGCCTTACCATGGCGTCGTATATGGAAGCGTCGCCGTGGGGGTGGTACTTACCCATTACTTCGCCGACTATTCTTGCGGACTTCTTGTGGGGCTTGTCCGGGGTTATGCCCAGGGCGTCCATTCCGTAGAGTATCCTTCTGTGAACGGGCTTAAGACCGTCGCGGACGTCCGGAAGGGCGCGGGCAACTATTACCGACATCGAGTAGTCGATGTAGGATTTTTTCATTTCGTCGTATATCTCGTGCTGTACGAGCTTGGTATCGTGAAGCAGATCTGCCATCTCAACACCTCCTTAAAGATCCAGCACAGCGTACTGTGCGTTCTCTTCTATGAATTTGCGCCTCGGGGGCACGCTGTCGCCCATGAGCGTCGTGAATATCTGGTCCGCTCTGGCTACGTCGTCTATCGTTATCTGCACCAGCGTTCTGTGCTTGGGGTCCATGGTGGTCTCCCAGAGCTGGGTGGCGTCCATCTCGCCCAGACCTTTGTAGCGCTGGATCTCCGGCTTGGTCTTTCCCTGAGCCGCAAGGTCCGCCAGGAGCTTATCCTGCTCCTTGTCCGTGTAGGTGTACCATATGTCCTTGCCCACCTTTACCCGGAACAGCGGCGGCTGGGCCGCGTACACGTATCCGCCCTCTATCAGCTGGGGCATGTGGCGGAAGAACAGCGTAAGCATGAGCGTTCTTATGTGGGCGCCGTCAACGTCCGCATCGCTCATGATTATTATCTTGTGATAGCGGAGCTTGTTGATGTCGAACTTTTCGCCTATTCCGCAGCCGAACGCGGTGATCATGTCCTTGATGGTGTCGGAGGCCAGCATCTTGTGCTGCGAAGCCTTCTCTACGTTAAGGATCTTGCCCCTAAGAGGCAGTATGGCCTGGGTCTTGCGGTCGCGGCCGTCCTTGGCGGAGCCGCCCGCGGAATCTCCCTCTACGATGAAGATCTCGGACAGAGCCGGATCCTTTTCGGAGCAGTCCGCAAGCTTTCCGGGAAGGCTCGCGCTTTCCAGAGCGCCCTTCCTTACGGTGTCGCGCGCTTTTCTCGCTGCCTCTCTGGCGCGGAACGCCTTAAGAGCCTTGTCCACTATGGGCTGGGCCTGCTTGGGGTTCTCCTCCAGGAAAGCCATAAGGTCTTCCTTGGTGGCCTGGTCCACAAGGCCCCTCATGTCCGCGTTGCCCAGCTTGGTCTTGGTCTGGCCTTCGAACTGGGGCTCCGTAAGCTTTACGGAAACGATGGCGGTAAGGCCTTCGCGGATGTCGTTGCCGTCCAGGTCCGGATCCTTCTCCTTAAGGAGCTTTACCTTTCTGGCGTAGTCGTTTATTACCTTGGTGAGGGCCGTCTTGAAGCCCACCAGGTGAGCGCCGCCCTCCGCGGTGTTTATGTTGTTGGCGTAGGAGTAGATGTTCTCCGTGTAGGAGTCCGTCCACTGCAGGGCTACCTCCACTTCCTTATCCTTCTTTACGCTTTCGTAATATATGACGCTGGGATGTATGGGGGTCTTGTTCTTGTTCTGGAACTCTACGTATTCCTTTATTCCGCCTTCGTAGTGGTAGACTTCCTTCTTTTTCTTGCCGCGCTCGTCGGCAAGGGTTATCTTTATGCCTTTGTTAAGGAAGGCCATCTCGCGGAGCCTGGATTCCAGGGTGTCGAAGCTGAACACGGTCTCGTCGAAGATCTCCGGGTCCGGCTTGAACCATACGTGGGTACCGGTCCTGCGGCCGCATTCGCCTACTACGTCCACGGGCGTAAGGGCTTTGCCGCGCGAATACTCCTGATGATAGATCTTGCCGTCTCTCATGCTCTCTACTATCATCTTTTCCGACAGCGCGTTAACTACCGACGCGCCTACGCCGTGCAGACCGCCGGATACCTTGTAGCCGCCTTCGCCGAACTTGCCGCCGGCGTGCAGGACGGTCATTATTACCTCCAACGCGGACTTGTGCATCTTGGGATGCTCGTCCACCGGCATTCCGCGGCCGTCGTCCGTAACGTCTATGGAATCGTCTTCCCTTATTACTACGTTTATGTTCTTGCAGTAGCCGGCCAGAGCCTCGTCCACCGAGTTGTCCACGATCTCGTAGACCAGGTGGTGAAGACCCCTGCTGCTGGTCGTTCCTATGTACATTCCGGGGCGTTTTCTTACAGGTTCCAGACCTTCCAGGACCTGTATCTGCTCGGCGTTGTACTGGCCGTTCTTCTTAGTGATATCTTCCGCTGACATTAACTTCCTCCATGTCCCTTTTGATACAAAATCTTCTATAGTATTAGACGCTCGATTATAGCATTTTTCGGGCCTAAAATCAACGATTTGGGCGAATTTTTTAAGGTTTGTGCGGAAATTCGGCAAAAAAATTTTTTATGCCCTGAAATCGGCTGTTTTTTTAAAAACACAACATGTATTGCATGTGCAAAAAGTGGAATACTTTATCCACAACCTGTGGATAAGTTGTGGAAACGCTAATAATTTCGCTTTTCCACAGGGGATATTCCTGTGGAAAACTTTTTTTGCTATAATGCACTTGAACACAAGATGTGCTGTTTCAAGGGGGTCAGGCATTCTTACTTTTTAAGGATAGTCCTGTCCTTTTTATACGGCGATTTGATATAATTACTAGACTGAAAAGATCGCATTTTTTAACCGTTACAGTAATGACTAAAACAGAACTTAAAGCATCCTGGGAAAACATACTGGCGCTGATGGAAAAGAAGACCGACAGACTTGTCGCGGACACCTTTTTCAGGCCCCTTACGCCGTCCAAACTCAGCGAAAAAGAGCAGAAGCTGTTTTTGCTTGCGCCCAAAGGATCCGAATCTGCCTTCTACCAGAACATGGTCAACAACCACCAGGAAAATCTGATGGAATGCATATCCGCAGTCCTTGGAAAACCTTATTTCGCAGAGGTCGTGGAGTCCGAGATCCCGGAGGATCAGGAGGACCCTTATATTGCGGAAGATACCCTGAATCCCAGATATACGTTCGAGAGCTTCGTAGCCGGTCCCAACAACAGGATGGCCTACGCGGCATCCGTTTCCGTTGCGGAAAGCTACTCCAGAAAGTACAATCCCCTGTTCATATACAGCGGCAGCGGCCTGGGCAAGACGCACCTGATGCACGCCATAGGTCACTATGTGCGCCAGAAGAGGCCCCGCAAGAAGGTCCTCTACGTTTCCGCAGAGACTTTTACCGCGGAACTGATAGAAGCGATACGCACAAAGCAGCAGCAGGCGTTCAAGGATAAATACCGCAAGGTGGATTATCTTTTGTTCGACGACGTGCAGTTCATAGCCGCCGGCAACAAAGCCGTGGAGGACGAACTTTTCAATACTTTCGAGGCTCTTTACAATTCCAACAGCCAGCTGGTATTCACTTCCGACAGACCGCCGAAGGAACTGAACGGTCTTCCGGAAAGGCTGATCAGCCGTTTCAGCTGGGGACTTTCAGTGGATATTCAGCCGCCTTCGTTCGAGACGCGTCTTGCCATACTTCAGAACAAAGCCATTCTGGAGGGCCTGGACATTAAGGACCCGGATCTTAACGCCGTTATGGAAGTAATAGCCCACGGTGTGGAGAGCAACATCCGCGAACTGGAGGGTTCCTTCAACAGAGTTCTGGCTCATTCCGTACTCGTAGGAGAAAAGATTAACCTTCCGCTCGCGAAGAAAGTTCTTACAGACGTTCTTAATACTAAAGAATCGGAAATAACTCCGGCGGATATTAAAAAGGCAGTCTCCAACTACTTTAAGATAAAGGTCTCCGAAATGGAATCTCCGAAGCGCGCCAGGAGCGTGGCTTATCCCAGACAGATCGCTATCTATCTTATAAGGGAGATGTGCCCTAATTATTCCTTCCCGAAGATAGGCGAGATATTCGGGGGAAGAGATCATACGACCATTCTTCACAGCTACGAAAAGATCTGCGACGAGATGGACATGTCTCAGGACGTAAGAAACGTTGTGGAGAACATCAGATCGAATATAACGCTGTAGTTTTACACAGCCTGTGGAAAAGATGTTTTTTGTTTTCCACAAGTTATTAAATAAAGTTTTCGTTGAGATTTAAAAGTTTTTGAGGGTTTTCAACTTTTCAACAGACCAACAACATCAGCAACAGCAAAAATAATTATAAAGAAAGGGACGACCATGAGATTCACATGCACTCAGCTTGCGCTTGTTAAAGCGATCAATACTGTTTCGAAAGCAGTTTCATCCAGAACTACCATTCCTATTCTTAAAGGAATACTTATGGAAGTAAAGGACGGCAGACTTACCCTTTCCGCTTCCGATCTTGATCTTAGCATTCAGACCAGCATAGACGTTCAGTCTTCTGAAGAAGGAAAAGCTGTTGTTTTATCCAGACTTTTCGGAGAGATAGTAAGAAAGCTTCCTAATTCTTTAATTACCGTAAAGACAGAAGATGAAAAACTGAACATACAGTGCCTCGGATCTGATTTCAACATCATTACTCTGGCAGCCGACGAGTTCCCGGTAATAGGCGGAGTAGAAACAAAGGACTTCATAGAGATAAATAAAGAAGATCTTTGCGGTCTCATCAAGAAGACTGTCTTTGCAGCAAGCATAGATGAGAAAAAAGGAATACTTACAGGAACTTTATTAAATTTTGAGAATAGCAACTTAGAATTAGTTGCATTAGACGGATTCAGAATGGCAGTGGCTAAAAACACTGTGGATTCAACGCTTAACAGAAGAATAATAGTACCGGCAAGAATACTTTCCGAGATAAATAAGATACTCGGAGAGGATGAAGGCAGCGATCAGGTATCGATGGCCATAGAAGATAAGAAGATAGAAATATTAACGGAAGATACCAGGGTAATAGCCAGGCTTCTCGAAGGAGATTTTATTAAATACAGAGAGATAATACCTTCCAGCTGCAACACTACGGTAATAGTAGGAAGAGAAGAGATACTGAACAGCATAGAAAGAGCTTCGCTGCTTGCAAAGGAAGGAAAGAATAATCTTGTAAAGTTCGACATCAAGGCCGGAAGTCTGGATATAAGCTCCAGATCCGAAGAAGGTATGGTAAACGAGCATGTAGGAGCTGAAGTTACAGGAAAGGATCTTGTAATAGGATTCAACTCCAAATACATACTGGACGTTCTTAAATCCATAACCGACGAAGAAATAAAGTTCGAGATGGGAAGCAGCGTAAGTTCCTGCCTGATAAAACAGGTTGATGGAGACGATTATACATATCTGGTGCTTCCGGTAAGGATCGCAGTTTGATAGATGTATTTTAAAAGCGTAGAACTTAACAACTTCAGAAATTATAAAGATCAGAAAGTAGAATTCGATCCGGATCTCAACATAATATTAGGAGATAACGCCCAGGGAAAGACGAACCTTCTTGAAAGTTTGTTCATAATGGGTCTGGGCAGATCGTTCAAGACTACCAATGATAAAGAGATGATAGCCTTTGGGGAGGATTTCTCAAGGGCTTCTTCTGTTGTTATAGGCGATGATAAAGAGACTCAGATAGACATTGTCTACAATCAGGAAGGAAAGATAATAAAGGTCGACGGAATAAAACTGCAAAGAAGTGTCGATCTTTTAGAGAATGTATATGTAGTCGTTTTCTCGCCGGAAGATCTGAGGATAGTAAAGGATGGTCCGGAGCACAGAAGAAGGTTTTTAGATAGAGAACTTTGTCAGATAAAACCCATGTACTACAGTGACCTGGGCAATTATAAAAAAATACTTAAACAGCGCAATTCTTACTTAAAAGAAGACGCTATAGACAGAGAATTGTTCGAAGTATTTGACGAAAGTTTAATAAACTACGGAATACGCATAGTAGAAGAGCGTAAAAGATT
This sequence comes from Bacillota bacterium, assembly GCA_017437745.1. Lineage (GTDB taxonomy): Bacteria > Bacillota > Clostridia > Peptostreptococcales > Anaerovoracaceae > RUG13409. The sequence continues at coordinate 11,095 of JAFRYI010000006.1, forward strand.
CACGGAAAGACTGTACGGGATCTGCGGAAAGATACACAGCGACATATCCAACGGACGCGAAAAACTGGCTATCAGATACGAAACTGAGATAAAGGATAAGGACAGTTTCAGGCAGCTTTTAAAAGGATCTTTCGAAACAGACAGAATTAAAGGATATACGAGCTGCGGACCGCATAAGGATTACCTGGGAATATTCATAAACGGCAAGGATATAAGGATATACGGATCGCAGGGACAGCAGAGGACGGCGTCGCTTTCCATGAAGCTTGCGGAAGTGGAGCTTATAAAGAACGAGACCGGCCAGAATCCGGTGCTTCTTCTGGACGATGTGTTCTCCGAGCTGGACGCCGGCAGGCAGAAATACCTGATAGAGTCCATGAAAGGCGTTCAGATATTCGTAACGGCCACCGGAATAGAGGAAGGTCTTATGGATATAATGCCGGACGGAAACGTTTATTATGTTGACAATGGAAAAATCAACTTATATAATAAGCAAGTTAATGCTTAAAGTGGAAAAGTATCATCAGGGAAAGGAGGAAACATCATGGCAAAGGGAAAAATGACACTGCAGCCCAAGACCCGTCAGAGAGCCAAGGAGCACGGCTTCCGCAAGAGAATGGCTACCAAGAACGGCAGAAACGTCATCAAGAGAAGAAGACTCAGGGGCAGAAAGCGTCTCAGCGCGTAATGAAAGACCCTAAAGTTCTAAGGAACAAGGAAGATTTCAACAGACTTTTCAAGAAGGGAAAGTCTGCTCCGTCAAAATATGTGGTAATGCTCCACACGGAGAACGGTCTTCCTTACAGCAGGCGGGCCTTTTTGGCAAGCAAGAAGGTCGGCAACAGCGTACAAAGACATAGGGCAGTACGCTTAATGAGAGAATCCTTCCGCCAGATCAGCAGAGAATACTCTGTGAAGGAAGGAAAAGATTTTTTATTTATAGCCAGAAGTACCATTTTAGATCTGAAATGCGCGGATGTGAAAAAATCTATCGAGGCCGCGATGAAAAGGGAAGGCTGTATCTGACACCATGAAGCATATTCTTTTATTCTTGATAGGAATATATCGTGGTTACATATCGCCCAGGTTTCCGGGAGTGTGCAGGTTTACGCCCACATGCTCGGAATATGCCATGCAGGCGATAGAGAAATACGGCGCCCTTAAGGGTACATGGCTGGCGATCAAAAGAATTTTAAGGTGCCACCCGGGAAATCCCGGAGGATACGATCCGGTACCTTAAGCTGGAGGAAAAATGGCAGCAATTACAGGATTTTTCGCAACAGTGATCGGTTATCCGATGCAGTGGATATACTCCGTGGTTCACAACTACGGTGTTTCGATCATTATTCTTACCCTTCTGGTAAGACTCTGTCTTCTTCCGCTCTACTCAAAGCAGATAAAAAACAGCGCTAAGATGGCCGAGCTCCAGCCGAAACTTAAGGAGATCCAGACCAGATACGCAAATAACAGGGAAAAGATGAACGAGGAAGTATCCAAGCTCTACGAGCAGGCGGGTACGAAGCCCACCGCGGGATGCCTTCCCCTGCTTATCCAGCTCCCTATAATCTACGGATTGTTCGCGCTTCTCAGAAACCCGCTCGTATACATGAAGATGACCAACATGATCGCCGCGGTACACGAGTCGTTCTTCTGGGTGACGGACCTGAGCCAGCCTGATTCCTGGTTCCTCCCGATCCTTGCAGGAATAACGACCTACTTTACCTCCGCGGTAAGCATGGCGGGAGCGGAAGGCGCCGGCGGCGGAATGATGAGCGGCATGAAATATTTCATGCCCATACTGATATTCCTTATGGGAAGATCCTTCCCCGCGGGACTTGCCCTCTACTGGACGATAGGTAACGTTGTTATGATCGCTCAGTCCTTCTATTTCAACAAGAAGAAGGCTAAAGAGAAGGCCAGGGAAGAAGCGGAAGCCGAAGTTCTCAAGAGGATGAGAAAAGAAGGCGTAAAATAGCATAGTGGAGGACTAATGAGATATTCAGAAAAGTGGGGCGACAGCATAGATTCTGCTGTGGCGCTTGCGCTTCAGGATCTTAAGCTTACCAGGGAGCAGGTGACAGTCACCGTTCTTGAGGAGCCGTCCAAGGGATTCTTCGGGATCGGTTCCAAGCTCGCCAAGGTAAGGGTCGAGGAGATAGCCCCCGAGAAGCCGGCCGTAGAGGAAAAGCCCGCTAAGCCGGAAAAGAAAGATAAAGAAGAAAGAAAGGCCGAGGCGCCCAAAGCCCAGGCAAAGGAAGAGACCAGAGAAAAGCGCGCTTCCGAAAAGCCCGCAAAGAAGAAGGACAAGAAGCCGCGCGGCAAAAGAGAATTTAAGATAGAAGGCGAAGCCCAGTCCGTATCCGCAAAGCCGGCGGATCTGGTGGACATGCCTGAGCATCCCGCAAAGGCCTTCCTTACGGATCTTATAAGGGAGATGGGCCTGGAGGCGAGCGTTAAGGTAGCCGCCAACGCGGACAGCGTGTACGCTGACATAGAAGGCGCGGACACCGGAACGATAATAGGAAAGCGCGGACAGACGCTGGATTCCATCCAGTATCTTACCAGCCTGGTAGTGAACAAGGGCGAAGACGAGTACATCCGTGTGGTCGTGGACGCCGAGGGCTACAGGGCAAAGCGCGAAGCAACGCTGGAGAAGCTTGCATACAAGCTTGCGGAGAAGTCCGTAAGGACGGGCCGCAGCGTAAAGCTGGAACCGATGAACCCCTACGAGAGAAAGGTCATACATACCACTCTGCAGACGGTCCCCGCGGTGGTGACCAGGAGCGAAGGCAGCGAGCCGCACAGAAGGGTCGTAATCGAGCCCGCAAAGAAATAAACGTTAAAGGCGGGGCATATGCTCCGCCTTGATTTTTATCCGGCTTCGGTCCGGACTTCAGATGTTCTCTCAGCGCACTCCGCGGCTACACGCAGAGCCTTTTCGAGGCTTTTATCCGTTCGGCTCGTACCTAACGGCCTTACGGAAAAGCCTTAACGAAAAGTCTCTTCTACCGCTCCGAAGCGCTTCGAGCCACCTGCAGTCCGGACCGGACAGATAAAAGTCACGGATAGCAATTTGTCAGTTAACCAATACAGCCGAAAATGAGCGAAACGACGATAGCCGCGATCTCAACTGCATACGGTGAAGCCGGTATAGGCATAGTCCGGACGAGCGGTCCTGATAGTCTTAGCGTGCTGCGAAAGGTGTTTGTGCCGAACAGAGCCGGGGCGACTGCCGGACAGTTGCAGACTGGCGCCGGATCGGCTGGGGACGCCGGGGTGTGGACTCCGCAGCCCAGGCATATGTATTACGGACGTATAGTGGACCCGAAAGACGGCAGCGTGGCGGACGAATGCCTGGCAGTTTTCATGCCCGGACCGCAGAGCTACACCGGCGAGGACGTTGCGGAAGTGCAGTGCCACGGAAGCGTCATCTCGTATAAAAAGATACTGGCGCTGATGCTGGAAAACGGCGCGCAGCCGGCTGAGCCGGGCGAGTTCACCAAGAGGGCTTTCATTAACGGACGCATGGATCTGGCTCAGGCGGAGGCCGTTATCGACCTGATCAAGGCCAGGAGCGCGCGGAGCTTCGACTGCGCCGTAGGGCAGCTTGAAGGCAGCCTGTCGCAGAAGATAAGATCGGTGCGCGCGGAGCTTCTGGACCTGCTTACGGAACTTGCCGTAAACATGGATTATCCGGACGAGGACATAGAAGAACTGACGTACAACCGTTTAGGAAATCGTATATCGCTTATAAACGATGAACTTATAAAGCTAAAAGATTCGTCAGCGGAAGGACGCATACTAAGAGAGGGTCTTCTGGCCGCCATCGTGGGCAAGCCCAACGTCGGAAAGTCTTCCCTGATGAACGTGCTTCTAAGGGAGGACCGCAGCATCGTAACGGACGTTCCGGGCACTACCAGAGACACCATCGAGGAGCAGATATCGCTGCGCGGGATCACCATACGTTTCGTGGATACGGCCGGGATACGCAGTTCCGCGGACAAAGTGGAGAGCATAGGAATAGAGCGCAGCAAGGACGCTTTCAACCGGGCCGAGCTGCTGCTTTTGGTGCTGGACAGCAGCGAGGCGATATCGGCGGAGGACCTGGAGCTTATGGAAATGGCCAAGGATCGTCCGGTGATAGTCATACTTAATAAGGACGATCTTCCGGCGGCAGGATCGCATGGAAAAACGATCGAAGCTTCCGGAGGATCAGACGGCGGAAACGGGCTTTCCGAAGGGATGATCGAGGATGAGATCCGCAGGATCCTTCCCGGCGCCCGCATGGTAAGACTCTCCGCGAAGACAGGCGAAGGCCTTCTGCAACTGGAAGATAGTATCGAAGAGTACGTAACCGGCGGCAGAGTGCGCCGCGAGGAAGACGTGCTGGTCACCAACGTGCGTCACATCGCGCTGATAGAAAAGGCAATAGAGGAGCTTTCGGAGGCCGGCCGCATGACCAGGGCAGCCGAAGCAATGGATTTCATAGAAGTTAACGTCCGGGCCGCGTTCGACGCGCTGGGGGAGATAACCGGCGAGACCGCGTCCGGCGAAGTGATAGAGGAAGTTTTCAGGAGATTCTGCCTGGGCAAGTAGGCCGCATAGCAACGCGTTTGCCGGTCGTAAGGATCCGGTTGCACGGGTAGCGGAGTTTTCACAGACGCCGCAGGGCAAACACATACAGATGGAAAAGTACACGCTCGGAAAATATGACGTGGTAGTAATAGGCGCGGGTCACGCTGGCTGCGAGGCAGCTTTGGCGTGCGCACGCATGGGCAAGGAAACACTGCTACTCTCCATAAATCTGGAGGCCGTGGCCAACATGTTCTGCAATCCGGCGGTCGGAGGCACGGGCAAGGGCCATCTGGTCCGCGAGATCGACGCGCTGGGCGGCGAGATGGGCCTTAACATAGACAAGACCTTCATACAGTCCAGGATGCTGAACGTTTCCAAGGGCCCGGCGGTCCATTCCCTGAGGGCTCAGGCGGACAAGCGCAGGTATCACGAGGAGATGAAGAAGGTCCTGGAAAATCAGGAGCACCTTCTTCTAAAGCAGGGCGAGGCCGTGGACATCGATTTTGCCGGAGACGGCAGCGTCCGCGGAGTATTGCTGCGCACCGGAGCGTACTACGAATGCCGCGCCGCGGTGATCGCCACAGGTACTTTCCTTGGCGGAAAGATATTCATCGGCGAGAGCGTCGTTGAAAGCGGACCCAACGGACTGTCTCCGTCTACGATACTGGCGGAAGCCTTGAAAAATAAAGGTTTTAACATGCGCCGCTTCAAGACCGGAACACCCGCAAGGTGTCTGGCAAGCTCGCTGGATTTCAGCAAGATGCAGGTCCAGGAGGGCGATCCGCACCCGGTCCCGTTCTCTTTCCTCAACGACAATATAGATAAAGAGCAGGCCAAGTGCTGGCTTACATATACCAACGAGGAGACTCATAAGATAATCCGCGCGAATTTCGGGCGTTCGGCGCTGTTCGGCGGCCAGATCGAGGGTGTAGGTCCCAGATACTGCCCGTCCATCGAATCCAAGCTGGACCGTTTCCCGGACAAGGAGCGCCACCAGCTGTTCGTGGAGCCGGAGGGGCTGTCTACACAGGAGATGTACCTGCAGGGCATGAGCACTTCGTTGCCCGAAGACGTTCAGCAGCAGTTCTACGAGACCATCCCGGGCCTTGAAAACATTAGGCTTGTGCGCGCCGCGTACGCCATAGAGTACGACTGCATAGACCCCATGGATCTTAAGCTTTCGCTGGAACACCGGGAGCACCCCGGATTCTTCTGCGCGGGCCAGTTCAACGGGTCTTCCGGATACGAGGAGGCAGCCGCGCAGGGATTGATCGCAGGTATAAACGCCGCGCTGTATCTGGACGGAAAGGAGCCTTTCGTTCTGGACCGTTCGGAGGCGTACATAGGTGTGTTGATAGATGACCTTGTTACCAAGGGCACAAACGAGCCGTACAGGATGATGACCTCCCGCGCCGAGTACCGTCTTATCCTAAGGCAGGACAACGCGGATCTGCGCCTGACCGAGAAGGGCCGGGCAGTAGGGCTTGTGTCCGACGAGCGCTGGGAGAGGTTCCTGGCGGATAAGAAAGCAATGGAGGAAGAGGTCCAAAGGCTTGAAAACACAACGGTTACGCCGTCCGAGGCAAATCCTTTGATAGAGAGCCTGGGCGGAACTCCGCTGGACAACCGCGTAAGTTTGTCAGAGCTTCTGAGGCGTCCGGAGATAACCTACGACGCGCTTGCGGCGGTGGACCCGGAGCGTCCGGCGTTGTCCTACCACGTGCGGACCAAGGTGGAAGTAAGCCTTAAATACCGCGGTTACATAGACAAGCAGCTGGCGCAGATAGAAAAGTTCAAGAAGCTGGAGGGACAGACGATCCCGGAGGGCATAGATTACATGTCCATGGAGGGCCTTCGCAACGAGGCACGTGAAAAGCTTACGGACATAAGACCTGTGTCTGTGGGCCAGGCGTCCAGAATATCCGGCGTGTCACCTGCGGACATAAACGTTCTGCTGGTGCAGCTGGAGAGGATGAGAAGGAAGCATTGATAAAACGCAGATGTGAGTTGCTGCTGCAACGCAAAAGCGTTAAATGCCGGCATTTGCGTTGCGACCGCAACAGATAGAAGCCGGAACTTAGTATCGGTGTTGCGACTGCAACATGTCGAGTCTGACTGTTGGCTTTAATGTTGCGGCAGTGTCATTGTTCAGGCTTGAAGAATGGTTTAAACGAATGGAAAACGAATACCAGGATAAACTGAATAAGCTTGCGGACATAATCCTGGAGTGGAACGAGAAGATAAACGTTACCGCCATCAGGGACCGCGCGGAATTCATGAAGAAGAACGTGGAGGACTCCCTGGAGATCCTGAGTCTGCCGGAGTTTAAGGATGCCCGCAGGATAATGGATCTGGGGACCGGGGGCGGTTTCCCGGGTCTGCCTCTGGCTATAGCTTGTCCGGACAAGGAATTCTACCTGCTGGACAGCGTAGCGAAAAAGCTGAAAGTCGTTGCGATCGCTGCGGATGAGCTGGGGCTGGAGAATGTGGAAGTTCTTAACATGCGCGCCGAGGATCTGGCAAAATGGCCCGCTTACCGCGAAAGCTTTGATATCGTGGCTTCCAGGGCCGTCGCTAACATGAGCACGCTCGCCGAATACTGCCTTCCTTTTGTAAAGGTCGGCGGGTATTTCGTTGCTTATAAGACTGCTTCCGCCGCGGAAGAGATAGCCGCAGCGCAGAACGCGGTGAAAACGCTCGGCGGAGGAGAGCAGCGGATCGTAAAATACGGCGAGGAAGACAACGACCATTTATTTGTTGTAATCAAGAAGATCGCTCCCTGCTCTAAGAAGTATCCAAGGAAAGCCGGCCTTCCCGCAAAGCAGCCGCTGAAGTGATCCGGATCGACTGATGCGTCAGCCGGACACAGTCTTATGATCGATATTAAAAATGGCGCGGAAACGCGTCATTTTGTATTTCGGTTATTCTCGTGTACCATATGTTGTTGTTTTTCGATGTTTCACGTGAAACATCGGTAGCCCGGCTCCTGCTGTCGGCAAATATTTCACGTGAAACACCCATCTTCCGGTCCCGGCGAACGCAAATGTTTCACGTGAAACAATGTGCATATAATTGTACCGTAATTACCAAAACAAATATAGAAGACAAAACGCAATAGTGGTATAATTAAAGCACAAAAGAGACTTCATCTAAGGGAGAAAAAATGGGAAAAGCAATCGCTATTTTTAATCAGAAGGGCGGCGTGGGAAAGACCACGACGAACATCAATCTGGCAGCGTGCCTGGCCCTTAAGGGTAAAAAGGTCCTTGTTCTGGACATAGACCCGCAGGGCAATACCACCAGCGGCCTCGGTATCTCCAAAAGATCTCTGGAGGCCACCAGCTACGACCTTCTCGTTGTGGACGGAATAGATCCGTACACCACCATTTACAATACAAAGGTCCAGAACATGGACATAATCCCCGCAAGCGTTGATCTTTCAGGCGCGGAGATAGAGCTTGTCCAACTGGAAGGAAGAGAGAAGAGGCTTAAGAGAGCTCTGGACATAGTCCGCGACGGCTATGATTATATTTTCGTGGATTGCCCTCCCAGCCTCAGCCTTCTTACCATAAACGCTCTTACAGCAGTCGATTCAGTGCTTATCCCCATACAGTGCGAATTCTACGCGCTGGAAGGCGTAAGCCAGCTCGTCAGCACCATAGATCTTGTCAGAAGAAGCTTCAATCCGAGGCTCGGCATCCAGGGTGTCATCCTTTCCATGTTCGACGGAAGGGCCAACCTCTCCATACAGGTCGCGGATGAAGTTAAGCGCTTCTTCGGAAACAAGATGTATTCTACCGTCATCCCCAGAAACGTTAGGCTCGCGGAGGCTCCCGGCTACGGAATGCCCATTACGAGCTACGACCCCAAGTCCAAGGGCGCCAGGGCTTACATGGCGTTCGCCGACGAATTCCTGAGAACGGAGGAAGAAAATGGCAGATAAAAGGCGGGGAGGATTGGGCAGAGGATTAGATTATCTCTTTGCCGAATCCCCACTTACCGAACCGGCGTCCGTGCTGGACCCAGCAAAATCGCCAATAAACGATGAAGCAAGTAAAAGCAACGCTAAAAGGCATACGACTAAGGGCGCGGATCCCGTGGAATCGGTGGTATACATCGGTCTGAACGACATCAAGCCCAACGCTGCGCAGCCCAGAAAGAACTTCGACCAGGAGGCACTTCAGGAGCTTGCGGACTCCATCAAAGAGCACGGGATGATACAGCCGGTGCTGCTGCGCCCCGCCGCGAAAGGTTACGAACTTGTCGCCGGCGAACGCAGATGGAGAGCTGCAAGGCTCGCCGGCCTCAAGAGCATTCCCGCGATCGTAAGAGAGCTGACCGAAAGGCAGAACGCGTTCTACGCGCTGATCGAAAACATGCAGCGCGAGGACCTGGACCCCATAGAGGAAGCCGACGGCATAATAGAGATAATCGGAAACTACGGACTTACGCAGGAGGAAGCGGCCAAAGCGATAGGAAAATCCAGATCCTACGTTACGAACTCGATCAGAATAGCCAAGCTTCCGGAAGAGATACGCAGGATGGTGTCCGGAAAGGCGCTTTCCGCCGGTCACGCCAGGGCCATCGCAGGACTTTCCTCTGAGGCGCTCCAGCTCGAAGCCGCAGCCAAAGCGGTAAAAGAGGGATGGTCGGTGCGTCAGATCGAAAGCTACACCGGTACCAAGACCCGCGGCCGCAGAAAAGCCGCCAAAGGAAAGACCAGAAACGAGGAGATCCGCTCGGTAGAGCAGTCGCTGACGGAGAGCCTCGGCGCCAAGGTCCGCATCAACGGCACGGAAAAACAGGGCAAACTGGAGATCGAGTACTACTCCAAGGACGAGCTCGACAGGCTGGTGGAACTGCTTATGGACCTGAAATAGGAGAGGGCTGCCGGAAAGCTCTAAGACCATTAAACGGCAGCGAACGATCCAATAACATATAAACGATCTAAAATCAAACAATCAAATATATAGAAAAGACCGCTCGGAAAAGAGCGGTCTTTTTAATGATTTACAGCTTTTCCCTGATAAACAGCGCGACCTCTCCGCACATACAGCGCGACGCTTCCGAAATGCCGCCGGCTCAGATGCCGGTCAGTTTCCTGCAGACATGTCCCGCCATCATCAATCCGGCGCACGCAGGCACAAATATCATGGATGCCGGAGCGGTCTTGCCGGCAGGAGCATTGTCGGCAGGAGCATTGTCAGCAGAGGCATCGTCGGCAGTAGTATAGTCAGCAGCGGCATCTGCGGATGTTTCCGGTCCGCCGTTCACATCTTTGCGGCTTCCCTGCTTTACCAGCGGCAGCTCCGTGGAGAACACCACGTCCAGCTTTTTAATCCCCAGGTCCTTCAGTTTGCGCCGTACGACCTTGGCCAGAGGATCGTTGAATGTCTTGTTGATGTCGCAGATCTGCAGCTTCGACGGGTCAAGACGGTTGCCGCATCCCATGGCGGAGATCACCGGGACCCCTGCCTGTGTTGCGCTTGCTATGATGTCCAGCTTTGCAGCCACGGTGTCCACGGCGTCCACGATGTAATCGAAATTCGTAAAGTCTATGTCCCCGCGCTGGTCCGGCAGATAAAAGATCTTATGGACGGTAACGCGAACAGAAGGATCTATGTCGTGTATCCTTGCCGCGGCGGTCTCCGCCTTGCCTTTTCCAAGCGTGCTTGTAAGTGCAACTATCTGGCGGTTCAGGTTGGACTCCGCTATGTCGTCCGCGTCTATAAGGTCGATCGCGCCTACTCCGCTTCGGGCCAGTGCTTCGGCCGCAAAGCCGCCTACTCCGCCCACCCCGAACACAGCAACACGGGAACTGCGCAGTATTTCCAATGCTTCATCGCCTATTAACATTTTAGTGCGCGCGTGCCGTTCGTCCATCATTCCGCCTCTTTCGTGGGCTTGTTCTGCGCGCTACCCACAGCGCTGCCTGGCGCCATGTTCGCGTCATTCGACGCAGCGCTGCCCGGAGCCTTCTTTTTTCGTATCCACAGCGCGATCGCTGGTATGGCCAGGCCGACCAGCATGCAGATCAGGATAGCGTAAGCGTAAATAACATATTGGTTGCCGGGCAGTATCCTGCCGTACTGCGTAAACTCGCAGATCAGCATCAGGACCACTACGATCAGCGCAAGCAGATAGCGGCCGCTCAGTTTCGCGGGCTTTTTATTCATGAAGATCTGAACGACCAGACCGACCGCGAATCCGGCCCACATCAGGATGCTTACCGCCGGGACGGAAAAATCGAACAGACGGGAAAACACGCCTGTGCTGATCAGTTTTATCAATCCCATGGCAGCTCCTTTTGCTCGCTGATGAACACATTTGCCAGAGCGTCGCAGCGGTTGTTGTATTCCACGATCTTCTCGAACTCGTCGTAACTGAATCCCGGCCCGTTGTTCTCCGTAAATCGCCGATAGGCGATGGAGTTAGACTCCTCCCCGTCTTTCAGCAGTTTCTGGTGGCCTTTTACCAGGTAGAATTCCGCCCTATTGCCTTCCAGCAGATCAAGCAGTTTTTCCCAGAGCTCGCGGTTCTCGACCGGCTGTTTCTTAGAATTCCTCCAGCCGTTCTTCTGCCAGGAAACGTACCAATTCCTGCGGAAGCAGTTGACCAGATAAGAACTGTCGGAGAAGATGCGCAGTCTTAGCCCGTCCTCCCTAAGGACCGACAGAGCCTCTATAAGCGCGGTCAGTTCCATGCGGTTGTTGGTGGTGTCGATCTCGCCGCCGTGAAGTTCCTTTTCGCGGCCGCGGTATTCCAGCACGCTGCCCCATCCGCCGATGTTGCGCTCTTCCTGATTTCCGGCGCACGCGCCGTCTGTGTAGATGTTTACTGTCTTCATAACACTTAATTATACCTTAAACGCTGAGCGCGGCGCAAGAAATAAGGGCTTACACAAAAGCCCCTTGCATTTTCCGTGTAAAATAATGATAATTTATACCGAGCGTTGATATTAAAAACACGCATTCTTCACAACCAAAAGGGATAATTAACGTGCAGCAGATGAATTTGGCGATATGCTCGCTCGCGAGCGGCAGCAGCGGAAACTGCTTTCTTATAAGAAACGAAGACTCCGTACTGCTGGTGGACGCGGGAATAAGCGCGAAGCAGACGGCCCGGGACCTTTCGGCTCTGGGGCTTTCGCTTGGGGACGTGGACGCGGTGCTGGTAACTCACGAGCACACGGACCACATAAAAGGCCTTAAGGCGGTCTGCGGAGCATCCGGCGCGGCGGTCTACGCAAGCCGGGGCACGCTTCTGGGCATACCGTTCTCGCAGGAGCTGGAGAACGTCCGGGCATTCGCGCCCGGGGACACTTTCCGGATCGGCAGCATCGAAGTAGGCACGTTCCCCACGTCGCACGACGCGGCGGACTCCACGGGATTCTGTTTCTCGGCCGGCGGAAGAAAGATAGTGCTGGTAACGGACACCGGGTACGTCACTAAGGAAGCTTTTCAGGGCATGAAGGGCAGCGACGTGCTGGTGCTGGAATCCAACCACGACGAAAGCGTCCTTAGGATGGGCCGCTACCCGTGGTTCCTGAAGCAGAGGATCCTGAGCGACCGCGGCCACCTGTCCAACGAAGCTGCTGCGAACGCAGTGCTGGAGCTGCTCAAACTGGAGCGGCTGGAAGGCGCTGAAAAGAGCAGACTTGTGCTGCTGGCGCACTTAAGCAAGGAGAACAACTTCCCGCAGATGGCGCTGGCAACGATGAGCAATATCCTTGCAGCGGAAGGCTTCGCGCCCGGCGGCGATCTCCGGATAGAGGTGCTTTCCAGAACGGAGCGCAGCCCGCTGTACATACTATGATTCGAGGCGGTAAACATGGATAACAGAAGAAGAGTGCTTATACTGATACTTGTGGCGGTGCTTGCCCTGGGCTGCGGATTCACAGGCGGCCTTCTGGCGTCGCGCGTAGACACGGACAAACTGCAGACGTCGCTGTTCGGGCCCAGGCCCACGGAGCAGACCCCCGTGGAAACGACCGAAGATGTGCAGACGGGAACGGTCCCGGCGTCCCAGCAGACGACCGTGGTCCACACACAGGATCCCAACATCGGCGAAGCCATAGCCGATAAGGTCCTTCCGTCCGTGGTCGGCATAGAGACTTCTTACGAAACGTCCATGGGCGGCTATTCCTACTTCTTCGGCGGAGGCGGCGGCAAATCGCTGGCTACCGCTCAGGGAACGGGCTTCGTGGTCGACGAGGCAGGCTACATCCTGACCAACTCCCACGTAATAAACGACGGCAACTACAGAACAGTTACGATATATCTTTACGACGGCAGAGAGTTCGACGGCAAGGTCCTGTGGAACGACGCAACGCTGGATCTGGCTATAGTCAAGATAGACGCCTCTGACCTTGTCGCGGCCGAGCTTGGCGATTCCGACACAGTCAGGGTCGGCTCCTACGCGGCGGCCGTAGGCAACCCGCTGGGACTGCAGTTCAAGTTCTCCATGAGCCAGGGAATAATCTCCGGTCTGGAAAGGACCATAGAAGTTTCTTCCGGCAGCGGCTATAACACCACTACCATGGAAGGCCTTCTTCAGACAGACGCTACCATCAACTCCGGCAACTCCGGCGGACCGCTCGTAAACAGCGCGGGACAGGTCGTGGGCATCAACTCCGCCAAGGCTACGTCCGGCGAGGGCATGGGATTCGCCATTCCGGTCAACACCGCAAAGCCGATAGTGGAGCAGATAAAGGCTACCGGCAGGTTCGAGAGGGCTTATCTGGGCATAACCGGAATCGGGCTCGAGGAGAGCAACGGATACGACGCTAACGAATACAAGACCCGCTACGGAACTTCCAGAGGCATCTACGTCTACAGCATCTCCGAGAACGGCGGCGCCGCGGCGGCAGGCATCCAGAAGGGCGACATAATCATCAATGTTGCCGGCACGGAAGTCGGAACGATGAACAGGATCAACACGGTCCTCGTGTCTTACAAGGACGGCGATACCGTCAGCGTCACATACCTCAGGGCCGGCGTGGAATACAGCACGGAAGTAGTGCTTTCCAGCGGAGTCAATTAATATCAGCATGCAGGACGGCCGGCGCCGCTTGGCGTCAGCCGTCTTCTTTATTACCGGAACTTTTTTAGAACGGCGGCCGGGCGGCGGCATCACTTAATGAACATAGAAATAATCTGCGTAGGCAAGCTTAAAGAAAAATACTGGCAGGACGCGGCGGACGAGTACATCAAAAGGCTCGGCCGCTTTGCCAGGCTTACGGTAACCGAGCTTCCGGAGGAGAGGCTGCGCGGCAGCTCCCCGGCGGACGAGGCGGCTGTCATAAAGGCGGAGGGCGAGTCCATACTCGCAAAGCTCCAGCCAGGGCCGCAGAGCTTCATAATCGCTCTTGCCGTAAACGGAAAGCGCCTTACATCGGAGGGACTGGCGGAAAAGATATCCGGTCTTGGCCTGGAAGGCAAGAGCCGCGTGGTCTTCGTTATAGGAGGTTCGCTCGGGCTTTCGGAAGACGTGCTGGCCGCCGCGGATCTAAAGCTTTCGTTCTCCGACTTCACCTTCCCGCACCAGCTTATGAGGGTGATACTTCTGGAACAGATATACCGGGCATTCAAGATAAACGCCGGCGAGACCTACCACAAATGAAAAAACGCTCCGCGGAAAGCGGAGCATTTGGTTTTTTGAAAGATGCTTAGGGCAGCGGAGTGTTCAGCTTTCTGACGCTGTCCAGGTACTTGCCCAGGACGCCCAGATTCACGAAATAGTAGGCGTAGGTCTCCTTGTTGCGGGCCTCCACAAGGCCGGACACCAGCAGCTTGCGCATGTGCTGCGAGATCGTGGACTGTGAATAGCCGAATTCCGCCACAAGATCCTTGTTGCATACGGATCTGCGCGCCAGATTCTCCGTGTAGATGTAACGGAAAAGTTCCACCCTCAGCGGGTGGGCCAGCGCGTCGGAAGCCCCGGTTATAAGTTGTATCTCCTCCGCGGGAAGAGAGCTTGGATTTTTTCTGATCCTCATGTCGGTTATTATACCATAATTCACCCAAAATTGCGCCGTTTGTGATATAATATGATGTCATTTTGTCTGATGCGCACAGTTAGGGAAGACATATGAATAAAAAACTGGCAAAAGAATTATCTCAGCCGTTCATGATAATAGGGCTGATCGTGATGCTCGTGATGGGCGCCGTTATAATGTGGTTCAACATGTACGTTGGGCTTGCGGCGCTGTTCGTCGCGGCGGCGGTCTATTTCTTCCATCTCCGCTACACCCAGAACTTCGTGGAGAGAACGCTGGAGAAGAACGAGAAGACCGTCATCAAGGAGCACGAAGGCTATGTGGAGGCTTTCAGCAACGGCGCTCCGCTGCTGGTCTGCGTGGTCTCCAGAAACGGCGACGTAATATGGTCCAACCCCTCGTTCGAGACTTTCTTCGAGGACCAGAACCTTCTGCACACCACCATAAACACCGGATCGGTAAAGCCGTTCTTCGATTCCGCCGACACACAGATTGAAGCAACCATAAGCGGCAGGTGCTTTAAGGTTACGGGCGCGGACGCGGACTTCCGCGGCCACGAAAGAAGGATGCTCTTCTTCGCGGACACCACGGAGCTGGAAGACACCAAGGCATACATGGCGGACACCCGCCCCTGCGCCGCTTACATAAACGTGGATAACTACGACGACATGCTGGAGGCAAGCCCCGTTGAGGAGCAGTCCAGCATAGCCGCGGCCATAGACAAGACGGTCCACAACTGGGCCATAGGTCTGGACGCAGTGCTTCTGCGCGCCAGGATGGACAGATACCTTATGGTGTTCGAGCACAAGTACCTGGAGCCTCTGCGCACCATGCGCTTCCCCATCCTCAACGCCATGCACGACATAGAGACCAACGCGGACTTCCCGGCGTCTCTGTCCATAGGCGTCTGCGAAGGCGACGGAACGCTGGAGGAGCTTCAGGAAGGAGCATCCGCGGCGCTGGATCTGGCTCTTGGCAGAGGCGGCGACCAGGCGGTAGTCAGGAACCTGGAAGGCGATACCGAGTATTACGGCGGAGCTCTTCCGGCGGTAGAAAAACGCAACAAGGGCAAGAGCCGCGTAATGGCTCACATACTTTCGCAGCTTATAGAAGGCTCGGACAACGTGGTGATAATGGGCCACACGCGTCCGGATCTGGACTGCTTCGGCGCCGCTCTGGGCATCTACGCCCTGGTAAGCAACAGCGGAAAGCAGGCCGCCATAGTTCTGGAAGACCCCGGCGAAGGCGTAGACCTTATCTACAACGCGGCAAGAAACCTGGATAAATATACTTTCGTAGGACACGCGCAGGCTCTGGAACTTCTGGGCGACAACAGTCTGCTGGTGATGGTGGATCACCACCGCCCGGCAATCTCTGAGTTCCCCGGCCTTATCCAGTCTGCCAAGAAGATAGCGGTTATAGATCATCACAGAAAAGCCGGAGACGCGGTGGAGAACGCTCTCCTGGCATACATGGAAACTTACGCAAGCTCCACGTCGGAGCTTGTCTCCGAGCTTCTGCAGTACTCCGGAGACCGCGGAGAGATAACGCGTTTCGAGGCAGAGGCGCTGCTTTCCGGCATAGCTCTGGACACCAAGAGCTTCACCGTAAACGCGGGCGTAAGGACCTTCGAAGCGGCTTCGTGGCTCAGGCGCAGCGGCGCCGACATGGCCAACGTAAAGGAATACTTCAAGATAGGCCTGGATTTCTACCAGAAGAAGGCCAGGATAGTATCCAGCGTGGAGGTGCTGAACCACGGCATAGCGGTAGCTTACACAAGGGAGAGCGACCCTTCCATGCAGGTGCTTGTATCGCAGGTGGCGGACGAGCTGCTGGAGATGCGCGACGTGGAAGCGGCGTTCGTAGCCGGACGCGGAGGCGCCAGGACCATGATCTCCGCAAGGTCCGCGGGAAAGATAAACGTACAGACGATAATGGAAAGACTGGGCGGAGGCGGTCATCAGACGGTGGCGGCGGCCCAGACGGACGTAGGCCCGGAAGAAGCGATCGCTCTGGTCGTGGCCATACTCAGAGACGAAAAACTGCTTTAGGAGGATATAAACATGAAGGTCATACTGCTTAAGGACGTTAAAGGACTGGGCAAAGCCGGCGAGGTGGCTAACGCTTCCGACGGCTACGCAAGGAACTTCCTGATCCCCAAGGGCCTTGTGATGGAGGCCACCGAAGGCAATCTTAAGGTGCTGGAGAAGCGCCGCGCGGAGATAGAAGCACAGCGCGCCATGGACAAGGCCGTAGCCGAGGATCTTAAGAAGAAGATCGAAGCCGCGGCTCCGGTGGACATCTACTCCAAGGCCGGAGAAGGCGGAAGGCTTTTCGGAGCGGTAACCGCCAAGGACATAGCGGACGCGTTCTTCAAAGAGTACAAGATAGAGCTGGACAAGAAAAAGATCGCGATGGACAACCCCATTAAGCAGGAAGGCCCGGCGACGGTGCAGCTAAAGCTCTATCAGGGAATAACCGCGGCCCTGAAACTGAACGTTATAGCGAAGCAGTAACTGAATTTCAGTTCAACCATTAACGGAGCGGAACAGGAGTACGAAATGCCTCAGATAGAAAGGATACCCCCTCATTCGGAGCCCGCGGAGCGGAGCGTCCTGGGGTCCATACTGATAGACAGGGATTGCTATTACAAGGTCTCGGACTACATCAAGCCCGAAGACTTCTATTCCCCCGCGCACAAAGAGATCTATTCCGCGATGTACGAGCTTGCGAAAGAGAGCAAGCCGATCGACATAGTTACCGTAGCGGAGGCGCTCAAGAGCCGCAAGGCCCTGGACGCGGCGGGCGGAAGATCCTACATATCCGGTCTGGCCGACGAAGTCCCGACCACGGCTAACGCGGTGCAGTACGCCAAGATAGTCGCGGAGAAGGCCGTTCTGCGGAACCTTATCAGCGCTTCTTCGGACATTGTGGAGAAGAGCTACGCGGAGAACATCGACAGCCAGCTGGTCCTGGACCACGCGGAGACCGTCATCTTCGACATAGCCGGAAGCAGGCAGCATAACCAGTTCACGACCTTAAAGGATGTGCTGGAGCAGAACATAAAGACCATCCACGAGGTGGAGGCCAACGGCGGAAGGCTCCCCGGAATACCCTCCGGTTTCAACGACCTGGACAAGAAGACCTCCGGTTTCCAGAATTCGGATCTCATAATCCTGGCGGCCCGTCCGTCCATGGGCAAGTCCGCCTTCGCGCTCAACGTTGCGCAGTACGCGGCTCTTAAGCAGGGCAAGCGCGTGGTCATCTTCTCGCTGGAGATGAGCAAGGAGCAGCTGGGCATGAGGCTTCTGGCCATGGAGGCCAGGGTGGACAGCAACAAGCTGCGCACCGGAAACCTTTCGGCGGAGGACTGGGAGAGCATAAGCGACGCGGCCCTGCGCTTCGCGGACGCGGACATAATAATAGACGATACCCCCGGCATCGGCGTCATGGAGATACGCAACAAATGCCGCAGGATAGGTCAGGAAAAGCCCATAGACCTGGTGATCGTGGACTATCTGCAGATGATGTCCGCGGACAAGGCGGCCGGCGGCGAGAACCGTCAGCAGGAAGTCTCGCAGATATCCAGATACCTTAAGCAGCTGGCCAGAGAGCTCCGCTGCCCGGTTATAGTGCTTTCGCAGCTGTCGAGAGCTGTGGAGCAGCGCCAGGGCGACAAGAGGCCCATACTCTCCGACCTGCGCGAATCCGGCGCCATAGAGCAGGACGCGGACGTGGTAATGTTCCTGTTCAACGAGGACTACTACAACCGCAACAAGGACGGCTACGAGCCAAAGAATCTCTGCGAGGTCATCCTGGCAAAGCAGAGGATGGGCGAGACCGGAAAGGTAACTCTGGGCTGGCAGCCGAGGTTTACCAAGTTTGTAAACATAGCCAGGGACGAAGCGGCGCAGCCGCCCCAGGAATGATACTAAGACGGAACAGGACATCGGAACGCTGCAAAAAAGCAGCCGACAGACATGGACTTTAAGAAGCAGAACATACAAAACTACTTTCTGTACGATACAAAGGTGGACAACCTGTTCATCTCCGAGTACATGCCCGGAGCGCCTTCGAATGCCGTAAAAGCGTATCTTCTGGCATCCATGAACGCGGAGGCGGGCATTCCGTCGGACGCGGACTCCATGGCCAGAAAGCTGCGCATAAGCCTTGCGGAATTGGAAGAAGCCTGGGATTACTGGGTCAAGCAGGGCATAGTCAGAAAGACCGCGGACCCCAGGGCCCCCGGAAAGTACGGCATAGAGCTGCTGAACATACGCGAGATCGTCTTCGGCAGAAGGCCGCAGGGCTCTCAGCCCGCGCAGGAAGGGCCCTTCGCTCTGGACGACGCGGATTACTCCGAGCTCTTAAGAAACATAGAAACTGCGACCGGCAGGCTGCTGGAATCCGGCGAGCCCCAGGAGATCGCTCTTTGGGTGAGCCAGTACGGAATGTCGCCGGAAGTGATACTTCTCGGATACAAATACTGCACGGAAAGAGGCAAGAGCAACCGCTACCGCTACGTGGGCGCCATCCTTAAGGACTGGAGGGCGAAAGGCTACACCACAGCCGCCCAGGTGGAGGACGCTCTGGGCGCGGAGGACAGGCACTACAATTATTACAGAGCAGTAATGAAGGAGCTTGGCTTCCACAGAAGCGCCACGGAGCCCGAAAAACGCATAATAGACAGCTGGTTCGACAAGCTGGGATTCTCGCTGGACGAGGTAAAGGACGCCTGCAAGAAGACCACCGGGATCAGCAATCCTAACATAAACTATCTGAACACCATACTGGTGGGCCGTTGGAACGAAAAGAACCAGAGTCCGGAGACCGTAAGCCGCGAGGATATCTTCGCCAGGGTGGAGGCTCTGTACGAAAAGACCCGCCGCGAGAACGAGGCCAGGACCGCCCGCGTCCGCGAAGAAGTATACGCAAGGATCCCCCGCGTAAAGGAGATAGTCGCGGAGATAAGGGACTGCGGATTCGCGGTATCGAGAGCCATGCTCAACAAAGCAGGCGCGGAGGAGGTCGAAAGGCAGAAGAAGCGCATGGAAGCGCTGAACATTGAAAAGACAAGGCTCCTTGCGGAGAACGGCTATGCCGCCAACGCGCTCGAGGCTGTCTACGACTGCCCCAGATGCAGGGACACCGGCATACTGGACGACGGCAGCAGATGCTCGTGCTACAAGGAGAAAGCGGAAAGATTACTGAAGGAAAATGGCAAATAACGAAAACCTACAATTCGATACGGCAGGCGAAACTCTGGTCATATACAAGTCCAAACGCGCCGCGCTGACGCAGGCTCCGGTAAAGAGGGGCGAGGGCGTCTTCCGCAGGACCGCAAGGCTTGTAAAGGGTCTTAAAGAGGCTCGCGTAAAGGTGAAGAACCTCGCTTACTGCAGCGCCGAGAACAAGGCCGAGATCTACGGCGAAGTGCTGCACGACGCGTACGAGCCTGTGTTTACGGCGGCCCACAAAGCCGCGGATACGCTCTGGAACTTCCTGTACAAGCTTCTGTACGACTTCCTGGGCATCTTCGTGTTCATAGTAAATCTGTTCATTAAGATCTTCTATTATCTGGGGGCGGGGCTTCGCTACCTGTGGGAAAAGCTCTGGGACCTGCGCGTGTGGGTCGACGCTCACAAGAGGGCGATCTTCCAGATATTCGCCGCGGTAGTGGTGACGGTCTCGCTGGGACTGATACTTGTAACGTCCATGTCGGCCTACCAGTACAGCTACTTCGGAAGACCGCTGGGCACGGCAAAGACCAAGCGCGACGTCTACCAGACCATAGAGCTGCTGGGCGACAGGCTGGCCCAGAACGCAGGAGCAAACATAAGCTTCAACGCTGAACGAGACATAGAGTTCAAGAGGGTGTTCGGACTGGGCATCGATACGGACAGTCAGGACGACATACTCAATACGCTCACTTACATGAGCGACATACATGTGACCGGCTACGCCATCGCCATAAACGGCAAGCAGGTGGCGGTAATGGACAAACCGGAGACCGCGGACGCCATCATTGCCGCGGTTAAGGAATACTTCGCGCCTAAGCAGGAAGGCTGGGATTACACGTCCGTATCCTTCGACGAGGAGATATCCATCGAGGAGGTAAACGTCAACCTGTCCGAGCTGTGGAACCCGGACGACGCGGCCCGCTACATAGAGACCGGATCCGTAAAGGATCTGCGCGACGACGAAGCTCCGAATCCGCTGGTAACGGTATATGCCGCGGCAAACGTAACTTACGACGAAGAGACTTCGTACGGCGTCAAATACGTAAGGGATTCCAGCATGTACCAGGACGAGGTGATACTGCAGAAAGAGGGCAAGCCGGGCATCCAGCGCATAGTGGCGGTGGTTCAGACCATAAACGGCAAGGAGATATCCAGGTTCGAGCAGTCGAACACAACGATCTCCGAGCCTGTGGACGCGGTCTACAAGCAGGGCACCAAGGAGATCCCGCAGAGGAGCGGCTCCGGTACCTGGCTGTTCCCGATAAAGGCCAGATATATCATTTCCGACTATTTCGGCTACCGTGTGGCTCCGACCGCCGGCGCGTCCACCAACCATAAGGGAATAGACGTTGCCTGCGCATACGGGACGCCTATATACGCTGCGGACGGCGGAACGGTAACGTTTGCCGGAAGGCGCGGCGCGTATGGACTGCTGATAATAATAAGCCACGGCGGCGGATACGAATCCTGGTACGGCCACGAGAGCGAGATAGACGTCAAGGTGGGCGAGGAAGTCTACCAGGGCAAGGTAATAGGCAAGGTGGGCTCCACAGGCGTATCCACAGGTCCGCACGTCCACTTCGAGATCCACTATCAGGGCACGCCGCTCAACCCGCTCCTGTTCTACGACAGGTAGAGCGGACCGCCGCGGACGAACGACCGCGCGGCAGACAGCGCTTAGGGCATACAGCCCGGCGGATCAACTTTGTTTTAAAAATCATTCATATACGGTCTTTTCAAGGAGGACATCACAATGGAAAGATGCATAGGAGCAGTATCCAGGGGCGTCAGAGCACCCATCATCAGGGAAGGTGACGACATCGTAAAGATCGTTGCCGACAGCGTGCTTAAGGCCAGCGAGGAACACGGCATAGAATTCTGCGACCGCGACGTAGTTGCAGTCACGGAGTCCGTCGTCGCAAGGGCTCAGGGCAATTACGCTACCACCCAGGATATTGCGGACGACATTAAGGCAAAGATACCGAGCGGCGAATTCGGCGTGGTTTTCCCGATCCTTTCCAGGAACCGTTTCGCGATCTGCCTGCGCGGCATGGCCAAGGCAGCAAAGAAGATCTATCTTATGCTCAGCTACCCCTCCGATGAGGTGGGCAACCACCTTATCTCCGTGGACAAGGTCGACGAGGCCGGCGTAGACCCGTTCCGCGACGTACTCAGCGAGCCTCAGTGGAGATCGTACTTCGGCTTCGAGAAGCATAGATTCACCGGCGTGGACTACATCGAGTATTACAAGAAACTGATCCAGGAAGAGGGCGCCAACGTGGAGATAATCTTCGCAAACGACGTGCGCGCAATCCTTAACTACACCAAGAACGTCATCACCTGCGACATCCACACCAGAGAGCGCAGCAAGAGGCTCCTTAAGGCCGCCGGCGCGGAGATCGTCCTGGGCATGGACGACATACTCACCGCTCCCGTAAACGGCTCCGGCTGCAACGAGAAGTTCGGTCTGCTGGGCAGCAACAAGGCTACGGAAGACAAGGTAAAGCTCTTCCCCAGAGACTGCCAGCCCGTAGTGGACGGAATAGCGGAGCGCCTCAGGGCAGCCACCGGCAAGCACATAGAAGTAATGATCTACGGTGACGGAGCGTTCAAGGACCCCGTAGGCAAGATCTGGGAGCTTGCGGACCCGGTAGTAAGCCCGGCTCACACCGCGGGTCTTGTGGGACAGCCCAACGAGCTTAAGCTTAAGTATCTGGCGGACAACGATTTTGCGGATCTTTCCGGCGAGGCTCTTAAGGACGCCATCTCCGACGCGATAAAAGCCAAGGAGTCCGACCTTGTTGGCAACATGGCTTCCGAGGGCACCACGCCCAGACAGCTGACCGACCTTCTGGGTTCCCTGTGCGACCTTACCTCCGGCTCCGGAGACAAGGGAACTCCGATAATCTGGATCCAGGGCTACTTCGACAACTTTACGATGTAAAGCAGGGGACGGTCCAAGGCGCGATCAAGGCCTTACGGCCATGCGCGCATACAAATAATCAGACTTGTAAAGAACGCTTGAATTTTCAGGCGTTCTTTTGTTATAATGCAACAAAGCAATTATTAGTTTTTTTGTGTATAAAACCGGCGGCATATCATCGGAGAGAAATATGAGAGCAGTAGTCAAGATAGGCACATCGAACATCACTTATTCCACGGGGCGGCTGAACATACGCCACATGGAGGCGCTGTGCAAGGTCCTGAGCGACATAAAGAACAGCGGATGCGAGCTTATAGTGGTGTCCTCGGGCGCTACGGCAATGGGCGTAGGCAAACTTAAACTTTCCGAAAAGCCTAAGGACATGCCGGGCAAGCAGGCCTGCGCGGCCGTGGGACAGTGCGAGCTGATGTACACTTACGACAAGATGTTTACGGAGCACGGTCACACCGTGGCGCAGATCCTGATAACCGGGGACGACCTGAGCGACGCCTCGCGTTACAGCAATTTCGCCAACACCGTGGAAAGACTGCTGGAACTTAAGGCGCTGCCGATAATAAACGAGAACGACACGGTCTCCACCGTGGAGTACGGTGTGGGAGACAACGACACTCTGGGCGCTCTGGTCGCCGCGGGAGTAAAGGCGGACCTACTGGTGCTGCTTTCGGACATCGACGGGCTGTATACCGCGGATCCCAGGAAGGACCCGGACGCCAAGCTTATCCCGGTCGTGGAGGAGCTTACGGACGAAATAATGGCTCTTGGCGGCGAAAAGGGCAGCGCTCTCGGAACGGGCGGCATGGCGACCAAGCTCGGCGCGGCAAAGATCTGCATGAAGAACGGCATAGACATGGCGATAATCAACGGCGCTAACGAGCAGAGCCTGTACGACATAATGGAAGGCAAAGCCACAGGGACGCTGTTCGTAGGCAAGAAAGCATAGCGGTCGCCGGCGTGCGGGAGTACATCTAGCAACCATCGGTGTAGACGCAGTTTACGGGTAATATCATGAAGACTACATTTGAGATAATTAAAAACGCAAGGCAGGCGGCGCCGGTACTGGCGGCGTCGGACACAGGCACAAGAAACAAGGCGCTTCTGGCCATGGCGGACCGTCTGGAAGAGGCGACCGGGGACATCCTTAAGGCCAACGCGGAGGACGTGGAAGCGTCCAGGGAAAAATACGGCGCTGTAATGATAGACCGGCTGATGCTCTCTGAGGAGCGCATTAAGGGCATGGCGGACGGAATAAGGGACGTCGTGGCTCTTCCGGATCCTGTAGGGAAGGTGCTTGCGGAGGTCGTAAGGCCCAACGGACTTGTAATAAAGAAGACCGCGGTGCCGTTGGGCGTCATCTCCATAATATACGAGAGCAGGCCGAACGTTACGTCGGATGCGGCATCTCTGGCGATAAAGTCCGCCAACGCGGCGGTGCTGAGGGGCGGCAAGGAGTCGTTCAGATCCAATTACGCTATAACCGTTGCGCTTAAAAAGGGCCTTGCGGACGCGGGGCTTCCCGAGGACCTCGTGGGTCTTGTGGAGGATACGACCAGGGCCAGCGCGCTGGAGATAATGCAGGCCGAGGGGCTTATAGACCTTCTAATACCCAGGGGCGGCGCGGGGCTTATCAAAAGCTGCATGCAGAACGCCAAGGTGCCCTGCATAGAGACCGGCACGGGCATATGCCACATTTATGTGGACGCGTCCGCGGACCTGGACAAGGCGGTAAGGATAATAGAGAACGCCAAGACCAGCAGGCCGTCCGTTTGCAACGCGGAGGAAGTGCTGCTGGTGCACAGGGACATAGCCGGAAAGTTCCTGCCAATGGTATCCGCAAGGCTGAGGGACGACAGAAAGGCCAGGGGATTGGTGCCCGTTGAGCTTCGCCTGGACGCGGAGGCTGCCGCAATAATAGACGGCACGCTCGCCGGGGCGCAGGACTTCGACACGGAGTTCCTGGACTACATTCTGGCCGTTGGGGTCGTAGGCAGCGTGGAAGAGGCTGTGGCGCACGTTCAGAAGCATTCCACGCATCACAGCGACGCTATAATAACTGAGGACAGGGCGGCCGCGGACTTCTTTGTTAAGACCGTGGATTCGGCGGCGGTGTACGTTAACGCGTCCACTCGCTTTACGGACGGAGGAGAGTTCGGTCTGGGCTGCGAGATGGGAATATCCACGCAGAAGCTCCACGCGAGGGGCCCCATGGGGCTTGCGGAGCTCTGCACGTATAAATACATAATCGAAGGCAGCGGTCAGATCCGCTGAGCAGGCATTTCGGGCCGCAAACAGGCTTTAACAGCGGACCGGGCGGCCGGGAGGACAAGATGGCAAAGAAAACAACAGCAGGCTTCATAGGATGCGGCAACATGGGCGGAGTGCTCGCCGCAGTGGCCGCGAAAGCGCTGGGCGGAGACAACATATATGTGTTCGACAAACATCCGGAAAAGACCGGAAAACTGTCACTGAATTACGGTTGCAAAATCGCCGAGCTGCCGGAAATACTTGAAAAATGCGGAATCATCGTGCTTGGAGTAAAGCCGCAGGCGCTCCCCGGACTGGTGGGATCGATAAAGGAGCCGCTGTCGAAGAGGGCGGATCGCTATGCTGTGGTAAGCATGGCGGCGGGGGTAAAGACCTCCGCGATAGAGGCCGCGTTGGGAGAAGTTCCGGTGGTGCGCATAATGCCCAACACACCCTGCGCAAGCGGCGAGGGCGTAATACTGTGCTCCAAAGGCAGTTTCGCGAGCGAAAAGGACATGGAGGCGGTGCTTAAGATGTTCGAGCCGGCCGGCAAGCTGCTTACCATGCCGGAGAGCAAGATCGACGCCGGATGCGCTGTGTCCGGCTGCGGACCCGCGTTCGTGTTCATGTTCATAGACTCGCTGATCGACGGAGGCGTGCGCGCGGGGCTTACCAGAGCAGAAGCGAAGCTTCTTGCCGAGCAGACCGTGCTGGGTTCCGCGAAATACGCTCTGGAAACAGGCGCCGAGCCTGCGAAGCTTAAGGCGGACGTCTGCTCGCCCAAGGGCAGCACGATAGAGGGCGTGGCGGTGCTGGAGGAGTACTCGCTTCGTTCGGCCGTCATGGAGGCTGTAAAAGCTTCGTACGAGCGTACCGTGGAGCTGGGGAAGTAGGATCGGAGCGATAGGCGCCGGCTGACGGATCAGCATCGAGCGGAGCGGGCGACGGAAAGCAATAATCATGACAGTTAATACCCGGGCAGAGCGCTGTCCGGGTTTGTCTTTGCCAATATATGCAGAACGCTGTCCGGGTTTGTCTTTGCCTATATAATATGGTAAAATGTCTTGGTCTGCGGCCGGGGCTTAGGCCCGAATTATCAAACAGACCGACTTCTGAATGGAAAACATACAAACAAATCAGATAAACGTTAGATATATTAGACTTGATATTCTCAGGGTCATCTGCTGCGCGGCGGTCCTGCTCTATCACACGGGCATCCTGCGCGGCGGTTTCTTTGCCGTCTGCACATTCTTCGTCCTGACCGGCTACCTGAGCGTAAAGTCCGCTTTCCGTCAGGAGCGTTTCAACATCCTTAAGCACTATCTAAAGAGGCTGCTGCACATCTACCTGCCGCTCCTGGTCGTAGTGCTGATCACTGTAGGCGTGATTTCGCTGCTTCCGCAGATAAGATGGCTGAATCTTAAGCCGGAGACCACGTCCGTGCTGCTGGGATACAACAATTTCTGGCAGATCGCGGCCAGCCAGGACTACTTCGCAAGGCATACGGATTCTCCGTTCATCCATTTCTGGTACATCGGGATACTTCTGCAGTTCGAGCTGATATTCCCGATTGTTTTCGTAGTCCTGAAGTTCATAGGAAAGAAGATAAGCAGGGCGCTTGCTTGTCTGATCCCGCTGGCGGTGTGCGCGGCCAGCTTCGTGTTCTTCAGCCGGCTTATCGCGGAGGGGCGAATAACGGAGGCCTACTACCACAGCATGGCCAGGGCATTCGCACCTTTCCTGGGTGTTGTCCTGGGGCTCGCGGAGGAGTATTGGGGACCGATGGTCCCGAAAGCTCTGCGCGGCAGTTCGGCGTCCGCGTGGGTGTTCGGGGTCTATCTGGTGATCTTCGCCGCGATCAACTGCGCGCTGGACAGCAGCTTTAAATACCTTGCTCTGCTGTTCCTTGTTGTGACGCTTATAAGCGCAAGGCTGGTAAGCTATGCCGGAGTTTCCGTGTCAAGGCATGAAAAGGCCGGGGGCTTTAAGGTGCTCAGCCTTCTTGCCAACGTGTCCTACGAGATCTACCTGGTCCAGTACCCCATCATATTCCTCTGCGCGGAACTGTTTTCGCAGACGCTCAGCGAGGGGGCGCGCTGCGCCGCTATCATAATATCGACCATACTTATCGCGCTGCTGATGCATTACGGTCTTTATTTCCGCAAGGGTCAGAAGCCCGCAGGTCTTAAAATTGCAACGCTTATCGTACTTTTGCTTGCGACTGCGGGCGGTGGTTACTATTTTTCAGTTGCAGAAGATCACACGCAGGAGCTCGCTGAGCTTGAGCAAAGACTGGAGGAGAATGCTCGCGAGATGGAGGCCCGCCAGCAGGCCATCGCGGAGCAGAGCAGAAACGACGAGGACAAGTGGACAGAGCTCCTTCAGAGCTTCGACGGCGGCGAGGAAAAAGTGCTGGAGGCGGTCAGACAGATGCGCGTCGTGTGCATCGGGGATTCGGTAATGCTGGGAGCCCTGGACGAACTTATGAAGACCTTCCCCAACGGCTGGTTCGACGCGAAGAAATCCCGCACGGCGTGGGTCCTTCCGGACATTCTCGGCCGCCTTAACAACGACGACCTGATGGGTGACATCATAGTCGTAAACTTCGGGGCCAACGGCGACAGCCCTTACAGGGTAAAAGAGACGGCCATGGACATGCTGGCCGGGAAAAAGGTCTACTGGCTGACCAACACCAACCCCAAGACGGACAATTCCAACACGGCCATCTACCAGCTCGCCGAACAGTACGACAACCTTACCATAGTGGACTGGCTGAGCATAAGCAGCGGCCATCCGGACTGGTTCTTCGCGGACGGCATGCACCTGACGGAAGAGGGCCGCAAAGCGTTCGCGAAAACCATAGTTGACGCGATCAGCGATCCTTACATAAACGAATGGCGTCAGAAAAAGGCGCAGGCCGAGGCCGAATACGAAACGTACAGGAGCCAGATGGTGTCCTTCTTCGGCAACGATCTGCTTACCAACGTCTACCCGCTGATACAGGAGGATTACGCGCACGCTTCGTTCAGGACCTACGAACAGTTCGACACGGACGCGCTGCTGGCGGACATGAAGACCGCTTCCGGCAGCATGACCCTGGCCGACAAAGTGCTGCTGTTGCTTGACGCGACCGTGGAGATAACGCAGGACGAGCTCAGGAGGATAAAGGACTTCTGCGGAGAACGCACTCTGTGGCTGGTCACCCCCGGCAGAACAGCCGTCGTAGCAGCGGACGGCAGCCTTACAAATGTTAAGACCTGGAAGCCGCAGGGCGGAAAGATGTTCATGGCGGACGACGTGCACCTTACTCCGCAGGGTAACGAGGCACTTCGCAAAGCGCTGCTGGATCTGGGGCTCGTGGTCGCGCCGTAGCACGCCTGAAGCAGAACAGGGGCCGGACAGCCGGGCCGCAGTTGTAAGATCAGCGCCCCGGCGGCCTTTTTTCGGGTCAAACTATTAACGATAATGCAATTTTTCTCTCATATGTAGTATAATCAAATGGATGGTCAGGAAACATTTCCCGGCCCGCAGTCGATCCGGAGGACGATATGAAGAACTATGAATTAACGATCGAAAGACGTCAGCCTACCTGCGGAGGGCAGTCGCCGTTCAAATGCGAGATCCGCAGCGTGTCGACCGACGATCCGGTCGCTTACGTCAGGACACTGGAGCCGAACGGCGAGCTTAACGTAAGCACGGACGCTAACGGAGATCTGTGCGTAGAGCACACGGATCCCAGAGGATTCAACGTCAAATACATCTTCACAGAAGAGTAATGATATAATTGCGCAGCTGCGCGGGAAGGAAAGGAACAATAATGGCAAAGATCGATCTCAGCAAGTACGGAATCACCGGCGCGACCGAAATCATCCACAATCCGTCGTACGAACTCCTCTTCGAGGAAGAAATGAAGGAAGGCCTTACCGGATTCGACGTAGGTACACTTACGGAGCTGGATACCGTAAACGTAATGACAGGCGTCTACACCGGACGTTCGCCCAAGGACAAGTACATCGTAATGGATGCCAACTCCAAGGACACCGTTTGGTGGACCACTCCGGAATATCCCAACGACAACCACCCCATGGACGAAAAGACCTGGGCCATCGTTAAAGATCTTGCCCAGAAGCAGCTCTCCGGCAAGAGGCTCTTCGTAATGGACGCTTTCTGCGGCGCCAACAAGGACACCCGCATGGCAGTGCGCTTCGTAATGGAAGTCGCCTGGCAGGCTCACTTCGTAAAGAACATGTTCATCCAGCCTACCGCTGAAGAGCTGGAGACATTCGAGCCGAACTTCGTGGTATACACCGCCTCCAAGGCAAAGGTGACCAACTACAAGGAACTGGGCCTCAACTCCGAGACCTGCGTAGCCTTCAACGTAAGCTCCAGAGAACAGGTAATACTCAACACCTGGTACGGCGGCGAGATGAAGAAGGGTATGTTCTCCATGATGAACTACTACCTGCCGCTCAAGGGCATCGCATCCATGCACTGCTCCGCCAACACCGACATGGAAGGCAAGAACACAGCCATCTTCTTCGGTCTGTCCGGAACAGGCAAGACCACCCTTTCCACCGACCCCAAGCGTCTGCTGATCGGCGACGACGAGCACGGCTGGGACGACAACGGAGTATTCAACTTCGAGGGCGGCTGCTACGCTAAGGTAATCAATCTGGACAAGGAATCCGAGCCCGACATCTACAACGCGATCAAGAGGAACGCTCTTCTTGAGAACGTTACCGTAGACAAGGACGGAAAGATAGACTTCGCGGACAAGAGCGTCACCGAGAACACTCGTGTAAGCTATCCTATCGAGCACATAGAAAAGATCGTAAAGAAGGTAAGACCCACCTCCGCAGGCCCGGCCGCAGAGAACGTCATCTTCCTTTCCGCCGACGCTTTCGGCGTTCTGCCTCCGGTCTCTATCCTGGATCCCGAGCAGACCCAGTACTACTTCCTCTCCGGATTCACCGCCAAACTGGCAGGTACCGAGCGCGGCATAACCGAGCCCACACCCACCTTCTCCGCATGCTTCGGCCAGGCATTCCTGGAGCTGCCGCCCACAAAGTACGGCGAAGAGCTCGTTAAGAGGATGCAGAAGAGCGGCGCCAAGGCTTACCTTGTAAACACCGGATGGAACGGCACCGGCAAGCGCATCTCCATAAAGGATACCCGCGGAATAATCGACGCCATCCTTAACGGAAACATCAACAAGGCGCCCACCAAGAAGCTGCCGTATTTCAACTTCGAGATACCCACACAGCTGGACGGCGTGGCATGGGGCATCCTGGATCCTCGCGACACCTATCAGAACCGCAACGAGTGGGAAGAGAAGGCTAAGGATCTTGCCGGAAGGTTCATCAAGAACTTCAAGAAGTACGAGACCACCGAGAAGGGCAAGAGCCTTGTAAAGGCAGGCCCGCAGCTGTAACAGCATATTTAAGGAACAGTCGAAATAATTTAAAAGAGCGCCGCGCATGCTGTGCTCAAGGACACGCTCCCGCTTGGCCGGGAGCCCACCAGCGGTACTAAGCTCTGGCTTCGCCTTCCGGCTTGCCAGTCGCTAAGGACCGGGTCCCAAACAGTCCTTGGATCACAGCATGCGCGGCGCATTATATATGACAGACTGTTTCAGAATTGAAAAGGACCGGGAAGCGTCCCCGGTCCTTAAAAGAACTAACGTATAATGCTTTATTTCTTGAACCTGTCGGCCAGGTTCTGGTTTTCCGTCTGCTTGTAGGCTCCGGCAGCCCTGTCCCTGTCGTTCTTCATCTTTTCGGCGGTCTTGTCAACTCCGTTGGAGATGGCCTTGATCACAATCATAAGGACCAGGACGATGACGAAGAGTATAAGAAAATACTTCATTCAGGGCCTCCTTCAGATAAGGCTGCGCTTGGTCTTGATCTCGTTCTTGACGGTGGATACCTGCGCGTTGGGGTCCAGATCCAGGAAGATCTTTTCAACTCTGGTCTCTACGGCGTTCATCTCTATGTCGTGCTCCGGCGTGCCGTGCTTGGAGCTCCAGCTGATGAACTCGAAGCGGTAGACGCTGTGCTCGTCCGTCTGCTCCTTGTGGGAGATCTTCGCCTTAAAGTACGATCCCACTTCCAGGTACATGGTTCCGGTGTTGCCGGAGATCTTCATTCCGGGGTAGATGGATTTGATCCCGGATCTGTTTACCGCGTCGAAGAATTCCTGATCGGTAACGGGTCTGATGGTAAAGATCTCCGCGTATTCCGCGAAATCCCTGGGACGGTCTATGATGTTGCCCTTGCTCTTCTGGCTGGATTTGTACCAGGCGCTGATGGCTATCGCGGCTATTATGAAGACGACCGCTATGATAACTTCCTTGACCATTTACTTGCCGTCCTCCTCTGCTATTTCCACTACTTCTGTTTTTTCTGCTTTGTCCGCCTTGTCCTTTGCCTTGGAGATAGCGTCCGCAGCGGCGTCCACGCCTCTGCTCAGACCACCGTGGAGGAGCTTCAGCAGGATGTAGACGATGGCGCCAACGACGATCCATGTGATGACTGCAAGCACTATGCTGTTGGTCTTAAGGCCGACCAGAATGGCGACTAACATTCCTATTACTATTGCTGATGTCATGATGCTTACTTCCTTTCCGATAAATATAATAGCATAAAACCGAGACTTTTTCCCTACGGTCGAGGCAAAAACCGCTCTTTTTTATTTATAACTAATATGATAGAATAAGCTGGATAAAGGGGAATTGATTTGGCTCAGGATCTTTTCAAAGAAGACATTCTGGAGAACGCAATAACGCAGAAGCAGCTGGAGCGGAAAGAGCGCCGGGAGTCTTTGCGTATCAAGAAAGAGGAGCAGGAGAGGAAGCAGGCCGAAGCGGCGGCAAAGGCAAAGAAGCGCAGAAAGATAATGCTTATCGCCATCGCCGTTCTGCTGGTCGCCGGCTTCGTTTTCGGCCGCGCCGTTTACAGGATCTCCGAGCTGAAGAAGG
Organism: Bacillota bacterium; assembly: GCA_017437745.1. Lineage (GTDB taxonomy): Bacteria > Bacillota > Clostridia > Peptostreptococcales > Anaerovoracaceae > RUG13409. Next base: position 43,068 of record JAFRYI010000006.1, read on the forward strand.
AAAAGGCGCAGGCGGAGGCAAAGCTGGAGGCGCTTCAGGAGAAGCTGGACCAGCTGGAGGACGAGCTTACGCGCGTTACCAGCGACGAATACATAGAGCAGCAGGCCAGAACACACCTGCGCATGATATACCCGGGCGAGACGGTCTACATAGTGGTGCCGCCGGAAGAGACTTCGGGCAATAAAGCGGCAAATTAAAGCGGGACGATCCTCTGATTCTGATGCGGAGGACCGTCTTTTAAAATATTTGAGGAAGGGCCTGGAACTGATATTTCAGGAAAGGACCCAAGGACTGATATTCGGGGCAGGACCAAGGACAAACATTCGGGGCAGGACCAAGGACAAAATGGGAGATTTCAGGGCAAAGAAGGCTCTAGGACAGAATTTCATAAACGACCCGCAGATAATAGAGGCGATAGTTGACGCCTGCAGCGCGGGTCCGGACGATACCGTGGTGGAGATAGGTCCCGGTAAGGGGGCTTTAACGTGCACGCTGGCGGAACGGGCCAAGCGAGTGATAGCCGTGGAGCTGGACAGTTCTGTCATCCCGCTGCTTAAGGGCAACCTTGCGGGAGCGCCTAACGTGGAGGTCGTAAACGAAGACATCCTTAAGTTCGACTGGAGCAGGGTCTCGGTGCCTTTAAAGAATGCAGATTCAGCAACTGAAAAACAGTGCAGCGACCCGCATGCCGCCGCCAGAATGGAGCAAAAGCCCGAAAAGCCTTGCGATTCCGGAGACCTTCGAATAGTCGGAAATCTGCCGTACTATATAACAACGCCCATACTGCTTGGGATCCTGGAAAAGAACGTTCCGGCAAAGAGTATCACCGTAATGGTCCAGAAGGAGGTGGCGGAGCGCATCTGCGCAGGCCCCGGCGGCAAGGACTATGGCGTTTTGTCCATAAGTCTTCAGTACTATGCGGACTGCAGCTACGTTCTGGACGTTCCCGCGGAGTATTTTACCCCGCGTCCCAAGGTGGATTCCGCAGTGGTCCACATGACCCTTAAAAAAGAAAGGCTGCTGGCCCCGGAAGAGGAGCCGCAGTTCTTCGCCGTAGTAAAAAAGGCCTTCTCCCAGAGGAGAAAGACCCTTCTTAATTCTCTCGTCGGCTATCGTACCGCGCCAGGCGCTGCCCCTCTGCAGAAGGAGGACATCCTTAAAGCGCTGGCAGCCTGCGGCGTCGACGAAAAGCGCCGCCCGGAGACTCTGTCCATAGAGGAGTTCGCTGCACTCAGCAGGGCGTTCCAGTATTCATAGGACAGCCTGTAAGGTCCGGCAGGGCGCGCTTCATGGCGTCGTATAAAAGTAGTAGTAGCAGTTCCCCTTTTCATACTTCGCGTACACTTCCACGATATACACATCGTCTTCCGGAATGGTGAATCTCCAGCCGGTCCGGCTGGTCGTCACATCGCGTTGGATCGCGGAACTGTAGTCCTCCGTTGCAGCTGCGCTCTTCGGGTAGATGACTACGGAAACGGAGTCCGGATCTTTTCCGAATTCAAGCATCAGGCTGTAGTCATCGTTCTCCGAGGCCTCTGTTCCCTGCAGTTCGCCCAGGTTATACAGTCTCAAAGGCCCCGCGCTGTCCGCGTTTACATCGGAGGTGCGGCTTGTTTGCCAGCTGTAGGTGCCCCGTTGGGCGCTTATTTTAATGCCGTACTCATTGGACACTTTAAGACCGGGCGGCTCGCTCAGACTGCCGCCTTTGATCAGCAGCACTGCTGCCAGTATTATCACCGCGAAACAGCAGATCGTGAAGACAACTTTTTTCTTTTCCGGGTCCACGCGCAGCCTCCTTTCCGGACGATCCGTCCTTCACCATTATATCATACCCCCGTCGGCAATACAGGCAATTGCCCTAAATCGCTTCAAAACGCTTCAAAAATAAGCGTTTGTGTGATAAAATACATTAATTAGCGAACATGGCACAGCGCCGGAAAACGCGGCGCGGCCCTTAAGGAGATAAAATGTTAGACATCAAGTTTGTAAGAAGCAATCCGGAGCTCGTAAAGGAGAACATCCGCAAGAAGTTCCAGGACGAAAAACTGCCTCTGGTGGACGAGGTCATAGCGCTGGACGAGCAGCTGCGCGCGGCCAAGACCCGCGGCGACGAGCTTAGGGCTCTGCGCAACACCGTAAGCCGCGAGATCGGCGGTTTCATGAAGCAGGGTCTTAAGGACAAGGCGGAGGAAGCCAAGCAGAAGGTGGCCGAGATAGCGGACGAGCTGGCGGCTCTGGAAAAGCAGGAAGAGGAATCCCAGGCGGAGCTTACCAAGCGTATGATGGTCATCCCGAACATCATAGATCCCTCCGTACCAATCGGCCCGGACGACACTCACAACGTGGAGCTGGAGAAGTTCGGCGAGCCTGTGGTCCCGGATTTCGAAGTACCCTACCACGTGGACATTATGGAGAGCCTGGCCGGCATAGACATAGACGCCGCCCGCAGGACCTCCGGCAACGGATTCTACTATCTTAAGGGAGACATCGCCCGCCTGCACAGCAGCATACTGTCCTACGCGCGCGATTTCATGATAAACAAGGGCTTCGAGTATTTCATCCCGCCGTTCATGATCCACGGCGATGTGGTGAAGGGCGTAATGAGCTTTGCCGAGATGGAGAATATGATGTACAAGATAGAGGGCGAGGATCTGTATCTTATCGGTACGTCGGAGCACTCCATGGTTGGACGTTTTATCGGACAAATGTTAAATAAAGAAGACCTTCCGCAGACTCTTACCAGCTACAGCCCCTGCTTCCGCAAGGAAGTGGGCGCCCACGGCATAGAGGAGCGCGGCGTCTACCGCATACACCAGTTCGAAAAGCAGGAGATGGTAGTCATCTGCGAGCCGGAGGATTCCCCGATGTGGTTCGACAAGCTCTGGAACAACACCGTAGAGTTCTTCCGCACCCTGGACATTCCGGTACGCACACTCGAGTGCTGCTCCGGAGACCTTGCGGATCTTAAGGTAAGGTCCCTGGATGTAGAGGCATGGAGCCCGCGCCAGAAGAAGTACTTCGAGGTAGGTTCCTGCTCCAACCTGGGCGACGCTCAGGCACGCAGGCTGGGCATCCGCGTGCGCGACAAGGAAAAGGGCAACTACCTGCCGCACACTCTCAACAACACCGTGGTGGCTCCGCCCCGCATGCTGATCGCGTTCCTGGAGAACAATCTGCAGGCTGACGGCAGCGTTCGCATCCCCAAGGCCCTGCAGCCTTACATGGGCGGCACGGAGAAACTGGTCCCCAAGAAGTAATTACAGAAACAGCAAAAGAAGAGCAACTAGCTTTTAGTTGCTCTTTGTTGTGCGTAAAACAGTAAAGGAAGCAAAACACTCATGATCCGCAGAATTATAGGCAGATTCGGCACTCCGTTATTCTTTCTGATAGTCCTTATCGCATTCGTTGTAGTCCTGTCCGTGTTAAGTTCCGGTCATCCCAAGGACTGGAACGAGACCACCGGCGTCATCCGCAAGATCGAGACCGAAGTGGAATACGGCCCCGGCAACGAGCGGAACGAGACCAATCACGTTTACGTGGAATACACCGTCGACGGCAAAAAATACGACCGGGAACTTGGCGTCTACATGCCGAGCTACAAGGAAGGCATGGAGCTTAAGATACTCGTGGATCCGGCCGACCCCCGCAGCATCACCGCGGCGGACATAGGGCCCATCCTGCGCTACTTTAAGATAGGCATTCCAATCACGGCCGTATTGTTCGTGCTAACGCTGGTCCTGGCTATAATAAGGAAGCGCTGATCAGAAGGGGCATTTTAGTCCGGACCCACGACCATTCAGCCGCAAAGCAAACAAATGCAGCACATAGTCCACCCAATTCCGCCGTTCTATGACGGAACATCCAGAATATTGATACTTGGAAGCTTTCCTTCGGTAAAGTCCAGGGAGAGCGGGTTTTTCTACGGCCATCCGCAGAACCGCTTCTGGAAGCTGCTGGCGGAGATGTTCGGCGAACCGATCCCGAAGACCGTTCCGGAGAAAGCGGACATGCTGCGGCGGCATCACATTGCGGCCTGGGACTCCATCCATTCCTGCGACATAGAGGGTTCAAGCGACAGCTCCATAACTAACGTGGTACCTAACGACTTTACGGAGCTGCTTGCGGCGGCCGACATCCGCGCGGTCTTTACCAACGGAAAGAAGTCGCACGAGATCTACACTAAGTACTGCCTGCCTCAGACCGGACGCCCGGCCATATGCCTTCCGTCCACTTCGCCGGCCAACGCCGCATGGAACATGGAGCGCCTGCTCGAGGCTTGGAGACAGATCCTGGAATACCTGGACTGACGAAAAGCAAGTAATTGCTCTTGAACCATCCGGATCGATACGATCATGGTGGCTTTGATGCCCTGCCCCAGATATCTCTGTACCGTTTTTGCCAATAATAAAATTGAGCGCCCGGGGCGCTCTTTTTATAATGTTATTGTGCTGCCGGAAGACGGTCAGCCCTTCCGCTTGGAGGGGTATCCTCCGGGCGAGAATTCGCAAAGGGGGTGATCCTATGACTGTAATGGATATGATCACGCGGATCTGCTTTGCAGTGACGCTTTTTATAGCCGGTTACACCATCGGAAAAAAGAAATGATCGCCAAATAGTTTCGAGGCATTGACGATCATTGTCAATAATCCAGGCTGACCGTCTTCCGGCAGCACCTTTGTATCAATAGTTTATCAGCGGGGCGCAGACGCGTCAAGCGCATTGCGGCCCTGAAAAGAAAAAAGCCCCGCATGGACGCGGGGCTGCTTTTATTGACACCGTCTGATCTCTGTAAGATCCTTACTTAATGATACGTACGCGTATAACTCCGTCTATGGCCTCCAGTGCGTCGGCAAGCTTCTGCGGTACCTGGGTGTTGAAGTCCAGGATGGTGTAGGCTATGCCTTCGCGGGCCTTGTTCACCAGATTCTCTATGTTGAGGCCCATGCCTGCGATCTTCTCGGTCATGAGGCCCAGCATGCCGACCTTGTTCTCGTGGATGACGGTTATGCGGTCGCCTTCCGCGCGGGCGAAGCTGACGTCCGGCAGGTTTACGGAGTTGAGCACGTTGCCGTTCTCTAAGTAGTCGATGGTCTGGCGGGCCGCCATGATCGCGCAGTTGATCTCCGCCTCCGGGGTGCCGCTTGCCAGGTGAGGCGTGCAGAACACCTTGTCCATCTTCTTCATGCGGGGGGTGGGGAAGTCCGTTGCATAGCCGGCTATCTTGCCGCTTTCGAGAGCGTCGCAGATTACGTCGCCGTCGACTATGCCGCCGCGCGCGAAGTTCGCAAGGTAGACTCCGTCCTTCATAAGAGCGACGGCCTTTGCGTCTACCATTCCCTTGGTCTCATCGTTGAGCGGGGGATGCACGGTAACTACGTCCGCGTCCTTTATCGCTTCCTCGAAGCTGGGGGCGAAGTCCAGATATGCGCCAAGCTCCAGATATCTGCTGTGCGACAGGTAGGGATCGTAGCCTACGACCTTCATTCCAAGGTCGTGGCAGGCCTTGGCCACGCGCGAACCTACGTTGCCCACGCCGATCACCGCTATCTTCTTGCCCATTATCTCCGGGCCGCGGAACTTTTCCTTGCCGGACTCCACAACGTTCTTGCCGTAGGCGGAGTCTTCGTCGGAGAGATTGCGGACCCAGGTCATGGCCTGGTAGCCGTTGCGCATGCTCATGATTATCGCCGCGATGGTCATTTCCTTTACCGCGTTGGCGTTGCCTCCGGGGCAGTTGACCACGCATATGCCCTGCTGAGTGCAGCGCTCGATTGGGATGTTGTTTACGCCTGCGCCGCAGCGCGCGATTATCTTCAGCTCCGGGCCGAATTCCATGTCGTGGATGGGCATGGAGCGTACCAGTATGGCGTCCGGTTTTTTAACGTCCTTGCTCAGCGTGTATTTGTTCGTGTCGAACGCGTCTATGCCTTCCTTGGCGACGTTGTTAAGAACCAGAATGTTGTTCATCATATCCTCCTTGACGGCCTGCGCCGTGTGTCTGCCTTTTTTCCGGGGCGTCAGCCCTGACGTCCGAACTATCTGTTGGCCAGCTCGAACTCTTTCATTACTTCTATAAGCTTTTTGACGCCCTCGAGCGGCATTCCGTTGTATATGCTTGCTCTGCAGCCGCCTGCCGCGCGGTGTCCCTTAAGGTTTATCAGGCCTTTGGACGCTGCCGCCGCCACGAAGTCCGCGGTCAGCTGGTCGTCCGGGAGCCGGAACACCACGTTCATGATAGATCGGTCGCCCGGCCGTACCGGGTTGGTGTAGAGCCCGGAGTTGTCGATGAAGTCGTACAGCAGGCCTGCTTTTTCGCGGTTCCTGCGCTCCATCTCAGCCACGCCGCCCTGTTCCTGCACCCATTTGAACATCAGTCCGGATACGTATATGGAGAAGCACGGCGGGGTGTTGTACATGGATCTGGCCTTGACCATGGGCGCGTAGCGAAGCATTATGGGGACCACGGGGTCGATCTCGCGCTCCAGGATGTCCTTTTTAAGGATGACCACGGTGACGCCCGCGGGGCCTATGTTCTTCTGCGCTCCGGCGTAGATCAGGTCGTAGTCCTTAACGTTTATGTTTACGCCCAGGATGGCCGACGACCAGTCGCCGACAAGCCTTGCGTCCTTAGCGAAAGCGGGTATCTGCGGGATGTCCCAGAAAGTCGTTCCGAATACGGTGTTGTTTCCGGTAAAGTGCAGGAGCTTCGCGTCCGCAGGGAAGGGCCGAGCCTCGGAGCCTTCGCCTATCTCAGGTATGAAGGTGTACTTTTCGTCCGCGGAGCTTGCCACGCATACGGCGTTTCCCCAGCGGGCGCCTTCGTCCATGGCTTTGCCGGAGAACTGGCCGGACTTGATGAAAGCCATGGTATCGCCCTGATGGGCAAGGTTCATGCAGACCTCGGAGAACTGCGTGGTGGCGCCCCCCTGGAGGAACAGCACCGCGTAATCGTCCGGAATGTCCATAAGCTTGCGCAGGTCCGCCTCGGCCGTGTCGATTATGGCGTCGAAGGACTTGCTGCGGTGGCTCATCTCCAGCACCGAAGCGCCTGCGCCCGGGTAGCAGAGCAGGTCTTTCTGCGCCTGCTGAAGAACTTCCATGGGCATCTGGCTTGGGCCGGCCGAGAAATTGTAGACTCTTTCTTCCATTTTGACGGATCCTTCTATGTTCCGGGCCTGACGCTTCAGTATCCTGCCCGCGATCTGCAGAACTATGTCTGCGATCGGCGCAGCGGTTCGCCGCCCGTACTCTACTAAAAAACCGGAAGTGCAAGCTTCCGGCTGATCATCGTGTTATCGTACCAGGAAAGCTCGCATTCAAAACTTCAGCACCCAGGAGGAGCCGGAGCAGGAAGACGATGAAGACGAGGATTTTGTGATTCTCATACAACTTTCCTTTCGAAATATTGTGTTAATAATACGCTTATGCGCGGGAAATGTCAATAAGGGATTTGCTCCGCCTGGAGTAATAAAAAACCGGACCGGCTGTGCGGTCCGGGTGTGTTCAGGTATTGCGGGAATTACTGCTCTATGGGCTGCGCGTCGGCTACGGGCTGAACGTCCTCCGCGGGTTCCGGTGTCTTTACTACCGGCGGCTTGGGTACCATGTTCAGCTTGCCCTCGAAAGCGGAACCGTCGTCCGTGCGAAGACTGGCTGTGGATAGGTTGCCCTTAAGAGCTCCGGTGGAGCGTATGACGGTCTCGTCCGAGCAGAGCACGGTGCCTTCCACGCGGCCTTCAAGATCCAGCGACTTGAGCGCGGCTTCGCCTACGAGCGATCCGTTCTCCTTTATGCTTACGCTGCTGGTGGAGCGGATGTTTCCGCGGATGGTTCCGAGGACCTCTATGGGCTCCTTGGAATCGAAATTGCCTACTACGATAACGCCTTTGCCTATGACGGTGGAGGGCGCGACGGGCTTAGGTTCGGGCTTTGCTATTTCCTGTACGGGCTCCTCATATACGGGGGCCTGGTATTCTTCCTTTTTTCTTCCAAACATAATGTCTCCTTTATCTGCTGCGGCGGCCTGCGCGCCGCGTTCTTACTTAAGCGTACATTAATAATACACTAAAAGAAAATTGCGGGCAAGTGCATTTGGTGCTATAATCGCAACATAATGCTTTAAATCGCGGGCCGGAAGGCCTTGAAACGCAAGAGCGCAGGTAATTCGCACTGAAATTCAGTTGCAGATGCGGGCAGGTCCTGTCGGGCCGAACAGGCAAGGACGGAACGCAGACCGGTCAGGAAAAACACAGGCAGGTACATGGCAAAGGAAAGGAACAACAATCTGGCAGGAAGTTTCATGCTGCTCGGCGCCGCTTTCGTGTGGGGCGTCGCTTTTGTGTTCCAGGTTGAAGGCATGGACCACGTTACGCCGGTCACCTTCATGGCGTCCAGGTGCCTTCTGGCCACTGTCTTCCTTGCGGTGCTCGTGATCGCGGTGCGCGGCCCAAAGGACGCGTTCAGGTTCGACATCAATACCATTAAAGGCGGCATAGGCTGCGGCATAGCCATAACCATTGCCAACAACCTTCAGCAGATAGGCGTGCAGTACACCACGGCGGGCAAGGCCGGGTTCATAACGGCGATGTACATGCTGCTGGTGCCGATCTACGGCGCGGTGATATTCCGCCGCCGCGTAAGCGCCAGGACCTGGCTGGCGGTGCTGATAGGCGCGGCCGGAATGTATCTTCTGTGCATAAAAGAGGGCTTTTCCATAGGGCAGGGCGACGCGTACGTAATAGGATGCGCGTTCGTGTTCGCGGGGCACATAGTCTGCGCGGACCACTTCGCGCCGAAGGCGGACGCCGTGAAGATGAGTTTTCTGCAGTTCTTCGTGTCGTTCGTGCTGTCTACGATATGGGCATTCATCGCGGAGAAGCCCACGTTTACGCAGATATGGGACGCCAGAGTGTCCATCGCGTACTGCGGTTTCGTGTCCGCGGGCATAGGCTACACGCTTCAGCTTATGGGCCAGCAGAGGACCAGGCCGGAGGCGGCGTCGCTGATAATGAGCCTGGAATCCGTGTTCGCGGCTCTGGCGGGATGGGCAATGCTGCGCGAAGCGATGACTGCCCGCGAACTTTTAGGATGCGCGCTGCTGTTCGGTGCTATAATATTAGTGCAGACCAAGGCAGCTGAAAAAAACCGGACGGCGGAGCTGCCGGGCGGTCAAACAGTTTCAGAGCCGGCGGCAGAACAGTTGGGCGAGATGACAGACTTGAAGACGGCAGCGGAGCTGCCGGAAACGATAACGGATACGGAGCAGTAGATGGCAGGAAACGGAGAACTTTGGGATTCGTACAATAAGGATTTCGTAAAGACCGGAAGCGCCACCCTTACAAGGGGCGAGGCGATCCCTGCCGGCCAGTTCCACCTTGTGGGCAACGTGCTTGTAAGGCACGCGGACGGGACCTACCTTCTTATGCTGCGCGACCGCATGAAGAAACACGGCGGAATGTGGGAAGCCTCCGCGGGCGGCTCGGCTCTGGCGGGCGAGACGGCGATCCAGTGCGCAGTGCGCGAACTGGAGGAGGAATCCGGCATAGCCTGCAGGGATCTGAAAGAGCTGGGCGTTACCGTCAGCGAAAAGAACCGCACCATCTACGCCGAGTATCTCTGTGTGTACGGCGGCCCCAAGGACGCGATCAGGCTGCAGAAAGGCGAGACCACCGCTTACAAATGGGTAAGCAGGGACGAACTGCTGGCGATGAGCCTGTCCGAGCTGCTTTCCGGACGCGCTCAGGACAGGGTAAGGCGCGGGGTCGCGTAGATCTCAGGACAGAGCAAGGCGCGGACTTGCGTAGAGCGTTGCGCCAAACGATCCGGCTGCCTGGCCGGATGTTCATAAAGCCTTGACATTTAAAGGTTTTTAAGCAATAATAATTCATCATGAAAAACACTTTCTTCAACAGATCGATGATGGGCATGCGCAAGCGCGGGGGAGCCGCGCCGCTTTAGGATGCCCGGACAAGAAGTGTTTTACTTTAGTTAAGTATCGACCGGAGGGCATCTTCCGGTCATTTTTATAGCTTAAGGGCCGCCGGAGCGCCCCGAGAGTTCAAAGGAGAATCAAATGTCAGAGAAAAAGAGCTACTACATCACTACGCCGATCTACTACCCGAGCGGAAACCTCCACATCGGGCACACCTACTGCACCGTAATGGCGGACGCCGTTGCGCGTTTCAAAAGGCTGCAGGGTTACGACGTAATGTTCCTGACCGGCACGGACGAGCACGGCCAGAAGATAGAGAAGAAGGCCGCGGAGGCAGGGGTCACGCCGCAGCAGTACGTGGACCACATAGTCGACGGCATCCAGGAACTGTGGAAGACCATGGAGATCAGCTACGACGACTTCATCCGCACCACCCAGCCGCGCCACATCAAGCGCGTACAGGAGATCTTCATGAAGATGTACGAAAAGGGCGACATCTACAAGGGCGAGTACGAGGGTTGGTACTGCACACCGTGCGAATCCTTCTGGACCGAGAGCCAGCTTAAGGACGGCAAGTGCCCGGACTGCGGCAGACCCGTCGAAAAGGCCAGGGAGACCGCGTACTTCTTCCGTCTGTCCAAATACGCCGACAGGCTGGTGGAGCTGCTTAAGGGCGGCGAGTTCCTGCAGCCGCAGACCCGCGTAAACGAGATGCTCGGATTCATAGACCAGGGCCTGGAGGACCTCTGCATAAGCCGCGAGAGCGTAAAGTGGGGCATTCCGGTCCCGATCGACGAGACCAACACCATCTACGTGTGGCTGGACGCGCTCTCCAACTACGTTACCGCTCTGGGCTATCCCAGTGTGGACGGCGAGAGCGACGAAAAGTATAAGAAATACTGGCCCGCGGACATCCATCTTGTGGGCAAGGAAATAGTACGTTTCCATTCCATAATCTGGCCGGCCATGCTGATGAGTCTGGAACAGCCGCTTCCCAAGCACGTTTTGGGCCACGGCTGGCTGCTGATCGACGGCGGCAAGATGGGCAAGAGCTTCGGCAACGTCGTGGACCCGGTGGTCCTGATAGACCGCTACGGCGTGGACGCGCTGAAGTACTTCCTGCTGCGCGAGTACACCTTCGGGCAGGACGGCAACTTTACCAACGAAGTAATGATAAACCGCATGAACTTCGACCTTGCCAACGACCTGGGCAACCTTGTGTCGCGCACGGTAACGATGATAGAGAAGTACTGCGGCGGAATAATACCGAATCACAACGAGGCGGCCGCGGAGGATCCGGACGGCGAGCTGAGGGATACGGTCCTGGCGTCCTGGAAGGGCGTGGAGACCCACATGGACAAGTTCGAGTTCAACTACGCGCTGGAGTCCATATGGACAGGCATACGCCGCACCAACAAGTACATAGACGAGACGGCGCCCTGGGTGCTGGCCAAGGATCCGGAAAAGAAGGCAAGGCTGGACGAAGTAATGCACAACCTTGCGGAGTCCCTGCGCATAGCGTCCGTGCTGATCCATCCGTTCATGCACACAACTGCAACTAAGATTCGGTCGCAGCTCGGAATAACGGCAGAGCCTGCATGGGAAGACGCCAAGGTCTTCGACTGTCTGGGCGGCGAAAAAGTGGAGCGCGGCGAGGTGCTCTTCCCCAGACTGGACGTCGCCAAGGAACTGGAGGCGCTCGAGGAGCTGAAGAAGGCTGCCGCTGGCCCGCAGATAAACTACGAACCGTTCAAGGAAGACATAGAGTTCGACACCTTCGAGAAGATAGACCTGCGTGTCGGAACGATACTTTCCGCCGAGAAGCATCCCAAGGCGGACAAACTGCTGGTGTTCCAGGTGGATCTGGGCAGCGAGAAGCGCCAGATCATTTCCGGCGTGGCGGCTCACTACAAGCCGGAGGAGTGCGTAGGCAAGAAGGTAATGGCCGTAGTCAACCTTAAGCCCAGGAAGCTTCGCGGTCTGGACAGCTGCGGAATGCTGCTGTTCTCCGAGGACCCGGAGGGCCATCTGCATTTCGTTTCGCCGGACGACGTTCCGGGAATGACCATAAACTAGCGGAGGGACCGGCATGAACCTTGTTTATTTGGCATATTTGGGCATTATAATATTCGTTCTGAACATTATATTGAACAGAGTGTTCCATCTGATGCCGCAGAAGACCATGATGGCCATATACATCGTGGCTGTGGCGCTGATATTCATAGGGATCGTGGGCTCGGTGCTGGTGTAATGCATACAGGACAGCTGCCGAAAGGCCAGGCGCTTGTGCAGCTTATACAGGAAAAGCAGACGGATCCGATAAGAAGGCACACGGAGGGTACAATGGACAGACTTACAGATTACATAGCGTGGCTGGGAGACGTGGATTTCGACGCCAGACCTCTGGGGGAAGTCGACGCCCTGATAATGTGCGTCATCTCCTATTTCGACCTGAGCCCGGCGATGGATTCGAACGGCGGCACCTTCTACCTTAAGGACTGCGCGCAGACGGAGTTCTCCGGTAAGCTCGGCCTTAAGATAACCGGGGGAGACCTGGGCAATTCGGACATATTCCTTGCGGCGGCAAAGTCCAAGCGATTCGGCGAGCTGGTGATAACGCGTTACGTGGATCAGCTCGACCCGGATCAGGATCTGCAGTTCTCCGCCGTGGTGCTTAGCTGGAAGGACAAGTTTTCCTTCATCGCGTACCGCGGAACGGACGACACGCTTGTAGGCTGGAAGGAAGACTTCATGATCGCCTACACGCAGACCAAGGCGCAGAAGATGGCGGTGGAGTACGCTAAGGCCGCGATCAACTTCAAACCTCCGAAAAAAAGCGGCAGAACGCCTGCCGGTATTATAGGATCCAAGAGCAACGCGAAGGACAGAGTCTGGTACATAGGCGGACATTCCAAGGGCGCCAACCTTGCGATGTATACTGCCTGCATGCTTCCGGCCAAAGACATGGCCAAGGTGGAAAGGGTGTTCGTGCTGGACGGTCCGGGATTTGCGCCGGAGGTGGTGGACACGGAGCTGCTTAAGCGCATAGACGCGAAGACCACCAGGATAATCCCGGAATACAGCGTTATAGGGCGGCTTATGGAGCCGCAGCTTTCCGACACACGCATAGTGCAGTCCGCGTTCGACGGTTTCATGCAGCATTCGCTGGCGTCGTGGGGCGTGTATCACGGAGGGTTGGCACTGTCCGAGATGACGGAGCCCAAAGACCGCTGGATAAACGAGACTCTGAAGACGTGGATAGAGGGCATGCCGGTGGAGGCCAGGGAGACTTTCGTAAACGAACTGTTCGAAGGTCTTATGTCCGGCGGCGCCCAGACCGTTCCGGAGCTTACGAGCGGAGGTCTGGCGGGGCTGGAGTCCGTGCTTAAGAGCTTTTCCGGATTCAGCGATTCCACCAAGGAGGTACTGTCACAGCTTAAGAACGCGGCGATAGCGGAGATAAAGGATTCCACGCTGTCCGGTATCAAGGAGGCGGCGAAGGATACGGCAAGCGCGGCGCTAACTGGTATAAAGGAAGTGGCCAAAGGCGGAGCAAACGCCGCGAAGAGCGGAGCCGGCGTGGTCCTGGACGCTGCGGGAGCGGCGATATCCGGTATCAAGGAAGTTGCCGCGGACGGAGCAAGCGCAGCTTTCGACAGCGCGAAGAAGGCCATCGAGAACATCCTGAACATAGAGAAGAAACTGGACGAGACGATCGCCGGAGAAGAGAAGGAATAACGATTATAAAAAAAAGAGCGGCGCATGCGCTGTGATCAAAGGACTGTTTGGGATCCCGGTTCTTAGCGACCGGCAAGCCTTAGGGCGAAGCCGGAGTTTAGAACCGCTGGTGGGCTCCCAACCAAGCGGGAGCGTGTCCTTGAGCACAGCGTATGCGCCGCTTTATTAATTCTGCGATTGCTATTCTACCTCAGCGTCAGGGTGCCTCCCCTCAGCGTTGCCGTATGGCCGCCGGGGAATTCCGTCACTTTGCCACCGATGTTCTTCTGCACGGCGCCATAGAGCGCGTTCAGGTGGACGGCGGATATGCCTTCGCTCAGTCCCAGGCGGGCGAATTCGCTTACTATTATGCGTTTAAAGACCGCCGGCTCCAGTTTCCGCAGCACGGAAGCGCTTAGTTCGATTGAGCTCAGGAGCGGCTTGGGGTCCAGGCTGGCGGGGAAGACGCTGTCTTCCGGCCGGGGCATTCTGGCCTCCAGGACATTCTCGGAATCTATCATGGCTTTGGCGGCGATGCCGCTCAGAGCGTCGTCATCCTCGGAAGCGTTGGCCGCTAGGCGCACCAGCGCTTCTTTTATGTTGGGGTTGAAGTCCTTTTCGATGGCAGGGATCAGCTCCAGGCGTATCTTGTTGCGGGTGTAATCCGTTTCCGCGTTGGTGTGATCCATGCGAGGCTGCAACTGATTTTCGGTGCAAAATGCTTCTATCTCGCTGCGGGGAACGTCCATAAGAGGTCTGATCACTGAAATATCAAGCTCTTTGGCTTTGCTGCGGAGCTCCTCGTCGTTGGTCCCGGCGGCTACGCGGAGCAGCGCGTCGTCGATCCGGCTCCTGTACTGAATGCCGGAAAGCCCGTGGACACCCGTACCGCGGAGCACCCTCATAAGTACGGTCTCAGCCTGATCGTCCATATTGTGGGCAAGCGCTATCCGCACTCCGCCCTTGGGGACGGGAATGGCGGGTCTGTCCTGCGCGGAGCTCTTTGCTTTGCCGCTCGCGCCGAGGTTGGGCTCGTCCGGTCGTTTGTCATCCGGCCTGGTCCCGATCTGCTTGCCTGTCGCTATGCCGTACGCGATGTACGCGAAGACTTCGCGGCGAACGCTCCGGCCCGCTTCTTCCTCCGTCATGTGACGCTTCTTCGCGTAGGCAGGTACGTTGGCGACCGCGCCTATGCACGACACTCCGTGACTTCTGGCGTAGTTCACTGCCCAGGCGGCGTCCTCGTCGGCGGCCTCACCCCGGATCCCGTGGTTGATGTGCACCGCCGCGAAATCGAAGCCCATCTGAGCCCTGAGCTCCAGTAGCGCGTGGAACAGGCACAGCGAATCCGGGCCGCCGGAGAATCCCAGCAGCACAAAGTCGCCGGGCTTTACCAGCTTGTGTTCCTTTATGGTGTTTTGAACGGTCTTTACAAGATCTGTCATGTGCTATTTATATATCCTGTCCACCCTGCGGCCTATGGTCGAGAGAACTTCGTGCATGCAGGAGCCCTGGATCTCCGCAACGTCATCCGCGGTGATCACCAGATCGCCGGAGCGTCCGATTATGATCGCTTCGTCTCCGACCTTTACCGGCCTAATGGCTCCGGAGCACCCGCACTCATTGGAATTCAGGGATTTTCCGGCATCTGCCCGCGCGGCCTCCTCTGCCTGCAACTGAATTTCAGTTATATCTACCATCATCTGGTCCATGCAGATGTTGCCTACCATGGGAGCCTTGCAGCCGTTTATCAGCACATATCCCTTGTTGGAAAGGGCGCGGCTCAGTCCGTCCGCGTAGCCTATGCCAAGCGTTGCTATCACTCTGGGGCCGTCCGCGACGAACTTCCTGGAGTAGGAGACAGCGTCGCCCTTGTCAATGGTGCGGATGACGGTAACGGAAGTCTTCCATTCCATGGCCGGTTCCACGGGCAGTTTTGCGTCCATCGCCGTGTTGTAGCCGTAGATGAGCGCGCCGCAGCGTACCGCGTCGAAACGTGTCTGCGGGTACTTGCCTATGCCGCCGGAGTTGCTGATGTGGCGCAGTCCGGGGTCTATTCCAAGCTTATCGAGATGTGCCAGAACGGCTTCGTAGCGCGAAAGCTGCAGCTTCGTGTAGGGGTCGGCGCCTTCGGAGGTGTCGTCCGCGCTGGAGAAGTGCGAGAAGATGCCGGTAACGCGTACCGGGGAATCCGGATCGCCGTTCGCGGCCCTGTATGCTGCGGCTATACGGTCCATCTGCTCCTCTGTCTTGCAGTCGAAGCCTATGCGGTTCATTCCGGTGTTTATCGCGACGTGTATGTTCAGCGGCCTTGCGCCTTCTTTACGTTCTTTTTTATATGCATCGGCAGCCTTGCGGAGCGCTTCGAAATGATCCGCGCCTACGCAGGCCAGGGTTATGTCGTTCTCCGCCGCCCTCGCAGCGTCCGCTGGTTCCGTGCTTCCGAGCACCAGAACGCTTCCGGGCACTTTGGCCTCCCTAAGCTCCATGGCCTCGGAAATGCATGCCACCGCGAAGCGCTTGACGCCGAACTCCGCAAGCTTTTCAGCCGTCTTTACGAATCCGTGGCCGTACGCGTTGGCCTTTACGACCGCTATAAGTTCGCAGCCTTCGGGCAGCACGCCCTTGACTACGTCCAGGTTCTTTTTCATCTTAGAGAAGTCTATCTCCAGCCAGGTCCTCATGTTTTCCTCCGTCTGCCGCGGCCCGCGGGCCGCGATCGTCAGTCTTACGCTCTAATCGCGCGGCTGCTCCGCCGCAATTCCGTAGAAACTGCAGGCGTTCCGGTAAGTAGCGTCCGCGGCCTCTTTGTAAGTGATTCCTTTAATTTCCGCTATCCTTTTCGCCACATACTGCACGTATGTCGGCTTGTTCTGCTTGCCGCGCATGGGCACGGGCGCCATGTAGGGCGAATCGGTCTCGATCAGAAGATCGCCTATGTCCAGCGCCTCCGCCACATTTACGCTGTGGCGCGCGTTCTTGTACGTTACCGGGCCGCCCAGGCTTATCTTTGCCCCCAGTTTGACGTACTGGCGGGCAAGTTCGGCCGAGCCGGAGAAGCAGTGCATCAGGACCTTGGTGCGGTCCGACGCCTTAACGGTCCTTTCCGGGGAACCGGGGCCAACGGAGCCTTGTGCGCTGTCCGGATCGGGAACGCGCTTAAGAAAGACCTCTTCCTTAAGTATCTGAAAGGTGTCTCCGTCGGCGTCGCGCGAGTGTATGCAGACCGGCATGCCCAGCCGCACGGCCTCCTGCAGCTGGCGGCGGAACCAGTGCTGCTGGATCTCTCTGGGCGGGTTTTCCTCCCAGTGATAGTCCAGGCCGATCTCGCCTACGGCGACGACCTTCGGCTCTTTGCAAAGCTCCAGCGTCCGCGCCAGAAGTTCCTCGGTCAGCCTGCCGACCTCGGAGGGGTGCCATCCGACGACGGCGTAGCAGAAATCCCACTGCTTCGCGGCGCGCAGGGCGGCGAGGGACGTATCCAGGTCCGTTCCTATGTCCGCTATCGTAAGTCCCAGGTCGCGTATCTGCTCCGCAAGCTGGTCGCGGCAGTCGTCGAATCCCGGGTCCGTAAAGTGGCAGTGAGAGTCAAATAGCATGTTTTGAGCCGTTTCGTTAAATATGTTATGCAAAAAGTCTGTTTTACTGTACAGAGCCGTTTTCCGGCATCGATCCGGTCACGTCCAAGTTTGTCTAATAGATTATTATACCATAAAACGCAGGCCCGGGGGCATATTCTTCCTTCGGTGTTTTTAGGTAAACAGCTGTTGAAAAACGCTCAAATTTTGTTGCCGATACACAAAAACTACATTGAATCTTTCTATATTATGTGATAGAATGTTTTACCTGACACGAAAAATGTTAATCCAACACAAAGTTTATATACGAAAGTAGAGGAAAATTGTAATTGAACAACAACAATAACAACGGCAAGAAGCCGAGTCTGCTGAAAGCTCTGCTTATCTATGTCCTGATCTTCATCGTCGTCGCCGGAATTATAACCATAATCGGCGGCGGATCGCTGTTCGGCGGCGGTGACGCCAGAAGCATAGAGTTCTCCGAACTCGTGGACTATCTGGAAAAAGGACAGGTAACGGAGATCCTGATCAACGAGAACAACAGGGGCTACACCGCCAAGCTCAAGAGCGGCGAGACTGTAATAGCCTACGCTCCGACCGTGTTCGAGATGCAGACGATAAGCGAAAAGTACATCGTTCCGCAGTCCACGTCCGGCAGCCTGGTAGTTAAGAGCGTCAAGCCCTCCAACTACTCCAGCTTCATTTCCTGGATACCTACCCTGATCATGATCATCTTCATGGTGATACTCCTGCGCAACATGATGGGCGGAGGCGGCAACGCCGGAGTGATGAACTTCGGCAAGTCCAAGGCCCGCATGGTGAAAGGCGACGACAAGAAGCGCATAACCTTCAAGGATGTTGCCGGTCTGGAAGAGGAAAAGCAGGAGCTCGCGGAGATCGTGGACTTTCTCAAGAACCCCAGGAAGTACCTGGAGCTGGGCGCACGCATTCCCAAGGGCGTTCTGCTCGTAGGCCCTCCGGGAACAGGTAAGACTTACATTTCCAAGGCCGTAGCCGGCGAGGCAGGCGTGCCTTTCTTCAGCATATCCGGTTCCGACTTCGTAGAGATGTTCGTAGGCGTAGGCGCAAGCCGCGTCCGCGACCTGTTCAACGACGCCAAGAAGAACGCTCCGTGCATAGTCTTCATCGACGAGATCGACGCCGTGGGACGCAGAAGAGGCGCAGGCATAGGCGGCGGCAACGACGAGCGCGAGCAGACTCTCAACCAACTGCTCGTGGAGATGGACGGATTCGACGCCAACGAGGGAATAATCGTAATGGCGGCCACCAACCGTCCGGACGTACTGGACCCCGCAATCCTGAGGCCCGGCCGTTTCGACCGTCAGGTAACCATTTCCACTCCGGACGTTAAGGGCCGCGAGGAAGTGTTCAAGCTGTACGCAAAGAACAAGCCGCTCGACGAGAACGTGGATCTTAAGGTGCTGGCTAAGCGCACCCCGGGCTTCACCCCCGCTGACATAGAGAACATGATGAACGAGGCGGCACTGCTTACCGCGCGCCGCAACGGCACCATAATACACATGGAAGACCTGGAAGAGGCCATCACCCGCGTCATTGCCGGCCCGCAGAAGCGCAGCCGCGTAATGAGCGAGAAGGAGCGCAAGCTCACCGCCTACCACGAAGCCGGACACGCCGTCGTAATGAGGGCAACGCCGGGCTCCGACCCCGTACACCAGGTGACCATAATGCCGCGCGGATCCGCCGGCGGATTCACCATGCAGCTCCCGGACGAGGATCACTACTACATCACCCGCACGGAGATGGAGCAGGACATAATGCACCTGCTGGGCGGCCGCATAGCCGAGTCCCTGGTCCTGGGCGACATATCCACCGGAGCTTCCAGCGACCTGGAGCGCGCCACCAAGACCGCTCACGACATGGTCACCAAGTACGGCATGAGCAAGGCCATAGGCCCCGTAAACTACTCCGACGCGGACGAAGTGTTCCTGGGCCGCGACTTCACCTCCAAGCAGAACTACTCGGAGGAGTTGGCGTCCAAGATAGACCAGGAAGTCCGCAGCATAATCGACAAAGCGTACGCTGACGCCGAGAAGATGCTTAAGGATCACAGAGACGAGCTCGACCGCGTAGCAGGCGCCCTTCTGGAGATGGAGACTCTGGACGCTGATCAGTTCGAGGCCATCTACAGCGGCACCAGGACCGTGGCGGAGCTTCAGGAAGAAGACAACGCAAGGAGCAAGGCCCGCAAGAAGGTGGAAGACGCCGAGGCCGAGGCCAGAGCAAAGAAGGAAGCCGAGGAAGCAGCCATCATTAAGGAGATGGAAG
Source organism: Bacillota bacterium (assembly GCA_017437745.1). Lineage (GTDB taxonomy): Bacteria > Bacillota > Clostridia > Peptostreptococcales > Anaerovoracaceae > RUG13409. The sequence continues at coordinate 62,601 of JAFRYI010000006.1, forward strand.
GAGTCCTTCCGGGCGGAAACCAGATGAAGAAGCCTCCCATGCACACACGCGTGGCCAGGATAGATAAGGACGGCAACATTTCCCTGGTGGGAGAAAAGCCGGAAAACAAGGAAACCAAGGAAAACGAAGAAAAACAGGAAGACAAGCAGGGAGAGGAAGGCGGTAACAAATGAGCGAGACTTTCAGCAACAACCTGCTGAACGGAACTATCTACCATCTGCTGAACTTCGAGAAGTACTCCAACTTCCAGCAGGCGGCAAAGCAGGCAGCCATCAACAACAACTTCCAGATAGTACTGTTCTCGGCTGACTTCAACGTGGTGTTCTCCGTCGAGACGCGCCACACGGTAAGCATAGAGGACGCGGTAAGGACCCGTCTGGACAGGCTGGATTTCGACAAGGAGCGCAGAGGCATACGCCTGGACGTCCGCGGCCTGGAGACTTACTGGGGCCCGCTGGACATCGCCGGCATCCGCTACTACCTGATGCTGGCCGACAACGACAACTACTACACTCAGGACGAGATGACCAAGCTGGCGGAGATAATGGAGCTGGCCATGGGAATGTGGAACTACGTTCCCGACCGCGACCCCGCCGCCGAGATGCTGCGCGCGTTAAGACGCGGCAACCGCGGACTTGCCCATACTCTGATGGAAGAGCAGGGGCTTAAGGAAGCCGACATCCAGGGCGTGTTCCTGATAGCCGGAGCCAGAAAGGACGAGGCTCTTCCGGCGATCTCCGGATTCGAGGCCGAGAAGGGTCTAAGGACCATAAAGATAGCCGAGCCGGACGAGATAGTCGGTCTGGTGCTGAGCTCCCCCAACGCGGAGACTCCTACTTCGGACGACTGGAAGAAGCTTGCCAACCTGCTTACACAGTACGGCGCCAAGAAGACCTTCAGCGTAATGACGGCGGCCGGAATAGAGGGCGCCTGCAACGCGTTCCAGCTGATAAACGAGACGGAAGCCTTCGTGCAGTTCATATTCCCGCAGAAGCGTTCCTTCACCAAGTTCGAGCTGGCGCTGGCCGCTAACTGCGTAAACATCTGCATGAACGGCGGAAGCGTAAAGCGCAACTATCTGGATCTGATCCGCCCGTTCAGGGACGCCACGGACAACAAGTCCAGGCAGCTGATGGAGACTCTGGAAGTATTCGTTCTGGACGCGGGCCTTTCCTCGTCCAAGGCGTCCAGGCTGATGGACGTGCACGTAAACACCGTGCAGTACAGGCTCAAGCGCATACGCGAGATGCTCGGAACGGACATCACCGCAAACACCATAGTGCCCGGACTAATGGTAGCCCTGGCCGTACAGAGGATAGAGAAGGAGGCCGGACCGTTTTAAGGCCGGTACGATAGAATGCTTTTAGCTTTAGACGTAGGCAATACCAACATAGTAATGGGTCTGTACAACGGCAAGGAGCTTAAGGGTTCCTGGCGTATGGAGACCAACCAGAAGAAGAGCGCCGACGAGTACGCGGTATTCATCCGCCAGCTCTTCGACACCCACGGATTTACGTTCAAGGATGTGGACGACGTGATAATCTCCACGGTAGTTCCGTCCATGACGTATACCCTGCAGCACATGTGCCGCTACTACTTCGACTGCGAGCCCATGATCGTGGGTCCCGGAATAAAGACCGGACTCATAATCAAGTACGACAACCCCAAGATGCTGGGCGCGGACCGTATCGTAAACAGCGTCGCGGCTGTGGCCAAGTACCCGGCTCCGCTGATCATAATCGACTGCGGCACGGCAACCACGTTCTGCGCGGTATCGGACAAGAACGAGTACCTGGGCGGCGCGATAGCCCCCGGACTTAAGATCAGCTCCGAAGCGCTGTTCGAAAAGACGGCCAAGCTGCCGCGAGTAGAGATCGAGACCCCCCGCAAGGCCATATGCCACAACACCACGGAAGGCATGCAGGCCGGTCTGGTGTTCGGTCACATAGGAATGGCTGAATACATTGTCAAGCGCATGAAGGAAGAGATCCGCGCGGCTTACGGCAGCGACAAGCAGATAACCGTAATCGGCACCGGCGGAATGGCGTACATCATAAAGGACAACTCGGACTGCATAGACGTCCTGGACAAGATGCTTACGCTCGAGGGACTGCAGCTGATCTACGAAAAGAACAAGTCGGAAGAAAGGGTAAAGCCGGAAGAGTAAACGGCATATAGTATCAGGATATAAAGATGACGGAGTTTTTAGGGCTGAGACCGGAAAGTCCGATGGCTCTGGCGCCTCTCGCAGGCATATCCGACAGCGCTTTCAGAAGGCTTGCCCGGGAGCAGGGCGCCGCGCTCTCCTGCACGGAGATGGTCTCCGCAAAGGGCCTGTATTATAAGAGCCCCGGGACGGAGGAACTGCTGCGGATCGACCCGTCGGAAGGTCCGGTGGGCATACAGATATTCGGCAGCGAGCCGGACATGATAGCCTTCGCAGCGGACAAGCTTAAGGACCGTCCCAACGCTTTTCTGGACATAAACATGGGCTGCCCGGTGCCGAAGGTCGTTAAGAACGGCGAAGGCTCAGCCATGCTTCTGGATCCGGACAACGCGGCCAGATGCGTGGAGGCAGCCGTAAAGCACGGTGGCGGAAAGCCCGTTACCGTAAAGATGCGCGTAGGGTTTTACGGAAAGCCCGGCGCGTACGGAAATGCAGCGGCAGGACCGCAGACATCGGAGCGGAACACGTACGACTACGTAGGCTTCGCTAAGCTGATGGAAAGGGCAGGAGCTTCGGCCGTGGCGGTCCACGGACGCACCCGCGAGCAGTACTACAGCGGAAAGGCCGACTGGAACGCCATAGCGGAGATAGCGAGCGCGCTTAAGATACCGGTCGTCGGAAACGGCGACGTTCAGTCGGCGGATGACGCCCGCAGGATGATGGAGCAGACAGGCTGCGGAATGGTCCTGATAGGACGCGCGGCTCTCGGGAACCCCTGGATCTTCGCGGAATGGAAGGACGGCGGCGCAGGAAAGAAGCACCGGACCGCGGCGGAGATATCAGCGATGATGCTTCGGCACTTCCAGCTGCTCCGGCAGATAAAGGGCGACCGCACTGCGGTAATGGAAATGCGCAAGCACTTCGGCTGGTACACCAAGGGAGTGCGCGGAGCGGCGGAGCTTCGCAGGCAGGTAAACACGGCGTCGGACGCCGTAGAGATGATGAGGTTCATAAACGACGCGGCGCTTCTTGATGCCGCGCATCGATAAAAAAAGGAGAAAATCATGGCAGAAGAAATTCTTTTCACTCAAGAAGGTTACGACAAGATCGTAGAAGAGCACGATTATCTGGTAGCCGTAAGGCGCCCGGAAGTCACCGAGCATCTTAAGGTCGCAAGGTCCTTCGGAGACCTTTCCGAGAACGCGGAATACGACGCCGCCAAGGAAGAGCAGGCCGAACTGGAAGCCCGCATCCAGAAGCTGGAGACGATGATGCGCAACGCCAAGATCGTCGCGGAAGAGGAGATGACCGGCGAGCAAGTAAACCTGGGCCTTTCCGTAAAGATCAAGGATCTTAAGACCAAGGAGACCTTCGTTTACAAGATCGTGGGCATCACGGACGCGGACCCCATAGAGGACCGCATCTCCAACGAATCCCCGGTAGGCAAGGCGCTCATCGGCAAGAAGGTAGGCGACAAGGTGGAGGTCGTGATCGAGAGCAAGGACGCTTCCGAAGGCCAGATCCTGCGCTATCAGGTAATGGAGATCATAAAGTAAAAGATGGAAAACAAGAACGATCAGGTCCGGACGCTCCAGACGGCGCAGGACCTTTCCGAGCAGACACAGATAAGGATGCAGAAGCTTGCGGACCTTCAGGCCGCGGGCAGCGATCCTTACGTAATAACAAAGTTCCCGCAGGACGCGTTCTCCGCGGATCTTAAGGCGGAATTCGCCGAGACCCTGGAGGCCGAGCAGCATTCCGGCAAGACCGTAAGCATAGCCGGCCGCCTCATGAGCAAGCGCGTTATGGGCAAGGCGTCCTTCGCGCATCTTCGCGACGACAAGGGCGACATCCAGCTCTACGTGCGCCGCGACGTTCTGGGCGACGAACCCTACGCAGCGTTCAAGAAACTGGACATCGGCGACATTATAGGCGTTACCGGCGAAGTGTTCCGCACCAGGACCGGCGAGCTTTCCGTGGAGGCTCAGCAGCTTACCCTGCTGTCCAAGTGCCTGCACCCGCTACCGGAGAAGTTCCACGGACTTGCCGACGTAGAGCTGCGCTACCGCCAGCGCTATGTGGACCTTATGGTAAATCCGGAGGTAAAGGAGACATTCAGAAAGCGCAGCGCCATCCTTCGCGGCATACGCGACTACATGGACGCTCAGGGTTACCTGGAAGTGGAGACCCCGATACTCACCCCGTTCGAGATCGGCGCGTCCGCAAGGCCCTTCACCACGCACCACAATACCCTGGACATGGACATGGTCCTGCGCATCGAGACAGAGCTCTACCTTAAGAGACTCATCGTGGGCGGCATGGACCGCGTATACGAGATAGGCCGCATATTCCGCAACGAGGGAATGGACCCCCGCCACAATCCGGAGTTCACTTCGATCGAGATGTACCAGGCGTACACCAACCTGAACGGAATGATGGATCTTACCGAAGGTCTGATCAAGTATCTGGCCGATAAGGTCTGCGGGACCCGTAAGATAAACTATCAGGGAATCGAGATAGACCTGGACAACTGGAGCCGCATGTCCATGAAGGAAGCCGTAAAGAAGTACAGCGGCGTGGACTTCGACCTTGTAAAGACGGACGAGGAAGCCATAGAGCTTGCCAAGAAGCACCACGTGGAGCTGCCGGAGATAAAGACCATAGGCAACATCCTGCCGGAGTTCTTCGACGCCTTCGTGGAGGACAAGCTGGTGCAGCCGACCTTCATCTACGACTACCCGGTGGAGATCTCCCCGCTCGCCAAGCGCAAGCCGGACGATCCTGCGTTTACGGAGCGCTTCGAGTTCTTCATCAACTGCATGGAGTTCGGCAACGCGTTCTCCGAGCTTAACGACCCCATAGACCAGCGCGCGCGTTTCGAGCGCCAGGTGGCGGAGCGCAAAGCCCTGGAGCCGGACTGCAAGGCGCAGGTGGACTACGACTTCATAAACGCCCTGGAGTACGGAATGCCCCCCACGGGAGGCCTTGGCATAGGCGTAGACCGTCTGGTCATGCTCCTTACGGACAGCGCCAGCATACGCGACGTGCTGCTCTTCCCAACCATGCGCCCGGAGGAATAGGTTCGCTCCGCTGACCGGCGGTGAGGCCGGAAGAATAAATGGCAAAGAAAGACGACAAGACAAACGTAATGCGCATCCTTGCGCAGGCAAAGATAGAGTACGCGGCCCACAGCTACGGCGACGGAAAGACCGCGCTCAGCGGAGCGGAAGTCGCTGCGGAGCTGGGACAGGACCCGGCATGTGTCTTCAAGACGCTTGTGACGGTGGGCAGGAGCGGCGAGCACTATGTGTTCATGATACCGGTGCTGGCGGAGCTGGATCTTAAGAAGGCCGCGACCGCTGCCGGCGAAAAGAGCGTGGAGATGATAAAGCAGAAGGACCTTCTGCCGCTTACGGGATACGTCCACGGAGGATGCTCGCCCATAGGCATGAAAAAGCCGTTCCCCACGTTCATCGACCGGAGCGCCGAAGGGCAGAAGACCATATTCTTCTCCGCCGGACGCATAGGCGCCCAGGTGGAGATGGATCCGTCGGAGCTTGCCGCGCTAGTAAAGGCTTCTTTTCGCAGTCTTACGACCGGAGCCTGAAGCCGCGGAGATCTTGCAACTGAATTTGTAACCATAAAAAGACGCCCGGAAAACTCTTTCAAGAGCCGCACCCGGGCGTCTTTTCTATATTATATATTACGCGGCGTCAGCGGCCCCGCGGACGCCGCGCCCTAACCGCCTGCTACGGATCAGATGCTACTGTTCCGCTGCCGGACGCGTCGCGTCCACGTAATCCAGTATCCTGAACGATATGTTCAGGTACATGCGCACGTCCCTGCTGTCCAGGTTAAGGTGGGTAAGCTGTGCTATCTTTTCAAGTCTGTACTGCAGCGTGGTCCTGTGGATTATAAGTGCCTCGGAAGTTTTCGGTATGCTGCGCTCGTTCTCCAGATAGGTCCTGAGCGTATTGCAGTAGTCCGTGTTCTTTTCCTTGTCTATGGCGCGCAGCTTCAGAATGTCCGACGAAACAAGATCGGCAGGAGCCATGGTGTTCGCCAGGGTCCGTATCATGTAGTACGGGGCGCACTCGCTGAACAGCATGGTCCAGCGGCTGCTGCGGAACAGGATGTAGTTGAGCGTAATGTCGGTCTGGTCGAAACCGGTGCGCAGCTTCCGCAGGCCTGTTATCGGGTTGGAGATCCCGCAGTACATGTAGCTGTCCCTTACCAGAGGGGCAAGGTCCGCCTTTATGGTCTCGCCGTCGCGCCTGTCGCTGGTGACGTTTATTATCATGCACAGACGCTGCTCGTGGAAGAACTCGAAGCTCCTGGGGAACACAGCCGTAAGCTTGCTTCGCAGCGCGGAATCCGACCTTATCTGTATGTCCGGGCTCTGGCTCTGCAGCTTAAGGCAGATGTAGGTATCGTCTTCCTGCCATCCCAGAATGTCCAGCAGCGCGTTCACGTCGCGGCGGTCCGGCTCGCCGCCTCTTATCAGCGTTCTTACCGTGTCCTCGTAGTCGCTGTATATCTTCTGGGGATGCTGCATGTCCTTAAGCATTATTATCTTTACGTATTCCGCCAGCATCTCCGCCAGACGGAACTGGCCGGGCTTAAGGGGCGTTTCCAGCTCGTTTATCAGCAGTCTTCCGCAGTAGTACTGATCGTCCCAGATGTTTACGTACAGGCTTCGCATGTTCCGGGGATACTCCTCCATTCCCCAGATCGCGGCCTCTCTTTTGGTCAGGGTGTCTATGTAGGCTTCGTCGAACTTGAAGTCGTTTATCAGCCACAGCGGAATGTGTATGCTGGTGCCGTTGTCGGATCTCTCGAACTGCAGCATGCCTTCCTTATATTCCGGCAGGGCTATTACGGTGAACATCCTGTCGTGTATGTACATAGGATTATGGAAGAACTTTATGCCTACGCGGCAAAGGTCGTTAAGACTGCCGCTGTTTATCAGAACGTCGTTTAAGTCGGATTCGAACTGATGGTATCTTTCGAAGATCTCCAGCAGCGCGTTAAGAAGCTCGGCGTCGGAACAATTTACGGACCGGATGTGCGGAGCCGCGCCGTGTACGTCTCCTGTGGTTATGTACGGATGCGTGTCGACGGGGAAGCCGGCAGCGCCGTCCTTAGGCAGCATGTATATTATCCCGTCCGCAAGATCTTTCTTTCCGGTATAGAGTTCGAAGCCCTTAAGCAGCGGCTTTTTATCCGTTGAATTGAGGATGAAAGACCAGGGGATGTCCACAAGTTCGTCCGCTATCATCTGGGTATTCAGCAATATACGCCCCGGCTTATTGGCGTTTTTTGGGGTCAAAATCTCCATATTTGTGGCCTTCCCTGCTTGTTCACTATTTTTACAATTGTTTTCCGCGGGTCTGTACGCGTTATTTACACTCTTATTTTATCCTCAAAAATGAGGAAAGGCAAGCACCGTATGAACGCAAAATAAGGAAAATTCTGCGCGAAGCGTTAATGCCGTTGACCTGCACTTTTCCTATATTTAAAATATGAGTGCGATAAAAATTTAACATCGCTATTTTATGTTCACATCCGGCTCCGGATGCCGGATAAGGGACATCAGCAATCATTGTTTTTCTAGGAGGAAAAAATGGCAGAATTCAAACGTAAGGAAGGACTTACACAAGCAGTTAAGACCTTCTGGGGCATTGGCGACGGCGGTTTCGTACTCATGTCCAACATCGAAACATTCTTCTTCAATACCTGCTGCACGGACTATCTGGGATTCACCCCCACGCAGACAGGTCTCATCAACTCCGTATTCTCGATCGTAGACGCGTGCCTGTCCTGGGTATACGGCATGATCATGAACGGAACCAAGCCCAAGAAGTACGGACGTTATCGTTCCTGGCTGGTACTCATACCCTGGATCGTACCGTTCCTCTTCGCATTCCAGTTCCTGCGCCTGTCCGATAATCCGACCGTTGCGGGAGCCATCATCGCAATAGCAGCTATCGTGTCCCACTTCCTCTGGAACCTCGGCTACGTTGCAAACAACACAATGGTATCCGTAATAGGAAGAACTCCTGAAGAAAGAGGCGTCATTGCATCCGGCAAGTCGATGTGGAACAACATCGGTTCTCTTATCTTCTCCTATGCAGGACTTCCGTTCGCTACCCTGCTCGGAGGCATAGTAGGCAAGAAGAATCAGTTCGCCGCCGCTGCTTTCGTTCTCGGTATCGTAATGGTACTCACCTATTTCGCTCACTTCAAGATGTCCGATGGTTATGAAGCTCCCGAAGACGAAGCTACCATCCAGGCTAAGAAGCTTGCCGAGCAGAACAAGATGAGCGTCGGCCAGATGTTCGCGACGCTGGTCAAGCACCCGATCGTTATCATGCTCATGGTCGCTGACCTTGCTAAGTGGTGCGTAAACTTCGTAACCAAGGGCGCAGCCATGTACTATTGGAGAGACGCTGCTCACAATCCGTCACTCCAGACCACCTACACACTGCTCACCTCTATTGCAGGTATCGTAGGCGCTTACTGCGCAAGACTTCTGATCAAGAAGCTGTCCACCCGTAATTCCGTACTCGTTTCTTACGGCGGAATGGCCATCTGCCTCCTGGGCGTATACTTCCTGTATGCTGCTCCGACCGCAGTAATGGTCTGCATCACACTTGCATTCTTCTTCTATGGCATGGCTCTCGGCAGCTTCCCGGGACTTTATTCCGACACCGTAGTAATGATCACCGCAAAGACCGGAAAGAACCCGACAGGCTGGGTACTCGGACTCCAGAATGTACCCCTCAAGGTCGGCGTCTTCCTCCGCGGTGTTATCGTCAATGCCTGCCTCGTAGCTGTTAGCTGGAAGAGCGGCGAAGTCCTCGAAGGAACTGCTCGTCAGGGCATGACCGTCGCATTCGGACTCGTACCGGCCATCTTCTGCATCGTCGGCTTCCTGATCATCCTCATCGGATACAAGACCACCAGAGAAGACGTTGCCAAGGCTCAGGCTGAGATCGACGCAAGGATCGAAGGAAAGTAAAGTAATCACACGCATCGCAGAGGCAATACAGAGTTCGTTTGTATTGCCTCTGTCATCAAAAAAGCATTATAATATTAGTACAATTGTAAAGTTATACGTGCAAGAGTATTAATAGAAAGGTAAAGAATCAATGCTTACAATCAGACAGAATTTCCTGGAAACTATCCACGGCGGTCACCCGGACAGATTCGTAAACTGCTACGAATATCTGGGACTGGTAATGGGTTCCCCGTTCGGTAAGAGAAATCCGAACCCCAAGTACGGCGAGCACAACGTGGTAAACGCCTGGGGCGTTACCAAGTCCTGGCCGGAAGGAACTCCGGGACCGTTCCCCGTCCACACGGAGGACAAGATAGTCGTTAAGGACATCGAAAACTGGAGAGACTATGTTAAGGTCCCCAACGTCGTTTACGACGCGGAAGAGTGGGAGCCCTTCATAGAGGCGGCAGAGAAGATCGACAGGAACCAGCAGTTCGTTACGGGCTACTTCGCTCCCGGCGTCTTCGAGCAGTGCCACTATCTCTGCGAGATCCAGAACACCATGATGTACTTCTACACCAACCCGGACGAGATGCACGAGATGATCGACATGATCACCCAGTTCGAGCTTGATTACGCGGCCGAGTTCTGCAAGTACGTACATCCGGAAGCCATGTTCCATCATGACGACTGGGGTTCCCAGATCTCCACGTTCATCTCCCCGGAGATGTTCAGAGAGTTCTATAAGCCGGCTTACGAGAAGATCTACGGATACTACAAGAGCCACGGCGTACAGCTGATCGTACATCACTCCGACTCCTACGCGGCCACGCTCGTTCCCGACATGATCGACATGGGCATCGACGTATGGCAGGGTGTAATGAACACCAACAACATTCCGGAGCTGATCAAGCAGTACGGCGGCAAGATCTCCTTCATGGGCGGTATCGACAGCGCTACCATCGATTTCCCGGGCTGGACCAGAGAGATAATCAGGGCGCAGGTAAGAAAGGCATGCGACGCGTGCGGCAAGCTCTACTTCATCCCCTGCGCTTCTCAGGGTCTGCCGATGAGCACCTTCCCCGGAGTTCAGGACGTTCTCGCGGAAGAGATCGATCTCTATTCCAAGGAAGTGTTCAAATAGATCGTGATTCGATCCATCGAGGGCCGGACAGCGTCCGGCCCTCATTTACTTATTAACGGTAATTATGTATAATTAACGTACGTTTTCACCATTTACCGATCCGGATCATTAAGGAGACAGCATGTTCGACAGAATAACAGCATTTGTAACGATCGCCGCGGCCATAGCGATATACTTTCTCACAAACTTCAGCATCTGGCCTGCCGTCATCGCGATCGTTGCGATCGCCCTTATCTCCAGAAGCCTTAAGATAATATTCCAGGATAAGCTGGACAAGAAATTCCCGCCGCTCAAAGTGTTCTTCCTTACCAAGGACGACCTGAGCCAGCAGTCTTCCAAAGGCATGAGAGTGATAGTCATCACCGAGGGGATCTTCTTCCACACCGAAACAGAAGCGGACAAGAAGTTCATTCTTGATTTCATAGACGATTACGTCCAGAAGTTCAGCGAGGCCAATAAGATCTTCAAGTACAGATACAACTACGTTAAGAAGCACAATCTGCCCGGCCAGCCGGCTTACGCCGCGTGCAGAAACGCAAAGGCGGGTCTTAAGGCCATCTACAGAAAGTGGTACGAAGATTCCGGAGCCAGCAAGTTCGGCACAACAAAGGAAGACGTGGATAGCTTCATGGCGGACGACATCATGATCGATCCGCGCGACGGAAGCGAGCACCGCACCATGATCCAGTTCGTGTTTGACCCCAACCTCCCCATCCCGGACGAGAACTACGAATGACCCCGGCAGCTTTCCGGAACGGCCCGGAAGCCTTGCGTTTGGGGCGTCGTCCGGAAAAGAACGAACGTTTGCATTTGATCCCGCGATATGATATCATAGCCCCAAAGGGGAAATATCTATGCGCGGGATAACTCATTTTTTGGCAGGGGCCGCCGCCGGGCTGTATTACTGCAATACGCTTCCGGAGACGGACGTTAAGACGCTCGGCATAGTCGCGGGCGTTTCCGCTGCCGCGGCGCTGCTGCCGGACATAGACATTCGCGGCAGCAAGGCTTCCAACAACGTCGGCAACGACCTGGTAAGCGTGGTAAGGCTGTTTACCGCGCACCGGGGCTTCTTCCATTCGCCGCTTTGCTGGGCCATAGTGGCTGCCGTCGTATGGTATTTCTGGCCTCAGTATCTGACATTCATCATCGCGGGGCTGATAGGCGCTTTGTCGCACGTGGTCCTGGACATGTTCAACAAGAAAGGCGTGCCGCTTTTCTTCCCTTATCCTAAAAAGGTAAGCATCATGGACATTAAGAGCGGGGGAGGTGTGGACGCCATGCTGTCGGCGGTCTTCCTGGTGCTGGCCATTTACTTCGCGGGCAAGAAAGCAGGCCTGCTGGAACTGCTGATAAACAGATAAGGTGATTTTTATTGCAAATCCCGCGTTTTTATTCCATAATTTTATATGACGGACCGCAAGCAGGCGATCCGGAAAAGATGCCGCGTGTCACCCGGACATGTCAAAAGGATCCGGGGCAGAAGCGGCCGGGGAGGTTTAAAAATGTCGGAAGTAAAAACATATTACAATAACGAAGGTCCCAAAGGCGCTCAGGTGGTCTGCGAGCTTAAGCTGCCGCCGTACCACGCAACGCCGGAAGCCATAGCCAAATACGAAAAATACGGAAAGCGCATCCTGTGGATAGACAGCAACGTAGTTCCGGGAAGTTTCCAGATGAACTCTTCCTGGTACTTCCACCCCAACAAGCCCGAGGGCAAGGTGGTAGTGGACAAGAACCTGCCGGCAACGCAGTCGCACGTCCACGAGGACGCGGACGAGATCGTGGCCTTCTACGGCTCGGATCCGGAGCATCCGGAAGAACTTAACGGCGAGATAGAATTCTGGATAGACGGCGAAAGATACGTGTTCACCAAGAGCGTAATGGTGTTCCTTCCCGCGGGCATGCCGCACGGACCGCTCTTCATCCTTAAGGTGGACAAACCCATCTTCCACTATTCCGTAGTTACAAGCAGGGAATACAGTTTCGAAGGCAAATAGACAGCGTTAACAGAGGTCCGGCCGGAACGGACGATCGCAGAAGAAGGTATTACATTGGCACTTATTTTCAAATACGCAATACAGCTTAAGGAAATAGCTAAGGAACGTTACGGTCTTACCATGGAGGTGACCGATAACTGCGCGGGGCAGTTCTTTACATTCGACAAACCGATACCGCAGGAATTCAAGGATTACATTACGATGTTCCTGGACGACAGGAAGATGGCTCCCATATTCTGGGACGAAAAGAGTTTTTCAGTAAAGAGTCTGTACGGCGGCAAGCACGACATACCGCTGTGATCTACTGAAGTTCCATCCAGCGCCAGTAGGCGTCGTCGAGAGCAGTCTTGGCGGCGTCTAGTTTTTTTGCGGTCTGAGCGGCTTTCTCCGGGTCTCCGAAGACTTCCGGCCTGCAAAGCTCCGCTTCCAGTTCCGCGATCAGCTGCTCCGCGTCGTGGACCGCCTGTTCCGCGTTCTCCAGCATCTTGGCGGCTCTGCGCGCCGCGGCGCTGGCTTCTTTTTTTGCTTTGTAGGCCTCCGCGCCGCTCAGCTGTTCCGGCTGCGGTGTTTCAGTCGTTCCGGTCTTTGAGGATCCTGCAGCGGATGCAGCGCCGGTCCTTGCGTCGCCTGCGGTCTCTGTGCCGCTTGCGGTCTTGCCGGATCCGTCTTCTCCGGCTCCGCGGCCTTTGCCGTTCAGCTCCGCGCGCTTTTCCTCGTAATAATCGTATTTTCCGGGATATTTCACCATGCCGTCCGCCGTCAGCTCCAGTATGGCCGTGGGCACGTGCTGCAGCAGGTAGCGGTCGTGGGATACTATTATCACCGTCCCGGGGAAGTGCATTATCGCGTCCTCGAACACTTCCTTGGCCGCTATGTCCAAGTGGTTGGTGGGCTCGTCGAATATAAGCAGGTTGGAACCGGACATCATAAGCTTAAGCAGGGCCAGGCGTGCCTTTTCGCCGCCGGCCAGGTCCGACACCTTCTTGAAAACGTCGTCTCCGCGGAAGAGGAAACTTCCCAGGATCTTCCGCAGATCCGTCTGGTCATACTTGAAGTATATGCGGTGCAGCTCCTCCAGCACGGTGTTGTCCGATACCAGGCTCTTCTGTTCCTGGTCGTAGTAGCCTGGCATTACGTTCTGTCCCAGCCTTACGTAGCCGGTGGACGGGCGCAGCTGCCCCAGTATTATCTTAAGGAGCGTGGTCTTGCCTATGCCGTTGGCTCCCACAAGGCAGATGCGGTCGTGCTTTTTAATGTCCAGACCGACGTTCCTGAACAGCGGTTCCGCTCCGGGGTATGCGAAGGACAGCCCTTCCGCGAACACCACGTCGTTGCCGGACGCCAGCTTTTCCGAAAAGTTTATCTTAAGGGTCTCGGAGAGCATTACCGGTTTTTCCAGACGCTCCACCTGCGCCAGCCTCTTCTCCCTGGACTGCGCGCGCTTTACCAGTTTTTCCGTGCCGCGTCCCTTGTAGCGGGCTATCAGCTCTTCCTGGTGCTTTATCTCTTCCTGCTGCTGCTCGTAGTGCTTAAGGTCTATCTCGTAGCGTAGCTGCTTCTTTTCCTTGTACGTGCTGTAGTTTCCTTCGTAGCAGGTAAGGCGTCGGTTCTCTATCTCGAAGATGCGGCTTACGCACTTATCCAGGAAGTACCGGTCGTGCGATATTATCATCAGCGTGCCGCGGTAGCCGGACAGGTAGTTCTCCAGCCATTTAAGAGTCTTTATGTCAAGGTGGTTGGTGGGCTCGTCCAGGAGCATAAGATCCGGCTCCCGGAGAAGCATTGCGCCCAGGGCCAGTCTGGTCTTTTCTCCGCCGGAGAGCGCTCCCACGGTCTGCGAAAGGCTCTGTTCGGAGAATCCGAGGGACGTTAAGATGCCGCGGGCAGCCCGTTCGAAGCTGTAGCCGTGGATGTCCTCGAAGCGCTCCGCAAGGGTCTGCCCCGCCAGAGGGCCTTTCTGCGCGGCGTTCTCCTGTCCCAGATCCATCAGCGTGTCGAAGACGCTGCGGTCTTCCGGGAAGTGCTCGCGCTGGCGCAGGTATCCCGCCGAAAGGTCGCGCGCCGCCGCTATCTCGCCGCTGTCCGGCGCAAGTTCGCCCACTATCATCTTGAAGAGCGTGGACTTTCCCGCGCCGTTGGATCCGACTACGCCTATGCGGTCGCCTTTGTTTACTGTAAAGCTGACGTCCTCCAGGACCGTCTCCACACCGAAGCTCTTATTAAGTTTTTGCGCGGATAAAATGCTCATGATTTCGTATACCGTATAATATCATCAATACGGTCTTGTAACAAGGCGGGGCGGGTGCTAAAATAAATATGTCAATAAAATAACAATATCATTTACATATAAGAAGGCAGGCTAAACGATGAATAATTATGTTTCAGACGCAGTAGTAAGAAGGCTTCCCAGGTACAGACGCTATCTTAAGAAGCTTAAGGATCAGGGCATACAGAGGATCTCCTCCAAGGATCTGGGCAACATAATGGACGTTACGGCGTCGCAGATCAGGCAGGATCTCAACCACTTCGGAGGCTTCGGCCAGCAGGGCTACGGTTACGGCGTGGAGGAGCTGGAAGGCAAGCTGGAAGAGATAATGGGCCTGGACCGCACATACAACATAGCGTTCGTGGGCTGCGGAAGGCTCGGAAGGGCCATAATCAATTATCTGGTAGGCAACGAGCCCATATATAAGGTAGTAGGGCTCTGCGACAACCGTCCTGACATGATAGGCACGGAGATCGCCGGCATAACGATCCAGAGCAAGGAAGATTTCAAGAAGAGGATGCAGCGCGGCATAGACATACTGGTGATAACCGCTCCCGCGGTGATAGCGGAGGAAGTGGCGGAGGACGTTGCCGGTACGGAGATAAAGGGCGTATGGAACTTCGGCCACACGGAGCTTAACATCAAGGGCGTTAAGGTCATAAACGTCCACCTGTCCGACAGCCTGCACGCGCTTTGCTATTACATCAATCACCCGGACTAGAGGAAAAAGCGAATAAAAAAACGGGCGAGGCATTTCGCCTCGCCCGTTGTGTTTGATATTAAGCGTGAGCAGCTTCCATCGGGCAGACACCTGCGCAGGAACCGCAGTCGACGCAAGCGCTTTCGTCGATCTGATACTTTCCGTCACCTTCGGAGATGGCCCCTACAGGGCACTCACCGGCGCAAGCTCCACAGCTGATGCACTTATCATCGATTACATAAGCCATAGTTTACCTCCTTAAACCATAAGAAACGTTTCAAACGACTGTATTATAGCATATTAATTGTGAAGAGCAAGTGATTATTTACGGATTATCCGGTAAAAGCGGCACCGGAAAAAGCTACAACGCCATAGAGCTGTGCGCGCGCATGGGGATAGAGGCCATCGTGGACGACGGTCTGTTCATCGTGTCCGGAAAAATAGTCGCCGGGACCTCCGCGAAAAAGCAGAAGACCAAGATCCGCGCCATAAAGACAGCCATATTCGAGGACGAGGAACAGAGCCTGGAGGTCCGCAGAGCCATAGAGAAGGTCTCGCCGAAGAGCATACTGGTAATAGGCACTTCGGACCGCATGGTGGACATCATATCCGGGCGGCTGCATCTGCCTCCGGTAACGGAATACGTGCACATAGAGGACATAACCACGGACGCCCAGAGAGCCAAGGCCCACGAGATGCGCGAACGCAGCGGCATGCACGTCATCCCGGCGCCCACCCTGCAGGTGCGCAAGCAGTTCTCCGGGTATTTTCTGAACCCTAGGCGCAGTTTCCGTCAGGAGCGTCCCGATCAGGACGGCGGCGAAAAGACCGTAATGAGGCCCAAGTACAGCTATCTGGGCAAGTTCGAGATCTCGGAAAAGGTAATAAGCGACATAGTCGGCTACATAGTGTCCGTAACGCCCGGCGTTTCGCAGGTGATAATGGCCGGCTCCTCGCCGGACGAGGACAACAATCTTTACATAAGGGTAATAATCACCGTGGAGTGGGGCAGCCGCATCCGCACCGCCGCTGCGGAGCTGCAGAGGCGGATAGTGGAAGAGGTGTCCCGCATGACCAACTTCAACATCAACGGCGTATCCGTGGAGGTCCGCGGGTTCAAGTCCAAGGGCGCCGCGGGCTGACAGGTCTTCAGCTCCCGGACCGCTAGCATTTCAGGTGTTCAAGGAAGAGTCAGCGAGGCTTTCAAAGGCTTCACCGACTCTTCTTAAAATACCTGTTGACATTGAAATATTAAGCGTTATAATAGGTTTAGCACTCGGGAAGATAGAGTGCTAACATGGTCAATAAAAACTATTACATATACGGAGGTACATCAATGAAACTCAGACCTTTAGGAGACCGCGTAGTGCTTAAGCGCGACGACGCCGAAGAGAAGACCGCAAGCGGTCTGTTCATAGCGGGAACCGCCAAGGAGCAGCCGCAGTTCGGTACTGTCGTGGCGGTCGGACCCGGAGCGGTAGTAGAAGGAAAGCGTCAGCCTTTGGACGTTAAGGAAGGCGACAAAGTCTTCTTCGCAAGGTTCGGCGGCACCGAGATCAAGATCGACGGAGAAGAATACATAGTTATAGGACAGTCGGACATTCTGGCTGTAATAGAGTAAGGGGGCGGCATCATGGCAAAAGAGATCAATTACGGCGAAGCAGCAAGAAGAAAGCTTCAGGCAGGCGTGGACAAGCTTGCTGACACAGTAAAGATCACGCTCGGCCCCAAGGGCAGGAACGTAGTCATAGCCAAGCAGTACGGCTCCCCGCTCATCACCAACGACGGTGTCACCATCGCCAAGGAGATAGAGCTGGAAGACGGATACGAGAACATGGGCGCTCAGATAGTCAAGGAAGTCGCTTCCAAGACCAACGACGTGGCAGGCGACGGTACCACCACCGCTACGCTGCTTGCGCAGAGCATAATCCGCGAGGGATTCAAGAACGTTGCCGCTGGCGCTAACCCGATGGTCCTCAAGAGGGGCATCCAGGGCGCCGTGGACGTTGCGGTAGAGGCCCTCAAGAAGGCATCCGTTCCGGTAAGCGGCAGGGACGCCATCGCTCAGGTAGCATCCGTTTCCTGCGGAGACCAGGAGATAGGCAATCTTATCGCTGACGCCATGGAGAAGGTAGGCGCGGCAGGCGTCATCACCGTCGAAGAGTCCAAGTCCATGGGCACGGAGCTGGAGATCGTGGAAGGCATGCAGTTCGACCGCGGTTACCTGTCCGCGTACATGGTTACGGACGCCGAGAAGATGGAAGCTGTCATCACCGATCCGTACATCCTCATCACCGATAAGAAGATCGCTAACATCCAGGAGCTCATGCCCCTGCTGGAGCAGATACTCAAGCTCAACAAGAAGCTCTTCATCATAGCCGAGGACGTAGAGGGCGAAGCTCTCGCTACCCTGGTAGTAAACAAGATCAGGGGAGTCCTGGACGTAGTTGCCGTTAAGGCCCCGGCCTTCGGCGAAAGACGCAAGGACATGCTGGCAGACATCGCCATCCTGACCGGCGGCACCGTCATCTCCGACGAGACCGGTTACGATCTTAAGTCCGCTACAGTGGACATGCTCGGAAGGGCCAAGTCCATCAAGGTCACCAAGGAGAACACCGTCATAGTGGACGGCGCCGGCACAGGCAAGGCCATCGCGGACCGTGTGGCTCAGCTCAAGGGCCAGTACGAAGTGGTAAAGTCCGACTACGACAAGGAAAAGCTCCAGGAGCGTATAGGCAAGCTCTCCGGCGGCGTTGCCGTCATCAAGGTCGGCGCGGCCACCGAGACCGAGCTTAAGGAAAGAAAGCTCCGCATAGAGGACGCTCTCAACGCCACTAAGGCAGCCGTAGAGGAAGGCATCGTTTCCGGCGGCGGCGTAGCTCTGGCAAACACCATCCCGGCAGTCGCGGCTTACGCCAAGACGCTCGAGGGAGACGTCAAGACAGGCGCGGAGATAATCGTAAGAGCTCTGGAAGAGCCTGTACGTCAGATCGCCGAGAACGCCGGCTTCGAAGGAAGCGTGGTCATCGCCGAGGTCAAGAACGCTAAGCCCGGCACCGGTTTCAACGCCGCTACCGAGGTATACGAAGACATGATCAAGGCCGGCATCGTCGACCCGACCAAGGTCACCAGATCCGCTCTGCAGAACGCGGCTTCCGCGTCCGCTCTGCTGCTCACCACAGAGGCAGGCATAGTTCCCATCAAGGATCCTGCTGCCGACGCGGCTGCAGCAGCGGCAATGGCAGGCGGCGGCGGAATGGGCGGAATGATGTAATTCGTCGGAACTCGTACCGGACCACTGAATAAACTAAAGCAACGGAGGGAGCGAAATGCTTCCTCCGTTTTACTATGCTCCGGCAATTTGATATACTAATTAAAAAGCGGCCCGTCGGAAAAACGCCGGCCGCCGGAGGCATCGCGATGAAAGACATAATGACTGCGCCGTTCCTGGTAAAGACGGTGCGCACGATAACGGAAATGTACCGCCACGGCTGGGACGAAAGAAACGGCGGCAACGTAAGCCTGCTGCTGGATGAGGTGGAAGTTAAGGACTACGTGGATATAACGAAGGTCCTGCGGACCATTCCCACCGGGTTCGAAGCGCCGGAGCTGGACGGAAGGTATTTCCTGGTCACGAGCACGGGCAGCTATTTCAGGAACGTACAGTACGAGCCGGAGAAGGATCTGGGACTGCTGCGTCTGGCAGACGGCGGCAGAACGGCGGAGCTGCTGTGGGGATACGAGGACGGCGGAAAGTTTACCAGCGAATTTGCCGCGCACATCCTCAGCCATAAGTCGCGTCTGTCGGTCGATCCGCAGAACCGTGTAATAATGCACTCCCACCCGGCCAACCTCATCGCCATGACTTACGTCCACGGCCTGGACGAGAGGGAGTTCACCCGCACGCTGTGGCGCATGGAGACCGAATGCATGATCGTGTTCCCGGACGGCGTAAACGTCCTTCCGTGGATGCTATGCGGCACCAACGAGATAGGCGAGGCGACGGCGGAGAAGATGAAGACCGCGCGCCTGGTGGTCTGGGCCCAGCACGGAATATACGGCGCGGGAAGCGACCTGGACGAGGCTTTCGGGCTCATAGAGACCGCCGACAAAGCCGCGGAGATATACCTTAAGATCGCGCATCTTCCGGTAAAGCAGACCCTTACGGACGAGGATCTGCGGCTGATCGCAGGGCACTTCGGAGGCAAGGTCCGGGAAGGCTGGCTGGACTGAGCTCGCAGGCATCATAACTGACGGAAAGAACGGTCTTCGGACCGTTCTTTTTTGTTCTGTTTTTCACACTGACAACACCTCCGCTACCTTTTTAACTCCCGCCCGTTATGGTATAATAAACTGTTACCAAAGCATCTTACAGGAGGCCTAAAATGAAGAAAAAGATAGCATTCGTTCTGGCATTGATCATGATACTTGCGGTGGCTCTTTCCGCTTGCGGAAACGCGAAGCCCTCCGGCGAGACGGTCACCAAGGACTCGCTGATAGGCGCGTACCGCAAGAAGTTGGAGGAATCCGGCAGCGCCGCTTATAAGATACTCATCGACATGAAGATAGGCGTAAGCGCTGTCGGACAGTCCCAGAACATGGAAATGACCGGCGAGATGGATGTCGAGACAACGCAGGACGCCGCGCACATTTCCGGAAGCGTGACCGGAAACACGCAGGGTCAGACCCAGACCAGCAAGATCGAGACCTACAGCATAAAGAACGGCGATGCCTTCGACGTATATACCTTCAGCGACGGAAACTGGGTCAAGCAGACCTCTCCGGTCGCCGTCAAGGGAGACATACAGGCTATGCTCGCGCTCCACGACCCCTCTTCCATGGAGATGACGGAGACCGATACCGAGTACCTGGTAAACGGTACGCTGTCTTTGGCTGAGGCATTCGATGCTCTTAAGAACTATATAAGCGGCTACGACCAGATCGGGGAATTCGATCTCAGCAGCCTGGATCTAAAGAGTGTCGATCCCGCGAAGACCATCTATCACTTCGATAAGAAGACCAAGGAACCCACTGCCGTCGATCTGGACATGACCGACTGCGCCAAGGGCCTCATGGAACAGCTTGTAAAGTCCCTGACTGGCTCTCTGATGCCCGAAAATACCAGCGGCATAGATATATCCTCTTTAATAAAAATAAACGCTGAAAAGCTCGTTATTTCCGTTAAGGACATAGTGTTCGGCAAGGACATCAGGATCGAGCTTCCGGAGGAGGCGAAGAAAGCTTCCGAAGTGCCTTCCTACGACGGGCAGGCCACCGCGATGAAAGATTTCTACGTGGAGGAGCTGAAGATCAGCCTTCCCGACACCTTCGAGGAGGAAGACGTGACGGGCTATACGAAGGCTTTCTTCGACAACTACTCGGCGGTGCTCGTCCTCAGGGAGGACAAAGCGGACCTTGCGAACTACGCGGAGAACATGGACGAATACGTGAAGCTCGTGGTCAGCGCGAACGAATCCAGAGGGATCAGTGAACCCGTATACGTAAACGGCAGGCCGACCTTCGAATACGACGCGACCGCGAACGACATTACATACAGATATTACACAACGCTGTACGAATCCGACGAAGCTTTCTGGATCGTTCAGTTCGCGAGCATGAAGCAGGCCTACGACGTTTTCAGGAACCTGTACGTGCAGTTCTCGGACAACGTAGTGTTCGCTCACTGACGGAACGGCTCTGACGGTGCGGCGCGGAAGGATCGATTGCGTGTAACTGCTGACTGATGCTACAGATCAAAAACGTCAGAAAAGAATACAGAACAGGCAGCCTCGTCCAGACAGCTCTGGACGGGGTCAGCCTTGCGCTGCGCGAAAGCGAGTTCGTGGCCGTGCTGGGCCCAAGCGGCTCCGGCAAGACCACGCTTCTTAACGTCATAGGAGGTCTGGACCGCTACGACAGCGGCGACCTTATAATCAACGGTGTTTCCACCAAAAAGTACACCGATCGCGACTGGGACTCCTACAGGAACCACACGATCGGTTTTGTATTCCAGAGCTATAATCTTATACCTCACCAGAGCGTGCTCGCTAACGTGGAGCTCGCTCTTACCATATCCGGTGTTTCGCGCTCCGAAAAGAGAAAGAGGGCCGCGGAAGCCCTGGAAAAGGTGGGCCTTGGGGATCAGCTCCATAAAAAGCCCAACCAGATGTCCGGCGGACAGATGCAGCGCGTAGCCATAGCCCGCGCGCTTGTCAACGACCCGGACATTTTGCTTGCGGACGAACCCACCGGCGCTCTGGACACCCACACCAGCTTACAGATAATGGAGCTTCTTAAGGAAGTTGCCAGGGACAGGCTGGTGGTGATGGTAACTCACAACCCGGAGCTTGCAAACACGTACGCCACAAGGATAGTGCAGCTGCGCGACGGCAGGATAATAAGCGATTCCGACCCGTTCGACCCGGAGGTGGAGACCGAGGCCGTCCACAAGAACCTTGGCCACGCTTCCATGTCCTTCTTTACGGCGTTGGCGCTGTCGTTCAACAATCTGTGGACCAAGCGCGGCCGCACCATACTTACCGCGTTCGCGGGATCCATAGGCATAATAGGCATAGCGCTGATACTCTCGCTGTCCAACGGCGTGGACGCGTACATAAAGAACATAGAGGAGGAGACTCTTTCCGAGTATCCTCTTATGATAGAGACCTCCGGCGTGGACTTCTCGGGAGTCTTCGCGCAGATGGAGGAACAGAGGAACGCCGCCCCCAAGGAAGACGAAGAGGACGCGGCGGAGAAGGAAAAGCCGGAGGCCAGGGAACGCCGCATAGCGAACAACATGTTCTCCGGGCTTAAGAGCAACGACCTTGCCTCATTCAAAAAGTACCTGGACGAACACGACGCCCAGGTGATGGCGGACGCCGTGGCCGTGGAGTACAGCTACCCCGTGTCGCCGCAGATATACCGCCTGGACGAAAAGAAAGGCTACCGCCAGATCCACCCGGACCAGACGCTCAACCAGATGGGAGTCTCCTACGGGGGCTTCTCCAACTACATAATGATGAACGGCGACTGCTTCTTTGCCCTGCCCGAAAAGGACGAGCTCTACAGAACGCAGTACGAAGTAAAGGCAGGCCGCTGGCCGGAAAAATACAACGAGCTCGTGATGGTCCTGCCCGGCAGCGGATCCGTAAGCGATACCACGCTGTACGCGCTCGGCCTTAAGGACGCGTCCGAACTGGACGACATGATAGACCGCTACATGCGCGGCGAGAGCGTGGAACTGCCCACCGGTCCCATAAACACGTACAAATACGAGGATTTCATGGGCCTGGAATTCAAACTCGTGGACATATCGCGGCTCTACGAATACGACTCCACCTACGGTGTCTACGTGGACCGCAGCCAGAACCAGGATTACATGCTGAAGGTCGTAAATGACAGCGAGCCGCTTACGATAGTGGGCGTAGTAAAGCCCGCGGAAGGCGCAAGAGCGTCCATGCTCAGCTTCGGGGTCTGCTACCATCACGACCTTGTGGGCTACGTAATGGAGCAGGCCGCGAACAGCGACATAGTAAAGGCCCAGAAGGCCAACAGCAGCATAAACGTATTCACAGGCAAGGAATTCGGCGAGGAGGACAGGTCGGACTTCGACATGTCCAACCTCTTTACCATAGACCAGGAGGCCATGAGCAAGGCCTTCGGGATAAACACCAACGCCATCAACGTGGATCTGTCCGGCCTTACGGATCTGGACTATTCGCAGGTAACGATAGATTATTCGCAGATGGATCTGTCCGGGCTGGCGGACATAGACATGACGCCGGTGGTGCAGGACTTCATGAGCTCCGAAGTGGGCCTGCGGATAGCTTCCGGCAATACGGAGGGCCTGACGCAGGAAGAGATACGCGCGCAGATAAGCAGCTCCATGAGCCTTGTTTCCGACGAGATCCAGGCCGTCATGCAGCCGCAGATCAGCAAACTGATGGCGTCCGTGGCAGACCAGCTGTCGGACCAGATCCAGGCAAAGATGACGGACGCCATGAGGCAGATGGCAGGAAGCATACGCAACGCCTTCTGGGTGGATACGGACGCTTTCGCCAAGGCCATCAAGTTCAACATGAGCCCGGAGGAACTGAGCGACCTTATGATGTCCATGTCTCAGGACCGCAGGGAGAGCTACGACGGCAACCTCCGCAAGCTCAACAACGCCTCCGAGGACACGCCGTCCTCCATACTCATCTATCCAAAGGACTTCGAGAGCAAGGGCAGGCTGTCTGCTCTGATCGACACCTACAACTCGGAGGTGAGGGACGCCGGTCAGGACGACAAGGTGATAACCTACACGGACTACGTGGCGACCCTGATGTCCTCCGTAACTACGATAGTAAACACCATCAGCTACGTGCTCGTGGCGTTCGTCGCGATATCGCTGATAGTGTCTTCCATAATGATAGGCATCATAACCTACATATCCGTTCTGGAGCGCACAAAGGAGATAGGCATTCTGAGGGCAATAGGAGCGTCCAAACGCAACATCGCGCAGGTGTTCAACGCGGAGACCTTCATCGTCGGTCTTCTGGCGGGCGTCCTGGGCGTCGCGGTGGCGCTGCTGATACTCATACCCGGAAACGCGCTGATCCACTCGCTTACGGACAACCCGAACGTAAGCGCGGCGCTTCCTGCGTTCGGCGGCATAGCGCTTATCATAATAAGCGTGGTGCTTACCGTAATAGGCGGCCTTATACCGTCCGGCAAGGCAGCCAGGAAGGATCCCGTAGCGGCCCTGCGCACGGAATGATCCGACGGACTGAAACGCGCGGCTTACATCCCGCCCGATCAAATAAAATCAGGAGTTATGTTTTTGAAAAGTAAATTATTACCGGTAAATCTGATCAAGAGACTGATCGTTTTCTGCGTAGGTCAGTTCATCCTTGCTGTCTCCGTAGTTCTGGCGGCGCGCTCGGCTCTGGGCGCAAGTCCGACCACGGCGATACCCAACGTCATCTACAACATACTGCTCAGCAAAGGCATAACGAACATAGGGCTGGGCATGCTCACCACCGGTGTTTACATCATATTCATGCTCGTGCAGCTGCTGCTCCTGCGCAAGGACTTCAAGCCGTACATGCTTCTGGAGATAGTCGTGTCGCTGCTGTTCGGCTACTTCATATCCGCGGCGCAGGCGCTGCTGGCTCCGCTTCCGGATCCCGTCGGCTACGCGGGCAGGCTGGTGTATCTCATAGTCTGCATTCCCATAGTCGCGCTGGGCGTCGTCGTGTACGTGTCCGCGCAGCTGGTATCCGCTCCGGCGGAGGGTGTTACGGCCGCGATGTCGGCAAAGATAGGCTGGCCCATACCAAAATGCAAACTGATCTTCGATTCCACGGTCGTCGTAATAGCCGCGGTGATATCGCTTTTATTCTTCCGCGGTCTTTCGGGCGTCAGGGAAGGCACCATAATACTTGCGCTCCTGGTAGGTCCTGTGATGAAACCGATCATCAGCCTGATCCAGAAGCCTCTCATGGAGTTCTGCGGAACCCAGACCAAACGCGCGGCAGCAATGGCACAGGCGGAGGCTGCGGCCTTCGACCCCGGCAAACTTATCATAACAGTGGACTGGGAATTCGGTTCCGGCGGCGATCTGCTTGCCCGCGACCTTGCCGAAAAGCTAGGCGCCAAGGTCTATTCCAACGACGAGATAGTAGGAATGGAGATAGAGGAATCCGGTCTTCCGGAGCGCTTCGTAACGGAGCACGAAAAGCTCATGAGGCACAGCGCCGTCTACGATTATTCCACCTACGCGTACATGATACAGCAGGATCTGGATCCGCTGGACGAGCTGTACGCGGCGCAGGTAAGGGTGCTGCGCAGGATAGCGCAGGAGGAAAAGTGCGCCGTCATTCTGGGGCACTGCGGAAACTACATACTCCGCGACGACCCCAACTGCTTCAAGCTGTTCATCCACGCGGCCCGCTCCGCGAGAGTAGCGCGTTCGGAGGCCCGACACAACATAAGCGGGGAAGAGGCGGAAAAAGCCATGCACGCCACCAACCGTTCCCGTTCCAAGTATCATCAGGACTTTACCGGCGAGATGTGGGGCCAGGCGCGCTATTACGATATGACCATAAGCACCACGGGGTTCACCAAGCCAAACAGCCTGCCTCTGGTCCTGGACGCCGTAGAGCGCTGGAAGGCCGGAAAGAGCGCCGTGCAGGTAAGCTCGGACACCGCGAAGAAACAGTAGGACCGGGCCGATTTTTAGCATAAAAGAACTGACAACAACTGTTGTTTTATAGTATAATATTCTGAAATAATCTTTACCGGATCAAAGGGGAAAAGGGATCTATGGCAAGATATAAAAAGAAGAGCGGTTCGCTGGGAGCCGTGGCTCTGATCGTTCTTGCGGCGATGGTTCTGTCGTCCGTAATAGGCGTGGCGCTCGGAAACAGCGAGACCGGCAAGACGCCTTCGGGCACGCCTGCCAATACTGTGGAACCGTCCGGAACGCCTTCCGGAAATACGGTGGAACCCGGGGGCAACGAACCGGGCGGAAGCGATCCGCAGAACGGCGGAGAACAGACGGACAAGCCGTCCTCGCCGAAGGAAACGGCGCTTTCCAGGCAGGACTTTACGATAGACCCGGCCACGGGCCTTGCCAAGGAGATAAAGGTGGTAGACGACAACTACATGCTGCTCGTAAACCGCACCCATCCTCTGGCCCAGATGTATAAACCGGACGACATGGTAACGGTCAAGTACACCGTTTCCGGAGTCGGAGTAAAAGGCGAGACGGACCAGCTCCGCAAAGTCGCCGCCGAAGCTTTCGAATCGATGGTGGAAGCAGCTGCCGCGCAGGAGATAAACATAAAGATGCGCACCGGCTATAGGTCCTACGAGTATCAGAGGGACCGCCTCTATAACCCGGAGGTAAAGAACAAGGGCGAGGCAGAGGCTAATAAGTCCACCGCGAAACCCGGCCAGTCGGAGCATCAGACAGGTCTGGCTCTGGACGTAGGCGGAGAGTCCCAGAAATACGCTCTTTCCTACGAGTTCGGCGAGACCAAAGAGGGCAAATGGGTGGCTGAGCACTGCCACGAGTTCGGATTCATAATCCGCTACGTGGACGGCACCAAGAAGGAGCCCGGCAAGCTTACCGGCTACGTGTTCGAGCCCTGGCACATACGCTACATAGGCGTCGAGGCCGCGACTGAGATGCATCAGCATGGCGGCAGCCTTACCTACGAGGAATATTTAGGTATTTTAGATTAATCATACAGATCGGAGGAGCAATGGCACAGTATTTCAACGAACCTTCAAGGACCTTCAGCGAGTACCTTCTGGTGCCCGGTTACACCGGCCCGGACTGCATGCCGGCAAACGTGGACCTGTCCACGCCGCTGGTAAAGTTCAGGAAAGGCGAAGAGCCGGAACTTAAGCTGAACATCCCAATGACTTCGGCCATAATGCAGTCGGTATCAGGCGTAAAGCTGGCTGTGGCGCTCGCCCAGGAAGGCGGCATCTCGTTCATATTCGGCTCGCAGACTGCGGAGAACGAGGCGGCCATGGTGGCAAGGGTCAAGGCAACAAAGGCAGGGTTCGTTCCTTCGGATTCCAACGTCCGTCCGGACCAGACCCTTGCGGACGTAGTCTTCCTTAAGGAAAAGACGGGCCACTCCACCGTAGCTGTTACCGAGGACGGAACACCGGACGGCAAGCTTCTGGGAATAATCACCAGCCGCGACTACCGCGTAAGCCGCATGGATCCTGCAACGCCGGTGTCCACGTTCATGACCCCGGTAGATAAGCTTATATGCGCCAGGGAAGGCGTAAGCCTTGCCGAGGCCAACGACATACTCTGGGACAACAAGCTCAACCAGCTGCCTGTTCTGGCAGAGGACGGAAGGCTTCTGTACTTCGTGTTCCGCAAGGACTACGACGCTCACAAGAGCAACCCCATGGAGCTTCTGGACAGCAAGAAGCGCTACATAGTAGGCGCCGGGATCAACACCCGCGACTACGAGACCCGCGTTCCTCTCCTGGTAGAGGCAGGCGTGGACGTGCTATGCATAGACTCTTCCGAGGGCTACACAGCGTGGCAGCAGAGGACTCTGGACTGGATCCACGAGAACTATCCCGGAATGAGGGTAGGCGCAGGCAACGTAGTGGACGCCGAGGGCTTCCGCTTCCTGGCTAAGGCCGGCGCGGACTTCATAAAGGTAGGCATAGGCGGCGGCTCCATCTGCATAACCCGTGAGACCAAGGGCATAGGCCGCGGCCAGGCGACCGCCGTAATAGAGGTCGCTCAGGCACGCAACGAATACTTCAAGGAGACCGGCGAGTACATTCCCATCTGCTCCGACGGCGGCATAGTCTACGACTATCACATGGCGCTGGCGCTGGCGATGGGCGCGGACTTCCTGATGCTGGGCCGCTACTTCTCCAGATTCGACGAGTCCCCCACGGACAAGCTCCTGGTTAACGGCACCTACGTTAAGGAATACTGGGGCGAGGGCAGCAACAGGGCCCGCAACTGGCAGCGCTACGACCTTGGCGGCGACAAGAAGCTCAGCTTCGAAGAAGGCGTGGATTCCTACGTCCCGTACGCAGGACCGCTTTCGGACGGCGTGCGTCAGAGCCTCGCGAAGGTGCGCTCCACCATGTGCAACGTCGGCGCGCTCACCATCAAGGAACTGCAGGACAAGGCCAAGCTGACGCTTGTATCCGCCACTTCCATAGTTGAGGGCGGCGCTCACGACGTAATACTCAAGAGTAGCGTCAATAAGTAAGCCGTTATTCTGCACTTACTATTAAACGTATTCAGACCATTAATCTTGCCGCGGTCTGCGTTATTATTCTCTCAGCCCACTCCGCGGCTTCACGCCGAGCCTTTTTGAGGCTTTTATCCGGTCGGCTCGTACCTAACGGCCTCCCGGAAAAGCCTTAGCAAAAAGTCTCTGCTGCCGCTCCGAAGCGCTTCGATAATAATAACGCGCAGACCGCGGCATATATTATTTAGGTTAAACATCATTCATATACAGTTTTATAG
Source organism: Bacillota bacterium (assembly GCA_017437745.1). Classification (GTDB taxonomy): domain Bacteria; phylum Bacillota; class Clostridia; order Peptostreptococcales; family Anaerovoracaceae; genus RUG13409. The sequence continues at coordinate 90,884 of JAFRYI010000006.1, forward strand.
GAGTACGAAAATGTCAGATGTAAGACCGGAAAACATGAAACGCATCAACACTCCGGAGCTTGCTAACGCCTTCATAGAGGAGCAGCTCGCGGAGATCAACAGGCAGGTAGGTCCGGACGGCAAGGTGCTGCTGGCGCTCTCCGGAGGCGTGGATTCCTCCGTATGCGCGGCGCTCATAGCCAAGGCCATAGGCAAGCGCCTTACCTGCGTGCACGTAAACCACGGACTGCTGCGCAAGGGCGAGCCGGAGCAGGTATGCAAGGTGTTCGGCGAGCAGTTCGACCTTAACCTTATCTACGTAGACGCTGTGGACCGCTTCCTGGACGCTCTGGCCGGAGTATCCGACCCGGAGACCAAGCGTAAGATAATAGGCCGCATCTTCATAGAGGTGTTCGGCGAGGAAGCCCGCAAGTTGGAAGGCATAAAGTTCCTGGGCCAGGGCACAATCTATCCGGACATCCTGGAATCCAAGGACGGAATCAAGGCTCACCACAACGTGGGCGGCCTGCCGGAAGACATGCAGAGCTTCGAGCTGGTAGAGCCCGTAAAGCTGCTCTACAAGGACGAGGTCCGCGTAGTAGGCAAGGCTCTCGGCCTTCCTGACAACATGGTATACAGGCAGCCGTTCCCCGGTCCCGGACTGGGCGTTCGCTGCGTAGGCGCCATCACCCGCGACAGGCTGGAGGCAGTCCGCGAGTCCGACGCCATCCTCCGCGAGGAGTTCGCAAAGGCAGGCCTTGAGGGCAAGGTATGGCAGTACTTTACCGTTGTGCCCGACTTCAAGTCCACAGGCATAAAGAACGGCAAGCGTACCTTCGACTGGCCCTGCATAATCCGCGCCATCAACACCACGGACGTTGTGGAAGTTACCGTTGAGCATCTGGATCCGAAGCTGATCGACCATCTGGTACAGCGCATCACCACCGAGGTCCCCGGCATCAACCGCGTCCTCTTCGACTACACACCCAAGCCCCCGGCCACGGTGGAATACGAGTAGTACTCAGTGGCTTGACCGAAAAACAAAACCTTGAAATTTCAACGGGTTCCGGACTCAAAACGACAAAAAATCAAAGTCAAAAAAGGCCCGTGATACCATTTGATACCAAACGCAGATTTTTGTGAGTAATTTCTAAGTGGCTTGACTGCCCCTGCTTTTCCCAAAATCGATGGGAAGGCAGGGGCTTTTTATTGTTTCATTATTCTTTTCTACGAACAAGCCAGTTATTCCATGATACCAAGTGATACCACATTTTTTTTAGGCAGGGGGGCAACTTTTACCCCTCCTTATCTCCGAATATATGAGAGGGTTACAGGGACCTTCGAGTATATGAGGAGGAAAAGAAAATGGCAGACAGTATTTTCATGAAAGCAGAAGAGATAATGAAAGCTCTTGGTGTTTCCCAGTCAGAAGCATACAGGATCATAAAAAGGCTCAATGAGGAATTGAAAGAAAAAGGTTATATGGTCGTGTCCGGCCGCGTGAGCCGTCGTTATCTTGAAGAAAAGATCTACGGATACAAAGACTGCGCGGCAAAGGACCAAGCGCGGGAGGTGTAACAGATGTCCGTTTACAGGGACGAAAAACAAAAGACATGGTATGTTTCTGTCAGATTTATTGACTGGCGGGGAGAAAAAAGCAGAAAAGTTAAAAGAGGATTCAAAACAAAGCGGGAAGCACAGGAATGGGAAAACGGATTCCTGAATGAGAGCGCAGGAAAGCTTGAGATGACCTTTGGGCAGTTTGTAGAGGTGTATGAAGAGAATCTAAAGGAAAGACTCCGCCTTACTACATGGCAGACAAAGGTCAGCATCATAGAAAGTAAGATGCTTCCGTATTTTAAGATGAAAAGGATGATAGATATCCGCCCCAGTGATGTCATTGCCTGGCAGAACAAGCTCATGTCATTTAGAGACGAGAATGGGGAGCGATATTCTCCGGCATATCTTAAGAGTATCCATGCACAGCTCAGTGCCATATTTAATCACGCTATGCGGTTTTATGATCTGCCGTCAAATCCAGCGCAAAAGGCCGGGATGATGGGGATGGAGAAATCGCGCGAGATGCTGTTCTGGACAAAAGAAGAATACGTCAGATTTTCAGAGGCTGTCATGGATAAGCCCATATCTTTCTATGCATTTGAAATGCTCTATTGGTGCGGGCTTCGCCTTGGTGAAATGCTTGCGCTTACTCCGGAGGATTTTGATTTTAAGGATAATATGGTACGCATCAACAAATCGTATCAGCGTATCAACGGAGAAGATGTTATCACTGACCCTAAAACAAAGAAGAGTATTCGCAAAGTCAAAATGCCGGATTTTTTAGCTGATGAGATGAAGGATTACTTTGCTTCCATATATCGTCTTGAACCAAAACAGAGAGTGTTCCCGATAGATAAGAACTATATGCATCATGAGATGACACGGGGAAGCAAAAAAGCCGGAGTAAAACGGATCAGAATACACGATCTCCGTCATTCTCATGTATCTCTTCTTATTGATATGGGGTTCAGTGCACTTGCTATAGCTGATCGTGTCGGGCATGAGAGCATCAATATTACATACAGATATGCCCATCTGTTCCCATCAACACAAAATGCAATTGCAGATAAATTGAACATGGAAAGGAGTTAATCATGTACAGAAGATCAAACATGAGAGAAACAGCCGTTCTGGCACGGGCAAAACAAACCCTGACGCCGCCTCAGCAAAGACTCGAAGATTCTAGCAATCCCAGAGTTCTTAGAGACAATCACAACAGAGTACGAAGTATTACCGTGGGATTCAGGGTTTCCCCGGAACAAAATGAGAAGATCAACATGGCCGCTGCCATATCCGGGCTTCCCAAGCAGGAATACTGCTATCAGAGATGTCTCTGTCAGGATGTAGTCGTTCATGGTAATCCAAGGGTCTATATCGCGCTTAAAGAGCAGATGGAGAATATTCTTGTTCAGCTTAAGCGGATAGTCTCGGTTGATGAAGCGACACCCGAACTATTGGAAACTATTGATCTGATTGCCGTTGTAATGGACGGGATGAAAAAAAGGGGAGAAGAAAATGAAAAATAATAGTGTTAGGGGGGCAACTTTTACCCTTCCTTATCTCCGAATATATGGAGGGGTTCTCTTCATGGATACAAGATGCCGCTCCGGTGTTCCTTAAAAACTGAATATACATTCATCAGATACATTATCTGAGTCGTGGGCGAGGAGCCCTAAGCCAAGCTGCAGGCGCGCCATAACGCGAAAGGCAGAGCGATAAAGCCAGTGGAGCAAAACCCGGTCATTGCACCCGGGAAGGCCATGACAGGCTCAGATGAATAATGATACTTCCGTAATTCGCGGCCCGGTCACAATGAAGGCGGGGAGGTGAGAACCCTATGGAGCTGCAGGCAAAGCAGTCGTCTGGTGATTTCCTATTGCACGCGGGGGGCGAGGCCGAACAGCGTGCAGCGATCAAAGCACAAGGATAAGAAACTTGTGCTTTGATGGGTCGTAAATGATTCAAATAATGACGAGAGGAGGTTTTTATATCATTTATGGACAAATGCAAAGTTATAGCTATAGCAAATCAGAAAGGCGGGGTCGGCAAGACAACTACTACCGTAAATCTTGGCGCTGGCTTGGTTAACTGCGGTTATAAAGTGCTTTTGGTTGATGCAGATCCACAGGGCAGTCTGTCTCTATCTTGTGGAATCCAACGACCGGATGAAATGGATTATACACTGGCGAATCTGATGCGAAGCATTGCTTCAGATGAGGCTATCCCTGAGGATTTGGGGATCCTGTATCTGACAGACGGAGTATATCTCGTGCCTTCAAACATAGAGCTTTCCGGTGTGGAGACAGGTCTGGTAAACATCATGAGCCGTGAGTTCGTACTTAAGCAGTATATAGATCGTGCAAAGAATGATTTCGATTATATCCTTATAGACTGTATGCCATCACTTGGGATGCTTACGATCAATTCTCTTGTTGCTGCAGACAGCCTTGTTATCCCAACTCAGCCAAGCTTTCTTTCTGCAAAGGGTCTAAACCTGCTTTTGGGAACGGTGGCCAGGGTCAAGCGGAATATCAATCCAGACCTTAGTATCGATGGAATACTGCTCACCATGGTAGACGGAAGAACGAATAACGCGAAGGATATAATCGCTGCTTTACAGAATACGATAGGGAAAAGTATCAATATCTTTCAAACGCAGATTCCGCATTCTGTGAGAGCGGCAGAGGCCAGCCTTGCCGGAATGAGCATCTATGCTTATGATCCTTCGTGTAAAGTAGCCAAGGCATATGAGGAATTTACAAAGGAGGTGATCAGTCGTGAAACAAGGTCAAAAGATAGACTTAGGAATGACAGGGCTAGATGAGTTGTTCATGACAGATGCCCAGCGGCAAGAAAAGAAGATGCCTAAGATCCAGGAAATACCGCTCGAACTGATCGATGAGTTTCCGGATCATCCTTTCAAGGTAAGAATGGATGACGATATGCGGGATCTGATATCCAGCATAAAAGAACAGGGTCTTATCACCCCGATTATTTTAAGGCCTAAAGATGATGGCAGATATGAGGTCGTATCTGGGCATAGGCGAAAGAAGGCTTGTGAGCTAGCAGGGCATCAGGAAATCAAAGCCGTAGTCAGAGAAATGACCCGCGATGAAGCCATAATTATGATGGTTGATGCGAACCTGCAAAGAACAGAGATTCTTCCCAGCGAAAAGGCAAGGGCATACAAAATGCGGCTCGATGCGATTCGGCGACTGCCAGGAAGGCCACCTAAAGATAATTCGTGCCCAGTGGGCGCAAATTTAATTGGAACCCGATCAGACGAAAGGCTTGCTGAATCTGTTCCGGACAGTGCTCGTCAAATTCAGCGATATATACGATTAAACTATCTTATTCCAGAGTTAATCCAAGTTGTTGATGATGGCCATATGGGCCTTAGGCCCGCAATAGAATTGTCTTATATCGGTGATGACGAACAAAGGATGGTTTCAAAGGATATAGAATTCTACGATGCTACTCCATCGCATGCACAGGCAAAACGGATGAGGGCTTTGTATAACGAAGGGCGTCTTAATCGAGAAGAGATTGATCGGATCATGAGCGAGGAAAAACCCAACCAGAAAGAAAAGATCAATCTAAAATATGCGGAAGCAAGAAAATACATACCTTCAGAAGTTCCGTACAGTAAGACTCCGGAATACATCATGATGGTTCTTCAGGCTAATTATCAACGCGAGAAGCGTAGGGCGGAACGAGACAGCAGATAGACGGTATTAGCCAAGCCCCTTATTTCCCCCTACAACCCCCTTAGAAATATTATATAGCTTCCTGAAAGACAGTATTGATTTAGAAATACTATTCGCGTGTGTGATTTTCGGCATGAGGTGTTGCATAATCAAGCTGGGTAATAGGAGGTGAATAATATGATCATCGAAAAAGACGAGCCTGAAATGACGACATTAGAGATTCTAGCAATTGATCCTGAAGATCTTGAAAAGATCAAAGACGGGGTTCCGCAATATGCAATCGACAGGCTAGCAAGGTATTTTTACAGGTTGATGCAAGAAAGCCCGGAAATCTTAAATGAGGCAGCAGAATCATGAAGAAGAGCATTGTTTGCATATTATCCTTTCTAACACTGCTCGGGGTATTCCTTTTCAGGCAGCCGGTGGAGATAGACCCTACGCCGGAGCCTGAAGGGAGCATAAGCCAGAAAACAGTTGAGGAAATACCGTACGAGCGGGTGGACATTGTCAGCACCGATCCAATGAGTGATACCGCTGAGGGTCAGCCTTTTTATGCGGAGTCACAAGAAGTATTAACAGAGCCGAAAAAGAGCGATCCTCCAGCGGTTTCCAAGGAAGATCCTTCAGTGAAAAGCGGTGAACTACATTCCAGTTACAAGGTTGTGCACCATGAAGCAGAGTACAAAACCATTCATCATGATGCAGTAACTATCCATCATGACGCGGAATACAAGACCATCCATCATGAAGCAGAAGGTCACTATGAAGAGGTTGTCGTAACTCCCGCATGGGATGAAGCGGTTGAAAAAGAAAAGTCTGTGCAGCACGTTTTCTGTAATGAAGGCAGCTGCCACATGGACTTCACTGCTGCAGGGCTATCAAACAATCAGATCTGGGATCACATTGAAGCACACGCACTTAAGGGAGAAGTAAGCGGACACCATACAGAAGATGTTAAGACTGTTGTCACGGAAACGGTCCATCATGATGCCATAACCGAACGAGCGTGGATCACAGACAAGGATGCTTGGGATGAAAAAGTTCTGGTAAGGGAAGCTTGGGACGAGGTAAGGCCTGCTTATGATGAACGGGTCTTAATCAAAGAGGCCTGGGACGAGAAGATCCCAGGGTAAAAACAGTTATCACTAATAGCTTAGCCATCGCAAAACGCGGTGGCTTTTTTAATGCAAAAGGAGAAAAACAATTCATGAGAGAAAAACGAATTATATCACTACTCATGGCACTGATCATGACGCTTACAGTTGTGCTCGGAGTCATTCCCCCGCAGGAAGCTTTTGCTGATGGGACGGTAACAGTCCAGAGCGTAAGAAACAACGCTAACACTTGGCATAATGCCTTCCCAAGGGCTTTCCTGCTTGCCAATGATGGCAGACTGGCCCTGGGCTTTATGTACAGGTACAAGAAGAACTCGCTTGCCGGGACTTCAAGGAACAACAATGCGTTTGCTTATACGCTCTCCAGCACCAGAGCTGAGGTCGCAGAGATCTTTACCGTAGACGGTAAGATAGCGTACTGCTTTGATATCAACACGCCGGCAACGCAGGGAACATTTGAGCAGAGCAATACGCTTGCGGAAGCCGGGATCAATGTTACCGACGAAGACCTTGTTATGCAGGTCGCTGAAGCAGCTTATGCCCTCACAAAGGACAACTTCCAGGCGATCATCGATCATGCCGAAGAGCTTGCCAAAGGCATAAGCAATGTCTACGGTTATACGGTTCCGAAAGATGCTGTTGTTGAAGTCCTTCAGTCGAACAGCGATGTTGCGGTCAGTTTTAAAAGACACATCGTTCAGTGGATGGTCTGGTGGAAGGTCAATGACTATACATTCCTTGATAGTACGCCGCAGCAGACTGTAAGCGGCGGCGTGGATAAGGAAGGAAATCCTCTTCCGGATACTACGATCCCTGCATATTACGGCGTGTCCAGTATCATAGACTACCCGGAGCTTTTCCGCTGGGGTCTTGAAAAGTGGGGAGAGATCAAGGCGCAGGCTGAATACGAATGGGAATATGAGTATCAGATCAAGCCTGGTCAGACTATCACCCTTACCGGAATCGAAGGACAGAGGATCTGGTCCCTGTATAAGCAGGACGGATACTTCGGAGCAAATGATCTTGTCATTGCAAGAAGCGGAAGCAACACCACCATTACGGCTCCTGTGAATGTAAACAAAGGGGAGTATGACTGGCAGGATATAGAGCCGCTCACGGCTAACATCTACTCCACCAAGCCTTATCAGGAACATGATGCAGGTCAGTTCATCGTAAGCGTTGATGCTTACATGAATGGCCGCGCAAAGATAAAGGTCACTCTTGGCATGGACCCGGTCGGCATCCTTCTTAAGAAGGCCGATGCTGAGACCGGTCAGAATGTGCCTCAGGGATCTGCCAGTCTAGAAGGTGCTGAATATACCATTAAGTACTATGAAGCCGAAACTGCTTCCGGAACACCGGACAGAACTTGGGTGTTCAAGACTAATGCCAACGGGTTTGTAAGATTTGAGGAACGCAGCAAGGTCTCTGGAGACGAGCTGTTTTATACAGACTCGGGGCTTCCCTCCATTCCTGAAGGAACCATTACCATTCAGGAAACAAAGGCGCCAGTAGGCTATGTCATTAATGATGAAGTCATAACCGTATACCTCAGAACTCAGGCTGACGGAACGGTAAGAGCAGTTGACGCAGGCGGCAATCTTGTTGGAACTATCAACCAGACCAACAATGTGGATGATCTTGATCTTACATCGTCCGAAATGACCGTAAAGCACGGTTCTGTTTCGGTTCAGAAGGTAGATAAGGCAACCGGATCTGCTCCGCTGGGAATGGACCTTACCGGTATTCAGTTTACTGTTGAACTTGCGGATGATGATCGTAATGCGGCAAGCGTTATGGTCAATGGAACCGCATATTCCAAGGGCCAGGTCATAACGACCATCACAACAAATGCAAGCGGATTCGCAAAGACTGCAGACAATATCCTGCCCTACGGTTATTACACGATCAGAGAGACCGTTGTTCCCCAGTCTACAGGAATGGTCAATTCCGGCTGGAGCACAACAGTTTATGTATCTGAAGGCACGCAGGCACTTAACGCAGACAACCCCTTAGTAAAGGGCGGAGTCAGATTTGCCAAGATCGATGCTGTTACCGGATTGGCTGTTACTTCAGGTAAAGGAACCCTTAGCGGAGCAACTATCGGAATCTATCCTGCTGGATCTGATACTCCGGTCCTTACGATAAAGACCGGTTCCAACGGTATAGCTTCTACTGATGCAGACGCTCTCACTTTTGGCAAGTATTACGCAAAGGAGATTGAGAGCTCCAACGGATACCTTCTGAATCCTGACTGGAGAGATGAATTCGATATCAACGAAAACGGTGTGATCGTAGACAGAACAGAAAACAAGCTGTCTGAGCCTCCGGTATACGGCGGTGTTAAGTTCTCCAAGATCGACTGGGAAAGAAACACCAACATCCCACAGGGAAGTGCCTCTCTTGAAAGCGCTGAGATCACTATCTACAACAATTCCGGCAAGGAAATAATCCTTAAGGACGGATCCAAAGTCGCAGACGGTGGGATCGCTGCTGTTATCAAGACGAATATTGCCGGAACTGCACAGACGGCTGCGGATGCACTTCCCTATGGTGACTATTACGCAGTTGAGACTAAGGCCTCCGAAGGATATCTCCTGAATGATACCTGGAGGAAGTCGTTCAGTGTCAAAGAAAACGGTGTGATAGTAGACGCAACAGATAGTCCGCTTCCTGAAACAGAAATATCCGGATCTGCTGCGATCGTAAAGATCGATTTAGAGAACAACACGGCACAGGGCGATGCCTCTCTTGCCGGAATCAGGTTTGCGATCGTAAACAACTCTGAAGAAGGCGTTGCTTTTGGAAAGCCTGTAATAGCAAACGGTTCGATCGTTACTATCATAGAAACCGATGAGAACGGCAAGGCGGCGGTCCCTGCAAAGAGCCTTCCTTACGGAACCTACACGATCTATGAGCTTAAGGCAAGCAGCACTGCCCAGCAGAGAGATCCTTGGAGCGATGCTGCCATCGGTGACAGCTCTGACATTTATGCCAACAACAGCGGCTATCTCTGGAGGAATAACTCCAAGCAGATAACCATTACGACTGATGGTCAGGTCGAGAACGTAAGCTTTGAAGATTCACCCGTCAAGGGCGGCGTTAAGATCGAAAAGTGGGACGCTGAACTTGACCGCAAGGCAGCCCAGGGTGATGCAGACTTTTCCGGCATTGCATTTGAGATCGTCAATAAGTCCAAGGCACCTGTTTATGTGGATGGGACTAAATACGAGGTCGGTGAAGTCGTGGCGACTATAGAGGCTAATGCCGAAGGAGATGCGAGTTGTTCTTCGATTCTTCCTTATGGCACATATGAGATCAAAGAAGTCGCTACCAACGGTGCTTACCGTCTGACTGATGGCGATGCCAGGACCTTCGAGATCCGCGAACACGGAGCAATAGTTGATGCAACTTCTGCCAACGAGTTTAAGAATGAAGTCATTCGCGGCGGTATCGAGTTCCTTAAGGTCGATGCAGAAACAGATGACACAGTTCCCCAGGGCCTGGCTACCCTTGAAGGAGCTGAGATCACTGTTTACAACAACTCTGATTCAGTTGTCGTGATCGATGGAATCGAGATCGCAGTTGGAGATGCAGTAGCCGTACTTACGACTGATGCTGAAGGAAGATGCGGGCTTGATGGAACAGCCCTTCCTTACGGCGCATACTATGCTGTAGAGACCAAGGCATCTGAAGGATATCTGCTCAGTGACTGGCGGATAGACTTTCAGATCAGAGAAGATGGCGTCGTTATAGATGCTTCGTCTGATGACTATTACATCGAAAAGAGTGAACCCTTACTCAAAGCCGCATCGTATGAAAGATCCGGCTGGTTTGCAAGCACATCAAACAACGCCGCAAAGACCGAAGAGCAGATAAAGCGTGCCGATCTCAGGTTTAGGAAGGTGGATATAGACGGAAAGCCGATGGCCGGGATCCCGTTCATGATCTCCAGGCTTGATGCTGAAAGCAATGTGGTCGAAAGCCATGTCATAGTATCTGACGCTGACGGAATCGTGGATACGAGCATCCGCTGCAAGACCGATGAAAAGGTAAACAGTCTTGATGAATACGTTGAAAACGGAGTGTTTACCAATGATGCCAAGCTGGATAAAGAAGCCGGGATATGGTATGGGGAACAATCTGCCAGAAATGATGATAAGGGAGCTCTGATCTATGCTGCGTACAGTATCACCGAGCTTCAGTGCAAGGCAAATCTGGGCCAGACAATGCTTACAGATACGCTTTTCGTGGACGGCGAAGGCGTGTTTACCGCAGATTTTGAAGACGGAAGGCTCTACAACCTGGACAATATCTTCATAGACCTAATAATCCACCCTGAATCCGATCTTATCGACTATAACTCACAGTCAAAAACTATAACTATTAGTCAAGTTTGTGTACTAATAGATACGGTTCGCTATGACCACCTGAAGACAGATAAGACCTATAAAATCGTGACCGAAATCTATCACGAAGATCGAAAAGGAAACACTGAAAAGGTCGGAGAAAACGCAGTATCCTTCAGGCCTGCCAAAACCGATGAGACCAATACCGCAAGCGGAACCATAGACATTGAGATTGAGCTTGATACCACAACCATCAACGGAGGAAAGCTCCATGCCGTAGACACCTTCTATCTTGAAGATGAAAATGAAGTAATGCTTGTTAAGCACAACGCGGCTATGGACGATGAAAGACAGATGGTCTTTGTCCCGGCACTGTACACGGTTGCAGTAAACAAGGATACGGAGCTTCATCTTGCAGCTTCTGAAGGGATCGTTGAGATCACAGATACGGTCTCTTATGAAATGCTTCCTAACGAGAGGACCTTTACTGTTGAAGGCACGCTACGCTTTGCAGACAGTGGCGAAGTCGTTACGGACAGCAATGGAGATCCGTGTGTTGTGACCAAGCAGCTTACGGTATCAAAGAGAGTAGATGCTGTCACCGAAAGGAACGGAGCTGTGACAGGTCCTCTTTCCGGACAGTTCGATATGCCCACCTTCTCTGTAAGGGGCGAACAGCTTGAAGGAAAGACTGTTGTAGTAACTGAAGTTCTCTATGATTTTGTTACCGGAGAAGAATATATCCGTCACTATGATCTTGAGGATGAGGATCAGAGCGTCCACTTCCCGAAGATCACAACTGAAGCAGCGGATGCCGAAACGGATGCTCAGATCGGCCAGCCCAGGGAGAACGTTAAGATCATAGATAAGGTCACTTACAGTAATCTCATTCCCGGGCTTAAGTATTCCTTCTACGGCAAGCTTATGGACAAGGAGACCGAAAAGCCCTATCTGGACGATAACGGAAATGAGGTCACCGCAGAGCTTTTGGATGTTGAGATCACTGAGCCGGACGGATATGTCGAGCTTACTTTCGAGTTCTCCGGTGAGAATCTCAAGGGTAAGACCGTAGTCATCTTTGAAGACGTGAAGGTAGAGGACGAAACTGTCGCTGTCCATCATGACATTGAGGATGAATCCCAGTCTGTGGACTATCCGGACGGAAGAACTGAGGCAAAGGATGCTCTCACAGATGCCAGGATAGGTTATCCGGTCGAAAAGGCTGTGATCATTGATACCTTCACCTACGAGAACCTCTATGTAGGCTACACCTACACAGTAAAGGGATATCTTGTAGATAAGGAGTCCGGTGAACCTATTCTTGCCGACGGATCCAGGATCGAAGCACAGAAGACCTTCACAGCTGAAGCAAAGGATGGAGCTGTTGAGCTCACATTTGAGCTTGATGCTTCCTCGCTTGCCGGTAAAACCATCGTAGTCTTTGAGGATCTGTATTACGATGAAACAACTGTTATTGTTCATCACGACCTTGAGGATGAGGCCCAGTCTGTGGAGATAGTGCAGCCTGAAGTAAAGACTACAGCAACAGATAAGGATACCGGAGGGCACACAGGCGTTGCTGCAGAAGGCACCGTTACTATCGTTGATGTGGTCAGGATGACGGGTCTGATGCCCGGTAATACCTTCAAGCTCAATGCAAAGCTCGTGGATAAGACCGAAAGCACGGAAAACGCTCTGGTTTACATCGATGGTGCAACGGTCGAAAAGGAATTCACTACACCGGATGATCTTACCAGGGATGCGGAATATGAGGTGACTGTTGAGTTCAATGTGGATGCGACGCTGATTCGCGGAGAATGCGTCGTAGCCTTCGAGACCCTCACCTTTAAGGATAGGGAGATAGCAGTTCACGCAGATCTTTCCGATAAGGACCAGACCGTTGATTATCCGGCTCCGAAGATCGCAACCTCAGCAAAGAATGCATACAGTGACAGCAAGGAACTTACAGCGAACGTTGAAGGTAATTGCGGCATTGTAGACACAATTACTTACGAGAACTTTGTTCCTGGAACCAAGGTGGTATTCAGAGGAATATTGATGGATAAGGCTACAGGAAAAGCATTCCTTGATGTAAACGGCAAGACAGTTGAGTCTGAATCTGCAGCCGTTGAGATAACTGCTGAAAATGGAACAGCCACAGTCACATTCTTCATCGAAGACTTTGAGAAGTATGACGATGTAACGCTCGTCGTATTTGAGAAGGCCTTCCTTATATCCGGTGATGAGGAGATCTTTATTGCATCTCACGAAGATATAGACGATGAAGATCAGACCGTAATCATTCCGTCCCGACCTGAGACTCCCCCGGAAGAAGTTCCTCCCCAGACAGGAGATAATTCAAACATATATCTTTGGGCAGGACTGGCAGTAGCTGCGGTTGCTGCAGGAATCGCTGCCGCAGTCGGACTGAGAAATAAGAAGGACGATCAGGACGATGAGGGGAATGCGGTTTAAACGGAACGTAGTGTTTTTATACGAGGAGAAACCGTTCAAATGGAACAGGAGACTATGGAACTTACGGCAAAGGAAATACTTAAGAGGCAGGAGGAGCACCCCGAGGAGCTCCTCCTCATCTTTTTAGAGGAGGCCCGAGATGTTGAAAAGTGATTATACAAAGGGTCTTAAGGTCGTGAAGATCAAACTGGTCAGAGACGGCGCCATCGGAAAGGACAGATACATCACGAATCCTCAGGAAGCTATTGATATTATGTGTGAAGAGCTCGCGGAATACGACCGCGAGCTCATGTGTGTTGTCAATCTTAGGTCGGATATGTCAGTGATCAATATGAACATATCCAGTATAGGCAACATTAATTCCGCGATTGCATCTCCCAGGGACATTTTCAAAAGCAGCATTCTTTCAAATGCGGCTGGAATACTGATCTTTCACAATCATCCTTCCGGGAATCTCAAGCCGTCCAAAGATGACTACAACATGACCAAGCGTCTTGTTGAGGCTGGACAGCTTCTGGAAGTCCAGGTCGTAGATCATATAATCGTATCTTCAGGACCGAGAAAAGGATATTACAGTTTTAAGGAGCACGGAGAACTGGGGCTCGGAGCCCTTGAAGCTATGTGCAGGAATTCATACGAGAGGTAGGAAAATGAATAAGAGATATTTAATAGAGGCGTTCCTTAGGGAATATCATAAGGGAGAAGAAAGAGCCGTTCACAGCAAAGATCTGGAGGCTCTGTTTTTTATATCCGGAAGAGATTTAAGAAGGCTTATAAGCGAGCTTAGAAAAGAAGAAATCCCCATTTGCAGCAGTAGGAATGGATACTTCTATGCTGGTTCTCAGGCGGATATACGGAAATGTGCAAAGATGCTTGGCAGCCTTTCAGACGGAGTTAACAATTCCAGGATGTCGCTGCTTTCATCAAGAGCACCCAATGTGTTCGGCAGGTGTGTGATAGTCATTTTTCCCGGAGGTCTGATGTGAGCGAGATTATATTCATAGACGAGGATACTATTACCCCCGAAGAGTGGGAAAACCTTGATAAAGGAGATGATTCCAATGACTAGGGATGAATTCCGCAAAGGCATAGCAGATGCTTTCGTATCTGTCCTGACTGAAAAAGGACTGTCTTGGAAAAAAGAATGGTCCGGGGTAGGTAGCGCCCCGCAGAATGCAGTAACAAAAGCATTCTACCGGGGCTGCAATGCTTTTTGGCTCAGTCTTATTGCAATGAGCAATGGATACTCCGATCCGCGCTGGGTCACGATGGTGCAGATCATGGATAAACAGGGAAAATACCATCCCAAAGAGAAGTGGCATCTAAAGGCGGGATCGAAGGCTTCTTATGTGGAGTACTGGTATCCTTTCGATCTGAAAAACAAGAAAGCTCTTACATGGGATGATCTCAGGACAGAGCTTTCCAATGGCCGGAAAGAAGATGAGTTCAGACTGTCTACCAAGTATACGCCTGTCTTTAATGCCTGCGATGTTGAAGGCATGCCGTCGCTTCAGATCGATACCAACCCGGATGTTAAAATGGATGACCTTATATCCAGGATATCCAATGGGATGAGCGTGCGGATCCTTCTTGATGGCGGAGACAGTGCTTATTACTCTCCCCGCCTTGATGAGATACATCTTCCAAAGCCGGAGGTCTTTGAAAGTGAGTATGCATTCAATTCCACGGCGCTTCATGAGCTGGCGCATTCTACAGGACACACATCAAGACTTAACAGGGCTCAGACCGGGATCTACGGTTTGGATACTTATGCCTATGAGGAGCTTGTTGCAGAGATGGCATCATGCTTTATGGGTTTTGATCTTAAGGTGGAGCCTTCTGAAAAGCATATACAGAATCACAAAGCGTATGTGCAGGCCTGGATCAAGGGTATACAGGAAAAACCAGAGACCTTGTTGCATGCAATAAAGGATGCGCAGGCAGCTGCGAACTATATGGACTGGAGAGCGGGACTGATCTCTGCAAAAGAGTATGTTGACGCAAGCAGGACTGTGATAGAGATAAGGCCGAAGGTCCAGTCACGGGAACGATAGTTGAGGCACAGCGCTACACTGTGTGATATTTAACCCTGCATGATACAAATTTACATATTCGACCTGATCAACAAAACGCGATACTATTTTTTCATGGAGGATAATTAAATGGAATATAAAAATATCACACGGATCTATGTGTCCAGCGACGTCCAATTCTACACCATAGAAAAACTGATTGAAATGCTTGGTTGGAGCGAAGCCACTGTTCAAAAGCTTTTCAATGCACCGGATTTCCCTTCTGTGGATTACGGAAAAACAAAGGTCGTTGAAAACCACGCTCTTATTGAGTATTTCTCAAGGAAACGCATTAAGAATGAAGAGCCATATTGGCGCATTGAAAACAAGATAAAGAGAAAAAGAGGCAAGCAGGATTGATTTCTTGTATTTAAGTATGTTAAGGCGAGTAATTCCATCTGTGTAGCCTCTGTATGAGAACAATTCTTTTAAAGAGAAAACGTTTCATCGGACTTTAAACGATAGTTTGAAGTGCAGGTGGTATTCAGTTATAATACATCCATACAAATCGGGGGTAAGAAAAATCTCAAAAAACTGCTTGACAAACATTAGCAAGATTTGTGGAGGAAATGATATGACAATATGTTACTTTACAGCCAGCGGCAACTGCCTTTATGTTGCCAGAAGGATCGGAGGAACTCTCCTTTCCATCCCGCAGCTGATGCGTCAGAAAAAAATAGAGATCGAGGACGATACAGTGGGCATCGTCTGTCCGGTATACGCGGTAGAGCTTCCGTTTATGATCGTTGATTTCATGAAGAAGGCAGATATAAAGACGGATTATTTCTTCTTCATCCTTACCTGCGGCTATGGATATGAGGTATCACTTGGGCATGCCGAAGTAGCGGCGCGTGAAAGAGGATGGGACATAAAATACGGAAATGGCGTCTTTATGGTCGATAATTACCTGCCGTTTTTTGATATGGATGAAGAGATAAGGAAGCTCCCAGAGAAAAATGTGGAAGGTCAGATCGATGCGATTTGTGCTGATATACAGGCAAGGAAAGAACGTAGAGTAAAGCTCACAACGGAGCTTAAAGAACAGATGGAGTTCTACCATAAGACTCATGCGCCGAAGGTCATAAATAAGAACATGGCGCTTGATTATACGGTAAATGATGACTGTATTCGCTGCGGTATCTGTGCAAAGGTATGTCCGGCAAATAACATCACAATCACTGAAGATGGCATATGCTTCTCGGAACACTGCGAGGTCTGCTACGCCTGTCTGCACAACTGTCCGCAGCATGCGATCCACCTGCCGAAGGAGGCAGGAACGAAGCAGTTCCGTAATGAGCATGTGACTCTTGCGGATATCGTTAAGTCAAATGAATAACGGCTTATTCCCATTTGTCGAGATGAAGACTGAAAATGCAAAATCGCCCATTGGGCGATTTTGGTTTTTAAAGAGCACTTAGCTTAATCTCTGGATCTCATCTCGGATCAATTGTTTGATGGTTCCCTGCTTGTTGTCGAGACTGGCAAGCCAAGCAAGAATATCCTGGTCAGTATGGTCATTCAGTTTAAGCGAGAAATTACGTATGTGCTCCTCTGCATACCGGGCTTTTGCCGCTTTTCGTTCCAATAGTTTTCTGTAGTCCATGATGCCTCCTTTACTAAAGCAAGCATCCCCCTTATGCAGAAAAGTATAGCACAAACAAAAGTTAAAAATGGCACACATTTCGCACATTTTGCTTCTGCAAAACTATCATGTATGCTTACTTTGAATGGAGGTGCTCACAATGCTTTTCAAAAAGGAAGTGCGCAAGGTTCTGAATCTTACCAGAGACGAGCTTATTTTGCTTAGGAAGGTCTTGCTTTACACTAGGAATAAGCTAATATCTGAGGGAAAACCCATAGAAGATATCAATGAGCTAATACTAAAGCTGTACTGAGAAGTATTTACTGGGAATTTACTGGAAATAGATTGACACAGGGTTGTGCCGGTGCTATTATTCACTTACAGGAAATTTACTGGAAATAACAGCCAGGCTGTAGGAGAATAATCATGGAAACCAGAAAGACAGATGCATTGGGCAGGATAGTCATTCCTAAGGATCTTAGAATCAAATATGACATTATGAGCGAAGGTTCGGACATCGACATCATTCCGACTGAAGAAGGTATTCTTTTAAAGAAGCATTGCGATACTTGTGCCATATGCGGATCTTCTAATGATCTAGTTAATTACGCAGGTAAGTATTACTGCAGAACCTGTATTAAAAACCTGAATACCGAAGCCAAAATGAAATGGGGCGACACCGAGGCATATAAGGATTATCAGAAAAAAGCAGAGAACATGAGCGAGGCGGACAAACAGCTTCTGTCCGGAGAATTAATGAATATTTTCGGAGAGTTCGGCGAGATCAAGAGTTCGGACCCGACGTCAGACTCTGCACAGGAATTGGTTTTGACTCTTCAAAAGTATATTACCGATAACTACTATAAGTGCACGGATGACATACTTCGCGGGCTCGGTCAGATGTATGTAAATGACATGCGTTTTAAGAAGAGTATCGATGATACCTGTGGTGAAGGCACGGCCGAGTTTGTCAGCAAAGCAATAGCTGCAAAGAAATAAACTGGTTTGGTTTATCCAGGCGGGAGCGATCCCGCCTTTTTAATTTGGAAAGGATGGTGAAGAACAATGATACCCGAAAGCGACTTGCAAAGAGCACGGGAAGTGGATCTTCTGAGCTTTCTGCGAGTGAGCAATCCCGGGCAGCTGGTCCGCTTTTCAAGGAACACATACTGTACCCGGGAGCATGATTCTCTGAAGATCAGCAATGGTAAATGGCACTGGTTCTCAAGAGGCATTGGAGGAGTAAATGCGCTGGATTATCTTATGAAGGTCCAGGGCTATTCCCTGCCGGATGCAGTGAATGCCGTGCTTGGAAACAACATATATGAGAAGGCCTGCAAAGCAGCTAACAAAGAGCATCTTATAAAAGAACTGAAGCTTCCTGAAAAGAACGGAAACAATGACTGTGTGATTCGGTATTTGGTGCAAAGAGGTATTGATATTGGGTTGATTGGTTACTGCATCAGCAAGGGTCTTTTATATGAATCGAGAAACTATCACAGTGCAGTTTTCATAGGGAAAGATGAGAACGGCAAGCCAAGATATGCGGCCATGCGAAGCGTTGCCGGAGATTATAAAGGCGAGGCTTATGGCAGCAACAAAGAGTATGCATTTAATCTTGGAAACATAGATGAGGCTAAAACTCTCCATGTGTTTGAGTCTCCTATTGATCTGCTAAGCTTCATTACGATCCTTCGTATGTACGACAGGGATTGGGAAAACGATGCCTTCATATCGCTTGGAGGAATAAATGGCTCCGGCACATATAAACAGCTGATCCGGATCTTAAACCTTGGGCAAAACATTCAAACCATACGGCTGCACCTGGATAATGATGAGCCCGGCAGGAATGCAACATCGCAGATCATAAGACGGCTTTCATGGAAGTACAAAGTTGTAGATTATCCCCCGAAACGGGGAAAAGATGTAAACGAATATCTTCAGCTGATTATAAGAGATAAGCAAAAAAAGAAAGATGAGAGGAACGAAAGATGAGTGAAGAAAACAGAATAAAGGTAGTGTATGTCGAACCTGGCAGGCTTGCGACAGTGAGAGAGATAGGGACGGAACTTTCAGATCTTCAGGCGGCAGTCGGCGGATGGATCGAGACATATTATCCGTTTGAGGAGGAGGTATGCATCGTCTGCGATGACGAAGGCAAATTCGACGGAGCCCTCCCGAACAGAGCGGTAAGAACTGAGGACGGAAAGATCATGGATATAATCTTCGGTCCCTTTTTTATTTGCGACTGCAGCGGGGAAGAATTCGGCAGTCTTACGGATGAACAGGTCAGCAAATATACTGAAATGTTCAGGCTGCCAGAGCGGTTCGGAATGGTCGATAATGAGATCCTTGCAGTCCAGTTTGATCCCCGCACCAGGGGATATGAAAGATAGTTTTTACATGGGGTAATAGTACCTGGATTTCTAGCAAGCATCGCCTTTTGCCGTCAAAGGCACTTGTTAGGGAAACCCCTAAGACCCTTTCGAATGTACGGAGATAATCAATCATGAAAAGAACAATAAAAATAGATCTGCGTCTTAATAAAGATGAGGCTGCGTATCTGAATGATATGGTCGACAGATCAGGCCTATCAAGGGAGGCCTTTTTAAGGGCCCTAATAAAGGATAAGCCCATAAAGGAGCGTCCTTCCGCCGACTTCTTTGAAACGCTAAAAGTATTACGACAGATTGGCAACAACTTAAACCAGATTGCAATGAAAGCGAACTCCATTGGGTTCATAGATGCCCTAGAGTATAAGAGGAATGTTAAGTGGCTTCAGTCTGTAATTGGAGGTCTTATGGAGGTGATGTATAGGTAATGGCAACAACATCAATTTGGAGAGTACACGGACGAATAGGAAAGGTCCTGCTTTATGCGGAAAACCCGGATAAAACTTCCGAAGATACACCGCTAGAGTTTCCCGATGGGATAAACAGAGATGCACTTGAAGATGTCATGATATATGCGGCCAGGGATGATGCAACAAATCTTCAGCAGTATGTTTACGGTATAAACTGTTCTCCTGAAACAGCTCGGGATGAAATGATGGCGGTTAAAAACGCTTACGAAAAAGATGGTGGGGTCATAGCTTATCATGGATATCAGTCTTTCGCGGAAGGAGAAGTGACACCTTGGCAAGCTCATCAGATAGGAATAAAGCTTGCGGAAAGGCTCTGGGGAGACAGATACCAGGTGTTGGTCGCAACCCATCTTGATAAAGAATCACATTTGCATAACCACTTTGTCCTAAATACCGTTTCGTTCATTGATGGAAAAAAGTATCATCGTACAACGCAGGACTACTTAAAAATGAGAAACGAATCGGATAGACTGTGTCTTGAATATGGTCTGCCAATAATAGAATTGCCAGCTGGCAAAGGGAAACACTACAAAGAGTATCTTGATGAAAAAGCCGGCAAGCCAACTGTTCGCGGAATGGTGCGCGAAGATATAGATAAAGCAATAGCAGCATCGCTTACAGAGGGAGAGTTCATAGATACTCTTGAAGAAATGGGTTATACGCTTAAGCTGCTGGGGGATAATGGCAGGCCTCTTAAGTACCCTGCCCTGCATCCTCCCGGGGCTAAAGGATTCTTTAGGTTCCATAAGCTCGGTCCTGGTTATGCGCTGGAAGATATCTCAGAGAGGATCCTGAAGAATTATCGGAGAACAGAGCCATTTCCTGAAGCTGAACTAGAGGCAGCAAGAGTTTATCGAAGAAATAATAAGCCGAGGGAAAAGCTTAAGGGGCTTCAAGCCCTGTATATCAGATACTGCTACGAATTGCATATAATACAAAAGTTCCCGGCATCCGCTAAGCGGGTGTCTTTTTATATGCGTGAAGACCTTACTAAACTGGACAAGCTGGATGCTGAGGTAAGGTTTTTGACAGGAAACGGTATTGAAACGATAGAAGATCTTAATAAGTTCCAAACAGAATCAAAGGATAGAGTGTCCGAGCTTTTATCGGATCGCCAAAAGCTTCGCAACGAAGTAAGAAGAAAAACAAGGGCCGGCGATACATATGGGGCGGTAAAGATAAGAGCTAAAATATCCGGAATTACAGAGGAACTAAAGGATATTCGTAAATCTCTATGGCTTTGTGAGGATATTTCGGCACGATCAGCCAAAATGGCCGATGCGTTAGATGACTTCGACAATGAAATGGAGAAATCTGAGAAGAAGGAGGGAAACTACGATGAGCAGTTATTCAGCGGACGCGGCCGAACAGGTCGTGAGGATGACATTAGAAGGCAGTGAGGTTGCCATAAAGCTTGCTGGAAGTGGCGCAAAACAGCTTGCGATACTTCTTTACGCGGTACTAAGGGATCAGAAGAAGACCAAAGGAAAGACTCGGCTTACCAATATGCTCAGAAGCGGAAAAGAGCTTAAAGTCTTTGCCATCAAAGATGAAGATGTGACAAAGTTCTGCGAAGAAGCAAAACGGTACGGAGTACTTTATACGGTCCTGAAGGATCTGGATGTAAATGACGGTATTACAGACATTATGGTAAAAGCTGAGGACGCAAGTAAAGTAAACCGCATCTTTGAGCGCTTTAATTTCGCTACCGTCGATATGGCATCCATAAAGACAGAGATTGAAAAGAACCGCGCAGAAGCCGGTGCACAGCAGTCTGATTCGATAAAGCTGAAAGAGGAGAAAACAGAGGCATTTCTTGATGCGCTGTTTAAGCCTAAAGAGGAAGCGGAGAACACCGAACTGGACCCCAGCAGAGCCCGGACTACAGCGTCCCGTCAGTCCGGGCATTCCTTAGAGAGCAGCGATCCAAACCATCAAAATCCAAGGGGTTTGGATTCAAATTCTGAGAACAGGCCGTCCGTAAAGAAAGAGCTTGCTGAGATCAAAGAAGAGCTTAAGAAAAAGCAGCCCCAGGGCAAGCAACAGGCGAATGAGCACAATCACCCGAAAAAGAAAAAGAAGAACAAAACGAAGAAAGGCAGGTAAACAATGAATACAGTAGAAGAGATTTTTGAAAGCGGTAAGGCAGAAGAGCTCAGTATCGACCCTTTCGATGTTGAGGAGTGGGCCGCAAACAAGAAAGCTGAACGTGAACAGGCTTACAGCCTTATAGCTGCAATGGCCAAGAGCGTGGCAACACACGGAGATAAGCTTAAGAGCTATCTGGATGTACAGAGCAGATTCAACAAGTACTCTGTAGGAAATGCGCTCCTTATAACTTCGCAGATGCCAAATGCAACAAGGCTTGCGGACTATAAAACCTGGAAGGATGCAGGTGTTCATGTAAAGAAGGGAGAGACCGGTATCGTAGTATTGGAGCCCGGCAAGGAATATACCAGAGCTGACGGCAGCACTGGCGTATCATATAACTCCAAAAGGGTGTTCGACATATCCCAGACAGATTCAGAAAAGCATCCCGGATCTGTCGAAAAGTATGATATGCGATTCCTTATAAAGATGCTCATAAATGATGCTCCGTGTAGGCTTCTGATCGATGGACAGGACAAGGTGCCTGAAGATAAACGAGCCTTCTATGATTCTGAAACAAAGACCATCTTTGCAAGGTCTGATGAGGACCCGGATCTTATCTTTAAGGACATAGCCAGGGAGCTTGCCCTTGCTCATCTTGACAGGGAAAAGCAGGATGTTCTTGACAGAGATCTTATTGCGGACTGCACGGCATATATGCTCTGCAAGCGGTTTAATCTGAGTCTGGAATGGTTTGATTATGACCCTCTTCCGGAAAACTTCAGAACTGCCGATGACAAGGAAGTAAGAAAGCAGCTTGGCATTATGAGGGATACTGCAAACACTATCCTTTCAGATATGCAGCGTGGCATGGAAAAACAGAAGGAAGCAGCAGAAAGAGATGAGAGGTAGCCATGATGGACGGAGATAACAAGGTGGTTGTCTTAAGCGATTTTGAGCAGAGGATCATGGTCAGAAGTCTCAATGACTCCAGGACCAGTCTCATAAAGGGAAACTGCTCAACTGAAGACATAGACGATCTGCTTCTTAAGGTGATCGATGCTCCTTCTGAGAAAAAAAGGAGATGGAAAGACCGTGACGCAAGATAAGAAAGCTCTTAAATGGTTGCTTGCCATAGGATCTGTAGCGGTGATCTGGTTTGCCCTTCTTATATCGCCATATGTTGGCGGAAAGCTTGGCGGAATAATAAACGGCCTTAGCGAGGCTTTGCGACACCCCTTCTCCATACATCTTTGCGAGGACAGCTTAAAAACTGTCCTCATTTTGCTTTTGATCTACAGTGTTACAGCGGGAGTCATTCTTACTAGTGATAGCAATTACAGAAGGCGCGAAGAACACGGATCCGCCAAATGGGGAGACCCGGTTGCTTTGGGAAGAAGATACTCAAGGAAAAAGCTGATCGGTAATAAGATTTTTACCCAGAATGTATCCATGAGCTACAAAACGCGCAGACATAGAAGAAACATGAATACTCTTGTGGTTGGCGGTTCGGGTGCAGGTAAAACAAGGTTTTACGCCAAGCCGAATATCCTTAATAGTACCACCAATTCCCTCGTGGTACTTGACCCTAA
>JAFRYI010000007.1 GCA_017437745.1 Bacillota bacterium
ATGCTTAGAAATCTCGTAACGGATCTCTTCCGCTACGGCCGCATTCAGACAACTGACTGCAGGGCCAAGGAAGCCAGAAGAGAAGCCGAGAAGATGATCACCATTGCGAAGAAGGGCGACCTTCACGCAAGAAGGCAGGCACTGGCTTACATCAAGGACGAGGACGTCGTCGCCAAGCTCTTCGACGAGATCGCACCGAAGTACGACGGGCGCAACGGCGGCTACACCAGGATCCTTAAGCTCGGACCGCGTCAGGGCGACGTAGCCGAAGCAGTGTTCCTGGAGCTCGTATAAGCGCAGGATCGCAGGACGATCGAAGCATATAATTGCAGCAACAAGACGGTTTCGCAAGGAACCGTCTTTTGTTTTCCGCTTTGATATTGACGATTAGACCCGCTGATGATACCATTCAATTAATAGGGTGCTGCCGCGCAAGCGGAATTACCCAAGGTGGTTAACGAAGTAACCGACCGTTGCGGTAAAATCTGGGCGGTTACTTCTGTTTTTTGCCTATTTCATACCCGAGCATGAAACAGGTTATGCAAACGCCTATTATTGTAAGCAAAGCTTCAATAGTCAGCATTATCATCCCTCCTTTCGATCCCTACCCCTTTTGGGTAAGATGAATTCGGGAAACAGTTTTTAACCACCGGCCGCCGGTTCGGCAGCACACTTATAGTATGACGCATTGAGCCGTCATTCTCCATTCTTTTATTCCCTAAAACGGTACAGACTTTGAGCTTGAAGCACCCGCCCGGACGTTTTTCTGTTGTTGAAACTACTGTTTCTGTATTCGGCGCGGGTGTATGCTCTTCGTAAGGACAATTGGGGAACCCGGTGCTCTGCGACTGGCAAGCAAAGCGCAGACAGAACAGAAGCACCGCTGGGAGGGGCCCCATTAGCGGGAGCGTGTCCTAAGGAGAGCATACACCCGTGTACTTAACGAACAGTAATTTGTAAATTGGCGTCCTGTTGTGTTATAATATCAAGTCAATACTATTTGGCGTCAAAGGGAAACCATCATGAAAAAGACATTAATCATCATACTTGCGATAGCTATGCTGCTGGGGCTCTGCGCATGCGGAGAGACCAACGCCAATTCCGGACCGGTGGAGATACCGCCTCAGGCCGCGGAGCTGGAGGACAAGGGCTTCAAGTGCACCATGGTCAAGGATACCGCGGCGGATTACAAGACTGCCTGCAAGCAGGATCCTTCTCAGGTGACAGTGGGAACACTGACCATAACGGAATGCAAACGCTACGGCAGCGGCCAGACTCCGCCCAAGGAGGGTCTGGAGGCGCTGGAAGGCTACGAATGGATGGAGATAAAGGCCCGCACCGTGTTCGACGATCAGAACGCAAGGCTCTACGGAGTCGACAGGGCGTCCACCGTCACCACCTACTACGATCAGAAGTACTACGAGCAGAGCCTTAAGGACAACGAAAACGGGTCCACGTCGTTCTCGGCCGTTAAGGGCGGCAAGGAATGGAAGGACTGCCTCTACATAAAGGAAGTGGACAATCAGGGCTGGAACGAAGAGCGCCAGAGCATATGCGAGTATACCTGGTACGTAAGAGTCCCGGAGGGCTACGACGGAGTGGTCGTTGTGTTCTATAACGCGTCTCTTAAGTGGGAGGCCGGAAAGTACATCTACGAAGTGCTGGACGGCGACTCTCTGCTGTTCAGGGCTCAGTAAGAAGCGCGGACAGAGCGGAAGCATAGGATCCACGGGACTGTAAAGAAACATAGAATGGAAAGAGCGGATAAAGATCTGGCATTCATGCTCAGATACGAAAACGTGGCATGGTACGACGGCGGCGAGGTAAGGATACTTGACCGCCGTGTTTACCCTGCGAAGACCGAGTTCGTGGTCTGCAAAAGCCATAAGGAAGTGGCGCAGGCCATACGCGACATGGTCACCCAGAGCGCGGGTCCTTTTACTGCGGCGCCCATGGGCATGGCCCTTGCGGCTTACGAGTGCAGGGACCTTTCCGCGCAGGCGCAGAGAGAGTATCTGGCCGACGCGGCAAACACCATCGCGAATTCCAGACCTACCACCGCAAAGCGCATGAGGGTCTTCTGCGACGAATGCCTTAAGGCTGCGGACAAGGCGCTGGAAAGCGGCGCGGACGTGGCTCAGGCGATAGTGGACCGCACCGTGGAGATGAACGACGAGCGCTACGGCCTCATAGACCGCATAGCCAAACATCTTGTTAAGAAGTTCCCGCAGGGCGGAACGGTAATGACCTTCTGCTTCGCGGAAACGATAGTAGGAATGATGCTGCGCGAATGCCGCCGCACAGGCAGGGAGATAAAGCTCTTCTGCCCGGAGACCAGGCCGTACTTCCAGGGCGCCAGGCTTACCGCTACGGTATGCCGCGACATGGGCTTCGACGTGACCGTGATCTCCGACAACATGCCCGCGTTCGTAATGAGCCGCGAAGGCGTGGACGTGTTCACAACAGCGGCTGACGCGATATGCCTGGACGGCCATGTCGTAAACAAGATAGGCACTTTCCAGACGGCGATAGTCGCAAAGCATTTCGGAGTTCCGTACTACGTTACCGGCGCGCCGGATCTTGCGCATCCCACGATAGATACAGTTAAGATAGAGTTCCGCGACCCGGAGTTTACTCTCCAGGCCATGGGGGTACGCACAGCGGCGGAAGGCGTAAAGGGCTATTATCCGTCGTTCGACATCACTCCTCCGGAGCTGGTCACAGGCGTTGCCACGCCGGAAGGCATCTTCAGCCCCTACGAGCTGGACAAGTACGTTAAAGCAACGGACGGCAAGTACCGCGTTGTAGTTTAGATAATACAAGGACGTTTTCAGGGTCCGCTCCGCAGGAATCCGGGACCGTTCCCAAAGGATCATCATGACAGTAAAAACACCTTGGAAGGACTCGCTCGGCGACCTTCCGTTCACACTCGAATATTTCCAGGGCTCCATGTGGGAGGGCGTAGAACTGCAGGCCAAGGAAAGGCCTCATTACACCGCGCTGGACTTCATGGGAAAGACCATTTCCTACAGGGAGATGCAGAAGAACATAGAAGCCTGCGCCAGGAGCCTCCGCACCATAGGCGTGCGCCCCGGCGACTACGTTACCATAGCCATGCCCAACTGCCCGCAGATCGTATACATTCTGTACGCGGTAAACATGGTGGGAGCCATAGCCTGCATGGTCCATCCGCTGTCTTCCGAAAAGGAGATGGAGTTCTACATCAACGAGACCAAAAGCGTTCTCGTAGTTACCCTGGACCAGTTCTACGACAAGATCGAGGCCATAAGGCATAACACTTCCATAATCAACATCGTGATCGCCAGCATCAAGGACGAGCTGGGCATCGTCGTTAAGGCGGGCTACTACCTTACCGAAGGACACAAACTGGCAAAGATCCCCAGCGACGCCCCGGTAATAGCCTGGGACGAGTTCGTTAAGATAGGCCACGCCTGCTCCTTCGATTTCAAGGTGCACAAGGGCTACGACGATCCGGCGGTGGTGCTGTTTTCCGGCGGTACCACAGGTACCTCCAAGGGCATACTGCTTACCAACGGCGCGTTCAACTCCGTAGGCAAGATGATAGTTGCCACCAACCCCATGTTCCGTCCCGGCGACAAGATGCTTGCCGCAATGCCGCTGTTCCACGGCTTCGGACTGGGAGTCTGCATACACGCAATGCTTCTTAACGGCGGTCGCTGCCTGCTGGTGCCGCGCTTTACCCCTAAGAGCTATTCCAAGCTTATGGTAAAGAAGCGCTGCAACTTCGTGGCGGGCGTTCCTACGCTGTACGAGGCGCTGCTGCGTCTTCCCAACATGGAGAAGGCGGACCTGTCCGCGCTTAAGGGCGTCTATTCCGGCGGCGACAGCCTGTCGATAGAACTCAAGAAGAAACTGGACACCTTCCTTTACGACCACCAGGCCAGCGTGCAGGTACGCGAAGGTTACGGAGCTACGGAAACAGTAACGGCGTGCTGCCTTACACCGCCTCACAGGTACAAGGAAGGCTCCATAGGCCTGCCGTTCCCGGACACCTACTTCAAGATAGTTAAGCCGGACACGGAAGAGGAAGTTCCGTACGGCGAGGAAGGCGAGATACTCGTCTCCGGCCCCATGGTGATGACCGGCTATCTGAATCACCCGGAAGAGAACGAAAAGACTCTGCGCAAGCACGCGGACGGCCTTACATGGCTGTACACCGGAGACCTGGGCTCCATGGACGAGGAAGGTTTCGTGTACTTCAAGGGCCGCATAAAGCGCATGATCATAAGCTCCGGATACAACATATATCCGGCGCAGGTGGAGAACATCTTCGACTCCTGCGACCTGGTATCCATGAGCTGCTGCATAGGCATCCCGGATTCCTACAGAATGCACAGGCCGAAGATATTCATCGTGCCCGCGCCCGGCGTGGAGCCCACGAAGGAGACCAGGGACGCAATACTCAAGTACGCTTCCAAGCGCATAGCCAAGTACGCAATGCCCAAGGATCTGGAGTTCCGCACGGAGCTGCCCAAGACCATGGTAGGCAAGGTAGCGTACCGCGTGCTGGAGGAAGAGGAAGCCGCGAAACAGAAGGCGGAAGCGGAAAAATAGCATCCGCCTGACAAACAGAAGCGAAAACAGGCAGCTGACTGCCGGAAGATATCACTTTAGCGGTCACGGAGACCTTAAACCGGAGAGCATCAATGAGCATCGAAACAACAGCAAAGACCCCGTGGAAAGACCACCTGGGGGACATCCCGTTCACACTCGAGTATTTCCAGGGAGCCATGTGGGAAGGCGTGGAGATCCAGGCCAAGGAAAGGCCTAACGCCGTAGCCATGGACTTCATGGGAAAAGCCATCACTTACAGAGAACTTCAGAAGAACATAGAGGCCTGCGCAAGGAGCCTCCGCACCATAGGCATACGCCCCGGCGACTCCGTTACCATTGCGATGCCGAACTGCCCGCAGGGCATCTACATGTTCTACGCGGTGAACATGGTAGGCGGCATAGCCAGCATGGTGCACCCGCTGTCCTCCGAAAAGGAGCTGGAGTTCTACATAAACGAGACCGACAGCGTCCTGGTGGTGACCCTGGACCAGTTCTACCATAAGATAGAAGCCATACGTCAGAACACCGGTCTTATAAACGTGGTCATCGCGCGCATCAGGGACGAACTTTCGCAGCCGATAAAGGCAGGCTACATGCTTACCGAGGGCCGCAAGATAGCCAAGATCCCGGACGACGCTCCGATAATCCCCTGGGACGACTTCATGAAGATAGGCCGCGCCTGCTCCTACAACTACAAGCAGCACAGGACCTTCGACGACCCCGCGGTAGTTCTCTTCTCCGGCGGAACCACAGGCGTTTCCAAGGGCATAGTTCTTACCAACGGAAACTTCAACGCTCTGGGCGCCCAGATAGTTGCCACCAACCCCATGTTCCGCAAGGGCGACAAGATGCTTGCCGCCATGCCCATATTCCACGGCTTCGGTCTTGGCGTGTGCATACATTCCATGCTCTTCGGAGGCGGACGCTGCATACTGGTGCCGCGCTTTACCCCCAAGAGCTACGCCAAGCTTATGGTAAAGAAACGCTGCAACTTCGTGGCCGGCGTGCCCACTCTCTACGAGGCTCTTCTGCGTCTGCCCAAGATGGAGAAGGCAGATCTGTCCTGCCTTAAGGGAGTATTCTCCGGAGGCGACAGCTTGTCCATAGAGCTTAAGAAGAAGCTGGACAAGTGGCTCTACGACCACAACTCCACCATACAGGTCCGCGAAGGCTACGGCACCACCGAGACCGTAACGGCCTGCTGCCTTACCCCGCCGCACATGCACAAGGAAGGCTCCATAGGCCTGCCGTTCCCGGACACCTACATCAAGATCGTAAAGCCGGGCACGGACGAGGAGCTGCCCTACGGCGAAGAGGGCGAGATACTGCTCTCCGGCCCCACCGTAATGAAGGAATACCTTAAGCACCCCGAAGAGACCGCGCAGACCTTAAGGACCCACGCGGACGGCCTTACCTGGGTCTATACCGGCGACCTTGGAACCATGGACAACGAAGGTTTCACCTACTTCCGCGGCCGCAGCAAGCGCATGATAGTCACCTCCGGCTACAACGTATACCCGGCGCAGCTGGAGAACATCTTCGACTCCTGCGATCTGGTATCCATGAGCTGTGTGATAGGCGTTCCGGATCCCTACAAGATGCAGAAGGTAAAGGTGTTCGTGGTGCCCGCAAACGGCGTGGAGCCCAGCGACGCCACCAAGGAAGAGATACTGAAGTATGCGTCCAAGCGCATTGCCAAGTACGCCATGCCCAAGGATCTGGAGTTCCGCGCGGAGCTGCCCAAGACCCTGGTAGGCAAGGTGGCTTATCGCAAGCTGGAGGAAGAAGAGGAAGCAAAGCGCAAGGCTGCCGCCGAAGCAGAAGCTGCCAAGGCAGCAGCAGAGACCGCAAAAGCATAGTCCTAACTGCATAAACGAATGACAGAACTCCCGGAGAGATCCGGGAGTTTTTTTTGAAAACCTGTTGACAGCAGACTGTATTACTCATATAATACGGTTGAAAGAACTGTATTACTCAAGTAGTACGGTTTGCGTCAGGAAAAGAAACAGAGGAACGATGGTAGACTTCAGCAGTTTCAAAACAGAAGCAGGAATGCCCATATATCTGCAGATCCTGTACTTCATAGAGAGGGGCGCAGTGGCGGGCACCATAGCGGACGGAGACGAGCTTCCGTCCAGAAGGGTGCTGTCCGCGCTGCTGGGCATAAATCCCAATACCGTCCAGAAGGCCTTCCGTCTGCTTGAGGAGGAAGGGCTCATAGAGTCCAGAAGCGGCGCTAAGAGCTTCATGACGCTTGATGCGGATAAGATATCGGAACTGCGCGTTTCGCTTCTTACAGCGGACATTAGGGGCCTTACAGGGGCACTTAAACGCACGGGTATAGACAAAGCGGAGGCTTTAAGGCTGATAGACAGGTTCTGGGACGAGGAGGCGCGCGATGAAGAAGTTTGACATACATCGCTGGTGGATCCCCGGAAAGAGCATGTCCGCGGTATTCGTGCCGCTGGGGATATGGACGTTAGTGTACTTCGTGGCGTCGTGGTTCCGCTTTACGAGCAGGATGGAAGAAGCGTTCGGGAGACTCGGCTGGTCTCCGGTAAGAGGCTGGTCGCACGGGATAACCACTGAGCTTAAGATGCCGGTGTTCAACAGAATAATAAACGGCTGCTTCTCAGGATACTGGATCATACTGTTGGCTTGTCTGATCATTATTCTGGAAAGGTATATGTGGCTCAAAAGAGACCGGAGCCTGTACATTATGAAACGCCTTCCGGCGGCAGAAACGTTCAGGCGCTGCGCGCTCTTACTGCTGATATACGCGGCGGTGGTGCTGGTATTGACATTCGCCATGTTGCCGTTGTGTAAATCATTTTACATGGCAAACACGCCTAAGGTGCTGTTGGAACCTCAAGGACCGATAAAGTTCTTCAACGCGTTATCGATCAACGGAAGGAACCATTACATACTGTTCGACTTCTAGCTATAGACCGGAGGTTAAAGGATGTTAGAAATAAAAGATCTCAATAAATACTACGGAGGCAAACAGGCGCTGGAAAACGTCAGCCTGAGCATCGGCCCCGGCGAGATAGTGGGCCTGTTCGGAGAGAACGGCGCCGGCAAGACCACGCTCATGAAGTGCATCCTGGGCTTCATTAAATACCGCGGCAGCGTCCGCCTGGACGGCGAGCCCATAAGCCGCAAGAACATAGCAAGGCTGTCCTTCGCAACCTCCGAGCACAGTTTCTTCCCGGACATTACAGCAAAGGAGCACGCGTACTTCTTCGCGGAGCACTTCGGGACCTTCAGGCAGAAGCGCTTCGACGGGCTGATGGAGTTCTTCGGGCTGCCGGACAACAAGCCCATCAAGAAGTTCTCCACCGGACAGCAGAACCAGTTCGAAGTGATACTGGCGCTGTGCCAGGGCGCGGACTACATACTGATGGACGAGCCGTTCGCGGGCAACGACGTGTTCAACCGAGAGGATTTCTATAAGGTGCTTGCGGGTATTCTGGAACCCAACGAGACGGTCATTCTCTCCACGCATCTGATAGAGGAAGTGTCCAATTTCGTCAGTCGCACGGTGCTCATCCACAGGGGAAGGATAATAGGCGACGCCTCCGCCGACGAGCTGGAGGAGAAGGGCCTGTCGCTCATCGACTACGTAAAGCAGGCCTACGAATACCGTGCGGACAGGGTGGCTCAGGCTATAGAGCAGATAAGCGGATCGGAGCAGCAATGAAAGACGACGTTTTGATACTGAATACGCTGGGCAGACGCCATCTCCCGCGGCTGCTTCCGGTGATAATACTGGCTGCGGCTGCGGTAACGGTCGCGGTGATCTGTAACGGATCACTGGAGTTCGGCCTCTTCCCGAATAAATACGGCAACGTGACTAATTACAGAGGCTATTTATACGCCGGATCGCTGCTCTTCATCGTCCTGTGCGTGGAACTGGTCTACGCGTCCATAGTGCTGGTAGGTCCGCGGACCAACCGTTTCAAATACCGCTACACCGTCAGCAGGCTTAAGATAACGGAGCGCAGGGCGTTCCTGCTATGCTGCTTGTTCAATATCCTTGTGTACCTGCTGATCTGGGCATCGCTGTGCTGCGCGGCTCTGATCTTCGGGCGCGCGCTTAACAACGCGGGTGTTTTCGGCACAGCCTATCAGGGGCTGTACACGGCTTATATTCTTGATCCGTACATGCAGCTGTTCGTGCCAATGGATAATGTTCAGGTAACGGTGTCCATGATAATGTTCATGGTCGGATTCGGCCTGTGGTCCGCATGTGACTTTGCCGGAGTTGTAAAAGGAAAAGCTGTTTTCCCGATGACATTCGCGGTGCTGGTATTCTTTTGGGCAAGCGGATTCTTCAACAGGGGAGGCGGGCTGATAGGATGGACCGCGACAGCATCTTTCATGCTCATCGTGTCGATATGCATGGTCCTGTACAGACGGTCGCAGCTCAGCCGCGGCAACAATGTGGAGGTGGACGATGGAGAATAGAAGACCTAAGATCTGGATACTCGTCCTTGCGGTCCTTACTGTTGCCGCTCTGGTGTATACATTTGCCGGAGCGTCGTCTCTGAAAGCCACGGCGGATAAGGCGGAGTTCACGCAAAAGACAGTGTACGGAGATGCTTCCGCCGCTGAAGGCGTAAGCGTAACGTACACGAACATCGTCGGCGCCAATAGACAGGTGAAATGGACGACCGATCTGAACGTAAACGGAGGCAAGGTCGACCTGGAATTAGATCACGAATACTCGGATAATGTGTACGGTCAGCCCGGCGAACCTTTCTGGGACAGGATAGAGATCTACCCGGATCTCAATGACGTTCCCGAACTGGAGGCCCTTGCAAAGGAAGCGGCGCGCGATCTGAAAGTTTACGAACGCACAGAGATAACCCTTAAGCTTTCAGATCATCTGGAGTACATACCGGTAACAGCGCAGTATGCCGTCGGGCAATCATCGTATTCCGTAAGAATGGACGATTCGGCCAGACGTGCCCTTAACGAGATGTTCAGGATAAAGACTCCGGACGATGTTAAGGTAACGTTGAACGTCTACAGAAACCCGGATGTCGATGGAGAATTGGCCTGTAATTATGATGTCTCACAGGTCGAAGAAAGTACCGGCATATTTAATTACAGAGTCATTGCGTCGGGACCGTATATCGACGGGGCGTTCTACATTTACGATTATGATGCCTACAGACCGTACAGATACGCGCCCAGCATGCTGGAACCGCAGGAGGACGGGTCCAATCCCTACAAGATATACAGGATCCCGGCCAAGTCAGAAACGGTCGATGAAATGCCCAGATACACCCTGGACGTCGATAATGCGACCGTGATCGGCGAGTTCGAGCAGAGCCACAAGCCGATACAGGCAGCGCAGACGGCGGACGGCAGCAAGGTAATGATACTCGGTACCGCGGAGGATAGGTTCAAAGCTTATGTCGTGGATCTTAAGGACGGCGGAAGGGCGCAGACTCTGGATCTTTGTGCCGCCGGACCTTACAAAGACGCTGTTCAGATGCATTACGACGTGTTCTTTAAGGACGACTATTTTGTTCTGAACAACATGGAGGAGGGCTATTACGCAGTCTATCCGAAAGGGAATGATTACGCGGTATTCCATGCTCCGACAGACGGTAAAGCAGAGGCTTCGGAACTGGCACGCTTCCGCCAGCAGTATTGGGACCAAAAGCCTTATGACGTCAAATTTGAGAACGGACGACTGGTAGCTGCCGGCTTTGCCGGAGAGCGGACCGAAAACGTTGTGGACGGACAGGTCTATCCGTATATGATCGGTGACAGCATCTGTCTGGCGGTCTACACGAAGGACGGTCTGCAGTACTTCACCCGTTACACGAGCACCTTGTTCGATCTGCAAGCTCCGCTGATAAGCAACTACGCTTGCAGTGTAGAGATACATTAAATAACTCAAAACGGGTATAACAAAACTCCCGGAACGTTCCGGGAGTTTTTTATTGCTTATAATGCGTTTAGATCGTCCGTCTCAGTACGGGTCGATCGGAAAGCGGTTCCGCTTACTGTACGTCGTCCGGGATCATGCAGGTGGGGCAGTCCGGCTCTACGGTTATGCCAAGGTCGCCCATTACCTGGCCCATCATGGCTATCTCGGCTTCTCTCATGTCCTTGTAACCAAGGCAGGTTACGGAGTTCTCCTGGATCTTGTAGACGAAGTCTTCGCCTTTGGCCTGCATGTCCTTGATGTGAGCCAGCAGCTTCTCCAGGGTCTCCTCGGAGTAGGTGTTCAGCTCGCTGGTCTGGTAGGTCTCGATGGAGGCCCACTGGCCTTCCTCGGAGGCGTGCAGCGGTCTTCCGCCCAGGGCCAGAAGCGGATACTGCTTGCGGAGCTCTTCGGTCTGCGCCAGCATTATCTTCCAGATGGCCGCGACAAGTTCCTTCTTTTTATCGGAGATGGCAGGAAGCAGGCTCTTAAAGGCCTCGAATCCGCGCGGATCCGTGTGCTCCATCATCCAGATGTACTTTTCCTTAACAAGGCTGCGGCCCTCCGCGATAGCGGCGTCCAGATCCTTGTCGTAGCCGGCAAGGGAAGCCTCGTCCCAGACCGAAAACTGCGCGGTGCGCATGTTCTCGAACGTGCCCGGATCCTCCTGGCAGTCCACACGGTCCTCGCCGTTAACATTGTGGAACATCGGCCACTCCTTTGCCACGATGCTCTTTATAAGTTCTTCTTTGGTCATGTTGTTACTCCTGTAAAGTATCTGCGGTTGAAGGTTTGAGTTCTATGGTTATTGGGGTCCGCGATGCCGCGTGTTAAGCGGACAATCAGGGAACCCGGTCCTTAGCGACCGGCGAGCCGCAGGCGAAGGCGGAGCTTAGTACCGCTGGGAGGGTGCCCTGTTAGCGGGAGCGTGTCCGCAAACACCGGCATCGCGGGCCGTAAAAAACATTGCTGCGCGAGCCGTCAGCCGCCGATCTTGCAGGGGGAACCTGCGTCCTCGACCAGTTTCTTAAGGCTCTGCATGTACTCGTCCGACGGCACGTTTATCTCGCACCTGTTCTCCTGTCCCAGGCTCTCGTTCTTGCTCTCGCCCAGCTTGTGAGCCGGCAGCAGGTTTACGAGGACGTTGTCTCCCAGGGTCTGCGCGAACTTGGCCGTTGCTATAAGGTTCTCCGGGCTGTCGTTGTAGCCGGGTATGGTGGCCACGCGGATTATCACCGGCACCTTAAGATCCACCGCTATGTGGCGTATGTTCTCCAGGATGTAGGTGTTGGGCACGCCGGTAAGCTTTTCGTGGGTGGTGTTGTCCATGTGCTTTATGTCCAGAAGGCCCAGGTCCACGTGCGGGTATACAAGGTCCACGGCAGCCTTGGAAGCGAAGGAACTGGTCTCGATGGCGGTGTTGATCCCGGCCTCGTGAGCTGCCGCCATAAGGTTGGCGGTGAATTCCGGCTGCATAAGGGGCTCGCCGCCGGAGACGGTCATTCCGCCGCCGGATCCGTCGTAGAAGAGCTTGTCCTTCTTGACCTTGTCTATTACCTCGCGGACGGTCATGGTCTTGCCGGCTATCTCCCTGGCTTCAGCCGGGCAGACGGAAACGCAGGCGCCGCAGTTTACGCACTTTTCGCGGTCCGTAAACGCTATGTATTTTTCCATGGAGCCGGATTTGTAGGGCCCTATGGAGATGGCGCCCTTGGGGCAGACCTTTACGCAGGTGCCGCATCCGGTGCATTTGCTGGAATAGGTCATCAGCTGGGGCTTGGCCTGGTTGGATTCCGGGTTTGCGCACCATAGGCAGCGCAGGGGGCAGCCCTTAAGGAACACGGTGGTGCGTATGCCGGGACCGTCGTGTATGCTGTATGTCTGGATGTTGAAAACAGTAGCTGTTGCGTCGTAATTAACGTTCATGTTATCCCTCTTTTCGAAGATGATATGTTTAGCATTACCATTATATCAGTTGAGCGGTTTTAAGTAAAATGATAGAATGTACAAAGATGCAAATGTCACGCAGAACGCCGCGTTCGGGCAGAACGTGACGTCCGGAAGGGACGAAGGATGGATGTAAAAGATTACTTCGACATAGTAGATAAGGCGTACGCTACGGAAGACCACAAAGTAATAGAATCGGAGATAAAACGCGCGGCTCAGCTGGCTGAGCAGAACGAAGGTTCGGAAAGCGCGCTGTACGCAGCCATGCTCTCCGAGCTGGGCGGTTTCTACAGGGGAATGACCCGCTTTGACGAGTGTCTGGACTGCTTCAGCAAGGCCGCGGAGATAATGAAGACCGCCAAGGGCGAGGATTCCGCGGACTACGCCACCTGCGTCAACAATCACGCCAGCGCATACCGGCTGATGGGCCGCTTCGACGAGGCTCAGGAAGAACTGGAAAAGTGCCTGAAGATATACGAAAAAGCCGTGGGTAAAAAGCACATACTCTACGCTTCCGCGCTAAACAATCTGGGAATGGTGGCGCTCAACCGGGAGGATCCGGACAGCGCCATGGACTATCTGGAGGAGGCCGCGGACATACTTAAGGAACTGCCGGGGCATCTGTTCGAGTACGGTTCGTCGCTCGCGAACAACGCGGAGATCTACCGTCTGATGGGGCGCTACGGCGAGGCGGAGGAGAACCTGCTTAAGGCAAAGGCGGTGTACGACACGGAGCTTAAGGACACGTACACGTCGCATTATCACGCGATACTCAACAGCCTGGGGCTGGTCTGCATGGCTACGCGCAGGTACAAGGAGGCGGCGGACTGGTTCGAACAGGCGCTGACCGCCTGCGAGCGCTACTTCGGGAAGGATCACCGCGAATACAAGTCCACGGAACACAATCTGGAAGTCGTAAAGGCTCTGATCGAAGGTCCGAAGGACGATCTGATATAGTAATAAAGGACGGCTGTCCGCGCCGTTTTGATCGAAGTTTATTTAAACTGCCGCAGCAGAAGGAGAAACCATGAAAGGTCTTGAACTTGCAAGAAAATACTGGGAAGAACTGGGCCGTCCGGCTTTCGAGAAGGAGTGCCCGCAGGTGCTGGAGAAGGCCTGCGTCGGACTGATAGGCGAGGGCTCAGAGTGCTTCGGTTTCGACGACGAGATATCCCGCGACCACGACTGGGGTCCGGGCTTCTGCGTGTGGCTGTCCACGGCGGACGCGGAGGCTTACGGCGCTAAGGCGGCCGCGGTCTACAGGTCTCTGCCGGAAGAATTCATGGGATTCAAGAGGCTGGTACTCAACGAGCAGACCGGAGGGCGCGTAGGCGTCATCGAGACCGGCCGTTTCTACGCGGGCTACACCGGTCTGGACAGGGTGCCGCAGAGCATCTTCGAGTGGCGCTGCATACCGGAGACCGGCCTTGCGGTGGTCACCAACGGCGAGCTTTTCGTAAGGAACGAAGGGCAGTTCACGGAGATACGCGAGGGGCTTAAGGGCTTCTACCCGGAGGATCTCCGAAAGAAGAAGCTGGCGATGCACTGCGCTTTCGCGGCCCAGTCCGGACAGTACAACTACGCGCGCTGCGCCCACAGGGGCGAGATGGTGGCGGCGTTCCTGGCGTCCGCGGAATTCGTGGGACACGTACAGGCGATAGTCTTCCTGCTGAACAAGCGCTACCGTCCGTACTACAAGTGGACGCACAGGGCAATGAAGGACCTGCCGGTCCTCGGCGCCGAGCTTGCGCCGAAGGTGGAGCTGCTGGCCGGAGGCGCCGGCGACCCGGGCAGACCAGAGACGCCTTTCCACGAAAAGGTGGACATCATAGAAGAGATCAGCTCGCTGATAATCGACGAGCTTAAGGCCGAGGGGCTTTCGACCTCCGGCTCGGACTTCCTGCTGCAGCACGGCGAGGACATACAGCGCCGCATCCAGGATCCGCAGCTGAGGGCGATGCATCTGATGGCGGAATAGTGTAAAAAAGTTAAGGCGGGCCCGGCCGGACGGCCGCCCGCAGTCCGTATAAATGAAGAAGTTGTCGATAAGATACAGGATCATCAAGGCCGCGGTAAAGTTCTTCTACCCCGCGGTCGATGTTTTGGGAACGGAAAACCTTCCGGACGAACCGTGCGTCGTAGTGGGGAACCACTGCCAGATGGACGGTCCGATCTCGTGCG
The DNA here is from genome assembly GCA_017437745.1 of Bacillota bacterium. GTDB lineage: Bacteria > Bacillota > Clostridia > Peptostreptococcales > Anaerovoracaceae > RUG13409. The sequence goes on from JAFRYI010000007.1 coordinate 14,666, forward strand.
AACTTTATTTCCCCGGGGAGCATTACATCTGGTGCGCAGGGGAGATGACGAAGGTAAAGACCATCCCTGGCTATGCGTATAAGGATTTCTGGTCGCAGAAACCGGTATGGATACGCTGGCTGTTCAAGATAGCGTCGTACCTGATAACGCCGCTGGCGGCCGCGATGTTCGGCAAAGGCGGAGCGAACGTCATACCCGTCTACCACGATACCCGCGCGCTCTCCACGTTCCGCGACACCATCGCCAGACTGAATGAAGGCGCCAACGTCATAATCTTTCCGGAGCACGGCGCGCCTGTAAACAACATCCTCTACGATTTCAACGACCGCTTCATAGACCTGGCGTCCGTGTATTACAAGCAGACCGGCAGACGCATGAAGTTCGTACCCATGTACGTGGCCCCCGCGCTAAGGCAGGTGCATCTGGGCAAACCTGTTGAGTACGATCCGGACGCGCCCAAAGACGGGGAGCGCCGCCGGATAAATGATTATCTGATGTCGAGCATTACGGACATCGCGCGCTCGCTGCCGGAGCACCGCGTGGTACCGTACCGCAACATAGGCAAGAAGAACTACCCCGGCAATCTGAGCGAAAAGCCCTTCGGACGCATGCGCAGGAGGCCGGAGGTGGATTACAGGCAGCTGACGCCCAAGGGCATCTTTACAGATAAACGCTTTACGCACCTTAAGCTGCTGGGCGGCTGGATCGTGTACTTCGCGCTGTACTTCCTGACCGAGAACCTCATACCGGCCGAAAAGTGCCACGTAATACACTGCGCGCTGGACGACGTAATAAAGTTCGACGAACGCTGGCTGATATTCTACTGCGCGTGGTACGTGTGGATAGTGTTCTCGCTGCTGTATTTCCTGCTGTACGACGTGGGGAGCTTCAGGAAACTGCAGACGTATTTCATGATAGTGCAGGCGCTGGCGGTGATAGTGTACATCGTGTACCCGAGCGTCCAGATGCTAAGGCCGGAGAGCTTCGAGCGGACCAATATTCTGACCGCGCTCATGGGATTCATCTACAGGTTCGACACGCCGACCGGAGTCTGTCCGTCGCTGCATGTGGCGTACTCCGTGGGCATATGCACCGCGTGGCTGAAACGCCGCGAGACGACCCGGGGCAATAAGCTTCTGTTGGCGCTGCTGTGCGTTCTGATCAGCATCTCCACGACGTTCGTTAAACAGCATTCCGTGGTGGACATTTTCGCCGCGATACCGCTGTGCGTAGTCGCGCACGTTCTGATATTCAGCAAGGTAAAAGGCCTGCCCGCCAAACTGCAGGCAGCGATCGAAAGAATTTAGAGCGCGGAAACTATTAAGACGCTTCCGCCGGAATGACTTTATGGGGATCAAGAACAAAGAAGTTGTACGCGCGATCAAGTTCACGCTGTTCTCGGCAAGCGCCGGGCTGATAGAGCTCGGCTCGTTTACGCTGTTCAACGAAGCGCTGCGCCTGCCGCACTGGCTCAGCTACCTTATGGCGCTGGTGCTGTCCGTGCTCTGGAACTTTACGCTCAACCGCAAGTTCACTTTCAAATCCGCGGCCAACGTACCTGTCGCCATGCTGAAAGTGGCGGCTTTCTACGTTGTCTTTACGCCGCTGTCCACGCTTTTTGTAAAATACCTGACCGAGACCGCCGGCTGGAACGAGTACCTGGTCACCATCCTGAACATGCTGATCAACTTCGTCCTGGAGTTCCTCTACCAGCGCTTCTTCGTCTTCGGCAAGAGCCTGGACACCCAGCCGCAGAAGAACAGAAGTATTGCTTCTGACGCAAATGATATGCCGGATCATATTGACTAAAGAATAGGAAATATATAGAATTGTGTTAGCAAAAGGCTGCCGGAAAGACGGTCAGTCCCTAAGATTGGTTATCTGAAATAACCGCTCGGATCAGGAACGTGGCGGTTATTTCTGTTTTTTGCCGCTGTTACGCGAGCCAAGGTTGTAGCCTGCCATAAAGCAGGTCACACACAGCGATAATATCGCTATCATGGACTCAACATTCATACGCCCTCCTTTCTCCCCTTTTGAAAAGGGTGGAGGAACAGGTCCCCCGAAGAGGACTGACCGCCTACCGTGTCCGGCAGCGCTTTTGCAATTAATATGATACCAGCGGGAGCGGAAAAACAGTAGCGGATCATTAGTCAAAACGGCACACATTTATTCAGCTTAAAAGGCAGAAGGTCTGAGACCTCCTGCCTTTGATCTATGTTGCTATTGAGTTGTTAGTGCCGTTCTTTACAGCGCTGCGGTTATGATGGACATCCTGTAGACTTCTTCGGCGTCGCAGCCGCGGGAGAGGTCGTTGATCGGAGCGTTGAGTCCGAGCAGTACGGGGCCGTAAGCCGCGTATCCGCCGAGCCTCTGGGCGATCTTGTAGCCGATGTTGGCGGCTTCGATCAGCGGGAACACGAAGGTGTTGGCGTAGCCGGCGACAGGGGATCCGGGGAACTTCAGCTGGCCTACGACCGGGGATACCGCAGCGTCGAACTGCATCTCGCCGTCGATCAGCATGTCCGGATTCATCTCCCTGGCGATCTTTGTGGCTTCCTGGGAGAGAGCGACGGTGCCGCCCTTGCCGGAGCCCTTGGTGGAGAAGCTGAGCATCGCTACCTTGGGGTCTATGCCGAAGATCCTTGCGCATCTCTCGACTTCCACGGCTACCTCGGCCAGCTTAGCCGCGCCGGAGAGCGTTACGTTTCCGTCCTTGTCCACGGTGTCCGTGTAGTCCAGGTTCACCGCGCAGTCGCCCATGGCGATGGTACGCAGAGCCTCGGGGCCTTCCTCGCGGTGGAGTATGAAGCAGGAGGAAACAAGGTGCGAACCGGGCTTGGTCTTTACCAGCTGCAGAGCCGGACGGATGGTGTCAGCGGTGGAGTAGGTAGCTCCGCCGAGCAGGCAGTCCGCCTTGCCGATCTTTACCAGCATGGTGCCGAAATAGTTGCCCTTAAGCAGCGCCGCGCGGCACTCTTCCGGGGTCATCTTGCCCTTGCGCAGAGCGACCATGGTGTCGACCATCTCGTCCATGCCTTCGTAGGTAGCGGGGTCCAGGATCTGGGCCTTGGAGATGTCGAAACCGCCTTTTTCGGCAGCGGCCTTGACTTCTTCGACGTTGCCTACGAGCACCACACTCATGAGGCCTTCCTTAAGAAGACGGGCAGCTGCGCTCTGGATGCGCGCGTCGGTACCTTCGGTAAACACGATGGTCTTCGGCTGGGCTTTTACTTTTTCGATGAGTTTGTCAAACATTGTTATTCCTCCGTAAACGCTTTAATGCTTTAGTAACTTTATTACGGCGCGTCTGGCGCTGTTTCATAACCATTTAATTATATACCAAACGAAGCGGGAAATAAAGTGGCGCGGGATGGTTACGCGTATCGTTCTGCGGCGCGCAGGCTGTGTTCGCGGACACGCTCCCGCTTGGTTGGGATCCCACCAGCGGTACTAAGCTCTGTCTGCGCCTTCCGGCTTGCCAGTCGCTAAGGACCGGGTTCCCAAACAGTCCTCGGAACACAGCCTTCGCGCCGCGAATAATTACCGCGCGGTCCTTAACCTTTGTAACTGCATGTCGTTTTATGGTATAATCACTAGATTATGAAAAGACATTCAGCAAAACCGAATACCGTCGGAGCGATGGCGATGCTCATGGCGCTCGTCCTGCTTCTGTGCGCCTGCGGAACGCCGTCCGGTAACACACAGAACAACAGCGCGGAGGAGTTCGTGCCCGGAAACCACGAGGACGACACGCAGGGCAAGGACGATCAGGACGACTACTGCACCCAGCTGCTAAAGTCCATGACGCTGCGCGAAAAAGTCGGCCAGATGTTCATAATCCGGCCGGACCAGCTCGTCACGTCGCTGGCGCCAGCGTCCACACATACCAGCAAAGCCAGCAAGGTAAAGACCTTCTCGCAGGAGATGCTCGGGACGCTTAAGGATTACCCGGCAGGCGGATTCATATTCTTCGACAAGAACATAGAAAGCAAGACGCAGATAATGAACTTCACGGCTCAGGCGCGCGAGGTCTCGAAATATCTGCCGTTCATAGCCATAGACGAGGAGGGCGGCAAGGTCACCAGGCTGGCCGGCTCCACGGATAAAGGCATACGCGTAAAGACCTACAGGAGCATGGAATCCATAGGTAAGACCGGCGACCCGGCCAACGCGCTCGAGGCCGGTCAGACCATAGGCAAATATCTGGAGGAATACGGCTTCAATCTGGACTTCGCTCCGGTGGCGGACATCAACACCAATCCCCGCAACGTAATAATCGGGGACCGCGCCTTCGGCTCCGATCCGGACATGGCGGCGAAGATGGTCTGCGCGTTCGTGGACGGACTGCACGAAAGCAGCGTGCTGTCGTCCGTAAAGCATTTCCCGGGTCACGGGGACACCACGGCGGATACCCACCACGGCAGCGTAGCGGTAAAGAAGACCTGGGCGCAGCTTCTGGAGGCGGAGCTGATACCGTTCCGGGCCGCGTTCGATACCACGGACTTCGTGATGATAGCGCACATCAACCTGCCCAACGCTACGTCGGACGGGCTGCCGGCATCCATCTCCAGGGAGCTAATAACGGATAAGCTGCGCGGCGAGCTGGGCTACAAAGGCCTTGTGATCACCGACTCTCTGGCCATGGACGCGATAACGGATCTGTATTCGCAGGAAGAGTCGGCGGTCCTTGCAGTAGAAGCGGGCGTGGACGTTCTGCTGATGCCGCTGGACTATACGACGAGCTTCGACGCGGTAGTGGCTGCGGTCGAGAGCGGCAGGATACCCGAGAGCCGCATAGACGACAGCGTTCTGCGCATACTGCAGGCAAAGTCCAAGATACACTGAGCGGCTGGGGACGCGGACCGGTGCGCCGGCGGAACGTGTCGTGGACGAACGCCGCTGCGCGCGTAACAGAAAGGATAGCTAAATGTCTGTATACGATTTCGTAATGAAGGACGCGGAAGGCGTCGACGTATCCCTTGCGGATTACAGGGGCAAGGTGCTGCTGATAGTAAACACGGCAACCGGCTGCGGCTTTACCCCGCAGTACAACGCTCTGGAGGAACTGTACGAAAAGTATAAGGACCGGGGCTTCGAGATCCTGGACTTCCCGTGCAACCAGTTCGGTGAGCAGGCCCCCGGCACGGACGCGGAGATAACCGAGTTCTGCGCGATAAACTTCGGCGTCAGCTTCAGACAGTTCTCCAAGATAGACGTCAACGGCGAGAACGAGGCGCCGCTGTACACCTACCTTAAGAACGAAAAGGGCGGCATCCTTGGCACTAAGATAAAGTGGAACTTCACCAAGTTCCTGGTGGACCGTGAAGGCAACGTCGTGGAGCGCTACGCTCCGACCGTAACGCCGGAGAGGATCGAGCCCAGGATAAAGGATCTGCTGTAAAGGCCGCATCACATCACACAAATTACAAAAAACAGTTTGGATTTCTTCACGGAGGCTTGCCGGGGAACACATATTAGTCGCTTATACTTTAACCATCAAAAGCGATCACTAAACATACAATTCTTCATAAAACCTCCAATATAGAAAAAGCATTAGGGCGGACTCGAAAGAGCCCGCCTTTTTGTTATTCTGACGTCATATCGAGCGGCAGCAGGCCCGGGCCCCGGGAGATAGGGACAACTGTGTATCATCGGCAAATTAAACTTTAATTGAGCAAAATCACGCTTGACATCCGCTGTTTCGTGGCGCATAATAACCACAATTTAATAAACTAAACCTGTGAGGAAGAGTAGTACCCTGCATTGCAAAGCTATAGCTAGCTCCGGACGGTGGAAGCGGAGCGCGGCGCGGCAGGCGAATGGACTTCTGAGGGCGGACCGAAAAGCATCCCAAGGGAGCGCTCAGTAGGGACCGACGGGATCCCTCCTGTTACAAATCGGGGTGCCTGTGATGGCAGGCATAAGTGAGAGGCGCGCAAGCGCAACTCGGGTGGCAACGCAGAAGCAGGCGCTTTTGTCCCGGGAGACCGTGGATGAAAGCGCTTTTTTATCCCACATTCCATCAGACAGCGGCGCGCGGCATTACGCAGCGTGCAGATCCAAGAGTCGGGCCGCGGCACAGGCCGGCGGCAAAAAGGAAAGAGGTAAAAGAAATGGCTAAGAAAGAAACAGCACCTTACAAGATCTATCTTACGGAAAACGAGCTTCCCACCAGTTGGTATAACCTGAGGGCGGACATGAAGACCAAGCCCGCTCCGCTGCTCCACCCGGGAACGCTCAAGCCCCTTAAATTCGAAGACATGCAGCCCATCTTCTGCGATGAGCTGATAAAGCAGGAACTGGACAACGACACGCAGTTCATTCCCATCCCGGGACCGGTAATGGACTTCTACAAGATGTACAGACCTTCGCCGCTGGTACACGCGGAGTTCCTGGAAAAGCTCCTGGACACCCCGGCAAAGATCTACTACAAGTTCGAGGGCAACAACACCTCCGGAAGCCACAAGCTCAATTCCGCGATAGCCCAGGCATACTACGCAAAGGCTCAGGGCCTTAAGGGCGTCACCACCGAGACCGGAGCCGGCCAGTGGGGCACCGCGCTTTCCATGGCTTGCTCCTACTTCGACCTGGACTGCAAGGTATACATGGTTAAAGTGTCCTACGAGCAGAAGCCTTTCCGCCGTGAAGTGATGCGCACCTACGGCGCCAACGTCACTCCGTCCCCGTCCATGGATACCGAGGTGGGCCGCAGGATCAACGCGGAGCACCCGGGAACCACCGGATCCCTGGGATGCGCCATCTCCGAGGCTGTGGAAGTTGCGGTAAGCACTCCCGGCTACAGATACGAGCTGGGCAGCGTGCTCAATCAGGTGCTTCTGCACCAGTCCGTGATAGGTCTGGAGACCAAGGCAGCCTGCGACAAGTACGGAATAGAACCGGACATCATCATCGGCTGCGCAGGCGGCGGCTCCAATCTGGGCGGACTGATAGCTCCGTTCATGGGAGAAAAGCTCCGCGGAGAGAAGGACTACAGGTTCATAGCGGTAGAACCCGCGTCCTGCCCCAGCTTTACCCGCGGTAAGTACGTATACGATTTCGCGGACACCGGCAAGGTGTGCCCCATGGCTAAGATGTACACTCTGGGTCACGACTTCATTCCTTCCGCCAACCACGCGGGCGGCCTCAGGTACCACGGCATGAGCCCGGTGCTCTCCGAGCTCTACCACGAAGGACTTATGGAGGCCAGATCCTACGAGCAGACCGCGGTGTTCGAGGCTGCCGTACAGTTCGCCAGGGTAGAGGGAATACTCCCCGCTCCGGAATCCGCTCACGCTATAAAGGGCGCGATAGACGAGGCTCTTAAGTGCAAGGAGACCGGCGAAGAGAAGACCATAATCTTCGGCCTTACCGGCACCGGCTACTTCGACCTCGTGGCTTACCAGAAGTACAACGACGGCGAGATGAGCGACTACATCCCCACCGACGAAGACCTCGCGAAAGGCTTCGCCAGCATCCCGCAGGTAGATCTGTAAAGGCCTGTCACCACGGCGGCGCGGCGTAGATCACGACGCCCGCGAATAACTGAACGATAAAATTTTAACCCTAAAGCAATGTTCGAATAATCTTGAACATTGCTTTTGTTTTAAGAAAAAACGGTCCGATTTAATCGAACGATTTATTTATCGCATTTGTAACTTATTGTATAATCAAATGGTCAGAAAGGGGATGCATTCGGTTGTTTTCGTGCAGCGGATGGCCGTCCCCTGTGTTATTTGGAGGATACTATGAAAAAAGTCGGTATCATAATGGGCAGCGACAGCGACATGCCGGTCGCGCAGAAGGCAGTCGACATGCTCAAGTCTCTGGGCGTACCTTACGAGGTGCACATCTATTCCGCGCACAGGACTCCGGTCGAGGCGCGTGACTTTTCCCTCAACGCAAGGAAGAACGGTTTCGGAGCCATAATCGCCATGGCCGGAATGGCCGCGCACCTGGCCGGAGCCATAGCTGCCAACACCACCATCCCGGTGATAGGCATACCGTGCAAGTCCGGTCCTCTGGCCGGCATGGACGCGCTTCTGGCAACCGTTCAGATGCCCACAGGCATACCCGTGGCTACCGTTGCGATAGACGGCGGCGGCAACGCTGCTCTTCTGGCGGCTCAGATAATAGCCGTGGAGGACGCGGAACTGGCGGAGAAACTGGACGCGAAGCGCAGGGCGGACGCGGACAAGGTCCTGGCGAAGAACGACGCGCTTACGATCTAGCGCGGACGGCAGGACACACGCGTGAACGCCTTCCCGGCGGACGCGTAAGACAGTTTATAATCATCACTTGACATACATTTTGGAGCAGGATCAATTATGGGTGGATTTTTCGGCGCAGTCTCAAGCGGGCGCAGCGTAGTCCTGGACGTGTTCTTCGGCACGGACTACCACAGCCATCTCGGAACACAGAGCGCGGGCCTCACTTTCTGGGACGACGAAAAAGGTTTTTCCAGAGAACTTCACAACATCTCGAACTCTCCGTTCAGGACCAAGTTCGAGTACGACCTGTACAAGTTCGCGGGCAGATGCGGCATAGGCTGCATAAGCGACACGGATCCCCAGCCGCTGCTGATCAGATCACAGCTGGGGTCTTACGCGATAACGACTACGGGAATAATCAACAATGCGGAGGAACTGATCGAAGACATATTCGGCTCGGACCACAATCAGTTCCAGATGATGAGCTCCGGCGGAGTAAACGTTACTGAGCTTGCCAGCGCTCTCATCAATCAGGGAAAGACCTTCGCCGAAGGCATCAGGAACGCTCAGGACCGCATCAAGGGTTCCATGAGCTTCATTCTGATGACCGACAAGGGCGAGCTCATTGCCGCGCGCGATAAACTGGGCAGGACTCCGGTCCACATCGGAAAGCGCGACGACGGATTCTGCGTGTCCTTCGAGTCCTTCGCCTACGAGAAGCTTGGCTATCACGACTTCAAGGAACTGGGCCCGGGAGAGGCGGTAAAGCTTACCTGGGACAAGATTGAAGTGATAGACGAGCCGCGTAAGGAAATGAAGATATGCGCGTTCCTCTGGAGCTACTACGGCTATCCGAATTCGGACTACGAGGGCGTAAACGTGGAGCTGATGCGCTACCACAACGGCGAGATCATGGCGCAGACAGAGATCGACCGCGGCACTCTACCGGACGTGGACTACGTGGCCGGCGTTCCGGATTCCGGTATACCTCACGCGATAGGCTACTCCACCAGGAGCCGCAAGACCTTCGCCAGGCCGTTCGTAAAATACACGCCGACATGGCCCAGGTCCTTCATGCCGAACGACCAGACGGTACGCAACCGTGTCGCGAAGATGAAGCAGCTGCCCGTCGACAGGCTTATCCGCGGCAAGAAGCTGTTGTTCGTGGACGACTCCATAGTGCGCGGCACGCAGCTCCGCGAGACCGTGGATTTCCTCTACGAGTCCGGCGCCAAGGAAGTGCACATGCGCTCCGCCTGCCCGCCGATAATGTACGCGTGCAAGTATCTTAACTTCAGCCGCGGCAACTCCGACATGGACCTTCTTGCCAGAAGGATCATCCAGGAGCTGGAAGGCGACGAAGGCAGCAAACACATAGAAGAATACGCGGACGGAAGCACCGAGCGCGGCAAGTGCCTGCTTAAGACCATCTGCGAAAAAATGGGTTTCGACTCTCTGGGCTACCAGACCCTGGACGGTCTGCTGGACGCCATAGGTCTCCCGCGTGAAAAAGTCTGCACATACTGCTGGACAGGAAAGGAATAGATCATGAAAAGTCAGTCCGAATCCTACGCAAAGGCGGGCGTCGACATCGAGGCCGGCTACAAAGGCGTAAAACTCATGAAGCCCTACGTGGAGCGCACCAACATACCCGGAGTAGTCTCCGGAATAGGCGGCTTCGGAGGGCTGTTCGCCCCGGACGTAAAGGGCATGGAAGAACCGATACTGGTCTCCGGCACCGACGGTGTCGGCACCAAACAGCGCATAGCCCAGCTTATGGACAAGCACGACACGGTAGGCATAGACTGCGTGGCGATGTGCGTCAACGACATAATCTGCTGCGGCGCCAGGCCTCTGTTCTTCCTGGATTACATCGCGATAGGAAAGAACGTTCCGGAGAAGGTAGCGGAGCTTGTAAAAGGCGTGGCCGAGGGCTGCGTTCAGGCAGGCTGCGCGCTTATAGGCGGCGAGACCGCGGAGCATCCGGGCGTGATGCCTCCCGACGACTACGATCTGGCGGGATTCTCCGTGGGCATCGTGGACAAGAAGGATCTTATAGACAACAGCCGCATGGCGGAGGGCGACGTGATAATAGCGCTGCCGTCCAGCGGCATACACTCCAACGGCTATTCGCTGGTGCGCAAGGTCTTCGGCATAGAGAACGCGGACCTCGACGCGAAGCCGGCGGAGCTCGGCGGACAGACACTCGGAGAGGCCCTGCTTACGCCTACCAGGATATACGTCAAGCCCGTGATGGCGCTGCTTAAGGCGGCCGACGTCAAGGGCATAAGCCACATAACCGGCGGCGGCTTCTACGAGAACGTTCCCAGATCCGTTCCCGACGGACTCTGCGCGGAGATCGACAAGGCCGCTGTAAAGGTCCCTGCGATCTTCGGTCTTCTGCAGAAGCGCGGGAACATCCCCGAGCGCGACATGTTCAACACCTACAACATGGGCGTGGGCATGGCGGTGATCGTGGCGGCCGCGGACGCGGACAAGGCGCTGGAAGTCCTTAAGGCCAGCGGCGAGGACGCGTACGTTATAGGCCGCATCATAAAGGGCGAAGACAAGATCGTTATCAAGTAATTCATTTTACGGCGCATTAGTTCGCGCCGGTGCCCCGGGACACGCTCCCGCTGACAGGGCACCCTCCCAGCGGTACTAAGCTCCGTCTTCGCCGGCGGCTCGCCGATCGCTAAGGACCGGGTTCCCTGATCGTCCGCGACGCATCCGGACGACTCACATGCGCAGAATAAAAGGATAAACCATGAAAACAAAAGCACGAATAGCCGTCCTGGTATCGGGCGGCGGCACCAACCTTCAGGCGCTTATAGACGCGCAGAAGTCCGGCATAATCAAGAGCGGCGAGATCGTTCTGGTGGTCTCCAACAAGACCGGCGCCTACGCGCTGGAAAGGGCGGCCAAGGCCGGAATCAAGGCCGTAACGCTTACGCGCAAGGAATGCGGCGGCAAGGAGGGCTTCGAAAAAGCCCTGACGGAGCTGCTGGAAGCGGAGAAGATAGACCTTATCGTTCTGGCGGGCTTCCTTGCGATACTCAGCGCGGACTTCACATCCAGGTATCCGGAGCGCATAATAAACGTGCACCCGTCGCTGATCCCGAGCTTCTGCGGCGAGGGCTTCTACGGGCTTACGGTGCACGAGAGGGCGCTGGAGTACGGTGTAAAGGTAACGGGGGCCACGGTGCATTTCGTCAACGAGATCCCCGACGGCGGAAAGATAATACTTCAGAAGGCGGTGTACATAGAAGACGGCGATACTCCGGAGGTGCTGCAGAGGCGCGTCATGGAGCAGGCCGAGTGGATCATCCTGCCGCAGGCCGTGGAGCTGGTGAGTTCAAAACTTGCCGGTGCCCGCAGTTAACGTTTATCGATCAATACAGTTTCAGAGCCGGTCGCTGCCGAGTGTGTTTTATCAGCCCGCTCCGAAGCGCTTCAAAAACATACGCCCGGCAGTGCCCGGACCCCTGAACGTCAATAGATAAAAGGAGAAGCAACATGGATCTTATCAAATTCTTAAAGGAAAACAGCTACCCCGGACGCGGCATCGTGATCGGCAACAACGTGGCGTACTACTGGATAATGGGCCGTTCCGAGAACAGCCGCAACCGCATCTTCGCGCTTACGGAGGACGGCATAGAGACCCGCGCTTTCGACGAGAGCAAGGTAAAGGATCCCAGCCTCATCATATATCACCCGGTGCGCGAGACCGAGGAAGGTCTTATCGTGACCAACGGCGACCAGACCGATACCATAGCGGAAAAAGGCTGCTTCAAGAAGGCGCTCATGACCCGCGAGTACGAGCCGGACGATCCCAACTGGACTCCGCGCATCTCCGCCATGATCTACAAGGACGGCAGCTTCGACATCTCCATACTTAAGCGTCTTAACGGCACCTGCCTGCGCGAGTTCTTCTGCTACGAAGGCGCCGCGGAAGGCAAGGGCTACTTCATAAGCACCTATCAGGGCGACGGCAAGCCGCTCCCGAGCTTTGCGGGCGAACCGGTCGAAGTGGAGCTTCCGACACCGGAAGAGCTCTGGAACGCGCTGAACAGCGACAACAAAGTGTCGCTCTACACCAACGTCAGGGGCGTTGTAAAGCTCTTCAACAAGCATCTGGGCGACTGATCCGGATGTCTGCGTACACTGAAACTACGGCAAGATCGAAACGATCGGAAAACAGTTTAAGACCATGTACGATACTGACATAAAAGGCAAAAGAATAATCTACTACGAGAACTGTCTGGAACTGGACGGGGTCACCATTTACTACCGCGACATGGAGCACATAACCCAGTCGTTCGAGGAGCAGCCTGTCTTCAGGTTCGGCTACCGCGGCAGGGACATACGCATCCCGTGCAGGGAAGACGAGTACCAGACCGTTCTGGAGTATTTCATAAAGGCGGCAGACCAGTCTCCGACCACGGACACAGTGGCGTTCCTGGACAGCGCCAGGAGAAAGAAAGAGGACGACTCCCGCCTGGACAGCTTTACGGAAAGCAAGGAGACCCGCTACACGAGCTCCGGCAGCGCAAGGACCGGCGGCGCTTACCGTCAGGACGGTTACGATAACGGAACAAGCAGACAGTCCACCGGAAGCGGCTACAAGTATTACGGCGGCGGGACCACCAACTACGGAGGGTACGAAGAGGATCGCAGGTACGGCGCTCCGGAAGGCCCAAGGCGTATCAACAAGCACGTATTCGTGTGGATCTGCTCCTTCTTCTTCGGCGTTCTGGGCGTGGACCGCTTTGCCAGAGGCCAGATAGCTCTGGGCTTCGTAAAGCTGATCACCGGCGGCCTCGGCGGTTTCTGGTACATCGCTGACTTCGTGATCGCCGCGGTAAAAGCGTACGGAAGCTACAGGGATTCCGAGGATCTGTACTTCGACGTCTACGGCCACTACACCAGATAAGATATTGCACAACTGAGACAGAAAATAGTCTATAATTAAGAGTAACGATAATATTCGGATGTATACGGAGGAACAACGATGAAAGAATTCCAGCTCAAGTACGGATGCAACCCCAATCAGAAGCCTGCGAAGGTGTTCATGAGAGACGGCTCCGACCTTCCTTTCGAGGTCCTGAACGGCCGTCCCGGATACATAAACTTCATGGACGCTCTCAATTCCTGGCAGCTGGTGATGGAGCTTAAGGAAGCGACGGGACTTCCGGCAGCGGCAAGCTTCAAGCACGTCTCCCCGGCGGGAGCCGCAGTCGCAAGGCCGCTTACGGACATAGACCGCAAGCTGTACTTCGTGGAGCAGGAGGACGTTTCTCCTCTGGCAAGCGCTTACATAAGGGCGCGCGGCGCCGACAGGCTCTGCTCCTACGGCGACTGGGCGGCGCTTTCCGACGTCTGCGACGCTTCCACCGCAAGGTATCTTAAGGAGGAAGTCTCCGACGGAGTGATCGCTCCGGGATATACGGACGAGGCGCTGGAGATACTCAAGACAAAGAAAAAGGGGAATTACAATATAATCAAGATCGATACCGCTTACGTCTGCGCTCCGCAGGAGATAAAGGACGTATACGGCATCAGCTTCGAGCAGGGCCATAACAACTTTAAGATCAACAAGGAGCTGCTGGCCAACATAGTTACGAAGAACAAGGAACTTCCGGAGGATGCCGTCCGCGACATGATACTGTCGCTGATAACCCTTAAGTACACGCAGAGCAATTCTGTGTGCTACGTTAAGGACGGTATGGCGATAGGCGTGGGCGCCGGCCAGCAGAGCCGCATCCACTGCACCAGGCTTGCCGGCAGCAAGGCCGACAACTGGTATCTGCGCCAGAGCCCCAAGGTCCTGGACCTGCCCTGGAAGGAGAACGTCCGCAGGCCCGACAGGGACAACGCGATAGACGTCTACATCTCCGACGAGTACGAGGACGTGCTCCGCGACGGCGAGTGGCAGAAGGTATTCACCAGAAAGCCGGAAGTATTCACAGCAGAAGAAAAGAAGGCGTGGATAGCTACGCAGAAGGGCCTTACCGTAGGTTCCGACGCGTTCTTCCCCTTCGGCGACAACATAGAAAGAGCCAGAAAGTCCGGCGCGCAGTACATCGCTGAGCCCGGCGGATCCATCAGGGACGACAACGTCATAGAGACCGCGGACAAGTACGGCATGGTCATGGCCTTCACGGGAATGAGGCTGTTCCACCACTAAAGACAGGAACGAGGCTGTTCCGCTGCTTAAGATCAAAAAGAGGCGAGTAAGCGTTGACAGAGGATAAGGACAGGAAGATAAGAACGATATGGTGGACGGTGTTCGCCGTTTCAGTGATACTCAGCCTTGCCGCAATCATTCTGACCACGCGCGGGGCGCTGTCCTGGAAGGACGGCGTACCTGTCCGGACCTACGGGATCAGGTACGACTCGTACAGCGGAGAGCTGGACTTCAGCGGCATGAGCCCGGAGGAGGTCCTGGAAAAAGCCGGGGAAGCGGAAAACGTGCCGGGAGCAAAAAGCGTAAAGCTGGACCTTACCGGCTGGACCGCCGATCTGGTGCTGCAGTTCTGCGAAAAGTGTCCGGATCTTAAGCTCGAATGCGGACGGCTGACGCTGAACAAAGAAGACCCCCGCGCGCTTCTGGAAATGAAGGAGAAAGTCCCGGAAGTCGCTTTCGACGGCACGATAGACTTTAACGGTTCGGAGCTGCCGCTGCGCGGCGGAAAACCGGATCTTACCAAGGCCTCTCCTGAAGATCTCGATCTGATGATAGAACTGGCGGACGGCATACTGCAGCCGGAAAGCGTCGACTTCGGGATCGAAAAGGATGGCCATACAAGACTGCAGAAAGTCCACGAGTTCATGAAGGCCAGTCCGGACACCAAGGTGTCGTACGGATTCTCCGCCTTCGGTAAGAACATAGACCTCTACGACGAGGTCCTGGACCTGAACCACATACCGATGACCGACCAGGGCGCCGAGGTCCGCGAGATAATCGCCTGCATGCCCAGACTTAATTACCTGGACATGGACTTCTGCGAAGTGGACGACGACCACATGGCGGCCATACGCGAAGACTTCCCGGACATAACCGTGGACTGGCGCATATGGTTCGGCGACAGGTTCACCGCAAGGACGGACGAGACCAGGATACTGGCAAGCGCCAGCTGGCTGGGCGGCGAGCTTACCCCGGAGAACACCAAGGGCCTTAAGTACTGCACAAAAATGAAATACCTGGACATAGGCCACATGAACTATCTTAAGGACATCTCGTTCACGGCGTACATGCCGGATCTGGAAGTTCTGATAATAATGATGGGCAACGTTACGGACATTTCTCCGCTGGCGAACTGCAAACACATGGAATTTCTGGAGATATTCACCAACGACATAACGGATCTGAGCCCGCTCGCGGAGATGCACGAGCTTAAGCACCTTAACATCTGTTATAACAAGAACCTGTCGGACATGACGCCGCTCTACGGTCTTACCCAGCTGGAGAGGCTGTGGATAGGCAGGTACACGCAGATCCCGAAGGAGCAGATACAGCGATTCAAGGAGCTGGCTCCGAACTGCGAAGTCAACACCACCTGCGGAAACCCGCATTATAACTGGCGCTGGTACGGGGACCCGGAAGACGACGAGCCTAAGAACCTTACCCCCAGATACAGGCTGCTGATACAGCAGCTGGGATACAGAGGCAAGAAGTACTCGATGCCCTGGAACGACCCTAAATACTATCCGCACGACTGACGCGCGGAGGAGATCCGAAGGCAGTGATTTCTATGGAAAACAACGAAGAGACACTGAAAAAGGCAGAAGAGCCCGAACAGAAAAAGAAGAACAGGAAGCTGCCCGTGGCGCTGATAGCCATAGTCGCGGTCGTCGCGATAGCGGTGGGCGTGCTTACGGCTACTCATAACATAGTGTGGTTCCGCCACGGAGTCCACTATAAGAACGCGCAGAGCATATCTCACAGGATGGAGTCCGGAGAGACGGCCAAGCTTGCGCTTCTGCCGGACCTTGAGCGCGCCGATTTCAAGGAGAGCGACTGCTTTGTAGAGCTTTACGAGTGGGCCAAGGCTCACCCGGAAGTGGACGTTCATTACACCGTTAAGCTTCCGGACGGCGCTTCGTACGACGAGGCTTCGCATACCGCGGATATCTCCGCTCTGGATCACGACGCCGCGGAGATCGTTTCGGACCAGGAGATACGGTACATACTGGGGCTCGAGGCTGTCAGGCTCGGGATCTCCGATTGGTCGCTGGAGCAGATGGCCGCGTACACTGAGCGTTTCCCGAACTGGCGCGCCGAAGGCGTAAAGGACCTGGGAACGGTAAGCGGGGACGTATTCGCTTCGTACCGTAAGGCGATGCCGGACGCGGAGCTGAAGTGCAGCATACAGATAGGATCGGTCACCGTTTTCCCGGACGCGGAGAGCGTTAAGTTCGATAACGCCAATGCCGACGAGGTGGCTGGAATGAGCGCCGCCGCTCCGTACATGCCTGCGCTTAAAAGTGTAGACTTCGGCGTGGATCACGAAGGGCACGAACAACTGCCCGCAGTTTACGCCTTAATAAAAGACGATCCGGATCTTAAAGTAGATTACAAGTTTACGGTATTCGACCGCACTCCTGACATACACGACGTTAAACTGGACCTGAACCACAGGAAGATGACCGACCAGGGCGCGGAAGTGCGCGAAGTCATTTCCTGCATGCCGGATCTGAAGTGGCTGGACATGGACAGCTGCGGAGTGGACGACGAGCACATGGCCGCCATCCGCGACGATTTCCCGGACGTCAAGGTGGTATGGCGCGTATGGTTCGGAGTAAACAAGACATATTCCGTAAGGACCAACACTCACAGGATACTGGCCAGCGCGCCGGAGAGAGCAGGCAGCCTTACGCCGTCCTCCGCCGCGTCGCTCAAGTATTGCACGGACGTAAAGTATCTGGACATTGGTCATAACGAATACCTTTACAACATAGACTTCGTAAGATACATGCCCGACCTGGAGGTCTTCATAGTGATGGACGGGACCATAAGCGACATTTCGCCCCTGGAAAACTGCCCGCACCTGGAGTTCTGCGAACTGTTCACCAACAGGATAACGGACCTTTCTCCGCTTGCGAACTCTAAGGAACTGAAGCACCTTAACATAAACTGGAACCAGCGCTTAAACGACATTACTCCGCTGTACGGACTGGATCTGGAAAGGCTCTGGATAGGCATAATCAACAAGGTGCCCAAGGATCAGATAGAGGAGTTCAGAAAGCTCCATCCAAACTGCGAGGTAAACGATACGTGCATAGACTCGCACGACGGCTGGCGCTGGGACGAGGACCGCAATTATTTCCCCAGATACGCGCTCCTGAGGGAGCAGATGGGATATCACTATCCGGAAGGCGGAACGGACTACGTCTTCTACTGGATGGATCCTCTGTACGAGCCGCACGACGACTCGGTGCAGGATCCGCTCTGCCCGTATAATTAGTCCGGTATGTCACCGAGAGGAGAAGCACAGATGAAAGTCCTTGTAGTTGGAAGCGGCGGCAGGGAGCACGCCATAATCAAGAAGATAAACGAGAATCCGGCCGTAGACGTCGTATACGCGCTGCCCGGCAACGCGGGCATGGCGCAGGACGCCGAGTGCATAAACATAAGCGTCTCGGATCTGGACGCCATCGTGGAATTCGCCAAAGGTCACGGCGTGGACTACGCGGTAGTGGCTCCGGACAATCCGCTTGTGGACGGCTGCGTGGACAGGCTGGAGGAAGAAGGTATTCCTTGCTTCGGTCCCAGGGCCAACGCCGCCATCATCGAAGGCAGCAAGGTCTTCTCCAAGAACCTCATGAAGAAATACGGCATCCCCACGGCTGCTTACGAGGTGTTCACCAGCGCCGAAGATGCTCTGAAATACGTAAAGACCTGCCCGATACCCACGGTGGTCAAGGCCGACGGCCTGGCTCTGGGCAAGGGCGTAGTAATAGCCGAGACCCGCGAAGAGGCGGAAGCCGCGATCGTCTCCATAATGGAAGACAAGAAGTTCGGCGCCAGCGGCGACAGCATCGTCATCGAGGAGTTCCTTACCGGACCTGAAGTTTCCGTGCTGTCCTTTACCGACGGCAAGGTGGTGGTCCCGATGGTATCCTCCATGGACCACAAGCGCGCCTTGGACGGCGACAGGGGACTCAACACCGGCGGCATGGGCACCATAGCTCCCAATCCGTACTATACTCCGGAGATAGCGGAGCGCTGCATGAAGGAGATCTTCCTGCCCACCATGGACGCCATGAACGCGGAAGGCCGCACTTTCAAGGGCTGCCTGTACTTCGGGCTGATGCTCTGCGCGGACGGTCCCAAGGTAATAGAGTACAACTGCCGCTTCGGCGATCCGGAGACCCAGGTGGTGCTGCCGCTTCTTAAGAGCGACCTGCTTACCGTAATGCAGGCCGTTACCGACGAGCGTCTGGCGGAGACCAAGGTGGAGTTCAGCGACGGAGCTGCCTGCTGCGTAGTGGTGGCTTCCGACGGTTACCCGGGAAGCTACGAGAAGGGCAAGCCCCTTACGATAGAGGACGAGGTAAAGGACAAGGTGTTCGTGGCGGGCGCTGCGTTCAAGGAAGGCGTGCTGGTCACCAACGGCGGACGCGTGCTTGGCTGCACGGCTACCGCGGAAGACCTTCCGTCAGCAATCAAAGCTGCGTACGAAGTAGTGGAGAAAGTCCACTTCGAGAACGCTTACTACAGACACGACATAGGCGCCAAGGCGCTTAAAGCGCTGGAATAAACGGACAGCACGGAAAACCAAAGTTTCGGTCGTCAAGGAGAGATCATGGTCTACAGAGTCTATTCGGAAAAGAAGAAGGAATTCGCTCACGAGGCGAAAGCGCTGCTTTCGGAGGCGGGAAAACTGCTTGGCATCAAAGGGCTGAAGGACGTACGCGTCCTTAACCGCTACGACGCCGAGAACATAAGGCCCGAGCTCTTCGAGTACGCGAAGACTGCGGTGTTCTCGGAGCCTCAGGTGGATATCTGCACGGACGCCCCGGATCTTGAGGGCGCAAGGGTGTTCGCCGTGGAGTTCCTGCCCGGCCAGTTCGACCAGAGGGCCGACTCTGCCGCGCAGTGCGTCCAGTTGATCTCGCAGGAGGACAGACCGCTGATCCGTTCCGCCAAGGTCTACGCGCTCTACGGCGACATAAGCGACGCGGAGCTTGAGGAGATAAAGAAATACGTTATCAACCCGGTGGAGGCCCGCGAGGCTTCGCTGGAGCTTCCCGAGACTCTTGCCATGGAGTACGCCGTGCCGGAGAAGGTAGCCGTACTGGACGGCTTCAACGATCTTTCGGAGGAGCAGCTTGCGGACTTCATAAAGGCCAACGGCCTTGCCATGGACCTTGCGGACATAAAGTTCTGCCAGGACTACTTTAAGAGCGAGGGCCGCTGCCCCACCATCACGGAGATAAAGGTGATCGACACCTACTGGTCCGATCACTGCAGACATACGACATTCGGAACCATAATCGACAGCGTAAGCTTCGAGGATCCTCTGCTGCAGAGGACCTGGGACGACTATATTGCCGTCCGCAGGGAGCTTGGCCGCACCAAGCCCATCTGCCTTATGGACCTGGGCACCATAGGCGCCAAGTATCTTAAGGCTCACGGCAAGCTGGACAAGCTGGACGAATCCGAGGAGATAAACGCCTGCACCGTTAAGCTTCAGGTAGAGATAGAAGGAAAGAAGGAGCCCTGGCTGCTTCTGTTCAAGAACGAGACTCACAATCACCCGACGGAGATAGAGCCCTTCGGCGGCGCCGCCACATGCATAGGCGGAGCAATAAGAGACCCGCTCTCCGGTCGTTCCTACGTGTACGGGGCCATGCGCGTTACGGGCGCCGCGGACCCGACCCGGCCAATCAGCGAGACCATACCCGGCAAGCTTCCGCAGAGGAAGCTGGTAGCTACCGCGGCCGCGGGATACTCGTCCTACGGTAACCAGATAGGCCTTGCCACCGGAATAGTAGACGAACTGTATCATCCCGGCTACGCCGCCAAGCACATGGAGATAGGCGCAGTAATAGCGGCAGCTCCGGAAGCGAACGTGCGCAGGGAAAGGCCCGAGGCAGGCGACGTGGTGATACTGCTGGGCGGAAGCACAGGCCGCGACGGAATAGGCGGAGCAACAGGTTCCTCCAAGGCCCACGACGTCCACTCCGTCGAGAACTGCGGAGCGGAGGTCCAGAAAGGTAACGCTCCGGAGGAAAGAAAGCTCCAGAGACTGTTCAGGAACCCGGTCGCTTCAAGGCTCATAAAGCGCTGCAACGACTTCGGCGCGGGCGGCGTGTCCGTTGCCATAGGCGAACTTGCGGACGGCCTCAGCGTAGATCTAAACGCGGTGCCCAAGAAGTACGAAGGTCTGGACGGCACGGAGCTTGCCATAAGCGAGAGCCAGGAGAGGATGGCCGTGGTGGTAGCCGCGGACGACGTGCGTAAGTTCCTGGATCTGGCGGCCGCGGAGAACCTTCAGGCCGTAAAGGTGGCGGAAGTCACCGAAGATCCCAGGCTGGTCCTTAACTGGAACGGCGAAAAGATCGTAGACCTTAGCCGCGAGTTCCTCAACTCCAACGGCGCGGAAAAGCACATAGACGTGGAGGTAAAGAAGACCTGGTCCGCAAGGCGCAAGATCGTAGGCGAGACCTTCGCGGAAAAATACATAGGCATGGCCGAGAGCCTCAACTGCTGTTCCAGGCGCGGCCTTTCGGAGCGCTTCGACTCCACCATAGGAGCCGGCACCGTGCTGATGCCCTTCGGCGGAAAGAACCAGCTGACCCCGATACAGGCCATGGTCCACAAGATCTCCGTGGAGGACAGGGACACCGATACTTGCTCTCTGATGTCCTGGGGCTACAACCCCTTCCTTACCGAGAGCTCGCCTTATCACGGCGCGTACACCGCGGTCGTGGAATCCGTAAGCAAGCTGGTAGCCACCGGCGCGGAGTTCAAGGACGTTTATCTTACGTTCCAGGAGTACTTCGAAAAGCTGGGACGCGACAGCGAGAAGTGGGGCAAGCCGCTGGCTGCTCTGCTGGGTGCTTTCAGAGCGCAGAAGGAACTTGGAGTCGCGGCCATAGGCGGCAAGGACTCCATGAGCGGATCCTTCGAGGACATACACGTTCCGCCGACGCTGGTGTCGTTCGCGGTAACGGACGAAAAGATAGAGAACATCATGTCGCCGGAGTTCAAGGAGGCCGGAAGCTCCGTCCTCCGCATCTCCCCGCGGCTCGGAAAGGACGGTCTGCCGGAGGCGTCGTCTCTGCTGGATCTGTTTAAATACGTAAACATGCTGCAGCGCTGCGGAGCCATTCAGGCATGCTGGGCGCCGAGCATGGGCGGTACGGCGGAAGCGGTCTTCAAGATGTGCATAGGCAACGGCCTGGGCTTCAGATTCGAAGACGGGCTGGCGGCCGTGGACAGCAGGCTGTTCAATTACGACTACGGCAGCTTCATCGTGGAGATGGGCGAGGCGCCGGACGGCATATTCTCCGAGAAGCACCTGCCCGACGGCGTATCCGTAGGCTTCCTGGGACGCACCACGGATGACGGCGTCATCCGTCTGGGCGATGAGGAAGTAGGCATAGAAGTGCTTACGGCCGCTTACGAAGGCAAGCTCGAGGACATCTACAACTGCAACATAAAACAGGAGATAGGACCTGTCGAGAACGTTACGTTCAAGGCCGAAAGCTGGCCGTCTCCGCTCGTTAAGAGCGCGAAGCCGCGCATACTGATACCGGTATTCCCCGGAACCAACTGCGAGTACGACAGCGCCAAGGCGGCCGCGGCGGCGGGACTGGATCCGCAGATAATGGTCATCAGGAACCTTTCCGCGGACAACGTTTCGCGCAGCGTGGAAGAGTTCGCCAAGGCGGCGGCTGAGTCGCAGATCATATTCATCCCGGGCGGATTCTCCGGCGGCGACGAGCCGGAAGGCAGCGCCAAGTTCATAACCGCGTTCTTCAGAAACGGCGCGGTAAAGGAGCAGGTAACGAAGCTCCTGGAGGAGCGCGACGGTCTGATGCTGGGCATCTGCAACGGTTTCCAGGCACTGGTAAAACTCGGTCTGGTTCCATACGGAAAGATCATGGATACCGACGCGGACAGCCCGACGCTTACGTTTAACGTAATAGCGCGCCACCAGTCCAAGATAGTGCGCACGCGCGTCGCAAGCAACAAGTCTCCGTGGCTTGCCCTTACGCAGCCGGGCGAGATATACAGCGTGCCCATATCCCACGGCGAAGGACGTTTCATAGCCAGCGACGCGGTGCTGGCGGAGCTTATAAAAAACGGCCAGATAGCCACCCAGTACGTGGATCTGGACGGCGACGCAAGCGCGGACGTGCGTTTCAACCCCAACGGTTCCGTGATGGCCATCGAAGGCATAACCAGTCCGGACGGCAGGGTGCTCGGCAAGATGGGCCACTCGGAGCGTGTGGGCGCGGGGCTTTACAGGAACGTTCCCGGCGACTACGACATAAAGCTGTTCGCCGCGGCAAAAGAGTACTTTAAATAAACGATGAAACAGGCTCCCCGCATCGCAGGGGAGCCGTTCTTTTCGGAGGAGGTCTGAAAGTCAGAATGAACAGGATAGAACGCGTAAAGAAGATGGAAGAATACCTGGACGCTTCATCGGAGGCAGTCAAAAAGCTGGGTGAGGCGCTGGATCAGTACGAGTCCGTTCAGAAGCAGTACAAAAAGCTGAGCGACTACTACGGAAGCTCAGCCTGGATGAAGGATTTCGAGGCGGACGAGAAAGGCATGCTGCCCGCGGATCTTAAGCGCGGCGTACTTTCCGAGGACGCGGTCTACGACCTGATAATAGAGAACCGCGAGCTCGTCATCCGCATGCTTAAACTTACCGGATCGGCGCTGGAGAACAACGTGCTTTAGCGTCTGAAACAGATCCTCCGGTGTTATTGACATCCGCCGGGTCGTTTGTTATGCTTGTATACGAAAAGAGGCACTGCCGACAGGCGGTCCTCCCTTCGGAGTTAGATCACAATGTGACCGCGTCCTTGGTTAGGTTGGGCGGTCACTTGTGTTTTTTGGAATAGTATCCTAGCGTAAAGCCTGCCATGAAGCAGCTAATACACAGACCCAGCAGGGTCATGATATCAGTCAGATCCATATTTACCACCCCCTTTCTGCCGTAAGGCTTTAAGAGGGCACAAGCACCCTCCGTCCTCCGAAGGGTGTTCCGCCTACCGCTGCTGCAGTGCCGTGAGACCATTATACCTGCAGCAGCTTAAATGTCATTACTTACGGGCAAAGTGTGTGCCGTTTTATAGTAAAAACCCTGTCTTTGTGATAAAATAAAATATCAACTTTAACGAGTAAACACTCAGAGGAATTCCACATGAAGAAATGCATTTTAAGCGTAGTCGGCAAGGATAAGGTCGGCATCACCGCGGGAGTGTGCGGCGTTCTGGCGAACGCGGGCGTAAACATCCTGGACATCAACCAGACCATCCTTCAGGAATACTTTACGATGGTAGTCCTGGTGGACATCGATACCAGCAGCCTCGGCTTCGGCCAGATAGCCGAAAGGCTGGAGAACTACGGTAAAGAGAGCGGCATGGAGATCCACATCCAGCGCGAAGAGATCTTCGACGCCATGCACAGGATCTAGGGAGGTGACCGCAAATGCTTAGTGCCAGCGAGATCCTTTCTACCGTAGAAATGATCAGCCAGCAGCACCTGGACATCCGTACGGTCACCATGGGCATATCGCTCAGGGACTGCTGCGATTCGGACCCAGCTGCTTGCGCGGACAAGATATACGAAAAGATATGCCGCAAGGCCGAAAGGCTGGTGCCCACGGCTCAGGCCATAGAGCGCGAGTTCGGCATACCCATAATAAACAAGCGCGTTTCCGTAACGCCCATAGCCATAGCCTGCGAGAGCAGCGACACGGAGGACTACGTGCCCTTCGCAAAGGCCATGGACCGCGCCGCTGACGCTCTTGGAATAGACTTCATAGGCGGATTCTCCGCGCTGGTCCAGAAGGGCTATACCGGCGGAGACCACGCGCTGATAAACTCCATACCGGAAGCTCTGGCGAGCACCAACAAGGTATGCGCGTCCGTAAACATCGGTTCCACTAAGGCGGGAATAAACATGAACGCCGTGGCGGAGATGGGGCGCGTCATAAAGAAGGCGGCGGAGCTTACATCCGACCGCGGAGGCTTTGCCTGCGCCAAGCTTGTTGTGTTCTGCAACGCTGTGGAGGACAACCCGTTCATGGCGGGAGCGTTCCACGGTGTGGGCGAGCCCGGCTGCGTAATAAACGTCGGCGTGTCCGGTCCCGGAGTGGTGCATCACGCGCTTCAGAGCTGCAAGGGTCAGCCGATAGACGTAGTAGCGGAGACCATAAAACGCACAGCGTTCCGCGTAACGCGCATGGGTCAGCTGGTTGCTCAGGAGGCTTCCGCAAGGCTCAACGTTCCGTTCGGAATAGTGGACCTTTCCCTTGCTCCTACGCCCGCGGTAGGCGACAGCGTTGCGGACATACTGGAAGAGATGGGCCTTGAGAGCGTAGGCGCTCCCGGTACCACGGCTGCTCTGGCTCTGCTCAACGACGCGGTAAAGAAGGGCGGAGTAATGGCGTCCTCCAATGTTGGCGGACTGTCCGGAGCCTTCATACCGGTCTCCGAGGACGCGGGAATGATACGCGCCGCGAAGAGCGGTTTCCTTACCATAGAAAAGCTGGAAGCCATGACCTGTGTCTGCTCCGTAGGTCTGGACATGATAGCGGTGCCCGGCGACACTTCCGCGGAGACGATCTCCGGAATAATCGCCGACGAGGCCGCGATAGGAATGATAAACAACAAGACCACCGCCGTAAGGATAATCCCGGCGCCCGGATGCGGCGTAGGCGACGTGGTTGAATTCGGCGGACTTCTGGGCTCTGCGCCCGTAATGCCCGTCAATACGAAGTCGTGCAAGGAACTTGTTGACCGCGGCGGAAGGATCCCCGCGCCCATACACAGCCTGCGCAACTGATCGTGTGTGTCCGCTCCGGCGGAGCACGGTTTACAGGACAGAAAGGACACTCATGCAGAGCAGTTCGGGAAAATATAAAAGTCTGGTCATCACGGGAATGCTTCTTGCCGTGGGCCTTGTGCTGCCGTTCCTTACAGGACAGATCCAGGCCATCGCTAAGACAATAAGCCCGCTCCACATACCGGTGCTTATCTGCGGCCTGTGCTGCGGCTGGAAATGGGGCTTGGGTCTGGGAATAGTGCTGCCGCTTCTGCGCAGTCTGCTGTTCGGCTTCCCGCCGTTCCCGACCAACGCGCTGCCGATGGTGTTCGAACTAGCGGTGTACGGACTGATAACAGGCCTTCTGTACCCCGCGCTGATAAAGAATAAAAAGATGAGCCACCCGGCCGCGATGTACATGGCTCTGATCCCGGCCATGATACTCGGCCGCGTCGCCGGAGGCGCAGCCAAGGCGCTATTCATCAGCTTAGGCGTGATAGGCAGCAGTTCGCCTTACACTTTCGCGGCGTTCTTCTCCGGCTACTTCGCGTCCACGGCGGTGGGCGCCGTGATACATCTTATACTGGTTCCGGCCGTAGTCCTCGCCATAGAGAGCGCGGGACTGTCACCGGTCTCCGGAGGCAAAAGATGAAAAAACGTTTCAACAGACCGATAAAGACCGCGCTCTGCCTGCTGCTTGCGGCATCGCTGTGTCTGTCGCTCTCCGCGTGTACTTCCATATTCGACTTCGGCAACGACACCGTTCCGTCCAGGACGCCGGTGGAGCATGTCGATCACATTACCGTAGGAACCACGGCTGTGCCGGTCCCCGAAAACACCAGTGACCGCGCCGGTTATCACGGACAGTGGAGTTACACCGGGGTTGTACAAGCGCCTCTGTTCGTAAGGGGCGAGTTCCACAGGATACGCGGGTATTTCATTCAGGACTACGCGGTATCGGAGGACGGCAGGGAGATACGCGTTGCGTTCCCGACCATGTTTAAATGGCACGACGGCGAGCCTGTAACTTTCGACGATCTTGTCTTTACCCTGGAATACAGGCGGGACATCGCGGGGGACGAGACACTGGCCAACCTTAAGGAGATACGGAAGACCGCCGACAATCAGGCTGTGCTTGTCTTCTCCGAACCGGACGCGTATAAGTTCCTGCGTTCCGAAAGCGCTCTTTCTCCCTTGATGTCAAAACATAGCTGGGAGGCGGATTATGGCCTTTCCGACTGCGGGCCGTACAAGGTTTCGTCCACAGGGGATGGAATGACGGAACTGGAGCTCTTCCCGGGCAACGACCTCCAGGGAGAAGCCCGCATAGACAAGATCACCATAAAGACTTACCCGGACAAGGAAGCGCTGATCAACGCCCTTGTCGCTCACGAGATAGATTACATCTACTCCTACGATTCCCCGTGGGACTATACCATGGCGGATCTGTTCATGGATAAAGAGGGGATAGACCCCGGAAGGTTCTACGGCGCGGACGCGGATATAGCCGTGTTCCACGAGACTTTAGCTGCCGTCAGTACCCCGGAATTCAGAAAAGCGGTGCTGCTCAGCATCGACTGGAACGCTCTTAGGGAGCTGTTCTGCGGTAACACCGGAAGCGTTGCGTCTTCCGGACTTCTGCCTCCGTCCGTTTTGGGCTATGACGACTCTTACGAGACCTTTAAGACGGACCGCGAAGAAGCCGCCAGACAGTTGGAAAAGGCCGGGTTCAAAGACATTAACGAAGACGGCATGCGCGAGCTTCCCGACGGCAGGGGCTTTACCTTTACCATAGTCTCTGAGAACCTTCCTGAAAGACAGGAACTCTACGAAAAAGCTGCGGCGATAATAGTCGCCGGGCTTAAAGAGGTCGGAATGAAGGCACAGTTTGCAGGTCCGATCCAGTATGCGTACATTCCGGAGGAAACGGATACGCAGGATCAGCCAGCCAAGACTCCGGAAGAGACGACCGACGGGGAACCGGCAGAGCCGGAAGAGTTCGACGGCTATCATTACGAACTGCTGCTTACCCGTTCTACCGGCGGAAAGGACATTTTCCGCACCGCGGCGTCCGCCATCCTCGAAAGCTGGGGAGAGGCCATTCCGGAGGACGTGTATTATACAGATCTTGCCGGGCAGATCGCGGCATTGGGGTCTTCCTTAAGCGACGAGGACTACATGCAGAAAGCTAAGAATCTGCAGAAGCTGATATCCGATCGCCTCTACGGATTTGCGCTCTGCTGGGAGGAGTACTTCTTCCCGTACAGGACGGACGAATTCGAAGGACAGTCCTTCCTGCCGGACACCGGCGAAGTAAACTACATGCTGTTTTACAGGATCAAGAAGAAATAGGACCGCGGCAGGATATATGGACGACCGTTTTTACGAATGTCACGGACACATAATGATGGGCGGGGCGGACTACGCCTCGTCCTTTGATGCTCTGGCTTCCTGCGGGATCGGTTATTTCCGCGACGGCGGCGACGCCGGAGGGATCACGGCGGAGGCAAAGCAGTACGTAAAGGAACACCCGGAGCTTGGTCTGGAGTACGTTACTCCGGTGTTTGCAATACACAGAAAAGGACGCTACGGCGGCATCGTCGGAAGACCTTACGAGGACTTTAAGGAGTTCCGTGCGCTGGTCGCCGAGGCTGCTTCGAAAGGCGCGGACTTCATAAAGATAATGTACTCCGGGATAGTAACTTTTAAGGAATACGGCGAGCTCTCCACTCCGCCCCTGGACGCGGAAGAGATAAAGGAACTCGTAAACATAGCGCACGGAGAAGGTTTCGCGGTGATGGCCCACTGCAACGGCAGGGACACGATACTTGCGGCGATAGAGGCCGGCACGGACAGCATAGAGCACGGCGTCTTCATGGACGAAGAGTGCGAGGCGGCGCTGGCGGAGTCCGGAACCATATGGGTGCCCACGATAGCCGCGATCGCCGCTTTCTGCAATCGGCCCGGCTTCGACGAAGAGATAGCTGACCGCACGGCAAAGGCCCTTAAGGCTTCCGTTTCCCGGGCTTCGGCTCTGGGCGCCAAGATAGCCTCCGGCTCCGACTGCGGAGCTTTCAGAGTGCCGATAGGACCCGGATGCCTGGACGAATACGCGCTGCTGCGCGAATGCGGAGTACCCTCCGAAAGGATCGCCGCAGCCAACGAGCTTATCCGCGGACGCTTCAGAAGATGATGGATCGCAAGTTTTATAAAAAAGTCGCGATGATAGCCATTCCGGTAGCGCTGCAGGGGCTGGTCAGCAGTTCCCTTACGCTTCTGGACAACATGATGGTAAGCAGTCTCTCGGAGACGGCGCTCTCCTCGGTCAACCTGGGAGTGCAGCTTTTTAACATACAGTGGATGATGGTCTTCGGCTTCTGCACGGGATGTTCCACTTTCCTTACGCAGCTGTGGGGCGCCAGGGAAGCGGACAACATAAAGAGGGTAATGAGCTTTGCCGTGGTCAATACCACGGCGCTGAGCCTGATCTTCTTCTGCCTCGGAACGTTCTTCCCGCTGAAGGTAATGGCTATCTACACCAACGATGCGGCTGCGGCGGCGCTGGGCGCTGAGTATCTGCGGACGGCCTCGGTCAATTTCCTTCTGATAGGCATCATAAACCCGCTCTCCACGAGCCTCAGGGCTACGGAGCAGACCAGGATACCCATGTACATATCCCTGGCCGCGTTCGTTACGGACGTGTTCTTCAACTACTGCCTGATCTTCGGCAACTTCGGATTCCCGAGGCTGGAGGTCCGCGGCGCGGCGCTGGCTACGGTCATAGCCAGGGTTCTGGAGTTCTGCCTGATGATCGTCATGGTCTTCGTGCGGAAGAATCCGCTCAGGGGCATCTCCGCCCGGATGTTCCGCTTCGATAAGGAGTTCGCTAAAAGGATATATA
Organism: Bacillota bacterium; assembly: GCA_017437745.1. GTDB lineage: Bacteria > Bacillota > Clostridia > Peptostreptococcales > Anaerovoracaceae > RUG13409. Next base: position 43,788 of record JAFRYI010000007.1, read on the forward strand.
AAAACAGCATATTCACAACGCTCAACGAGACCCTCTGGAGCGGGGCCAACTCCGCCATGAGCGCGGCTTACAGCCGCATAGGCATACTGGAGTACGCTTCGTATTCCGCGGCGATAACGGTAATGAACCTGTTCCTGATGTGCATGTTCAGCATAGGCGACGCGTCGCTGATACTGGTAGGCGCCAGGATAGGCGAGGGACGCCCTGAGGAAGCTAAGGAGACCGCGAGGAGACTGCTGCGTCTCGCGGCGGTGTTCGGCGCGGTGGCCGGAGCGCTCATAGCTGTGTTCGCGGGGATAATAATACGCATCTTCGACCTCAGCCCGGAAGGGTTCGAGCTCGCGAAAAAGATAATGTACGTCAACGCGGCGTTCTGTCCCGTCTATCTTGTGAACGGAGTGCTTATTTCGGGAACGATGCGGGCAGGCGGCGACACACGCTTTGCCGCGATAACGGAGATACTGATAATGTGGCTGATAAGCGTGCCCCTGTCGTTCATAGGGGCGCTCGTGCTTAAGCTGCCGATACACATGGTGGTGCTGATGGTCCAGGCGGAAGGCATAATAAAGTTCTTCTTCCTGTTCCGCAGGTTCCGCTCGGGAAAATGGCTCAACTACATGATAGAAGGAATGTAGGACGCGTCAGGATCGGAGGAAGACATGGCAAAACTTACGGAGAAAAAGGAAAAGGAGCTTGCGGCAAAGGCTCTGGACATGCGGAAGATGGCCTACGTTCCGTTCTCGGGACATCCGGTGGGCGCAGCTCTGCTGGCGAAGGACGGCAGGGTGTTCACAGGCTGCAACGTGGAGAACAGCTCGTATTCGCCGACCATATGCGCGGAGCGCACGGCTTTCGTAAAGGCTGTCAGCGAAGGAGCGCGCGAGTTCGAAGCGATAGCCATAGCGGGCGGCTTCGGCGAAGTACCGGAGACCTACTGCGCGCCCTGCGGAGTGTGCCGCCAGGTGATGGTGGAGTTCTGCGGCAGGGACTTCAAGGTGATACTGGCTAAAACTCCGGACGATTACAAGGTCTACGATCTGGAGGAGATAATGCCTCTGGGATTCAAGATAGAGGACGTTAAGAGCGGGACCTACGCGGAAAGGTAGATATCATGGAGATAAAAGAAATACTTGCAAAATGCGACCATACGCTGCTTAAGCAGCAGTCCACATGGGCCGACATAAAGGCGGTCGTGGACGACGGGATAAAGTACGGGACGGCCAGCGTCTGCATTCCGCCGGCGTTCGTTGAAAGGGCCGCGCGCTACGCCAAAGGTATGGTGGCGATATGCACCGTCATCGGCTTCCCCAACGGCAGCAGCACCACGGAATCCAAGGTCTTCGAGACCCGCGACGCCATAGAGAAGGGCGCGGACGAGATAGACATGGTGATCAACATCGGCGAGCTCAAGGCCGGCAACGACGACTACGTTCTGAACGAGATGAAGAAGATCAAGGAGGCCTGCGGCGATCACATACTGAAGGTCATAATCGAGACCTGCCTCCTTACGGAAGAAGAGAAGATACGCGCCTGCAGGCTCGTGACAGCTTCCGGCGCGGACTACATAAAGACTTCCACCGGTTTCTCCACCGGAGGAGCCACCAGGGAGGACGTTGCGCTGATGCGCGCCAACGTCGGCCCGGAGGTAAAGGTCAAGGCCGCGGGAGGCATCGCGGACCTTAAGGACGCGGAGGATTTCATAGCTCTGGGGGCGGACCGTCTGGGCACCAGCCGCATAGTCAAAGCCGTTAAGGAAATGGAGAAGGGCGCGCCCGATAAATAACGCGCGGAGCATTTGTATGAAAGGCACAAAACGCCGTTCCTACAAGTAAAAAAATCCTTGAAATGTTAATGATTCCATAGTTATTACATTGTAAAAGTGTTATAATAATTTCATGGTAAATAAGGGCTCTGCCCAATAATAGTTTTTACAAAAAAAGGAGAAAAGAAGCAATGAAGAAAGTATTAGCGATCCTCCTCGTGCTCGTAATGGTATTCGGCCTTGCGGCATGCGGAAAGGGCAACGATACGACCCCGGCAAACAACGGGAACACCACCCCGGCCGGCCCCGTAAAGCCGACCACTCCGGAGACCAACCCGGACAAGATAGCTGACGCTATGACCTCCCCGGACGGCAAGTATCAGGTAGCGTTCGTTACCGATATCGGCCAGCTGAAGGACAAGTCCTTCAACCAGGGCACCTACGACGGAGTTAAGCTCTACGCTTACAACGAAGGTCTCAGCTACAAGTACTATCAGCCTGCTAACGGCGCTGAAGCTACCGACGACGACCGTTACAACGCCATGAAGGCTGCTGCCGACGGCGGCGCCAAGGTCATCGTATGCGCAGGATTCCTCCAGGCTGCCGCTCTCGAAAAGGCCGCCAAGGAATTCACCGACGTCAAGTTCGTCTTCATCGATGGCTGGAACGTAGGACTTGCCAACGTAGCAGGCATTGCCTTCAAGGAAGAGCAGTGCGGTTACTTCGCCGGATACGCCGTAGTTAAGGAAGGATTCGAGAAGCTCGGATTCATGGGCGGCGGCGGCGGAACCAACGAGGCTTGCTGCAGATACGGCTACGGATTCGTCCAGGGCGCAGCAGCTGCTGCAAAGGAAATGGGCAAGAAGATCGAGGTCAAGTACACCTGGCAGTACGGAGCAAACTTCCAGGCTTCCGCTGAACTTCAGACCATGGCTAACGGCTGGTACACCAACGGCACGGAGATCATCTTCTCCTGCGGCGGTTCCATATTCGACTCCATCACCGCGGCTGCTTCCGCTAACAGCGCTAAGGTCATCGGCGTAGACGTTGACCAGAGCTACGACTCCAAGACAGTAGTCACCTCCGCTCTCAAGGGCATAGGCGCTGCTGCCGAGTGGGCATGCGGCAAGGCGTTCGACGGCACCTGGAGCGCTATCGGCGGAAACGCTGTAAGCCTGGGCGCTGCCGAGGGAGCTACCGGTCTTCCGACCGACACCTGGTCCCTCAAGAACTACAGCGTAGCAGAGTACGAAGCTCAGCTGAAGGATGTCGTTAACGGAACTCTGAAGATCGACAACACTGTCATCCAGGCTCCGAACTATCCGGCAAGCACCGACAACTGCACGGTCATCTACGAGTAATCTCAGTTATGCAGACAAAAGGGGAGAAAGCATAATGCTTTCTTCCCTTTTTTAAAGAAACGCCGGTCATAAGAGCCGGTAATCGGACAAAAGATATCAGAACGAAAGGTACAGCATGGATCACAAAGACGATTATGTAATAGAAATGCTGCACATAACCAAGGAGTTCCCGGGCATCAAGGCCAACGACGACATCACCCTGCAGCTGCGCAGAGGAGAGATCCACGCCTTGCTCGGAGAGAACGGCGCCGGAAAGTCCACGCTCATGAGCGTGCTGTTCGGTCTCTACCAGCCGGAGAAGGGAGAGATCCTCTACAACGGCAAGAAGGTGGAGATCAACAACCCCAACGACGCCACGGCTCTTGGCATTGGAATGGTGCACCAGCACTTTAAACTGGTGGAAGTGTTCACCGTACTGGACAACATAATCCTGGGTGCGGAGACGACCAGGATGGGCTTCCTCCAGAAGCAGGAGGCAAGGAAAAAAGTTAAGGCCTTGTCCGAAAAATACGGTCTCTATGTGGACCTCGACGCCAAGGTCGAGGACATTACGGTAGGCATGCAGCAGAGAGTAGAGATCCTTAAGATGCTCTACAGGGACAACGAGATCCTGATCTTCGACGAGCCTACCGCGGTGCTTACTCCGCAGGAGATCGACGAACTCATGGCAACAATGAAAGAGTTTGCCAAGGAAGGCAAATCGATACTCTTTATTTCTCATAAACTCAACGAGATCATGGCTGTAGCGGACCGTGTAACGGTACTTCGCAAGGGCAAGGGCATAGGCACCATAGAGACCTCCAAGACCAACACGCAGGAGCTCTCCAACATGATGGTAGGCCGTCCGGTGCAGCTGCAGGTCAAGAAGAGCAAGGCAAAGCCGGGACAGCCGGTGCTTAAGGTGGAGAACCTGTCGGCTCCGTCCAGAGTCCACAAGAACAAGAACGCGGTCCACAACGTAAGCTTCGAGGTCCGTTCCGGAGAGATCCTATGCATAGCTGGAATAGACGGCAACGGCCAGACGGAGCTCGTAAGCGCCATCACCGGTCTGGGCAAGACCAACAGCGGCAAGGTGACGCTCTGCGGCGAGGACATTTCCCGCGCAAGCATCAAGACCCGCGCCAGGAACATGAGCCACATACCGGAAGACCGTCACAAGCACGGACTCATCCTGGACTTCACGCTTGCGGACAACATGGTGCTGCAGCGCTTCAAGGAGAAGCAGTTCCAGCACAACGGATTCATAAACAAGCCCATGGTAAGGCAGTACGCGGAGAAGCTGATAGACAAGTTCGACGTTCGCTCCGGTCAGGGCCCGGATACCATGGCAAGAGCGATGTCCGGAGGAAACCAGCAGAAGGCGATAATCGCCAGGGAGCTGGACAGGGACAAGACGCTTGTAATGGCGGTCCAGCCCACCAGAGGTCTGGACGTAGGCGCAATAGAATTCATACACGCCCAGCTCGTACAGGAGCGCGACGAGGGCAAGGCCATAATGCTCGTGTCGCTGGAGCTGGACGAGGTGCTCAGCCTTTCGGACCGCATACTCGTAATGTACGAAGGCGAGATCGTCGGAGAGCTCTTCCCGGAGAGCACTAACGCGCAGGAGCTCGGACTCTACATGTCCGGCGCCAAGAGGATGGACAGAAAGGAGGCCGAGGCATGAGGAAGAACAACAACGAACCCAGGCTGCTGGAGAGCAACGGCTTCCAGTCGGTACTGTCCTCCGTCGTTTCCATAGTGATAGGCCTGCTGTTCGGAATGCTGCTGATATTCATCGTCGGCGCGGTGGACAAGAACCTGTCCTTAAGCGCCGCGTGGGAAGGCATGCGCCTTGTAATAGGAGGTCTGTTCTCCACGGGCCGCGACGCTTCCGGCGCGCTGTCCTGGGGTTTCAACTCCATAAACTTCGGAAACATGCTGTTCCGCGCTACGCCGCTCATAATGACCGGTCTTTCCGTGGCATTCGCTTACAAGACGGGTCTGTTCAACATAGGCGCTCCGGGGCAGTACCTCATGGGGACCATGACCTCCCTGATGATCGCTCTGAGCATCCCCTCGGACAAGGTCCCTCCGGTGATAATCTGGATACTGGCCTTCCTGGGAGCCATGGTCGCCGGAGCCATCTGGGGAGCCATCCCGGGCATCTTCAAGGCTTTGCTCAACACCAACGAGGTAATAGCCTGCATAATGACAAACTGGATAGCCGCGAACGTCGTAACGTGGCTGTTCGACATATCCAACTTCAAGAACGTGACGGAGAGCACCAAGAGCGGCTACATCTACAAGACTTCGGTCAACAACGTGGCCACCACGAAGCTGGGCCTGGACAAACTGTTCCCCGGCTCGCAGATAAACGGCGGCATAGTGATAGCCATCCTGATCGCCATTGGAATTTACATCCTGATGACCAAGACCACGTTCGGCTACGAGCTGCGCGCCTGCGGTTCCAACAGGGACGCCGCCAAGTACGCGGGGCTTAAGGACAAGAGGGACATAGTGCTGTCGATGGCGATAGCCGGAGCTCTCTCCGCTGCAGGAGCGGCGCTCTACTACCTGTCCGGAAACACGGAGCTGTTCTGGTCCACCTACCAGTCGCTGCCGGCGATAGGCTTCAACGGCATACCGGTAGCCATGCTGGCGCTCACCAACCCGATAGGCGTCATCTTCACAGCCTTGTTCATGTCCATGCTGAACATAATAGGCCTGCAGATAACCAGCCTTACGGCGTACAACGAGTACATTACGGACGTAATAATCGCTGTCATCGTTTACCTGAGCGCGTTCTCGCTGCTGATAAAGCAGTTCATATCCAGAAGGATGAGCAGAAAGAAGAAGGAGGGCGAAAAATGAGTTTCCTTATTCAACAGACACTTATATACGCGATCCCTCTCATGATAGTTGCCCTGGCAGGCGTGTTCGCCGAGAGGAGCGGTATCATAAACCTGGCTCTGGAAGGTATCATGATCTTCGGGGCTTTCTGCGGAGTAATGTTCGTAAACACCATGCAGAAGACCGACTGGGTGTTCGCGGCCTACCGCGAAGATAAGTTCGGAACGCTGCAGCTGATAGTGGTGCTGGCCATGATAGTGGCCGCCATACTGGGCGCCGTACTGTCCCTGCTTCTGTCGTTCGCCTCGATAAACCTGCGGGCCAACCAGACGATAGGCGGCACGGCCATCAACCTTCTGTCGCCTGCCATAGTCCTGTTCCTTATCAGGATCCTGGAAGGACAGAACACACTGTTCCTGGCCAAGGGCGACGCGGCGGAATGGTTCATGATCAACAAGAGCATGTTCGGCTACGGTCCCAAGGACAGCATGGGCTTCCTGGGCGAGACCTTCGTCCACAAGACCTACATCACAAACTACATCTGCATACTGCTGTTCGTGCTCCTGGCGATAATCCTCTACAAGACCAGGTTCGGACTGCGCGTCCGTTCCTGCGGCGAGAATCCACACGCTGCGGACTCCCTGGGAATAAACGTAAAGGCGATGCGCTACGCGGGCACCACGATATCCGGAGCGCTGGCCGGCATGGGCGGCTTCGTGTACGCTCTCACCACGGCGAACTGCTCGTCCAACGGCGACGTAGCGGGCTTCGGATTCCTGGCTCTGGCCGTAATGATCTTCGGTAACTGGAAGCCTCTTTCCATAGCCGGAGCTGCGATGCTGTTCGGATTCTTCAAGTGCCTGGCGGCAGGCTATTCGTCCATAGACATAAACGGAGACGGCATATTCCTGCTTAAGGAGCTGGGCCTGTCCCCGCACCTCTACAGGATGCTGCCTTACATAGTAACTCTGATAGTTCTGGCCTTCACGTCCAAGAACTCCAGGGCGCCCAAGGCCGAGGGCATTCCTTACGACAAGGGACAGAGGTAGGTACGCGCCATGCGCATGTACGACATAATAAAAACCAAAAGAGACGGCGGAAAGCTCTCCGCGGAGGAGATAAAGTCCTTCGTGGAGGGCTACACTGCCGGCGACATTCCGGATTACCAGGCGGCGGCTCTTTGCATGGCCATATTCTACAAGGGTATGGACGCAGACGAGACCACCGCCCTTACCTTAGCTATAAGGGATTCCGGAGATACGCTCAACATGGACTTCGGCGGACTGCGCGTCGACAAGCACTCCACCGGCGGCGTGGGCGACAAGACCAGCATGGTCGTGGCTCCCATCGCGGCAAGCTGCGGGATAAAGGTGGCTAAGATCTCCGGCAGGGGACTGGGCCACACCGGCGGCACCGTGGACAAGCTGGAAGCCATAGAAGGCTACCGCACGGATCTTTCCTCGGAGGAGTTCGCGGACGTGGTGCGCAAGGTGGGCGTTTCCATGATAGGCCAGAGCGGAGATTTCGCCCCGGCGGACAAGAAGCTCTACGCGCTTCGCGACGTTACCGCCACCGTGGACAGCATGCCGCTGATAGTATCGAGCATCATGGGCAAGAAGCTGGCCGCCAACGACGACTGCATAGTCCTGGACGTAAAGGTGGGCAGCGGATCCTTCATGAAGACTCAGAAGGATGCCGAAGAGCTTGCCAGACGCATGGTGAGCGTAGGCCGCAACGCGGGCAAGAAAGTCCGCGCGCTGATCACCAACATGGACAGGCCGCTGGGACTTGCCGTGGGCAATTCGCTGGAAGTGGTGGAGGCCATAGAGACGCTTAAAGGCGGCGGACCGGAGGACTTCCGGACGCTTTGCATAGAGCTTGCCGCGCACATGCTCTGCCTTGCGGAAAAGGGCAGCGTGGACGAGTGCAGGAAGATGGCTGTCGAAGCCATAAAGTCCGGCCGCGCGCTGGACACTTTCGCAAAGATGGTGGAACTTCAGGGCGGCGATCCCAGGTGGATATACGAGCCGGAACGTTTCCCCAAGGCAAAGTATTCCCTGGAAGTGCGTGCTCCCGAAAAGGGCTACATCTTCCGCGTGGATACGGAGAAATACGGAGAAGTAAGCCTTCTTCTGGGCGCGGGACGCAGCACCAAGGAAGACAAGATAGACAACACCGCGGGTTTCGTGCTCGCGAAAAAGACCGGCGACATGGCGCTTAAGGGCGACCTAATAGCCACGCTGTACACCACCGACAAGCCGGAGGCTCTGGAGCAGGCAGCGGAGCTGATGCTCTCGGCAACAGGCCAGTGGAAAGAAGTTCCGGAGCAGATGCCGCTGATCCTGGACGTTATCGAGTGACCGGGGAGCGGGCCGCGGCAGACAGCAAATGAATTGACATTCGGCATCCCTGAAAGGAGACGCAGTATGGCAAAACTATACTTTAAATACGGGGCCATGGGCTCTTCCAAGACCGCGCAGGCGCTGGTCACCAAGTACAACTACGAAGAGCGCAACATGAAGGTGCTCTTCCTTAAGCCGTCCACGGACACCCGCGACGGAGCGGACGTTGTAAGATCCAGGATAGGCCTGGAATCCAAGGCAGTGGTGCTTACTCCGGAGGAGGACGCCTACAAGCTCTACGCGGAGCATTACAGGGACTGCAAGGCCGTGATCGTGGACGAGTGCCAGTTCCTTACACCGGAGCAGGTGGACCAGCTGGCAATGATAACCATAGACTTCGACGTTGCGGTGCTTTGCTTCGGACTGCGTACGGACTTCCAGACACACTTCTTCCCCGGAAGCCGCAGGCTGATGGAGATAGCGGAGTCCATCTCGGAGATAAAGTCCGTCTGCGACTGCGGCTCGAAGGCCACGGTCAACGCCCGCCTGGACGAGAACGGCGACGTCGTCTTCGAGGGCGACCAGGTGGTGCTGGGCGGCAACGACAGATATCACGCCATGTGCAGGAAGTGCTGGCTGAAGAAGAAAAAAGAACAGGAAGCGCGTAAAAATGGCAGGTAACATAGTCATAGGCATCTGCGGCGGAAGCGGCAGCGGAAAGAGCACTCTGGCAAGAAAGATAAAGGATGAGTTCGGCGACAAGGCATCCATAGTTTCCATGGATTCCTTCTACAAGTTCCAGCCGGACACCACCTACGAGGAACGTACGAAGACCAACTACGACCATCCGGACGCTTTCGACACGGACATAATGATAGAGTGCGTAAAGGAGCTTAAGTCCGGCAAGGATACGAAGATCCCGGTCTACGACTTTACCATACACAACCGCAGCAGCCAGCCGTGGGAGACCGTTAAGGCAACTCCGGTGATAATACTGGACGGCATACTGCTCTTCGCGTTCCCGCAGCTGGTGGAACTTATGGACATCAAGGTGTTCGTGGACACGGACGCGGACGTAAGGATACTGCGGCGCGTGCACCGCGACGTCATAAAGCGCGGACGCAGCGTGGAATCCGTGATAGATCAGTACCTCAATACCGTTAAGCCCATGCACGAGGCTTACGTGGAACCGTACAAGAAGCTGGCGGACGTAATAATCCCGGAAGGCGCCCACAACAGCGTCGCCAGGGAGATGGTGATCAGTCTGATCAAAGAACGTCTGAATAAGCAGTAGACCCTGCGCAGGCGGAACGGCGGACCTCGGAAAAACACCGGAAGCAGCAGCCCTTGTAGGGCTTTAAGCATATTAAATAACAGGAGACGACCATGAAAGAAGTATTAGTATTCGGAAAGACGCTTCCGGAAGCGTATCACAAGGCTCTCGCGGCTCTCAGCCGCGAAGGCGAGATAAGCGACTGCGCGGACTGGAACACTACCCAGAAGGAGCTCTCCATGACCTTCCAGGTGGCGGATCCGCTGGGCGAGCCCATGATTAGCAAACTGTTCATAGGCGGCCCGGAAGAGCTGGAGCAGTACCGTCAGGAGATGCTGGACGGCATACTGGACTTCGAGGTGGCCGCAGGCAAGTGGGCCTATACCTACCACGAAAGGATGGTCGAACAGTTCCCGTTCATAGTCGAGGAGCTTAAGCGCAACCCCAGCAGCCGCCGCGCGGTCATTCTTGTGCGCGACTGGCGCAAGGACAGCGCTTCGGAAGATCCCGCCTGCCTTCAGCACATACAGTACTTCATACGCAACGGAAAGCTGGACTGCATAATAACCTTCCGCAGCAACGACGCCTGCAAGGCCACCTACATGAACGCCTTCGCGCTGATAATGCTCCAGAAGCGCTTCGCGGACCAGCTGGGCGTGGAGATGGGAACCTACTCGCACCGCGCCAACAGCTTCCACTGCTACGAAAAGGACTTCCCCATGCTGGACGGTTACTGCCGCCGCATAGAGACGGAAGACATAGACGACCTCACCTTCGACTACGAGGACGGCTGGAAGGACATGATGGAGGACGCCCAGCCGGAGATCGCCGCCAGAGTGGAGGAACTGAGGGCCAGAGCGTAAAGGGTATTGCAAGTAGCTCGGCGGCATAAGTCTCGCATGCAGCGATTTAGCCAGTAGTATATCGGGATAAGTCCCGGACGTTGTGATTATCAAATTGTGGGCAGCCGGTCTGCTAATATGCAGTATTGAGAGGCGCTTTTTCGTGATTTCTGTCAGTTTTACTTTCAATAAGTGATCGTGACAGAAGAATGCATTGGTTTTCTCGTAAGATGCCTCTCTTTTTTCTTAGTATAAATAAGTCTTTGTTCGTAAAAACAATTATCGACCATTTGCGTTGTGTTTTTCGAGCAAATAGTTGCTGCAGACGTTTTAGTATCTCGGATATAAGCAGCGCGACCGCATTAATCGTCTGTCATATCTATCCCTAAATGGGGCAACTGACAGAAACTGTGAAAAACCACTGTCCGCTTAAATATCTTTTGTTTATAGCCAATATATATCTTTTAATGTCTCTCTTGCCAGTTTTGTGTTTATGGTCCCCGATGTGGAATCGTACGTATAGATAAGGTTGATTCCCGGATGTATTTCCGCAGATGCGTAAAGCCCTGATTTCCAGTCGTTGCGGAGCCTGTATTCTTCAGTCAGCAGGCCTTTGTGCTCGTGGAATATCAATTTGCCGTCGCGCCGCGCGCCTATAAAGTCTGGAGATATGCGGGTGCCGCCAATCGTTACCACTTCGTCGTAGTGGAACGGTATTTCCAGAGAGTCGTAGATCTCGAAAAGCAGCGATTCCGACTTGGACCGGCAATTGACCCCATGGGATGTAGGGTGGATCTTATACTCTCTGTGTTCCGTGTTTTCGCAGTATGGCTCGGCCGCCCATTCCCACGGATCCATATGCCCAAGACTAAGGCGGGCTTCGCTTGGAAAGACGGAATCCGACGGGTTCGGGAAACCTATGATGCCGGCTTTTGAAGGATCGATCACCCTCTGCATATCTAGAAGATCAAAGTGCGCGGGAAGCGAGTGAAGTATGTCTTTGTAATCTGTTGAGAGCAACTGTCCAATCGCGCGTGCCAAAATGTCCGCATTAAAGTTTAGACGGCGATGCAGCTCTGACCCGTAAGCCTTGTTTGCGAGTTTATAGATATAATCACTTTCGGGTTTAACGTAGCGGCGCTTTCTGGCACCGCTGCTGTAGCCGACTGCCGTAAAGCGCGGCTTTCCGTGATCGATGGTTATCATCAATCTGTTCTGAGAGGGTACTTTTATCGCGTTTCTGACACTTTTGTCGTCTGCCTGCATCCGTGACAGAACATCTTTCAGTTCTTCCATATATGTTCGTTCCATGATTGACTTATGAGCTTCTTTGTATGCATCCCTGCTCCGGGATTCTATCAGATCTTGAATGCGATAGCGATAATCTGCGCTCATCTTTGTACCAAAATTGCCTAACGAGCAGACCAAACCACTGGATTCTTCTGTCATGGCAAGGTGGCACGCCTGCGGCTGACAGAAACGGTTAAAAAGCCCTTTATGGTCTATGCATATCTCCAATGACCCAACTAATGGATAAACGCAAAGAATGTTTATGTGTATTAATGGCCGGAATAAACGTTAATTCCTGAACAAATTTGCACCCCCCCCCCTTGAATCCGTAAATATATATGTTAAAATGTAGGTGGATTATTTTTGCCCATTCCTTTTTGGTATGGTAAAAATGCTCTAAGAGCAATTAGTTATATTAGTTAAAGGGAGATGCAGTATGAGTAAAAAAAGATTGTTAGCAATAGTGCTGACGCTCGTCATGGTGCTCAGCCTGATACCGCAGGTTTCATATGCGGCGGCAGGCGATCCACCGGCGAATAGCAAGACATTGACTGACAACGGTGACGGCACCTATAAGCTCGAACTGAGCGTAACGGGTGACGCCGACTATGAGTCAGAACCTGTAAAGGCAAATGTCATCATCGTTCTTGACACTTCAGGATCGATGGATTTCCTGATCCCGTCCACTACGGGCAGCCGTGGTTCAACTGCGACTGATGGTGATACGAGGAACAACAACTTCCAGCTCTATCGTAACACCGGAGGGAACAACTACACTGCTATTGCTGATAGTGATAACTATAGTGGTACAGTATACTACTATCAGAATGGTTATGGTGGCGGTTGGAGAACATACACTGGTACTCGTTATTCAACGACCTCTCGTATGGATGCCACAAAGACGTCCGTCAATAACCTCATCGATACGCTGGCCAGTCAGAACACGACGGCAAATCCCGACACAATCGAGATGTCGCTGATCACGTTCGCAAGCGACGGTGCGTACAACACACCCAACAGTGCAACAGCTAATAACTGGGTGAGCGGCACTGCAACGACCCTTAAGACCACGGTAAGCAACCTTAACGCCACCGGCGGTACCAACTGGGATGATGCGCTCTATCGTGCAAATGCTCTGGCTGCGGCAAAGGCAACGGCTCAGCCTAACGAAAAAGTCTTCATCGTGTTCTTCTCCGATGGTGAACCTACGTTCAGCAATACGAATAGCAACAGCGATTCGCCTACTAGCCATACGCACGGAAACAACTCCAACAACGGTGGCAGTGGCACAACGACTCAGGATCGCGAAGCCAACTCTGCTTACTACCACGCAAATCAGATCCATAGCGCATCTTATGACAGCGCGCTCTATGGTATCTTCGCTTTTGGTACCGAAGAGAGCTACATGAAGAACGTCATCAGCTACGGCAACTATGGCGATGCGACCCATGCAAGCTCAGTTGAAGGCAGTCTCTACTTCAATGCCAACAGCCCCGAGGATATCGAAAACGCCTTCAGTAAGATCGCATCATCGATCATCGAAGCCGTAGGTATTACGGATGTATCCATTACAGACGGTACTACCAGCCATGTTGAAACCAGCACAGAGCCTGCAGAACTTCTTAATGTTGATGACGAGTCATTCGAATATTGGCTTAGCTGGAACCTTTCCTCAGGAAGCAACAAGTTCACGTCGTTCATTGGCGGAGAACAAGTCGAGTGCACAGCTACGGCGAGCGGGGACAATATCGTCATCACCTGGGAAGGTGGAACGGCTACGTATGAGGGAACCATTACCGGCAGCGTCGTCAAAGTCAAGTGGACCGGAAAGACCGATTTCTATGACTTCGATCCTCCGGCTGCCTCCTTCGATGAAGACTCCGGTGCAGTGAACTGGAGTCTTGACTCTGTCGGAACACTTCTTAATGGTGTTACCTACTCTGTGAGCTTTGATGTCTACCCCAGCCAGGAGACTCTCGACACTGTTGCAGATATCAAGAATGATCCCGGCGCAACTGGCGCATGGGCAGACCTTGATCCTGCTATCCAGCAGTATATTGATGTGAATGGGAACTTAAAGACCAACACCACGGCCACGATCACCTACTCCGATACGCGACTGGATAATCCTGGTCCCAAACAAACTACCATGACGAATCCTGATCCTGTGAAGAACAGTGCTATCAAAGAGCTGGCCGTCACAAAGGTGTGGGACAACGCGCTTGAGTCAGATTGGACTAAGCCCACAAGCATCGATCTTGATGTGACGCGCGACGGACAACCTCACTATACTGTTAGCCTTGGCGAGAGCAACTCATGGACTGGCACCGTCTATATATCCATTGGTATCATGGGGCCAGATGGCAAGCCGCTGGAAGGATCAGAGGGTCACGACTTCACATTTACCGAGCCTCAGATATCGGAAGGTTTTAGATGGGAAATAGACGCGCCCACTGTTCATCCGATGCTTATCAACAACGTAGTGACCATGCTCATCAAAGTCGATGCTGATCATCCGGCACCTTCTGGAGCGACGACCTACACATTTAATAACGCTACTTACTACGTTGACAATGCGGCTGCGGCACTCACTGCAACCAACGAACGCCGCTCCAGTCTCAATCTGGTTAAGGCCGTCGACGGCGATGACGCGCCTGAAGACGCCGTGTTCCCATTCACGCTGAATGTTGTGAACTCACTTGCTCCCGAGAGCGAGCCGACAAACGATCCTGGTCACGACTCTGACTGGTGGGTGTGGATCTCGATTTGGGACAAGGATAAGCAGGCCGTCACCGAAGGAGCTGTGGTCAGCGGCGCTACCCACGCTGGAGGAAGCTGGTACTACGGCGTTAGCGGTCAGAATATTGTCCTCAACGTCAAGGACGGCTACTCTATCCGTATAAACAACGTGCCTACTGGTACGACCTATACCATCACCGAGGGTAACAGCACCACGCCTGGTTTTATCTTCGATACTGCCGAGATCAAGTTCACAGAGGGCAAGCAGCCCTCCTCCGCCTGGGCTTTCACCGGCGACCAGACCTCAACCGGTTCGATCGATTCCACCAACGCGGTCTACACCGTTACCTATACCAACACTTATCAGCTCATCGACGTTAACGTCGATAAGGTCTGGGATGACAACAGCAACCAGGACGGCGTCCGTCCCGAGTCGCTTACTCTGACCCTCAACGGCGCGCCGAGCGGCACCACCGTCCCCAACCCCACCATCACCAAGAGTGAGGACGGCAATACCTGGACCTACGTCTGGAAGGGCCTGCCCAGGTTTGACGCCGACGGCAACGAGATTACTTACACCGTAACCGAAGGCACCGTGCCACAAGGTTATGATTGCACAAAGACCACCGTCAACGACGGAGACGAGATCAAAAACGTACATACACCGGAGACATTAAGCAAGGTTGCTACCAAGGAATGGGCAGACGGAAATAACGCGAATAACTCGAGGCCCTCTTCCGTCACCTTCAATCTTATGAAGAAGGTTGGAGAAGCTGAAGCGGAGGAGATCCTGGAGGTAACTCTCGACGGAGCCCCGGACGATGCTTCTACCGAAGAAGGTCCTGCCGGATATGAATCCACAGCATGGGAAGCTACGTTCATCAATCTGCCGAAGTATGAGAAAGGTGTTGAGATCACTTACTCCATTACTGAGGATCCGGTAGACAAATACGCGACGACCATCACTGATGGCGAAAACGGAACTACCGTTACCAATACATATGACTTCGGCGATCTCGAGATCACCAAGACCGTTGATCCCGGCAACGGAGATACCGGCAAGACTTCCGAAAAGGAATTCACGTTCACGGTAAACCTCTATAAGGATAGCACCAAGGCCGAAACCGTTTCGGGAAGCTTCAACTACACCATTACTAACGCCTCCGGAACGACTCAGTCGACCGGCACGATCTCCAATGGAGAAACAGTAAAACTCAAGGATGGTTGGAAAGTCCTCATTGAGGATATTCCTAACGGAACGTATTATGAAGTAACTGAAGCAACTGAAAAGGGCTACACCACCAGCAAGACCGGCGATACCGGCACTATCGTGAGCAACGAGACCAAGACCGCTGCTTTCACGAATACTTATAATGCGGATCCTGTAAAGGCACAGATCCCTGTTGTCAAGAACGTTACTCCTGAAAACTCCGGAGCGGCTGACATCACCGGAAAGTTCACCTTCACGCTTGCGGCGGGAACAAATACTGCAGGCGAAGGTGTTACCACCCCGATGCCCTCTGCTAACACAGTCGCATGCGGAGCTGACGGTGTTGAAGTCAAGTTCGGCGAGATAACGTTCAACGCTCCTGGGACCTACACCTACACAGTGACTGAGTCCGAGACAAACGGAGCTGTCGGCGGCATTACGCTCGACTCCGACAAGCCGAGGACCATAACCGTTGTCGTAACAGATGACGGAGAAGGAAAACTCTCTGCTGCAGTAAACGGCGGCGCGACTGTTGAATTCAACAACCCGTATCAGCTGACATCGCTGGATATCACGATCCCTGTTGAAAAGATCCTTGAGGTACCTACTGGCCTTACTGGTCCGGATATCACCGAGGCTTACACCTTCACGATCGCTACCACAAATAATGCTCCGCTGCCTGAGACGAAGACTCTCCAGAACCCCGGCGCTGCAGGCGGTTCCATGACTTTCGGTGAAAAAGCAACTACTGGTAAGATCACCATTACCGAGCCCGGAACCTATACCTATACTATTACTGAGTCCGGAAGCGCTCCCGGAGTTACAAACGATGCAGAGGCCACCAAGACCGTTACGGTAACAGTTGTCAACGATGGTGATGGCACCATGTCCTACACCATCAATGATGCTGATAATGAGAATGATGACGTTACCAAGTTCACCAATACTTACAGCGCGGAGCCTGTAAATGCCAGCATCTATGTAAAGAAGGTTCTCGCAGGAGCCAATGCGCCTGATATCACCAACAAGTTTACATTCACGATTGCTGATGATCCTTCAGATGATGTGACATCACCGCTGCCCGAAACAAAGTCAGGCAACAACCCGGCTGTGAATGGCGGAGTCGTGACATTTGGACCGATCGAATATACCGCACCCGGAACCTATGTTTACGTGATCACAGAGTCCGGAACAGTCGAGGGTGTTGTAAACGATCCTGAAGCTTCGACTGGTAAGAAGGTTACTGTGGTAATTGTAGATGGCAAGGAAGGAGCGCTCGTGGTCAAGAGCAGTACTTCTACAGAAGAAAGCCCGCTTCAGTTCACCAATTCCTACCACGAGATCACAGCTAATATTACTGTGACCAAGGAACTTGCTAAGAATCCAACGAATCTCGAAGGACCTGATATCACAGGCAAGTACACATTTACTATCGCAGCAGGAACCAATACTGCTGGTGAGGGCGTAACGACTCCGATGCCTGCGACCACTTCCGTTACTAACAGCGGCGGTGCGATGCAGTTCGGACCGATCACCTTCAAAGAACCGGGCGAATACACTTACACAGCAACTGAGTCCGGAAAAGTTGACGGCGTGACCAACGATACGGAGACAAAGACCGTTACTATTGTAGTCGCCAGAAACGATGAAGGTAATCTCACAGTTGGATACAAAGAAGGATCCAAGACCAGCTTCGACTTTGTCAACACTTACACTGTTAAGCCTGTTACGGCGAAGTTCCCCGTTAAGAAGGTCATGAGCGTTCCTGCCGGACTTACCGGACCTTCTGAGTGGAGCTACACTATTGGTGTTGCTGCCGAAGACGGTGCTCCTGTGGCAGATTCCATGACAGGAACTGTGACCAAGGCTGAGCCCACCGTCACTTTTGGAGACTTTACCTTCACTGCGCCCGGAACCTATACCTACACAGTTACAGAGACAGCGACCGGCGAGATTAAAGGTGTAACCGACGATTCTGCGGCATCGACCGGTAAGACTGTACAGATTACAGTAACTGATAATAAGGACGGTACGCTTACTGCTACACCGTCCAGCACAGCAGATAATCCGCTCACATTCACCAACAGCTACAGCGCTACGTCGATCACTGCTACCATTCAGGTGCACAAAGATCTGGTAGCCGAGAATCCGAAGGTATCCTTACCGGATATCACGGAAAAGTATACATTCACGCTCGCTGATGATACATCGGATGACGTGGATTCACCGCTGCCTGAGACCAAGGAAGTCAAGAACCCTGCAAAGGATGGCGGTACCGTACCATTCGGAACTATTACATACGAAGCTCCGGGAACATATACTTACGTTGTAACAGAGTCCGGAACAGTAACTAATGTTACTAATGATCCCGAGGCGACAACAGGCAAGAAAGTGACTGTTGAAGTTGTCGACGGAGGAGAAGGCAAGCTTGTTGCAACTGTAAAGTATCCTGATGCAGAAAAGGCTGAAGTAGACTTTACCAACACCTACAAGGCGCCTCCTGTGGAAGCAAGCTTCCCGGTACAGAAGATCGTCAGCGTGCCTGATGGACTCACCGGACCTTCTGAGTGGAGCTACACTATCGATGTTGCCGCAAACGGAACCGCTCCTGCAGCGAAGACCATGACAGGTACTGTAACCAACAGCAAGGATACAGTCACCTTCGGACCGTTCAGCTTCACAGAGCCCGGCGAATTCACTTACACTGTGAAAGAGACCGGAACCGTTAAGGGTGTTACCAACGATAAGGAAGCCGCCGGCAAGACCGTGACAGTAAAAGTAATTGATAACGGAGACGGAACGCTCAAAGCTACACCGAGTGTAAGCGATGAGTCACCGCTTAAGTTCACAAATACTTACGCAGTAGAGCCTACGACGGCAAGCTTCCCGGTCAAGAAGGTCATCGATGTTCCTAAGGGACTCACCGGACCTAAGACCTGGAGCTTCACTATCGACGTTGCTGCAAACGGAAGTGCTCCTGTGGCAAAGACCATGACAGGTACTGTTGATCAGAATAACGACACAGTCACCTTCGGAGACTTCACTTATACCGAACCTGGAACCTATACTTACAAGGTTACAGAGACCGGAACCGTTAAGGGTGTGACCAACGATAAGGATGCTGCCAGCGGCAAGACCGTGACTGTTACCGTAAAGGATAACGGAGACGGAACACTCACAGCTACAGCTGACTCTACTGCGGACAAGCCGATCGAGTTCACTAACACTTACAGTGTTGAGCCTGTAAAGGTCGACCCGCCGGTAAAGAAGAATATCGATGGTAATGAGTCGCTCTACAACAAGGGAGACTTCACATTCAAGATCGAGTGCACGAAGATGCCTGCCGGAGTTGAGAAGGCCCCGATGCCTGACAAGACTGAGGTCAAGAATGTCAAGGCTGATGAGCATCCGGAGAAGAAGGGTTACTATGAATTCGGCTGGATCACCTTCACGGTGCCCGGAGAATATATCTACACAGTGACCGAGTCCGGAAGCGCTCCCGGAGTTACAAACGATTCGGAGGCTACCAAGACTCTGAAGTTCACAGTAACTGATGGCGGCGAAGGCGTTCTCGAGATCACACCGACCTCTGATAGTGCGGTATTCGAATTTACCAACACTTATGGTACGAAGGGCGAATTCGTTCCGGAAGTCACCAAGGTACTGGACGGACGCACTCTGAAGGCGGGTGAATTCAAGTTCACACTGTCTGACAGCGACGGCAAGGTTATCGACACCAAGACCAATGCTGCGGACGGAAAGGTCACATTCGATGCATTGAGCTTCACCGGAGCCGATGACGGAAAGACCTACACCTATACGATCACTGAGGTTAAGGGAACTGACAAAGACGTAGTTTATGATACTCACACCGTGACCCTGACAGTCAGCGTGAAGGACAATGGAGACGGAACGATGACGGCAACAGGCACCTACAACGGCGACCAGAAGTTCATAAACACCATTGAAGCTCCGGATACCGGCGATCACAGCCAGATAGCTCTCTGGTCCGGCATACTGATCGTATCCCTGCTTGGAATAGCGCTCCTGGCAGTAATCAAGCGCAAGAAGCCCGCAAAGCACAGCAGATAATGCAGGTGCCTGCAAAGTAAAAACACTAAGATTCCCATAGTGATACAGAAGAGCCGCACACGTGCGGCTCTTCTTTTATTGTTTATTTCGCATCCGTTTGATATAATTTTATTCGGAAAGATAAAAGCATCAGAATGGATCATCAGGCGCCGGCGCGGCGCAGGTCAGGCAGAAAGGTGAGAGCAATGAAGATCGGTTTCATAGGATTGGGCATCATGGGCAGACCCATGGCAAAGAACATCATTAAGAAGGGTTATACGGACCTTCTGGTTACCGACCATCATCAGGAGAACATAGACGAGCTGGTCGCCTGCGGCGCAAAACAGGCGACGGAAAAGGAGATAGGACAGACCTGCGACGTCGTCATGACGATGCTCCCGAACTCTCCCCACGTAAAGTCCGTAATGCTCGGCGAAAGCGGCATTGTCAATTGCATGAGGGCAGGCCAGGTCTTCATAGACATGAGCTCCATCAACCCCGTAGCCAGCAAGGAGATAGCTGCCGAGCTGGCCAAGAAGGGCGTGGAGATGCTGGACGCTCCGGTCTCCGGAGGAGAGCCCAAGGCAATAGACGGAACGCTGGCGTTCATGGTGGGCGGAAAGCAGGAAGTGTTCGATAAGTACAAGCCGCTGCTTCAGACCATGGGAACGTCCGTCGTCCTCTGCGGAGACGTAGGCGCGGGCAACACCACAAAGCTGGCCAACCAGATGATAGTGGCCTGCAACATACGCGCCGTGGCGGAGGCTCTGACTCTTGCGCAGATGGCAGGAGTCGATCCTCAGAAAGTATACGAAGCCATAAGGAGCGGCCTTGCGGGATCCACGGTCCTGGACGCCAAGGGAACGATGATGATAGCCGGAAACGACAAGCCCGGATTTAAGATAGACCTTCACATTAAGGACCTTACCAACGCGCTGGACTGCGGACACTCCGTGGGAGCGCCCATGCCCATGACGGCTTCCGTACGGGAAGTGATGGAATGGATGCACAGCCACGAGGGCGGCGGAAAGGATCACAGCGCCATAGCCCAGTACTACGAGTACCTTACGGGCATAAAGATCGGACGCTGATATTATCGGATGATCGACCGGGGCCGGCTGAGCTTAAGCCGGCCTTGAGATTTTTGTGAGGACACAAATGGACGATGCTCTCAGAAAAGACGCGGAAGCGATAGTGCGGGAAAGCATAGCGGCGGTACTTCCGGACGAAGCGGTCAGGAAGACGCTTAAGAACTACCGCGCCTCCGCGGGACGGACGATCCTGGTCGCCGCGGGTAAAGCCGCGTGGCAGATGGCTAAGGCTGCGGCGGACGTCCTGGACCGTGTGGACGGCGGCATTGTAATAACCAAATACGACCACGTAATGGGGGAGATCCCCGGTGTGGAATGCTTCGAGGCAGGACATCCCGTCCCGGACGAAAACAGCTTCGCCGCGACCGCGAAGGCGCTGGAACTGGTGCGCGGACTGACCGCGGACGACACGGTCGTATTCCTGCTGTCCGGAGGCGGCAGCGCTCTGTTCGAACTGCCTAAGATCCCCGGAGAAGAACTGCAGGACATTACCCGGCAGCTTCTCGCCAGCGGGGCCGACATAGTGGAGATGAACACCATACGCAAACGCCTGAGCAACGTTAAGGGAGGGCGCTTCGCCCTTGCCTGCGAACCTGCAAGGGTGCTGAGCATAGTCCTGAGCGACGTTCTGGGGGACCCCCTGGACATGATAGCCAGCGGACCTGCGTACCCGGACGCAAGCACTTGCGAAGAGGCTCTGGCCATAGCAGAAAAGTACGGGCTGAAGCTTTCCGGAAAAGCGCTGGAACTGCTTAAGGAAGAGACGCCCAAGGAACTTCATAACGTAGAGACGCATGTAAACGGATCGGTCCGGGAACTCTGCAGAGCCGCGGCAAAGGCGGCGGAAAAGCTCGGATACGAACCGGTGTTCCTTACGGATAAGCTCAGCTGCGAAGCCAGGGACGTCGGAAAGATGCTTGCGGAGAAGATCAGGGAACGCGCGGCAGGGAAAAAACAAGCAGCGGAGAAACGCGGCGGGTCGAAGCGCTCCGACGGTCCTGTTTCCGGCGGCGGACCGATAGCCTTCATTGCGGGCGGCGAGACCGTCGTCCATCTTACCGGGAACGGACTGGGAGGCAGAAACCAGGAGATCGCGCTGGCAGCCGCGCCGCTGATAGCGGGAATCGACGGCGCCGCGGTGTTCTCCGTGGGAAGCGACGGCACTGACGGCCCCACGGACGCGGCCGGAGGTTACGTGGACTGCGATAGCCTTAAGGAGTTGGAGGCCGCCGGACTGTCCGTTTCGGATGTGCTTGGGAACAACGACGCGTACAACGCGCTGAAGGCCATAGATGGACTGATATTCACCGGACCCACCGGTACGAACGTCAACGACGTTTCGGTGGCGCTGCTTCGCTTGAATGATCTGCCGACGCACGTTGCCTGATCAGAAAGCGTGCCGCTTCGATCACCCGCTTCGCTTGCCAAACAACGCAAAAACGATATAATTCAAATATATACAACAACCGGACGATCATATAAACAAGAAATCAATGAAGACCGATTACATCAAGACTCTGCATACGAATTACCAGAACACGCTCAACTCTTTCATGAGGGAGATTCCCGACAAGAGCCTTGTGGACTTTGCGTCCATAGACGCGTTCGTCCGTTCCTGCGCTTTCAGCATCTGGGCCAAGGGAGCCGCTGATCCGGAGGATTGCCGCGCGGTCCTTGCCGAGATCTATTCGCTTCCGGCGAACCGCAGGTTCTACGACCGCGGCGAGGTGGATAAGACTCTGGAGTTCTACAGGACCCACAACGCGGACATGTCCGTACCGGATTTCTTTGTAAAGATCGCGAAGTACGACGTTCTGCACAAGACCAGCTTCAGCCGTTTGCTGGCAGAGATCTTCGAGGTGCTGTTCATACAGTTCGCCGTCATAGACGAGCGCATGGAGTACGAAGAGGCGACGCAGATCACCGCGCTCTACGAAAAGCTTACGTACCACTGCAATCTCAATGATGTTGCCGCGCGCCGCACTAAGGACCTGGATCCGTACAGTCTGGTGGAAGGCGGCAGGAAAGTGGACCTGACCGACACCACGCCCATACAGATAGGCGGCGAAGGCAAGGATCCGGACGCGTTGCAAGAGCTCGAGGAGCTGGTCGGTCTGGAGAACGTAAAGACAGAGATCAGAAGCATAGTCAATTTCGCCAAGATACAGGCCATCCGCAGGAAAAGGGGACTTAAGCTGTTCCCGATATCCTACCATCTGGTGTTCATCGGCAACCCCGGTACGGGCAAGACCACGGTCGCCAGGATAGTCGCAAAGATATACAATCAGCTTGGACTGCTGTCCAAAGGGCATCTTGTGGAGGTGGACAGAAGCGGGCTCGTTGCGGGCTACGTAGGGCAGACCGCCATCAAGACCCAGGAAGTAATAAAAAAAGCCATGGGCGGTATCCTGTTCATAGACGAGGCGTACATGCTGAGCAGCGAGCGCGACGTGTTCGGGCAGGAAGCGATAGACACTCTCCTTAAGGCGATGGAGGATCACAGGGACGACCTTATCGTGATCGTAGCAGGTTACGAGTCCCTGATGGAAAAGTTCGTAGCGTCCAACCCCGGCCTTAAGTCCAGATTCAACAGGTTCATCCATTTCGATGATTATTCTCCGGAGCAGCTGTTCCTGATCTTCTCCGGATTCTGCAGCAAGAACCAGTACATTCTGTCGGAGGAAGCGGAAGCGCTTGTAAAGGATTACTTCCGTCAGATATTCGAGCTGCGGACCGAGAGCTTCGGAAACGCGCGCGCAGTAAGGAACTGCTTCGAAAAGATGATCACCAACCAGGCGAATAGGGTGGCGCAGCTGAGCGAAGCCACAATCGAACAGATCCAGACCATAGAAACAGAGGATCTGGCGTTCCTGCAGACAGGCAGGTAGCGTATACCTGCGTAACGGCTGAGGGGTCCGTGTAAAACTGGAATAAAAAAGGCTCCGTGGCTGCGGGGCCTTTTTGGTTATCGAAATCAGGCTTCGACCTTTTTCTTTCTGACGGCAAACAGCAAGGCCGAGAGTATGGTGCCGAGCACCGATCCGGCTGCAGTAAGGACCAGCTGCAGCGGCCATTTGGCAGCTCCGTCGGGGAGTTGTCCGCGGCGCACGAAGAACCACACAACGAACAGAACTACTGCGAATATGCAAAGAGCCAGATCACTGCGCTTGATGAAACACGCCAAAGCCAGGAACAGAAATGCCAGAAGCATCAGCGCCGTAGTTATGATAAGGCTGCGGAAGCCTTTCTTTCCTTCATCCGGGAGATCCTGCTGCATATTCATGATATAAACATATATCGAATAGCCTGCTTGGAGTACATAAATTACGGATCCCAGGCCGATCACAACGCGCGAGCCCAGCAGCGCGCCGATCACTATGAAAAGGCCTGCGATGACCGGCAGCAGCGCGACTACCATTGCAAGTATGTTGCCGGATTCGTATGTTTTGCTGGAGATGAAATACCTTACTCCGTTTACGGGCAGCCATATGAAGCAGACCGCTATCAGTATTCTCAGAACCATGTTCTTGCTTGTCTTTTCCATCGCCATGTCCTCCTGATAATATATATATTATAGCACAACTGACGCGCCGTGTCTTTTTTTATATACCTTTCGGGTTCGACTCCACCAGTCCCTCCCAACTGAAAAACCCACCTGGCGGTGGGTTTTCATTTGGTAGTGCCTAGGGGAGTCGAACCCCTGATTCCAGCGTGAGAGGCTAGCGTCTTGACCACTTGACCAAGGCACCGTATTCTGTTGGTCTCCGAAACGGAGCAATAGAGATTATACAGACAATTCGCGGGTTTGTCTACTGTTTTTTTGAGCAGTTTCAGGCTTTTTGCAGGGAGCCGGCGATGGCTGCGGCATGGTTCAATGCGTTTGTTCCGCTATCTTTACAGCGATGCGTACGCCGTCGGCTGCCGCGGACATTATTCCTCCGGCGTAGCCCGCGCCTTCGCCCGCAGGGTAGAGGCCTTTGATCGCGGCGGTGTCCCCGGAAGGACCGGACGCGAAAGCTTCCAGCGTTTCCGGGTCTCTTTTTACGCGCACGGGGCTGCTGGAGCGGCTCTCGACGGCGGTCATGAGAGCGTCCGGCGAGTCGAAGCCTTTAAGCTTTCTGCCGAGTTTCGGCATGGCTTCGCGGAGAGCGCCGGAAACGAATCCCGGCAGGCATCCGTCTATGCCGGGCTGAGTTTTATCCATGAAGGATCCTACTGTTTGCTTAGGCGGTTTTCCGCCTCCGAGTTCGAACGCCAGACGTTCGTACTTTTCCTGGAACGCCACGCCGGCAAGGGGGTGGTCGGAATCGTAATCTTCCGGCAGCACGTCCGCAAGCAGAGCGGAATTAGCCGTGCCCGAACCGCGGTCGGAGTTGCTCATGCCGTTGACGGCAAGCATTCCCGGAACCGAGGACGCGTCGATCACATAGCCGCCGGGGCACATGCAGAAGGTGTAGACTCCGCGTCCGGAAGCAGTCTTTACGTTAAGTTTGTAGTCCGCCGGACCTATGCCCAGCTCTTCGTGCGGAGCGCCGTACTGCGCAAGGTCTATCAGCCTCTGCGGATGTTCTATGCGAACGCCCATGGAGAAGGGCTTCTGCTCCATTCTGATGCCTTCCGCGCAGAGCGCGCGGATGGTGTCGCGGGCGGAATGGCCGAGGGCCAGTATCACAGTGTCTGTAACCAGCGTCTTCTCCGTTCCGTTCTGCATGTATCTAACGCCGCGCACCGCGCCGTTTTCGATAAGTACTTCCGTCAGCCTGCAGCCGAAGCGTACTTCGCCGCCCAGGGCTTCCGTATTTTTGCGTAGGTTAACGACAACGCTGCGCAGGACGTCCGTCCCGATGTGCGGCTTCTGCTTTATCAGTATGTCCGGCGACGCTCCCGCGTCCACAAAGTTCTCCAGTATCCAGCGGGAGTAGGGCGACTTCGTGCCTGTGGTCAGTTTGCCGTCGGAGAAAGTGCCTGCGCCGCCCTCGCCGAACTGCACGTTGCATTCGGGATCCAGCGGTCCGCCGTTCCAGAAGCGCTCCACCGCAGCGACGCGTTCTTTCATGCGGCCGCCTCTTTCCAGGACTACCGGCCTAAGGCCGTATTCCGCCAGAGCCAGCGCCGCGAATATGCCGCAGGGGCCGTAGCCTACCACTATCGGACGGGGCACATCGTCTCCGCCGGTCGTTTTTGCTTCGCCGGGCTTCGCCTTCAGGTCGGAAGACGCTTCCGTATGCCTCTGTAACGCCCTTATTTCGAATCTGACGGGGTTTTCCGCGGTATACCGGGTATTTGTCCTATTGCAGGCTTCGATAAGCGATTCGTCCGTTTTTTGGCTTATGAGCTCCAGGCTGAACACACGGTAGAGCACCGGTTTTTCGCGCGCGTCCAGGGACTCCTTCACTATCCTTACGGAATCGATCGCGCCCAATTCAAGACCCAGCTGCCTTTCCGCTTTGCGGAGCAGCTTTCCCGTGTCCTGCCCAAGCTTAAGTTTTATTCCGTGGATGATGATCATGCGGTCTCCTTTTCGACCTTTTTATAATATCATAAGCGGCGGAAAAATGATAAAATATATCTGTAACATAAAGACTGCAGCCAGGCTAGTCCGGCGGAGGACGCGGACATGTCCGGCTGATGACAGGGAAAGGAATAAAGCAATGAAAGTACTTATGATAAACGGAAGCCCCCGCGCCAACGGCAACACACAGATGGCGCTGGAGGAGATGGGAAAGGTCTTCGAAAAGAACGGCGTGGAATACGAGATCGTGTCCCTGAGCGGACAGAAGATCAGCGGCTGCATGGCCTGCGGAGCCTGCGCCAAGCTGGGCCGCTGCGTTATGGACGACATGGTCAACGAGATCGCGCCGAAGCTCCGCGAGTGCGACGGATTTGTAGTAGGCACTCCGGTATACTACGCGTCGGCCAACGGCACGCTGATATCCCTGCTCGACAGGCTCTTCCGCAGCAGGAACGCAAACCTTACCATGAAGGTCGGCGCGTGCGTAACGGCTGCAAGGCGCGGCGGATCGGCTGTCACTTTCGACGAGATCAACAAATACTTCGCCGTGAGCGGAATGCCCATAGCGTCCTCCGAGTACTGGAACATGGTCTTCGGCGCCAAGCCCGGCGAAGCGTCGGAGGACCTCGAAGGCATGCGCACCATGCGCGTACTGGCGGAAAACATGACCTTCCTTATGAAGTCCATAGCCCTGGGCAAAGAAAAGTACGGCCTGCCGGAACGCGAACAGCCCGTCATCACAAATTTCGTAAGGTAGACTGAAAGATTCATGAATGATAAAGATGCTTCCCGGTCGGGGGAAGCATCTTTTGTTTCGGTATTTATGCAGACCGCTTTGAATATTTACAGTATCTCTTTCGCGAACTGCTCCAGCGGGTTGTCCGCTATCTCTTCTATGCGGCCTTCGTCAACTGCCTTCGCAAGTTCCGGGTCGATCGCCATCTCCGCCACGTGCGGGATTCCGTACTGCACCGCCAGCTTCTTAATGTGGCTCTCGCCGAAGGGGCGGATGATCTTTCCGCAGTCCGGGCACTTGATGTAGCTCATGTTCTCCACAAGACCGATCACCGGGATGTTCATCAGATTGGCCATCTTTACGGCCTTCTCGACTATCATTCCCACAAGCTCCTGCGGGCTCGTAACGACTACGATGCCTTCAAGCGGCAGACTCTGGAAGATGGTGAGCGCAACGTCGCCGGTCCCCGGCGGCATGTCTATGAACATTACGTCCTCGTCTTCCCACAGGACCTCGGACCAGAACTGCTTTACGACTCCGCCGAGTATGGGACCGCGCCAGACGACAGGATCCGACTTGTCCTCCAGCAGCAGGTTGAGCGACACCACGTCTATGCCGAGTTTGGTGACGGCGGGTATCATGCCGGATTCGCTGCCGGCAAGCTGTTCCGTAAGTCCGAAAGCGGTAGGTATGGACGGGCCGGTTATGTCCGCGTCCATTACGGCTGTCTTAAGGCCCGCCTTTACAGCCGCGCATGCCAGCAGGCCGGTGATCATGCTCTTGCCGACGCCTCCCTTTCCGGAGACGACGCCGAATACTTTCTTTACGCTGGACTTTTCGTTTAGATATGCCCTGAAATCTGTCTCGGGGCGTTCGCCGCAGCCTTCCACGCCGCAGTTGGAACAATTGTGATCGCAGTCTGTCATGACGCAGACCTCCTTTTATAAGATTTGAACGGCCGGCCGCTTTGCAGCCGGACCGTATTCAGCGTTATTTGCGCGCCGTCCGCTTTGCGGCCCGGCTCGCCCGACCGATCAGTCGTTGAACAGTATGCAGGAACTGTAGGTCAGGGTGTTGGGTCCGTAATTGTACTCCAGTCCGGCCTTTTTGCACTCCGCCGCAACGAACAGTCCGTAGGCTTCCATGGACGTGAACGCCTTGTCCGGGAACCTGCAGGGCTCGTCCGGATAGGTGCATTTCCTGCAGAGATTGCAGCCTCCGGCTCCCATGGGAAGGCAGTCCGGGTCGTACCCTCGCATAAGATCCACGGCCTGCGAGAAGCGTTTCTTGTGGCTCTCCGCGGCTTCCATCATGGTCTCTATGTCGAAGCTGTCCTCCAGCTGACGCGTGGTCTGCATCATTACGGCCTTCTTGAATTTCTTCGCCTTTTCGACGGACTTGGATACGTCTCCGCAGGCGGGCGGGCACACCCAGCAGCGGTCGTACATGTGGCACTTGTCGGCGGTGCACATGTCGCGGACGTCCTGCCGGAAGTCCAGCTGGGCCGGGTCGAAGAATATTGCGTGCTCGAATCCTATCTCCAGGATCTTATCCTGCGACGGGACGGCCTTTTCAGTCTGTTTCTTTCCGGGCATGGCGGCCTCCTTTCAGCGGGGCAGGGTTATCCTGCGTTCTCTGCTTGCTCTGTACAGCACGAACCTGCGTCCCATGGACTGCACGTACTCGGCGCGGAGCTTTACGGCCGTTACGTTAGCGGCCTCCTTGGGCTCCGTTTCCGCGCCTTCCTGGACCTTTACCTTTACCAGTTCGTGGGCGGTAAGGTAGTCGTCGATCTCCTTAAGGACTGTTTCCGTAATGCCGGCTTTTCCGATGTATACCGCCGGCTGGAGATCCATGGCCAGGCCTTTAAGATAAGCTCTCTGTTTTCCTGTAAGCATATCGTTCCTCCGGTTACATTATACCATAGGGGAAGGCTGTCCACGTTATTAATTTGCTTCGGCGCACGGTAACGCGCGCCTCGCAAGTTGAGAATGTCGCGGATCTGCGGTACAATAGTATTATAATTATAAAAGACGGGTGCGGCATGGAGCGGGATGTCCCGCCGGCGCCGCCCGGAGGAGAGCAAAGTGACAGAAACAGAAAAGCGCGCCGCCGCGAAGATCCCCGGCGAAGACACGGGCATAGAGATAAAAAAGAGCGTATGCCCGGTATGCGACAGGGGCTGCGGCATAAACGCCTACGTTAAGGACGGAAAGATAATAAAGATAGAGGGCTGCGAAACGCACCCGGCGAGCAAGGGTCTGCTCTGTCCCAGAGGCATATCGGCCAGGGGCTACATATACAAGAAGGACCGCGTGCTGTACCCGCTGAAACGCGTCGGAGAGCGCGGCGAAGGGAAGTTCGAGCGCATAAGCTGGGACGAAGCATACCGAACCATAGCGGAGAAGCTGGGAGCGGTAAAGGCGGAGTACGGACCGCAGGCCGTAACGGTCTACAGCGGCCATACCAAGTGGTACAGGACCTTCGTCCAGAGGTTCGCGTATTCGTTCGGAACGCCAAACTACGCAACGGAATCCAGCTGCTGCTTTACCCACGGATACATGGCGGGCAAATCGGTCCTGGGCTTCAACGTAGGTCCGGACATGAAGAACGCCGGCGTGTTCCTGGGGTGGTCGTACTGTCCGCACAGAGATCCCCGCGACCTTAAGGCGGTACTGGGCTTCAAGAAGAACGGCGGAAAACTGATAGTAGTGGACTGCAGACGCACTCAGGCCGCTGAGATAGCGGACATCTTCCTTCAGCCCATCCCCGGAACGGACCTTGCGATAATACTCTGCATGGCCAACATCCTCATTGAGAACGGATGGATAGATAAAGAATACATAGATAGATACGTCTACGGCTTCGACAAGTTCAAGGAAGCGGCGGCTAAATACGGAAAGGACAACATAGAGGAGCTCTCCGGAGTAAAATACGAGGATATCTATAAGGCCTGCGAACTTATCCACGGACACCTGCCCATGGCCATCAACAAGTTCAACGGACACCACGTTAACGGCTTCAACGCCAACAGGGCCCTTTACGCGCTCTCGGCCATAACCGGCTGCTACGACAGAAAGGGCGGTCAGTCGCCCAAACCATTCGCGTTCCAGCACATGGGAGGAGGATTCAAGACTCTGGACAGGGAGTTCTGCGAGGAGAAAAGACCGCTGTCGCCTCTGCCTATAGGCGGCGACAGGTTCCCGCTGTGGAACTGGTACGAGCACGAGGCTCAGGCGATAAGCATTCCGGACTCCGTGCTGGACGGACAGCCTTACGAGACCAGAGCAATACTGGGCTTCGGACTGAACTACCGCATGTGGCCGGATTCGCAGCGCATGAAAAAAGCGCTCGGCAAGCTGGATTTCTTCGCTGACATGGACCTGTTCCTTACGGATACCGCTAAGATGGCGGACATAGTGCTTCCGGCGGTAACGACCGTGGAGCGCAGCGACCTTAAGTTCTACCCCGGAGGGTACATGTGGTATCCGGCGCCGGTGATAGAGCCGCTGGGCGAATCCAGATCGGACGAGCAGGTGGTGTGCGATCTTGCGGAGATGATGGATCTGGACGATCCCGTGCTGAGGGCGGGGATAGTGCCGACCTACGATCACATACTAAGAGACCTATCGTTCAAGGTGAAGGACGTAAGCGGTCCTGAACCTGTAAAAGTCGCTGACTTCAAGCCGTGGCAGCCGATGCAGGCGCTTACGGAGGGGCTTCCGACGCCCACAGGAAAGATAGAACTGTCCTGTTCGGTCATAGAGAAGCATCCGGAATGGAGACTGTGTTCCGTGCCGGATTACCTGCCCGCGTTCGACGAAAAGGAAGCCGCGGAATATCCGCTGGTGCTGGTCGCCGGGGCAAGGAACAAGAACCGCTTCCACTCCAGGCTCACCAATCATCCCTGGGAGACCGCGGCCGCAGGCGAGATAGACGTTCAGATCCATCCGGACGACGCTGCGGAGCTGGGGATAAAGGACGGCGACAGGGTGGTCGTGGAGACCCGCACCGGCAGCATAGAGCTTAAGGCAAGCGTAACGGAGATCTCGCGGAGGGGCAGCGTAAACATCTACCACGACGATCCGTCCGCGCCGGCCAACGACATAATTCCTTCGGACCGCAGGGATCCGTACACCGGCTTCCCCGCGTTCAAATCGTCCAGGTGCAGGGTAAGAAAGGCGACAGCCAGATGAAGAAGATAGTTTTCAGAGAAGAAAAATGCGTAGGCTGCAATATTTGCTCCATAGCCTGCATGGATCAGAACGACTACGATCCTTCGTGGGGAACGGAACCGTTCAGGACTTCCGGCTGCGTGCTTAAGGAAGGAAAATACAGGAACTGGTCTACGGCCTGCGTGCACTGCGGGCTGTGCATAGACGTCTGCCCGCTTACATGCATAAGCCGCGACGAAGAGACCGGCATGGTGATAGTGGACGGCACGGACTGCATAGGCTGCGGAGCCTGCAGCGACGCCTGCCCGGTGTCCGCGCCTAAGATCGTGGACGGCAAGATGCGCAAGTGCGACGGCTGCAACGAAAGAATAAAGGCCGGGATGATCCCGGCCTGCGTAAGGGCATGCCCCACGGGCGCGCTGTCCTTCGAATAGTTATTTAAGCTCTATAGTTAAAACGTTTTTCACATCGCGCTTGGCGTTGCTGTCCGACAGCACCACCAGGCGCGGTTTGTTTTCTTCGCCTATTATCAGGTAGACGTTCTTTTCCGTCTGCAGTTCGTCCGCCTTTATCTCAGCGGTGTAATTGTCTTCAGCGGAGACCGTAAGGGTGGTGTAGCCGCTGTATTTTTCCAGCAGTTTGCGCAGCTCCAGGCCTTTGGCGTCGATCTCCAGCGTCTTGCCGTTTGCCCGCGTTACCGTGGCCTTAACGTCCGTAAGATCCAGCTTGCCTAGATCCACTTTGGTCTGCTTTCCGTTCTGTACGATGATCACCTCGCTCACGGCTTTCTGCGGCTGGTTTTTGGAAATAATAACGGCGAGCACTGCGGCCAGGACCACCAGCACGGCCAGGATGATGAGCAGAGTCTTTTTCTTCATGTTTCGGGACCTTCTTTCTTAACGTTCTGTCTGTCGTTCGCGAATACCGGCCGCAGACGTTTGCAGAGGAAGGCAGCGATGAAGCCGCAGATGATGCCGCTGATGCAGGCTGTGCAGCAGTAGAGAGCAAGCACCGGTCCCACCAGGCCGAACACTATCACGTTGGCCGTAAGGCTTGCGGCAACGGAGGCCAGAGCGCAGCACACGACGATCTGCACGTCTTCGGACATGCCGGTCCGTCCTGATAGAAGCACGCAGAGGTCTATCACCAGGCCGGGGATAAGGTATCCCAGCGGCGCAAGCGCTCCCATGCTTCCTACGCTTCCCAGAAGGAATGCTATGCCGCTCTGTACCAGCCCCATAAGCATTCCCGCGCCGAACCGCTTAACGATAAAAGCTGCCGTTACCAGAAACAGCAGCGAAAAAGCAGTCCCGATCCCGCCGGGAATGTGGAGATTGTCCGTAATAAGGTTTGCCGCGGGCGCTATCAGCTTCTTCGCGATAATGCCAAGATCGCAGCATACGGCCATGAAGATAAGGTTCTTAAGGCTTATGCGCTTCAACTGATCTTCCTTTTCAAACACGGAAGGTCGGGTTGTTTCCGGCCCGGCCCCGGCCGGGGGACCGTAGCAGAAGCCTTAGGTCCGAGGGCTCGGAGGATC
Source organism: Bacillota bacterium (assembly GCA_017437745.1). Lineage (GTDB taxonomy): Bacteria > Bacillota > Clostridia > Peptostreptococcales > Anaerovoracaceae > RUG13409. The sequence continues at coordinate 76,564 of JAFRYI010000007.1, forward strand.
GTGTATTCGTTTTTTTCAGGGATATGTCCCTGATAAGGTCATTATATTACTGTTGGCGTTCTGCCGCAAGTGCGGTAAACTTTTCCAGGTCTTCCGGAGTGTTGCAGTTGAGGAGCTCCGGCGAGTCGTCGGAAAGTTCCAGAAGCATGGGCGGATGATCCAGGAACAGCTCCCTTACAGAAAGCCGGCCGCTGTTTACAAGCGCCAGCGCGTCTTCCGCCAGGGACTTTTTGTAGACTCCTATGAGCGGCTGGAGCCCGGAAGGCGAGGCCAGTATCACTATCTCTGCGGTGCTTTCTTCCGCGGTCCGCATAAGCTTTCCGACGGTGTCAGCGCTTACGGCAGCGGCGTCCACGCTGAGTATGACGCAGCATTCCGCGCTCGAGGCGCTGAGCGCCGAAGCTATGGCGCACAGGGGCCCTTTGTCCGGCTGCAGATCTTCCACCAGCCTTGCGCCGCAAGGGATGATTCTGCGGTTTCCCGGCGCGTCGCAGACCATCAGGTCCTGTATTCCCGCGGCTCTCAGCTTGTCCAGCTGCATATCAAGAAGAGACCTGCCGCCGATGACCAGCGAGGCCTTGTCTTTTCCCATCCTTTTGGATCTTCCGCCGGCGAGCACCGCGCCGGAGAACTGTTTCTTTTCCATTGCTTTTTCAGTATATCATCCTTTGCGGATATGATAAAATAAAATATCAGAGCATATCACCCGAGGCCGGAGGACCGGAACGGAGGATGACGGAAAATGACAACATACGATGTATTGATAATAGGAGCCGGAGCGTCTGGGCTTGCGGCAGCGGCCGCTGCGCTGGAGAAGGGCGCAAGGACCGCGGTCCTGGAAAGGAACGACGAGCCGGGCAGAAAGATACGCGCCACGGGCAACGGAAGGTGCAACTACAGCAACGTCGACGCGCCGCGGAGCGCTTACGTCGTGGATCGCTTAAGACAGCTGGCGGGCATAGAGCCGGCCGTGGAAGAAGGCAGGATATACCCGCGGAGCTTCGAGGCCGCGACGGTGGCGGAAGCTCTGGCGAAAGCAGCCTCCGGGGCGGACATGTTCCTCGGAACGAAGGCGGTCTCGGCGAAGAAAGACGTAGATCTTTTCGCCGTGGAGACCGAAGACGGCAGGTCCTTCGTTTCCCGCGCTCTGATACTTGCCTGCGGCGGAAAGGCCGGCATCCAGTACGGATGCTACGGCGACGGCTACAAGCTCGCTAAGGCCTTCGGACACAGCGTAGAAAGACCTATCCCCGCGCTGGACGCTATGGTCTGCGCGGAGGATCTGGAGGCGCTGCACGGCGTAAGAGCGCAGGCTAAGGCAACGCTTTCAAAGGAGAGCGGAGTCACCTGCGGCGGAGAATTCTGCAGCATCTACGTAACTAAGGATCCGGAAGGATCTGCGGTCGGCAAAACTCCGGAGACCGCGCTTCCTGTTTCGGAAAGCGGCGAAGTGCAGTTCACCAGGAACGGCATCTCGGGCATACCGGTAATGGACCTCAGCAGATATCTGAAACTGGAGGCGGGAAGCGTCTTCACGCTGAGTCTGGACTTCTTCCCGGAGCTTTCCGCGGAGGAGCTTGACGGTCTGCTTAACGAAAGAAAACAAAGCTTCGGGATGGGGCTTAAGGGCCTGCTTCCCGAAAAGCTGGCGGAATACATAGAAGAGCCGGGCAAGGGCCGCTCGGCCAAGGATCTTTGCTTCCCGGTAACGGGCACCAGAGGCTGGAAGACCGCTCAGGTGACCCGCGGAGGAGTGCGCCTGGAAGAGGTCGACCCTGAATCTTTCGAGTCCTCGCTTTGCAAAGGACTGTACATTACGGGAGAGCTTCTGGACTACGACGGGCCCTGCGGAGGCTTCAACCTTAACTGGGCGTTTTACACCGGACTTGCTGCCGGCGGCAGCGCCGGAAAGGAAGGCTGACCATGGGCGAAAAAGTATGGACGTCCCAGCAGAAGAAGGCCATAGACGAAAGGGGTCGCAACCTGCTGGTATCCGCCGCGGCGGGCTCCGGCAAGACTGCCGTGCTCTCCGAAAGGGTCGCGAGGCTCGTAAAAGAAGGCACGGATCTGGACTCTATGCTGATCATAACCTTTACGACCGCGGCCGCGGCCGAGATGCGCTCCCGCATACTTGAGGGCGTGGACGATCCGCTGTTCTCCAGGACGCACATCAGCACCTTCAGCTCGCTGGCGCTGGAGATATACAAACAGTACTACCACGTGATCGACGTCCCGCCGGGACTGTCGGTCTGCGACGATTACAAGCAGAACATACTTAAGAAGGAAGTCCTGGACGGAATGTTCGAAGAGCTTTTCGAGAAGGACGACGCGGACTTCAAGGACTTCCTGCTCCACAACTGTTCCCCTAAAAGCAACGAAGCCGCAAGGCAGATGATACTCCGGCTGCACACCTTCATACAGAGCATGCCGGATCCTTTCGCGTGGCTGGACCGCGTGGAAGCGGGCGAGTTCCTGGACCCGCGGAAGCTTATGGCCGAAGCGGCCGGAAACGCTGCCGACAAGCTCCGCGAGGCTCTGGGCTGTTTCGATCAGGCTTCCGGGCTGCTAAGAGATCCGCTGGTCGACGGGGCGGATCCTCTGCCCAGACTCGCGGAAAAGATAGAAGACTACAGCAATAAGGTGCGCGGAGTTCTGTCGCTCTTCGGCAGCGGGGACGTAAGCCGCGCGTTTGCCGCGCTCTCGGAACTTGCCGGGACCTCCATGGACCAGCTCAGACCTAACAACGCTGAAAGACCCTCCTTCGAGAAGGTAGCGGAGGAGGTAAAGGCCTACCGCGACGACGGCAAGGCGTCCGTTAAGGAAGCGGCCTCCATGACAGGGTCGATGTCAGTCGGGGCGCTGGAAAAGGAGAACGCGCTGCTTCTTGAGCAGCTCCGGAAACTGTGCCGCCTTACCAGGGAGTTCGCCGCGCGTTACGACAAAAAGAAGCTGGCGGCGGGGCTGATGGACTTTTCCGACGCCGACCATTTCGCTCTGCGCATACTGGATGATCCGGCCGTGCGAGAAGAGCTCCGCAGCCAGTTCAAATACATCTTCGTCGACGAATACCAGGACAGCAACTATGTCCAGGAAGAGCTGGTAAACCGCATAAGCCGCGGCAACAACGTCTTCATGGTCGGCGACGTAAAGCAGAGCATATACAAATTCAGGCTCGCCGAGCCGGAGATATTCATAAATAAGTACAAGGATTATTCCGCGGGGACGGATCCGGACTCGGAGGTCATAGACCTTAACATGAACTTCCGCAGCAAGAGGCCTGTCATAGACTTCGTCAACAAAGTCTTCGGTGAGGTGATGACCGAACGCACCGTAGGCCTGGACTACGACGAACGCTCCAAGCTGCACGAAGGCCCCGCCGCCGCGGACGGTCCCCTGTACGAGCCGGAGATGCATCTGATCTCCAAAAAACCGGCGGAAGACAGCGACGCGGACGAGGAGATCGCGGATCTTAAGTCCACGGAACTGGAAGCCATGAACGCAGCCGAGGTAATAAAGAAATACCACGGAAAGCCGGTCTCGTCCGACGGAAAGACGCTGAAGTACTCCGACATGGCGGTGCTGCTTCGTTCCGCGAAAGGCCGCGCCGACACTTTCCACAAGACGTTCACCGACATGGGCATCCCTGCCTACCTGGCCGGAGGCGAGGGTTATTTCGATACGCCCGAGATACAGATATTCCTTAATTTCCTGCGGGTAACGGACAATCCGTCGCAGGACATCCCGCTGATCTCCGTGATGCATTTTTCCGGAACGGGCTTCTCCGCGTCGGATCTGGCAAGGATAAGACTGGAGTCCGGGGCGGGCCGCAAATGCTCGTATTACGAAGCGCTGAGGACGTTCGCGGCTCAGGCAAGCTCGCGCCCCGAGGATCCGCTTGTAATAAAAGCAGCCGCGTTCCTGGACAGGCTCTGCGAATGGAGGAAGAAGGCCGCGGCGCTTCCGCTGGCGGACTTCATATGGGAGCTTCTGGCGGAGAGCGGAGTAGCGGACTTCGCGAGGGCTCTCACCGGCGGACGTCAGAAGATGGCAAACCTGCGCTCCATGGCTGACAGGGCGGAAGCCTTCGAAAAGGAGTCCGCGGAAGGCATAGGAGGGTTCGTAGCCTACATGGAGCTGCTGGCCTCCAGGGAGAGCGTCGGTACCGGACAGGCGTCCGTCCTCTCGGAAAACGACGACGTCGTAAAGATAATGACCATACACAAGAGCAAGGGCCTGGAATTCCCCTTCGTCTATCTGGCGGAGATGGGCAGCGCAAGGGACCGCAGCCAGGACAGGGGTGCTCTGCGCCTCCACAAGGATCTGGGCGTTTCGCTCAAACTTAAGGACGTGCGGACAGGCATGTCCGCCGTGCCGCTGAGCAGCAAGCTCATAGAGCAGCGCGGAAAGCGCGAGGATCTGGCGGAAGAGATAAGGGTGCTCTACGTAGCCCTTACCCGCGCCATGAACATACTCGTAATGAGCGCCTCGGTGGACGACGCAAGGGAGTACGCCCGCTCCGCAGTCAGCCGCAGGAACAAGCTGAAGTCGTACCTGAACATGGTCTACGACTCCGTCTCCAAAGACAAGTTGTCCATACGCGACAAGGAGTCCTTCGCGAGCGTAAAGGAAGACCCGCGCAAGGCGGAAGTAGTGCATGGCATACGTTACGGTTTCGACGTGGACGAGTCCGGACTCCCGATGAGCATGGACGAACTGCGCGAGAGGCTGGGATACAAGTACGAGCCGGATCCGGACGAGCTGCTAAAGAGAAAATACAGCGTATCGGAGATCTCCGAGCTTGCGGCGGGAACGCTCAGAACGCGGAGCGGCATAAGGACGTCTTCCGCGGCCGCCTCGGACGCGATAGCCAGGGGCAACGCGTACCACAAGGTGATGGAGCACATACCGTTCACGCCGGAAGGCAAGAGCGCGGAGGACATCGCCGCGTTCATGGCAGAACTGAAAGAAAGGAACATCCTCAGCGAGAAAGAGGCTTCGCTGGTGGAGCCGGAGCGCGTAGCTGCGTTCTTCGCTTCGGAGCTCGGCAGAAGGGCCGTGGCCTCGGACGACATGCGCAAGGAGTCGCCTTTCATACTGCGCACGGAATTCGATGGCAGGTCCGTTGTCGTGCAGGGCGTCATAGACTGTTATTTCCGCGAAGGGGACAGCTACGTTCTGGTGGATTACAAGAGCAGCTACGTGGACCCGCGGGATCCCGAAGCCGCAAAGGAGATGCTTCTGGAACGCTACGCCATGCAGCTGGACCTCTACAAAAAGGCTCTGGAGACCATAGGAGAGATACCGGTCAGCGGAGCTTATCTGTACCTTTTCGGCTCCGGAGACTGGGTCGTTAGGTAAAAACGGTACACACATATATCCGTTTCGTTGACACTGATATACAGAGATGCTACGATACCTTTGCTTTTGATCCATGCGGGGAGGAAACGGAGGATAAAATGTCAGAAGCACAGGTCGGAGCAGGCTCAGCCGTCCGTTCCGCAGGCGGTACCGCGGCGGAAAACAACGAAGCTATCAGCTTCACGATACTGGAGCACCTGGGGGTCTTAAGGGCCAGCGCGTCGGGCTGGGCAAGAGAACTCAATTACATCTCCTGGTGCGACAGACCGGCAAGGTTCGACATCCGGGACTGGACGCCGGATCACAAGAAGAGCTCCCGGGGCATAACTCTTACGGATTACGAAATGAACAAGATCTGCGAATGGGTAAGCCGCAGGAACTCAGCCGCAGCCTCTACTCAGGATGAAAGCCGGTAAGAATTCCGAAAACATCTTCGGAAGTTCTTCGGAATATAAAATGCTCGTCTTAAAGATCTCCGAGTATCCGCTCAACAAGGAACTGCTAAGGCTGTACATGATGGACATCGCCCCTGCGGGCAGTTTCGTAAGGGAAGCTCCTCTGAAAAGATACGGCGCAAGGCCGACGGAGGACAAGGCCCTTAGGATAGCGGATCTTAAAAGACGAATATCAGAGGTGGAGAAAGCCCTGCTCAGTATCCCGGAGGAATACAGGAGCGGGGTCTTGTATCATACGGTATACCACGGATGCAAGGGCATCCAGGGAGGAAAGGGGAGCGCCTGGTCCGACGACGCGTTCTCCTTCGCGCACCCCAACACCTGGAAGAAATGGAAGACGCGCTTCATTCTGGAATACGCGTCCATCATCGGGGAAAAGGACCACATTGAGCTGCTGAACGAGTACCGGCCGGCTGTCAGGCAGCCGCCCGATATCTATGGATATTTCGACCCCGGTGTGGTAAAATAGACTTGCAGAAAAAAGGTCGGAATAACTGAAAATGCAGGACTATTTAGAGAAACTCAATCCTCAGCAGTACGAGGCCGCCACGCATACCGAGGGGCCTCTTCTTATACTGGCCGGAGCCGGTTCCGGCAAGACCAACACCATGACGCACCGCATCGCCTACATGATAAAGGACTGCGGCGTTAACCCATACTCTATCTTAGCGGTAACGTTTACCAACAAGGCCGCCGCGGAGATGCGCGAAAGGGTGGAGAAGCTGGTCGGGGCAAAGCCCGGCATGTGGATCCAGACCTTCCATTCGGCCTGCCTCAGGATACTCAGATACGAGGCGGACAAGCTCGGTTTCGAAAAGAGCTTCGCCGTCTACGACCCCGTGGACCAGAAGTCCGTAGTAAAAAAGATAATAAAGGACATGCAGCTGGACGAGAAGCGCTTCGCTCCGGCATATGTGCTCACCGTCATTTCCGACTGCAAAGAAAAGGAAAAGAGCCCGGAGGACTACGCCGGGGAGGACGGACAGTTCAACCCGGTCTACAAGACCATGGCGGAGATCTACGACCGCTACGAAGGCACGCTGAAGCAGTGCAACGCCATGGATTTCGACGACCTGATACTCAACGCCGTAAGGCTGTTCGAAAGATATCCGGAGGTCCTGGAGGAGTACCGCCGGAGATTCAGATACATAATGGTGGACGAGTACCAGGACACCAACATGCTGCAGTATAAGCTGATCCACCTGCTCGGAAGCGGGCACCGCAACGTCTGCGTGGTCGGAGACGACGACCAGTGCATATACGAGTGGCGCGGCGCGGACATACGCAACATCCTGGAGTTCGAGAAGGACTTCCCTGGCGCCAAGGTAATAAAGCTGGAACAGAACTACAGGTCCAAGGGAAACATACTTTCCGCGGCCCACAGCGTCATAAGCCGCAACCGCGCCAGAAAGGACAAGAAGCTCTGGACCGAAGCAGACGAAGGCGACAAGGTGCAGTACTACCGCGCGGAAGACGACCACGAGGAAGCCCGCTGGACCGCCGCCAAGATAAAGGAACTTATGCGCAAGGACCCGGATCTAAAGTATTCGGATTTCGCGGTTCTCTACCGCACCAACGTGCAGAGCAGGCGTTTCGAGGAACAGTTCGCCGCCAAGGGCGTACCGTATCAGGTGCTCTCCGGCACGCGTTTCTACGACCGCAAGGAAATAAAGGACATGCTCTGCTACATGAGGCTGGTGCAGGATCCGCTGGACGACGTCAGCCTGCGCAGGGTCATCAACGAGCCGAAGCGCGGCATAGGCGACAAGACCATGGCTCTCATAGAGCGCTGCGCAAGCGTAAACGGATGGAGCCTGCTGGAGTCCATAGCCAGCGACGCCGTTCAGGACGATCTGGGCGCAAAAGCCGCCTCGGAGCTTAAGAAGCTTTCGGAACTGATACAGTCGCTCAACGCGCAGAAGGACAGCATGCCCGTGGCGGACATCTACGATACTCTGCTTGTGCGTTCGGACTATCTGTCCGCGCTGGAGAACCAGGTGTCGATAGAGGCGGAAGGCCGCATAGAGAACCTTCTGGAATTCAAGTCGGTAATCGCGGAAAAGCAGGCGGACGCGGAAAAGCTCGGCGAAACGCTAACGCTGGAAAACTTCATGGAGGGCATAGCCCTCGTTTCGGACATAGACAGCCACGACCCGGATCAGGACGCCGTGGTGCTTATGACGCTCCACTCCGCAAAGGGGCTGGAGTTCCCTGTGGTGTTCATGCCGGGCATGGAAACGGGGCTCTTCCCCAGTTACCGCTCGCTCGAAAAGAACGGCGATCCGGAGGAGGAGAGGCGTCTCTGCTACGTAGGTATGACCCGCGCCAAGGAAAGGCTCTTCCTTACCAGCGCGGAAACGCGCATGCTCTACGGAAAGACGGACTATACCTCGGAGAGCATGTTCCTTAAGGAGATAGACCGCAGATTCATGGGCGGCACGCCGCTCTACGACAAGAAAGGCCTGGGCATGTCCTACGACAAGTACAGATCCTCCGCGGAAGGCAGCTATTCGCACGGGGAGTACCTTTCCCCGATAAAGCAGATATATGCCGTAAAGCAGAGCAGCGACCTGCTTAAGAAGGAAGCGACTCTGGCTAACGAGGTCGTAAAGCCCGGAGAACGGGTGAACCACCCCAAGTTCGGCGACGGCACCATAATAACGGTAAACGGCACCGTGCTGACTATAGTATTCGATCTCTTCGGCACAAAGAAACTGGCCAAGGATCTTGCGCCGCTGAAGAGGATATAGGACCGCGCCGCGTCAGGCGCGCGCGGAGCGCAGGCTGTAAAAGAGGACACAGCGATGGATGTAAAAGCAAGGATGGACGAACTCTACGCGCTCGTGGAGTATCACGCTAACCGCTACTACAACAACGACGACCCGGAGATATCGGACTTCGAGTACGACGCTCTAACCAGGGAGCTGCGCAAACTGGAGGCCGAGAACCCGCTGTTCGCGAGGACGGACAGCCTCGCCACCAGAAGGGTCGGCGGCACCGCCAAGAGGGAGTTCCGCAAGGTTGAGCACGACGTGCCGGTAATATCGCTGCAGGACGTTTTCTCCAAAGAGGAAGTCGTCGCCTTCGTTGAGAGGGTGCTCCAGCAGTTCCCGGACGCTAAGTTCTCCGTGGAAAAGAAGATCGACGGTCTTACTCTTGTGCTCCGCTACAGAAACGGCAAGCTGGAGGACGCCATAACCCGCGGCGACGGCGCAATAGGCGAGAGCGTCTACGAGAACGCGCTCATGATACCCGCCATCCCCAAGGAGATACCGGACAAGATACCGTACCTGGAGGTGCGCGGAGAATGCTACATGGACACGGAGCACTTCGAGGCGGCCAACAGAAAGCAGGAGCAGAGCGGAGGCAAGACCTACCAGAACCGCAGGAACTTCGCGGCCGGAACGCTGCGCCAGCTGGATCCGGAGGTCGTTAAGGAACGCGGTCTGAACATATTCATCTTCAATCTGGAGCTGGCGGAGGGCAAGACCTTCAGGACGCACCTGGAGACCTTCGAATATCTTGCGTCGCAAGGCTTCCACGTTCTGGAGGAACCGATACTGGCGTCCACTCCGGAGGAGGTCTGGAGCGCCATAGAACACATAGGAAAGATCAGGTGGTCTCTGGATTACGGACTGGACGGCGCCGTTGTAAAGGTGAACGACCTTGCTCAGAGAGAGGTCCTTGGGCTTACATCCAAGGTGCCCCGCTGGGCGGTGGCTTACAAGTACCCGCCGGAGCAGAAGGAGACCGTACTGGAAGACATAGTCGTTCAGGTGGGACGCACGGGCCGCATGACCCCGCTGGCCATCCTTAAGCCGGTAAGGCTTGCGGAGACTACGGTCGCCAGAGCCACGCTCCACAACCAGGATTACATAGACGAAAAGGACGTACGCATAGGCGATACGGTAATAGTGCAGAAGGCCGGGGACATCATCCCGGAGGTACTGAGCGTAGTTAAGGAAAAGCGTCCGGAAGGAGCCGCGCGCTTCGAGATGCCTAAGTTCTGCCCTGTCTGCGGAGCTCCCGCGGAAAGGGAGGCGGAAGGCGCGCATCTGCACTGCACAGGCACGGCCTGTCCGGCCAAGGATTCCAGGTCTCTCGCGTACTTCGCGTCCAAGGACGCCATGAACATAGAAGGCTTCGGACCGTCCGCCGTGGAGGCTCTCATATCCGAGGGCTACATTAAGAGGATCCCGGACATATACAGGCTTAAGGAGTACCGCGAGCGCCTCATAGAAGAAGGCATCGTGGGCAAGGAAAAGTCCGTGGACAACATCATCGCGGCTATCGAAAAGTCCAAGGACAACGACATAGACAGACTCATAACCGGTCTCGGGATCCGCAACGTAGGACGCCAGAGCGCCAAGGCTCTGGCCGCCAGATACGCTGACATGCAGGCCGTAATGGACGCTCCTCTGGAGGAGCTTACGCAGATCCAGGATTTCGGCGAGATAGTGGCCGGAGGCATAGTGGAGTTCTTCGCGCAGCCGGAGAACAGACAGATCGTGGAAGAGCTCGAGGCTCTGGGCGTTAACACCAAGTCCAAGGCTGCGCAGAGCAGGAGGGACGACCGCTTTGCCGGAAAGACCTTCGTGCTTACCGGAACGCTCCCCACTCTTACAAGGGAGCAGGCAACCGAGATAATAGAGAGCTTCGGCGGCAAGGCGTCCGGCAGCGTTTCCAAAAAGACCAGCTACGTTCTGGCCGGAGAGGCCGCGGGCAGCAAGCTCACCAAGGCTCAGGAGCTGGGCATCCCGGTCATAGACGAAGACGCGTTCAGGAAAATGACCGAGTAGATACCGGCCGTGCTGTAAATGCGCCGCCGTATGCCCGGAAGAATCGGGTATTACACGCCTCAGGCCCGGAAGTATTGATTATTAAAGGCCGCTGGGGTATAATTCAATAGTATCAGGATGTGCCGGCCCGCAGCCGGGCTTCCGCGCAATAGGAATCTGCGAACCATGTCAGGTCCGGAAGGAAGCAGCATTAAGCGGAGCCGCCTATGTGCCGCGGGCAGAGCTCGGCTGCGGACCGGCACAGTTTATTAAGTGATCAAGGATACGCTACGCAGGCGTTCCGGCGCTGCCGGCTGACGGCGGCCGGGACGCAGCCACCCTAAGGGAGAACAGGATGTATCAGGCATTGTACAGGGCCTTCAGGCCGGAAACGTTCGACGATCTGATCGGACAGGACCACATCGTAAAGATCCTCAAAAACCAGATAGCTTCGGATACCGTGGGTCACGCCTACCTTTTCTGCGGAACGCGCGGAACAGGCAAGACCACCACGGCAAGGCTCCTGGCCAAAGCCCTCAACTGCACTTCGGATGGGGAGCGTCCCTGCGGCGAGTGCGACGCGTGCAGGGCCATAGCAGCCGGAACGTTCATAGACGTTACGGAGCTGGACGCCGCGTCCAACAACTCCGTGGACGACATCCGCACCCTCCGCGAGGAAGTAAACTTCCCGCCTGCCGTAGGCAGAAAGAAAGTCTATATAATCGACGAAGTCCACATGCTCTCCACGCAGGCTTTCAACGCGTTCCTTAAGACGCTGGAGGAGCCGCCGAAGGACACGGTCTTCATACTCTGCACCACGGATCCCAACAAGCTTCCCGCAACCATACAGTCCAGGTGCATACGTCTGGATTTCCGCCGCGTTCCGGAGAGCGTCATAAGGGCAAGGTTCCGCGACATCTGCGCCAGGATAGGCGTTAAGGCGGACGAGGACGCCCTTGCGCTTCTTGCGGGCAGCGCGGACGGTTCCGTAAGAGACGGTCTGTCGCTTCTGGATCTTTGCATAGGAAGCGGAGACAGACTTACGAGGGAGGATGTCCTGGATCTTCTGGGCATGGCGCCGTCGGAGCTTTTCGTAAAGCTTACGGACTGCGTCCGCACGGGAGACGCCGCCGGAGCTCTTACCGCCTTTGCCGAAACGCTTTCGGAAGGCAAGGAGGCTCTGCAGGTGGGCCGCGACTGGCTGGATCACTTCCGCAGCCTCATGATAATAAAGTTCTCGGACGAGCCGCAGAACATACTCAACCTTTCCGCGGAGAACATAGAAAGGCTCAAGGTCCAGGCGCAGGCTACGGACATGGCTTTCATCTCCGCGTCCATAAAGACACTTTCGCAGGCTCTTCTGGACGCGCGCTGGGCGGCAAGGCCCAGGACTCTGATAGAGCTTGCCATCATAGAAATGTGCCGTTAGGCACCGCTTCGCGGACCCGGGCGTACCGGCCGCAAAGACCGTTACCGTCAAGGAGCAATAATGGGTAATACGTTTTATTTTCAGTGGGAAGTAGCGCTCATGGAGTCCATCCAGGCGCATCTGGGCAGCTTCGGAGTAAAGCTGGCGTCGTTCATAAGCATGTTCGGCGAGGAGCTGGTGCTTATATTGGTGCTGGGCTTCCTGTACTGGTCCTACGACAAGAAGATAGGCCGCAAGGTAGGCCTCAGCATCACGATGGGGCTGGTATGGAACCCGCTCATCAAGAACATCGCGTGCCGCAGGCGCCCGTACTTCGACAACGAAGGCATAAAGTGCCTTAAGCCGGTGGACAGTTCCGCCAGCATCTACGACGTAAAGGCGCAGGGCTGGTCGTTCCCGAGCGGTCATTCCACGAACTCCACCATAGCTTACGGCTCGCTGGCGTATTTCTTTAAGAATAAGGCTGTAAGGATAATATGCATAATTCTGCCGCTGCTCGTGGGAATATCCAGGTTCTGCGTGGGCGTCCACTATCCTACGGACGTGCTCTGCGGCTGGATACTGGGCGCCGTTATCGTGTTCCTGATGCCGTGGCTTCTGGACAGGGCCAGGCACAAGTGGCTGCTCTATCTGGTGATATTCGTCGTGTCGCTGGCAGGCTGCGTCTGGAGCAGGACAAACGACTACTACACCGGCATAGGCATGATGGCCGGATTCTTCCTGGGCGACTTGTTCGAGGAAAAGGTTGTGCGTTTCGAGAACACCAGAGTGTGGTGGCGCATGATACTGCGCGTGCTGCTTGGCGGAGCCATCTACTTCGCGGTGAACACGCTGCTTAAGATGCCTTTCCCGGACACGGTGCTGCAGGCGGAGAACGCGCTGGGCTATTCCATAAGGGCGGTGCGCTACTGCATAGTGATGTTTGTTGAAGTCGGGCTCTACCCGATGGCATTCAGGATAATAGGAAACAAAAAGAAAGCAGAGACCAAGGAAGGGGAAGCAAAGTGAACATAGTTTTTCTTGACCGCGAGAGCATAGGCGGCGACGTGGATCTGAGCGAATTCGAAGCGCTCGGAAACGTTACCATGTACGATTACTCCACTCCGGAGGAAGCGCGCGAACGCATAAAGGACGCGGACATAATAATCATCAACAAGATACCCGTCAACGAATCCACCATAGGCGGCGCGGACAAGCTTAAGCTGGTCTGCGTAAGCGCTACCGGTACCAACAATCTGGACAAGGCCTACCTTGCCGAGAGGAAGATAGAATGGCGCAATGTGGCCGGATACTCCACGGAGAGCGTAGCGCAGCACACCTTCGCGCTGCTGTTCTACGTCTGGGAGCATCTGCGCTACTACGACGACTACGTAAAGGAAGGCCGCTACGCGGACGACAGGCTGTTCACCCACTTTGCCGAGACCTTCCGCGAACTGTCCGGCAAGACCTGGGGCATAATAGGCCTGGGGACCATAGGCCGCAAGGTAGCCGGTATCGCGAGCGCTTTCGGCTGCAAGGTGCAGTACTATTCGACTTCCGGCCGCAACAGCACGGACGATTACAAGCGCGTAAGCTTCGAGGAGCTGCTTGCGACTTCCGACATAGTATCCATACACGCTCCGCTCAACGAGCAGACCGAAGGCCTGATCAACGCCGCAGCGCTTAAGCAGATGAAAAAGACCGCCGTCCTGATCAACGTTGGACGCGGTCCCATAATCGTGGAAAAGGATCTGCTGGAGGCCATTCAGAACGGCACCATCGCAGGCGCAGGACTGGATGTTCTTTCCGTGGAGCCTATGAGCAAGCAGAGCCCGTTCTACGGCGTAAACGACAGCCGTCTGTACATCACTCCGCATATCGCCTGGGCGTCCATAGAGGCCCGCACCAGGCTCATGGACATAATAGCGGATCAGATCCGGGAATTCATCACGCAATGAACGACTGGCTGAAGATAACTGCCATAGATGTGGGCAAGGGCGACTGTATCTTGCTGCAGCGCGGGGATCATGCGGTTCTGATAGACACAGGCTACGAGGATACTGCCGGGAAAGTGCTGGGCGAACTGGGCGCGGCCGGCGTAAAAAAGCTGGAGGCTCTTATACTTACGCATTTCCACAAGGACCACATCGGCGGTGTTTCTGCTGTCCTAAAGTCTTTCGGCGCCTGCCGGATCTACATGCCCGATTTCGTAAAGGACAGCGAGCATTTCTATACGCTGGTAAGGACTGCGGAGGATCTGAACACGGAGATTATAAGAGTCGTCTCGGATCGGCGGACGGACTTCTTCGGGGCGCAGATCCGCATGTTCCCTTCGCCTTTCGTTTACGACGGTACCAACGAGAACGACTGCTCTATGGTCTGCGCACTTAGCTTCGGCAGAGTTTCGTTCCTCTTTGCCGCAGATCTTCAGAAAGACGGCATCGCAGCGTTTCTGAAGGACCGCGAAGAACACTTCGACGTACTGAAAGTGCCCCACCACGGCAACAAAAAGGAAGGCATGGCAGAATTGCTTGCGGCAGTAAAGCCTTCTGTGGCTGTCATTACGGACAGCGCGGCCAAGCCTGCGGACGATTCGGTGCTGGAGATGCTCCGTGCATGCGGCGCAGCTGTCTTCCGGACCTCGGTGCAGGGCAGCATCGCCATCGAATGCGGCACGGACAGCATGGTTGTAATAAGAAAAGACCGGAATGGATGAACCCGGTCTTTATTCTTTTGGTTTTCAGGTACTTATTATAGTTTTTTCAGATATTCCATTTCTGCCTGAGTAAGCTTCCGGTAGCCGCCTTCCTTCGTTCGCCCCAGCTTTATCTCTCCGATGGCGGTACGCTGAAGAGCCAGCACTCGCAGCCCTATGGCCTCGGCCATCTTTCTTATCTGGCGGTTCTTGCCTTCGGATATCTTTATCTCCAGAACGCACTCGCGCGCGGCCTGCGACACCATGGTAACGGAGGCGGGGCGGGTCTTGTATTTGCGCGTATAGCGTTTGCCCGTAGCGGGATCCTTTTCTTCCAGATCTATCTCCACGCCGCTGCGCAGCATCCTCAGCTGCCTGTCCGTAGGCGTGCCGTTGAGCCTGGCAAGATAGGTCTTTTCCAGGTGGGAGGAGGGCTTTGCTATGCGGTTGGCCAGCTCGCCGTCGTTAGTAAGGAGCAGCAGTCCGCAGCTGTCGTAGTCCAGCCTGCCTACCGGGAACACGTTTACGCTTACGTCAGAAAGCAGGTCCATGACAGTGGGTCTGCCTTTCTCGTCCTTTCTTGTCGTGACGTAGCCTGCGGGCTTGTTGAGCGCGTAGTAGCAGAGCTTCTCCGGCTCGGGCAGGGGCCTGCCGTTCACCGTTACTCTGTCGCCTTCCTGAACGTCGTATCCGGGTTCCTTAAGGACTGCGCCGTTTACCGACACATTACCGTTTTTTATAAGATCGTCCGCGCCTCTGCGGGAGCTTATCCCCGCCTGCGCGATGTACTTGTTGAGTCTCATACCGGCCTTCCTTTTCTGTCTCCGGTTATTCTACCACAGACTGCCGCCCGATGATAGTGCGCAGTCTGATCGGATCGTACGGAGAACGCTGCCGGGCCCCGCCGAAGCATACTGCGTTATTTATTAACAGGATGAATAATCGGACAGTTGTTCCGCAAAAAAACAGCGGAAAAATAAATAAAACTTTTTTATTTTTGAATGGCAAAATGTTTACTGTGTAAAATTAACGATTCTGTGGAAAACTTGTGTATTGACAAATGGCTCGGCGCTGTTTAGCGTTGAAATCTCAACGGTTTTCAGCCATGGAAGTTTTCCACAGTTTTTGTTGAAAAAAAGTGGAAAACGATTTTTACACTTGTTTCGCGGGCTACCGATTTTCCGTTGAATTCAAAGGTTTTCCGGCTTGTTGATAATTGTTCGCGAACAAGTATTTCCCACATGTGGATGTTAACATAATCGAATGTTCTTAAAAAAATATTTCCGTGGTTATTTCGGTTAATATTCTTTATGCCGAAACTGTTTCTGTGCATAAAAATCTGGACCAATATGCTTTCGCCCGGCCTTGACGCTGGACCCCGGAAAAGCTATAATATCCGTAGGAAAACATATCTTTAAATCGGTACAGAGAGACCGGTAAGATCCACATAAAAAGCGCGCGTTGCGCGTAGCAGGTCTTGCCGGCAGGGCAGGATTTTTTTATGGATCTGGGAAACAGAAAGCCTAAGGCACAACTTCTGAATGAAGAGGCGATGCACAGAGCACTCAAGCGCATGTCGCATCAGATCCTCGAACAGAACGAGGGAGCCGAAGGGCTTGTTTTTTTGGGCATACGCCGCAGGGGAGTGCCTCTTGCCAAAGAGCTCGCCAGAAACATAAAGGAGATAGAAGGCTCCGACGTTCCGGTAGGCGAACTGGACATCACCCTCTACCGCGACGACCTCTCCGAGGCAGACCCGGCTCCGACCGTAAGCAATACTAAGATCGACTTCCCCGTAAAAGATAAAAAGGTGATCCTGGTGGACGACGTCATATTCACCGGGCGCACCGTAAGGGCGGCCATGGACGCCGTAAGCGCTCTGGGAAGGCCTGCTTCCATACAGCTGGCGGTGCTGATAGACCGCGGCCACAGGGAGCTGCCGATAAGGGCGGATTACGTAGGCAAGAACGTTCCGACATCCAGGAACGAGACGGTCTCCGTGCAGGTGGCCGAATTCGACGGACAAACTTGTGTGAACTTATATTCAAAATAAAGTAAGGAGATTTCAAAATGAGTGAGAAAAACGGAGCGATCTACAACGCCAGAGAGCTTGGAACAGGCAAGACTCTGGTACTGGGACTGCAGCATCTGTTCGCCATGTTCGGCGCTACCGTGCTCGTCCCCATCATCACCGGCCTCAGCGTTTCGGCTACGCTGCTCTTCGCGGGCATAGCAACGCTGTTCTGCCACCTTGTTACCGGAGGAAAGGTACCTGTATTCCTTGGTTCCTCCTTCGCGTTCCTGGGCGGATACGCAGCAATAGCGCCGACACAGCTTGCCGACGGTTCCCCTAACCCGGAACTGTCCAGACTTCTGCCCTATGCGTGCGTAGGCGTTGCCTGCGCAGGACTTCTCTATCTGATCCTTGCTCTCATCTGCAAGGCGGTAGGAAGCCACAGGGTAATGAAGTTCTTCCCGCCGGTAGTCACAGGCCCGATAATCATAGCGATAGGCCTCAACCTTGCGCCTTCCGCCATCAACAACTGCGACGACAACTGGTGGATAGCTCTGGTAGCCATAGTTGTAGTAATAGTCTGCAACATCTGGGGCAAGGGCATGATCAAGATCATCCCCATACTTCTGGGCGTTCTTGCTTCCTATGTAGTAGCCGCAGTCACCGGCAACGTGGACTGGACTCCGGTAGCCCAGGCTAAGTGGGTAGGCCTTCCGGTAGCAATGGAGAACACCGTGTTCGGCCTCTTCAAGGGCGGCGTTGACGGCAACCTTATCGTAAGCGCCATCATCACCATCGTTCCCATCGCTGTAGCCACCATGATGGAGCATGTAGGAGACATCTCCGCCATCGGCTCCACCGTAGGCAAGAACTTCATAGACGATCCGGGCCTGCACAGGACCCTCATCGGAGACGGCGTAGGAACCACCATTGCGGCTCTGTTCGGAGCTCCGGCAAACACCACCTACGGCGAGAACACCGGCGTCCTGGCCCTCACCAAGGTCTACGATCCGTTTGTGATAAGGCTTGCGGCCATCTACGCCATAGTGCTCAGCTTCTGCCCGAAGTTCGCCGCGGTCATCAAGGCCATGCCCTCCGCTACCATCGGCGGCGTATCCCTGATCCTCTATGGAATGATCTCCGCAGTAGGCGTACGCAACGTAGTCGAGAACAAGACCAACTTCCAGGAGAGCCGCAACGTAATCGTAGCAGCGCTCATCCTTGGCCTTGCGATAGGCATCGGTTACAGCGAAGCCGGCTCCATAGCGATCGGCTCCGTACACCTCTCCGGCCTTGCGGTTGCTTCCATCGTAGGACTCGTGCTCAACGCGGTCCTGCCCGGAAAGGACACCACATTCGCCGAGAACCCCAACGACCAGCTCTCCGGCTCCCTCGGAAAGTACTGATATAATTCGGGGACGGTTCCTGAGTTACAAAGCATATATCAATAGTATTCTAAAGGCGGGTCCGCAAGGATCCGCCTTTTTGCGCGGTATTTGCAATATTACCGGTCAGCGTATAGAATCATAATTGCAAAACATCTGACTTCGGAGACGATACAGGCATGAAGATACTGGTCATAGGCAGCCCAGGTTCCGGCAAAAGCACTTTTGCCAGAAAGCTCAGGGATATCACCGGCCTGCCGCTGCATTATCTGGACATGATCTTCCACCGCCCGGACAGAACGACGGTGGACAGGGATGAGTTCGACAAAGCGCTTAATGAGATACTCGCCGGGGACGAGTGGATAATAGACGGCAACTATTTAAGGACGCTGCCGCTAAGGCTTTCCGCTGCGGAAAAGGTGTTCTTTTTCGATCTTCCCGTGGAGGAGTGCCTTAAGGGCGCGGAGAGCAGGATAGGGACCAAAAGGGAGGACCTCCCGTGGACGGAGACCGAATTCGACGAGGATTTCCGGCGCTACATAATCGACTTCCCTAAAGACCAGCTGCCGAAGATCGAACGGCTTCTGGAAGATTGTAAGGACGCAAAAGACATAGTAGTATTCAGGTCCCGCGAAGAAGCGGACCAGTACCTTGAAACGTTGTCTGCGAAAAATATGAATTGATAAGTTGACCGCAGTTTCCGAAAGCCGGAGACCGGTCTATTCTACCCCAGGGCCAGCTTCCTGCACTCTCTGGCAAGCTCGGAAAGGGTGCTGCACGGCACCATCTTGCAGAGGACGGACATGGTCCGTATGCTCCTTAGGTGCTCCCATTTCCTCTGCGGGATGGGGTTCATCCAGATGATCTCGCCGGCAAGAGACGCGGCGCGGATGACGCTCTTCTGAGCATCCTCCAGCCTTACGGTCTTGGCGTCGGAGATTATAAGAAGGGTGGTCTTCTGGTCCAGTACGGGAGGCTTAACGGCGCAGATCCTGTCCAGCGCGGATCCCAGATCCGTGCCCTTGCCGTAGAGGCCTGTGCGCCTTACGTAGCTTACGAACTGGTCCATGTCCTGCAGCGCGAAGGGATCCACCTCCGCGGTCTCCTCGGAGAAGAGGAACACCCTGGAGCTTTCCGAAACGTCGGACATGCTCTTAATGAAGCGCAGGGCGAATTCCGAGAATTGTATCATGGAGCCGGACACGTCGCAGAGCAGCACCAGCCTGCGGTGTTTCGGCCTTTTTCTTTTGTATTTGAGCCTTATAAGGCTTCCGCCTGTCTCAAGGCCTTTGCGGATGGTGCGTTTTATGTCCAGCGCTCCCGCGGACGAGGACTTGTTCTTCCTGGCGGAGAGTTCCCCGTTTATCTGGCGGCTGATGCGCTGTATCATGGCTACGGCTCGGGGCATCTCGGCATCGCTTATCTGCGAGATGTCGCGGAAAAGAAGTCCAAGGTCCGGGTCCGTCTCCTGTACGCCAAGATCCGCGTCCTCCATCATAAGCTGCTGCTCCATGATGGACTTCATGAACACGGAACGTATGAAGCCTTCGTATAACTGGGGGTTGCGCTCCGCGTTGTCGCGGAATTTGTTTAAGAACCTGCGCAGGCGGTCTTTTTCTTCCTCCGGAAGCGCTGCGTAGCCGCCGATGAAGTCGTCGTCCGCTTTAAGAAAACTGTGCTTCTTAAGCTCTTCCGCCGCTTCCGCGCGCCTTTTTTCCAGTTCCTGCTGATCCTCCATGGCCTTCTTAAGGTTGGCCAGCTTTTGCTCGGAACTTACGAAGAAAGCGTCGAACAGTCTGTCGAACGCGGAACACTCCGCCTGGGATTTGGCGCAGATGGTCCTGAGCGCCGCCTTTACGCTTTCCCTTTCGGCAAAACCGGTAAGTTCCAGCGCTCTGCAGGCGTCCTCGGCCTCTTTTGTCCCGACAGAAAGACCCTCCCGGGACAGGAGACGCACAAATTCAGCTATTCTGGATAGATAAAGATCGTGGTCCATGGAATGGAACCGTCAGTTGTGGTGATGGTGGCAGTGGTGTCCCTCGTTGCCGGTACAAGCAGTGCCGTCCGCGTGGACATGTCCTTCGCAAGGCGTGCCGTCAGCGTGAACGTGGCCGGCGCAACCGCAGCCGGTATCCAGCTGGGCTATGTCTTCCTCGTTCTTAAGGATGAAGCCTGCGGTAAGTCCGGCGGCCTCCGGTGTAAGATCGGGAATTCCAAGAGCCTCCAGCGCCGCTATCCAGTCCAGGGTCTCGGCTATGGAGGGCTTCTTCATGATATTGTCGTTCTCGCGGAGGTCGTGGACGGCCTGCGCAACGGCAAGAGCCAGCCTGTCGGATACGTTGGGCATCTTGGCCTTTATTATGGCTACTTCCTTCTCTATGTCCGGATAGTTTATGAAAAGATAGGCGCAGCGGCGCCTTAAAGCCTCGGAAAGAGGTCTTGTGCGGTTGGACGTAAGCACCACGAAGGGCGTGCTCTTGGCCTTTACGGTGCCTATCTCGGGGATCGTAAGCTGGAGCTCGGAAAGCATCTCCAGAAGGAAGGCCTCGAACTCTTCGTCGGCCTTGTCTATCTCGTCTATGAGAAGCACTACGGGCTTTTCGGAACGTATTGATTTAAGGAGCGGCCTTTCCAGAAGGTACTCTTCGCTGAATACGGACTTGGTGAGCTCCGTCTTGTTCTGCGGCTGGGCCTGACCCATGCCTACCTGTATGGAAAGGAGCTGCTTCTGATAGTTCCACTCGTATATGGACTTGCTCTCGTCCAGTCCTTCGTAGCACTGCAGCCTTACCAGCTCTCTTCCAAGAGCGTAGGCCATTACCTTGGCTACCTCGGTCTTTCCTACGCCGGCGGCGCCCTCTATCAGAAGGGGCCTTCCAAGCGCCAGGGACACTACCAAAGTGGTTATGAGAGTCTCGTCGTATATGTAGCCGGCTTCGTCCAGCTTTTTCTTAAGTTCTTCGGGGGATATTATCATTTAGAGTATTTCGTACTTTCCGCCCAGGGCCGCGAAGTCCTTCAGGAAGTTCCTGTAGATCTTCTCCGGGGTGTATTCGCTGTCCAGTATTATCGGCTTTACGAACTTGGGCGACGCAAGGGCCATGGACATGAATATCCACGGATCCCTGTGGCAGTTTATCTTAATATCTTCCGGATATTCCGGCTTGCCCGTTCCTTCAATGCGTATGCCGTCTTTTGTGAGCTCCGCTTTCTGGCCGAGAGCTCCGCAGATCTCCTTCATTACGGCGAGTCTGTCGGACTCCTTGCTGCGCAGCTGGGGCACTCCGCTTATTGTAACGGAGGCTCCCTTGACCGCGGACATCGCCGCGTAGAAGGTCGCAAGACTTGGACAGGTGGACGCGTCCAGATCCAGCTCGGCGTAGTCCTGAGCTATGAACGGGAACTCCTTGGCCACGTCCCTGTAGAGCTGTGGAGAATCCGCCGGCAGCTGGGTTATGACAACGTCTCCGCTGCGTTCGCCGCTGGCCGCTCCGGCCGCCACCCACAGAGCCGCGAGGCCCCAGTCGTTCTCGGTGGTAATCTCGCCGGGGGAGTGGTAGTACTGTCTGCCGGGTATACGGTAACCGTAATCGGTCTTTTCTATGGTAACTCCGAAGTCCGCCATGGATCTTATGGTAAGATCTACGAAAGAGCTGTCCACGAGCGGGGAGGCGAGCTTAAGCGTGCTGTCGCCGACAAGCAGCGGAAGCGCCATCAGCAGCGCGCTTATGAACTGCGAGCCTTCGTCGCCCTCGAACACGTATTCGCCGGGCTCCAGCTTTCCCTGCATGGTAAACGGCATGGAGAACTTGGAGAAGCGCACTCCGCGTATGGCCATCCTGCCGGTAAGCGGGAACAGCGCCCTTCTGGGAAGATTTCCGCCGGCCTTGCACTCCGCGCGTATTCCGAAAGCCGCCGCCAGGGCTATCGCTATCCTGGAAGTGGTGGCGCTCTGTCCGAAGTTGAACTCCGCTATCTGCCCCATCACTCCCTTGGGGAAGGGTGTTACGGTTACGTCGCTGCCGTTTCTGTCCACTACGCAGCCCAGAGCTTCCAGACAGTTTACTGTAGCGTCCACGTCCTCGCAGTCCGGAACGTTATGCACGGTGGTGGGCTTGGCCGGTATGCAGGACATGAAAAGAAGCCTCTGCGCGTGCGCGTGCGACGCGGGGGCTTTAAGCTGTCCGCTGAATACCGAAGGATAAATTCTGATCATGGTCTTCCTCCCAAGCGATTATACTATTTTTTCAACGCAAAGACAATCAGCATTAAAATGTGCTATAATTAATTAACTATGCGGAAAAGGAGGCGGACATGCAGATAAGCGAAAGCAAACTGGAGTATCTTAAGCTTCTGGCAAGGACCTACAGGTCGGAGAACGAGACCGAAGCCGAGATAGTAAACCTCATGACCATACAGAACCTGCCCAAGGGCACGGACTACTTCATGAGCGACATCCACGGAGAGTACGAAGCCTTCGTGCACATTCTCCGGAACGCCTCCGGAACCATAAAACGCAGGATAGACGAGATCTTCCCGGAGATGGACGATGCGGAGCGCAGATCCTTCGCCACCCTGGTCTATTACCCCAGCGAAAAGCTGGAGATGATACTGCCGGAGATAAAGGACAAGAACGAGTTCTACAGGACGACGCTCAGGAGGCTTGTAAAGCTCCTGGAGATATCCACGTTCAAATTCACAAGATCCTACGTCAGAAAACGCATTCCCGAAAAGTACGCCTACACCGTGGAGGAGCTCCTCTACGGAACCAGCGGCGAAAGCTCCTACGGCGGCATAAACCACAGGGATTACATCATAGATTCCATCATAGACGTGGGCTGCGCGGACGACTTCATAAGGGTCCTCTGCGGTACCATAGCCAGAGTTTCCATATTCCGCATGCACATACTGGGAGACCTCTACGACAGAGGCCCCGCGGGCGAGAGGATAATCGATACCCTCATGCTCTACGACAACGTGGACATACAGTGGGGCAACCACGACATCCTCTGGATGGGAGCCGCTGCCGGCAACCGCGCCTGCATCGCCAACGTCGTAAGGAACTGCACCAAGTACGACAACATCCACACTCTGGAGGTGGGTTACGGAATAAGCCTGCGCAAGCTGGAGACCTTCGCTCTGCGCAACTATCCCAAGGCGGACAACCCGATGATGATCGCCGCCGCCATGATCCAGTTCAAGGTGGAAGGACAGCTCATAAAGAAGCACAGGCACTACGAGATGGAGTCGCTGCTGCTTCTGGACAAGATAGACTACGAAAAGCACACAATAAACATAGACGGCAGGACCTACAAGCTCAACAGCTGGGAGTTCCCGACCGTGGATCCGGCGGATCCCTACAGGCTCACGGGCGAGGAAGAAGAGCTTATGCAGGATCTGGAGAGGGAGTTCGCGGAGAGCCGCATCCTCCAGCAGCACACAAGGTTCATGTTCGACCACGGCAGCTTCTACAAGGTGCTTAACGGCAACCTGCTGTTCCACGGCTGCATCCCTCTTACGGAAGACGGCGAGTTCGATCCGATAAACACGGATGACGGCTACAAGTACGGCAGGGAATGGTTCGACTACGCGGAGAAGCTGGTGCGCACCGGCTACTTCAGCAAGGGCGGCAGGGACAAGCAGCGCGGAGTGGACCTGTTCTGGTATCTGTGGTGCGGATATAAGAGCCCCATGTTCGGCAAGGAGAAGATAACCACCTTCGAGAGGCTCTTCATAGACGACAAGGAGACCCACGTAGAGAAGAAGAACCCGTACTACGACCTCTACGACCGCGTGGATGTAGTAGAAAAGCTTCTTAAGGAGTTCGGCGGCGATCCGGAGAACGGAATAGTAATAAACGGCCACGTTCCGGTAAAGAAGGGCAGCAGCCCCGTCCACGCCGGCGGCAGGCTGATAGTGATAGACGGAGGCTTCGCCAAGGCCTACCAGAAGACCACAGGCATTGCGGGCTACACGCTTGTACAGAATTCCAACGGCTTCCTGCTCTCCGCCCACGACGCTTTCACCACGAAGGAGAGAGCCATCGCGGAGGAGCTGGACATAAAGACCGTACCGGTACAGGAAGAGCCCGTAAAGAACAGGATAAGGAACAAGGACACGGACGCCGGCAGGGCAAGGCAGGCAGAGATAGAGAACCTGAAACTGCTGCTCGAGGCGTACAAGGCGGGTCTCATAAAGCAGTAAAGTCCCGGGCGCAGGCAGGGCTGCGCGGTTCCGGGGGCTGAAGATAAGCATCAAAAGGGTAATTTACGGTAAATGTCGGAAGATAACAGAGCTAAAAAAACATTCGTTGCCGGCGCGGCGCTTCTGGGCGTCGCGGGAATACTGGTAAAAGTGCTGGGGGTGTTCTTCAGGATACCCCTGACCAACATCATAAGCGCCAACGGAATGGGATACTACCAGACGGCCTATCCCATGTACATTCTAATGCTTACGATCTCGTCGTCGGGACTGCCCACGGCGATATCCCGCATGATCTCCGAAAGGCGTTCCACGGGCGAGTATTACGAGGCGTACAGGGTATTCAGGATCTCCTTCAAGGTAATGGCTGCCCTGGGCGTTGCCACGGCTGTTATAGTATTCATCTTCGCGCCCTGGATAACCAGGCTGCAGGGCGAACCGGACGCGGTATACGCGCTAAGGACCACTGTTCCGGCGCTGCTGCTGTGCCCCATCATGAGCTGCTACCGCGGCTTCTTCCAGGGACAGAAGTCCATGGGTCCGACCGCCGTATCGCAGGTCGTGGAGCAGGTGTTCCGCGTAGGCATAGGTCTGGCGCTGGCGGCGCTTCTTATGTCCAAAGGGCTTCCCCATGCCGCTGCCGGAGCAAGCTTCGGAGCAAGCGCGGGCGCTCTGTTCGGACTTATAGCGGTCCTGTTCATATTCGTCCACAACAAGCCTGTCATGATGTCGGAGATAAAGGAGTCCGGACGCAAGCCCATACAGCCTTCCTCCGGCATAGTGCGCGACCTGTTCGCCATAGCCATACCCATCACCATAGGCGCCTGCATAATGCCTATCCTAAACTGGATAGACACCCTGATAGTAAAGAACGTTCTGATGGACATAGGCTACACGGACGCAGCCGCCAGAACGCTATACGGCGAGCTTTCCGGCATGGCCTCCCCGATAATCAACTTCCCGCAGGTGCTTGCGCAGGCCATATGCTTAAGCCTGGTACCTGTCATCACGGACGCTTTCAAGCGCGACGACATGGACTTCGTCCGCACGAACAGCGCGCTGGGCATGCGCTACGCAGCGCTGATAGGTCTTCCGTGCTCTATAGGCATGATAGTTTTGGCAAGGCCCATAATGCTGCTCTTCTACCGCAGCCAGCAGGACAGCATAGCCAACGCAGCGTCCTGTCTGTCGTTCTACGCTGTGGGACTGTTCTTCCTTGCTTCGGTCCACGCGCTTACGGGCGTGCTGCAGGGCATAGGAAGGCAGGGCATACCGGTAAAGAATCTGTTCATAGGCGCTGTGGTAAAGGTAGTCATAACGTACGTTCTTACCAGGATCCCCGCGGTCAACGTAAGGGGAGCCGCCATAGGCACTACCTGCGCCTACATAGTGGCTGCTTGGCTGAACCTCGTTGCCGTAAGGCGCTACACAGGCATGAAGTTCGATCTGAAACTGATGTTCATGGGGCCGCTGATCTCTTCCCTGGTCATGGGTGCCGCTGCGTTCGGCGTGTACAGGATCCTCTCCGCAAGGATGGGCAACGCGGTGTCGACTCTGGCAGCCGTTTTCATAGGCGTCGTTATCTACGTGATAATGGTCTTCCTGACACGTTCCATAAAGCCGGAGGAGCTGTCCTCCGCACCCGGTTTCAGAAGGCTGAGCAGGATTTTCAGGAAGTAGTTTTTATACAGTTGTTTAGCTACTCGCCGCTCTCTTTAAGGGGGCGGCGGTTTTATGTAAATCAGTTTTGCGGACGCAGGGCAAAAATCCCGATAAATGTTGATTTTTTAAGCCTTTTCGGCGTTTTTGAGGTTGACTTATTTGGTGAAATCAGTACAATAATAGGTGAACGAAAGTTGTATCGAAAAGGCGTTTTTACAGCCAATAAAAAATAGGAGGAATAAAATGAATAAGTCTGAATTAGTAGCAAGCGTAGCAGCTAAGACCGGTCTTACCAAGAAGGATACGGAGATCACCGTTAACGCGGCGCTGGAAGCACTCGAGGCAGAGCTCAAGAAGGGCGGAAAGGTACAGCTGATCGGCTTCGGTACCTTCGAAGTTAAGGCTCGCAAGGCTCGTCAGGGCAGAAACCCGCAGAAGCCGGGCGAAGTAGTTAAGATCCCCGCCAGCAAGGCTCCCGTATTCAAGGCCGGCAAGGCTCTCAAGGACGCTGTAAACAAGAAGTAATATAGGCTGTTCTTTAAAGGGCGGACCGAAAGGCCCGCTCTTTTTTATTGTTTCGCGCAGGCCGCATCGTTGCCATTGCCTTGCGCAGAATTAAGTCAAAGTGCTATACTATAATCTAATACCTATATATAACTATATATAGAAAAGCGGTCGAGGACCGCAGAAAGGCAAGTCTTAATGGGGCCGGATTTCACTAAGAAAATGAAGGAAGAATACACCATAATCGCGCCGGATATCTTTCCGACGCACATGGAGCTGATCGAGGCTGCCTTCAGGATCTACGGCTACAAGGTGGTGGCGGTGCACTACGAAGGCAAGAAGGTCATCGACACCGGCCTTAAGTATCTTCACAACGATGTCTGCTACCCGGCGATCTGTTCTCTGGGGCAGCAGCTCTACGCTCTGTCCTGCGGCGATTTCGACCCGGACAAGTCTGCCCTCATAATGTTCCAGACAGGCGGCGGCTGCAGGGCGTCCAACTACATAATGCTCCTTCGCAAGGCCCTTAAGAACATGGGCATGGAGCACGTTCCGGTAATTTCCGTAAGCTTCGGCCAGCTGGAAAAATACAGCGGCTTTAAGATAACTCCGGCCATGGCGCTTACGGCGCTGCGCTGCCTCATATACGGCGACATGCTGCTCCTGCTTAAGAACCAGACTTTGCCTTACGAGATCAACAAGGGCGACACCAGGCGTGTAGTGGACAAGTGGATAAAGGAACTGACGGAACAGCTTGCGCATAAGAAAGGCCTTACGAGCCGCGCCATGAAGAAGAACCTTGCCGCCATAGCGAAGGATTTCCACGACATTCCCCGCGAAAAGAAGGACCTTGTAAAGGTCGGCATCGTGGGCGAGATATACGTAAAATACGCGTCCCTGGGCAACAACGGCCTGGAGGAGTTCCTGCTGTCTCAGGGCTGCGAGTACATGGTGCCCGGCGTGCTGGGCTTCTTCCAGTACTGCTTCGCCAACATGGAGAAGGACCACGAGTACTACGGCGGAGGCCTGGGCGCTCTGTGGGGCGGCCGCATAGCCGGTAAGATCTCCGACCGCTGGGAGAAAGCCATGCTGGACGCGCTGGAGCCCTATCCGGAGTTCGTCAAGCCCGTTCATTTCGGCAAGGTGGAGGAGCTTGCGGACACGATACTGGACCGCGGAGTAAAGATGGGCGAAGGGTGGCTCCTGCCCGGCGAGACCGCGGAGCTGATAGAAAAAGGCTATACTAACGTAATATGCGCCCAGCCCTTCGGCTGCCTGCCGAACCACATAGTGGGCAAGGGCACTATCAGAAGGCTGCGGGAGCTCTATCCCAAGGCCAACATATTCCCGGTGGACTACGACTCCGGAGCCTCCAAGGTGAACCAGGAGAACCGCATCAAACTGATGCTCGCGATAGCCCGCGAACAGGAGGGCAAATCATGAAGAAGCTCGGCATAGACGTAGGTTCCACAACCTTAAAATGCGTGGTGATGGACGCGGACGGAAAGCTTCTTTTCGCCAGGTATCTGCGCCATCTTTCCAAGATAGACGAGTGCCTGGGCGAGATGCTGTCCCAGGTAAGTGCGGAGCTTCCGGGCGAGACTTTCGAGCTTGCGATGTCCGGTTCCGCCGGCATGGGCCTGGCGGAGAGCATGGGCCTTCCGTTCGTGCAGGAAGTGTACGCGGAGAGGGTGGCCGTAAAGCGCCTGGCTCCGGGCACGGACGTTGTTATAGAGCTGGGCGGCGAGGACGCCAAGATACTCTTCCTTACCGGCGGTTTCGAGATGCGAATGAACGGCACCTGCGCCGGCGGCACGGGAGCTTTCATAGATCAGATGGCCTCGCTGATGCAGGTCCCCACGGAGCAGATGGACGCTCTGGCGGCAAAGCACGAGAAGCTCTACACCATAGCCAGCCGCTGCGGCGTTTTCGCCAAGTCCGACGTTCAGCCGCTGCTCAACCAGGGCGCCAGAAAGGAAGACATCGCCGCGAGCATTTTCTACGCTGTTGTCAACCAGACCATAGCCGGCCTTGCTCAGGGCAGGGAGATAAAGGGAAACATTCTCTACCTGGGCGGACCACTTACATACATTCCGCAGCTTAGGGCTGCGTTCGACGACGTTCTGGGATCAAAGGGAACCTGCCCGGAGAATTCGCTCTACTACGTGGCCATGGGAGCCGCGTGGGCCGGAAGCGGGGAGACCATAGACATACCGCAGCTTCTGGACAAGCTCGCGAACCGCGGGACCGGCAAAGGCTACACCGCCTGCACCCCTCTGTTTACAAGCGAAGAGGAGTATGCAGAGTTTACCGAAAGGCACAGGAAAGCATCCGAAGGAATAAGCGAGATAAGCGCTCCGGAGCTGGAGATGTTCCTTGGAATAGACGCGGGATCCACCACGGTAAAGCTGGTGCTTACGGACAGGAAAGGCAACGTCTTCCGTCCTCTGTACACCCCCAACAACGGCAACCCGGTGCCCATAGTAAAGAGCTATCTGCAGCAGCTCTACAGGGACTATCCGGGGATAAGGATACTGGGCTCCGCCGTCACAGGCTACGGCGAGGAGATAATACGCAACGCGTTCTGCGTGGGCACGGGCGTGGTCGAGACCGTGGCGCACTATACCGCCGCGAAGAAGTTCTGCCCGGACGTGGACTTCATACTGGACATAGGCGGACAGGACATAAAGTGCTTCCAGATAAGGGGAGGCGCGATAGACAGCATATATCTTAACGAGGCTTGCTCTTCCGGCTGCGGATCCTTCCTGCAGACCTTCGCGGGGGCGCTCGGTTACAGCCCGGCGGAGTTCGCTAAGCTTGGGCTCTACGCGGAAAAGCCCGTGGACCTGGGTTCGCGCTGCACGGTATTCATGAACAGCTCCGTAAAGCAGGCCCAAAAAGACGGCGCCGCGGTGGAAGACATCGCCGCGGGCCTTTCCATAAGCGTAGTAAAGAACGCCCTCTACAAGGTGATACGCTGCGCAAGCGCGGAGTCCCTGGGAAAGAACATAGTCGTCCAGGGAGGAACGTTCCTGAACGATTCGGTGCTGAGGGCATTCGAACAGGAGATAGGCGCGGAAGTCATCCGTCCTGCCTTCGCTCCGCTGATGGGAGCGTACGGCGCGGCCCTCTACGCCATGCAGCACGAAGATACGTCCAGAGGCGCTCTGCTCAACGCGGAGCAGCTGGAAGCCTTCGTACACAACGTAAAGACAGCGAGCTGCGGTCTGTGCACCAACAACTGCAGCCTTACCATAAACGATTTCGGCGGCGGCAGGCGTTTCATAGCCGGCAACCGCTGCGAACGCCCCATAAAAGGCGAGGGCGTAAAGGAGCACTACGACCTCTACAAGTACAAGCAGCAGCTTTTAGGCGAGCTGATGTCGGACATCCGCGACCCGAACAGGAAGACCATAGGCATACCCATGGGGCTCAACAACTACGAGCTCCTGCCGTTCTGGCACGCCTTCTTTAAGGATCTGGGCTTCAACGTTCTGGTGTCGCCGTTCTCCACAAGAAGGATATACCTCAGCGGACAGCACACGATCCCTTCCGATACGGCCTGCTATCCGGCCAAACTGATGCACGGTCACCTGGAGTACCTGCTCCAGCAGCAGCCGGACGCCATATTCTACCCCAACATGAGCTACAACACGGAGGAAGGCCTGGGCGTTAATCACTTCAACTGCCCGGTCGTGGCCTACTATCCGCAGCTTCTTAAGCTCAACACCGCGGATTTCAAGGGTATAACCTTCATAGACGATTTCATGAGCCTGGCGGATAAAAAGCAGTTTACCGGGCGCGTGTCAAAGATACTTCCGGGCTATTTCCCGGAGCTTAAGAAAGGGCAGATAAAGGCCGCCGCGGACAAGGCCTACGAGGCTCTGGCGGATTACTTCAGGAAGGTACGCGCCAAGGCTGACGAGTACATAAAGATCGCGGAAGAAAAGGACATGCCCGTGATAGTCCTCGCGGGCAGACCTTACCATGTTGACCCGGAGATAAACCACGGCATAGACACGCTGATCTGCCGTCTGGGAGCGGTGGTCATAACCGAGGACAGCCTCAGCAGCCGCATAGAACCGTTCGCGGTCAACGTGCGCAACCAGTGGACCTACCACGCAAGGCTGTACGCCGCCGCCAAATACATAGCGCAGCTGCCCGCAGGGACCCGCATGGACCTGGTGCAGCTGGTGTCATTCGGATGCGGCGTGGACGCCATTACCACGGACGAGGTCCGCTCCATACTGGAGAGCGCCGGCAAGCTGTACACGCAGATCAAGATAGACGAGATCTCCAACATGGGAGCCATAACCATAAGGCTGCGCAGCCTGTTCTCCGCGGCGGGAGACAAGGAAAAGAAAGCCCGGGAAGCGGGCGGCTCCGCAGCTGCGCGGAAAAAAGCTTAGACCAGAAGGATGCTTAAAGATCATTACGAAACGATAATAGTCGGCGCCGGCCCGGCCGGACTTGCCTGCGCGCTTAAGCTTAAGGAACTGGGCGCGGAGGACTTCGTTGTGCTGGAGCGTTTCGAATTCCCAAGGGATAAGTGCTGCGCGGGATACATCACCGGCAAGACCCGGCTCGTGTACGAGTCGCTTGGCCTGAACATAGAAAAGTGTCATTACTCGTTCATAGAGGACTTCGGGATATGGTACGACGGCGCGGAGCGCCAGAAGATACTCAACCGCTTCCTCTACACGAACGACCGAATAGACAGGGTGGAACTGGACCACGCGTTCTTTAAGCTTGCGCGCGAAAAAGGCGTGGCGATAGAGGAGAACGCTAGGGTAAGCGCCGTGGATCTGTCCAGCCGCACGGTAACGGTAAACGACAGCATCACCGTGGGCTTCGGCAGTCTGGTGTTCGCGGACGGCACCGTGGGCATAGGAAGCAAACTGCAGGAAGCGGAAGACCCGCGCTTAGGCAGAAAAAAGAACATCGCCATGCAGATGATCTTCGAAAGCGATCGCCCGGACAGCATAGAGCTGCATTTCGGCATTGCGCCCAAGGGCTACGGCTGGATAAGCAGCTGCGGCGGCGTCACTAACGCCGGAATAACGGACGAGTTCCGCAGGGACGCGGACTATCACGAGCTTTTCGCGGATTATTTAAGGCGGACCGGCTTCGATCCGGACGCTTTGCGGGCGACGGAAGACAGGGCTGCGGCTCCGGACGGAAAGCCCCAGCTCCACGCGGCGTTCACACCCATAGGTCTCAGGAAGCCTGTCATCGGAGGATGCGTCTACTACGCCGGCGACGCTCTGGGAGCCTGCGACCCGTTCACTCTTTCCGGCCTCCGTTACGGACTTAAGAGCGGCCAGCTTGCGGCGGAAGCCATAGTATCCGGAGACGCTAGACCGCTTAAAAGCTACGTGCGCGGCCTTAAGGCAAAGTACGGTTTCTCCAGGTTCCTGATGAAGCTCTTCTACGTCCGTCCGATCACGTCCCTGGTCCTTAAGGTGGGATGCAGATGGTTCGGCGGAATAGTATCCTTTACTTTCAACAACTTCTTCATAAACAAAAAGTGATCCGCAGGGGTCCGCGGCAGACCAGGATCGTCCTCCGCGGCCGGGATGGGCTGCCGGATGATAAATAACAAACAGGCGTTCCTGTTTGTTTTTTTATGCATCTGTGATATAATCGAAATACAAATCACTGTTCAGGTGCCCCGGCGCTGCCGGGGATAATAGGGAAACGGGTGCAAATCCCGTACGATCCGGTCACTGTAACGGAGAGCTTAAGCGCAACATGCCATTGCCTTAAAGGTGAGAAGGCGCGCCACGCGAAGACCCGAAGTCAGGAGACCTGCCTGAACGGAACGATAAGTATCTTCCGGAGAAAGTATCTTGTCTGAACATGGTTTTTCGAGCGGGCTTTTTGAGTTCGCAGGACTACGATGATCTGCGCTTTCCGGAAGATGACGGAAAGCGATTTTTATTGGTTCTTAAGAAAAGGAGAAAAGAATGAAGACCAGAAAGATCATCGCGCTCGTGCTCGCGCTCGTAATGGCACTCGGTATGCTTACGGCGTGCGGAACTTCGGGCAACACCACACCGGCGAACAACGCCAACAATTCCAACACAGAGCCGGTCGCGAGCCACTACCCCGTGACCATCGACACCTTCAACTATGCCAAGGAGCAGATAAAGGTGACCTTCGATAAGATGCCCGAAAAGGTAGTCTGCACCAACCAGACCCAGACAGAGCTTATGCTCTACTTCGGCCTTGACAAGTACATCGCCGGAATGGCTTATCTCGACGGTGCCGTAAGGTCCGACCTTCAGGCTCAGTATGATGCCCTCAAGGCAGCAGGCAAGGAGCTTACCGTAAAGGGCTATCCCTCCAAGGAAGTAGTGCTCGCGCTTGAGCCGGACTTCATCTTCGGATGGAGGAGCGCTTTTGCGGACAAGTCCCTGGGTGACGTTTCCGAGTGGCACAAGCTCGGCACCAACACCATGATACTCCGCTGCTCAAACAACACTGTAAACAAGAGGGATCTTGATGCCGTACTGGCCGACATCGCGGACATCGGAGCCATATTCGACATAGAAGACAAGACCGACAAGTACATTGCGGACACCAAAGCACTCATCCAGAAGATAGACGAGAAGGTAGCGAGCCTCGACAGGTCACCCTACAGAGCCGTCATCATAGAACCCATGGGCGAAGGCAGCTGGTACTGCTGGGGCAGCAATACCCTTACCGGTAACCTCGTAGTCAAGGCGGGCGGCGAGTACGCTCTTCCTGCAGGCGGAGATCTCTCCATAGAGGACATAGTTAAGATCAATCCGGAAGTCATAATCATCGACTACATGGAAGAAGAGGGCAAGACGACCGCTGAGTGCGAGGCTGCAGCTATCGCTACCGTTACCGGCGTAGAAGCGCTGGCCGAAGTTCCTGCCGTTAAGAACGGCAAAGTAATGGCGGTGAACCTGACCGATGTGTACGGCGGCGGCATCCGTATGGTGCCCTCCGTAGAAGCCATGTTCAACTTCATGTACAGTAAATGAGCAAAGAATCACTGATAAACAGGAAGCACATAGTTTTAAGGATGATGATAATAGTCTTTATCATCATCCTTGTGCTGTCCATATTGCTTGCGGTGACCATCGGTGCCGTTAAGATACCCTTCGGCGATGTATACCGCATAGTTCTATATAACGCCACACACTTTAAGATAGGTTCCCTCGAGACCGGCATTCTGATAGGAGATCTGGACTTTGCGTCTAAGGGTACAATGTACGAGATAGTCTGGAATGTAAGGATGCCCAGAGTAATGATGGGTGCGATAGTCGGCGTCCTCCTCGCCATGTGCGGTGTGGTGATGCAGGCTACAGTGCAGAACCCGCTTGCTGACCCGTATATTCTGGGCATCTCCTCCGGAGCTTCTCTGGGCGCGACATTCTCAATAATGATAGGCGCGTCGGCGATCTTTACGGGATTCCTGGCCACCATGGGCACTGCATTCTGGGCCTTTTTGGGAGCGCTGGGCGCCATGGCGCTTGTCATGACTCTTGCGCACATAGGCGGCGGAAGGATCACATCTGCCAAACTGGTTTTGGCGGGCTGTGTGGTAGGAAGCCTTTGCGGAGCTTTTACGAACATCATAGTGTATATAGGTCAGGACGCGGAGAACATGAAGAACGTCACCTATTGGCTGATGGGCAGCATGACGGCGGCAAGATGGCACAATCTTCCGCTGCCGGGCATATGCGCCGCTGCAGGGCTGCTGTTCTTCCTGACACAGCTTAGGACCATGAATACACTGCTTTTGG
This sequence comes from Bacillota bacterium, assembly GCA_017437745.1. Classification (GTDB taxonomy): domain Bacteria; phylum Bacillota; class Clostridia; order Peptostreptococcales; family Anaerovoracaceae; genus RUG13409. The sequence continues at coordinate 110,802 of JAFRYI010000007.1, forward strand.
GAGACGAGGCGGCAATAACTCTGGGCATAGACCTGGGTAAGAGGCGCAGGTTATACATGCTCATAACCTCGCTGCTCTCGGCGGTTGCGGTATGTACGTGCGGCATAGTGGGTTTTGTGGGCCTTATGGTGCCGCACATCGTAAGAGGCTTCGTGGGCTCGGACCACAGGTTCCTCCTTCCGATAGCGGCTCTTTCCGGCGGAATATTCCTGATATGGACGGATGTGCTGGCCAGGGTAGTAATGCCCAACTCGGAGATTCCTATAGGAGTCATAACCTCCGCGATAGGCGCGCCGATCTTCGTCTACATGATGATCAAGAAGTCCTACGGATTCGGGGGTGGCGACAGATGAAGCTGGAAACAAAAGACGTCGTCGTTACCCTGTCAAGGAAAGACATCGTAAAGAAAGTCTCCCTGCAGGTGAAGAACAACGATTTCGTGGGTCTTCTCGGCCCCAACGGAAGCGGCAAGACCACGCTCCTGAAAAGCATATACAGGGTCCTTAAGCCTTCCGCGGGATATATCTATCTTGATGATGCCGACATCAGCCGCCTGGACTACAGACAGACCGCAAAGCGCATGGGCGTAGTCAGCCAGTTCAACAACCTGGCCTTCGATTTTACAGTCGAGGACATGGTCCTCATGGGAAGGGCCCCTCACAAGAAAGCCTTCGAAAAGGATACCGAAGAGGACTATGCCATTGCTCATGAGGCGCTTCGCAAAGTTGACATGATGGACTTTAAGGACAGGAGCTTTCTGACGCTTTCAGGGGGAGAGAAGCAGAGGATAATACTTGCAAGGACACTTGCCCAGCAGGTGGAGATGCTTATACTTGACGAACCCACCAACCACCTGGACATAAAGTATCAGATCCAGATAATGGATGTGGTGAAGTCTCTGGGAGTGGGAGTGCTTGCAGCGCTTCACGACCTCAATCTTACGCTTATGTATTGCAATTATGTTTACGTTCTGAAGGACGGCTGCATAGTGGCTCACGGACCTACCGAGGAGATAATCACCGAGGAGCTTATAAGGAACGTATACGAGGTGGAGTGCTCTGTTGAAAGACACCCCAGGAGCGGCAAGCTGCACGTAACGTTCTTCTCTAATCTGAAGGAGGCTTAGGCAATGAAGATAGCAATGATAAACTGCCTTAAGGCCAATGATGTCTGTACGGGCGCGGGCTGCCTTAAGGCGTTCAACGGCAGAACGAAGCATTTTGAACAGTATGCGGGGACGGACCTGGAGCTTGTTGCCATGGCCCGCTGCAACGGCTGCGAGGCCGGGATCGACGAAGGCTTTAAGGAAAAGCTGGACCGCATAGTATCCATAGGCACGGAGGTGTGCCATGTAGGCGTATGTACCGTGCGCAAAGACCTTGGTAAGGAATGCCCCGTCATTACCGAAGCTCTTGATTATCTTCAGGAGCGCGGTGTAAAGGTCATAAGGGGCACCCACTGATATTTGTTTTTTAATCATTGCGGTCATTCGGAGATAACGAAAGACGGTCTGATAGACTTTGCTCTGTTCGAGAAAAAAGAATGAGTTCTGACGATCCCGGCCCGCGTCCGCGGGCCGGTTTTTTATTGCCTTAAACAGATAAAAAGGCTACAATTATAATGGGAAAAAGCAATGCGGCACACGGGTGCCGGGAGGATACGATGAAAGATTACAAAGCGCTGCAGAACGGCTCCGACATTCGCGGAGTGGCCATGAAAACAGAGGGCGGCAAGCCCGTGAACCTTACGGACGAGGCGGTAACGGACCTTGCCCGGGGATTCGCGGAATGGCTGCGCGCGAAATACCCGGACAAGGACCCGGGTTCCTTCAGCGTGGCTGTGGGAAGGGATTCCAGACTTACCGGAGAGTTCCTTCAGCAGGTATTCTGCACGTCGATGGCGGCTCAGGGTTTTTCCGTGCTGAACTGCGGCATGGCCACCACGCCCGCCATGTTCATGGCTACCGTAAACGACGAGATAGCGCCTGAAGGCGCCGTCATGATAACCGCCAGCCACCTGCCCAGCGAGAGGAACGGCCTTAAGTTCTTCACCCGCGACGGCGGCCTGGACAAGAAGGACATAGCGGAGATCATCAGGATCGCGGAGAGCGAGTCCGCAACCGGCTTTTTCTGCGCTCCCGGGGACGACTGCTGCTGCGGTCAGCCCTTCGGAGAGGTCTATGAATACGACCTAATGAAGTTCTACTCCACCCACCTTAAGCGCATCATCTGCAAGGGACTGGGCGCGGAACCCGGTATAGATAAAAAGACCGGAGCGGAAGTCTTCGGCAAGCCGCTTGCAGGCCTAAAGATAGCGGTCGACGCGGGCAACGGAGCCGGCGGATTCTACGTTTCCAACGTACTGAAGCCTCTTGGCGCGGACTGCGGAGGCAGCCAGTTCCTGGACCCGGACGGAACCTTCCCGAACCACATACCCAACCCGGAAAACAAAGAAGCAATGGAAAGCATCTGCGCCGCCGTAAAGGCCTCCGGCGCGGACCTGGGAATAATATTCGACACGGACGTGGACCGCTCCGCGGCAGTGGACGAGCACGGACGCGAGATAGCGCGCAACCGTATAGTTGCCCTGGCGGCGGCTCTGGCGAGCGAAGGCCACCCGGGCACCACGATAGTTACGGACAGCATCACCAGCACCCAGCTCGGCGTCTTCCTGAAGGAAGAACTGGGGCTTAAGCACCTGCGCTTCAAGAGGGGCTACAAGAACGTCATTAACAAGGGACTGGAACTGAACGCCGCGGGCACCGACTGTCAGCTTGCAATAGAGACCTCCGGCCACGCCGCCATGAAGGAGAACTATTTCCTGGACGACGGCGCTTACCTGGCCACGCGCATAGTAATAAAGTCCGCTCAGCTGAAGGCGAAAGGCCTTGGAATATCCAGCGTTCTGGAGAAACTGGAGGATCCTCTGGAGGCGAAGGAATACCGCTTCGCCATAAAGGCGGAGAATTTCGCGGACTACGCCCAGACCGTACTGGACCGCGCGCAGAGCGCTGTAGAAAAAGGCGAGCTCCCCGGAACGTCGCTGGAGCTACCCAACTACGAAGGAGTGCGTATCAACTTCGACAAGGAACACGGCGACGGCTGGCTGCTGATCCGCAAGTCCCTGCACGACCCTGTCATGCCCATGAACGTAGAGAGCAACATCCCCGGCGGAGTTCAGCGCATCTACGATGGCTTCCTGACCGTCCTTAAGGAGTACGATCAGCTGGAACTCTAGCGCATATCCTTCTATCTTAAAAATAATATTTATGATATAATATTACGTCTAACGTATTTTAGATATTATTGATCAGCATGTCATCAGCGCGAGCGTGTCCGTAAGCACTGATAACACGCGGAACAAAAGTAGATATATGGCGTTCACACACCTACACGTACATACCGAATACAGCCTTCTCGACGGAGCCTGCCGCATAGACAAACTGATGGCCAGGGCCCGCGAGCTTGGCATGGATTCGATAGCCATAACGGACCACGGCGTAATGTTCGGCGCGGTGCGTTTCTTCGAGGAAGCTAAGAGCGCCGGCATCAAGCCGATCATAGGCTGCGAATGCTACGTGGCGCCCCGCACGCGCTTCGACAAGGACCCGCAGAAGGACCGTCATCAGCATCACCTGGTGCTCCTTGCCAAGGACGAGACCGGCTATAAGAACCTTATAAAGATGGTCTCCCTGGGCTACAAGGAAGGCTATTACTACAAGCCGCGCATAGACCACGAGCTGCTGGAAAAGCATCACGAGGGTCTGGTCTGCCTGTCCGCCTGCCTCGCGGGCAAGGTGCAGCACGAACTTCTGGAAGGCAACTACGAGGCCGCTAAGGAAGAAGCGCTATTCTTCAAGAACCTCTTCGGCGACGACTACTACCTGGAGCTTCAGGACCAGGGTCTGGAAGAGGAGATAGGCGTAAACGAAGGCCTGCGCAGGCTTTCCGCGGAGCTCGGCATAAAGATGGTCGCCACCAACGACGTCCACTACATCCACCAGGAGGACGCCAAGGCGCACGACGTACTGCTCTGCATAGGCACCAAGAACTTCCTGTCCGAAGACGACCGCATGACCTTCCCCAACGACCAGTTCTACCTGAAGTCCGAGGAAGAGATGCGCCGCATCTTCAGCGAAGTCCCGGAAGCCATAGACAACACTCAGGAGATCGTGGACAAGTGCAATTTCCGGTTCGAGTTCGGCAAGTACCACATCCCCAAATTCAAGGTGCCGGAAGGCTATACGGAGTTCAGCTACTTCGAGTATCTTTGCTGGTCAGGTCTGGAATACCGTTACGGAAGCAAGGAAAGCAGACCCTCCGCTTCCAGAGGATACCCGATGGTCCCCCCGCAGGACATGGAGTCCCTTGCTCCCACCGTCTCCGAGGAACTTAAGGAGCGCATGCGCTACGAGATCCGCACCATAGAGAAGATGGGCTACGTAGGCTACTTCCTTATCGTCTGGGACTTCGTAAACTACGCCAAGGGCAACGGCATAATGGTGGGCCCCGGAAGAGGCTCCGCCGCAGGTTCCATAGTCTCCTACACTCTGGAGATAACGGACATAGACCCGATAAGATTCAGCCTTATCTTCGAGCGCTTCCTTAACAGCGAGCGAGTATCCATGCCGGATATCGACATGGACTTCTGCATAGAGCGCCGCGGCGAGGTCATCGACTACGTAAAGCGCCGCTACGGCGAGGACAACGTATCGCAGATATCCACCTTCGGAACGCTCAAGGCAAGGGCCGCCTTCAAGGATGTAGCCCGCGTCTACGAGCTTCCGTTCAACAGGTCGCTGGAGATCTCCAAGACCATTCCGGACGACCTAAAGATAACGCTGGACAAGGCCCTGGACGGCAGCCCGGACTTCCGCGCCGCCTACGATTCGGATCCGCTGGTCCACCAGATTGTGGACTCCGCCAGGATACTGGAAGGCCTTTCCAGGAACGTCGGCACCCACGCCGCCGGAGTCGTAATATCCTCCGAGCCCGTGGACGACGTAGTACCGCTGGTGGCTTCCGACAAGGGATTCGCCACCCAGTACACGATGACGGAGATAGAGCACCTGGGTCTTCTTAAGATGGACTTCCTGGGCCTGCGCAACCTTACCGCCATCCAGGACTGCCTGCGCATGGTGAAGAAGGACACCGGCGTGGACGTGGATCTGCAGAAGATACCCTACGACGATCCCAAGGTCTACAAGACCATCGCGGACGGCAACACGGTAGGCATATTCCAGCTGGAATCCGGCGGAATGACAAGCTTCATGAAGGACCTCCAGCCGGACTGTCTGGAAGACCTCATAGCGGGTATATCGCTCTACAGACCCGGTCCCATGGACTCCATACCCACCTACGTGGAGTGCAAGAAGAACCCTAAGAAAGTAAAGTACCTTGTTCCGGAGCTAAAGCCCATACTGTCGCCGACCTACGGCTGCATAGTGTACCAGGAGCAGGTAATGGACATAGTGCGCTCGCTCGCCGGCTACTCCTACGGCAGGGCGGACCTTGTGCGCAGGGCCATGTCGAAGAAAAAAGCGGACGTAATGGCCAAGGAAAGGGAGTACTTCGTAAACGGCAAGCTCAACGAAGACGGCAGCATAGACGTTCCCGGATGCATCAGGAACGGCATACCGGAGAAAGCGGCAAACACCATCTTCGATGAGATGACGAGCTTCGCGGCCTACGCGTTCAACAAGTCGCACGCGGCGGCATACGCCGTGGTCGCGTACCAGACCGCGTGGCTTAAGACTTATTATCCGGCGCAGTTCATGGCGAGCCTCATGACCTACCCGGCGGGCAACGACGCGGTGGCGGGCCTCATCCGCAACGCTAACGACATGGGCATCAAGGTGCTTCCGCCGGACGTCAACAGGAGCCAAAAGCACTTCGAGTCCGAGAACGGCTCCATACGCTACGGACTGCTCGGAATAAAGCACGTGGGCGAAGCCATAGTGGACGAGATAATACGCGCCAGAAACGTAAAGATGCCTTCGGACATATTCGAATTCATAGACGGTCTGGACGTTAAGCAGGTAAACAGGCAGGCCATGGAAGCGCTCATCAAAGCAGGCGCTCTGGACTGCTTCCCCGGAAACAGAGCCCAGAAGCTCGTAACCGTCGGGGACCTGATAGACAGCGCCCAGGCAACGGCAAAGAAAACGCTCGAGGGGCAGATAAGCCTCTTCTCCATGGACGATTCCACGCCGGGCATCAGCCTTAAGAGGACCATGACCCCCATGTCGGAGTTCCTCCGCGAGGACCTGATGCGCATGGAAAAGGAGATGCTGGGCATATACCTTACGGACCACCCGCTGAACGACGTCAGGGAGACGATACTCCAGGTCATAAACATGGACACGGAGATCCTGACCAACCCGGACAAGGTCGTTAACGTCAAGAACGGCAGCATAGTAACCATGGCGGGCCTGATCACGAGCATCAAGAAGCTGATCACCAAGAAGGGCTCGCAGATGGCGTTCCTGTCGGTGGAAGATCTCTACGGACAGCTGGAAGTAGTAGTCTTCCCCAAGGTGTTCGAGGCCTACAGGCAGAACCTGGAAGAGGACCGGATAGTGGTGATCCGCGGCAAACTTGACCTGGCGGAGGAAGGCGCGCCCAAACTGCTGGCGGAATCCGTTCTGAAGCTGGAGCAGGCCGTTACAAAGACCGCAATGGTAAAGATAGTCATCCCGGCCGGCTACACGGACCAGGAAGGACTGAACAGATTCAGGAGCATAGCAAGGCAGCACCTGGGCGACATGCCCGTGGCGATACTTGTTACGGATACAGGACATAAGTTCAAGCCGGACTACGACCTGTGGGTCGATCCGTGCGACGAGTTCTACGAAAAACTGCACGAGGCGTTCGGCGAGAACTGTCTCAGATAGGAGGAATAAATGAGAGTAGGAATACTTACCAGCGGCGGAGACGCCCCCGGAATGAACGCTTGCATAAGGGCGGTCGTAAGAGGCGGTCTTTACTACGGCATGGAGATCTTCGGGATACAGCAGGGATACGAAGGTCTTATAAACGGCGAGTTCGTGCAGATGAGCACGGCTTCCGTCGCCGACATAATCCACAGGGGCGGAACCATTCTGCAGACAGCCAGAAGCATAGCGTTCATGGAGGACGCAGGCATAAAGAAGGCTTACGAACAGCTGCAGAAGCATAAGATAGACGCGCTGGTCGTAATAGGCGGAGACGGTACCCTTACCGGCGCACAGAGGCTCAACGAGCTTACCGGAATGCGCGTGTTCGGACTGCCCGGCACCATAGACAACGACCTGGCCTACACGGACTTCACCATCGGTTTCGATACGTCGGTAAACACGGTCCTTTCAGCGATCGGTAACATTCGCGACACGTCAAGTTCACACGGCAGGACCACAATAATAGAGGTAATGGGCCGTCAGTGCGGAGACATAGCTCTGCACGCGGGGCTTGCCGGCGGAGCCGAGACCATAATGATCCCGGAAAAGTCCTACGATCTGGACGCTATCGTCAGGAAGCTGCAGGCCGGACGCGAAAGAGGCAAGCGCCACTCCATAATCATAAAGGCGGAGGGCGTGGACATCAGCGCCGAAGATCTTGCCAAGATCCTTGCCGAACGCATGGGCGGCGTGGAAGTCAAGGTCGTCATCCTGGGATACATCCAGCGCGGAGGAAGCCCCACAGCCCGCGACAGGATACTTGCCAGCCGCACCGGCGTGCGCTGCATAGAACTGATCCGCGAAGGCGTAAACAACGCGGCGGTAGGAATAAAGGGCGACACCGTGGTGGATTATCCGCTGGCGGTGGCTCTTGCCATGGAGAAGGACAGCCATCTGGAGTACCAGAGGATCTGCGACATACTGCTGTAAGGCATCCGCGCTTGCTTTAGATCCTCTCAGAAAGTATAATAGGTTGCTATGAGATTACTTACAGTTATATTAGGAATATTGATCACCCTCTCCGGAGTGTTCTGTTTCGCGGTCTACATAAACCCGTTCTCGGACGTGGCTTTCCTGCTGGGACTGGTAATGATGCTCGCCGGAATAATGCTTTCGATATCGTATCTGATATCCGGCAGGGGTGAAAGAAGACTTACCGACACGGCGCTGGTCGAAGGACTGGTAACGTTCATGTACGGGTTCGCCGTCATGAATAACCAGGTAAACGACAACATTCTGATCATGTTCTTCGGGACCTGGCTTACGCTGTGCGGAATAACCCGCGTGTCGCAGTCTCTGTACATAAGCCGCTTCGACAGAAAGCACTGGGCAAGGGTAATGCCCCTGGGCATAGTCGCCGCGATGCTGGGCATAGTAATGATGATGCCCAGCCTTGTAAGCACCATAATGCCGCTGATGCTTGTCGGTGGAGCCTTCGTTCTGAACGGCCTGAGCATGCTGGTGTACGCTATGTTCATGCGCAGGAAGGACGCCGAGGCTTCCGGCACGGAGCTCTCCGCAAGGGAAAGGGCCGAGGCCAGAAGGCAGCTCAAGAAGGCCGCGAAGCAGGAGAAAGCGGCTCTCAAGGCAATGTCCGCCGAAGAGCGCGCCGCCGCGAAGGCAAAGAAACTGGAAGACCAGCGCATGCTCTACGCGAGCAAGGAAGCGGAAAAGAGGGCGAAGAAGGAAGCCCGCAAGGCAAAGAAGGCCGCCGAGGCTCTGGAGTCCGGCCTTACCGTAATGGTATCCAAGTCCGACGTCGATAACATAGTCAGCCAGGCTCCGGCCGAGCAGCTTAAGGAAGACGCGGCAGTGCTCGCCGCCGCTAAGCAGGCGGCCGCCGTTACCGCAGCAGAGCCGAAGACCGCCAAGTCCGAGGATTCCGTACCCATCGTGGTATCGGAGTCCGCCATACTTACGGCAGCGGCGGAAGCTGCAGCCAAGGTCAGCCTGAAGCTGCCCAAGGACATCCCCACCGTAAAGGTGGAACTGGAAAAGCCGGAAGAGATAGAGCTCCGCGAGATGAAGGAAGCTTCGGCCGACATAAAGATAGCCGCGGTAAATCTGGAAGAGATAGAAAAGGCTCCGGAAGTGGAGCTGCCAGCCGTGGAACTTCCAAAACTGGACCTTGCTTCGGAGAACGTCAAGGTGGACAGAGAGGAAGTCATCTCCCAGATAGAGAACGTCGCTGTTCCGGAGGCGGAAGTGGTGGACTACACCCCGCTGGATCTGGACGAGCTTTTCGCGGACATTCCCGCGAAGGAGATCGACGAAAAAGAACTTCAGAAAGAAAAGACGAGATTTACTCAGGTGCTCAGCTTCGACTGGGCGGAGCCTGATTTTACGGAGGTAAAACTGTGAGCGCACGCAGACCTGTAATGCTTCTTATACTGGACGGTTTCGGAATAGCCCCCGCAGGGCCCGGCAATGCCATAGAAGCCGCCAAGATGCCCAACATACGCAAACTGCGTTCCGAGTGGCCGCACGCCGAGCTTCAGGCCAGCGGCAGGGCCGTAGGTCTTCCGGAGGGCCAGATGGGCAACTCCGAGGTAGGCCACACCAACATCGGCGCCGGACGCGTGGTATGGCAGGAGCTCTCCAGGATCAGCAACGCCGTGGACGACGGCAGCTTCTTTAAGAACGAAGAGCTTGTAAAGGCCATGGACAACGCGGCGAATGGACACGCCCTGCACCTTATGGGTCTTCTGTCTGACGGAGGCGTGCACTCCCACAACGAGCACCTCTACGCCCTGATAAAGATGGCCGCGGAGCGCGGTCTTAAGGAAGTGTACGTGCACTGCATACTGGACGGAAGAGACGTTCCCCCGGCCTGCGCGGAGAAGTACATAGCCGAGCTTCAGGAGAAGTTCAAAGAGTACGGCACGGGCGAGATCGCTACCATAGCCGGACGCTTCTACACCATGGACAGAGACAAGCGCTGGGACCGCGTGGAAGCCTCCTACGACCTCTACACCCTGGGCGAAGGCTACAAGGAAGCCACACCGGAAGCCCTTATGGAGAGGGCCAGAAAAGACGGTGAGAACGACGAGTTCGTAAAGCCCGGCATCGTTGCCGAGTGCGGCACCTGCGAAGGCGGCCGGGAGGACAGCTGCAGCATACACCGCCACACCGTACACGACGGCGATTCCATCATATTCTTTAATTTCAGGCCGGACAGGGCAAGGGAGATAACCCGCTGCTTCGTGGATCCGGACTTCGACGGATTCGCTAGGAAAGTAGTCCTGAAGGACCTGTGCTATGTATGCTTCACCACTTACGACGCCACCATCCCCAACGTTTCCATAGCGTTCAAGCCGCAGACACTGCGCAATACCATGGGCGAATACATTTCCGGGCTTGGACTTAAGCAGCTGCGCATAGCCGAGACGGAAAAGTACGCTCACGTAACGTTCTTCTTCAACGGCGGAGTGGAGCAGCCCTACGAAGGCGAGGAGCGCGTACTGGTGCCGTCTCCCAAGGTCGCCACTTACGATCTTAAGCCGGAGATGAGCGCCTACGAGGTTACGGAAAAGGCCGTGGAGCGCATAGGAAGCGGCGAACTGGACCTGATAATAATGAATCTCGCGAACTGCGACATGGTTGGCCACACAGGCGTTTTCGACGCTGCGGTGGCAGCCGTGGAAGCGGTGGACGAGTGCGTAGGAAAGATAGCCAAAGCCATAAAGAAGGCGGACGGCATACTGATAATAACGGCGGATCACGGCAACGCGGACGAGATGCTGGACGCGGAAGGCAACATAGTCACCGCCCACTCCACCAACCCCGTTCCGGTGATCCTTTTCAACGGACCGACCAACGCGGACGGAAGCCTTGTGGGGCTGATGGACGGCGCTCTCTGCGACCTGGCTCCCACGCTGCTGCGTCTTATGCATCTGGACGTTCCGAAGGAGATGGAGGGCAGATCTCTGCTGACTTACTCAAGATGACCGAAATTACCGAAGAAAAACTCTATACCGAAGAAAAACTCAACACAGAAGAAACGACCGATACCACCGTCGCCGAACAGCCTGCTCCGAAGAAAAAAAAGAAGTACAGGATAAACGTACTTAGGATGGCGATCTTCGTGATCTGCTTAGGTGTTGCTTGTTTCAGCGCTGTTAAGCTGATCGGAATCCTTAAGGAATACAAGAAGGGCTCAGACACATACAGCGAAGTGGAAGAAGTTGCTTTCATTCCGTCCGGACACGACTCATCGGACGAGCCGGACGCCAGCGAGAGCCTTATCCCGAACGTGGATTTCGTTGCTCTTAAGCAGATAAGCGACAAAGCCGTGGGCTGGCTCTACAGTCCGGGCACCGTCATCAACTATCCGGTGGCCAAGACGAACAACAACGACTACTACCTTACGCACCTGATCGACGGCACGTCCAACGCCAACGGCTGCTTCTTCGTGGACTATCGCAATTCGGACGGATTCACCGATCAGAACACCATAATCTACGGCCACAGGATGAAAAACGGCGCGATGCTCTCCAGCATAGCCAAATATAACAAGCAGGAGTATTACGACGAGCATCCGGTAATGTACCTGATAACCCCGGACGGCAAGTACGAGCTTCAGATATTCTCGGCATACATTACCGAGTCCACGTCCAACGCTTACAAGAGAACTTTCGAATCCGACGCCAAGTTTACGGAGTGGTTAAACAACGCGGTAAGACACTCGTATGTTAAGACCGACGTAAAGGTAGGACCGGAAGACCATGTGGTAACGCTGTCCACCTGCGTAAAGTCCGAGGATACCAGGCGCTTCATAGCGCTCGGCAAGCTGGTAAAGATCGAAGATTGATCTGATCCTCAAAGCAGCATCCGGCAATCGATAAAGCAATAAAAGACCGACCTGTCCGGCAGGCCGGTTTTGTTTTGAGTTAAGCAAAGCCCCGCGGTTTCCGCGGGGCATTTTTTTACTCTATTATCTGCAGCGTGTTCAGGTCCGGGTCGGCGGGGCCGTGCAGGTGTCCCTTGCGCAGACGCACTTCCTCCAGGTAGTCCCAGACTTCCTGCGACATGCGCTCGCCCGGGTAGATGACCGGAATTCCCGGCGGGTAGGGGGCTATCATCTCTCCGGAGATGTGGCCTACCGCGTCTTCCCACCAGATGGGCTTGGTCTCTCCGAAGTAGGCCGCGCGGGGCGAGAGCACGTACTCCGGCTGCGGCGGCAGCGGGCTTGCCTTGGGCAGCGGCTTGCCGTCCTTGTAGGTGGCCGCTATGTCCGTAAGGGAAGCTACCAGACGGTCCAGATCCTCCCTGCGGTTGGCGAAGGTTACTATCGCCAGAGCGTTGCGGTAGTCCGCCAGCTCCACGTCCACGTTGTATTCCTCGAAGAGCATCTTCTTAAGCGCGAAGCCGGTGATGCCGATCTCCGCGGCGCTTATCGTAAGACGCGTCTCGTCCAGTTTATATATTCCTGCGTGTCCTTCTATCTCCTTGCCGGCGCAGCGCAGTCCGCGTATCATGTTTATCTCCGCCCTGGCGTCGTGGGCCAGTTCGAAAGCCTCGTCCACCATTTCCGCGCCTCTCATCGCCATGTCGTGGCGCGCCATGTCCAGGGACGTCATAAGCAGGTAGGAGGGGCTGGTGCTCTGCACAAGATGCAGGTTTGCTTCCAGGAAAGCGCGGTCTACAAGTCTGCTGTTTACGTGCAGCATGGAGCTCTGTGTAAAGGAACCGGTTACCTTGTGTATGCTCTGAACGCACATGTCGGCCCCGGCCTGAATGCCGCCCTTGGGCAGCCTGTCGGAGAAGTAGCAGTGCGCTCCGTGGGCCTCGTCAACCATCAGCACGGCGCCGTGTCTGTGGCACACTTCCGCAAGTCCCTCTATGTCGGAGATGACTCCGTAGTAGGTGGGGCTTACCACCATCAGTCCGCGGCAATCCGGGTGCTCCCGGAACATCTCTTCCGCCTGCTCGGGTGTTATTCCGCCGTGCAGGCCCCATTCTTCCTCTATCTGGGGCATTATGTACACAGGCTTTCCGCCGCCTATGATAAGTCCCATGAGCGCGGATTTGTGAGCGTTGCGGGGTATGCAGACCTTCTGGCCGTGGTTGGCCGTGGTGATTATCATGGTCTGGTTTCCGCAGGTGCTGCCGTTTACAAGGAAGTGGGTGTATTCTGCGCCCCACAGATCCGCAGCCAGCTCCTCGGCTTCCTTAATGGCGCCGGAGGCGTTGTGCAGGTCGTCCGTAAGAGGCGTTTCGGTAAGATCCATCTTGAAGATCTCGTCGCCCACGCGTTCGCGGAACTTGGGGTCTATGCCGTTCTCGAAACGGTGCCCCGGTATGCGGAAATACGCGGGACGGCGTTCGTCGTACTCGGATATAGCATCGAAAAGGGGAGTGCGGTCCTGATCCATTGTGGTCTCCTTCCTGATACCTGAGAACTCTTGTGGTCGCCGCGGAAAACGGCCGGACCTCTTGTTATATGTTTGGCAAGAAAAAGTATAGCATCTGCAAGGCCCGTCGGCTATGTTTTTTTTAATAATTTTTGCGGCAAGGCTCCGCATATGTTATTCTTTAGTTGTAAAAGGATAGAGAAAAGAACGGCGGCGCGGAACGCAAGGCGCCGCGGAAAGGAAGGACCGGTATGCACGGACACAGCGCAGAAGAAATGTTCAAGCTGGGCTTCGGCCTGATGAGGCTGCCCAAACTTGCTGACGGCAGCATAGACGTTGAGCAGGTAAAAGAGATGGCGGACCTGTTCCTTAAGGGCGGCGGCACCTACTTCGACACCGCCTACGTATACGACAACGGCGCCTCGGAGGAGGCCTTCCGCAAAGCGGTGGTGGAGCGCCACCCGCGCGAAAGCTTTACCGTATGCACCAAGATGAACGCCTGGCTGGGCCATCCGGACAAGGAGACCACAAGGAAGCAGTTCGGTATAAGCCTGGATCGCACCGGCGCCGGATTCTTCGACTTCTACCTGCTCCACGCTCTGCAGGCGGACAACATAGACATCTACGAGAAATACGGCCTGTGGGACTTCGTAAAGGAGCAGCGCGACAAAGGCCTTATAAAGCACTGGGGCTTTTCGTTCCACTCCACCCCGGAGGATCTGGAGAAACTGCTTACAAAGCACCCGGACGTGGACTTCGTGCAGCTTCAGATAAACTACGCGGACTGGAACAGCAGCAGCGTCCACTCCGGAGACATCTACAAGGTAGCAAGGGACCACAACAAGCCCATAGTGATAATGGAACCCGTAAAGGGCGGCACTCTGGCCAAGCCCCCGAAGAAGGTGGAGGAACTGTTCAGGGCGGCGGATCCCAAAGCCAGCTGCGCGTCCTGGGCCATACGCTTCGCGGCGTCGCTGCCCGGAGTAATGACTGTCCTCTCCGGCATGTCCAACGTGGAGCAGATGAAGGACAACCTCAGCTACATGAGCGGTTTCAAGCCGCTCTCCGAGGGGGAGAACGCCATAGTTCTAAGGGCCCGCTCCATAATAGAGAACGACATCTCCATACCCTGCACGGCCTGCCATTACTGCACGGACGGCTGCCCCATGCAGATACCCATTCCGGAGATATTCAAGGTCTACAACAGCAACCTGCTCAGCCGCAAGAACCCGCGCGCCCGCAAAGCTTACATAGCTGCCACGGAAGGCAAAGGCAAGGCTTCCGAGTGCGTGCACTGCGGCCAGTGCGAAGGCGCCTGCCCGCAGCAGCTGCCGATAATGAGTCTGCTGGAAGAATGTGTGGACATGGAAAGCGGAATGATGTAAAATACGTATGCGCGATCGCTTGCGGTCTTTCCGGCCGCAGCGAATCGATCCGATGCGAAGATAGGAAAAACGGGGCCTCTGCGGCCTCGTTTTTCTTAAATGTCGCACGCCGGGCGACCCAAAGTTAAAGACGTGGTATATAATGGTATCGTAAACAGGACGGACTTACAGGAACCGCGAAGCGCCGGACAGGCAGAAGGAGACGGAAGACATGGCAAAAAAGACCCCTACCAACTACGGACAGACAGGCATCATAGAGGAGATCGGATTCTTCAGAGGCGATAAGAAGACCGCGGAAGAGATCGAGGGATTCAAGAAGGAACTGACGGACAGGATCTGCGAATACATTCGCGGCATGGAAGACGGCGAAGAAGCGACCTTGTTCGAGATCGCCGGAAAAGTGTGCCCCAAGGAAGCGGCCAAGGCGGAACCGCTGCTTATGGACGTATACTACGACGTACGCGATGCTTTGGAAGAAGAGCTGACACTGGACATCAGCAAGCACTCCGACATGATAACCGGCATGCCTTACGACATACCGTTTAAGATCGTAAGGATCCCGGAGGATCAGAGGAAAAAGACATGGTTCGCGTACGCGCTGCAGGACGCGTGGCTCATGGATCTTACGGTGGTGGAAGTAAGGACGGACAGCGATAAAAAGAACAGGGTGTATTACTGGAGCAAGTCCGAAAAGAAGCCCTTCTATCTGTCAGAGCTGGCTAAAAAAGCGGAACCGGACGACGCGGTAATGGAGCAGATAAAGACTATCCTTTCGGACGACAGGATCTACGAAATGGACGAGCTTGAGCAGTCTCCGGACATAGTGGTTCTGGACGGATATGCCCAGGACTTCGTTTTCAGCGACGGTACACGCAAAAAGAAGATCCGCGGCTACAACATTCAGGTGTGCAGAGGAGAATACGAGAAGTGCCCCAACTCCGCGCTTGCCATTGATCTGCTGGAAGAAATGTCCAAGATCCTTGTACCGCTGGGAGTCTATAAGAAATGCTTCTATCTGAGCAGGGGATAAAAGAAAAAGCGTCCGATAATACGGACGCTTTTTTATTGGAGCAGATGAAGGGAATCGAACCCTCGACCGCAGCTTGGGAAGCTGCTGTTTTGCCATTAAACTACATCTGCGCAGCGAAAGTATTGTAGCACGAAAAGACAAATAAGAAAAGCGCAAAACAGAAAAACCACTCTGTGCAGATTATTGTACAAGGCTTTGTTTATACTGAAACTGGGGATAGGGTTCTGCCCGGCCCGCCCGGATAACGACGGCGATAAAACAGAATAAAGGGGGTGACGCTTATGCTTACAATGCCGGAAGATCAGAGCTTCGTCTGCTATCAGGACAAGGAGCGCAGGTTCAGCGGGGAGATCAAGGACGGATGCCTTAGTCTGGACTATGCGGAGTTCGAGCCCGGCGGAGACGAGGGCTTTACAAAGAAGTACTTCTTCTCCGGGGAGGAGACCGCAAAGATATTCGCGGGCATGACGCTGAAGTCCTTCATAAATCTGTGTGCAAGGGGGACCGCAGGCCTGGAGCGTTTCCTTGAGAGACATAAGATAGAGTACACCGCCAGGGACTGGCTGGACGAGTGGATCGACGATCTGCCGAAAGAAGAGCGGGAAGCGTTAGAGACCCCGGAGGCGCATTACTACTGGGACCGCGTGGACAGCAGTCTCTACTGCCTTAACGCCGGACCTTACGAGTGGAGCGTGGCGGATCACAAGTGGGTCTGGAGCGAGTCCGCCGCAGGGATCCTGATAGGCGAAGGCTTTGCACACCCGATCGACGTATCCGAAGTTCAGGGATACATCGACTACCTGGAAGAAAAGTACGGAAAAAAAAGAGGGAAGCATAACAATAAAGAGTTAATTGATTAAGACATAGTTTTCTTATACTCTTTAATGAATATCTGAATTCATATACTCTTTAATGAATATCTGAATTCATAGTATAATATAATCATCTAAGCTGATAATCACCGTAATAAGTTTGGTAATTCAAATACGATATCCAAGGAGAAAAGAATGCCTTTAGTCCACAAAACAGTAAATGTAGTTGCAGCTATTATCTGCGATAAAGACTGTTTTTTTGCAACCCAGCGTGGATATGGAAAATGGAAAGATTATTGGGAGTTTCCGGGTGGAAAAATTGAGCCAGGAGAAAGACCGGAGGATGCTTTGCGCCGTGAAATTCATGAAGAGCTAACTGCGGATATAGACGTTGGAAAAAAGCTTGTAACGGTAGAGTATGATTACCCAGACTTTCATCTCAGCATGGATTGTTTCATAGCAAGAGTAAAAACCGGAGTATTGGAATTAAAAGAGCATGAGGCATCGAGATGGCTAAAGAAAAGTGAGTTAGATAGTGTTACCTGGTTGCCTGCCGATAGAGAAATAATTGAGCTGCTTAAACAGTCAAATCTTTAGTTTTTATGCATACGCCGTTTTGAGAGGATGTGCACAATGAGTAATAATCCCCGTTGTTTATATGACAATAGCTTTGGTGCGTTTATAGAGGCTCCCGAAGGAACAGTTTTTGCTAATATGTGCAATAACTACCATGGAGAAATGCGTACAACCACAAGAGATGCTTGGGATAAAGAAATCAATGTAATGCGAGGTGTTTTATCTCGTTTAGAGAATTTAGATGGCCGTATTATTTTTGAATACGATATTCCTCGTTTGGGCAAGAGAATTGATGTTGTACTTTTGTATAGAGGGATTGTTTTTTGCATAGAGTTTAAGGCAAGGAGTGATGACGATAAAATCTATGAAATCGATGTGGATCAGGTTCTTGATTATGCTTTGGATTTAAAAAACTTCCACAAATATAGCGAGGAACAATTAATCGTTCCAATTCTTGTTGCTCCAAACTACAAAAAGTCAACTGATGTAATTATTAAGTCTGTCTATCATGACAGGATCCTTAACCCATTATTAACTGGTGAGAATGGTCTTTTCAAGATAATTGAGGATGTGATAGAAAGGTTTCCTAACGAACCTCCAGTTAATCCAAACTGGGTCATCAGCCCTTATGCTCCCACTCCAACTATAATAGAAGCGGCAAGGTCGCTGTATGAAAACCATACTGTTGAGGATATTACAAAACACGAAGCTGATGGCGTAAATGTCGACAAAACGATTAAGTGCATACTAGATATAATTCAGGAAAGTAAAGAATACCGAAAAAAGAGCATTTGTTTTGTTACTGGAGTACCGGGTGCTGGAAAAACGCTTGTCGGTCTTGATGTTGCGATAAAACAGACATATCAGGGTGGGGACAAACCAGTTGAGGATGAAGGCGCTGTATACCTATCTGGAAACGGTCCTCTTGTTGCTGTTCTTACGGAGGCGCTTGCCTTGGATAATTATAAAAAAGCTCGTGAAAGGAGAGAGTCAAAGAAACTCTCTGATTCACGAAGGGAGGTAAGCAAATCAATCCAAATGATTCATCGTTACCGCGATAATATGCTCGCAAAGATCAAGAATCCAGTTGAGAACGGTGTACTAGAGATTGATCCTAAAAAAGCGGTGAAGGTTGAAAATGCGGGATTTGGAGAAGTTGAACATGTTGCCATTTTCGATGAAGCACAGCGCTCGTGGACTCATAAAAGAATTGCCGATTATCTTAAAAGAGGCGGGACATATGGTAATAAATTAAAGGTCCCGAACTTCCCGGTTTCAGAAGCAGCATTTTTAATATGGTCATTAGATCAGCGTGAGGACTGGGCTACGATTATTTGTCTTGTTGGTGGAGGACAGGAGATTAATACAGGAGAAGCAGGAATATCTGAATGGATTAAAGCTGTAAATGAACAGTTCCCACATTGGGATATTTACATTTCTCCGAAACTAACAGATCCAGAATATGCTGAAGGAAAAGTAGAAGAACTATTACAAGGCAGATCAAATGTATTTCCAAGAGAGGATTTGCATTTGAGCGTTCCTGTGCGGGCTGTTCGAGCAGAAAAACTATATAAATTTGTTCAAGCTCTACTAACTTTCGATCCCCAAGCAAAAGAATTGTATAATGATGTTAATAAACGATATCCTATTGTATTAACAAGGGATATGGACAAAGCAAGAGAGTGGCTTCATAAAAAGGTTAGGGGAACAGAACGTACAGGTGTACTTGTAACTAAAGAAGCAGCGCGATTTAAGCCACTTGCAATACATATATTGCCATCTGGAGACGAAAACGCAATACATTGGTTTTTGGAGGATAAAACAGATACAAGATCATCGAATTATCTAGAAGATGCCGCCACGGAAATACAAGTTCAAGGTTTGGAGTTAGATTACACTTGCTTGATGTGGGATGCGGATATGAGATATGACGATGGCAAGTGGCGATTCTATAAATTTAATGGAAATACAAGGTGGATAGAGCAAACAGGAATTAGCGAAAGCATACAAGAAAGACGAAGATATATGTTAAATGCATATCGAGTATTGCTAACGCGAGCCCGGTTTGGAATGGTTATATGCGTTCCAGAAGGTAACCCAAATAAAACAAGTACTGGGTTTTATGAAGATAGTACTCGTCTTCCAGAGTTCTATGATGGCACATACAATTATTTAAAAAGTCTAGGGATAAAGGAAATATAGGTAGTTTATAGATGACAAAAGATATAGCGAATGCTTTATATGGATATTTTGAGGCTCTGTATAATATGAACCGTAATATCATCACGCTATGCGGGTTGGATATTGAGTTTAATACAGAAGAATATGAAAGAATTGTTCAGGAAGTGATACAGGCTATTCCAAGGCTAATACCATATACAAAAAAGAGTAATGAGGAATGTTATGTAATAAGGGAGAGTGATGGCCTAATAGAGTTTTCTGATAACATTCCGAATTTAAAGGTTGAATATGAGGCTATACTTAATCGTAATTATGATTTTCTCGCGAATATCAAGGCGCTTAGAAATAAACTGGAGCATCAAATGCATGGAATACATATTGCTTCAGAAGGGTGCATTACCGGCCATCCTGCTTTTGATTTGAATTATATTGTAGATAATAAGGAAATGACACTTAATGCAGCTGATTTTATACGCTTTGCGAAAGATATCAATAACTTGTATACAGGCATTCAGGAACTTGTTTTTGAATATGTACATAAAACAGCAAAATCCAATTATGATTATCAAAGACTAGTACGTTACAGGTTTTCAGATTTTAATAAAATCTATGACTCTGACGTTCTTTATTTAGTTGGGAAAGCGCTATTTCCGTTCTAGTTGAAAAAACCCAATGAAATACTTCGCAATACTCATCCTAATACTCATCCTCATCCTTACCGGCTGCGCTTCGCGGGGCGGGGGAAGCAACGCTGCGCCGGATAACGGTTCGGGGCAGGAGAACGCTGTTCCGGCCGCGTCCTACACCCATATCTCGCAGGATCAGGCTAAGGAGATGATGGCAAGGGACGACGGTCACATAATCCTGGACGTGCGCAGGCAGGACGAGTACGACGGGGGTCACATTCCGGGCGCGGTGCTTCTTCCCAACGAGAGCATAGGCACGGAAAGGCCCGCGCAGCTGCCGGATCTTCAGCAGGTGATACTGGTCTACTGCCGCACGGGGCGCCGCAGCAGGGATGCCTCGCAGAAGCTGGCGGACATGGGATATGTAAACGTGTACGAGTTCGGCGGTATCAACAGCTGGACAGGCCCGGTGGAAAAGCCGGGGGAGGGCGAGATGAAGCTTACGATAGGAGGAACGCAGGTCCCGGTTACCTGGGAGGACAACGCGTCCGTGGCCGCGCTTAAGGAGATGCTGCCGCTTACTGTAAAGATGTCCATGTACGGCGGCTTCGAGCAGGTTGGTTCCATAGGAAAGAGCCTTCCGCGCAGCGACGTTCAGACGAAGACCGGCCCCGGAGACATAGTGCTCTACTCCGGAAACAGCATAGTGATATTCTACGGTTCCAACTCCTGGTCCTATACCAGGCTGGGGCACGTGGACCTGGACGCGGCCCGGATGACGGAGCTGCTGTCGAACGAGGACGTAACGATAACGATAGAGGTGAAATGATGGTCATTAACGTATACGAGCAGTATTTTAAGGCGGCGCTTAAGTTTAACGACGTGGAGCGCCGCGCGGCTCTGGTGATGCTGGTCTCGGATTCCGAGGCGGGGCAGATAAAGTACGAGGCGGCCGCTACCTTCTTCCCGCACAGGGATGAGGAGGACTACGCCGTGTCCTACGACGCGTATTCCAGCAAGGTCCTGTTCAAAGGCAAGGGGCGCCGCTCCAAAAAGCGCGAGGCGGAGCTGCTGGAGGGTTTCCGCGCAGTGATCGACGAGCTGGCCGCGGAGCAGGGCGGTAAAGTATTCTGGGACGAGCCGCTCAGAGATGCAAGGTTGGGATAGAAAAAAAAAGAACCGGATCGTTTGTCCGGTTCTTTTATATTGTTGTGTTTTATTTGCTAAGCCGGCGGTCTGAATAATTCCGCTAGTAGAACTATTCAGGTCATCACTTGTCATTCCGTTTGTTTCAGCTAACCTTCGATCAGGATGCGTTTCGGCGCTTCAACCTGTTTTTGCTCTTCCTTCTTCGGAAGGCTGATGGTCAGAACACCATGTTCATATTTACCCTTGATCTCATCGGACGTGATATCCTCGCCCACATAGAAGGATCTGGTCATCGATCCGTAATATCTCTCCTGGCGAATCAGCTTGCCTCCCTTTTCTTTATCCTGATCATGGGACTTTTCAGCGGTCACTGTCAGGTATCCGTCCTCAAGAGATACACTCAAATCTTCCTTCTTGAATCCCGGAAGCTCGATCTCCAGATCATAGTGATCATCATGCTCCTTTATATCAGTGAGCATTTCTTTGCCCGTTCTTCTTCCGTAAAGCTTACGGTCGAGATTTCTCATTTCTTTTGCCAAACCGAAATCATCAAAAAAGTCATCAAACAAATCATATCTACGTGTCAACATAGTACATTACCTCCTTTTCAATCATTGTTCTTCATATCGAATGAACTATGTTTCTTAAGAGGAATGGAGTGTTTGGATTCTTTGATAGGATCTTCTCTTTTTCCTTTGCAGCTACGTTATAGTCCTTAAGATTAGCACTGTCAAGACAAGAGTGCTAATCTTAACAAAATCGTCACATTTGCCGGTCGGTGAGCGTATGAAGCATTATATTCGTCTATAAAAAAGATTTCTCAGATTCTGCAGGGTGGTAGGAACTATAATCCGATCCATTAAGAGACAACATATCATATATGCTGCTTATATTTGCAGCATTGGCTTGTTTTTCATATATGAAAGGGCTTTACTCTTTTACTCCGCTTTCTTGGTTTCGTACTTCCACGTAAGCGTATTGCGGTCGAAGCAAAAATCGACCGTTTCAGCCCCGAAACTTCTGCGAACGATTAATGTCCCGTTTTCGCCCTCAAACGCGCTGAAAGAGCCCTTTTTGAGCGTTTCAGAGCCATTTCTGAGGCGGCCCAGCGCTCTGAAGTGGTCGGTCATTTCCTTTTTTGCCGCAAGTTGCTCCCAGGGAAAGCTGCGCCTGTTGTCCGGGTCCTTGCCGCCCTCCAGGCAGACCTCGTCGCCGTAGTAGATGACGGGTACGCCGGGCAGGCTGTACAGGATCGCCGCCGCGAACTTTACCGCTTCCTCGGAACCCAGCAGGGTGAGTATCCTTTCGCGGTCGTGGCTGCCCAGCATGTTGAAGCATCCGGCCCAGGCTTCGGGCGGGTAGTTCTCCATGCGGCTCATCTGCCTTGCCGCGAATTCCGCGGAACCTATCTGGCAGCTCATGTAGTCCAGTATGTCCTGGCGGACGGGGTAGTTCATTACGCTGTCCAGCTCTTTGCCGCCCAGGAAGCGCATGCGCTTGCCGTAGTCGAACTTGTAGCCGGCGTCCTCCCAGACCTCGCCTATTACGACCTTGTCGGAGCCTTCGGCCTTTACGGCCTGACGGATCTTCATAAGGAACTCGTTGGGGAGCTCGTCCGCAACGTCCAGTCTCCAGCCGCTTGCTCCGGCGCGCAGCCAGTAGCGAAGCACGCCGTTCTCGCCGCAGATCATTTCGGAAAACTCCGGGTTCAGCTCGTCCACCTGGGGCAGATCCTTTACGCCCCACCAGCAGACAACGTCGCCGTTCTCGTCGCGCTGGAACCAGTCCGGGTGCTCGCGGTAGTACTTGCTGTTGACGCCGGTGTGGTTGAACACGCCGTCCAGGATTATGCGTATTCCAAGCTTCTTAGCTTTTTCGCAGAGGCGCCGGAAGTCCGCTTCCGTGCCCAGCATGGGGTCTATCTTAAAGTAGTCCGAGGTGTCGTAGCGGTGGTTGGAACGCGCCTCGAAGATGGGGTTAAGGTAGATGATGGTGGCGCCCAGACTCTTTATGTAGTCCAGCTTCTCCTCTATGCCGGCCAGGCTGCCGCCCCAGAAATTCCAGTGCGCTATGCTGCCGTCCTTGTTCTTTATGTAGTAGGGAAGAGTGTCCCAGTCCTCGAAGACGCGGCCGGTATTCGGGTCGTAGACGGCGCCGGGAGCAAGGTCCTCCAGGTCCGTAATGCCCGCGGAGCGAGTGTTGAGCTTTGCGGTCCTGCGGAAGCGGTCCGGGAAGATCTGGTAGACTATGCCTTCCTTGTACCAGTCGGGCACCTTAAAGTCGTGGTAGACTCCTATGCGGAAGGATTCCGGAGTTTCGCCGGGTCTGTAGACGCGGCCCTCGCCGCCCAGCTGCTTGTCGTTGTTGCCGTAGCAGTAGACGTTGTCGTTCTGTCCCACCACGAAGAAATACCAGAGGACGCAGTCGTCCTCCGGGGCGGAGAATCGCCAGGTGAAAGTATCGCCTTGTCTGAACGACGGCTGGAGCATGCCTTCGCCTGCCTCGTCCGTATACAGACGGAGCACGGCGTAGTCGGCTTCCGGGGCTTTAAGTTTCAGTTCGATGTGGCCCTTGCAGCGCACCGCGCCGAAGGGTTTGCGGTAATCGGTGCTGTGGGAATTATGGTACAGTTCCATCGGGTATAGCGGTACGGTCCGGCGGACCGTTTGATTGTAAGGTGTCGTTGACCGCGGGCCGCTGACGGACCCGCAGCCGGGCTATCTGCCGCAGACTTCTTCGTACAGCTTCTTGTAGCGCTCCGCGGAGGCCTCCCAGCTGAAGTCCAGCGTCATTATGTGCTTCTTAAGCGCCTGCCACTTGCGCGGCTTGGACCACAGCTCCAGAAGCTGCTCCATTGCGTAGCGCAGCTCGTGGGCGTTGAAGTTGGCGAACGAGAAACCGCTGCCTTCGCCGGTGTACTTGTTGTACGGCTGTACGCTGTCCTTAAGGCCGCCGGTCTCGCGTACCACGGGCACTGTGCCGTAGCGCATGGCTATCATCTGGGACAGTCCGCAGGGCTCGAAACGGCTGGGCATAAGTAACGCGTCCGCGCCCGCGTAGATGCGGTGCGAAAGCTCCTCGGAGAATTCTATCCTGGCGCAGATCTGGCCGGGGTACTTGTTCTGGTAATACCTGAAGGCTTCCTCGTAGCGCGGGTCGCCCTGGCCAAGGACGACCAGCTGGCAGCCGCTCTCGGCTATCCAGGGCAGATTGTAGGTTATCAGGTCCAGACCCTTCTGCTCCGTAAGGCGGGTGACTACCGCGAACAGCGGCTTGTCGCACTCGGTGTTGAGACCGAGCTCCTTCTGCAGGGCCTTCTTGCAGCGCGCCTTGCCGGCGGTCTTTTCCGCCGAGAAATGGTAGGGCAGGAAGCGGTCCGTCTCCGGGTCGAATACGTCCACGGCTATGCCGTTGAGTATTCCGGTAAGCCTGTCGTGCCTGTCGGAGAAGAGCCAGTCCAGCCCCTCGCCGAAGTAAGGCGTGCATATCTCTTCCGCGTAGGTGGGAGATACCGTGCTAATGCGGTCCGCGTAGCGCAGTCCGGCCAGCATGTAGTTGGCGCTGCCGTAGCCGCTGCGCATCTGCCTGTCGGCGTCCGATCCGGCCAGTCCGCAGACGTCGCCTATCACGAAGTCCGAATACTGTCCCTGGAACTTAAGATTGTGGACCGTAAGTATGGTCTTGATCCTGTCGAATCCCAGGAAGGCCTTGTAGTGCTCGTTAAGGAAGACGGGTACCAGGGCGGTGTGCCAGTCGTTGCAGTGGATGACGTCCGGCATGAAGTCCGACAGGTGGAGCAGGGTCTCCAGCACTGCCTTGGAGAAGAACGCCACGCGCTCTCCGTCGTCGAACTCGCCGTAGACACCGGGTCTGTTGAAGTAGTACTCGTTGTCCAGGAAGTAGATGGTGACTCCGTTGTAGTTCATCTCGAAGAGGCCGCAGTAGCTGTCCCTCCAGCCCAGGCGCACGGTGTAGTTCTCCACGTACTCCATGCGGTCCACGAAACGCTGCGGAATGCAGGACAGCTTGGGCAGTATAAGGCGTACGTCGCAGTCCTTTTTATTCAGGTATTTGGGAAGGCTCCCTGCCACGTCCCCCAGGCCGCCCGTCTTGATGAAGGGCGCTGCCTCGAAGCTGGCGAAGAGCACTTTAAGCTTTTCTTTTTCCATGATCGTTTTTCTTTCTGTGTTTATTTGCCGCGTGCGCCGCGGCAGGGCGGGCCTACAGCGTAAGGTTCTTGCCTATTATCAGAGGCCTTTCAGTGCCGCCGCAGAGCCTTACGCTGCTGCTGATCGTCACGTACTTGTCCAGTATGGCGTTCTCCACTACGGTGCCGCGCTTTATGGTGCCGTGCTGGAAGACTATGCAGTTTTTAAGGCTTGCGCCTTCTTCCACCACAACGCTTCTGGCCAGCACGCAGTTCTCTACCTTGCCGCTTATGTTGCAGCCGGCCGGGATAAGGGAGTTCTTGACTTCGCAGCCGTCGTTGTAGATGGTGGGAGCTTCGTCCTGGACCTTCGTGAA
Source organism: Bacillota bacterium (assembly GCA_017437745.1). GTDB lineage: Bacteria > Bacillota > Clostridia > Peptostreptococcales > Anaerovoracaceae > RUG13409. The sequence goes on from JAFRYI010000007.1 coordinate 136,372, forward strand.
CACTGCGCGGTCGCCGCGGAACAGCTGCTTGTGCAGCTGGGGATCCAGCAGGTCTTGGTTGGCCTTTATGTAGTCCTCTATGGTCTCGATCGGTCTTACGTAGGCGTCGAAGACGTAGCGTCCCGTGCTGTCCGCTCCGTACTCGCGCTCCAGCAGCTCCACAAGGTCCAGATGAGAGGATTTTGGGTAGCTCTCGATTATTCCGAGTAGCGTAGCGCGGCTTACGACGAAGCAGTCCAGGGGCTTTTCGGCGCCGTTCTCGTCCCTGAAGTACGCGAAGGTGACGGTCTTTCCGCTCTCTATGTGCTGCTCTATCATCTCCGTGTAATCCAGGCTGCAGACGTTGCTGGCGGAGCTTATGACCGCGTAGGTGTCGTCTGCGCGCCTTTCGATGTACCTGTGGTTTACCAGCAGGTCGGAGAGCATGAACTTCTGCGTGTTGCTGCTGCCGCTGAACACTGTGCCGGGCAGTATGAACAGTCCGCCGATCTTCTTGCTGAGGTTCCATTCCTTGCCGCTTCCCACGTGGTCGATCAGGGATCTGTAGTTGGTGGGCATTATCAGTCCCACGGTGCCTATCCCGGAGTTGACCATGTTGGACAGAGCGAAGTCTATCAGCCTGTATCTGCCGGCGAAGGGCAGGGAGGCTATGGTCCTTCTGTGGAGCAGTTCTCCGAAGCCGGTGGCGTTGTAGTTTGCGAATACTATTCCGAATACGTTATTCATTGCTGCACCCCCGATCAAAGGCTCTTGCCGACGACGGTTATCTCGCCGTCCTCGCTGCCTATAACTGTTCCGTCGGGTATGACGACGTTCTCGTTAACTATTGCCTTGGTGATCCTGCAGTTCCTGCCGATGTCGGCGCCGGGCAGGATTATGGAGTCCTTTATGACGCTGCCGTCGTGGACTATGGCGTCCACGCCCAGTATGGAGTGCTCCAGCGATCCGAACACTCCGCAGCCGTTGCAGACCAGGCTGTTCTTAAGATGCGCGTCTTCGCCTATGAAGCTGGACGGGCTGTTGTTGGAGTTGGAGAATATGTGCATGCTGCGCTCGAAGATGTTCAGCGGAGCGTCCTTCTCCAGAAGCTCCATCTGCGAACTGTAGTAGCTGTCGATCGTTCCTACGTCCTTCCAGTAGCCGTCGAAGTGGTAGGCGAAGAGCCTCTTGCCGGCTTCCAGGAGCTTGGGGATTATGTTCTTGCCGAAGTCCTTCTCGGAGGTCTCGTCCTGGTTGTCTTCCTTAAGAGCCTTGCGCAGGACGTCCCAGGAGAAGATGTATATTCCCATGGACGCCATGTTGCTGTCCGGGTCCTTTGGCTTTTCGGAGAACTTTACTATGCGGTCGTTCTCGTCCAGAGTCATTATTCCGAAGCGGCTGGCTTCCTCCCAGGGAACTTCCATTACGGATACAGTAAGGTCCGCCTTGTTCTTTTCGTGGGCTTCCAGCATCTTGGAATAATCCATCTTGTAGATGTGGTCGCCGGAAAGGATCAGGACGTTCTCCGGTTCGTAGCGGTCTATGAAATTGATGTTATGGTAAATGGCATCCGCGGTGCCCTCGTACCAGGAGCCGCCTTTCTGCGTGGCGTAGGGCGACAGAACGTGAACGCCTCCGCCCACTACGTCCAGGTCCCACGCCTGACCGTTGCCCAGGTAGCGGTTGAGCGTTGCGGGTCTGTACTGTACGAGTATTCCTACGGTATCTATTCCGGAGTTGATGCAGTTGGACAGCGAGAAGTCGATGATCCTGTACTTGCCTCCGAACGATACCGCCGGTTTAGCGATGCGGTCGGTAAGCGCGCCGAGCCTCGTTCCCTGGCCGCCGGCCAGAAGCATCGCAATGCAGTTTTTCCGTGACATGAGTTCCTCCTATTTGCGAATATTCCAGATATCCTCTGCGTATTCTTTTATCGTCCTGTCGCTGGAGAAGAAACCGGACTTCGCGATGTTGACAAGGGACATGCGGTTCCATGCATCCCTGTCCTTATGCGCAGCCGTAAGTTCGTTCCACGCGCGGACGTAAGAATCGAAATCCTTAAGCACGAAGAAAGAGTCGTTGTGCTTTACAAGGTCGTCCAGTATGGTCCAGAAAGCGGTGCCGCAGCGTTCGAAGAAGCCGTCGACCAGCTGGCTGGTTATCTTCTTCAGCCTGGGGTCGTCGTTGGCTGTCTGGTAGGCGTTGTAGCCGCCGTATCTGTAGTAGTTCATTACCTCGTCGGAGGTAAGGCCGAATATCTTTATGTTGTCGTCTCCGACCTGTTCCTTGATCTCTATGTTGGCTCCGTCCAGGGTGCCCAGAGTTACGGCGCCGTTCATCATGAACTTCATGTTGCCGGTGCCGGAGGCTTCCTTGCCGGCCGTGGAGATCTGCTCGGAGATGTCCGCCGCGGGGTAGATTATCTGCCCCAGGGACACGCAGAAGTTCTCCGCGAAAACGACCTTTATCTTCTGGCTGATGACCGGGTCCGCGTTGACTATCTCGGCGACGCTGTTGATCAGCTTTATCACGTCCTTGGCGAAGCCGTAGCCCTGAGCAGCCTTGCCCGCGAATATGAAGGTTACGGGCTCCATGTCCATGAACGGGTTGTCGCAGAGTCTGTTGTACAGATCCATTATCTTAAGGACGTTAAGAAGCTGGCGCTTGTAGGCGTGTATCCTCTTTACGTGGACGTCCATTATGCTGTCCGGATCGATGGACGGGCCGCCGTTCCTGATCAGGTAGTCGGAGAGCTTGACTTTGTTGTAGCGCTTTACGGCCGCCAGCCTTTCCAGGAAGGCGCTGTCGTCCTTATATTTGAGAAGGTCCTCCAGACGCTGCGGATCCCTTATCCACTTGTCGCCTATGGCGGAGGTTATGAGCTCGGCAAGGCCGGGGTCAGCCTGCACCAGGAAGCGCCTGTGGCTTACGCCGTTGGTCTTGTTGCCGAAGGCTTCCGGCTTTATCTCGTAGAAGGCGCGGAACACGTCGTCCTTGAGTATCTGCGAGTGCAGCGCCGCCACGCCGTTGGTGGAATGGCTGCCTATTATCGAAAGGTTGGCCATGCGGACCTCGCCGTCCCAAAGGACCGCGGTGCTGCGCATGGTCTCGTAGCCGCCGCGTCCCATGCTCTCCACCTTTTCGCGCCATCTGCGGTCTATCTCCTCGATGATCATGTAGACGCGCGGAAGCAGGCTCTGCATGAGGCTGATGGGCCACTTCTCCAGGGCCTCGGGAAGAACCGTGTGGTTGGTGAAGGAGACTGTCCTTTCGGTTATGTTCCAGGCGTCGTCCCACTCCATGCCTTCTACGTCCATCAGAACTCTCATAAGCTCCGGCACGCAGAGGGTGGGGTGGGTGTCGTTGATGTGTATGGCTACGCGGTCCGGCAGCTTGTCCAGCGCGTCCGGGCCGTAGGTCTTCTTGTAGTTGCGGATTATCGTGGCTATGCCGGCCGCCACGAAGAAGTATTCCTGCATCAGGCGAAGGCGTCTGCCTGCTCCCATGGAGTCGTCCGGGTAGAGTATGCAGTTGATGGCCTCTATCTCCGCGCTCTTCTTAAGCGCTTCGCTGTATTCTCCGCGGTTGAAGGCGTCCATGTCCAGAGTGTCGTCCGCAAGGGACGCGCTCCACAGCTTAAGACGCTCCACCTTTTCGCCGCCGGCTCCGATGATGTTTACGTTGTAGGGGATGGCCCTTACGGCTGTGTAGTCCCTGTGGGTGAAGTGCAGGTGGCCGTCCTTTATGCTTCTGTCCACCACGCCGCCGAAGCGCACTTCCACGCTGTCAGCGGGTACAGCTTCCTCCCAGGGATAGCCGTTGGCCAGCCAGGCGTCCGGTTCCGCTACCTGCCAGCCGTTCTCTATCTTCTGGCGGAACAGACCGAAGCGGTAGCGTATGCCCATGCCCGTGCCCGCTATGCCCAGGGACGCCATGGAATCCAGGAAGCAGGCCGCAAGTCTGCCCAGGCCTCCGTTGCCGAGGCCCGGTTCCGGATCCAGCTCCAGAAGAGCGTCCAGCTCTACGCCAAGATCCCGCAGGCCGTCCTTTACGCTGTCCTTGATGCCGGCGGTAAGCAGGTAGTTCTCCAGCAGCTTTCCGATCAGGAACTCCATGGAGAAGTAGTATACGCGTTTGTCTTCTATTGCGTTGTGGGCCTTCTTTGTGGCCTTGCGCGAAGCGTCCGCCTCCTGATTGATCAGGTATACGAGGGCCTCGTACTTTTCCCAGTCCGTGCATTCGTCGGCGGGCTTGGAATATGTTCTGTCCAGTATGTCTTTATATGCTTCTTTGAATGTTTCTTTATCTTTGAACTTTGCCAGGGACATTAATCGTTGCTCCTTATTCGTTTAAGTATCATTCCGCAGGTCTGCGGCAGGTCCAGCTCCAGGGACCACGGTCTTCCGTGCATCGGGACGTCCCGGGTCTCCAGGATGGTTCCTTCGGTGTCCGGGGCTCCGCTGTTTATAAGCACTTTGTACTTTCCGGGGCGGGGCACTCCTATGCGGTAGTTCCCGCAGCCGTTCCATCCGAAGTTGATTACGCAGACTACCGGCCACGCGCGGTTCTTCGGGTACCTTACGTAGCTGTAGACGCTGTGCTCGGAATCGTCCGCGTCTATCCACTCGAAGCCGCGGTCCTGGTAGTCCAGCTCCCACAGCGCCTTGTTGTCCTTGTAGACGTGGTTGAGCTTCCTTACGAACTCGTGATGCGCCGCGTGGTTGGGGTACTGCAGCAGGAACCATTCCAGCTGCTCGTAGAAGCGCCATTCTATGAACTGCGCTATCTCCGTGCCCATGAAGTTGAGCTTGCCGCCCGGGTGGGTCATCTGGTAGACCGCAAGGGCCTTAAGGCCTTGGAACTGGCGCTCGTAGTCGCCCTGCTGGCGCCCTATTATGGACTTCTTACCGTGTACCACCTCGTCGTGCGACAGCGGCAGAATGAAGTTCTCCGAACGCGCGTACATCATGGAGAAGCTTATCTGGTTCTGGTGATATTTGCGGAACAGATAGTCCGTGGAGATGTAATCCAGGGTATCGTGCATCCAGCCCATGTCCCACTTGTAGTGGAAGCCCAGGCCTCCCTGATCGGCAGGGTGGGTGACTTTAGGCCAGGCCGTGCTTTCCTCCGCCACCGTAAAGACTCCGGGGAAGCGCGATCCTACTGTCCTCGCGAGCTCCTGCAGGAACTCCACGGCTTCCAGATTGCCTTCCTCGCCGTATTTGTTGAAGCGTTTCTTGTCCGGGTCGTCTATGCCGAAGTTCAGGTACAGCATGGAGCTGACGCCGTCCACGCGCAGTCCGTCGGCGTGGTATTTATCGATCCAGAACACCGCGTTGGAGATCAGGAAGCTCTTTACCTCCGGGCGTCCGTAGTCGAATATCAGGGTGCCCCACTGAGGGTGCTCGCGCAGCTCGTAGAGCTTGTCGCCGTTGAACCTTACCAGTCCGTGGTCGTCGCGGCAGAAGTGCGCCGGGACCCAGTCCAGTATTATGCCTATGCCTGCCTGATGCGCGGTGTCTATAAGCTCCATCAGCTGCTGCGGAGTTCCGTAGCGCGACGTCGCGGCGTAGTAGCCGGTAAGCTGGTAGCCCCAGGAATCGTCCAGAGGATGCTCCATGACAGGCATTATCTCCAGGTGGGTGTAGCCCATCTTCTTGGCGTAGGGCACAAGGTCTGCGGCTATCTCCGAGTAGGTGTAGAACTGCTCTTCCGTGGGCCTGTAGATGTGGCGCTTCCAGGAGCCCAGGTGCACCTCGTAGATGTTCTTGGGCTGCTCGAAGTGATTGGTGTTCCTGCGGTGTTCCATCCACTCCGCGTCGTGCCATTCGTAGTCCAGCCTGCGTATGACGGAGGCGGACTTGGGCCTGTGCTCGGACCAGTAGCCGTAGGGGTCGGCCTTGTAGAGGACTTTATTGCGCCTGGTAACTATGCGGTATTTGTAGGCCATGTTTTCCAGCGCGCCTGGCACGAAGAGCGTCCAGATGCCGCTGTCCCACATTGTCTGAAGCTGCGTTTCCTCTTCCGACCAGCCGTTGAAGTCTCCCATTACGCTTACCTGTTTGGCGCCGGGGACCCATACCGTAAAGCGCGTGCCGTCCTGACCGTCCTCGACCGCCGGGTGCGCTCCCATAAGCTCGTAGGCGTTCTGGTAGCTGCCCTGGTTGAACAGATAGATCCGGTCCTTATTAAGTTCGTAGTATTCTGCTGTAGTCATAAATGTTAGTCCTTGGGCTGCAGTCCGCGGTGTGTGATGCGCTGTCCGCGGAGCTTACAGGCTGTCGATGACGTCCTTGATCAGCTTCTGTTTCTTTGCCAGGTTCTCGGCCGCGGCCTTCTGGTCGTTGTCGTGTATGCAGTAGTAGACCTTGGTCTTGGGCTCGGTGCCGGAGGGCCTTATCGCCAGCCAGGAACCGTCCTTGAACCAGTATTTCAGAACGTCCGAGGGCGGCAGTCCGTCCACGCCTTTTTCGAAGTCCTTCATGGTCTCGATGTCCGGAGACAGGGCGGTGCCTATGCTGCGGAGTTTTCTGTTTATGGACGCTATCTTTTCCGCGCCTTCCTTGCCTGTAAAGACGTAGTTGTCCAGGTGGTCCAGATAGTAGCCGTGCTTCTTGTAGAGGTCTTCCAGAACATCGTCCATGCTCTTGCCGTGGGCCTTGTAGAAGGCTGCCATCTCGCAGATCTTCATCAGGGCGGTGGCGGAATCCTTGTCGCGTACGTAGTCGCCTATAAGGCAGCCGTTGCTCTCTTCGTAGCCGAATTCCACGGTCTTTTCGCCGCTCTCTTCCAGGCGGGTCATGCGCTCGCCTATGAACTTGAAGCCCGTAAGGACTTCCTCGGCGGTAAGCCCGTAGGACCTTGCTATGTCGGAGCCGAACTCGCTCGTTACGACAGTGGTGATTATGCAGGAGTTGGGCTTTAGCCTGTCCTTTCTCCTCATCAGCACGTAGTTTATGAGCAGGGCGCAGATCTGGTTTCCGGAAAGGAACCTTGCAGTGCCGTCCTTTTCTATTATTGCCATGCCTATACGGTCCGCGTCCGGGTCGGAGCCTATCGCTATGTCCGCCTTTTCGGCTATAGCCTGCTTTATCGCCATCTGCATGGCGCTCTCGTCGCCGGGGTTGGGGGAGGTGACGGTGGGGAAGTTTCCGTCCGGTACCGTCTGCTCCTTTACGATGCTTACGCCTGTGTAGCCAAGGTCCTTGAACACCCTTGTTACAGGAACCATGCCTGCTCCGTGCAGCGGTGTGTATACGACCTTAAGAGCAGCCTTGGCTCCGGGCGTGATGTAGTCTGCTTCGCCCTCGACGGCCTTTACGTAGCGGTCCATCATCTCGTCGCCCAGGTAGCGCAGCAGACCCTTGTCCGCGGCTTCCTTCTCGTCCATTATGACGGTACTGGTTATCTCCACCTTGTCCACTTCGGCTATTACTGCGTCCGCGGTGTAGGGGTAGAGCTGGCAGCCGGTCTCGTCGTAGGCCTTGTAGCCGTTGTACTCCTTGGTGTTGTGGCTTGCGGTTACTATTACTCCGCCCACGCAGTTAAGCTGCCTTACGGTGAAGGACAGCATGGGGGTGGGGCAGGTCATCTTGTAAAGGTAGGCGGGTATGCCGGCGGCGCACATTGTGAGCGCTGTCTGCCTGGCGTACTCCGCGGAGTTGTTTCTGGTATCGAAGGCTACGGCCACGCCGCGCTTCTTGGCGTCTTCTCCGAAGGCCTTAAGCAGGTACGCCGCGAAGCCTGTGGTGATGCGCCTTACGTTGTAGGAGTTGAAGCGGTTGGTGCCGGCGCCCATCAGTCCGCGGGCTCCTCCTGTTCCGAACTCCAGATCCCTGTAGAAGCGGTCCTCTATCTCCTTTTCGTCCGTAAGGGCCGCGAGCTCCGCTCTGGTAGCCTCGTCGAAGAATGCGTTGGTCTTCCAGAACTCGTATCTTGCTTTATAGTCGCTCATATTTTGCTCCTTTCTGTGCAGGAAGTTATTAACGTCTGTGGTTGCGTGGTATTTGTCTGTCCGGGCCGGAGCCTCGGAGCATTATTTCGAGGCCATAAGCTCCGGCGGGCGGAGCGGTAGTCGAGACTTTCCGCTAAAGCTTCGTCCAAAGGCCGTTAGGTACGAGCCGATGGGCCCGAAGCTTCGGAAAGGCTCAGCGTGAAACCGCGCAGCCGGTCGAGAAAGAATGCTCCGCGGTTCCGGCCGGAATTACGATATCACGGTCTGCCGAGCAGCTTGAACATGTTCTTCTTGTATTCTTCCACGCCGGGCTGGTCGAAGGGGTTTACGCCCTCCATGTAGCCGGATATGCCGCAGGCGATCTCGAAGAAGTATATCAGCCTTCCAAGATCTTCCGCGTCCGGGCGCGTTATCTCTATCTCCGTGCAGGGCACGTTTCCGGATACGTGGGCCTGCTTTACGCCTTCCTTTGCGCAGCCGTAGATGTCCGCGAAGCTTCTGCCCGCAAGGTAGTTAAGGCCGTCCGCGTTCTCCGGGGAGAAGGGGACCGTCATGCTTTCGGCGGGCTCTTCATAGGTAAGGAAGGTCTCCATGAGGGTCCTTTCGCCGTCCTGTATGTACTGTCCCATGGAGTGAAGGTCCGCGGTGTAGACGCAGGACGCCGGGAAGATGCCCAGACCCTGTTTGCCTTCGGATTCGCCGTAGAGCTGCTTCCACCATTCGGACAGGAACCTCCAGCTCTCGGAGGGGCAGGAGAGTATCTCCGTCTTCTTTCCGAACTGTCTGTAGAGCGCCTGGCGGGTGGCGGCGTAGACTATCGCCGGGTTGTCCTTTCCGGGCTTCGCGCAGATCTGTGCCATGTCCGCGGCGCCGATCATCAGGGCGTCGGTGTCGATCCCGGCGGCTGCTATGGGCAGGAGTCCGACTGCTGTAAGAACGCTGTACCGCCCGCCAACGTTGTCCGGTACGACGAAGCATTCGTAGCCTTCCTGATCTGCCAGGCCCTTGAGCGCTCCGCGTCTGGCGTCCGTGGTGCAGATTATGCGTTTTCTGGCTTCCTCCCTGCCGTAGGTCTTTTCCACGTAGTCCTTGAACACGCGGAAAGCAGCGGCAGGCTCCAGGGTGGTCCCGGATTTGGAGATGACATTAAGATAGACGGACTTGCCTTCCACCAGCCTCAGTATCTGGGCTATGTCGGCTCCGTCTATTCCGTTGCCTGTGAAATAGATGCGCGGGGAACCTTTCGGATCCTCGTTGTGTCTTGGGGAACAAAGGAATTCTATTACTGCTCTGGCGCCCAGATAGGAGCCCCCTATGCCTATCACTATGAGAGCGTCCGCGTCCTTGCGTATCCTCTCCGCGCAGAGCTTAATCCTCGAATACTCCTCCCTGTCGTAAGCGGAGGGGAGGTCCACCCATCCGAGGAAATCGTTCCCGGCTCCGTCGCCTTTCAGAAGGGTGGCAAGAGCTGCGTCCGCAGCCGCGTAGTCGGGCGCGCCGCTTAAGAATCTTACGGCGTCTCTGTCGTTGATCTTTAACATTATTTCCCTCTTTGATGTTTGATTTGTATCAGCCGGTGTTTTTGGGCTATAATACCATTAAGAATTATAACATAAAATATAGGGAAACGCTTATGAGAATAATAGCCGCGACACAAAATATGAATAAACTTAACGAGATCAGCCACATAACGAAGGATTTCGGAATGGGGCTGGTGTCGCAGAAGGACGTGGGGCTTGGATATCTGGACATAGAAGAGACCGGGACCACCTGCGAGGAGAACTCGTACATCAAGGCGAAGACCATAAGCGACATGACCGGAGAGCCCGCCATAGCGGACGATTCCGGACTGTTCGTGGACGCTCTGGGAGGCGAGCCGGGGGTCAATTCCGCGCGCTACAGCGGAGTCCACGGCGACGACGCGGCGGCAAGAAAGATAATACTTAAAAAGCTCGAGGGGCTTCCGTATAAAAAGCGCACGGCCATGTTCGTGTGCGTCATAACTCTGGTGTATCCGGACGGCAGGGTGATCCAGGCCAGAGGCGAGTGCAGAGGCCACATCTCCTACGAGGAGAAGGGCACCGGCGGCTTCGGCTACGACAGCATATTCATTCCGGAGGGCCGGAGGCGCACCTTCGCGCAGATGCCGCAGAGCTACAAGGATCAGAACGGGCACAGGGGGCGCGCTCTGCAGAGATTGAGAGAATTACTGTAAGTTTCAGGGGATAGAGACATGAAGAAGTTCATTGCTGTAATACTGGCGCTGACGATCGCGCTGACGGTCTTCCCGGCCGCGGCTTTCGGAGCTTCGGAGGCTCCGGAGGTGACGGCGGAGGCCGCTCTGGTCGCGGATCTTACGACGGGGGAGATACTTTACGAGAAGAACGCGGACGAGCGTCTGTATCCGGCCAGCCTTACGAAGATGCTGACGGGGATACTGGCGATAGAGAACGTAAGCCTGGGCATCACCATGACCGCCGACGACGAGATAGAAACGGTGGAGCCGACCATACTCAAGATGAAGGCGGGCGAGCAGATAACGGCCAGGGACGCCCTGCACTGCATGCTGATCGCTTCGTGCAACGACCTGGCGGAGCTGTTCGCCAAGCACATGAGCGGCAGCGTCGCGGAGTTCGCCAAGCTCATGAACGAGAAGGCCGCCGAGATAGGCTGCGAGAACTCCCATTTCGTAAATCCGCACGGACTTCACGACGAGAACCACTATACCACCGCGCGCGACCTGTATAAGATAGTCAGCTACTGCATGCAGAACGAGCTCTTCCGCGAGATCGTGGGCATGACCGAGTACACCTACACACGCGGCAAGGGCGCTCTGAACCCCGGCAAGACGGAGACCGTCAAGACCACCAACTGGCTGCTCTACAACACCACAACGACCATATACGTTGGACCGGACAAGCGCACGCCCAAATACGACGGCTGCATAGGCATAAAGACCGGCTATGACGACGAAGCCAAGGGCTGCATGATAGCCGCGGCGGAGAAGGACGGCACCACCATACTGACCATAGTACTGCGCTCCGACGGAGACACCAGCGGAATCTACGAAAGGGTCGTGGACTCCATAAAGCTGCTGCAGTGGGGCCAGGAGAACTTCCGCACGTATAAGGCAGCGTCCGCCGGCCAGGATTTCGGAAACATAAAGGTCAAGAGGGGCGCCGTAAAGACAGTTGGCGTGGCTCTTAACAAAAACATCTACACGACTCTGGATGCCTCCGAGGCTCCGGACACTGTCTCGTACGAAGCGGTGCTCCCTGACAGCGTGCACGCTCCGGTGAACCGAGGCGACGTGGTAGGAAAGATAAAGCTGAGCGTGGGCGGAGAGACCCGCGGCGAGTACGACCTGGTGGCGACGTCCACCGTGGAGAAGGGCGGTCCGCTGTCGATCTTCGGCATAGACGACGCGACCGCGGCGAAGATATTCGCGCTGCTTGGGTCGCTGGTGATGATAGTCGTGGCGTTCGCGGCGATGTACGTCGTGTACAGGAAGGTGCGCAGCGACAGGGCTAAGGCGCGTAAGAAGTCCGGCGGTTCCGGCGACCGCAGTTAAAGTATAATACCGGTCTGCGCGTCGGTGCGTGCCAAGTGTTTAGGAGGCCATCGCGGAGCGGTAGAAGAGACTTTTAGCCAAGGCTTCGCCGGGAGGCCGTTAGGTACGAGCCGACCGGTACGAAGCCTCGAAAAGGCTCGGCGTGAAGCCGCGGAGTTGGCCGATGAAACACTTGAACGCACCGGAAGCCTGCGGACCGTATCGACATACTTAAACAACATGTTCGACATTAAAGAGGAACTTAAGAAGCTTCCCGACAGTCCGGGCTGCTACCTGCACAAGGATGAGTTCGGGAACATCATATACGTCGGCAAGGCTGTAAACCTCAAGAACAGGGTGCGGCAGTATTTCCAGTCGCCTAAGAACCAGACGCCCAAGACCCGCGAGATGGTCAAGCACATCGCGGAGTTCGAGTACATAGCGGCCGGCTCCGAGATGGAAGCGCTGATCCTGGAGTGCAACCTTATAAAGCGCTACCGCCCCAAGTACAACATACTTCTGCGCGACGACAAGACCTACCCGTACGTAAAGGTCACGCTTAAGGAAGAGTGGCCCAGGGTGCTTAAGACGCGCCGTCTGGAGAACGATGGCTCCAAGTATTTCGGACCCTTCGCGGACGCGGGATCCGTAAACGTCATAATCGACCTGCTGAACTCCCTTTACAGCCTTAAACGCTGCAACGCGAGGAGCTTTCCTGTGGGTCACACACCGTGCCTCAATTACCACATACACCAATGCCGAGGCATCTGCACCGGCACCGTCGACAGAGAAGAATACATGGAGTCCGTGGATAAGGCGGTGGCTTTTCTTTCCGGCAGGGACAACAGCCTTAAGAAAGAGCTTAAGGAGGAGATGGAGCGCGCCTCTGCGGAGATGCGTTTCGAGGATGCCGCGAAGCTCCGCGATCACCTTACTGCCATAGAATCGCTGTCGGAAAGGCAGCGTGTGGTGCTGTCGCATCCGGAGGATCTGGACGTGCTGCTGGTCGTAAGCGGTCTGGCAGGCGCCCACGTGCTGTTGTTTACGGTACGCGGCGGAAAGCTGTCCGGCAGGGAGAGCTTCTTCCTTGGCGACACCGCAGGCGAGGCGGAAGGCTACCTGGTCGCGGAATTCATAAAAAGATATTACTCGGAGAGTCTTACGGTCCCCAAAGAGATACTGCTTGCCCAGATGCCGCCGGAAAAGGAACTTCTGGAAGAGTGGCTGTCCGGCATGAGAGGCTCATCGGTTAGTTTCCTGGTGCCTATGCGCGGCGAGAAACGCGCTCTGATGGACGTCGTACGCAAGGACGCGGAAGTGATGCTGCGCGACATAGACGAAAGGGCAAAGCGCCAGCAGGAGAAGGACGACGCGCTCCGTCAGCAGCTTATCCGGGTGTTCGGAGAAGATCTCGGAAGCAGGCTGAACAGAGTGGAATCTTACGACATATCGCACATACAGGGCGTCGACAGCGTAGGCGCAATGGTGGTGTTCGAGGACGGTCGCCCCAGCAAGAAAGCATACAGACGATTTAAGATAAGGACCATAGAGGGCAACGACGATACCGCGAGCCTTACGGAGGTGCTGTTCCGCCGCTTCAGGAAAGCGAAGGAGGGCGACCCGGGCTTTGCGCAGCTTCCGGACGCTGTATTCATGGACGGCGGAGCGGGGCAGGTGAACGCCGCAAAGGACGTGCTCTTCGCTCTGGGACTCGACGTTCCGGTGGCAGGCATGGTGAAGGATGACAAGCACCGCACCAGGGCTCTGCTCTACGAAGGTACCGAGTATCCGCTCGAGGGCATGCGCGAACTGTTCGCGTACTGCGGCAGGCTCCAGGAGGAGGTCCACCGCTTCGCTATAGAGTACCACAGAAGCCTGCGCGGAAAGGCCGTGAAGCGTTCCGTGCTGGACAACGTTCCCGGCATAGGAGAAAAGCGCAAGCTGTCGCTTCTAAACACTTTCGGCAGCGTGGACGGCATAAAGGCGGCGTCTAAAGAGGATCTGGCCAAGGCGCCGGGCATGAACGCCAGGGCAGCGGAGCAGGTCTTCGAGTACTTCGCGGATAAAAAAGACTGAACAGGCCTGAGATTCCGGGCTTTTCAAAATATTAAACCATAAGCCTTCGGGCTTGAACGGAGGGTCATATGTGGTGGCTTTGGATCATCATCGTTCTGTTAGTGCTGTGCGTCGCGGCAACGGTGGGGATATTCGTATTTACGTTCTACAACCCGCCTAAGATGCGTCAGGACGACTACTATCTGCCGGAGGGGCACACCGCCGAACCGTACAAGGACGAGATCTACAAACTGATCGATAGGATCAAAGAAGTCCCGTGCGAGGAAGTGCGGATAAAGTCCTTCGACGGGCTCCGGCTGCGCGGCAGGTACTACCACTCGACCGAAGGCGCGCCGCTGTTCATCTGCTGCCACGGCTACAGAAGCACCGCGTTCAAGGACTTTTCCGGAGGTTCAAAATACCTGCTGGACAGGGGCTTCAATGTGCTTCTGATAGACGAGAGAGCGCACGGCGAGAGCGAAGGAAACGTAATCAGTTTCGGCATCAACGAACGGCAGGACGTTCTGGAGTGGGCCCGCTGGGCAAGGAAGCGCTTCGGTCCCGTGCCGATGTATCTGTTCGGTATTTCCATGGGGGCGGCCACGGTGCTTCTGGCATGCGAACTTGACTTCCCGTCCAGCCTGCGCGGAATAGTGGCGGACTGCCCGTATTCCTCGCCCAGAAAGATAATAGTCAACACCGCCGCCGGCATGCACATCCCCGGCTGGACGCTGATATTCGCCAGGATAGGCGCCGCCGTGCTGGGCAGGTTCAAGCTTACGGACATAGACGCGTCCGAATGCGTTAAGAACACCAGGGTGCCCATACTTATCATCCACGGAGAAGCCGACAGCTTCGTGCCTGCGTACATGAGCGAAGGCCCCGCGGAGGCCAACCCGGAGATGGTAAAGCGCATCACCGTAAAGGGCGCGGACCACGCGCTCAGTTTCCTGGTGGATCCCGAAAAATACAAGGCTGCAGTGGAAGAATTCATCCACAGGACCTTGTACAAATAGTTCCGGAGGGCCGCAGGCCACGGATCGTGTTTCAGACATTAAAAGACCCCGCGTCTCAGCGGGGCCTTTTTTATTCGTTCGGTTTACGTTTGGTCTAGGCTTTCTTGTACTTCTCCGCCAGTCTCCTTGCCACGTGCACTCCGCTCGCGGAAGCCTGCGACAGGCTGTGGGTAACGCCGGAGCCGTCGCCCAGCATATACAGACCCTTTACCGGAGTCTCCAGGTTGCCGTCCACTTCCACGGTGGAATTGTAGAACTTTACTTCCACGCCGTAGAGCAGGGTGTCGTCGTTGGCGGTGCCCGGAGCTATCTTGTCCAGGGCGTAGATCATCTCTATGATGTCGTCCAGCTGGCGCTTGGGCATTACCAGGGCAAGATCGCCCGGCGTAGCGTTGAGCGTAGGCATGGTGAAGCTCTTTGCCATGCGGCTGGCGTTGGAACGGTGGCCTTTTATAAGGTCTCCGAAGCGCTGCACCAGAACTCCGCCGCCCAGCATGTTGGACAGCCTTGCTATGGACTCGCCGTACTCGTTGCTGTTGTGGAAGGGCTCGGTAAAGCGGCTCGCCACCAGCAGCGCGAAGTTGGTGTTTTCAGTGCGCAGCGAAGGATCTGCGTAGCTGTGGCCGTTAACGGTAACTATGCCGTTGGTGTTCTCGGATACTACCTCGCCGTAGGGGTTCATGCAGAAGGTGCGCACGCGGTCCCCGTACTTTTCCGTAATGTAGACCAGCTTGCTCTCGTAGACCTCGTCCGTAATGTGCTTGAATATCTCCGCCGGAAGCTCCACGCGCAGACCGAGGTCCACGCGGTTGCTCTTTGTGGGAATGTCCAGCTTTGCGCAGATCTCCTGACCCATCTTCGAACCGCTGCGTCCCATCGCGAGCACCAGGTCCGTGCAGGAGAATTCCTCGCCGCCGCTGGTTCTTACTATGAAACCTTCTTCAGTCTTTTCCAGGGATTCCAGCGACGTGCGGAATCGGAACTCCGCTTCCTTTTTTACGTACTCGAAGATGTTCCCCAGGATCTTTACGTTCCTGTCGGTGCCCAGATGCCTTACTTTAGCGTCCAGAAGGTGCAGGCCGTGCCTTAATGCCAGAGTCTTAAGCTCCTTGTTTTCGGTGGAGTAGAGGACCGCTTCGGATCCTCCCATGCTGCAGAGCACGCTGTCCACGTACTCCATCAGCTCCATGGCCTTGTCTTCCCCTACGTAAACGTGCAAATCACCACCGAAGCTGGTGGTGATATTGTACTTTCCGTCGGACAGCGAACCTGCTCCGCCGTATCCGTTCATGATATGGCACGGATTGCAGCGTATGCATTTTTCCGTAAGTCCCTTAGCAATAGGACAAGCGCGCTCTTCGAGGGGCGCGCCTTTTTCCATAACAAGAACACTGGCGCCGCAGTTAAGCTTCGTTAGCTCGTAAGCCATGAAGACTCCGGCTGCTCCTGCACCTACGATGATGATATCGTAGTGTTTCATTTTTTTCTCCTCGCCGTCTGTAAAAGGCGGCCGGTGATGCTGCCGGTCCGCGCCGGTATTACTCCTCGTCGGTGAGCTCTTCGAACACCTTTACGACCTTGTCGAATTCGTCGTCGTCCTCGATGTCGATAAGCTCGAACTCTTCGTCGGAAACTTCCTTGTAACCGTAGAGATATACGTCATCGGAATCGTCGTCCGGAATCAGAGCGATGTACTCTTTTCCGTCGACATCGAAGATGCCCATTATCTCGGCTTCTACTTCCGTGCCGTCTTCGAACTCAAGAGTTATGAATTCTGCTTCTTCCTCGATAGCGTGATCGTGCTTAACGTCTGCCATTTTAATTCTCCTTTATAAAAACTATTGTGCGCTTATTTGAATTCTGCCGATTCCAGCAGCTTGTTGCTCATCTTTTCGTACATGATGATCGCCTTGATGTAGGGCATTCCGAAGGCCTTCTCGTACTCGGAGTAGTCGTCGGTGTCGTTCAGGTCCTTGAAGTACTCGGATACTTCGTCCGTGCTTACGGTGTATCCGAGCTTCTCGGCCACGGCCTGGTAGATCAGGTTGAACTTGGCGCCCTCTACGGCCTCTTCCTTGTACTTGGTGCGGAAGTCTTCCACGGACTCCGCTATCTTATAGTACTGCAGGAAGGAGTTGATCTCTATGTTGGACCCTGCCGCGTAGCCCTCGTAGTAGTTGAGCCTGAGGTCGGTCAGATAGTCGACCATCTCCTGCGGGATCTCCTTCAGCCAGGTGGAGTTTTCCAGAACGTGATCCTCTACGAGGACGGTCTTCATGTTCTCCTCGGCTTCGGCCGCGGTCTGCCATCCGTAGTTGGAATAGAGGTTGGTCGCGACGAAATCGTCGTTCCACTCCGCGTTAACGTACTCGACTATGTTGTTGATCTTGATGTTGAAGACAGCGGCCTTTCCGGCAAGATCCGCGTTGCTGTAGTCCTCGGGGAAGGTGACGTTGATGTCGAATATCTCTCCGGGGAAGTGTCCTATCAGCTGTTCCAGGAAACCTTCTATGTAGTTGGTAACGCCAATGGTGACTACCGTTCCCTGGCCGCCTGTGCTTCCGCCCTCGAACTCCACGCCGTCTACGCTTCCGATGTAGTCTATGTTAAGGGAGTCGCCGTCGACGACCGCGCGGTCGTAGATGTCCTTGGTGTTCGGATAGTAGGCCAGGAACATGGCGATCTGCTCGTCGATCTGCGACTTATCGATGGATATCTTTTCGATGTCCGGGAGCTGCACGTAGTCGGATGCCTTGATGCCGTTCCAGTAGCCGTTCTCGTCGTAGGGCTTGCTGTGGCTGAACTTGGTGTTGGTCTCGTTATTGCTGCCGCACGCGCAGAGCGCGATGCAAAGGACCAGCATGAGGGATATTATCTTCAGTGTCTTTTTCATGTTTGTTTTCTCCAAGATTTATTGCTTTACAAGACATTATACCACAAAATGTGTAAATGCTATGAAGAATTCGGCAACGCCGCGTCAAATATGTGACGGAATGCGCTCCCAGCGCGCCGGGCGGCCTTCTTCGAATTCTATGACGTAGCCTTCGCCGTTGCAGGGCTGGATCTCGTACCAGTTGAGTCCGGTGTCCGGGAAGAAGCGGCCGAACAGCATGGCTATGCTGCCGCCGTGGCACACGACCATGGCGTCGCGGTCTTTTTTCAGAACGGATTCCAGTCCTCTGAGCAGGCGGGCCATCATCATGTTTCCGCTCTCCCCGCCGGGGCAGCGCTCCTTCATCTGGTCGCCGCTTATCCACGCCTGATACTCCGGTGTGTCCTTCAGTTCGTTGTAGCTTTTGCCCTCGAAGATCCCGAAGTCCATCTCGCGGAAGGATCTCCTTATTTTGTGAGGAACGTCTCCGAAGAGTATCTTAAGGGTCTGCTCCGTGCGCAGAAGCCCCGTGGTGTAGACGTCAAGAGATGTGACGTCCGGGTATCCGCCCGCCAGGCGCTTTTCCTCCAGCAGTCTTTCGCCCTCAGGGGAGAGGGGCATGTCCGTTACGCCGCAGTAGGTGTGCGTTACGTTGGCGTCCGTCTGTCCGTGTCTTAAAAGATATAGTTTCATGGTTTTATGGTCTTGGGTATTCCGCAGAATAGCCTCGTGACTTCCTCCGCGTTCTGAGCAAGAGCGGTAAGCGTGCGTCCGCAGAGCTCGCGCCAGGCTCTGAGCTCCGGGTCCGCGGGCACCACGCCGCAGAATATGTCGTCCATTATTATGACCAGCGGTCCGTGCGCGCCTCCGGAGAAGTCGCAGACTCCGTCCGCGCAGGATTGATCTCCGCCGAAGTCCGTTTGGGGGGCTGTTCCGTTGCGCAGGCAGCGCATCACGTATCTTTCGTAGTGGGTAAGGCAGACCGCGGAAAAGTCCGGATCCGCGTCTTCCGTGCACTCGAAGATCTCCGTCTCCGCCAGTCCGTATTTCTTAACGGCGTAGTCCAGCTTTCCCTGGAAGGCGCCTCCTGTTACCAGTTCCATGCTATCTCCTTTACAGCCACGCGGTGAGCGCCAGCGCGACCACGGCGCAGGCTTCGCCTATGGTAAGGGCGCTCCCGGAAATGTCCCCGGACATGCCGCCCAGATTATGCCTTATGACAAGCACCACTACCAGAGCGCTTACGGCCCCGGTCGCCACGGATACGCCCTGCAGACCGCAGAGGACGACGCCCAGTACGCAGCAGATGACGGCAAGCGCTATGCAGAACGCCGCGCAGCCTTTGCTCTTCTGGTCGTTTATCTTTCCCGAATAGCCGCTGGTCTTGAGCGGCGCGAAGCTGAGCACGCAGGCGGAGATGACGGCTCTTACCGCCACCGGTATCAGAAGCAGCGCCCACAGCGTTGCCATGTACTGAATCTGCAGCCACGAGGCAAGCGTAAAGATGCCCAGCACTACCGTGCAGATGATCGCGAAGGATCCCGCGTGCGAATCCTTAAGTATCTCTATGCGCTTCTCCCGGTCTTTAAAGGACAGCACCGCGTCCGCGCAGTCCATGAAGCCGTCGATGTGCATGAATCCCGTAAGGAGCCACGGCAGCACCGCGGTGAGCGCCAGTCCTACGAACTGCAGATGCAGCACGGCGCAGAGCTTGTAGATCCCCAGCCATATGCCGCCCACGATCAGCCCTATGAACGGATAAGCGGCCAGCATCTCGGTCTTCTTGGATTCGTCCCACTTTTTTGACGGGCAGGGCAGGGCAAGGAACATCATCCATGCCATGAAAAACGGTGTCATAAAGGAAGCTCTCCTTTGTACATTACAGGTATTCCTCCGCTTATCTCGGCCACGGCGTCGCAACAGCGAGCCAGGGTCCTGTCGCAGAGGGCAAGGGCTTTCTGGTATTCCACGGTATATCCGGAATACCTTTCCGCCCCGGAGTATATGAAATCGCTTACGAATACGGCGTTCCTGACGCTTTTCGCGAAGTTTTCCAGCGCCTTCGCGGTGCGTTCGCCGGCTTCGGGATCCGCGTCCGGTCTGTCCGGAGAGTACATCTCGTTTATCAACAGCGCCGTGACGCTGTCCAGAATGTAGGTGCCGTTCTCCGGGTCGCTGCTTTTTAGGCATTCCAAAAGGTCACGGGGCTGCTCCAGGGTAATGAAGTTCTTGCCCTCGCGGCTCTTCCGATGCCTTTTTATGCGGAGCCTGTCCTCGTCGTCGTAGGCCTGCATTGTGGCAACGTAGTAGAGTGGGCCTCCCTTCGCCAGCGCCAGGCAGCAGTCCTCGGCTATGGTGGATTTTCCGTTCTTGCAGCCTCCGGAAATGAATACCGTCATTTCTTCTCTTCTCCGAATCCGCCTTTTTCGCGTATCTCGTCCAGGTAGGAATCGTCTATTACGGACTCTTCGCCGAACAGAGCCATGTTGTTCATCTCCGCGCACGCTGCCTCTATCACACGGAACGCTACTACGCAGCCGGAACCTTCTCCGAGCCTCATTCCGAGGTTGAGCCAGGGCGTAAGGCCAAGCGCATCTATCGCGGTCTTGTATCCGGGCTCGGCGCTTGCGTGCGAGGGGAACATGAAGTCCTTGGCGGCGGGGCAGAGCCTTGCTGCGCACAGAGCGGCGACGACGGAAATGAAACCGTCTATCACTACCGGGATCCTGCACTCGGCTGCTCCCAGGAATGCTCCGCACATTGCGGCTATGTCCAGTCCGCCCACTTTGGCGATGGTGCCTATTACGTCCGAGGGATCCGGCTGTCTGCGCTTAAGCGCTTCTTCCAGGACCTGTCTTTTATGCTCGAAAGCTTCGTCCGTCAGGCCGCCTCCGCGTCCGGTGGCGGTGCGTATGTCTATGCCTGTCAAGGTGCAGAGGACCGCGGTGCTGGTGGAGGTGTTTCCTATGCCCATCTCGCCTATGCCCAGAACGTCAACGCCGTCGTGCTCGGCCTGTCTTACCAGCTCGGCGCCGATCAGGATGGCTTTTTCCGCGTCCTCGCGGGTCATCGCGTCTTCCTTAAGGAAGTTCTTTGTTCCGCGGGATATCTTATAGTCCAGTATGCTCGGGCAGTCGTATTCGTCCGCTATTCCGAGGTCCGCCACCACTACTTCGTCTCCGAAGTATTTTGCCATGGAGGACATTCCCGTAAGGCGCCTGGTCATGTTTACGGCCTGCGCCTTTGTGACGCTTCTGGGCGCGCTGGACACGCCTTCTTCTATTATGCCGTTATCCGCGCACATTACGAGCACGCGGAACTTCTCCGGATGGTTCTTCACTTTGCCGGAGACTCCGGCGTATTTAATGCTGATGTCTTCCAGAAGTCCAAGCGACCCCGGCGGCTTTACCAGCTTTTCCTGTCTCTTTTCTGCCATCTGAACGGCTTCCGCGTACGCGGGCCGTATGCCGTTTATGAGTTTTTCGATCTCTTTGTTCATTACGATCCCTGCGTTTTTACATAATAAGACATATTATATTATCATAGGCATTCGGAATAGGCAACATCAATGAGCGCCTCCGACTGGCCGGCGCACATGCACATGGCTGGATCAGGCAAGGACGTAATAGGTAAGATGACCGGTGTTTTTTCATCTTGAGAAGCTTACGTTAAAATGATATCATATAACATAGAAAAAAATGCTGTCCGGAGGTTTATCGTGGATAAAAGAACAAAGAACAAAGATGTACTTATGTGGTTCATCGGGGCAGTCGCTGTTCTGCTTATTATCGCGAGCCTCGGAAATGAGATAAGGCTTGCCGGTCTGGAACGTAAAAAGGTCTCGAAGATCTCCGAGATCGCGGTCCCGGAGGTCCCGGACGTCAAAACGGAACGCGCCTACGGCGTTGTAAGCGCGGCTGAATGGTCCGCGTATTATTCCGACATCTACAAGAGCTACATGGACAACGAGGGGAACACCGGACACGGCGGAGTCCGTGTAAAATACACGGAGACCGATCCTGACATACAGACGCTCTACAGCGGCTACGGATTCGCGTACGATTATACGGAGGCGGTAGGGCACAACTATACCCTTAGGGATGTGGCGGAGACCACCCGTCCTCACAAACTGGCCAACTGCCTTACCTGCAAGACCCCGGACATGACGGCCATGGTCAACGCCTTGGGAACTTCGGTCTACAGCACGGACTTCGATACGGTATACGCTGCCGTCAGCGAGCCGATAAGCTGCTATAACTGCCACGGCAACACGCCAGGCACCATAGTGATAACCCACGATTACATGGCGGATGCCATGAATGCGGACATAGAAGCTAAGAAGGTCCCCGCGTCCTCCGTTAGCTGCGCGCAGTGCCACATCGAATACTATTTCGATCCTGCCACCAAGGCTACCAAGGCGCCGTACAAGGGCGTCGCGGAAGCGGCTCCGGACGCCATTCTGGCTTACTACAACAGCACCGGTTTCTACGATTTCGAGAATCCGAACACCGGTGTGCAGATGATAAAGGTCCAGCATCCGGAGTTCGAGACCTACTACGGAGAAGGCAGCAAACACAAGGGAATGTACACCTGCGCGGACTGCCACATGGGCGTATCCTACAACGAAAAGGGCGACCCGTACGCCAACCATTATCTTTCCAGTCCGTTGGACAACAAGGATCTTATAAAGTCCACCTGCAAGATGTGCCACACGGATCTTGCGGCTCAGGTAAAGGCCATCCAGGACAACACCACCAAGCGCGAGAAGCAGATCAGCGCCAAGCTTGTGGAGATCAACAAGAAGCTTGCCGCAGCGATAGAGGGTGAAACGCTTCCGCAGGAGACCATAGATCAGATAAAGGCTCTGGACCGTGACGCGCAGTTCTACTGGGACTTCGTATACGTGGAGAACTCCGAGGGCGCTCATAACAGCGCGCTCACGAATTACTGCCTCGACAAGGCCGAAGAACTTGCCGGACAGGCGCTGGATCTCCTTAAATGACCGGTCCGATGGACGGGGCACCGGATCATAAGGCCGGAAAAGGAAAGAACAGACCGCAAGGCTGGCTGCGTTTTCTCAAGAGCATGCAGTTCAGCTTTGTTTTGTTGTTCATAATAGCTGCGGCATGCGTGGCGGGGAGCGTCATCCCGCAGGGTTCCCCGGAGGCCGCCTACCGGCAGCTCTACGGAGATACCTGGGCTAAGATCATAATTGAATTGAACCTGGACCATGTATTTACCTGCTGGTGGTTCGTTCTGCTTACGGCGCTGCTGTGCGTCAATCTCATACTATGCAGCGTTTCGCGTTTTCCGGCGGTCCTGAAAGCGTGGAAAGCGTCAGGCAAAAAGAGCATAGGCATGTGGGGCAGCTGGATAACGCACCTGGGGATGCTGCTCCTGATAATCAGTTTCGCGGCAGGGCAGTATACCTCCCGGGAGGAGACCGTTTACGGCATAGCGGGCAGTACGCAGCCTCTCGGCAGCACCGGCCTTTCTGTAACCATCGACAGTTTCGACGTCAGCCTCCGAGAGGATAACACCGTGGAACAGTACACCGCGGGCCTTACCGTAAGCGACGCGTCGGGAAACAGTAAAAGCGGCACGGCTTCCGTCAATCATCCCTTCGACGCTTTCGGCTACAGCTTCTATCAGGACAGCATGGGCTGGGCGACCTACGTGGACATATACAAAAGCGGCGTGCAGGTAAAGACGGATCTGATCTGCGCGGGCGAATACACCTTCCCCAACGAACTGCCGAGCCTGGTCCTGATGTTCAACAAGTTCTACCCGGATCTGGCCAGAAACGAAGACGGCAGCTACTACAGTAAAACACCTCTGCCGGATAACCCGCACGCGCTGTACAGCGTCTACTACGACGGGTCGGTGCTGGGCATGGGGCTTGCGGCGCCGGGCACATCGATAGACTGCAACGAATACAGTTTTGTAATGCGCGACCCCTGCGAGTACACGCTTATAGTCGCGAAACACGATCCGCTTGGCTGGCTGGTCGGTGTTTCGGCGTTCGTGCTGCTGGCGGGTCTGTTCATATCCTTTTATGTGAGACCCTGGGAAAAGAAGAGGACTCAGAATGCAGAATAATACACTGGGCAACATCGAAAGCATAGGTTTCATGGCGCTTCTCATCCTGTATTTCGCGGGAAGCGTGCTCTATTTCATCTATGCCGGAGCGAAGAAAGAAAAGGCTGCGCGGGCCGGATATCTACTGGTGTTCGCGGGTTTTATCGTACACACTCTGTGTATCATCGCCAGAGGCGTAAACGCCGGAAGACTGCCGCTCACCAATCAGTTCGAGTTCGCGTCGGCCTTCGCCTGGGGCATAGCGATCTGCTTCCTCGTATTCGTAAAAAAGTTCAGATTCGACGCTCTGGGCATGGTGGTGGCACCGCTCATATTCCTGGTGGCGGGCTATGCTTTCATGCAGAACAGGGAGATAAACTCGCTGATGCCGGCGCTCCAGAGCGGATGGCTGGGATTCCACGTCTGCACGGCGATAATCGCCTACGGCGGTTTCGGAGTGGCTTTCGGGGTGGCGCTTTTCTTCCTTCTGAAAGGAAAGCTTAAAGGATCGCTTTCGGAACGCATCCCGGACGAGAAGACGCTGGACAACATCATCTACAGGGCCGTCTCGTTAGGTTTTCTGTTCCTTACGCTCTGCATGATAACAGGCGCCATCTGGGCGAAGCGTGCCTGGGGGAGCTACTGGAACTGGGACCCCAAGGAGACGTGGAGCCTCATCACATGGATCATCTACGCGATCTTTCTGCATCTTCGCCTGCGCGGGGCGGTGTCCGGCAGAAAAGCCGCGGTACTTGCAGTCGTCGGATTCGTCTGCGTGATCTTTACCTACGTCGGAGTCAATCTCCTGCTCCCCGGCCTGCACAGTTACGCTTAAGCTCCGTAATGCCGGCAAACATCAGTTTCATTTCTTAGTAGCATGACTGTTTTTTTTGTGTTATAGTGTATAGAACTATTAGTAATAATTGTTTGCAACGCATTAAATATACAGACTAAGGAGGTCTAAATGATCGATCTTTTCGAAAAGTGCCCGCAGTTTACGATAGCCAACGAATACAGGGAACTGGGCATTTACAATTTCTTCCACGCGCTGGAATCCAGGCAGGATACGGAAGTAATAATGGAAGGTAAGCGCCGCATAATGCTCGGCTCCAACAACTACCTGGGGCTTACGATAAACGACGAGATCATTCAGGCAGGTCTGGATGCCCTTAAACAGTACGGAACAGGCTGCTCCGGTTCGCGCTTCCTTAACGGAACGCTGCAGCTCCACCTGGAACTGGAGGCGGAACTGGCGAAATTCCTCCGCAAGGAAGCTGTGGTAACGTTCTCCACGGGATTCCAGAGCAATCTGGGAATAATAAGCGCCATAGTCGGACGCCACGATTATGTCATATGCGACAAGGAGAACCACGCGTCCATCTACGACGGATGCAGGCTCAGTTACGGCACCATGCTGCGCTACAAGCACAACGACATGGAGGACCTGGAAAAGCAGCTCCAGAAAGTTCCCGATAACTGCGGATGCCTCATCGTCACGGACGGCGTATTCTCCATGGGCGGCGACATAGCCAACCTCCCGGAGATATGCAGACTTGCCGAAAAGTACGGCGCCCGCGTAATGGTGGACGACGCTCACGGCATGGGCGTTATAGGCGAGGGCGGACGCGGTACCGCAAGCTACTACGGACTGGAAGACAAGGTGGACATCTACATGGGCACCTTCTCCAAGTCCCTGGCTTCGCTGGGCGGCTACATGGCTTCCTCCGAGATGGTTGCGGACTACGTTAAGCACAATTCCAGACCGTTCATGTTCTCGGCTTCCATGCCTCCGGCCACCGCTGCCGTTGCGCTGGCCGCGCTCAGGCACCTGGAGGCTCATCCGGAACTGCCCAAGAGGCTGATCGAGATCTCCAACTACTTCAGAAAGTGCCTTACGGACCGCGGAATAAAGATACGCCAGTCCGAAACACCCATAGTTCCTATATACACCTACGAGCCCATCCCCACGCTTACCATAGCCAAGGAGCTCTACGACCGCGGTGTGTACGTCAACAGCTCGCTGCCTCCGGCCGCCGCTCCGCACGAGTGCCTGCTGCGCACAAGCCTCATGGCTTCGCACACGGAAGCGCTCTGCGACGAGGCGTCGGACATAATCCGCGACGTCCTGAAGAAGTTCGAGATAATCTAAGTCTGTACCGTTTCGACCTTCCGAAAGTGGTATAATTGTGACAGTAAAAAAGCGCTGATCCAAGGCCGCCCCTAACCGGGCGGTCTTTTGTTTCGGGGGACTGCCGGCATATCGTTTTCGGAAGGAGAATAAAGATGAAAAAAGGGATCAGAGAGCTGTTAAGGGGAACGGCTGCGATCGCGCTGCTGGCATTGCTTCTGTTGGTTCTGCCGGCGGGAGCGGACGCCGCGGAAGGTGTTTCGGGGACGCTCACGGAAGCCGTCTGCGACAGCATAGTTCAGTCGTTCGGCTACGACAACAATTTCGTGTTCAGGGCGTCGGATACTGGGGAGCTTCTGCAGGGATACTGCATGGAGGCCGCCAAGCATTCGGTGATACAGCCGGGCTGGAAGGCGTCCGCGGAAGAGGTGGGCGGCAGTCTGCGCGTGCTGATGTACATGGCGTGGCAGAACGGGTGGTCCGCGTCCGACTTTCCCTGGAACTACATAGTTGCAAGGACGGCGGACTGTCTGCGGAGGGGCGTTACTGTCTACGACGCCGCGGCCTCATCCACAAGGGAGAACGGTCAGGCTCTGCTGGACCAGGTGCTGGCGTACGGCGGGTCCGTGCCAATATCGTTCCGGGCTTACAGGTTAAGCTACAACGCAAACCGTCAGGATGTGCTGACCTACAGGATAGAGCCGGTGCCGGGGCAGATCAGGATAGTCAAGAGCTCGTCCGACGAGTCGCTGTCCGCGGGGAATCCGTTCTACGGCCTCGAAGGCGCGGTGTTCGGCGTATACGCCGCGAGAGAAGAGGCTCAGGCAGCTTCGTATCAGAACGCGGGAGCTCCGGCGGCCCTGCTTGCCGCAGGCGCTGACGGTACCACTCCTGTGAGCGGAGATCTGGACGCCGGGACCTACTACGTAAAGGAGCTGAAGGCGCCGAAAGGCTACGCGCTGAACGACGACGTGTCCGAAGTCCGCGTCGAGGAAGGAGAAGTCTCCGTGGTACGGATATCAGATGCTCCTCTTTCTGCTCCGGTGGATCTTCTGCTGCAGAAGCGCGATTCCCGGACAGGCCTTTCCGAGCCTCAGGGCGCGGGGTCGCTGGCCGGAGCGGAATACACCGTAAGTTTCTACGCAGGAGCCGACGCGTCCGGGACGCCCGCAAGGACCTGGGTCTTCAGGACGGACGAACAAGGCAGGATACTGTTCCGCGAAGAATACAAGGTGTCCGGTCCGGCGCTCTTCAGAGACACTTCCGGGGCTTACTCGCTGCCCGCGGGCACGCTTACGGTAAAGGAAACAAGACCTCCTGAGGGGTATCTGACCGACGAAACGGTTCATACGGTCCGCATCGTTTTGGGTGAGAACGGTACGCTTAGGCCGGACAGGGCCGCAGCAGTCAGAAGCGGAGCGTGGAACCTGGATCCGGTGTCCGACGAGGAGATATCGAGCTCCGGTTATCTGGAAATAAAGAAGACGGACGCTGAGACAGGGGAGACGCCTCAGGGCGGGACTTCCTTCGAGGGTATCGAGTTCGCCGTAAAGCTTGCCGGACACCCGGACAACGCTCCGTACGTAACTGTCGGCGGCGCTGAGTACCGGCAGGGCCAGACGATAATTACGATCACGACCGGACCCGACGGGACGGCGCGTACGCCCGAGGGCCTGCTGCCTTACGCGTACTATACGGTAGAAGAGGTCTTCGTCCCGGAATCCTGCGGAATGATATGCGAAGGATGGTCGGCCGACGTGTTCCTGTCCGGCGGCGCGGTATATGAGACCGCTGTAAACAGAACGGTGCGGGGAGGCGTCGGCTTTGCCAAAACGGATGCCGGCACAGGCCTTGCGGAGCCCTGGGAGGGCGGCAGCCTCAAAGGTGCGGAGATAAGCGTCTACAGCGACTGCGACGGTCCGGTGATCGTCGGCGGAACGGTATATGAAAAGGGCGATAAGGTGATGACGCTTACGACGGACAGGAGAGGCCGCTGCGCCACGGATCCTGACGCGCTGCCCTACGGCAGGTACTACGCCGTTGAGACCAAGGCCAGCCCGGGATACTTTCTGAACAGTGGCTGGCGGGCGGAGTTCTCTATAGAAGAAGACGGAGTAATCGTGGAGGCGGAGGTCCTGCCGGAGACTCCGGACATTCCCGAACCCGAACCGGAACCTGAACCCGAGCCTGAACCCGAACCGGAGCCGGAACCTGAGCCCGAGCCGGAACCGCAACCTGAGCCCGAGCCGGAACCGGAACCGGAGCCCGAGCCCGAACCGGAGCAAGAACCGGAACCGCAACCTGAACCCGAACCGGAACCGGAGCCCGACCCGGACATACCGGACACCGGCGACCGCTCGGCGATCGTAATGTATGTCGCGGGAACGGCCGTGCCGGTCGTTCTTCTTGCGGGCCTGGCCATAGGAAAGAAAAAGAAGTGACGAAAAAAGGCCCCGCGATCTCCGATAAAAAAGGCCCCGCGAATATCGCGGGGCCGCTTTGTCAGCGTTGGTCTCAGGTCCTGTCTATCACTTCGAACGGGAGCCTGTCGAGTATGTCCTTCTGCTTGTCGATGCCCGGGTAGACCTCGGTGAGCGCAAGACCGTCCGGTGTCAGCTGGAACACGCAGCGCTCGGTCACGTACAGCACTCGCTGGCCGTTCTGAACGGCGCGCTTTCCGGAGAAACTGATGCTCCGCACCTTGTCCACGATCTTGGGGACGCTTCCTTCCTGACGGATGACGACATTTCCGTCCTCCTCGGCGACGTCCAGCCCCTTGGTGTCGAAAGTCAGGCAGAACACGACGCTGTGCGTGGCGGAGGTTATGTTGCCGAAACCTCCTATGCCCGTCGCCTGGTCCGCTCCGCGGTGGGCGTTCACGTTCCCGTACTTGTCCATCTCCAGCGCGCCCATGAAGCACATGTCCAGTCCGCCTCCGTCGTAGAAGTCGAACTGCATGGACATGTCGCAGATTATGTCCGCGCCTATCATGGCTCCGAAGTTGAGACCGCCTGCCGGAAGGCCTCCCATTCCTCCGGATTCCACGGACAGCACTATGTCTTCCAGCATGCCCAGGTTCGCGGCTTCGGCGCATACTCTCTCGGGGATGCCTACGCCTATGTTTACTATGTCTCCGCGGCGCAGTTCCTTTACGGCCCTGCGGCCTATGATGTCGGCGGAAGAGTCCGTGCGGACCTTCCTGTTGGGAGCGCTCTCACGCTCCAGCCTGTCGAACCAGTAGTCCATGTGCGAAGTCGGCACGTGTATGTCTCCGGACAGGGTGCCCATGGCCTCGTCTTCCGCGGACCTTTCGCTCACCACCACGGCGTCCACGAAGGCCGCCGGGATTATGACGTCCCTTGGACGGCGGAAATCGGATGTAACGCGGTCCACCTGGACTATCACCTTGCCGCGGTTCCTGCGCGTCATCTGGACTATGGAAAGAGCGTCCACTGTCGTGAACTCGTTCTCGAACGATATGTTGCCCTTGGCGTCCACGCTGGAGGCCTTTATCAGGCACACGTCGAACATGGGCAGCCGGTAATAGAGGTATTCCTCGCCGTCGATCTCGACAAGCCTTACCAGCGAATCATCTTTGGAAATGCTATTAAGACCCGGACCCTCTATCCTTGGGTCCACGAAAAGATCCAGTCCCAGCTTGGTTATGTATCCGTCGTGGCCTCCGGCCTGAGCGCGCATGGCGTGGGACATCGGTCCCAGCGGCAGGTTGTAGGCTTCGAATCGGTCTTCCAGCACAAGCTTCTTGGTGCTGGGCATGGCGCCGAAGTGTCCGCCTATTATCTTTTTTACCGCACCCTCGCGGATGTAGGGCTCCGCGGCTCTGTCCGGGTCGAACAGTCCGAATCCCGCCGAAGACACCAGAGTCAGATCCCTGGGGTGTCCGGTGCTTCGGAAGCTCTCCGTTATCGCGTCGTGCAGTCTGTCGGGGCAGCCTATGCCTACGAAGGAGTTGAGACCTATAACGTCTCCGTCTTTTATAAGTTTTACCGCGTCCGCGGCGTCCATTATCCTGAACATGGCTTTTACCTCATCTTTCACTTCATTGTATCGTTTTTGGAGGCTTTTTTACAATAATCAATTGATTCCAAACGCGGTCTTTGTTGTATAATGTAAAAGGAGTAATTTGTGCCACATCGTTTTTCAGACGGCGAAAGGATGATACGAGATGCAGGAGATCAAATGCCCTAGGTGCGGAACGGTCTTTCAGGTCGAAGAAGCCGGCTACGCCGAGATACTCAGGCAGGTCAGGGATAAGGAATTCGAAAAGGCCATAGCCGACCGCGCCCGCGAGATGGAAAAGACCCGGGGAACGGAACTGGAACTTGCGGAAGAGAAGACCCGCAGGGAGCTTGCTGACAGCCTGGCGGAAAAGGACCGCGCCATAGCGGAACTGCAGCTTCGCCTGGAAGCTGCCCGCAAGGAATCCGAACTGGCCGTAAAGAACATCCGCGCCGAATCGGAGCTGGAGGCTAAGACCGCGCTTGCCGACAAGGACGCGCAGATACTCAGGCTGAACAGCGAGATGGAAAGCGTTAAAGCCGGCGCCGAGCTCAGGGAAAAGGATCTTAAGGAAAGCTACGAACTAAAACTTAAGGACAAGGACGAGCAGATAGGGTACTATAAGGACCTTAAGGCCAAACTGTCCGTAAAGCTCCTCGGAGAGACCCTGGAGCAGCACTGCGAGAACGAGTTCAACAAACTGCGCGCCACCGGCTTCAGGAACGCGTACTTCGAAAAGGACAACGACGCCTCCTCCGGGACCAAGGGCGACTACATATTCCGCGACCGCACTGACGACGGACTCACTTACATCTCCATAATGTTCGAGATGAAGAACGAAGCCGACGTCACGGCTACCAAGCACAAGAACGAGCATTTCTTCGCCAAGCTGGACAAGGACAGGAACGAAAAGGGCTGCGAGTACGCCGTGCTCGTAAGTCTTCTGGAGCCGGAGAGCGAGCTCTACAACACCGGCATCGTGGATGTTTCGCACCGCTATCCCAAGATGTACGTCATCCGCCCGCAGTTCTTCATACCCATGATCACCATGCTGCGCAACGCGGCGCAGTCCACCATCGAATACAAGACGCAGCTGGAGCTTGTAAGAAAGCAGGATATGGACGTTGCGCGCTTCGAGGAGGAGATGGAGCGCTTCAAGGACGCGTTCGGCCGCAACTACAGGCTGGCCAGCGACAAGTTCCATAAGGCGATAGAAGAGATAGACAAGTCCATAGATCATCTGCAGAAGATAAAGGACGCCCTGACCGGCGCGGAGAACAATCTGCGCCTGGCAAACAGCAAGGCGGAGGACTTAAGCATAAAGAAGCTGACGAAGAACAGCCCCAGCGTAAGGGCGAAGTTCGAGCAGCTTGAAAAAGACGGGGAATAGCGCCCGGAAGGTCGGAACGGTTCATGGATATAAAAAACATCAACAAGAATAAATTCTTCAACGATTTCATGATGATGACGGCTGGTTCCGTGATCATGGCGATCAGCCTGTATTTCTTCAAGACTCCCAACGGCTTCGTTACCGGAGGCGTCGGAGGAGTCGGAATAATACTCGGCAAATACACCACTGCCAGCGTAGGCATCTGGGTAACGGCGCTCAACCTGCTGCTGCTTATCATAGGCTTCATAGTCCTGGGAAAGAGCCTGGGTATAAAGACCATATACTGCACTCTGCTGTACTCCGGAGTCGTGGACATCCTGGAGGTCGTATGGCCCATGGAAAAGCCCTTTACGGACGAGCCCCTGCTGGAGCTTGTATGGGCAATACTCTTTACCGGCATCGGGGCGGCTCTTATATTCCATGCGGACGCTTCTTCCGGCGGCACGGACATTCTTGCGCTGATACTCAAGAAGCATACATCCATGGACGTAGGCAAGGCACTGCTTATCGTAGACATACTTATCAGCGCGGCATCGTTCTTTACCTTCGGGATCAAGACCGGCCTCTACTCCGTGCTCGGACTTATGAGCATGACGTTCCTTATAGATGTAGCGCTGGAGAGCTTCGGGAGCTGCAAGTACTTCGTAATAATCACGGACAAGCCGGACGAGATAATAAGCTTCATCCTTACGGAGATGGACCACGGCGCCACGCTGGTAAAAGGCGAAGGCGTGTACACCCACAACGAAAAAGCGATGCTCCACACCGTCTGCAGAAGAAGGGAAGCCATACGTCTCCAGCGTCACATAAAGCGAGTGGATCCGCAGGCTTTCACCATCATAACCACCAGTTCGGAGATAATCGGAAGCGGATTCCGCGAGGAGTAGAAGCTTTTTCATACCGTTTTTCCGCCCGGGCCGTAGGGCCCTGAGACGATCCCGACCGCAATATATGGTGGTCGGTGTTCCGCTTTGAAAAAAAGCCGCAAAAAAGCGTAAAAAAAATCAAAAAATCGTTTGACATCTCCCAATTCTCTATGCTACATTTATTCAGTCGCACTATGCCTAAAAAGGGCATTGTGTATTTTGAATGTCGCCAAAACGCGAGATATTCGCATCAGATAACGGAGGTAAAAAATGGCTAAACAGACAGGCGCCAGAGTAAGGGTAATGCTCGCATGCACGGAGTGCAAACAGAGGAATTACAACACCACCAAGAACAAGAGGAACGATCCCGACCGCATCGAACTCATGAAGTACTGCAAGTTCTGCAAGAAGGAAACGCTCCACAGGGAAACCAAGTAACGAAAGGAACCTTTGACAATGGGAGAAACTGTTGCTAAGAAGGGCTTCTTCGCTAAGGCCAGAGATTATTTCAAAGGCGTATTCAGCGAAATGAAGAAGGTCTCCTGGCCGACAAGAAAAGAGACCTACAAGTACACGCTCGTCGTTATCGTAGTATGCGCGGCGTTCGCGATCCTGTTCTGGCTGCTGGACGAGATATTCCTCGCGCTGCTGGGACTCATCGTGTAACAGGAGACGGATATGTCTGACGAAAAGAACCTCGAGAAGGAAAAGGCACTGCGTTCCGAAGCGCTTCCCGCCGACTCCATAGCCAGCGAAAGGGACGAGATCCCCGCAGGCTTCCTCAGGAGGAGCAAGGAACCCAAGTGGTACGTGGTCCATACTTATTCCGGGCACGAGAACAAGGTAAAGGCCAACCTGGAAAAGCTGGTCGAGAACAGAGGCATGCAGGACCTGGTCCTGAGCGTCATCGTTCCCACCGAGGACAGGGTGGAGGTCACCGAGACCGGCCGTACCGTAAAGACCCGCAAGATCTTCCCGGGATATGTAATAGTTAAGATGATCGTTACCAACGAGTCCTGGTACCTGGTGCGCAACACCCAGGGCGTTACCGGATTCGTGGGCGAAGGTTCCGAACCCATTCCCCTTACCGACGAAGAGGTAAGGAGGCTTGGCATAGAGAAGACCGTCATCGTCCTGAACATCAACGTGGGCGACGCCATAAGGATCATATCCGGACCTTTCAAGGGCTTTACCGGAACGGTCGAGGACGTCCATCCCGACAAGCAGACACTCAGGGCGAAGGTCGACATGTTCGGAAGAGCTACTCCGGTGGAACTGGAGTTCGATCAGGTAGACCAGATCGGCTGATGAAGCGGATCATACAATTAAATATACAAAATCATAGGACTGTCCTATAGAAAGGAGAAAGCCATGGCAAAAAAGATAGAAGGCTATGTTAAGCTTCAGATCCCTGCAGGCAAGGCTACGCCGGCACCCCCGGTAGGACCTGCTCTCGGACAGAAGGGCATCAACATCATGGACTTCTGCAAGCAGTTCAACGCCAGGACCCAGAACGACGCGGGAATGATAATCCCGGTGGTCATCACCGTCTACGCCGACAAGAGCTTCACGTTCGTAACGAAGACTCCTCCGGCCGCGGTACTGATCAAGAAGGCGGCGGGTCTGGAGTCCGGTTCCGGAGAGCCTAACAAGAAGAAGGTAGGTACCATAACCGCGGCTCAGGCAAGAGAAATAGCGCAGACCAAGATGCCGGACCTCAACGCAGCGAATTTAGACACTGCGACCGAGATGATCAAGGGAACAGCAAGAAGCATGGGCATCACTGTCCAGGAGTAACAGGTGGGAGGCGTAATGCCGCTAGTACCACAAGGAGGTAAAAAATGGCCAAGAGAGGCAAAAAGTACCAGGATGCAGCCAAGCTCATCGACAGAGCGGAGCTGTACGACGTCGACAAGGCGTTCGAGCTCGTCACCAAGACGGCCACAGCCAAGTTCGACGAGACCGTCGAAGCCCACTTCAAGATGGGTCTTGACGGAAGACACGCCGATCAGCAGATCAGAGGCGCCATCGTTCTCCCCAACGGAACAGGAAAGACCAAGAAGGTCCTCGTGTTCGCAAAGGGCGAGAAGGCTCACGAAGCAGAGGCCGCGGGAGCGGACTTCGTAGGCGCGGAAGATATGGCTGAAAGGATCCAGAAGGAAAACTGGTTTGATTTCGACACAGTAGTCGCTACCCCCGACATGATGGGTGTCGTAGGACGTCTGGGTAAGATCCTCGGACCTAAGGGATTAATGCCTAACCCCAAGTCCGGAACCGTTACCATGGACCTCACCAAGGCCCTGCACGAGATCAAAGCAGGTAAAGTGGAATACCGTCTGGATAAGCAGAACATAGTCCACACACAGATCGGCAAGGTTTCCTTCGGACCGGAGAAGCTCCAGCAGAACTTCCAGGCCCTCGTGGAAGCCATCATCAAGGCTAAGCCGGCAGCTGCCAAGGGTCAGTACATCAAGTCCGCCACCGTCGCCACGACGATGGGCCCCGGAATCAAGATCAACACCACAAAGCTGGGCTAAGCACAACAGACAAGGCCGGATCGTAAACTAAAACAGAATTAAATAGCTGTAGACAGCGGGTGCTCCGCAAAAGGCGCTCAATATCCCGCCGAGGTTACGATTCATAAATCAGAGCCTTTTTATGTCTATGACATCGAAAAGGCTTTCAGTTATTGAAAGCCGGAAAGGAGAAAAATGTCAGTAGAAAATCTGAAAGCCAAAGCGGCCATAATCGATGAGATAAAGGGCAAGCTCGACGGCGCTCAGTCTGCTGTAGTGGTCGACTACATGGGAACTACCGTGGAGGAGAACACCGCCATCAGAAAGAGCCTCAGAGAAGCAGGCGTAGACTTCACCGTCTACAAGAACACCCTCATCGCCAAGGCCATCGAAGGCACACAGTTCGACGGACTCAAGGACGTTCTCAACGGCCCCTCGGCCCTTGCGATCAGCAAGGACGACGCCATTGCGCCGGCAAGAGTCCTCAACAAGGCCATGAAGGACTTCAACAAGATGGCCTTCAAGGCAGGCGTCGTGGAAGGTGTCCTGTACGACGCTGAAGGCGTAAAGACTCTGGCGGGAATCCCCGGAAGAGAAGAACTCATCGCCAAGTTCATGGGCAGCATCCAGAGCCCGGTAGGCAAGTTCGTAAGAACGCTCGCCGCTATCGCGGAAGCCAAGGAAGCGTAAGAATAATCACTCAAAAAACAGTATTTGTCATTTAGGAGGACAAAATGAATAAAGAACAGATCATAGAGGCCATAAAGAACATGACCATCCTGGAGCTCAACGAGCTCGTAAAGGCTTGCGAAGAGGAGTTCGGCGTTTCCGCAGCAGCTCCCGTAGCAGTAGCAGCCGGCCCGGCGGAAGCCGCAGCTGAGACCAAGGACAGCTTCGACGTCGTTCTCGCCGAAGTAGGCGCAGAGAAGATCAAGGTCATCAAGGTAGTCCGCGAGATCACCGGTCTGGGACTCAAGGAAGCCAAGGACCTCGTAGACGGCGCTCCGAAGGCCGTCAAGGAAGGCGCTACCCCCGAAGAGGCCAACGAGATCAAGGCCAAGCTCGAGGAAGTCGGCGCTAAGGTTGAACTTAAGTAACAACTGTTAAAGAACTATGGCAACAGGGTCGTCCCCTCAGGCGGCCCTTTTGCCGACTTTAGCCGAAGGACAAGTTTAACACTTTTTACATATATCAAGGAGGGAACAAAATGCCCCATGCCGTAAAAAAAGGCAAGAAGGAGCGCCAGAGCTTCTCAAAGATCGAAGCTGTTCAGTCCATGCCCAACCTGATATCCATACAGAAGGCCTCCTACGATTGGTTCATCAAGGAAGGCCTTGCTGAAGTTTTTGAAGATATCAGTCCGATCAGGGATTATGCCGACAATCTTGCTCTGGAGTTCGTGGATCACCATATCTCCGAAGAGACCAAATACGACCAGGAAGAGTGCAAGGAAAGAGACGCCACGTACGCCTCCGCTCTCCGCGTAAAGGTCAGGCTTATAAACCAGGAGACCGGCGAGGTAAAGGAGCAGGAAGTCTTCATGGGTGATTTCCCCGTGATGACCGAAAAGGGAACCTTTATCTACAACGGCGCGGAGCGTGTCGTAGTTACCCAGCTGGTCCGTTCGCCCGGACCGTACTACGAGATGTCCGTGGACAAATCCAACAACAAACTGTTCGCGACCACCATCATCCCGAACCGCGGCGCGTGGCTCGAGTACGAGACCGACGCCAACCAGGCTCTTTCCGTACGTGTGGACCGCACCAGAAAGCTCCCCATAACGGCTCTTCTGCGCGCTCTGTCCTACCGTTCGGTGGACGAGAAGGTCGAGATCGAAAGACGTAAAAACCCCGCCATGAGCGAAGACGACATCCGCAAGAGGGTGCGCCGCTACGGCGAGTTCAAGACAAAGACCGCAGCGACTTTCTACGAAGGCACCACGGACGAGATCCTGGCTGTCTTCGGAAGCGAGAAGCGTCTGGGACTTTCTCTGGAGAAGGATCCCACGCACAACTTCGACGAAGGTCTGCGCGAGATATACAGAAAGCTGAGGCCCGGCGAGCCTCCCACGTTCGAAAGTGCTTACGACCTCATCGAAGCGCTGTTTTTCGACGCCAAGCGTTACGACCTTGCCAAGGTCGGCCGCTACAAATACAACAAGAAGCTCGGACTTAAGGAAAGGACCATCGGCTGCGTTCTGGCTCAGGATGCCGTCGATCCCGTCACCGGCGAGATACTCGTAGAGGCCGGTACCAAGCTGAAGGCCGAGCAGGCCCAGGCCATCCAGGACAGCGGACTGGAATTCATCTGGGTAAAGAGCAAGAACAACGAGGACAAGGAAGTAAAGGTGATAGGCAACAACTTCGTCACCCTTACCAACTACGTGTCCCTGGATCCCGCGGAGTACCGCCTGCCCAAGCAGGTGTTCTACCCGGCCCTCATGACGCTTCTGGAAAGCTTCGACGCGGAGAACCCCGTGCCCAAGAAGCAGACCAAGGCAGCCAAGGAGGAAAGGGAAGCCAAGCTTGCCGCGTTCCTCTACGCTCATAAGAACCAGCTGTCGCCGAAGCACATAATCTTCGACGATATCATAGCGTCCATCAGCTACCTCCTCGGACTCGAGGAAGGCATCGGCAACATAGACGACATCGACCACCTGGGCAACAGAAGACTCAGGACCGTAGGCGAGCTTCTGCAGAACCAGTTCCGCATCGGTCTCGCCAGGATGGAGAGAGTCGTCAAGGAGAGGATGACCATCCAGGACATCGAGGCTACCACGCCGCAGAACCTGATCAACATCCGCCCCGTTACCGCGGCCATCAAGGAGTTCTTCGGATCTTCGCAGCTGTCTCAGTTCATGGACCAGACCAACCCCCTGGCGGAGCTTACTCACAAGAGAAGGCTCTCCGCTCTGGGCCCCGGCGGTCTTTCCAGAGAGCGCGCAGGATTCGAAGTCCGCGACGTACACCACTCCCACTACGGACGCATGTGCCCGATAGAGACTCCGGAAGGTCCGAACATCGGTCTTATCGGTTCTCTTACCACCTACGGCGTAATCAAC
Source organism: Bacillota bacterium (assembly GCA_017437745.1). Classification (GTDB taxonomy): domain Bacteria; phylum Bacillota; class Clostridia; order Peptostreptococcales; family Anaerovoracaceae; genus RUG13409. Next base: position 173,857 of record JAFRYI010000007.1, read on the forward strand.
GAGTACGGATTCATCGAGACTCCGTACCGCAAGGTCGACAAGGAAAAGGGCATAGTTACCAAAAACATAGAGTACCTGGCAGCCGACGAGGAAGAACCGCTCATCATTGCTCAGGCTAACGAACCTCTGGACGAGGAAGGACACTTCGTCAACCAGAAGGTACTGGCCAGAGGAGAGCTGGGCGAGATCGACCTCTTCCCCAGGGAAGTCGTAGACTACATGGACGTATCCCCCAGGCAGGTAGTATCCATCGCTACGGCGATGATACCGTTCCTGGAGAACGACGACGCCAACCGAGCCCTGATGGGTTCCAACATGCAGCGCCAGGCGGTTCCTCTGCTGGTCACCGACGCTCCGATCGTAGCCACAGGCGTAGAGTACGACGCGGCTCACGACTCCGGAGTAGTAGTGCTGGCTAAGAACGCGGGCGTAGTCGAATACGTAGACGCTCAGAAGATAGTCATCAGGAACGACGAAGGCTTCAGGGACGAGTACAAGCTCCTTAAGTTCAAGCGTTCCAACCAGGGCACCTGCATAAACCAGAGGCCCATAGTCGCTCACGGCGAACGCGTTGAGGCAGGCGAAGTCATCGCCGACGGTCCGTCCACGGACCAGGGCGAGATAGCCCTCGGAAAGAACCTCCTGATAGGTTTCATGACCTGGGAAGGTTACAACTACGAGGACGCCGTAATCCTCAACGAAAGGCTCCTTATGGACGACGTACTTACGTCCATCCACATCGAGGAGTACGAGTCCGAGGCAAGGGACACCAAGCTCGGACCCGAAGAGATCACGAGAGAGATACCCAACGTCAACGAGGATTCGCTTAAGGATCTGGACGAAGAAGGTATCATCCGCATAGGCGCGGAGGTCGACTCCTCCGACATCCTGGTCGGCAAGGTAACGCCTAAGGGCGAGACCGAGCTCACTCCGGAAGAAAGGCTCCTGAGGGCCATCTTCGGCGAGAAGGCCAGGGAGGTAAGAGACACCTCGCTCAGAGTGCCTCACGGCGAGAGCGGAATAGTAGTGGACGTAAGAGTCTTCTCCAGAGAGAACGGCGACGAGCTGCCTCCGGGAGTCAACAAGATCGTACGCTGCTACATAGCCACCAAGAGAAAGATCCAGGTAGGCGACAAGATGGCGGGACGCCACGGAAACAAGGGCGTTATCTCCAGAGTGCTGCCCGTGGAGGACATGCCGTTCATGGAAGACGGTACTCCGCTGCAGGTAATGCTCAACCCGCTGGGCGTACCTTCCCGTATGAACATCGGTCAGGTACTGGAGGTCCACCTCGGTCTTGCGGCAAGGAAGAAGGGCTGGTACGTATCCACACCTGTATTCGACGGCGCAAAGGAGAGCGACATTACCGAGCTTCTTAAGGAGTGCGGTTATTCCGAGACAGGAAAGATGCTGCTCCGCGACGGACGTACGGGCGACACCTTCGATAACCCCGTTACCGTAGGCGTCATGTACATGCTCAAGCTGCACCACCTGGTAGACGACAAGATCCACGCCAGAAGCACGGGTCCGTACTCCCTGGTAACGCAGCAGCCTCTGGGCGGAAAGGCCCAGTTCGGCGGACAGCGTTTCGGAGAGATGGAAGTCTGGGCTCTGGAAGCGTACGGCGCTGCCTACACGCTGCAGGAGATCCTTACCGTCAAGTCCGACGACGTGGTCGGCAGAGTAAAGACCTACGAAGCCATCGTAAAGGACGAGAACATCCCCGAGCCGGGCATCCCCGAGTCCTTCAAGGTACTCATCAAGGAGATGCAGTCTCTGGCTCTGGACGTAAGAGTCCTGAACGAGAACGACGAAGAGATCGAGCTTAAGGAAGACGCCGATCTCGAAGCGAATACCAACTTCAACGCTGTGGAGTTCGAAGAACTGCGCGGTTCCGACGACGAGTTCTTCAGAGCCGGCAGCGGATTCACCCAGCTCGACGAGAACGGAGAAGAAGTAGACTCCTACACCGACCCGTTCTACGGCCAGGAAACGGAAGAAGAGGAAGATTATCCCGGAGAGGAGAATGAGTAATGGAATTAGGAAACTTTGAATCCCTGCAGATAAGTCTTGCTTCTACTGAAAAGATACTCAGCTGGTCCCACGGCGAGGTCACCAAGCCGGAGACCATCAATTACCGTACCCTTAAGCCGGAAAGAGACGGACTGTTCTGCGAAAGGATCTTCGGACCTACCAAGGACTGGGAGTGCCACTGCGGTAAGTACAAGAGGATTCGCTACAAGGGCATAATCTGCGACCGCTGCGGCGTGGAAGTCACCAAGGCCAAGGTAAGAAGAGAGCGCATGGGCCACATAAAGCTCGCTTCCCCGGTATCGCACATCTGGTACTTCAAGGGCATCCCCAGCCGCATAGGCAGGGTGCTGAACATGAGCCCCAGATCGCTGGAGAAGGTGCTCTACTTCGGTTCCTACGTAGTCACCGACCCCGGAGACACAACGCTCAAGTACATGGACGTTCTCTCCGAGCAGGAATACAGAGAGGCCAAGGAAGAGTTCGGCAGCAGGTTCAAGGCGGGCATGGGCGCGGAGTCCATCCGCGAGCTGCTGTGCGCGATCGATCTGGATCAGCTTGCCGCTGAGCTCCGCGAGAAGCTCAGGGAGACCCAGGGCCACAAGAAGCTGGACTTCGTAAGAAGACTGGAAGTAATAGAGGCTCTGAGAGCGTCCGGAAACCGTCCCGAGTGGATGATACTGGAAGTTGTTCCGGTCATCCCGCCGGATCTGCGCCCCATGGTGCAGCTGGACGGCGGAAGGTTCGCTGCCTCCGACCTCAACGACCTTTACAGAAGGGTCATCAACAGAAACAACAGGCTCAAGAGGCTTCTGGACCTCGGAGCCCCCGACATAATCGTGCGCAACGAAAAGCGCATGCTGCAGGAATCCGTGGACGCCCTGATCGACAACGGCAGGCGCGGAAGGTCCGTAACGGGTCCCGGCGGAAGACCTCTGAAGTCCCTTTCCGACATGCTCAAGGGCAAGCAGGGAAGGTTCAGACAGAACCTGCTGGGCAAGCGTGTCGACTATTCCGGACGTTCCGTAATAGTCGTAGGACCGGAGCTTAAGTTCTACCAGTGCGGTCTTCCCAAGAAGATGGCTCTGGAGCTCTTCAAGCCCTTCATCATGAAGAAGCTGGTCCAGGACGGCACCGCTCACAACATCAAGAGCGCAAAGAGGATGGTCGAAAAGGTACGCCCGGAGGTCTGGGACGTACTGGACGAGATCATAAAGGATCACCCCGTGCTCCTGAACCGCGCGCCTACTCTGCACAGGCTTGGTATCCAGGCCTTCGAGCCGGTGCTCGTAGAGGGCAAGGCCATAAAGCTGCATCCGCTCGTCTGCACCGCTTACAACGCGGACTTCGACGGCGACCAGATGGCCGTGCATCTTCCGCTCTCCGTGGAAGCTCAGGCAGAGGCCAGGTTCCTCATGCTGTCCGTAAACAACATACTTGCGCCCAAGGACGGATCCCCGATCACCACGCCTACCCAGGACATGATACTCGGATCCTACTACCTTACCCACGAAGGTTCCGCTGACAGAAGCTCCACCCTCGACAGAGGCGACGGCAAGGTGTTCTGCGACGACGCCGAGATGCTCATGGCATATCAGAACGGCGTAATAGGCATCCACGCCAAGGTAAAGGTGCTCCGCAAGCTCGGTCCGGACGATCCGGGCAAGCTGGTGGAATCCACAGTAGGAAGGTTCATATTCAACGAGCACATCCCGCAGGATCTGGGCTACGTCGACAGGACCAAGGATCCCTACGGCCTGGAGGTCGACTTCCTCGTAAAGAAGAAGAACCTTACGGACATCATCGCGCGCTGCTTCAAGAGACACGGCAACGTGGAGACCGTAAAGATGATGGACTACATAAAGAGCAACGGATACAAGTATTCCACGCTCTCCGCGGTAACCATCTCCGTCGGCGACATGCTGATGCCTCCGCAGAAGCAGGAGATCATAGACAGAGCCCAGGCTCTGGTAGACAAGTACCAGGCAGCCTACAGGCGCGGCCTGATGAGCGACTCGGAGAGATACGAAAAGGTGCTCCAGATCTGGCACAAGGCTACCGACGAGGTAGCGGACGCTCTTATGGCGTATCTTCCCAAGAACAACAACCTGTTCATCATGGCGGACTCCGGCGCCCGTGGTTCCAAGGACCAGATAAAGCAGATCGGCGGCATGAGAGGTCTTATGGCCAACGCTACCGGTAAGACGATAGAGGTTCCTATCACGGCTAACTTCCGCGAAGGACTGTCCATAATGGAGTACTTCCTTTCCTCCAACGGCGCGAGAAAGGGTCTGGCGGACACCGCTCTGCGTACCGCGGACTCCGGTTACCTTACCAGAAGGCTCGTGGACGTATCCCACAACGTGATCGTCCGCGAAGAGGACTGCGGTTCCGATGACGGCGTTGAGGTAAGCGCGTTCAGGGAAGGCAAGGAGATCATAGAGTCCCTGCGTCTCAGGATCACAGGCAGAACTGCCGTAAACGACATAGCCGATCCCAGGACCGGAAAGATAATCGTTCACGCGAACGAGGAGATCAGCGACGACGAGGCTAAGGCGATAGAAGACGCCGGCATAGAGACCGTAAAGATCAGGTCGGTCATGACCTGCAAGTGTGAGAACGGCGTATGCGCCAAGTGCTACGGCAGAAACCTGGCGACAGGCGAGCACGTGAACATCGGCGAAGCCGTAGGCATTATCGCGGCCCAGTCCATAGGCGAGCCGGGTACCCAGCTGACGATGAGAACGTTCCATACGGGCGGCGTTGCCGGAGGTACGTCCGGAGACATCACCCAGGGTCTTCCGCGTGTAGAAGAGCTTTTCGAAGCGCGTAAGCCTAAGGGTATCGCGGAGATCTGCGAGGCTGACGGAAAGGTCGTCTCCATCTCCACAAGGCCGGACAACAAGACCGAGATCGTGGTCCGCGGCGAAGAGGAGCGCAAGTACGTAGTTCCTTACGGCGCAAGGCTGAAGGTCCAGGAAGGCGACGAAGTGAAGGCCGGCGAAGGCCTCACCCAGGGCCCGCTCAACCCGCACGACATCATGCGCATAAACGGTGTGGAAGGCGTATATCAGTACCTGCTCAAGGAAGTACAGAGAGTGTACAAGCAGCAGGGCGTAGACATCAACGACAAGCACATCGAGGTCATCGTAAGCCAGATGCTGTCCAAGTACAGAGTGGACGACCCGGGCGACACCACGCTGCTTCCGGGAAGCCAGTACAGCGTGTTCGAGGTGAACGCCGCGAACGCTGCTCTGGAGGAAGGTCAGCAGCCCGCGGAAGTCACCAGGATACTCCTCGGTATCACCAAGGCTTCTCTGGCTACCAGCTCGTTCCTGTCCGCGGCTTCGTTCCAGGAGACCACAAGAGTACTTACGGACGCGGCCATCAAGGGCAAGACCGACAGACTTACCGGTCTTAAGGAGAACGTCATCATAGGCAAGCTCATCCCGGCCGGCACCGGCATGAAGATCTACCGCGAGGTAGGCATAGACTACGGCGCCAACACCGAGTACATGGAGAGCTTCAACGTCAAGGAAGCCGAGAGGAACGCCCGCGCCAGCTACGAGCAGGAGCACGAAGCGGACTTCGAGGACGAGAACGACGCGTACGACGATTACGAGAACCGCATGGCTGAAGAAGCCTACGCGGCCGAACTCTCCGGCGCGGAAGTCGAGGAATAGCGCAGACGTACTGCCGAACAAATTAACTATGAAGGCCCGGCGCATCTCCGCCGGGCCTTTTGATATGCAACAAGTGTCCTAAGTTCCGCAAAGAAACGTCAGGCCTCCTAAAAAATCAGTAGTTTACAACGTTTGCTTCGTGATATAATAATCAAACACGCCGCAAAAACAGCGGCCTCTTAAAGAATACGAATGGAACAGGAAAAGAAGACCAGAACCAAAGACAGGAACGCCGGGCGTCTGCACACGCAGCTGCTGCTGAACTTCCTTAAAGGAAGCAAGCATCTGTTCGCGGGCAGCATCATAGCTTCGCTGTTCTACGCGCTCTGCGACATGGTGGATCCCCAGATCTTCCGCGCGGCGATAGACAACGCCATAGGCGGCAGGGAACCGGACTTCCCGAAGTTCGTTATAGACTTCGTGGACAGGCTGGGCGGTTTTGCGTACCTCGGACAGCATCTGTGGATAATGGCTCTGGCCGTAGTCGCCGTAGCCATTGTAAGAGCCATCTCCGGCTACCTTCAGAGGGTGCTCAACAACAAGGGCGCCGAGACTCTGGTCCGCCGCATGCGCGACAGCATGTTCGATCACATAGAGCATCTTCCCTACGAGTGGCACATGAAGAACCACACGGGCGACATCATCCAGCGCTGCACGTCGGACGTGGAGATGGTGCGCCAGTTCGTTGCCGAGCAGCTGGTATCCGTTGTCAGGATATCCATAATGATAATCCTGTCCCTGTTCTTCATGTTCTCCATGAACGTGGGGCTTACTTTCATAGCGATAATACCCATACCCATCATACTCGGCTACGTGCTGATCTTCCGCAAGGAGATGGAACGCGGATTCCGCGAGTGCGACGAGATGGAAGGCAAGGTGTCTGCGCGCATACAGGAGAACCTTACCGGCATGCGGGTCGTCCGCGCTTTCGCTCAGGAAGCCAGGGAAAAGGAAAAGTTCCTGGAGCAGAACAACCACTACAACAGCCTGTGGGTAAAGCTGGCCGGAATAATGGCCAGGTTCTTCACCACGCAGCACATCCTTAGCATGGTGCAGATACTGGTAGTCCTGATCGCGGGCTGCGTATTCTGCGTCAACGGAAAGATAACCGCCGGCGAGTACGTGGCGTTCATATCCTACAATTCCATGCTTTCCTTCCCGATAAGAAGGCTGGGCCGCATGATCTCCGAGATGAGCAAGGCCGGAGTCTGTCTGGACAGGATAGGCCACATTATGCACGAGCCTGTGGAGCAAGACGCTCCGGGTTCCGTTGACGCTCCCATGAACGGCGACATCGTGTTCGACCACGTAAGCTTCTCCTACGAGGGAAGCTCCGAAGTGCTTCACGACGTAAGCTTTACCATTCCCGCAGGTTCCACTCTTGGCATACTTGGCGGCACCGGTTCCGGAAAGTCCACGCTGATGCTCCTGATGGACAAGATGTATACTCTGCCGGAGGGCTGCGGCACCATCAGCATAGGCGGAACGGACATACGCGGCATACGAACGGAGCATCTGAGGAAGAACATATCCATGGTCCTTCAGGAGCCGTTCCTGTTCTCGCGCACCATACAGGAGAACATAGGCATCTCTTCCAGAAGCCTTACCAGAGAAGACGTTAAGGAGGCCGCCAAGGCCGCCTGTCTGGACGAGGCTGTGGAGGGCTTCTCCAAGGGCTACGACACCTTCGTGGGAGAGCGCGGAGTAACTCTCTCCGGTGGACAGAAGCAGCGCGCCGCGATCGCCAGAGCGCTCATCGCCAACGCGCCGATAATGGTCCTGGACGATTCGCTGTCGGCCGTGGATACGGAGACCGACGCCAAGGTCCGCAGGGCTCTGGAGGAGCGCTTCGGATCGGCTACGATAATACTCATTTCGCACAGGATCACCACGCTCTCCAAGGCGGACAAGGTGATAGTCCTGGACAACGGAAGGATAGCGGAGGAGGGCACTCCGGACGAGCTTCGCGCCGCCGGAGGCATCTACAACCGCATATACGACATACAGTCCGGTCTGGCCGAAGCCATGCCCGCGGAAGGAAAGGAGGCAGGCTATGAAAACGACTAATAAAGACGGCAGCCTGCGCTTCTTCGGCATCCCCAAGATGATACCGCTGGTAAAGCGCTTCAGAAAGCAGGTCTGGGTGATAAGCCTGTCCGCGCTTGCGTGCGGCGTACTGGACCTTCTGGGACCGCTGTTCAACAGGTACGCGCTCAACCACTTCGTTACGGAAGGCACGCTGGACGGTCTGCCGGTGTTCATTGCGCTCTACGTGGGCATGCTGGCGCTGTTCGCGATAATGGCGTACATAAACATACGCGTGCAGATCTCGACGGAAGTCACCATGAACCGCGACATGCGCAACGAGGCGTTTACGCACCTGCAGGAGCTGTCGTTCGACTACTACAGCCAGAACAGCGTAGGCTACATACACGCGCGCGCCATGAGCGACACCAGCAGGATAGGAAACCTGTTCAGCCAGCAGATATCGGACACCGTGGAGTTCCTGTTTTACATAGTGGGCGCCATAGTCATAATGCTGTCCATAAACACGAAACTGACTGGCGCGGTGCTGATAATAGTGCCTATAATAGCGCTGTTCTTCAGCTTGTTCTACGGCAAGCTCTTCTCCCTGGGAAGGCAGACCCGCGAGATCAACTCCAGGATAACCGGAAACTTCAACGAAGGAATAACCGGAGCCAAGACCATAAAGTCTCTGGTAATAGAGGACCGCATCAACGAGGACTTCCGCTCCGAGACCACCAACATGTTCAGAAAGGCCCTGCAGCTGGCCAGGCACAGGAGCGTGTTTGCGTCCGTAACGGATCTGGCGGCGTCCTTCGCACTGGCGTTCGTGCTGTGGAAGGGCGGCATCCTTGCCAAGGAGCAGGTAGGCACCTTCTCCATGTTCATGAGCTACGCGCAGGGCCTTATGGAGCCGGTCCGCTGGCTGGTGGAGACCCTTGCGCTGTTCGTGAACGGCAAGGTAAACATCGAAAGATACACCAAGCTGATGGAGACCGTTCCGAGCGTCAGCGATACGCCGGAGGTCATAGAAAAGTACGGCGACGCCTTCGCACCGAAGAAGGAGAACTGGGAAGACCTTAAGGGCGACATAGAGTTCAGGAACGTGGACTTCAAGTACCCGGGCGCGGACGAATACGTGCTTAAGGACTTCGATCTTAAGATACCGTTCGGCACCAACGTGGCCATAGTAGGAGAGACCGGAGCGGGCAAATCCACCATGGCGAACCTGATCTGCCGCTTCTACGAACCCACCGAAGGACAGATACTGGTAGACGGAAGGGACTACCGCGAAAGGCCGCAGCTGTGGCTGCATTCCGCGCTGGGATACGTTCTGCAGACTCCGCACCTGTTCTCCGGTACCATAAGGGACAACCTGCTCTACGGCAACGGGAACGCGACGGACGAGGAGATAGCCGAGGCCATAAAGATGGTGTCCGCGGAAGGGCTTATAGAGAAGCTGGACGACGGTCTGGACACCGACGTAGGCGAGGGCGGAGACCTTCTGTCTACTGGCGAGAAGCAGCTGATCTCCTTTGCCAGAGCCATCCTCGCCAAGCCCAAGATCATAATACTTGACGAGGCCACCGCTTCCGTGGATACTATAACCGAGCAGAAGATACAGTCCGCCATAGACAAGGTGGTAAAGGGCCGTACGTCCATAGTCATAGCGCACAGGCTCTCCACCATAAGGAACGCGGACATAATACTCGTCGTCGATAACGGCAAGATAGTCGAGCGCGGCAGGCACGAGGAGCTGCTGGCGAAGAAAGGCCACTACTACAGGCTGTGGACGCGCCAGTACGAAGACGACGCCGTGGCGGCGGTATGGAAGTCCGGCGCTCAGGTAAAAGATCAGTAATATCAACGGTCCGCAGGGATACGGTCCATCAGCGGACACAGTAGTTTCAGATAGTTTTACGAGGTGCAGCATGCAGTATACATTTCAGCCCCAGGGCGTATGCCCCAGAATGATCAGCTTCGAGCTGGAAGGCAACGTCGTCAGGAACGTGCACTTCCTCGGCGGATGCAACGGCAATCTTAAGGCCGTGTCCAAGCTCGTGGACGGCAAGACTGTGGAAGAGATCGAGTCCCTGCTGAAGGGCAACACCTGCGGTCCCAAGCCGACCTCCTGCGCGGATCAGCTCTGCGTGGGCCTCAGGCAGGCTCTGGACAGCAGCAAGTAAAGCCGCAAGGCAGGAGCCGTGTGGGACTCGATAAAGAACTCCGCTAAGCCCGTGGTCCTCTACGGGACGGGCGACGCCGCGGAAAAGATCTTAAAAGAGCTGGATATCCGGAACATCCGGGTATCCGGCATTTTTGCGTCCGACGGATTCGTCCGCGACAGGGAGTTCGCGGGCTTTAAGGTAACGGACTACGATACCGCGAAGAAGACCTTCGGAGACATGACCGTGCTGCTGTGTTTCGGGTCGCACAGACCGGAAGTGATAGGTAACATCGTACGCATAAGCAGAGAACAGGACCTCTACGCGCCGGACCTTCCGGTAGCGGGGGAGGGACTCTTCGACAAAGCGTTTTACGAAGAGCACAGGCACAGGCTGGACGCCGTGCGCGAAAGACTGGCGGACGATCAGAGCCGTCAGGTCTTCGATAAGGTGATCGAGTACAAGCTTGGGGGCAGGATAGAACCTCTGCTGGAATGCAGCGCTCCGGAGGAAGACAACTGGAGGCTGTTCCTGGGGGAGAACGATAGCTGCGGCGACGAGGGCGTGCTGTCCAAAGATACCGGGTGCGGGCTGCCCTGCGATGGTTCTTCCGCTACCGGAAAACTGTTCGCGGATCTGGGCGCCTATACCGGAGATACCGTCGAACTTTTCAGAAGGATCAGAGGAAACAGCGGCGATACCGTAGTGGCTCTGGAGCCTGAGCCGCGAAACTTCCGCAAGCTTTCCGAAAACCCGGCATGCATTGAAAACACTGAGCTTATCAACGCCGCCGCCTGGGACGCTGACGGTAACGCGTTCTTTGAAAAGGGCAAGGGCCGCGGCACTCGCGGAAGGCTTCCCGAAGGCCGGGCAGATAACTGCAGCGACCGCGGAACACACAGTGAAGACTCGGCCGCCGCAACAGTAAGGACGCAGCTCCGCAGCCTGGACAGCGTGCTTGCCGGACGCTGCGCCGACTTCATAAAGATGGACATCGAAGGCGCCGAACGCAATGCCGTTCAGGGCGCCGCCGGAACTATAAAAAGCTTCCGTCCGCGCATGCTGGTAGCGGCATATCACCGCACGGAAGACCTGTTCGCCGTTCCGGAGACAGTGCTGTCGATCCGTCCGGATTACGAACTGTACCTTCGCAAGGATCCGGCGATCCCGGCCTGGGGCGTAAATTACATTTTCATATAGCCGGATCGATCGGCATTTGCCGAACGATAGCTCATCTTGCGCTGGAAATACCGGCGCTTTTTGTATATAATAAACCATTAGGAAAGGATCCCGGATGGAAGAAAAGACGCTCGTAAAAGATCTAACTCAGGGCAGCATAGCCAGGTCGCTGATCAAATACGCGGCGCCTCTTTTTGTGGCCAATACCCTTCAGGCTGTCTACAATCTTGTGGACATGATGGTGATGGGCCAGGTGGAGGGCGGAGTAGGCATGGCTGCCGTAAACATAGGCGGCACCGTGGTCTCCATGGCCACCTTCCTGATGATAGGCTTCACCAACGCGGGGCAGATAATCCTTGCGCAGCTCGTGGGGGCGCAGAAACGGGATTCGCTGAAAAAGATGATAGGCACGCTGTTCGTGGTAACGCTCATCATCGCGGCGTGCATGCTTTTCATATGCCTGGTCTTCGGCAGCACCATCTTAAGGCTCCTGAACGCTGATCCGATAGCGGCTCCGCTTGCCAGAGAGTATTACATTACAAGCATCTGCGGCATTTTCTTCATCGCCGGATACAACATGTTCTGCGCCGTTCTGCGCGGCATGGGAGACAGCAGAAGACCGCTGTACTTCGTAGCGATCGCGTCCATCCTCAACATAGTCCTGGACATTCTTTTCGTAGCGGGCTTCCACTGGTCCGCTTTCGGCGCTGCGCTCGCAACGGTTATAGGGCAGAGCGTCAGCTTCTTCTTCGCCCTCGTCTATCTCTACAGGCGCAGGGAGAGCTTTGGATTCGACTTCAAACCCAGCAGTTTCAGGATATACAGGGAGCAGCTGCATCCGCTGATAAAGCTTGGAATACCCATGTCCATCCAGATGGCTTCGGTGACCATATCCAAGGCTTTCGTCTCCGCGTGGATCAATACCAGCGGTTACATGTACAGCGCCCTAAACGGCATATTCAGCAAACTGGCCATGTTCATGGGCGTCATCTCCAACTCCATGACCTCCGCGGGCGGGGCAAGCATAGCGCAGTGCATCGGCGCGAAGAAGTTCGAACGCGTACCTAAGATAATGGGCATGGTATTCCTGATAACCGGAGTCATCTGCGGAACGATATCCCTTGCGGTGCTTTTCTTCCCGAAGTTCGCCTTCGAGCTGTTCACCACGGATCCCGCGGTCATAGATATTTCGGACATACTGGTAGTTCCGGCGGTGATCGTGATGCTCAGCGGCATATTCAGATCCGTGGGAATGTCGCTGATAAACGGTTCCGGAAACTCCAGGCTTAACCTTATAATCGCTCTGCTCGACGGCATCGTGGTAAGGATCGGCCTTTCGTACCTGCTGGGCTTTACCCTGAACATGTCCGTAAGAGGCTTCTGGTTCGGCGACGCGTTCGCCGGCTACATGCCTTTCGTTGTGGGCTTCGTGTTCCAGCTTACCGGACGCTGGAAGACCAACAGGCACATCATAAAAGAAGAGGATAACTGATATGCATAAGGCAGCATATTTCTGTTATAATAAAAGGTAGTACCGCGGATGTAAAAGCGGTGCCGCAGAGGTATTACATGGATCACAGAAAACTTGCGGAGCTTCTGTTCCCGGATGTGGACAGGACTCCCGAAGACTACGAAAAGATTTATCCCGCACGAGATCTCCCGGAAGGCGCTCTGGTTACGAGGCTGGCTCCCAGCCCCACAGGCTACATCCACCTTGGAAATCTCTACGGAGCGATGGTAGACGAAAGGCTTGCCCATCAGGGCGGCGGAGTCTGCTATCTCAGAATAGAAGACACGGACGAAAAGCGCGAGGTGGAAGGGGCGGTGCCCGTTCTGCTGGACGTTTTAAGTTACTTCGGAATAAACTTCGACGAAGGCGCCTGCAAGGCCGGAACGCCCGGCAGCGAGCCCGTTCCTTTCGAGGCCGGCGCGGCTCAGCGCGGCGCTTACGGGCCCTACTGGCAGAGCATGCGCAGCGGCATATACAAGGCCTGCGTTAAGAAACTCGTGGCCGAGGGCAAGGCCTATCCCTGCTTCATGACGGAAGAAGAGATAGCGGACATACGCGCGGCCCAGACCGCGGCCAAACTGGACCCCGGCATCTACGGCGAGTACGCCAGGCACAGAGATCTGTCTCTGGAAGAGGCGGAACGCAGACTGGCCGAGGGCCAGGAGTACGTGATCCGCTACCGCTCCGAGGGCGACCCGTCCAAATACTTTACCGTACGCGACGCCATACGCGGCGAGCTTTCCATGCCGCAGAACATACAGGACGTCGTAATACTCAAGAAGAACGACCTCCCGACCTATCACTTCGCGCACGTCGTGGACGACCACTTCATGCACACGGACATAGTCATCCGCGGCGAGGAATGGATGGCCAGTCTGCCCATACACGAGCAGCTGTTCGGAGCCATGGGATGGGAGATACCGCTCTACTGCCACACCACGTCCCTGATGAAGATAGACGAAGCTACCGGCCAGAAGCGCAAGCTCTCAAAGCGCAAGGATCCGGAGCTTGGCCTTTCGTATTACAAGGAGCTGGGCTACTTCCCGGAGGCGGTCCGCGAGTATCTCATGACCATACTCTGCTCTGACTTCGAGGAGTGGCGCATAGCCAACCCGGACAAGGATTACAACGAATTCACGTTCTCGCCGGACAAGATGAGCGATTCCGGCACGCTGTTCGACATCAACAAGCTGAACGACGTGTCCAAGGACGTGCTCGCCAGAAAGAGCGCGGCGGAGATATACGATTTCATGCTCGGCTGGGCGGAAGAGTTCGATAAGGACAAGTACGCTCTGCTTAAGGACAACAGGGACATGCTGCTGAAGGTGTTCGACATAGACCGCGGAGGCGAGAAGCCCCGTAAGGATCTGGTCTACGCTCAGCAGATATTCGCATTTATAAAGTATTTCTTCGACGAGACCTTCGAGTACGAGTCCGAATGGCCGGCCGAGGTCTCCGCGGAAGACAGAAAAGAGATACTGCGCCGCTACGCGGAAAGCTACGATCCTGCGGACGACAACTCCGCCTGGTTCGAGAAGGTCCGCGGCATAACGGCGGACATGGGTTACGCAGTAAAGCCCAAGGATTACAAGAAGAACCCCGAAATGTACAAGGGCCACGTAGGCCACGTAAGCGGGGTAATAAGGATAGCGGTCACAGGCAGGGCCAACAGCCCGGACCTCTGGACCATACAGCAGATAATGGGCAGAGAGAAGACTCTGGCCCGCATAGCAAAAGCGGCCGAAGCCTGAAAGGACTCCATGAAGTATAAGAGCACAAGAGGTCTGGCCCCGGAGATGAACGTCTGTCAGGCCATAATAAAGGGCATCGCGGCGGACAAGGGTCTTTACGTACCGGAAAGCTTCCCGAAGCTGGACGGCGACTGGGACCGCCTCTCGAAAATGACCTATAAAGAGCTTGCGCAGGAAGTACTGGCGCCTTACCTCCCGGAATTCTCCGCGGAGGAACTTAAGGCGTGCCTGGACGGCGCCTACGACGGCAAGTATTCCGCGGAGGAGATCGTCCCCGTGGTCAAGGCCGGCGGCGCCTGGTTCATGGAGCTCTATCACGGTCCGACCGCGGCCTTCAAGGACATGGCGCTGCAGCTGATGCCGCGGCTCCTTACCGCAAGCATCAGAAAAGAGAACGAAGAGAAGACCGTAGTGATTCTGGTCTCCACCTCCGGTGATACAGGTACGGCGGCACTCAAGGGTTTCGAGAACGTGCCCGGAACGCAGATAGTGGTGTTCTTCCCGGACGGAGCGGTAAGCCCGGTCCAGGAGGCCCAGATGCGCACGGCTAACGGCGCCAACGCTCACGTCTTCTCCATACTGGGCAACTTCGACGACGCCCAGACAACGCAGAAGCAGATCCTTTCGGACGCGGAGCTCCTTAAGGAGATGGAGGCCAAAGGCTTTACCTTCAGCGCCGCCAACTCCATGAACGTAGGACGCCTGCTGCCTCAGATAGTCTACTACGTCTGGGGCTACGCGCAGCTCGTGGCGAAAGGGGAGATAAAGGCCGGCGAGCCGGTGAACATCTGCGTGCCGTCCGGAAACTTCGGAAACATACTCTCCGCGTACTACGCCATGAGGATGGGGCTGCCGGTAAAGCGCTTCATCTGCGCGTCCAACAAGAACAAGGTCCTTACGGACTTCATGAATACCGGCACCTACGACGTTAACAGGGAGTTCTACGTTACCAACTCGCCGTCCATGGACATACTGGTATCCAGCAACCTGGAGCGCCTGCTGTTCCACCTGGCGGGCGAGGACGCGGCGGAGATACGCAGCCTCATGGATCAGCTTGCGAAGGACGGAAAGTACACCGTAGGCGTGCAGGTCAGAAAAGGCCTGGACGAATGCTTCTCGGCGGGCTTTGCCACCGAGGAGGAGATAACGGGTACCATAGGAAAGCTCTACAACGAAGAAGGATACCTCGTGGACACCCACACAGCCGTCGGCTACAAGGTCTGGAAGGACTACGCGGAGCGCACCGGCGACGGAACTCCGACACTGATAGCTTCCACGGCAAGCCCGTACAAGTTCGCTAAGGACGTTGCCGAGAGCATAGGCATAGGGCAGGGCACGGACCCGTTCGACACGATAGACAGGCTCTTCGCAGCCACCGGAGCGCACGTTCCGGACGGCCTTAAAGGGCTTAAGCACAGAAAGATAATACATAAGGAATCTATACGAAAGGAAGACATGAAGGCGCGCGTAAAGGCGCTGCTCGGTCTGTAGGAACATGGATCTTAAGAACTATAAACACATTCATTTTCTGGGGATAGGCGGCATAGGCATTTCCGCCATAGCGGAGATAATGAAGGACCGCGGAGTGGAAGTCTCCGGTTCCGACATGAAGGAGAGCACCGTAACGGACCACCTGCGCAAACAGGGCATAACCGTTTACATCGGTCACGCGGCGCAGAACGCGGAAGGCGCGGATCTTCTGGTCTACTCCAACGCCGTGTCCATGGAGAACCCGGAGATACTCAAGGCCAGGGAAATGGGCATCCCTGTAATTTCAAGGGCTCAGGCGCTGGGAATGCTGCTCGCGGAGTACCCGAACTCCATAGCGGTCTCCGGCACCCACGGCAAGACCACCACCACGTCCATGGTGTCGCTCATCCTTAAGAACGCCGGCAAGGATCCCACGATCACCGTCGGCGGCATACTCAACGAGCTGCACAGCAACGTACGCATCGGCGGCAAGGAGTACTTCATAACCGAGGCCTGCGAGTACATGGACAGCTTCCTGTCGCTGCGTCCCACCATGGAGATAATCCTCAACATAGATTCGGATCACCTGGACTACTTCAAGGACATAAACCACATAACAATGTCCTTCAGAAAGTTCGCGGAGGCAGTGCCGGAAGGCGGCATGATAATCGCCTACGACGCCAACCCCTTCGTAAAGACCGCCACGGAGAACCTGGGCTGCGCGGTAAAGACCTTCGGCTTCAACGAGGCCAGCGATTTCTACGCAAAGAACATAGCCTTCGATTCCATGGGGCATCCGTCCTACGACCTCTACACTAAGGACGGCTTCGTGGACAGGATAAAGCTTTCCGTACCCGGAGAGCACAACGTCGCCAACAGTCTGGCTGCCATTGCGGCCGCCATTAACCTGGGCGTGGACGACATGGAAGTTATAAAGAGTACGCTCGAGGCGTTCCGCGGAACGCAGAGGCGTTTCGACATAATGGGCCGCGTTAACGGTTTCATCATCGTGGACGACTACGCTCACCATCCCACGGAGATAAAGGCCACCCTGGCGGCGGCTCAGAAGCTGGATCACAACAGGGTATGGTGCCTGTTCCAGCCCCATACATACACAAGGACTCTGGCCCTTATGGACCAGTTCGCGGACGCGTTCAAGGACGCGGACATCGTCTGCCTGGCGGAGATCTACGCCGCGAGGGAAAAGAACATATACAAGCTGTCCTCGGCCGCGCTTGCGGAAGACATTAAGAAGCGCCATCCGGACAAGGAAGTGCACTTCATAGACGGCTTCGAAAAGATGGCGGACTACGTGCTGGCCAACGCCAAGGAAGGCGACGTAGTCATAACCATGGGCGCGGGAGACATATACCGCGTCGGAGAGATGATGCTCGGCAAAGGAGAAAAAGCTTGAAGCGAGCCCAGAGAGCATGCGTAATAACCCAGATCCTTACGGAAAATCCCAACAGGGATTATCCGCTGGCTTACTTTGCGGATAGGCTCGGCTGCGCCAAATCCAGCGTCTCCGAGGATCTTCAGGTAGTAAGGCAGGCCGTGGAAGAGGCAGGCCTGGGCTATGTGGAGACCACCGCGGGGGCCAAGGGAGGCGTGCGCTACGTTCCCTACATAAGCAAGGAGGCGTCGGCCGCGGATCTGCAGAGGTTCGGGAACATGCTTGCCCAGCCGGACAGGCTGATAGGCAGCGGCTTCATATTCACTACGGATCTGATGTCCGACCCGGTGTTCGTAACGCTGGCGGCGCGTGTGTTCGCAAGGCATTTCGCGGCCACGGAAGCGGACGCTGTGGTAACGGTGGAGACCAAGGGCATAGGCGTTGCGCTTATGACGGCGCGTCTTCTTAACCTTCCTCTTGTAATAATCCGCAGGGAGGCGAAGGTCTCCGACGGATCCACGATAAGCATCAACTACTTCTCCGGTTCCGCGGACAGGATACAGAAGATGAGCCTTTCCAAGAGGGCCATCAAGCCCGGAGCCAGAGCGATAATAATCGACGACTTCATGCGCGGCGGCGGGTCGGTCAAGGGCATGCAGGACATGCTGGCCGAGTTCGACGCCAGGACCGTGGGCGTCGGCGTGGTGATAGTAGCCGGCAAGGACGAGCAGAAGAAGATAGGGAGCTACTTCCCCATCTATCACTACGACGACAGCGGCGAGTCCTGCAGGGTCTCGGTAAATCCGGATTTGCTGTTATAATTTAATTAACATATAAGTTTTGAGAGGCAGAAGAAATGATTGGTAATTTTAAGGAGTACGCACTCTTCACGTGCAACGGCAACAGATCTCTGGCGAACGAGATATCCGAACAGCTCGGAAAACCGCTCGGAGATTCCGTGGTAAAGAAGTTCTCGGACGGCGAGATAGCCGTTAACATCAACGAGAGCGTAAGAGGCAAGGACGTCTATATCATCCAGTCCACGTCCGATCCCGTCAACGACAACCTTATGGAGCTCTGCATAATGACGGACGCCATGAAGCGCGCTTCCGCGGGCAGGATCAACGCGGTCATCCCTTACTACGGCTACGCCAGACAGGACAGAACGGCCAGAGCCAGAGACCCCATCACGGCCAGGCTCGTGGCGGACATCCTTACAGTATCCGGCATCAACAGGGTCATAACCATGGACCTGCACGCGTCGCAGATACAGGGATTCTTCAACATCCCCACCGATCATCTTCTGGGTTCTCCGATTCTTACGAACTACTTTAAGGCCCACGACACCGGCAACCTGGTGATCGTATCCCCGGACCACGGTTCGGTAAAGCGCGCAAGGGACATGGCCCAGCCTCTGGGAGTTCCCATCGCAATCATAGACAAGCGCCGTCCCAGACCTAACGTCTCCGAGATAATGAACATCATAGGCGAGATCGAAGGCAAGGACTGCATACTGGTGGACGACATGGTCGACACCGCAGGCACCATCTGCAACGCGGCCAACGCTCTTAAGGAACGCGGCGCCCGCAGCGTAAGGGCCTGCGCCACCCACGGCGTACTGTCCGGTCCGGCCATCGAAAGGATCAAGGACTCCGCGATAGAGGAGATGGTATTCCTTAACACCATCGAGATCCCCGAGGATAAGATGCTGGACAAGTTCACGGTGCTCTCCGTTGCGCCTCTGTTCGCGGAAGCGATCAAGAGAGTATTCAGCAACGAGCCGGTAAGCGCTCTGTTCGACAAGTAATGACAGGCTGCCGGACAACTATCCGGAAGTCTTAAGCAGGGTGGACCTATGTACATGATCTGCGGCCTGGGCAACCCGGGCAGGCTCTACGAAAAAACAAGGCATAACATGGGCTTCGTCACGATAGACATTCTGTCGGACAGGTTTAACATTCCCCTGAACAAGTTGAAATTCAAGGCTCTGTACGGCGAGGGCACTATAGCCGGCGAGAAAGTGCTGCTGGTAAAGCCCCAGACCTACATGAACCTTTCCGGCGAGGCCGTCCGTCCGCTGGTCGATTACTTCAAGATCCCCATGGACAAGCTGCTGGTGGTCTACGACGACATAGACCTGCCGCTGGGACGCACACGCGTAAGGCGCGGAGGAAGCGCCGGCACCCACAACGGCATGAGATCCGTCATCTACCAGCTCCAGAAGGACGACTTCGCAAGGGTACGCATAGGCCTGGGCCCGCATGGTGACATACCTCTTGACCGCTTCGTGATAGGCCGCTGGACAGATGAGGAAAGGCCCGTGCTGGGCATGGCCTGCCTAAGGGCGGCCGACGCCTGCGCTGCATTCGTGGAGCACGGCGTGGAAGAAACCATGCAGCGCTTTAACGGCCTTCCCTGAACGAGGAAGGACCTTTGCTCCGGACTGCCGGCGATACTGCAGGAAAATAGCTATAAAAGGCTGCCTCAGGGCAGCCTTTTAGCATGCATAAACGCCCCGTAATCTTGAACTTTTACGCTTTAGGCGTTATAATTATTTGTTAATATGGAGGAGTGTAACACTATGGATGACAGACCTATCGGAATATTCGATTCCGGAGTAGGCGGACTAACAAGCATCAACGCATTTTCGGAGGTCCTTCCCTCCGAGAGCATACTATATTTCGGGGATACCGCAAGGGCTCCCTACGGGTCCAAAAGCCCGGAGACGGTAAGATCTTTCTCCAGGGAGATAGGGCAGTTCCTTATCAACGCCGGCGCCAAGATACTGGTGGCTGCCTGCAACACAAGCTCGGCTACGGCGCTGGACTACCTTCGCGAGAGCTTCCCGGGCATGTTAGTCCAGGGCATAATAGAGCCCTGCGCCCAGCAGATAGCGGACGAATGCACTGCGGAAGACAGGATAGGCATAATAGCCACCCCGGTAACCGTAAACAGCCGCGCTTACGACACGGAGATAGCGAAGCTCAACCCGGATCTTAAGGTCTTTTCGGAGGCCTGCCCGGACTTCGTTCCCATGATCGAGAGCGGCGCTTTCGACAGCAGGACCATGGAGACGGCCATACAGCACCACATAGGCAGGATGGTCGACGAATGCGGCATAAACGTGCTGGTGCTCGGATGCACACATTACCCGATAATAAGGGACAAGATAGAGCGCATGTTCCCGGACTTAAGGATAATAGATCCTTCCGTGGCTCTGGCAAAAAAGACCAGGGCGATACTGGAGCAGGAGGACATGCTGGCGAGCGACTGGCCCGGCTGGCGCAGGTTCTACGCGAGCGACCTTTCCCCCAGGTTCCTTAACGTAATAGAGCGTCTGGGAATAAAGGGAGACTACTCGCTGGAGAGGCACAGACTGTAAGCGCGCAGGGCGAAAGCGGTCCCGTACGATAGGAGCAAAGGATGACACTGGAAAAACTCTACAAACTGCTGGAGATGGACGGCCCGGAGGACATGGAATACTTCGAGCAGTTCGCGGATCTTATGGAGATGGACGAGGACGTTCCCTTCGACCTGTTCTACATGGCGCTGTCCGGGGTAAAGCCGGAGAACGCGGGCGAGCTGGCGGAGAACTATTTCGAGGATCTTTCCAACGCCGCGCCGGAGGACGAGAACGACCTTGTGCTGCTTCTGGATTCCCTGGAAGAGAACCTTATGCACCTTGCGGAAGACATAGACGACGCGGACGCAAGACGCAGCTTCGCGGAGCAGCTCTACAAGTTCCGCGAGTGGTACAAGGCTCCCGGAGGAGCGGAGATAGACGGCGAAAAGGCAAGCGTTTTCGAGGCCCTTCTGCAGGCAAGATCTGATGCCATAAGCGGCGAGACTCACGAGCTGGCCTTCCTGTCCACGGACGATTACAAGCTGGAGGACGCTTCGTACGGGCTCGGAAAGTTCAGCAAGATAGACATTGCAGCGGATGGATCCGAAGACGCGGGAGAGAACGCGGACGAAAAGACCGTGGAAGCGGATAACGAATAACAGCGGATAGATGAAAGTAGAACTCAGCTGCAGCAGAATTAAGAAGATAGCGCGTCAGATGTTCCGCGGCCACTGGCCCGGAGCGTTCCTGGCGGTGTTCATATGCACGGTGCTGATCAACGGGCCGGGGCTCATAGCGTACTATCTGTCCGGCTCTCAGGCGGTCTCCATGATAGTAGAGCTGTACTCTCTGTTCGTTACAGGTCCTCTTACCCTGGGGCTGTCGAACTACTATCTGGAGGTGTTCCGCGGCACGAACGAGCTTGGCATGGGCAGTTTTACGAGCAGGCTGGGCTATTCTCTGAACGCGCTGGCTCTCTACGTTACGGAGATGATACTCATCTTCTTCTGGAGCCTGCTTCTGGTGGTGCCCGGGATCATAGCCGCCATAAGGTACTCCCAGGCGTTCTACGTCCTTGCGGACGACCCGGAGCAAAGGCCCATGGACTGCATAAGGGCCAGCAACCGGCTGATGCTTAACAACAAAGGAAAGTACGTGCTTTTATGGCTGAGCTTCCTGCCCTGGCTGATAGTAGCCAACATCCCCGCGGGGATAGTGCGCTCGCAGCTTATGGGGCCGGTCTCGGTCTACCATCTGGAAGAATACGCGCGCAGATTCAGCGAGGTCTCCAACCAGCCGGTCGTGGTGCTGCTTTCCATCCTGACGCTTTTCGTTCAGGTATACATACTGGCGTCCAACGCCTGCTTCTACGACCTTGCCTGCGGCAATCTGGTGGTGGAGCACGGGGACGTAACTTACGACGGATACATAGCCGACAGCGTAGACAGATACGAGATAACCGGCTTTGAATCGAAATATAAAGATAACGAGGAGGATTTGAGATGAAACTCAGGGAGTATGTCGAAAGGCTTAAAAAGGAAGGCTTGGACGCGGAGATAAAGGCGCCCGGACGCGAAACGCTTACGGAGGAAGACCTTAATAAGGAGATAGAATGGCTCTCCTGCGATTCCAGGGACGTAAAGCCCGGCACGCTGTTCGTGTGCAAGGGCGTAGCTTTCAAGCCCGAATACCTGCAGCAGGCGGTGGATAAAGGGGCCGTCGCCTACGTTCAGGGCAAGGACATAAGAAGGGTGATGGCGATATACGCCAACATGTTCTTCGAGGATCCGTGGAAGGACATGGCGCTGATAGGCGTCACCGGTACCAAGGGTAAATCCACAACTCTTTACTACATAAGAGCGATACTGGAGCACAGCAGCGTCTGCGGTCCGGACCGTTTCGGTTTCGTTTCCACGATAGATACGTACGACGGAATAAACCGTTTCCAGAGCCACCTTACGACTCCGGAGATAATAGAGCTTACGGAGCACCTGGCCAACATGCGCACCAGCGGCATAAAGATAGGAGGCATAGAGGTCTCCTCGCAGGCTCTTAAGTACGACAGAGTATACGGTTACAAGTTCAGCCACGGAGTGTTCGTAAGCTTCGGGCAGGATCACATAGGCAGCACCGAGCATCCGGACGTGGAGGACTACTTCCGCTCCAAGCTGATGCTCTTCGACCGATCCGACGTGGCTGTAGTGAACCTCAGCAATCGCCGCATTGCTGAGGTAATAGACGCCGCAAGGCAGTGCAGGAAGATATACTGCTGCACGGAGGAGAACCTCCGCAAGGAAGGCGGAGAAGTATGCTTCGACGCCGTCATCTACGACGGGATCCCCGCTCCCTACGCCAAGGAGGGCGAAGCGCCGGCAGTAAAGCATGTCGTTAAGGGAATAAGGCTCTCCATGCCCGGACTCTTCAACGCGGAGAACGCTTCCGAGGCCGCGGCCGTGGCCATGGATCTGGGAGCATCCGAGGAGGACGTGGTGGAAGGACTCAGGGGCATCCTGGTGGAAGGCCGCATGGAGTTCTACGAGAACAAGGAGCGCGACGTAATAGCCATAGCGGACTACGCTCACAACGAGATCAGCTGCAGAAAGCTGCTGGAGTCCGCAAGGGCGGAGTACCCCGGCTACAGGCTGGAGGTAGTCGTAGGCTTCCCGGGAGGTAAGGGCATTCAGAGAAGGGTCGACATACCCAAGGTGACCGCGGAACTGGCGGACTTCACCTGGGTAACGGAGGAAGACCCGGCCAACGAGGATCTGCTGGAGATATGCAACGAGGCGTACGGCAACCTGGTGAAGTTCGGCGGAAAAGGCTGCATCTGCCCCAACAGGCAGGAGGCCGCCAAGAGGGCCATACTCGAAGCCAAACCCAAGACGGTAGTAATGATAATAGGCAAGGGCAGCGAGGCCTACGCGTACAGAAAGGGTGTCTACTACCCGGTACCGGCCGACACGGAACTTGCGAGAAAATACATACAGATGTGACCGGTCTCCGGCCGCCGGAAAAGGCGGCAGACGGGAAGGCATAAAGGATAATTACAGGTAAAGATCATGGAAAAGAATCTGGCAAAGACTTACGATCCCAAATCGTTCGAGGATCGCATATACAAGGAGTGGGAAGAGTCCGGCAAGTTCGCTCCGGACATGGATCCGGACAAGAAGCCCTTCACGATCGTTATGCCGCCGCCCAACATCACCGGGCAGCTGCACATGGGACACGCCATGGACGCGTCGCTCCAGGACGTTCTGATCCGCTTTAAGAGGATGCAGGGATACAGCACCCTGTGGCTTCCGGGCACGGATCACGCAAGCATAGCTACCGAAGTAAAGGTAGTCGAAAAGATAAAGAAGGAAGAGGGCAAGACCAAGGAAGAGCTCGGCCGCGAGGAATTCCTTAAGAGAGCCTGGGCCTGGAAGAACGAATACGGCAACCGCATAACCACGCAGCAGCGCAAGATGGGCACGTCCTGCGACTGGAGCCGCGAGCGCTTTACCATGGACGAGGGCTGCAACGAGGCGGTAAAGGAGCACTTCCTGCGCCTCTACAACAAGGGCCTCATCTACAAGGGCAGCAGGCTGATCAACTGGTGTCCGGTCTGCGGTTCCGCGCTCTCCGACATAGAAGTAGAGCACGAGGACAAGCAGGGCAAGTACTGGTACTTCCGCTATCCCGGAGCCGACGGTTCCGAAGGCATAACGGTAGCCACCTCCCGTCCGGAGACCATGTTCGCGGATGTGGCCATAGCGGTCAACCCGGAGGACGAGCGCTACAAGGACCTGGTAGGAAAGATGGTCCTGCTCCCCATATTCAACAGAGAGATACCCGTAATAGCGGACCCCTATCCGGATCCGGAGAAGGGCACCGGCGCAGTTAAGATAACGCCTACCTGCGACCCCAACGACTTCGAGGTAGGACAGCGCCACAACCTGCCCATGATAGAGTGCATGGACGAGAAGGCCCGCATGCTTCCGATCTGCGGAAAGTACGAGGGCATGGACCGCTACGAGTGCCGCAAGGCCTGGGTGGAGGACCTGGACAAAGCTGGTTACCTTGTAAAGACCGAGGACCTCATAATCCCGACGGGCGAGTGCTACCGCTGCCACAGCGCTGTGGAGCCCCGCATCTCCGAGCAGTGGTTCGTTAAGATGAAGCCTCTCGCGGAGCCTGCCATAGAGGCGGTCCGCAAGGGCGAGACACAGTTCGTTCCCGAGCGCTTCGACAAGATCTACTACCACTGGATGGAGGACATAAAGGACTGGTGCATAAGCCGTCAGCTGTGGTGGGGCCACAGGATCCCCGCATACTACTGCGACGACTGTGGCGAGATGGTAGTGGCCAAGGAGATGCCGGAAGTCTGCCCGAAGTGCGGCGGAAAGCACTTCCATCAGGACGAGGACGTTCTGGACACCTGGTTCAGCTCCGCCCTCTGGCCGTTCTCTACGCTCGGCTGGCCCAAAGAGACCGAAGACCTTAAGAAGTTCTACCCCACCAGCGTTCTTGTTACGGGTTACGACATAATCTTCTTCTGGGTAGCCAGGATGATATTCTGCGGAATAGAGGACATGGGCAAGGCGCCGTTTGCGCACGTGCTTATCCACGGTCTGGTCCGCGACGCGCAGGGACGCAAGATGAGCAAGTCCCTGGGCAACGGCATAGATCCTCTGGAGGTAATAGACCAGTACGGCGCGGACGCTCTTAGGTTCATGCTGCTCTCCGGCATAGCTCCGGGCTCCGACATCCGCTATCAGACGGAGAAGATAGAAGCCGCCAGGAACTTTGCCAACAAGCTCTGGAACGCGTCCAGATTCGTCATCATGAACCTCCAGGACGAGGACGGAAACTTCAGGCCCATGGCGGACGCGAAGACCGCGGTCCTTAAGCCGGAAGACAAGTGGCTGAGGGCGTCCATAGACGCTGCCGTTGCGGAGATAACCGACAACATGGAGAAGTTCGAGTTCGCTCTGGCCGCCGCCAAGATCTACGACCTGATCTGGGGCAGCTACTGCGACTGGTACATAGAACTGGCCAAGCCCAGACTCAACGGCACGGACGAACAGGATAAGCTTACGGTCCGCTACATGCTGGTAAGCGCGCTGCTGGATCTTCTGAAGCTGCTGCACCCGTACATGCCGTTCATTACAGAGGAGATCTACAGCTATCTTCCCAAGGAAGAAGGCGCTCCCGAGTTCCTGATGACCCAGAGCTGGCCGGTACCGGAGAACAACGACTACTCCAGAGAAGTCAAGCTCATGGAAAGCGCCATGGCAGTCATCAGGGCCATAAGAAACATCCGCGCGGAGGCGGAGGCTGCGCCTTCGAAGAAGCTCCACGCGTACATAATAGCTGAAGGAGAGAACCGGGAGCTCGCCACAGCCGGCGCGCCTTACATAGAGGCGCTCGGCGGCATAGAGCAGCTCATCATCACGTCCGACAGAGATCAGGTCCGCGGCGATAATAAGTCCGCGGCCGTACCCGGCATGGAGATCTACATTCCCATGGACGAGCTGGTGGACTACTTCAAGGAAAAGGAGAAGCTTACGAAGGAAGCCGCGAAGCTGGAGTCCGAGATAGCAAGGGCAAAGGGCAAGCTGGCCAACCAGGGCTTCGTTTCCAAGGCCCCCGCGAACGTAATAGAGGCCGAGCGCGCCAAACTGGCGGAGTTCGAGGACCTTCTGGAGAAGAACAGAAAGATGCTCGAGACCGTAAACGCCAAGCTTAAGTAGGAGCACCCGTTTGAACAGCGTACTTAACTTTCTGGTAGAAAAACTGTATATAATCCCAGGAATAGTCATAGCCATCTCCGTGCACGAGTTCGGGCACGCCAAGGCGGCCCAGCTCTGCGGAGACAGGACGGCCGAGTACATGGGGAGGGTCTCTCTGGACCCCAGAGCCCACATAGACATAGTGGGCCTGCTCATGCTGTTCCTTGTAGGCTTCGGCTGGGGCAAGCCTGTGCTTATAGACCCGCGCCAGATGAAGCACCCGCGCCGCGACCAGATCCTGATAGGCCTGGCAGGAGTGTTCAACAACTTCATCGCGGCCATAGTTTTCGCGTTCGTGTACAGGTTCTACGTGCAGCTTACGCCCAGGGCCTTCCTGCTGTCGACGCTGGGCATGGTGATCTATACCATACTCCAGGGGATAGTCGTTATAAACATTTCGCTCATGCTGTTCAACCTGCTGCCTATCCCTCCGCTGGACGGGTTCGGCGTGGTCTGCGGCATTTTCGGACTGTATGACACCAAGTTCTACTGGTACGCAAGGCGCTACGGCATGTACATACTGCTGATACTGATATACGTCGGGTTCACGTCGCACATCCTGGGACCGCTCAGGAGCGCCGTGTACAACTTCGTTATACACATAGCCACCGTAGGATGGTGACCGCTTGCAGCGGCCGGAAAAGAGGATAATGAGTCCCATTACGGTCATCTACATTATCAATATCTTCGTAAGCATATTCATAATCTTCGCGGAGAGGAAGCGCCCTTCGGCGACGATCGCGTGGGTGATGCTTCTTTTCGTGCTGCCGGGCATAGGAATAGTCCTGTACATCATGGGTTCGCAGCTGCTGGCAAGGTACAGGCTCAGCAGTCTTTCCAGTTCCCTCCATTTCAGGGACAATCCTTTCCTTGTGGACCAGAAACGCAGCATCAACGAAGGAAGCTTCCATTTCGTGAACACTCAGGCTGCCTCCTGGAGACAGCTGATAAAGTTCAACCAGGAATACGCAAGCTCCTACCTTACCCAGAACAACGAGGTGAAGGTCTTCACATCCGGACAGGAGTGCTTCGACAGCATGTACGAGGACCTGCGCGCGGCCAAGACTTCTATTAACATGGAGTTCTTCATAATGAAACCGGACTACATAGGTCTGGAGATCATTAAGATACTAACGGAAAAGGCAAAGGAAGGCGTAAAGATAAGGCTTCTTCTTGACGCCATGGGCTGCAGGCGTATGCGCAAGAAGCATTTCGAGGAGCTGCGCCGCGCCGGCGGGCAGGTAGCGTTCTTCTTCCCTGCAAGGATATTCAAGCTGGACCTTAAGCTCAACTACCGCAACCACCGCAAGCTGCTGGTGATAGACAACGAGATCGCCTACATAGGCGGTCTGAACGCGGCCAAGGAATACGTGGGCGACAGCAAGAAGTTCAAAGGCTGGAGAGACACCCATCTGAGGATACGCGGCGGCAGCGTGTTCGACATCGATTCCAGATTCATAATGGACTGGAACTTCGCCAACGGGCAGGAGATAGAACTGAATCCGGCGGACTATCCGGTCTATACGTCTCTGGACTGCGCGCTGCAGGTAGTGTCCAGCGGCCCTGAGAGCGCTGAGACCGAGATAAAGTTCGCTTACCTTAAGCTGATCAATTCCGCCAAGCGGAGCATATGCATACAGTCGCCATATCTGGTGCCGGACGAGAGCATATTCGAGGCCCTGAAGACCGCGGCTCTGTCCGGACTGGACGTTAAGATAATGGTACCGCCCATGCCGGATCACCCGTTCGTATACTGGGTGACCTACCAGAACCTGGGCACTCTGATAGATTACGGCGTAAAGGCCTACATCTACGAAAAAGGATTCCTGCACTCGAAGACCATAGTCGTGGACGATGAGGCCGCCAGCGTGGGATCCGCCAACTTCGACATACGCAGCTTCGAGCTCAACTTCGAGTGCAACGTGTTCGCGTATGACAGGGAACTGGCCATAACGCTCCGCAAGGCGTTCGAGGAAGACATCAAGAACTCCAGGAGGCTGACGCCGGAGATGTACGCGCGCCGCTCCAGATGGATAAAGATCAAAGAGTCTGTTTCCAGACTGATATCGGATATTCTATAACTTTTCAGGAGGAAAAAAATGAACCTGTTTTCACCGGCTGAAGTTGCAAAGAACTACATTGCGACAGGAAAGGCAAAAGTCAACACACCCATATGGAAGATGATATTCCTGGGCATCCTAGCGGGCGCTTTCATTGCTGTGGGCGGAGTAGCCTCTACCACGGCTTCCGTATCCATCAGCGCCGCGTCCGTTGCCAAGCTCGTGGGAGCCTGCGTGTTCCCGGGCGGACTTGCGATGGTACTGCTCGCCGGCAGCGAACTGTTTACCGGTAACTGCCTGCTTACCCTGCCTCTGCTCCAGAAGGAGATAAAGGTAGGAGGAATGCTCAAGAACTGGGTGTTCGTTTACATAGGAAACCTTATCGGCGGATGCCTGGTTGCTGCCTTCTGCGCTTTCGGACATCAGTTCAGCCTGTTCGGCAACGGCATGGCGGTATCGGTCATTTCCACCGCTGTCGCTAAGTGCAGCATGCCTTTCGGCGACGCTCTGCTTAAAGGCATCATGTGCAATTTCCTGGTATGCATAGCCGTATGGATCTCCTTCGCGGCCAAGGATGTGGCCGGAAAGATCGTAGGAATATTCTTCCCGATCATGATGTTCGTACTCTGCGGCTTCGAACACAGCGTCGCTAACATGTATTACATCAGCGCAGGACTGTTTGCCAACGGCATCCCGGCTTACGCACAGGCTGCGGCCGCCGCAGGAGTCAACACCTCCGCGCTTACGCTCGGCGGATTCTTCGGAGCTAACCTGCTTCCCGTCACCATCGGCAACATCATAGGCGGCGGAGTCTTCGTAGGCATACTCTACGGAGCTATATACCTCGGCAAGAAGAAGGAAGATAAGTAGTTCGTTCCGTCTTTTCGGACGGGTCCTTTCAGTAAATGAAAGATAATTCTGAAATAAAAAAAGCTGCCGTATCGATACTTAAATGGATCTTTTTCGGCATATTCTGCGGCCTGGTCGTCGGCTGCGCCGCGAGCATATTCGGGAAGCTGATAGGGTTGGGAAGCAAAGCCTTCTCCGAATACCCCTGGCTGCTTTTCTGCATGATCCCGGCCGGACTTGCGATCGTAGGATGGCAGAAGCTCCTTAAGATAAAGGAAGTCCGCGGTACCAACCTTGTCATCGAAAGCGTAAGGGATGGCTGCCGTCTTCCGTACAAGATGGCGCCGCACATTTTCGTAGGGACCGTCCTTACGCATCTTACCGGAGGTTCCGCAGGCAGGGAGGGCGCGGCTCTCCAGATAGGCGGAAGCCTGGGCTGCACGCTCGGAGATCTTCTTCGGTTTAAAGAAGAAGATTGCAGAAGAACGATAATGTGCGGAATGTCCGCGGCGTTCTCCGCACTTTTCGGAACGCCTCTGGCGGCTACCATAATGTCAATGGAGATAAGCACCGTCGGAGTGATGTACCATTCCGCTCTGGCTCCCTGCATGTTCTCCGCTCTGACTGCGCATTTCGTGGCGGAGAAGCTTTTCGGCCTGTCCGAGCCCGACCTGACGCTGGCCGCGGTCCCGGAGCTCGACATCAGGACCATACTGCTTGTCATACTGCTGGCGGTATGCTGCTCCGCGGTAAGCGCTCTGTTCTGCTGGGTGATGCACAAGACGGCTCATCTGCAAAAACAGTACTTAAAGAATGATTGTATGCGCGCCGTCGTATCCGCGGCCGTAGTGATAGCGGCTACGCTTGCTCTGGGCACCCGTATGTACAATGGTTCCGGAGCAGCCGTAATAGAACAGTGCATCTCGGACCCGGGGTTTAAGATCTTTCCGGCGGCTTTCCTGATAAAGATCGTCCTTACCGCCGTTACTTTAGGCGGGGGCTTTCAGGGCGGAGAGATAGTACCGTCGCTGTTTACGGGAGCCGCTTTCGGGAATCTGTTCGCGCAGGTCTGCGGACTGCCTTCGCCGCTCTGCTCCGCTCTGGGCGCGGCAGCGGTATTCTGCGGAGTTACGAACTGCCCGGTAACAGCTCTGATGATAGCCTTCGAGATGTTCGGCTTCGGCGCCGGAACGCTGTTCCTGATTGTGACAGCGATAACATATCTGCTTTCGGGGTATTTCGGCATCTGGTCCTCCCAGATGATACGTTTTTCCAAATACGACCCGGGAATCATAGACCGTAAGACACATTGATCCGGCATTAAGAAACGAAAGGCAGACGTTATGTCTAAAAGATCGTTTGCGCCGTCCTCCATGCTTGCGCCGCTGCCTGCCGTAATGGTCAGCTGCGGAAGCACGGAAAAGGGCACGGACAACATTATAACCATAGCCTGGACGGGAATAGTCAACTCCGATCCTCCGCGCACCTACGTAAGCATAACGCCCAGAAGGCATACGCACGACATAGTAAAGGAGAGCGGGGAATTCGTAATAAACCTGGTCCCCGAGACGCTGGCTGCCGCCATGGACTGGTGCGGATGCGTAAGCGGAAGCAAGGAGACAAAGTTCGGAAAGCACAGCCTTAAGAGCGGTCCGGACGGTTCTCTGGAGTTTACGCTTACACCGGAACCGGCCGAAAAAGTCTTATGTCCGGCCATAAAGGAGAGCCCGGTGCAGCTGGAATGCAAGGTGTTCGAGGTAAAGTCCCTGGGGTCTCACGACATGTTCCTTGCGGACATAGTCAACGTCAGGGTGGACGACAGCATCATAAACGGCGAAGGCCGCGCGATGTTCGAAAAGCTTAAGCTGGTAAGCCTCATCCACGGCAGCTACTACGCGGCTCCAAAGGAGCGCATAGGCCGCATGGGATATTCCGTAATGAAGCCCTCCACGGCAAAGAAGATATCCGCGCAGCAGCGCGCAAAGCACCTTATAAGAAAACAGGGCAAAGAGAAATTCGATAAAGGCTGACCGATCCGACGCGGATTCGTGATCGATAAATTAAACAATATACGCAAAAACACATGAGATGGATAATTGGCTCGGACCTTCACGGGTCGGCCGAATTCACAAAACAGTTCCTTAAGCGGGCGGAAGCCGAAAAGGCCGATCAGATCCTGCTTCTGGGCGACATACTCTACCACGGTCCCCGAAACGCGCTGCCGGAATTATACGGCCCGATGCAGGTGTTCGAGATGCTCAACGCGTATAAGGATAGGATCCTGTGCGTGCGCGGAAACTGCGACGCGGAGGTGGACCAGTGCGTGCTGGAATTCCCCATACTTGCGGAATACATGCAGATCGTGGACAGCGGAAAGCTTATCTTCGCCACCCACGGAGACCACTACAACACGGGGCATCTTCCGCCCCTGTCCGGAATAGACGTACTGCTGCACGGTCACACTCACGTGCCCGCATGCGAGGACCACAACGGCTACATCTATTGCAATCCCGGATCTGTCTCGATACCCAAAGGCGGCTCCGCGCACAGCTACATGACCATGGAGAACGGCCTTCTGGAGTGGCACAAGTTGTCGGATGGCAGCATATATATGACTAAGCAGCTTTGATCTGTTGATGATGCGTTCCGGTCGTGTACTTATCCGCCGGACACGCCTCGCGGCTTGGTGGGGCCCCTCCCAGCGGTACTAAGCTCCGTCTGCGCATGGATGCTTGCCGGTCGCTAAGGACCGGGTTCCCCAACAGTCCTTCGGATAAGTAAACGACCGGGCCGCAATTAAACAATAAAACTGATATGCGTAAAATACTGAGCAACAAACTGTATCTGTACCTGACCGAATTCTTCGCGGGCATGTCCGTAATGGCGGTGGAGCTTGCCGCAAGCAGGCTTCTGGCGCCGTATTTCAGTTCGTCCCAGATCGTATACACGATAATCATCGGCACTGTCATGATAGCCATGGCGCTGGGCAACATCTACGGAGGCCGTTCGGCCGACAAAGATCCGAACCCGGACAAGCTCTACAGGCGCATACTCATCGCGGCCATCTGGATCGCCGCGATACCGGTCGCCGGAAAGTACATAATAATACTCATCTCCGGCCTGGTGATCTTTACCGTAAACTCCAACTTTCTTGTAATTGCGGCGTTCGTAAGCGCCATGGTGGTGTTCGTGTTCCCGTTGTTCCTTCTGGGGACCGTAACGCCGAGCCTTGCGGCCTACACCATAGAGAACCGCAGCGACAGCGGTAAAGTCGTCGGACGCCTGGGGGCGTGCAACACAGTCGGAAGCATCATCGGAACGTTTCTGCCGACTTTCGTTACCATACCAAAGGTGGGCACGGCAATAACCTTCCTGCTCTTCGCGGGGATACTGATCGTTCTCTGCATCATCTACTTCCTCTCAGGAAGGGCGGACGTAAAGAAGATCGTTATCGGAGTCGTCCTGTTCGCGCTGTGCTGCGTGTTCGGAAGCTCCGACAGCTTCGCGTTCTGGGAGGACGACCTTACCTTCGAGGGAGAGTCCATCTACAACTACCTTCAGGTCCGCGAGGACGACAAGAGCGTAATACTGTCCACGAACGTGCTGTTCGGCGTGCAGTCCATCTACCAGAAGGACGGCGGACTAACCGGAATGTATTACGACTACGCCATGACGGCCCCGGTAATGGCCGGCGTGTACGACAGCGGCATGGAGAAAAAGGAAGACTTTTCGATACTGGTCCTGGGCAACGGCAGCGGCACCTTCGCCACGCAGTGCCGGAAGCATTACGGGATCGATAAGATAGACGCCGTGGAGATAGACGGCAGCATAACGGATCTTGCCCGGGAGTACTTCAATCTTCCGGAGGAAGTAAACGTCTACACATACGACGGCAGAGCGTTCCTGAACGCTTCTAAGGATAGATACAACGTGATAATGGTGGACGCGTATCAGGACATAACCGTACCGTTCCAGATGTCTTCGCAGGAGTTCTTCTCTCTGGTAAAGGACCATCTTAAAGAAGACGGCGTGCTGGTGGTGAACATGAGCATGCGCGGCAAAGGGGAGAACACCATAAACAGCTACCTTGCGGACACGATAAGCACGCTGTTCTCCGAGGTCTATACGATAGACGTCACCTACAGCAGCAACAGGGAGCTGTTCGCGTCCAACAGCAAGGACATGATGAACGTATTCAGGGCGGGTTACCTGCACCTGGCCATTATGAGCGATACGAGCTATAACGACGTTTTCCTGATGTCGGACACGGTGTACAAGGGCATGGAACGCTATGTTCCCGGAGACCGCGTAATGACTGACGACAAGGCCCCTGTGGAGCTTCTTTCCATGCAGGCCATAGACGGGATAATCTACGACGAAGTAGCGTATTTTAAAGACATATACAACGAAAAAGGCATCAAAGGCGTAATAGATGCGCTGAAATAAGCGCTTCAGCAGATTAATAAGACAGGAGGATACGATGGAACTCAAGGTCGGAAGCAAACTTAACGGATTTACGGTCACCCGTATCAGAGAAGAAAAAGAGATAGACGGAAGGCTTGTGGAGATGGTCCACGACATAAGCGGCGCGCAGCTTGCCTGGGTGGACAACAAGGACGTGAACAAGCTCTTTTCCATAGGTTTTAAGACTCTGCCGGAAAACAGCACCGGCGTATTCCACATACTGGAGCACTCAGTGCTCTGCGGATCGGACAAGTACCCGGTAAAGGAGCCTTTCGTGGATCTGATCAAGGGATCCATGAACACCTTCCTGAACGCCATGACTTTCCAGGACAAGACCATGTACCCGGTGTCCAGCCGCAACGAGAGGGACTTCCTTAACCTTACCAGCGTGTATCTGGACGCGGTGTTCGCTCCGCGCATCCTTAAGGACCCCAACATCCTCTACCAGGAGGGCTGGCACATAGAGCAGGACGAGGAAGGCAAGCTGTCCTACAAGGGCGTCGTATTCAACGAGATGAAGGGCGCCCTGTCCGACGCGGACGGTTTCCTTTCCGAGGAGATGCTTACAGTGCTCTATCCGGACAACTGCTACGGCGTAAACTCCGGCGGAGACCCGGCGGTCATCACCGATCTTACCTACGAAGAATTCATCAGGACTTACAAGAGGTTCTATCATCCGTCCAACGCCAAGGTGTTCCTGGACGGCGACGTTCCCCTGGAAAAGACTCTGGAGATGATAGATTCCTACCTTTCAAAGCATGGGAAGCTGGAGGATCTTCCGACCTTCGAGCTTCAGGTGCCTGGAGCTTTCGAGAAGACCGTGGACTACGCTCTGGCAAAGGAAGAGAGCGCGCAGGACAAGGGCAGGCTGGTGGCAGGCAAGATATTCGCCGGCCCCGGAGAGCTGGAAAAGATGATTGCCGCGGAGATACTCTTCAGCGTGCTTACCGGTACCAACGATTCCCCGCTGAAGAAGGCAGTCCTGGATTCCGGACTTGCTCAGGACCTGAGCGTGGACACCCTGGACGACATTCCTCAGGCATCGTTCATGATGCAGTTCAAGAACATAAAGGACGGCAAGGAGGATGAGCTCTGGAAGCTTGCCCAGGACACCTGCTTTAAGCTTGCGGAAGAGGGTATAGACCCCAGGGAGATAACCGCCGCGCTCAACCGCAGCGAGTTCAGCTTCAAGTCTCCGCAGGAGCCCGCGGGCCTCATAAGGTGCATAAAGTCCTTCATAACCTGGCTGCACGGCGGAGATCCCATGGCGTTCCTGGCCGTGGACGGTCTATACGCTTCGCTCAGGGCTAAGCAGGGTACCGGTTATTACGAAGCGCTGCTCAAGGAACTGATGAGCGACGAGAACATGTGCAAGCTGCACGCAAACGCTTCCTACACCGCCGCGGACGAAAAGGACGAAGCGGAAAAGAAGAGGCTCGAGGCGATCCGCGCTTCCTGGACGGAAGAGGATCTTGCAGCAAATAAGAAGATGAACGAGTTGCTGGTAAAATGGCAGCAGACAGAGGACAGTCCGGAGGCTAAGGCCATGCTGCCCAAGCTGCCGCTGTCCGAGGTCTCCGAAGATCCCCAGTGGGACAAGACCGTCCTTAAGAACGAGAACGGCGTTGCGGTAATGTACCATCCGGTACCCAGCCGCGGAATAGTTAACATCAACCTGTACTTCTCGCTGGCTGACAAGAGCCTGGAGGAACTGGCGGACCTCAGCGGTCTGTCCAGACTTCTGGGAGAACTTCCGACCGCGGAGCACACCAGCGCTGAGCTTGCAAGGGACATAAAGACTTATCTGGGAGCCCTTACGTTTAAGCTAAACGCGTTCGAGAGGATAGACGGCACAGGCGAAGCAATGCCCAACTTTACGGTAAGCGCCAGCGTGCTGGAAGAGAACCTGGAGATAGCCGAAGACCTTATAAAGGAGATACTCCTTACCACGGACTTCAGCGATAAGGAAAAGATAAAGAACATAATGGTGCAGTCCGACATGGGCGCCAGACAGGCTCTGGTGGGAATGGGTCTCGCGTATGCCGTTACCGTTGCGGCTTCCGGATTCTCTTCCGCCGCGGCTGCAATGGATGCCATATCCGGATACACCTTCGTTAAGAGGCTCCACGAGCTGGTGGAGAACTTCGACGAGCGCTTCGAGGCTTACTCCGCGCTTCTTTCGGGCAGCCTTAAGGACGCGTGCTGCAGAAGCAGGCTGATCGCCAGCGAGACCGCCACGGAATACGTTCCGCTTGGAGACCTTTTAAACGGCTTCCCCGTCGGTAC
Source organism: Bacillota bacterium (assembly GCA_017437745.1). GTDB lineage: Bacteria > Bacillota > Clostridia > Peptostreptococcales > Anaerovoracaceae > RUG13409. Next base: position 209,837 of record JAFRYI010000007.1, read on the forward strand.
ATGCGCGGGAGTCGAAGCGGAATACAAGGCCGGTCTTCCTGCAAAGGCAGGAATAAGGATACCGTCGCTTACCGGTTTCAGCGCGCAGTCCTACAAGCTCTCCGGAAAGGACGGCGCGTACGACGGCAGCCTGGGAGTCGCGAGCAACATACTTTCCTACGACTTCCTGTGGAACCAGGTGCGCGTTCAGGGCGGAGCTTACGGAACAGGATTCCGCGCCAACGCCAGGGGCTACGTAAGCACCTATTCCTTCCGCGATCCTACTCCGGCAAGATCAATAGACATCAATAAACAGCTGGGCGACCACTTGAGGAAGCTCTGCGAAGCGAAAACGCCTCTGGATAATTTCATAATCGCTGCCGTAGCAGCTACGGAGCCGCTGCTCTCGCCGGAACAGAGGGGAGCGCAGGCTGACCAGTTCTTCATGACAGGCGTAAGCTTCGAGATGTTCAAGAAGGCAAGGACCCAGATGCTTGCCACGGACTACGACAAGCTTCTGTGGTGCGCGAAGATAGCCGACACCATGGCCGAAAACGGCAGAGTAGCCGTAGTAGGACAGGAGTCTCAGCTGGCAGAGTTTAAGGACATGGAGATGCTGGATCTGTAAGGCCCGCGATCAGTACCGCAGGGCCCGCGGCAGGATCTTAAAGAAATAAAAGAACACAGAAGAGATATATAAATGACACCGTCGAATAAAGGAGATTTTTCACAGGGAAGCGTAGGCAGGATAATCTTTAAGCTGTCTCTGCCGATAATGCTGGCGGAGCTGGTCCACCTTGCTTACAACATAGTGGACAGGCTGTTCATCAGCCACATGCCGGACGTCGGAACGGCCGCTCTTACAGGAGTGGGCGTGGCTTTTCCTTTGATCTCGCTGATAACGGCCTTTGCCAACCTTTTCGGCACCGGCGGAGCTCCTCTGGCCTCCATAGCGAGGGGCGAGGGTGACTACGAAAAGTCCGCCAGGATACAGGAGACATCCTTTACGACTCTTCTGATAACCGGAGCGGTCGTAACGCTGATAATGTTCTTCGGGGCCCCTTATTTCCTGCCGCTTCTGGGAGGAGACGAAGAGACCCTTCCGTACGCGCTGGACTACTTCAGCATTTACGTTCTGGGTACCATACCCGTAATGATAAGCCTGGGAATGAATTCCTTCATAAACGGCCAGGGCTTTGCCAAGATAGGCATGGTGACGGTAATAATAGGCGCCGCCATGAACATAGTTCTGGATCCGCTGCTCATCTACAACGCGGGCATGGGCGTCAAAGGCGCGGCTGTCGCGACAGTAATATCGCAGCTGGTAAGCGCGCTGTGGGTGGTGCTTTTCCTTACGGGAAAGAGACCGGTCGTGCGCATCCGCAGGCTGGGAATTTCAGTCCCGGACCTTAAGGCCGTGGCCAAACTGGGAACTACGGGCTTCATGTTCAAGGCCACCAACAGCGTGGTCCAGGCGATAACCAATATAGTCCTTAAGACCTGGGGCGGGGCTGCAAGCACGCTCTACATAGGCGCCATGACCATAATCAATTCCACCAGGGAGATAGTAATGTGCCCCTGCAGCGGAATAACCTTCGGCGCGACGCCTGTAATGAGCTTCAACTACGGCGCCAAAAAGCCGGAAAGAGTAAGCCAGGCGATGTCCGTGATGCTGTTCAGCTGCCTCATAATCAATACGATATTCTGGGCGATCATGGTGTTCGCTCCGCGTTGGATGTTCTCGCTGTTTACGAGCGACCCGGAACTTATAGCCACGGGCTCGGTCTGCGCAAGGATATACTTCCTTACGTTCCCGCTCATGACGCTGCAGCTTACGGGCCAGAACACGTTTACGTCGCTGAATTATCCCAAGTACGCTCTGTTCTTCTCGCTGCTCAGAAAGATAATACTGGTGGCGCCTCTGACTCTGGTGCTTCCGCATCTGGGGACCGGCGTCTACGGACCGTTCTGGGCGGAGACGATATCGCAGGTGGTGGGGTCGCTGGCATGCTTCCTTACCATGTACCGGGTAGTGTGGAAGCCTCTTAAGCAGGCCGCGCGGGAGCAAGGCGAATGAAAGTCTTTTACTCATCCTCGGACGAGTCCGTCCGCAGGGAATTGTTCCAAAGGATAAAAACGGATCTTACGGATGGTCCCGCGTCGGGGAGCGTCCTTCTTGTCGTGCCTGCGCAGATAACGCTCTCCATGGAGGAGGAAGCTCTGGAGCGCGTGGACGGCAGGGGATTCCTGAGGCTGAACATAGTCTCCGGCGGCAAGCTCCGCGAGGACATACTCGCAAAGACCGGCGGCAGCGGCAGGGTAGCGATAAACACCATAGGCCGGAAGATGATACTTCGCCGCGTCATCAACAGCGTAAAGCCGCAGCTCAGCGCTTTTCAGGGCGTATGCGCGGATCCCCGCTTTCTGGACATGGCGGGGGATTTCCTGGTGCAGATGAAGCAGAACCGTGTGGATGCGGAGATGCTCGGAGAGGCCGCGGAAAAGGAGAGCGGCCTTCTTGGAAGAAAACTGGCGGACCTTAAGCTGATAGCGCAGGGCTACCGCGAGGCCATGGAAGGAAAGCTGGAGGATTCGGAGGACATACTCGCCTACACCACGGAAAAGCTGGCCGGATGCAGTTTCCTTAAGAATACTAAGATCTACTACTGCGGTTTCTATTCGTTCACCAAAAGCGAGATAGAGTTCCTTAACGCGCTGGACAGAAACAGCGCGGGGCTTCAGATAGCCCTGGTCAGCGGCGACGGTAAGAAGTTCGAGGCCTCCAGGCGCACGCTTGAGCTGCTGAAGATCCCGGCGGAAAAGATAGAATGCCGGGAACGTGGCAGGGCTCCCATGGAGATCGTAAAGTGCGCAAACACCTTTACTCAGGCGGAGAGCATAGCCATACGAGTACTGCAGCTGGTCCGCAAGAAGGGTTACAGGTACTCGGACATGGCGGTCCTGACACCGGACGGACACGCAAGCGCGGGCACCATCAAGAGAGTCCTTTCCGGGCTTGGAATTCCGGTATTCATGGACGAGACTCGTTCCATAATGCACAGCAGCGCCGCGGAGCTGATATCCGCGCTGCTGGACCTTTCCTGCGGGGAATACAGGACCCGCGACATAATAAGATTCATAAAGACAGGAATACTCGGCGCGGACGAGGATCTGACGTTCGGATTCGAAAGGTACGCGAAGAGCTATCACATAAAAGGCAGCAGGTTCCTTAAACCGCTGAAATACTCGGACAAATACACCGAGGCGTCGCTTCCGGACTTCGAGAAGATTCGCAAGGCGGCCGCCGACGCAGTAGAACCGCTGGTAAACGAGCTGTCCCAGAAGGAGACTGCTGGCGAAAAGGCGGAGACGTTCATGGAATACCTCAGCGGCAGTCTGGACTTTGCTGGGTGGCTGGAACGTACCGCGGCGCAGCAGAACGAGGACGGCTTCGCGGACAGCGCGGAGCAGACGCGGCAGCTGGCATCCGTCGTGGAAGATACCGCTTCGCAGATGGAGCATCTGATAGGGGACGAGAAGGTGTCGGCGGAGGAGTTCCGCGACATATTCATGGACGCCCTTAGGGATGTAAAGATAGGAGTGCTTCCGCAGGCCGAAGGCAGAGTGCAGATCGGCAGCGTAAAACGGTCCATGATACAGGAAAAGAAGGCGGTATTCATCGCGACGCTCTGCGACGGACTCATACCGTCCTCTCCGGCAGACTCCGGAGTGCTTACCGAAAAGGAGATAAGCGGGCTGTCCGGCAGGGGCACAGAGCTTTCCAAACCTTCGGATCTGCTGATATCCGAGGAGATATTCATGCTGTTCAGATCCGCGGCCTGCGCGAGGGAACTGCTGTGGATAGGCCTTCCGTCCAGCGATCTGGAGGGCAACGGATTTAAACCGTCTCCGGCGCTCGGCATGCTCATGGAGGGCTGCCAGGACGTAAAGGAGACATGCGACGCCGAGAGCGGCAAAGATCCCAAGCCGTACATCGAAGGCAGGGAACTGCCTCTGGAAAAGCTGAGCATAGCCATCAGGGACGGCCTGTCCGGCGAAGAGATACCGGAGATCTGGAAGGCTGTATACAACGAGCTGTCGCCCGGCGCGCCTCAGGTAAAGGACGGACTGCTGTTCGATCCTTCCGAGCCGCCTCTGGACAGAAAGCTTGCGGACAGACTCTTCTCCCGCGACGACGGCACAAGGTCGCTCAGCCCGTCCAGGCTGGACACTTTCACGTCCTGCCCGTTCAAGCATTTCATGACCTACGGTCTGCGGCCGGCGGAGGACGCGGACTTTACGATAAGCGGCAGGGAGATGGGCGACATAGTCCACGAAGCGCTGCTTAAGCTGGGCACAAGGCTCAGCTCCGTTTCCAGAGAGAAGGGCGTTGCCATAACCGCGCCGGAGTCGCTGTGGATGACTGTCAGCGACGAGGACGCGGGCGAAATTCTTAAGGAGATACTTTCGGAGATGGCTGACACGATCCACGACGGTATCATGAGATCTTCCAAGGAGGAGATGTACAGGTCCGAGAGGATACTCGAGACCTGCATGCGTTTCGCGCGGCACATGATAGCCCAGGTCCGCGCCGGAAGCATAGACCGCATGTATCTGGAGACCTCTTTTAAGAGAGGGGAGGGCTTCGGCCCCATAAAGCTGGAGACGTCCGCGGGTACCGTTTACGTGGAAGGCAAGATAGACCGCGTGGATGTGCTGCCCGGCAGGGACGGCGAAGAATTCGTCAAGATAATAGACTACAAGTCCGGCAGCGACAAGTTCCGCAAAGATCTTGTGGAGCAGGGGCTTAAGATGCAGCTGATGACCTACCTGGAGGGGGCTCTGGGAAGCGGCGGCAGGCCTGCAGGAGTATACTACTTCCGCGTCAATACGGACGATACGAAGGTGTCCATGGAGGACCTCCTGGCGGAGGAAGTCTCGGCAAAGGTCATTTCGGACATAGAGAAGGAATACAGGCTGGACGGCGTGACCGTCGCGGACGGAAGCGTCATCCGCGCCATAGACAGGGACTTCGACGAAAAGAAGGAGTCCTCGGTCGTGGGACTTAAGCTTAAGAAGGACGGCGGTCTTTCCGGAAGCTTCATAAGCCCGGAGGACATGGAGGAATTCCGCAGGACGTTCCGGAAGAATCTGCAGTCCGTAAGCGAGCGCATCTTTTCCGGCGACATAAAGGCGGAACAGAAAAAGCGCGGAGGCGATTACGACTCCTGCGCTTACTGTCAGTACATGTCGATATGTCTTAAAAACGTCAGAAACTGATCCTGCGCTTACCGTGTCCTGAACGGAAAATCGTCCGGGATGTCGAACTGGGAAAGAATATCCATAAGGGTCCCCTGGAGACTGAAGAATTCGTCCAGAGGGCCTGTTTTTTTAGGATAAAGTCCCGACTTGTAGCGGTCTATCACCGTTTCGTAGCGTTCGACGGCCTTTTTGACCGCGTCCGGCCAGGATATGTATAGCTCGGAGGCGGCGTTCTCTCCGGCGGCTCTCAGGAGCTTTTTGTCCCTGCCCGCGGTAGCCAGAAGCACGGCAAGCGACGCAGCGTTCTCCTGGGTAAGGAATCCGTTGTGCCTGTTGCGCACGCCTTCCGCCGCGCAGCTGCCCCTAAGCAGCGCCGCCGGAAGCGAGCAGGCCGCGGCCTCTCTTACGACCAGCCCGTTGGTGTCGAAATCCGAGGGGAACAGGAAAAGGTCCGCCCTGCAGTACCAGGCCTGAAGGACCTTTCTGTCGTTTACGGGTCCCGTGAACATCACCTTATCGTTAAGTCCAAGCTTGGACGTGTATTCTTTTATCTCATCCGCGTCCTGGCCTCCGCCCACGAATACCATGCGGAAGTCCATCTTCTGCGAGCGCAGCGCGGCCAGAGCGTCCAGTATTATCCTTATGCCCTTGTACCACATGAGTCTGCCTACGAAAAGGTAGACCGGAACGCCGTCCGGCACCTTCAGCGAAGAAGTAAGCTCCATGGTCTCGTTTTCCGGAAGCCTTCCCGGAGGCATGTCCGCGCCGTTGGGCATCACTATGTAGTCGCCTTCGTAGCCCATGGACCGCAGGTTGCGGCCCGCGCCCTCGCTCACCACCCAGACCTCGTCGCAGGCGCTTATGTTGTTCACCAGAGCGCTTACGGCGCTGCCCTGCAGCAGTTTGCCTTTTATGGCGCCTTCGATCTCTATGTCGAACTTGGTGTGGTAGGTCATTATGAGCGGCACGTCAAGCAGTTTCTTTATGCTTCTGGCAAAGATCGTTGACGCTATGGGGCAGTGGCTGTGCAGCACGTCTATGTGCGACTCTTTTATTCTTTTGGCCGTGGCCGGCGAGAAGGGGTAGCCCGCCACGTATCCTATGGTCTTTTTGACGTCTATGCCGGGATAGCGGTACACAGGGAAATCGAACGCGCTGTCGTCGGCGTCCGGATCCTCCGGCGTTACGACCAGGCTTGCTCCGCCTTGTTCTTTAATGTTCTTTGCGTAGTTAACGACTGCGTTCGCAACGCCGTCTATCACCGGCGGGAACGAGTCGTTCAGAAGACAAACTTTCAGATCCATTTATTATTGTCTGCCGCAAGGCCGTACGCTCCCGGGGGACGCGCGCCTTCGCGGTCCTTTCTACAGTTCTCCGGAATCCAGCACTATGGTGAAGGGTCCGTCGTTCAGCAGCTCCACCTGCATGTCCGCGCCGAAAACTCCGCGCTTAACGACAGGCACGCTTTTCTCAGCAAGCGCGCAGACGTATCCGAACATTGCCTCGGCCTCGGCCGCCGGTCCGGCTGCGGTAAAACTGGGGCGGTTTCCGTGCTTGCAGTCCGCGCAGAGCGTAAACTGCGATACCATGAGAAGCTCGCCGCCTACGTCCGCCAGGGCCAGGTTGGTCTTTCCGTTTTCGTCCGCGAAGATGCGCAGCCCGCAGAGCTTGCGGGCCATCTTTTCCGCGTCAGCCTTAGTGTCTTCCGCGAAGACTCCGACAAGGACCAGAAATCCTTTGCCTATCTCCGAAACGGTCTTCCCGTCCACGCTTACGTTTGCTTTAGTTACGCGCTGAATTACGAATCTCATGTCTCCTCCACAAATGTGGTAAAGCCATTATACACCAAATGCCGCCCGAATGCCTGCTATATCTGCGGCAGCCGGGGCCCTGATCCATGTAATTATATAAATGCATTTTTACGGACCGTTGTCAAGCGGGCTCTTCGATTGACACTTTCCTTTACGCTGTATATAATAAATCATTAGACTTACAGATCGACGTACTCGACCCGAAGGGCGGGAAGCAGCATCTAATGGCAGAAGACGCAATAATCAGTTTTAAAAACGTAAGTTTCTCATATCTGCAGGAAGAGGACGGGTCCGCACCGGTGGAAAAACTGGCGCTGGACGACGTCTCTTTTGACATACAGCGCGGTTCGTTCGTAGCCATCGTTGGAAGCAACGGTTCCGGCAAATCCACGCTCGCCAAGCACATGAACGCGCTCCTTCTGCCCACCTCCGGCAGCGTAATCGTGGAAGGCATCGATACCATCACCGCGTCGGACGAAGCCCCATGGGAGCTGCGCAAGAAGATAGGCATGGTGTTCCAGAATCCGGACAACCAGCTGGTCTCCTCCATTGTGGAGGACGACGTGGCGTTCGGCCCGGAGAACATAGGAATGCCCCCGGAGGAGATACGCAAAAGGGTGGATGAATCCCTTAAGATGGTGGACATGTACGAGCACCGCAGAAAGGGACCGCACCTGCTGTCCGGCGGACAGAAGCAGCGCGTGGCCATAGCCGGCGTCATAGCCATGGATCCGGACTGCGTGGTCTTCGACGAGCCTACGGCAATGCTGGATCCCAGAGGCCGCAGGGAGATAATGGCGATAATCCGCAAGCTCCACGATCAGGGCGACACCGTGATACTGATAACTCACTTCATGGAGGAAGCCGCGGAGGCGGACCGCATAATAGTGATGGATCAGGGAAAGATAGCCGCGGACGCGGCGCCTGCCGAGATATTCTCCAAGGAGGATCTGGGCGTCCTTAACGTACCATTTGCGGTAAAGCTGTCGGCAGCGCTTCGCAAGGCCGGATTCGACATACCCGCAGGAACCGTAACGGAAGAAAAACTCGCGGAGTTTTTATGCAGATAAAAGTAGAGAACTTAAGCAAAACGTTCAGCCCCGGAATGCCTTACGAGACCAGGGCCTTAAGCGACATCAACTGCGAGATAGGCAGCGGAGAATTCGTCGCGATAATAGGCCACACGGGCTCCGGCAAGACCACGCTGGTCCAGCACATAGCCGGACTGGTGCAGCCGGACAGCGGCAGAGTGACAGCCACTCTGGACGACGGGACGGAGACGGTAATAAGCGAGAAGGGCAAGGCGGCCTTCGCGGTAAGACGCAGGGTCGGCATAGTTTTCCAGTACCCGGAATACCAGCTCTTCGAGGAGACCGTTCTCAAGGACGTATGCTTCGGCCCCAAGAACCAGGGACTGGATCAGGAGGCTCAGGAGGCGCGCGCAAAAGAGGCGCTGCGGCTTGTGGGCCTGGATCCGGACGTGGTAGGAGAGTCTTCTCCGTTCGAGCTTTCCGGAGGCCAGAAGCGCAGGGTAGCCATAGCGGGAGTTCTTGCCGTTGAGCCGGAACTGCTGATACTTGACGAGCCGACCGCAGGGCTTGATCCCAAGGGTCACGACGACATACTGGACATGATAGACCGCGTAAAGGAAGACAAGTCCCTTTCCATAGTCCTGGTATCGCACAACATGGATGACGTTGCGGCCTACGCGGACAAGGTTATCGTTATGAACGCCGGCACCGTCGTAATGGAGGGCACTCCGGAGTACGTCTACTGCGAAAGAGGCAGCGAGCTTAAGGACATAGGGCTGGATCTTCCGGCCGGACCCGCTTTCCTGGAAAGGCTCCGCGAAGGCGGACTGGACGTGGACATACGCAAGCTCGGTTTCGAAGAGACCGCCGGAGAGATAGTAAGGGCCCTGAAGGCAAAGCGCGGAAAAAAGACTGAAAAGAACGCAGAACAGCAGAACAGCTAAAACAGAATGGCAGTAAGAGACATTACATTAGGACAATACTTCCCGGGGGATTCCTGCATACACAGGCTGGATCCAAGGGTAAAGATCGTATGCGCGCTCGTATATCTGGTGTCGCTTTTTGTGGTACGGTCCTTCTGGGTCTTCGGTCTGTGCATACTGTTCCTGGCCGCAGTCATAATCCTTTCCGGCGTACCGTTCAGGTTCATATCCAAGGGCCTTAAACCGGTAATATTCCTGATAATAATCACCATGCTGATCAACGTCCTGTTCATAAGGACGGGCGATCCGGTGCTTACGATAGGGAAGTTCTACATCACGAACGAAGGCATCTACAGGGCGCTGTTCATGGGCCTGCGTCTGGTGCTTCTGATCTTCGGATCCAGCATGCTTACGCTTACGACCAAGCCCATAGAGCTTACCGACGGCATGGAGAAACTGCTGTCGCCCCTGTCCAAGATAGGGCTTCCGGCGCACGAGCTTGCCATGATGATGACCATAGCGCTGCGCTTCATACCTACGCTGCTGGACGAGACGGACAAGATAATGAAGGCGCAGACCGCAAGGGGCGCGGATTTCGAGAACGGCAACCTTAAGGAGAAGGCCAAGGCGCTTATCCCGCTGCTTGTACCGCTGTTCGTATCGGCGTTCCGCATAGCGGGAGACCTCGCCATGGCCATGGAAGCCCGCTGCTATCACGGCGGCAAGGGGCGCACCAGACTGCACCAGATGAAGCTGGGCAGGGTGGACGCTGTGGCCGCAATAGTAATGGTGGTCTACCTGGGCTGCGTGATCGCGTCAAGGTACATAAACATCAACATCTTCTAAAAGCATAAGAGCGTAAGCGGCGGCCATGAAGGGTACGAAAGCCATCTCCGAACCGGCCTCCGCTTTTTTAATTGCGACCAGCGCGGCGGCGGCCAGGCCGGACAGGATGCCGGATATCGCGAACAGCCGGAAACAACCGGCGGCTCCCATCGAAAGCGCAAGGATGCTCAGGAGCTTTATGTCTCCCATGCCCATGGGAACTCGGCTTTTCAGAGCGGAGCAGAGCGCCCGTACCGCAAGGTAGACCGCCCAGACGCAGGTGGCCGCGACGGAGTTTACCAGGAACTCGTCCGAGGGGGTTGCTATGACAGCCATTCCCAGAAGCGACGCGCAGGACACGTCCGGGACTTCCAGCTTTTCCGCGTCGTATGCCGCGGTGGCCGTAAGTACCGAAAGACAAAAAAGACGAAACATGCTGCCTCCTTAAGGCTCGTGATCCGTCGGCCCGATACTACACCGGGCCGCAGCCCCTGTCAACGTCCTGATAAACATTGTGTGTTTTTTCAGCAAAGTTTGCCAATCTCCGCGAATCGTAGTATAATACCTTATAATTGGGATAAATATAAGCATTGGATATCAGTGAGGGGAACATGCTTAAGAAGATCAGAGATTTTATATATGATATAAACGACATTTTCGTCGCTATAATCATACTGCTGGCCGCCGCCGGCATCATAATCTGGCGGTCCACTGCGATAATGGCCTATCCGGAGTATCTGGCGTCCAAGAATCCGCAGTCCAACACGGCTAACGTGGATTTCAGCGGCATAGATCTTACGCCGGAAAACGTCGAAAACATTACTCAGAACATAGAGATAGTGCAGCCGACCGATCCGGACCCGAACGCGCCTGCCGACCCGAACCAGGGCGGAACGGAAGACCCGAACGCGCAGACCGATCCGAACCAGGGCGGAACACAGGATCCTAACGGGACCGCGGATCCCAACCAGGGCGCCGCGCAGGACCCCAACGGAACTACCGATCCGAACCAGGGCGGCGAGACGACCACTCCTCCCGACGGCGGTACCCAGACCGGTACGCAGGACGGAGCTGTGACTGCGACAATAAAGGTCGATACTTGGGGCAACGGAGAGAGGTGGCCAAAAGTTGCTGACAAACTAGTTCAGGTTGGACTAATCAGCAGCGACGAAAAGGATGCTTTCTTAAAAACAGTCACGGATCTAGGCTTAGAATCCAAACTTAAACCAGGCACTTACGAACTGACAAATACATCATACGAGGATATGATCAAAATAATCTGCAAGTAATAAGCAGAGCATCGCATAATGAGTAGAAAAGAAGAACAGCTGAATAACGAAAAGGCGCCCGAAAAGAAGAAGTTCATGAAGTCGGTGGCGTCGTGGTTCGTGGAGGAAGAAGAGGACGAGCCCGTTCAGGAGTCCCCCGCGGAAGAGCCTTACGAGGCTTCTGAATATGAAACTCCGGCTGAGGACGCGGCTCCTGCGGATCATACGCAGCCTGTCGCCGCTGCCGGCGGTATCGCGGCCGCGGAAGCGCTCAGCGAAGCCCCTCAGGAGGCTCCAGAAGAGCCTGTAACGAATAAAAAAGGCAAAAAGGATAAGAAGTCCAAGGACAAGAAAAAGAACGCTCAGATCGCCTCTGACGAGCCCGCGAAGAAAAAGCGCAGGATCCCCGGATTCCTCATATTCCTTATCATAGTCGCCATTATAGCGGCGGCGCTGTTCATCCACATCCGCACGGACATACACGCCAAGAACACGGAGAACCGCGGCACCGTAATAGGAGACTCCTATTACTATTACATAGAGAATAAGGATCAGCTCGTAAAGTACAGCACCAGCAAGGGACCCAAGGTCATAAATAACACGGACGAGGACTTTGCGGAGCTCTTCGGAAAGCTCAATCCGATCGACCGCTCGGCAGAGAAGTCCGAACACATGGACGACGTGGCCGCGGCGTTCGGCAGCGGATTCAACGCCGCTAACTACAAGTTCATCGACTACGCAAGCAGATGCGTTCTGTTCTCCTACCCGAACAACGGAGTTCCGGCACTCTGGCTGTACAACGAAAAGTACGGCACAGTGGAACCTGTCGTGACCGGAGCCAACATCAGAGGAATCGCCTTCGGCAACTTCATCATCTACGCCAGGGACGACGACAAGGACGCTACAGTGTGCTACAGAGTAAGCACCAGCTACAGCGGACAGATCCTTTCCGTCGATGAGTTCAGGACCGTTTCCAAGAGTCCCGTAACGTTCTGGTCTTCGACCTTCTGGGATTTCGTGAAAGGTCTTGTGCGCGGACTTAAAGCTTCCACGGACAGCAGAGGCAAATGATCCGGAAGAGAGATCGATAACATTTAAACATAGAGCCCGGCGCTGTGAGCGCCGGGCTTTTTATTTCTCCGGATAATAAAGCCCCGCGGCTAATGCCGCGGGGCCGGATGCTTGATCCTGCCGGCAGTTCGCTACAGTCTTTATAAAAGCTTAAATTATGAACTATCATTACGGATCAGATCCGTCGAAACCGTTGGAAACGCAATGCGCGGCGCCGCGCGCCGTGTCGTTCGGGTCAGGCTTTGCCGTTGCTTCCGAACACGTCGGTGATGCGGGCTGCCACCATATTGGCTACGGCTTTTCTTGCCGGCGCCAGGAAGGTGCATCCGTCGAACTTCTTGGGGTTCTCCGCGAACTGCCTGCGGATCTCTCCGAACCAGCAGACGCGTATGTCCGTGCAGACGTTTATCTTGCAGACCGCCATGGAGGCTGCCTTTCTGAGCATCTCTCCGGGAATGCCTATGGCCTGGGCAAGGTCTCCGCCGTACTGGTTGAAGATCGCCAGTCTGTCCTGGGGAACGGAGGACGCTCCGTGCAGCACCAGCGGGAATCCGGGCAGTTTCTCCTGGATCTCCTCCAGTATGTCGAAGCGCAGCTGGGGCTTCTGGCCGGGCTTGAATTTATACGCGCCGTGGGCGGTGCCTATCGCTATCGCCAGGCTGTCGATGCCCGTGCGGTCCACGAATTCCACCACGTCCTGAGGGTGGGTGAACGCGCCGTACTTGTCGTCCACGTTAATGTCGTCCTCTATGCCGGCTACGGCTCCGAGCTCGCTCTCGACCACTACTCCGCGGTCGTGCGCGTATTTAACGACTTCGTTCGTGATCTCGATGTTCTTGTCGAAATCGTAGGCGGAGGCGTCGATCATGACGGAAGTGAATCCGTAGTCCACGCAGGCCTTGCAGATCTCCGCGCTCTTGCCGTGGTCCAGGTGCAGCGCGATGGGTATGTCCGTGGTCTTTGCCGCGGCTTTAAGCGTGTTTACCGCGTATTCAGGTCCGATGAACTTTACCGCGCTCTCGGAAAGAGCGAGTATCAGCGGCGCCTTTACGCTTTCGGCGCCCTCAATGATAGCCTGGATTATATCCATGCTGTCCGCGTTGAAAGCGCCCACTGCGTAGCCGCCTTCATACGCCTTTTTGAACATTTCTTTGGTGGTTACCAATGCCATGTCAGATGAACTCCTTAATACGACGATTGTTATTTTTCTAACGTCTCATTTTACTCTTTATTATATTAAAAAGTCAAGGCGCGAAGGGCATTAAAAAAAGGGCCCGCCGTATGTCCGGCAGACCCTTGAAATAACAGGTCTTATACGTCCTTGCGCCTTATTATCGCGAAGCCCGCTGCGTAGTTGATCACCGTAAGCGCTCCGTAGAACGCAAGCAGCACCGTTACCGGTATCGTGTTGTTTACCGTGGTAAGAACGCCTGCATTCTGAGCGTGCGCTATGTCCGCATCCATTGCCGTCTGCCTGAAGATGTTCATGAGCAGGGTAGGGATCTCCAGCTGTCCGGAAGTTCCCTTTATGCCTCCGAAGAAGTCCGTGCACCATCTGAACATGCTTCCGAAGTGGTAGTTGAGGTCCAGGAAGCTTATCTTGTCCAGTCCGGCTCCGCCCCTCAGCGACAGCACCAGGCGCACCACCAGCGGCAGCACCAGCACTACTATCATGACGAGCAGCATGGGCAGAAGGGCTATGACGCGCTTCTTCGCGACGCAGCTGAGCAGCACGGACAGCGAGCTGAAGAACAGCGTCACCATAAGTCCGTAGATGAGGTACGCGGGGAAGTAAGACAGCAGGGCCTTGAATATGTTGCCGTCGTAGTTGCCGCAGAGGTAGTTCATTACGTACATGGCGCTGAGCGACATCACCATGAGGATCAGCGCGCCGATCAGCATTCCCAGCACCTTGCCCAGAAGTATGGACATGCGGCTGTTGGGCTTGGACACGAGTATGCGGAACGTGCCTTCGTGCACCTCGCCCGCGATAAGGCCGGTGGCTACCGCGCTTACTATTACCATCAGCATGGCGCCGCAGATCAGGAAGAACACGACGGTGTGCTGCTCTATCAGCCTGGAGTTCAGGTAGTAGTCGAAAGCAGGAACGTTGTCTACGATGCCCGATCTTCCGAGCACCAGACCGCCCAGAAGACCCGCGACAAGGCTTATTATTACAGCGCTAAGCACCAGCGTTCTCTGAAGCGTCCTTTTCAGTATCACTCCCATTTTTTTCTCCTTCCATCATCTGCTTGTAGAGCGAATCCAGCGACAGAACTTCTTCGCTCAGCTTGTTGAGTTGCATTCCGTTTGAATAGACCAGGCTTACGACGTCCTTCTTAAGAGCGTCCATCTCCTTGGTCGTTATGCGTACTCCTTCTCCTTCGACCGCCTCCGTCTTGTACTTGCCGGAGAGTCCCAGGATCAGCTTTTCGTTATCGTCGGTGTCCACCCAGAGTATTCCCTGCTTGAACATCTCCTGCGCCTCGGCTATCGGTGCGTTAAGGATCAGCCTGCCGTGGTCTATCATCAGCACGTGGCTTATTACCGTCTCCAGCTCCGTAAGAACGTGCGAGCTTATCAGGACGGTCAGGTGCTCGTCCTGTACCATGCGCCTTACGGTGTCAAGGATCTCCTGCCTGCTGGTGGGATCCAGGTTGGCGGTGGGCTCGTCCAGGAGCAGCACTTTGGGGTGGTGTATCATGGCCTGAGCCAGAGATACTTTCTTCTTCATGCCCGTGGAGAACTTGGCGACCTTCCTGTCCTTGTGAGCCCTGAGCTCGAACTGGTCCAGAAGCTCGTTGGTGCGCTTCGCGGATTCCTCGGAGGACAGACCGGAAAGGCAGCCCATGTACCACAGGTATTCGTAGCACTTCATGTCGGAGTAGAAGCTCGTGAACTCCGGCGAGTAGCCCAGCACTTTAAGCGCTTCCGGGCTTGCCAGCGGATGTCCGAATACCGTGCCGTCTCCGGAAGTTGGGAAGAGCGAGCCCATTATAAGGGCCATGGTGGTGCTCTTTCCTGCGCCGTTGGGGCCTACGATCCCGTATATCTTGCCGCTCTCCAGCTTAAGGTTTACGTCGTTTACGGCAGTAAAGCTGCCGAACTTCTTGGTTATTCCGTTCAGTTCTATGCAGTATTCGCTCATTTTGCTGCCTCCTTGAATCTTCCGGCTATCCTGGTCTTTCTGAATATTCCGAAGAACAGGCTCGCGATCAGCAGGACCGCGGTGAGTACTACCGGCAGCACCGGGAAGGTCTTCTGCTGATCTATCGTGATGCTGTGGAGTTCCTTGTATACCTTGCCCTGACCGTCGTCCATGGAAAAGTCTATCTCGTGATCTCCCTGGATCAGCGGTATGCTTGCGGAAGTGTCCGCGCCGCTGTAGACTACCGTGCCGTTGTCTTTGATCGTCATTATGCTGTAGTCCTGGGCGGGCTTCCACGAAATGTTCAGCATGTGGTCCGCGGAGCTTTCCGGGACTGGCTGAGACAGCTCGAAGCTCTTGTCCGTGTTGAGCTTAAGCAGTTCTCCGCCCGGGGTCGTTATCACTATGTCGTCTGCTATCTGTACGGCGTTTTTAGCGGATACTTTGTAAGTCGCAACCAGCTTCTGCTCGGAAAGATCCAGCAGGCTCAGGTCGCTCTGGCCCATTACCGCGGCGTAGCGGTCGCTTCCTTCCACCTTCAGCAGTCCGCCGTTGTCGAAACCGTCTCCGGAGCTGAGCTTTACCTCGCTTGCTATGCTGAAGTCCTTAGTTCCGATGATTATCAGCTTCTTAAGGAACATGTAGGTCTCGTAGTCCCAGTAGCCCTGGATCTGCGTGATGTCGCCCAGACCGTCGCCGTCCACGTCGCTCGTGATTATGAACGTGGGCGTATCCTGCAGCGGGTAGAAGGGGATGAGGTAATCCGGATGGTAATCGCCTTTGCCTGTTCCGCCCGCGTAGACCATGATCGGACCCTGGCCTTCGTTCTGTTCGCCTATCGCGGACAGGTTGACAAGCTCTTCGCCGGTCTTGCCGTCGCAGATGCAGTACTGCCAGTTGAAGTTCCTGCCGTAGAGCTCGTAGATGCCGTCTCCGTTTATGTCGTATTCCAGAGAAATGAAGCTTTCGCCTTCGCTGGATATGCCGTCCGGGCAGAGGACGTAGAGCATTTCCAGAGTCTTTCCGTTATATACTCTGTAGACCTGGAATCCCTGCGCGTTCTTGCCGATAAGGACTATCTCGCTTATGCCGTCGGCGTCGATGTCCCCTATAAGGTCGCTGGTGTTCATGGGCTCCAGTTCCTTGTTGTTTTCTATGCGTGTGTTGGTCTTTCTGTATTCCACGGAGGCAAAGCCGTAGGACATTCCCAGCCTGGATTCGTAGAGCCTGGTCTCCTTGTCGCTTACGACCAGGAAGTCCGGCAGACCGTCGGCGTTGGTGTCGCCCACCTTAAAGCTGCGGCCGTCCGCGTCCACGCCTCCGAAAAGGCTGCCTATTACGGTGCGTCTTCTGCTGGAGACTACGTTGTCGCCGCAGAGCAGCTCCGGCTTCTTGTCGCCGTCCAGATCCTTTATCATGTCCAGCTTGTCGGCAACAAGGAAGTATTCGACCTTCTTGCCGTCCACCTTGCCTTCGCCGGTCTTTATCTTATAGTTGAAGATCTCGCTTCCGTCCGCGCCGGAGATGATCATGAACCAGCTGGCGTCCGGCTGGCCGTCCTTGTCGTAGCTGTTGACTATGGCCATTAAGTCGCTTATGCCGTCTCCGTCGTAGTCGCGGTCCGTGCGCTGGAACTCGAAGCCCTTGTTTGTATATTCGGCTTTAAGCTCGTACTCCCAGATCTTATCGTTAAGGCTGCTTCCGTACTTTACGACGCGGTCCTTGACTCCGTTGGAGCTATGCGTAAGGTAGTAGGAATCCCCGGACTTTTCCAGGGTCATTCCTGCCTTGTCGTAGGCGTATTCCACGGTCTTAAGGTCCTGTGAAGCGAGCAGGCAGCCCGTTCCGAAGAACTCCAGGCGGAGTCCGTCGTCCGCGCGGGAGATCTCGAACCTGGCGCCTTCCCCGATCACCGGAGATTCGATGTCTTTCTGATAGATCAGCGCGCCGGTGTAATCGTAGTAGTTGATTACCGCGTGCTTTTCCGTAACGCTGGTAGCGGCCGCTATGCAGGGAGTCCCTTCGTAGACCGTAAGGCCGCTCTTCTGGTAGTTTACAGAGTATCCGCCGGATATCGGAAGCGTCGCCTCTACCGAGCGTGTATCCGTGTTGAACAGTATTACCGACGGTGTCCAGCTGCTGTCCTGGTACTGGGCGCAGGAATCCGCGTCTCCCTGATAGCAGTCTATCAGCAGGTACGGTCCGTCGACGTCCGCTATGCGTATGCCCATGTAGGGCCAGTTGTTGATCCCGGTATGGCGGAAGGAGGGAGAGCCCATGTCGTACACCAGGTTGTAGCCTACGAGCAGGTTGTCGAAGTAATCTTTGTCCAGTACGTCGAGGTCCGTGCCTTCGCAGTTTCCGGATGAGGGATCTATGGCGTAAACTTTGCCGTCCTCGGAGGTGGCGTAGATGATGCCGTTCATGAAGACAAGATCCCACATGTTCATCTCCGCGTCCAGGGTCTTCTTCAGCCAGTCTATGTTCAGCTGACGGGTCTCGGCGGGATGCCATTCCTTTATTACCGAACCGTCCGCGCCGCTTACGATCGCGACGGTGTTGCGCTGCATGGTGTACGCAAAGTCCCCGGCGGAATCTCCGTCGATGTCGCCCACGCTTATGACCTTCCAGATGTTGTCGGCCGCGGTGTGAGTCCAGACAGTTTCCAGAGTCTTCGCGTCCGCCTTTACGATGCTGTAGTCGTAAACTATGAGGGCGCTTCCGTCATCGGCGGCGAGTAGCTGCTGCACGAAGCTGTTGGAGTCGGTAAAGCCGATGTTCTCGTCGTAGCCTTTGTGCGTCAGGCGAAGGTCCGCAAGGACTTTGCCGTCCTTTCCGCTCAGCGTCATCACCTGGGCGCTGAAATCGGGAGCGTCCTGATAGGTAAGGAATTCCGGATATCCGTCTCCGTCCGCGTCGGGCAGCGCGGCAAGCTTCTTTACGGCAAAACTGGTGCCCAGATGCTTAACGTCTGTCTCCGATACTATGGAGATGCCGGAGCTTCCGTAGTAGACTCTGGCGTTCGCTCCTTCGTAGAGCAGTTCGGCGCTGCGTCCCGCGTTGTCTATGCTCACCGCGTCGCTGAGCGGCTCTATGCTTCTTTCAGTCGCGAAGACCGGAAGCGCCGCGGATGCGATGAGCAGAACGCAGAGGAAGAACGCCGTCAGTTTCTTTATCATGTATGGTTTCCCCTTTCTGACGCGGCAGATGCGCTGCCGCGATAATTTGTCAAATTAATATGCGCCGAGATCGACACCGGCGTGACTCTGTAGATATAGACGGGTAAAAAACGGAAAGGTTTCAGATATCCAGCAGCTTCTCCATTGCTATCTTGTATCCTTCGAAGCCCATGCCTTTTATCTGCGCTGCGCAGCAGGGGGCTGTAAAGGATATCCTGCGGTAGTCCTCGCGCCGGTCCGTGTCCGAGATGTGCACCTCTACGGCCGGAAGGGGGCGTACCGCCCGGAGCGCGTCCGCTATGGCTATGCTTGTGTGGGTATAGGCGCCGGGGTTTATGACTATGCCCCCGAAACCTTCGAAATACGCCTGCTGTATCCAGTCTATGATCTGTCCTTCGTGATTGGACTGCAGGCATACGGCTTCCACGCCCAGCTGCTTTGCGCTGCTTTCTATGTAATCTACGAGTTCGGCGTAACTGCCGCTGCCGTAGATCTCTGTTTCCCTTATTCCGAGCATGTTCAGGCTCGGACCGTTGATCACCATTATCTTCATGGTCTGTCCTTTTTTTGCGCCGCGCGGCGCGTGTCCGCCGGCGTACGATGCATTCTTTAAAGCAGTTTCCTAAGCTGGCCGAAGAATCCGGGAAAGCTTTTGCTTACCGCTCCGGCGCCTTCTATCGTAACGGGTCTTTCCGCGGTGACGGCAAGCACCGCCAGCGCCATGACTATCCTGTGATCTCCGCATCCGCTTACCGTAACGCCGCCTTTGACAGGGGTCCTGCCCGTAACGTATACGGTATCCCCGTCCGAGCGGATGTCGCAGCCGAGTTTTTCAAGTTCGCGCTCCATGTTCGCTATGCGGTCGGATTCCTTAAAACGCAGTCTTCCTGCTCCGCTGAACACGGACGTGCCTTCGGCCTGCGTCGCGACGGCGAAGAGCAGGGGACCCAGGTCCGGACAGTCGGATATATCCGCCCGGATCGCTTTTAACGAGCCGGCCTCTCCGAATCCGTCCAGCAGTTTTACGATCACCTTGTCTGCCTGCGCGGAATCCCGGTCCAGTCCCTTAACTTCCGCTGTTCTCCGGCAGAGTTTCGCGGCAGCCAGAAGGGGCGCCGCGGAGGACCAGTCTGCTTCTACGTCTATATCGAAAGGCAGGTAGCGCTGCTTTCCGGGAACAGTAATGCCGGATATGGAGCCGTTTCCGTCCCTGCTCGCTTCGACCCTTATCCCCGCGCGTTTCAGCGTTCCGATCGTCAGATCCACGTAGGGAGCGGATCTCAGAGGACCGGTGAGAACTATCCCGGAGTCCCCGTCAAGAGTCGGAAGGACGAACAGCAGTCCGCTTACGAACTGCGAGGAGACGTCTCCCGGAAGCGTATATGTTCCGGGTGTAAGTCTGCCTTGCGCGGCAACGTATGCTCCGGTGTTTACGAAGGATCTTCCGTCTTCGCTGTAGATCTTTTCGTACGGTCCCAGAGGACGCTCCAAAAGGCGGCCTTTTCCGCTGAACAGACAGCGCTTTCCGCTCTGCGCAAACAGCGGAATGAGGAACCTTAGGGCTGCTGCGGATTCTCCGCAGTCGACTGGACCGAAAGGAAGTCCGTCCGTACACGCCGCGTCCGCGCCGTTCCCCGAAGGAATACCGTTAAGGAACTGTCCGTTGCCTTCGACAAGCACCGGGTCTCCGCTGTCGTCCACCCAGGCGCCGAGCTGCCTGACGGCTTCGATCACCACATGCGTGTCGTCGCAGCGCGAGAGCCCGCGTATCTGCGAACAGCCGTCCGCCAGAGCAGCCGCAATTAACGCTCTCTGCGATATGGATTTGCTCGAGGGGACCTCGAATACTATGCTCATAGCTCTCTTCCCACGGCCTTCGCCACAAGGCGGGCCTTTTCCATAAGATCCGCGAATCGCTCAGGTAATATGGACTGCGCTCCGTCGCTGGCAGCCGCGTCCGGGTCGTCGTGGACCTCCACCAGAAGCCCGTCAGCTCCCGCGGCGATGGCAGCCAGACTTACGGCCTCAACGTATTTCCAGTTTCCTGTGGCGTGGGACGGATCAACTATTATCGGAAGGTGCGTCTTTTCCTTTATTATGGGTACCACGGCAAGATCCATGGTGTTTCTTGTCGCGTACTCGAAGGTGCGTATGCCGCGTTCGCAGAGGATGACGTTTGGATTTCCTCCCGCGAGTACGTACTCCGCGGCCATGATCCATTCGTCTATAGTGGCGCCTGCTCCGCGCTTTAGAAGCACCGGCTTTTGTGTGCGTCCCACCGCCTTAAGAAGAGCGAAGTTCTGCATGTTCCTTGCACCTATCTGGATTATGTCCACGTTTTCCGTGAACAGGTCCATGTCGTTTTCGCTTACCATCTCGGAGATCACGGGCATGCCGCTTGCGCGTCCCGCTTCTTTAAGCCAGCCTATGCCTTCCGGACCGATCCCCTGGAATGAGTAGGGCGATGTGCGCGGCTTGTAGGATCCGCCTCTGAGTACGGAGGCTCCGGCGGCTTTTACTTTTCCGGCGATGCGCTTTATGCTTTCCGCGGATTCCACGGCGCAGGGACCGGCCATTACGGCCACGGGGCAGCCGGCGCCTATCTTAACGCTTCCGGCTTCCACGATGGTGTCTTCGCTCTGGTGGGCTCTGCTTGCCAGGGTATATTCGGGTATGTGTTCTTCGAAAATCATTCGGTCGTTCTCCGTGATCACAATTCTTTTTCCAGCAGTTCTTTTATGGTTTCGGCGGTCTCTTCCGGAGTCCCGTTCGCGGGGATCCTAAGATCTGCGTATCTTTCGTAGAGCGGCAGCCTTTCGGCGTACAGTCTGTCCATGTCTTCCGCCGTCCGCGAAAGAGGAGTCTCTTCCGACGGTTTAAGCAGCCGCGGGCTGCGGTCCAGCCATACGATGACGCCGTTCTCCGCAAGGTGCCGCATGTTGTTCTTTTTAAGCACGGCTCCGCCCCCGCAGGCTATTATGCTGCCCTTAAGAGCGCTAAGTTTCTGCAGCACTTTAGCTTCTTTTTTGCGGAAAGCGGCTTCTCCGAAAGTGTTTATGAAGGAGCCGGGGGACATGCCTTCGGCTTCTCCGAAAGCGTCGTCCGCGTCCGCGAAAGCGCTTCCGGTTTTTTCCGCCAGTATCCTGCCGCTCTCCGTCTTTCCGGAAGAGGGCATGCCTATCAGCACTATGTTCTTCTGCTCCGCGTAAACGGTCCGGACGCAGTCTTCTATCAGCGTCTCCGGCAGATCTTTTCCGGTGAATATGCGGTCGGAGTACAATGCCTGAGCGGCAAGCATCCCGAAACCGCCGGCCGCGTTGATTCCCCGCAGCTGCGCTTCGTATACCAGACGGGTACGGAACGGATTTGCGACTATGTCGATAACGTTCTTAAGCTCCGGAAACTTGCTCAGGTCCGCCGGATGCTCCGCGCTGTGCGGATACATGCCTATGGGCGTGGCGTTGATGATCGTATCCCACTCGCTCGCCCGCGAGTAGAGCTCCTGGTAGGAGATGACACCGTTCATGAACGGCCAGGTGTTCTCCGGGTCCCTGCTTACGAAAGTCGCTTTTCCGCGGAGCTTCTCCACTGCCGCGGCCGCCGCGCGAGCAGCTCCTCCTGTGCCCAGTATAGCGGTGTTTCCAAGGCTTTTAGCCATTCCGTGCTTTTTTATCAGATAGACGAAGCCTGCAAGGTCCGTGTTGTATCCGCGCAGTTTCCCGTCTTCGTTGGCTACGCAGTTCACCGCTCCGGCGTCCGTCGCGCTCCGGTCGAATTCGTCCATGTATTCCATGGCCGCAAGCTTGTAGGGAATGGTGACGTTTATGCCGCGGAAATCGCGGTCGGCGAAGAATTCGTCCAGCTGCTCCGGATCGAGCTCTTTCAGGACGTATTCCTCCCCGGTGAAAAACGCGTGCAGCCTCGGGGACATGCTGTGGCCGAGAGGTTTTCCTATAAGTCCGAATTTCATCATTCGTTCCTCAGCGCCATGTATCCGAAGCGCCTTGCTATGAAGTCCGCGATGACCAGCGCCGCTGCCGCGTTTACGACCGGCGCGGCTCTGTGGACTATCGCGGGATCGTGGCGTCCTTTTATCTCAACGGTAGTCTCTTCGCCCTTGCCGAGATCCACGGTGTTTTGTTTCATTGCTATCGACGGCGTGGGCTTTACGGCAGTGCGGAACAGCAGGGGCATGCCGTTCGTTATGCCTCCGTCCGCTCCGCCTCCGTTGTTGGAGCGCATGGATATCCTGCCGCCCTTGAAGCACGGCTCGTCGTTGGCCTCGCTGCCGGTCTTGTCCGCCATGGCGAAACCTTCTCCGAACTCCACGCCTTTGACGGCAGGGATGGAGAACAATATGTGAGCCAGTTCGCTTTCGATGCTGTCGAACCAGGGCTCTCCCAGGCCCGCTTCAAGTCCGCACACAGCGGTCTCAAGAGTTCCGCCGACTGAGTCTCCGGCGGCCTTCGCGGCCTCTGTCTCTTTTATCATTTTTTCTGACGCGTTCAGGTCCAGGACAGGGAAGTCCAGGCCTTTAAGCGCTTTGATGTCTTCCGAGGGTTCCTCCGCGAACGCTCTGTCGGAGATCCCGTGCAGCCTCGAAATATGAGTGCCTACGGTTATTCCTTTTTCTTCCAGAGCGCTCTGAAGTATCGCTCCCGCGGCTACGAGCGGGGCGGTAAGCCTTCCGGAGAAGTGTCCTCCGCCTGAAGCGTCGGCGAATCCCAGATACTTAACGTAGCCGGTGTAGTCCGCGTGAGAAGGCCTCGGCGTTTCCGCCGTCTTTTCGTAGTCACCGGGCCTTGCCGCGGTGTTGCGTATCAGTATCGTAAGCGGCGTGCCCTGGGTGTATCCGTCCTTCTCGCCGGACAGGAACTCTACCTCGTCGGGCTCGCGCCTTGCTGTGGAAACGCTTTCGGGGCCGCTGCGCTTAGCGAGCTCCGCGCTGACGCGGTCCTTGTCTATCCTGAGTCCCGGGGGCAGTCCGTCCACGACCGCTCCCACGGCCGGTCCGTGCGATTCCCCGAACAGCGTTATCTTTATTGCTTTTCCGAAAGTGTTGCTCATCAAAGCCTCCCTCTCAGTTCTTCCAGACTCGTCCTCCGAATGTATCCCTTGCCGGGTTCGTCGGCCATTACAAGATCTATCACGCCGTGGTCGGCCTTCTTGTCGCTGCGCATCAGTTCCATTATCCTGTCCGGATCCGCGTCGCAATGCGTCGGCAGACCAAGCTTTTCGAGGACAGCGCGCAGTCTTTCCTTAAGCTGCGGGTCGTCGATCACGGTCATCATGCCCATGGCGACGCATTCTCCGTGAAGGTATCTGCCCAGGCCGTAATAGCTTTCGTAGGCATGTCCGAAAGTGTGTCCGAAGTTCAGAAGCTTGCGCTCTCCGCTCTCGCGTTCGTCTGCCTCCACTATGTCTTTTTTGACCTTAAGGGCACGGTATATTATCTCTTCCGGACGGTCTCTGAAACTGTCGCTTTCGAATATGGCGAACAAATCCGGATCCCTTATGATACCTGCTTTTACAGCCTCCGCAAGGCCTGCGTTCGTCTGCCTTTCGGGCAGGGTGGACAGCACGTCGGGATCTATTATCACGGCGGACGGCTGCCAGAACGCGCCGATTATGTTCTTTGTGTCTTCGAGGTCTACTCCGGTCTTTCCGCCTATGCTCGAATCCACCTGAGAAAGGACCGTGGTAGGGATGTTCACGAAACGCAGACCGCGCATGTATGTGGCCGCGGCAAAGCCCGCCAGGTCTCCGGCAACGCCTCCTCCCAGAGCGATCACGGTGTCTCTCCTGGAGATGCCGCAGTCCAGCATGTCCGATACCAGTTCCTTGTAGACCTCCAGGTTCTTGGATCCTTCGCCCTGAGGGATAACGAACACGTCCGCGTCCGGAAACTGCTGCCTTAAGCAGTCGGTCCAGACCGCGGGAATGCCGCTGTCGGTAACGATGAAGACCCTTCCTTCAGCGTCCGCAAGCTCCGCCGCTCTCCTGAGCGCGCCTCTTTCTATGTATACGGGATACGACCCGTGACCGGTCTTTATTTCCAGTGTCATTCTCCGCCTCCGGCCGGATAATACGCACAAAAACCCAAAGTATCGCCTGATACTCTATTATAAAGAATAATATTATATATAAGCATTTGCAAGCGTTTTAGCGGAAAGTGGAACAGCGCGGATATATGTGGTATAATAACTTGTTATGAAAGAACTGGCGATCTCCAAAAACGACGCGGGACAGAGGCTGGACAGGTTCCTTAAGAAGTATCTGGCCGGAGCGCCGCTCTCCGCGATATACAAGATCATCCGCAAGGATCTTAAGGTGGACGGACGCCGCCGCCGCGAGGATCACATACTTTCGGAAGGGGAGATCCTGAGTTTCTACGTAACGGACGAAGAATTCGAGACCTGGACCGCTAAAAAAGCGGTGAAAAGGGCAAAGAAGCAGTTCCGAGTAATATACGAGGACGACAACATCCTCATCGTAAGCAAGCCTTTCGGGCTGCTGGTGCACGGCGACAGGAACGAAAAGAAGGAGACGCTGGCCAACCAGGTGATCGACTATCTGATAGAGAACGGCGCCTACGATCCAAGGGCGGAGAAGAGCTTCGTGCCGAGCCCTGTCCACAGGCTGGACCGCAACACAACGGGAACGGTCGTGTTCGGCAAGAACGCGGAAGCCCTGAGGGAGCTTGCCGCCCTGTTCCGCGAGGACGGTGCGGTGTCCAAGTTCTACTACACCGTAGTCCACGGCAGGCTTACCGAAGAGGTGCGTCTGAAAGGAAAACTGCTCAAGGACGAGGAACGCAACGTCTGCCGCGTGCTCCCTGAGAGCGCCGACCGCGGGAAGTACATAGAGACGGTCGTAAGGCCGGTGTACGCCGGAGATAACGCCAGCGGATCCGGAAGGAACGCCTCCGGCTTCAGCATAGCGGACGTGGAGTTGGTTACCGGGCGCAGCCATCAGATAAGGGCTCACCTTGCAAGTATTGGACATCCTATCGCCGGTGATGTAAAATACGGCGGAAAGCGTACGCAGGTAAAGGACATGGACATGGTGCTTGGAAGCACCACCCAGGCACTGCACGCGTATAAAATAAGATTCAACAGGGCGGAAGGAACTCTGGAATATCTCAGCGGACAGAGCTTTACGGCTCCGCTTCCGGCGGACTGGGAGCCCCTTCAGAGAGGATTGTTCGGAAAGGCAGTCATATAGATGAACGACGAAACACCTAAAGAAACGGTTGCGGTAATAAAGCCGGAGGACAAGAAAGCCAAGGCAGCGGTCGTGGATAAAAAGCTGGAAGACAGCAGGCGCAATACCAGGGAGTGGATAAAGGACATAGGCATAGCCGTCATAGTAGCGGTGCTGTTCCTTCAGTTCTTCATGCCCACGATCGTCAGGGAACACTCCATGGAGAACACCCTTAAGCAGAACGACTACGTGTTCGTCAGCCGCAGGTACTACACCTGGTTCAAGAAGGAGATGAAGCGCGGCGACATAATCGTTTTCCGCAGCGACCTTACTACTTCTCTCGGCTCGGAGAAGCTTCTTGTAAAGAGGATAATTGCGATCCCCGGCGATACCGTATCCATCAAGGACGGCAAGGTCTACGTAAACGGTCAGACATCGGACGAATCCTACACCAAGGACGGCTATACCGGAGGCGAGATGGCGGAGGTGACGGTCCCCGCTGGCCACATATTCGTAATGGGCGACAACCGCCAGAACAGCACGGACAGCCGTAACGCCATCGTCGGCTTCGTGGACATAAGCGACATAAAAGGAAAGGTAGTGTTCAGACTGCTGCCTCTTAAGAAGGCGGGCAGCTTCGATTAGTCATGGCGGAAAGAAAACTCATAGCCAACAACAAGAAAGCCCGTCACGACTACTTCATAGAGGAGGAATACGAGGCCGGAATAGTGCTTACGGGGACGGAGATAAAGTCCCTCAGAGCCGGCGGAGTCAATCTGCGCGATTCGTTCGCCAAGGTTGAAAACTCCGAGGTCTTAGTATACAATATGCACATCAGCCCTTACGAAAAGGGCAACAGGTTCAATACGGATCCCATGAGGCCCAAAAAGCTGCTGCTCCACAAGAGGGAGATACGCAAGCTGATAGGCCTGGTAAGCAAGCAGGGGCTTACTCTGGTTCCGCTGGACGTGTACCTGAACAACAAGGGAATGGCCAAGCTTACGCTTGCCGTCGCAAGGGGCAAGAAACTCTACGACAAGCGCGAGGACATAGCCAAACGCGACGCGGCCCGCGACATAGACCGCAGGATGAAAGACAAATAGTACGCTTGGCGTACATCCCGGGGGCGTAAAGGTTTCGACGGGGGTGTAGAAGCCGGGTAAGCGAGCCGGAGTCGACAGGGTTTCCGTTAAAAACTGTCCGTTTAAAATAAACGCTAAAAGAAACAACAATTTCGCATTCGCAGCATAATCGCTGCCCGCGCGTCGGCCTTAGGTCACCTGCAGCTTAAGATCCCGGCGTCGACCATGCAGGAAAACCTTCTTAAAGTTCCCGGTATAAGAAGGGACTCACGGGATAGGAAAGTGCGCGTCGTGCCGGCGGGCCGCGCATCTTCCGAAACTTAAACTACCGGCTGCGCTCGGAGAAAGCCTTGTGGAAATGCTTTCGGACGCGAGTTCGATTCTCGCCGCTTCCACCACAAAAAAAGACCCTTGAGATTTCAAGGGTCTTTTGCTTTTTTGCGTTTGCCTGCGGTATCAGTAGAATCCGTAGATGCCCAGCGGATCGTTGATGTTCGCTCTGGAAACCCAGGCTTTTCCGTCTTCGCTTATCAGTATCACGTTGGTCTGGTTTCCGTTGGGATCGGTGGTCATTATTACGTCCGCGATGCCGTTCTTATAGCTGCCGCTCAGCGGGGCGGAGCCGTCGTACGTAAAGACACCCTTGCCGTTGTAGAGTCCGTTCGAAACCTCCACGGTACCTTCCACCAGCTGCTCCTTCTCAGAATTGGGGTATTTGCTGAGGTTGCTGATTGAGAAGGTGCCGTTGGGTCTGTCGTTGGCCCAGGTTCCTTCAGCCCAGTATTCCCTGTACGCGCTGTCGGTCTTAAGGTTGTCGGCGATGATCCATACGGCGTCGCCTTCGCGGCGTGTTCCGTTGTAATTGCCGTAATAGAAGCCGTAATGGCTGTAGCTGTAGTAGATGCCCAGTACTTTTCCGTTCTCATCCGGCTTGGAGTAGAGCGGGTAGTGGTATTCCACGGTCGCCTTGTTGGGAGCAAGTTTGCGCGCGGACCCGCTGCCGCTTATGAACTCGTTTCTGATAGTCTCAAATACGCCCGCGCGGTCGCCGGACTTGATCAGTGGCAGCAGCTTGTCCGCAAGCGTCTGGAACAGGTTGGTAAGCTCCACATGCTGTATGTTGGCTTCCAGCCAGTTGATGGTATCGCCGAAGTTGAATCTTCCGGAACTTGTCAGATCCGTAAGACGGTCCTTCATGGCCTGCATTGTCGGGATGTCGCCGGTGTTTATCGCGTCGTTGACCAGCGATTCGTAGGCAAGCTTGACCAGCGGATCCAAGGTCTCCGCGGCTTCCGGGTAATCCTTGATCAGTTTGTCCGCGCCGGCGATGAACGATTCGTACTCTTTGGTTTCGTAGAGCTGCGAGAGTATGTTCTGGCTGCAGTCCACGTACTGCTTGCGCAGCTCCGCGTCATCCGGGGCGAACTCGTAAGCCTGCTCTATCTGGCTGACTGCGCTCTTGTAGTCCTTGCTCTCTATGGATGCCGCGATCTGCGTCCTGAGCTTGGCGAGCTTGGTGGACGGCAGGTTCTGGTATATGAAGTATCCGCCCACGCCCGCGGCTATGACGATCACGGCTATTATCGCGGCTATGAGGCCGGTCTTCTTCTTTTTGGGCGGCTCTTCCGCAACGATGTCTTCTATGACAGTCGCGTCTTCTACGATCTCCTCGGCGGCAGGCACTCCTGCAGCGACAGCTTCGGCGACCGGAGTCTCAGCAGTTATTTCTTCGGTGATCTCTTCCGCGGCAGGTTCCGCAGCGATAGCCTCTACGGCAGCTTCTTCTACGACCGGAGCTTCTGCAGCAACAGCTTCGGCGACCGGAGTCTCGGCAGCTATTTCTTCGGTGATCTCTTCCGCGGCCACGACCTCCTCGGCGATCTCTTCCGCGGCCGGTTCCGCAGCGACAGTTTCTTCAACAGCGTCTTCAATTACCGGAGCTTCTGTAGCAACTTCCTCGACAGCCGGCGCTTCTTCAACAACTTCCTCGACAGCCGGCGCTTCTTCAACAACTTCATCGACAGCCGGAACTTCTTCAATAGTTTCCTCGGCGACTGGAGCTTCGGCAGCGACCTCTTCAACGATCTCCTCGACGGCAGGTTCTTCGACTACCGGTTCTTCCTTAGCAGATACCGGCGGAAGCACGGGCGCTCCGCAGTAAGGACAGTACTTTATGTCGTCCTGGATCTTCTTTCCGCAATTAGTACAAAACATTACAGCCTCTTCAAACGATCATATAAATGACGATAACGTATGTTTCCATGCTATTATTATGAACTATAAACGAATCCATAATCAACACCAAAAACCGCCGGAAACGATGATTTCGGGAGAGATCTTACCTGCCCGTACGCACTTGCCCTGTGGTACAATAGCACTATGAAGACAGAAAAAAGAATTGTAAAAACAGACCGTTTCTCGATGGAGTACTTCCGCTTCGGGAAAGGGGACAGGCCGCTTGTGATACTGCCCGGGATCAGCGTCCGCAGCGTGCTGGTCGACGCGAAGGTCATAGCGGACCAGTACAGGGACATGGCGGAGATCTTTAATATCTTCGTAATGGACCGCCGTCTGGACATGCCGGAGAAGTACTGCGTAAGGGAGATGGCCCGCGACACCGCGGAAGCCATGCAGGCGCTTGGCCTTAAGGACGTATGCCTGTTCGGCGCGTCGCAGGGCGGAATGATCGCCATGACCATAGCAGCGGAGCATCCGGAACTTGTCCGCAGGCTCGCCGTCGGCTCAAGCTCTGCCTGCGTAACACGGGAGCAGTACCGCGGACTGGAAGAATGGGCGGAGCTCGCCAGGGAAAAAGACGCGGAAGCTCTGTACATGAGCTTCGGAGAAAAGATCTATCCTCCGGCTGTGTTCGAGCAGTACCGGCAGGTATTCCTTATCGCCGCCAAGATGGCCACGGAAAGGGATCTTGAGCGTTTCGTGATCCTGGCCGAAGGTACGGAAGGCTTCGACATTACCGCGGACCTTAAACGAATAAAATGTCCGGTGCTCGTCACAGGATCGCTGGACGACGCGGTGCTTGGCCCGGACAGCGCTCCTCTGATCGCGGAAGCGCTTAAAGGCGTGACCGACGCGGAACTTTACATGTACGACGGCTACGGCCACGATTCCTTCGATACGGCTCCGGATTACCGGGACAGACTGACCGAGTTCTTCTTGCGCGTTTAATACCAAGTGTGGTATTCTATTTAGAAAATGCGGCGGCAGAAGACCGCCCGGAAAGGAGGCAAAAATGGTAGATCTTAAAGATGTTTTCGCAGCTCCGCAGAAGTATGCCGGAGAGATAGAAGTGGAGGGGTGGATCAGGAATAACCGCGGCTCCAACAAGTTCGGTTTCATAGAGCTGAACGACGGAACGTATTTTAAGTCTGTCCAGGTCGTTTACGAGGAAGAGTTCCTGGAGAACTTCCGCGAAGTGGCCTCGCTTCCGCTTTCCACGGCTGTGTCCGTTAAAGGCGAGCTTGTGCTTACGCCGGAGGCTAAGCAGCCCTTCGAGATAAAGGCCCGCAGCATAAAGGTGGAGGCTCCTTCGGACCCGGACTACCCGATCCAGAACAAGCGCCACACCATGGAATACCTGCGCACCCAGCTGCATCTGCGTCCGCGCACCAACAAGTTCAGCGCGGTGTTCAGAGTCCGCAGCGTAGCGGCCTACGCCATCCATAAGTTCTTCCAGGAGAAGGGCTTCGTGTACGCTCATCCGCCCATCATCACCGCGTCGGACGCGGAGGGCGCCGGCGAGATGTTCCACGTTACAAGCTTCGACCTGGCAAACGTTCCGAAGAACGAGGACGGCACCGTGGACTACAGCAAGGATTTCTTCAGCAAGTCCGCAAACCTTACCGTATCCGGACAGCTGGAGGCGGAGATATTCGCCCTGGCGTTCAAGAACACATACACCTTCGGACCCACGTTCCGCGCCGAAAACTCCAACACCACGCGCCACGCCAGCGAGTTCTGGATGATAGAGCCGGAGATGGCCTTCTGCGACCTTAACAAGGACATGGACATCATAGAGGAGATGGTCAAGTACATCATCAGCTATACCATGGAGCAGTGCCCTGCGGAGATGGCGTTCTTCAACCAGTTCGTGGACAAGGGCCTCATAGACAGGCTCAATCATGTAGTGAACAGCGATTTCGTACGCCTTACCTACACGGAAGCCATAGAGCTTCTTAAGAAGGCGGACAGGAAGTTCGAGTATCCTGTAACAGGCTGGGGCATGGACCTTCAGTCCGAGCACGAGCGCTACATTACCGAGGAAGTATTCAAAAAGCCCGTGTTCCTTACGGATTATCCCAAGGAGATAAAGGCGTTCTACATGCGCCGCAACGACGACGGAAAGACCGTAGCGGCCTGCGACCTGCTGGTGCCCGGAATAGGCGAGATAGTCGGCGGCTCCCAGAGGGAAGAGCGCTACGACGTTCTTAAGCAGATCATCCAGGACCAGGGCATGGACGAGGCCAATTACTGGTGGTATCTGGAGCTCCGCAAGTACGGCGGCGTAAAGCACGCAGGTTTCGGTCTGGGCTTCGAGCGCATGATAATGTACCTTACCGGCGTGGACAACATCCGCGACGTGCTCCCGTTCCCCAGAACACCCAGAAGCGCGGACTTCTAAAAGCTCAGTAAAAGCATTCTTATCCGGCAGGCATGTCCTGCCGGTTTTTTCTTGCCGGCAATGACAGCGGACCGTTACCGGTACCGGAATAAAGAGATCCACGCCTTGTTATGCATTTGTGTGTGTTTAGTCAATATTGCACATAAAAGGACTCAAAAACCCGTTGCCTGCGCGCTGAAATCTATAATATAATTAGTACATAAAAGGGTAACACAGCATTTTTGCACAATATTGTACAGATGTGCACTATATGAGTACCCGATCGACACGGAAGGAGGCCCGGCGATGAAACTGAGCATGTGGAACATATACAGCGGACTGCCGTACAAAGACATCATACCGATGATCAAGGACGGTTCCGCCACCATAGCAGGCGCCCGCTGGATAGTATCCTCCACCATGAACCCGAACACGGTGTACGTAGGATCCGCCCAGGAACTTTTCACCGACTGGTCGGAGACCGACTGCTTCATCGTCCACCGCTACGACATGATCCTTGTAAGGAACGTCGACGCGGAGGAGCTTTTCGATAACGTCTGCGACATAATAGACAAATACAACGAGTGGGACCGTCAGCTGTCCGCCTGTCTGGACGAGGAAGACGGCCTGCAGAAGATGATAGACAAGAGCAGGGACGTGCTTCAGAACCCGTCCTACCTGTACGATCCCGAAGGCGCGATAATGGCCATGGCAAGCGATTATCCGGCGTCCGTGCACTGGCACTGGAAAGAGCTGATAGACAACCACGGCATATCCGAAAAGCGCATGAAGTTCTTTAAGGACAACATCAACATCTCCTCCGTGTTCGACGATCTGGTGCCTACGCGAAGGACCTCCGTAATGGACGAATACGAATACATACACTGCAGCGTGCTGCTTAACCGCCGCATAATAGGGCATTATGTGCTGTTCGGATTCACCAAGCCGATAGCTCAGGGCGTAGAGAACCTGGTGGACATACTGATAGGCTGGATGAACCTCTACGTGGAGCGCCACGCCCAGCAGTTCAACCCGAAATCCCGCCTGGCCGACGCTTTCGTGGGCTTCCTGGAGAAAAGGGAGTACGACCGGACGCAGCTTACGGAACTGTTCAATTCCTTCCGTTGGAAGATATCCGACCCATATCAGATCCTTGCGGTGCAGGAGATAGTTAACAGCGAGCCGGTGCTTCTGAGCCAGGCTTTCCGCCGCATCTCGGAGACCATACCGGATTTGGTAGTTGCACAGAAGGATCAGCAGCTGATAATCCTGCGTAATCTGGGGTCCGGCGCGGAGGCCGACGATTTAAAACGTCAGCTGGACGCTGTGTTTAAAGAGGATTTCGTAGTAGGCGCAAGCTCGCCGTTCATCGGCATAGAGAACTCGGAGCTCTACTACCGCCAGGCGCTGGAGGAAGTAGAGCGCTGCAGGCGGAGCGGAATACGCATCTCCACCGGAAGACACCATCTTCTGGACTATCTGGACGACCTGTTCGCAAGGAACGACCTGGCAAGGGCATACGCGGATCCTGTGCTGACGCAGCTTAAGCTCCACGACGCGCAGAACGGGACCGAATATTACGAGACCTTCCGCGCGTTCTGCATCTGCGGATTCCACAAATCCGAAACATCGGAGATGCTGGCCCTGCACCGCAACAGCCTCAACTACCGTCTGGACAGAATTGCCGAACTCATAGGCAACGACACGTTCCTGAGACTTACCGCACCCGGCGATCCGGACCGTCAGATACGGCTTATATTCTCCTGTTTCCTTCTGGATAAGGCGGATAACGGAGGACAGGCAAACGGGATCAGGCCTTCCAAAGACTGATACTGTGCTTTTTTACAGATAGAATGCCCGGCCGGCTTTGTGCAAAGTTGCACAAAGCCGGCTTTTTCATTAGGTGCATTCTGCACATAACCCCATGTTTTTCTACATTCGTGCACATAAACGCACAAATATTGTCTGTAATTGTCCGTGTTTTAATGCTTTTTCTGTCTGTATAGTTTAGTTGTAGGATAAACCCACCCAAAAATACTGTAATACCCGAGGAGGTAATAACTTATGAGCATTTATGACGAAAGATTAGCCCGCATAAACGCGGCTATCGCTCTTGAGCCGGTCGACAAGATCCCCATGATCTCCGGCGCCGCCGCCGTAGCGTCCCAGTTCTGCGGCGTAAAGATGGCGGACTACATCAAGAACATGGAGCTTAACTGCACCGTAAACATCAAGGCTACGGAACTGATGGGCAACATCGACGGCATCCAGACTCCGCTCAGCTCCCCCTACGGACTTCCCACCTTGTGGCTGTCCAACATCAAGGCCCCCGGCGTCGAACTGTCCGACAACGAACTGTGGCAGGTCTGCGAGGCAGAACTCATCCAGCCGGAAGACTACGACGACATCCTGGAGAACGGCTTCGGCCAGTGGTACACCAGGTTCATGAAGGAAAAGCTTCACGACCCCATCGGAATGATGGCTCAGACAGGACTTTCCACCTACGGTCCCACGGCCATCAAGCGCTTCGAGGACGCCGGCTACGTAGTAGTTAAGGACGGATCGCTGCTTTCCCCGTTCGAGATGTTCTGCGGCGGACGTTCCCTGGTAACGTTCCTTGTCGAGGACCTTCTTGAAGAGCCCGACAAGATGGACCAGGTATTCGAAGTCACCCACAAGTTCAACATGGACAGATACACCAAGCGTTTCTCCGATCCCAAGACCAGACCTTTCGGCGTATGGATCGGCGGATGGAGAGGAACCCCCGAGACCCTGTCTCCGGCGATGTTCGAAAGATTCTCCTGGAGATACTTCAAGGACCTCATCCAGCTGTGCCTGGACTTCAACGTCGTACCGTTCATGCATCTCGACGCCTGCTGGGATCAGGGACTCCACTACTTCAAGGAATTCATGCCCAAGGGCCGCGGAGTACTCTGCCTGGACGGAAAGACCGACATCTTCAAGGCAAAGGAGATCGTAGGCGACAGCATCTGCATCATGGGCGACGTTCCCGCTTCTATGCTGGCGTTCGGCAAGCCCGAAGAAGTCTACGACTACACCACCAAGCTCTGCAAGGAGATCGGACCGGTCGGCTTCATGTGCTGCTCCGGCTGCGACGTTCCGTTCAACGCGAAGCTTGAGAACACTCAGATGATGGCAAAGGCAGTGGACGATTTCGCTGTTAAATAAAGTAAGTTATAGCAATCATTACTCATAAGTCAAAGCTGTTTCGAACTTTTCAAAGGAGAGAAAAAATGCAAACAAAGAACAAAAAGAAGGGACTGATCGGTCTGTGCATCGCGATCGTGCTGGTGCTGATCTGCGGTCTCCTGCCCGAATCTGAAGGCATTACCCGTCAGGGTCTGATGTCTCTGGGTATGTTCCTGGGCGCCATAGTAATGTGGATCTGCGAGACCATGCCCATGCTCATCACCGCTTTCCTGGTGATGTTCCTGTTCCCGGTGTTCGGCGTAATGCCGCTGAATACGGTGTTCACATCCTTCGGCGGTACGGCGTTCTTCTTCGCCATCGCTACGTTCGGTATTTCCGCCGCTCTCGAGAGCACTTCCATTCCGCTGCGCATATGCCGCGCGCTCACCAAAAGAGCCAAGGGCAACTCCAAGGCTCTGGTAATAGGCCTCATGTTCGCCTGCGCCATCACGTCGGCCATCATGTCCAACCTGTCCACCACGATCATCTACCTGAGCCTGGCTCTGGCCCTTCTCAAGGCCAACGGCTGCGAGCCCGGAAAGTCCAACCTCGGACGCTGCCTGCTGATAGGCATCCCGGCAATGTCCGGATGCGGCGGCATGATCACTCCTGCAGGTACCCCGGGCAACGCCCTGATCATAGGCGTTCTTGCCCAGCAGGGAATAAACATTTCCTTCCTGCAGTGGTTCCTCATCTTCGCCCCGATGGCTCTCATCTGCTGCCTTATCAGCGGACTTACACTTACCGCTGTATTCAAGCCTGAGCGCATCGAAGAAGATGCCATCAAGGAGCTCGAGAGCAGAGTCGCGGAGTGCGGACCTCTTAAGCCTAACGAAAAGAAGACCATCGCCATCATACTGATCATACTGGTCCTCTGGATACTCGGTACCTGGATCCCCGCTCTCAACGTTACCATCGTTGCTGTAGTAGGTCTGGCAGTAATGTTCCTGCCCGGGATCAACGTACTCGATTACGACACCATGGTCAAGAAGACCAACTGGAACCTTGCGTTCACCATCGGTTCCGTAGGCGTGCTCATCGGAGCTCTTACTTCTTCCGGAATCGTTGATACGCTCGTTACCCCGCTGTTCTCCGGTATGGGCGGAATGAACGTCATCCTGATGATGTTCATCGTCGGCGTCGTGGTCTGCGTCATCAGAGCATTCATACCCACCGCTCCGGCTATCGTTGCGCTGTTCGCTCCGCTGCTGCTGCCGCTGGCTGCTCTTACTTCCGCTACCGCGACCGCGGTAATGGTCATCCCGGCGTTCTGGGCATGCACACCGCTGCTTCTGTGGTTCGAGCCGATCTACCTGTTCACTTACGGCTACGGTTACTACACACCGGGTCAGCTGCTCAAGTGGGGATGGATACCGTCGCTCATCATGTGCGCGCTTCTGTCCTTCACACCGCTGTACCTGCAGCTCTTCGGACTGTAAATCTTAATGACAGAAACACAAAAGCGGGTCGTGAGACCCGCTTTTATTTTGCATTTATCGTCCCGTGAGTCCGCTGCCGGATCATCCTGCATGCCGGCGCGTTACTCCTTAGGTCCTCCCGTTTCCGGATAGTCCGGATTGTTGATGTAGTAGGCGTAGTATTCTTCGAAGGTCAGGCCCGACTTCATTATCTTTTCGGCATGCTCGGGACCCACGTAGCGGTAGTGCCAGGGCTCGAAGACGTAGCCGGTTATGTATTCCATGTTCTCGGGGTAGCGGAGGATGAAGCCGTATTTCCAGCAGTTCTCCATGAGCCATTTATACTCCGCCGTGCGCTCGAAATGCGCCTCTTCGACGGCAGTATTTATGTCCACCGTATAGCCGGTCTCGTGCTCCGAGTGGCCGGGGCGCGCGGATTCTCTGTCGGCCATCTCCTGACCGTGGGCATCCACCCAGACCTGATACTGCCAGACCTGAAGACTGTGGCTCCTGTACGGGGAAAGGCTGCGGAGATTCACGCCTGCTTCTCTGCCTGCTTCCACCATCTTTTTGAAAGCCGCGGCCGCGGTGGGTTCCAGATAGCCGTTACCGTAGCCGGAGAGGCTTTCGAGCTTGGTCGAGTAGTCGTCGGGCAGCTTATAGTACTTGTTCACCATTATCTGGTAACCCTTGCTCATGTCGGTGGTTACTACGCCGGTGTAGTAGGGCCTGTCTATGTTTGTATTTACGGCCTGGACCACCTGTGCGAGCGTCTTGTCCGGGTTCTTGGCGCGGTAGGCTTCGTATCTGTCGAAATACGCGTCTATGAAGTATTTTTCGTTAGCGTAATCCTGAGCGTGCTCAACGTGGCTGACGATCTCCTCCGGAGTCTTTTCGGGGACCTTTGCGCGGTACTTCTCGTATTCCTCGAAGTGCTGTTCGTTGTACTCCGAAGACCTGGAGTAGAGCAGGGACATGTTAACGTAGTTGACTGTGTATGCCGCGTCTTCGGCTGAGCCGTCCTGACGGTTGTTCAGGTAGAGATCCAGATTTTCTTCCGTATAGCCGTCCGTCGCGCGCAGGGTAATTACCCACGGGTCGTAGTTGTGCAGCAGGTCGGTAACGTTTCCGCCTTCGCCCAGATCCTTAAGATAGTCCGCGAAGTGCTCCTTCTGGTAGCGGTCGGACTTTGCGATCTCTAAGATCCCGCTCTGAGCCGGGACCTCCGTCAGCGCTTTCTGCTCCTCTTCGGAGAAGAGCTGCTTGATATCGGCGATCTGCTCTTTGGTATATCCGGTACGGGCAAGCTTGGTCTCCGTGCGGGTCAGGTACCACGCGGCGCCTCCCGCGATGACGATGACGGCAAGTACTATGGGTATTATTATCTTAGCCTTGCTTTTTTTCTTTTCTTCTTCCATGATGCGGTCCTTTCGGGTGTTTGTCACAAAGCATTTGAAGTATACACCCGTCCGAGCCTTCCGGTCAAAGGTTAGTTAAGATCGAATCCGGCGTCGAATCCGCTGCGTCCGTGGCTGAAGAGGAGCTTGTAGGCGCCCTTCGGCAGGTTTACGCGTATGTTTTTCTCCTTACAGTCTTTCGATGTCATGGACCAGACTTCGCTTCCGTCCGCGTCCACGATCTTTACGGTAAGAGGCTCGTCGGACTTCAGTTCCAGATCGATGTAGTAGTTGTCCCTGTACTTCACATCGAAGCTGTTCCATTCAGCATCGACTGCCGGAAGATCCGACGACGCTGCTTTCTGAAACGTTTTGAGATCCGGACGGGTCGAGGAGAGGGCAAGGAATGAACCGAGACCTATCACCACTACGGCGAAGAATACCGCTAATAGAGCTCCGTCGTGTCGGTGGCTGCGGCCGGAATCCGGATCGTTCATTATGAGGCCGCCTCTTATCAGCACGGCGCTCTCCACTGCGAAGGTCAGCAGCAGGGCCAGCCTGGGCAGTTCCGGCATGCGTATCATCTGGATCAGATTGTATATCGCGAAAAGACCTATCATGCCGCCGACGATGAGCGCTAAGCGGGCCCAGCGGCTGTTCATCTCGTGCAGGGATTCCCTGTCCGTAAAGATCTCGTAGGCTTCTTCCGGAAGGGAAGGGTCGTAGATCTTGCGGAAGTAGTGCCAGCCGTTGAAGGTGGAATTGATGTACTCCCAGCCCTGTTCGCGGAAGGTCTCTATGTAGAGGCCCATGTTCTCGATCTTTCCGAAGTCTATCTGGTAGCGGTACTGTATGTCCGGATTCTTTTCGAATCTGCTGTGAAAGCACCCGCCTTTGACAAGCTGCCAGCCCTTTTCGGATGCTTCGTTAAGATCTTCTATTTCTTTTCCGTAGTTCCATGCGGAATACATTTTGTAACTTGTTCTGTATTCAGGTGCCATCTTCATACCTCCTCAGCGTTTTCGAGCATACGCCTCAGCCTGGCTATCTCAGCCCTGAGGGCATTGCGGCCCTCGTCGGTCAGTACGTACTGCCTGCGCCGCTCCGGTCCTCCTTCGGCGGACATGACCTCGCGTATCCATCCTTTTTTTATCATGTTGACAGTCGCTCCGTACATGGTGCCGGAGCCTATGGTAACGTCTCCTCCGGAGAGCTTTTCGGTCATCTGCATTATTCCGTAGCCGTGGCCGGCGCCTTTGGCCAGGCACAGAAGGATGTAGTAGTAGCTTTCCGACATAGGTTCGCTTCTTTTCATGTATGTCACCTCCCGATATGTCGTATGTCGACAGTATCGTAACACGACATATGTCGGGTGTCAACATATTTTTCAAAAAAGTTTTTGCCCCAAGTTTTCTTTGCTTTATCGCGCGCCGGGAAATATAATAATCGTATGGACGTGAAGAAGAAAAAGACCGCGGAATGCGGCAGGACCATCGTAAAAAGCGATAATTACAAGTATTTCGCGCATAAAGAGTGCGAGTATTTCCCTTGCCACGAAGGCGCCGATCCGGAGAACTTCAACTGCCTTTTCTGCTACTGCCCGCTGTATTTCCTGGGCGATAAATGCGGAGGCGGGTTTACTTATACCAAGAAGGGCGTCAAGAACTGCACAGGCTGCATCCGTCCGCATCTAAAAGAGAACTACGAACTGATAACGGGGCTCTTGAAAGATGCCTGCAAAGAGGCCGCCGCGGCAAAAGAAAAAGAATAGCCGCGAAGCGCTGAAATGCTTTGCAATGGACGCCGTTATCCTGTATAATATTTAGGCTGGCTTATAGGGCCATCAGTTTTAATGTGTTCATAATTTTTTAAAGATAATCTAGGAGGAAGCTCGCACATGAAAGGCTACACAGGCGCAAACATCAGAAACATAGCGCTCCTCGGACATGGCGGCACCGGGAAGACCACGTTCCTGGAGGCCGCGCTGCTCGCGACGGGTGTTATATCCAGGCTCGGAAAGGTCGAGGACGGCAACACCGTATCCGACTTCGACAAGATGGAGATAGAAAAGGGATACTCCATTTCCACGACCATAGTACCCGTTGAATACAACAAGACTAAGATCAACTTCCTCGATACGCCGGGCGTATTCGATTTCGTAGGCGAAGTAAACTCCGCGATCAAGGCCGCGGAAGCCGCCGCGATCTTCGTCGACGCTTCTTCCGGCATCCAGGTCGGTACCGAGAAGGCCTGGAACATATGCAAGAACAACAACGTTCCCCGTTTCTTCATCATCAACAAGACAGACAAGGACAACGTGGATCTTCCCGCGGTAATAGACGCTCTTAAGGGCAAGTTCGGCACCAGCGTAGTTACCCTGGACGA
The DNA here is from genome assembly GCA_017437745.1 of Bacillota bacterium. Classification (GTDB taxonomy): domain Bacteria; phylum Bacillota; class Clostridia; order Peptostreptococcales; family Anaerovoracaceae; genus RUG13409. Next base: position 249,647 of record JAFRYI010000007.1, read on the forward strand.
CAAGGACGCTCTCAACGAGGCCGTAGCCGAGACAGACGAAGCTCTCATGGAGAAGTATTTCGAAGGCGAAGAGTTCACCGAAGAAGAATTCAACAAGGGACTCATGAACGGCATCGCAAGCTGCAGCATCGCTCCCGTGGTCTGCTGCTCCGCAGTAAAGGGCACAGGCGTTAAGGAAGTCCTTGATGCCTGCATCAAGTACGTTCCCGCTCCGGGCGGAGTCGTAAAGACCGTGGAAGGCGAAGAGATCGCGTACGGAGACGGCCCGGCCGCTGCTTACGTATTCAAGACCATCGCGGATCCGTTCCTCGGAAAGATCTCCCTTGCCAAGCTCATACGCGGCAAGCTGGTCCCCGCTCAGATCGTATACAACACCAGAGCCGAGAAAGAAGAAAAGCTCGGTTCCATGTTCTTCCTCCGCGGCAAGACCCAGGGCGAAGCTCCCCAGGTCCTCCCCGGCGACATCGTAGCTTTCGCCAAGCTGCAGTTCACCCAGACGGGCGACACCCTCTGCGACAAGGCCAATCAGGTAGCGTTCCCGCCCATCGAGTTCCCGCAGCCCACGCTCTTCATAGCCGTAGAGTCCAAGGCCAAGGGCGACGACGCCAAGGTAGCCGCAGGCATCACCAAACTTAAGGAAGAAGATCCGTCCTTCAGTTTCGAGAGAAACGCCGAGACAAGGCAGTCCCTCCTCGGAACACAGGGCGAGATCCAGCAGGGCATACTCCTTGCCAAGCTCAAGGACAGATACGGTGTAAGCGTAGAGACAGTTCCTCTCAAGGTCGCTTACAGAGAGACCATCAAGGGCACGTCCGACGTTCAGGGCAAGCACAAGAAGCAGACCGGCGGTTCCGGACAGTACGGCGACGTATACATCAAGTTCGCTCCCTCCGCGGAAGAGTTCGAGTTCGCGGACGAGACAGTCGGCGGCTGCGTACCCAAGCAGTTCATACCGGCAGTCGAAAAGGGTCTGCGCGAGTGCATGGAGAAGGGCCCGCTCGCCGGCTGCAAGTGCCAGAACATAAAGGCCACCCTGTACTACGGTTCCTACCACGCTGTAGACTCCGACGAAATGTCCTTCAAGACCGCTGCTTCCATAGCGTTCAAGAAGGGTATCCAGGAAGCCAAGCCCTGCCTGCTCGAGCCGATCATGCACGTTGACATCGTCGTTCCGGACGAATACACCGGCGACGTAATGGGCGACATGAACAAGCGCCGCGGCAGCATCCTGGGCATGGAGCCGATGCACGGCGGACTTCAGAAGCTGATGGCGGAAGCCCCGCAGTCCGAACTCGCCGACTACGCGATAGTCCTCAGAGCAATGACTCAGGCCCGCGGAAGCTTCACCATGTACTTCGAGCGCTACAGCGAGCTCCCCGGCAACGTTGCCGAGAAGGTCATTGCTGCTCACAAGGCGGAGCTGGAAGAGAAGTAATTCCGGACGCGGAAAGCAAAAAAACGACAAGGCCGGGACCATTGCGGTCCCGGCCTTTTATTATCTGCGCTACATTCCCTGATAATCGTCTGCCGTTATCGTCTCGTGCGGCTTCTTTACGATGAACTTACCGTCGTCCCACGGGCCTGTAAGCAGCTGCTCTATGTAGGCGATCGTTCCTTTGTAGACTTTCCGCTCGAATCCGAGCAGATCCGCTACTTCCTCCGTGCTGTCCCACAGCTCGTCTATCGGAGATGTGCCGGTATCTATAAGCCCTACGGTCTTGTAGTGCGCGTACATGCTCTCAAGTATGGACAGGGCGATGTCTTCGCCGTACTTGTCCACGGAGCGCTGATACTGGCTCATGATGGTGCTCTCGCCTTTCAGCCAGCCCTTGGTAAGGAAGAACGCGCGGTCTTTCATTGAAAGAGCGGCTTTTTTTCTGGTGGATCCGATCAGCAGGGAAAGGCAGTCGTCAACCTTGGGCATTATGAGTTCGAAGTGTCCCGCTGATATGCCTATGAGCGAGTTTCCGCACTGGCCTATGCACAGCAATACCCGGTCCGCTTTAACTTCCGCGAAGCGTTCCTGTACGGCTTCAGCCAGCTTTTTCGGTCTTTCGTGAAGCCCGGATTCTATGTATTCCACCGGGTATTCAAGTCCGGTGTTCTTCATTGCGAGCGTAAGCTCTTCTTCAAGCGTCTTGCAGGTGATTATCGCTGTATCCATACGCTGTCTGCGGCTGTCGCGCTTTATGTCTGTGCCATTTTTGCCAACCGAAAATGGTATAATTCTTGCGGAGACCGGTAAACGGTGGACGGAGCCCCCTGATACTGTGTATTAGGAGGATGACACTATGGTAACATGGGAATCGATCATGGCAGTTGCGACGATCGGACTGCTCATAGTTAGTATAGTCGCCGTCATCAAACGAAAATGATGATGAAAAAACTTCCGTCCTACCCTAGATCTTAAGAACGGAAGTTTTTATTTCTCAGGGGGATCCGTTCACTCGGTCTCCTTTTCGAACTGACTATACCACATTCAAAGCAGCCCAGTCAATAAAGCCCGGAATTATTTAATAAATGATATGTTCTCTTTATGATCACATTCATATCAGGACTGTTTGTTATTGCGAAGGCGGAGGAATTGCAATAAACTATACTAATAGGGGATGGGAAAGGACTTACCATGGCAAACAAGAAAGACAAGACAGTATTCGTATGCCAGAACTGCGGCTTCGAGAGTCCCAGATGGATGGGTCAGTGCAGCGCCTGCGGGGCGTGGAACTCATTCGTGGAGGAAAAGCTTACGGAGCCTAAGGAGGGCGACAGCAGAAGGCGCACCGGTCCCGCGCAGAGCGGAAAAAGAAGCAGGCCGGTAGCCATAGACAAGGTCGTCTCCGGACAGACCAGCCGCATGGACACAGGCATTCCCGAGCTTAACAGAGTGCTCGGCGGAGGACTCGTCCAGGGCAGCCTGGCGCTTATCTCCGGAGAGCCCGGCATAGGCAAATCCACGATAATAATCCAGGCCGCGGCCAACATAGCGCAGAAATACGGCACTGTGCTCTACGTCTCCGGCGAGGAGTCGGAAGAGCAGATAAAGATGCGCGCGGACAGAGTATGCAGCGGAGACCTCAGCCGCCTGCTGCTTCTGTCGCAGACCAACATGGACGAGATACTGGCGGCGGTGGAGGAAGTGCAGCCGGTATTCTTGGTCATAGACTCCATCCAGACCATGTACACGGACGATCTGGACTCCGCGCCCGGAAGCGTTTCCCAGGTGCGCCAGTGCGGCAACTTGCTGATGAACATAGGCAAGGGCATGAACATACCCGTATTCGTTGTCGCTCATGTTACCAAGAGCGGCGAGCTTGCAGGCCCGCGCATTGTGGAGCACATGGTGGACGCGGTGCTGCAGTTCTACGGAGAGCGCACCCAGGACCTCCGTATCCTGCGCGCTGTAAAGAACCGCTTCGGCACAACGTCTGAGATAGGCGCTTTCGAGATGAGAGAGGAGGGCCTTGTCAGCGTTGAGAACCTTTCCGGGACCTTCCTGGAAGGCCTTGCTGACAGCGGGGAGGGCGCCGTGGCGACAGCTGTGTGCGAAGGGACCAGACCGCTCCTCGTGGAGATCCAGGCGCTTACCGCTCCGTGCAGCGCAGGTTTCCCCAGACGTACCGCCATAGGAATAGACAGCCAGCGTCTTGGCATGATAATAGCCGTTCTGGAGCGCAAGGCCGGCGTATCGCTCATAAACAGGGACGTATACGTAAACGTTGTCGGCGGCTTAAAGCCGGAGGGCACGGGCACAGACCTTGCCGCAGCTATAGCCATCTGGTCCGACGAACGGGGCGTAAAGATGCCGCCGGATACTCTTGTGATAGGCGAGATAGGCCTTACAGGAGATCTCCGTCCCGTGCAGTCCGCGGACAAGCTCATCAAGGAAGCGTCCCGCATGGGCTTCAGGCGCGCGATACTGCCGCAGAGGAATCTGGACCGCGCCTCGAAGGCTGCGTCAGGCATGCGGCTCATAGGCGTAAGGACGCTTGCCGAAGCTCTCACGGCATCTTCACAGATTTCACAAAAATAGCGGTTAATATAATCGGTATAAAAGTCATCACCGTAAACGAATGTCAGGAGACGAACAATGGCAAAGATACTCATAGTGGACGACGAAGCTAAGATCAGAGAGGTAATACGCGAGTACGCCCAGTTCAATAAATACGAGACAGACGAGGCCGAGGACGGCATGCAGGCCGTAGGCAAGTGCCTCAACAACGATTACGACCTGATCATCATGGACATAATGATGCCCAGGCTCGACGGCTACTCCGCCTGCAAGGAGATAAAGAAAGAAAAGGACATTCCCATCATAATGCTCTCCGCACGCGGCGAGGAGTACGACAAGCTCTTCGGCTTCGAGCTGGGAATAGACGATTACGTAGTAAAACCGTTCAGCCCCAAGGAGCTGATGGCAAGGGTCGCCGCTGTGCTGGCAAGAAAGAACCGCGGAGCGGAAGCCGCCAAGCAGACCGTGCTCACATCCGAGGGACTGGAGGTCAACACGGAATCCAGGACCGTCAGCGTGGACGGGGTCAAAGTGGACTGCACGCTTAAGGAATACGAGATACTCGCCTACCTTATGCGCAACAAGAACATCGCTCTTTCGCGCGACAGGATGCTGCAGGACATCTGGGGATACGATTTCTTCGGAGACGACCGCACCATAGACACCCACATAAAGAATCTGCGCGGAAGGCTCGGAAAGTACAGAGACAAGATCACCACAGTAAGAGGCATAGGCTACAAGTTTGAAGACTGAAACCAAAGAAAAGCCGAATAAAACGGAAGGACGCCCGGTAAAGAGCCTGAGGGCCCGCCTAGCGGCGTCCTTTATCATCTTCGCCGTTTTTCTGATGGCGCTGCTCTGGATATTCCAGTCCGTTTTTCTGGACAGATACTACGAATTATCCATGAGCAGGCGCTGCAGCAAGGCGGTAAGTTCCGTATGCGATTACTACACTTCCGGCGGGCCGGACATGTCCTACAACAGCTTCATGGATTTCCTGGGCCAGAAGACAGAAGACAACGACATCTACTTCTGGATAGAATCCACGGACGGGACGTTCTACCTCTCCTCGTCCGATCTCCAGGCCGTGCGCATCCGCGCCAACACCAGGCAGCTGATATCACAGGCCCGCACCATGCTCAAGGAGGGAGGTCAGAGCGAAGTCAGCTTCACGGCCAAGGGTCCGTTCGGGGACGGCAAGGACTTCATCTACGCAAGGTATGTCGAAGGCGGCGAAAGCAATCCGATATACATCTACGCCATAGCGACCATAACTCCCATAGGACCGGCGGTAGGGATAATAAGGTCTCAGCTGTTGATAGTCACGGGCGTGGCTCTCATAGTGGGCGTAGTGGTGGCAAGGCTAACGGCCAAGCGTCTGGCCAAGCCTATATCCGAGATAGAGAGGGACGCCAGGGAACTTGCGAAGGGCAACTACGACGTTTCCTTCAAGGGCGGAGATTACAAGGAAGTCTCGGATCTTGCGGAGACGCTCAACCAGGCGGCGGCGGATCTTAAAGCTTCGGACGCGCTGCAGAAAGACCTTATCGCGAACGTTTCTCACGATCTGCGTACGCCTCTGACAATGATAAAATCCTACGCGGAGCTGATCCGCGACATCTCCGGCGACGATCCCGTAAAGCGTGAGGAGCATCTGGACGTGATAATCAAGGAGACCGACAGGCTGGACGAACTCGTCGGCGACATACTTACGCTGTCCAAGATGCAGGCAGGCGTAATGGAGATGGAGATGACGGACTTCGACATACAGGAGGCCGGCGAGGCGGTCCTTTCCACGTACATGGTCATGGAACAGGAAGGCTTCAGGATAAACTTCGAGCCTGCGGAAGGCACGGTAACGGTACACGGAGACAGGCGCCGCATACAGCAGGTGATAGCCAACCTCCTGTCCAACGCCGTAAGATACAGCAAGGAAAACAAGGAGGTATCGCTCCGCTTCGAAAGAGACGGCGGAAACATCGTGTGCTCCGTTGCGGACAAAGGCATAGGAATAGCGGAAGAGGATCTGGATAAGATATGGAACCGCTACCAGAAGGCCAGCAAGCAGGGCGCCAGAAGCGCTCAGGGTACCGGCCTGGGGCTTTCCATAGCCTCCGAGATACTGCAGAAACACGGCGCGAAATACGGCGTCGAGAGCAAACCCGGCGAGGGAAGCCGGTTCTGGTTCTCGCTGCCTGTTAAAAAATGACAGCGGCTTTGTATAGTCAGGGCCGCTGTTTTTATCAGTATTATTACACTTTTTTGCTTTATTGACTATTATTCCACAATGGAGTATAATCTTTGTGGAGGTTAGTCGGATGTTCGTAGTCGGCGATAGGGTCGTATACCCGATGCACGGGGCCGGCCTTATAGAAAAAATCGAAGACAGGCAGATCCTGGGAGAGACCAGAGCGTATTACATCATCAGGATCAAGAGCGGAAACATGCAGGTCATGGTCCCCGTAAAAGGCGCGGAGGACATAGGCCTGCGTTATGTTGTAGATGCCGGCGAATTCGACGAGATCTACAAAGTACTGGGTTCGGAATCCACTCCCATGGACGAGAACTGGAACCGCCGCAACCGCGACAACATGGAAAAGCTAAAGACCGGAGACCCGGAGCAGGTGGCGGAGGTAATACGCAACCTGGTAAGGGTGGACAGGGTAAAGAAGCTCTCCACAGGCGAAAAGAAGCTCCTCAACACCGCCAGGCAGATACTCTGCTCGGAGATGACCATGGTGCTGAACGTAAACGATTCGGCAGCCTTAGCTCTCATCGACGGATCGATCTGAAAAGACCGTAAGTCGTGATTTATATATACAATTTAATATTCAGGAGGATAAACAATGCTCAAAAAAGTATTCCGCGTGATCCTTACGTTTCTCGGAATGCTGCTGGGCTACGGAGTGTCGTCTTATCTCGTTGCGAACTGGGATGCCCTTTCGGGGCTCCAGGCCGGTGAACAGACTCTGCTCATTCTGATTGCGACGGTTTTATTCGGACTTATTTTTTTCTATGTTTTCTCGGCACTCTCCAGAAAAGGGGCAAAGGTCGCAAGCTCTGTGGCTTCGGAACTTTCGGAAAAGTTCGCCATAGAGGATCTGCTTCCTATAGTCGCAGGACTTATCGCGGGTCTGTTGATCGCTTACCTGATCTCGCCGATTATTAATGGGATCCAGGCACTGCAGGTGTTCAATCTGAACGTGATACTGACCGTGCTTCTGTACATAGCCTTCGGATGGTTAGGCATTACTGTCGCGAGAAGATTTTCGCCGGATATCCGGCTGCCTTTCCCGGGACAGACTTCGCCTAAGGACCAGCAAAGCGTAAAACGTAAGACCAAGGGGCGCGCAGGCGCGGCGCCTAAGATTCTAGATACCAGTGTAATCATCGACGGCAGGATAGTCGATATCTTAAAGACGGGCTTCATAGAAGGGGACATAGTCATTCCCTCGTTCGTGCTCGTCGAGCTCAGGCACATCGCGGATTCCTCGGATCCCCTTAAGCGAAACAGGGGACGCCGGGGTCTTGACATACTCAATAAGATCCAGACGGAGTACGGCATAGAGATCTACGATACAGGTTCCGATAAGTCGCTGGAGGACATCCCGGAAGTGGATGTAAAGCTGCTTAAGCTTGCGCAGAACATGAAGGGAGTCGTGGTTACAAACGACTTCAACCTCAACAAGGTAGCGGCCATACAGGGTGTGCCGGTGCTCAACATCAACGAACTCGCCAACACCTTAAAGCCGGTGGTGCTTCCCGGGGAGAACCTTAAGGTCTTCCTGGTAAAGGAAGGCAAGGAGAACGCGCAGGCGCTCGCCTATCTGGACGACGGCACCATGATAGTCGTGGAGAACGGCCGGAAGTTCATAGGGCAGACTGTGTCCACAACGGTGACCAGCGTGCTTCAGACTTCTGCCGGTCGCATGATATTCGCGAGACTGAACTGATCGATGCGTAACATTTCGGTAATAATCGCCGCTGCGGGATCGGGAAGCCGCATGGGAGGTCCGGTCCCCAAGCAATACATGAAAGTCGACGGTCTTCCGGTCCTTGTCAGGACCGTAAGGATATTTTGCTGCGCGGACGAGGTGAAGACCATCGCCGTGATGGTCCCGCCCGGAGACGTTAAGTACTGCCAGGACATGCTTGCGGAGCATCTGCACGCTTGCACGTCCGGCGTGGGAGTGTTTCCGAAGGTGCTGGTGCGGGAAGGCGGAAAGACCAGGCAGGAGACGGTCGGAAAGGGGCTCGAGGCTGTAGGCAGCGAAGGCCCTTACGTGCTGGTGCACGACGGGGCAAGGCCTTTCGTCAGCATGGAAGTGATCGAAGGTGTCATCCGCGCCCTGCAGCGCGGAGCAGACGCTGTGGTTCCCTGCGTAACGCCTAAAAGTACCATCAGGACTGCTGAAAAGACCTTGGACAGGAATTCCCTGTACGAGGTGCAGACGCCACAGGGATTCAGGACCGAAGTGCTTGTAGCGGCCTTCGAAAAGGCAAAAGCGGACGGTTTTACCGGCACGGACGAAGCTAGCCTGGCGGAGCGTACCGGCGCTGAGATAACCATTACGGAAGGCGACTACGCCAACATCAAGATAACTACCAGGGAGGACGTTCCGGAAATGATTCGCTGCGGAAACGGTTACGACGTTCACAGGTTTGCGGAAGGCCGGAAACTGATGCTCGGATGCGTGGAGATCCCTTACGAAAAAGGGCTTCTGGGGCATTCGGACGCGGACGTCTGCGCTCATGCCGTAGCGGATGCTCTCCTGGGCGCGGCAGGCCTTAGGGACATAGGATACTGGTTCCCGGACACAGCGGCGGAGACCGAGGGCATGGCGGGCAGCGTCCTGCTTGCTAAAACAGTTGAAATTTTAAGGAACGCAGGCTTTACGCCGTCCAACGTAGATGCTACAATTGTTGCGCAGCGTCCTAAGCTTGCTCCGTACATAGAACAGATGAAGACCGCCGTAGCCGCGGCGATAGGATTAGGTCTGGAGAGCGTAGGCATCAAGGCCACCACGGAGGAAGGTCTGGGCATCACAGGCAGCGGGGAAGCAATAAGCTGCTTCGCGACCGCGACCGTCAGATGACCGCCGCTCCGAGACAGATATACAGTTACCAGGATAAAACACGGGTACGCGCAAGGCGCGTCCGTTCGGAAAGGATAAAAACATGAAAGCTTCGAAGATGTTTCTGAGCACTCTGAGGGAAGTTCCGTCGGAGGCGGAGATCCCCAGCCACATCCTGCTCCTCAGGGCGGGCATGATCAAAAAACTGGTGTCCGGCGTTTACGCGTTCATGCCGCTGGGCAACAGGAGCCTCAGAAAGATAGAGGAAATAGTGCGCCGGGAGATGGACGCCGCGGGCGCCCAGGAAGTTCTGATGTCCGCGCTCCAGCCTGCCGAGCTCTGGCAGGAATCCGGCCGCTGGTACGCCTACGGACCGGAGATGTGGCGTCTTAAGGACAGGAACGACAGAGAGTTCTGTCTGGGACCCACCCACGAAGAGATATTTACGGACGTCGTCCGCCAGCAGGTCAGCAGCTACCGTCAGCTGCCGCTCAACCTCTATCAGATCCAGACCAAGTACAGGGACGAGGCGCGCCCGCGCTTCGGACTCATCCGCAGCCGCGAATTCATAATGAAGGACGCGTATTCCTTCGACCGCGACGAGGCAAGCCTGGACGACAGCTACAAAGCAATGTACGACGCCTACGAGAAGGTCTTCGACCGCTGCGGCCTTAAATACCGCGCCGTAGAGGCGGACTCCGGAGCCATAGGAGGCAGCAACTCCCACGAGTTCTGCGCTCTTTCGGACGTAGGCGAAGAGGAGATAATATACTGCGAGCACTGCTCCATGGCAGCTACCGCGGAAAGGGCGTCGTTTGCGGACGAACCCGGCGCCGCAGCCGAGGAGCTTCCGCTCGAAAAGAAGTACACTCCCGGAACCAAGACCATAGAAGCCGTAGCCGAGTTCCTTGGCCTTGAGCAGAAGCAGACCATTAAGGCGCTGCTCCTCCAGGCTTTCGATCCGGAGGATCCGGACGCGAAGATACGCTACATAGCCTGCTTCATAAGGGGCGACAGGCAGCTGAACATGACCAAGCTCGTAAATGCTCTTGGCCTTCCGGAGTACGCGGTCCAGTTCGCGGACGAGGCCGCCATGGGTTCCGAGACGGGCTGCGTGGGCGGATTCACCGGTCCCATAGGCCTGCACGATTGTACGATCGTCGCGGATACGGAGCTCGTGAACACGAAGAACCTCTGCGCGGGAGCCTGCGAAGCGGATCATCACTACATAAACGTAAACTACGGCCGCGATTACAAGGCGGACATAGTCACGGACATCAAGCTGCTGCAGGCGGGAGACCCCTGTCCGGTATGCGGAGCTCCGGTAAAGAGCGCCAGAGGCATAGAGGTGGGCCAGGTCTTCAAGCTCGGCACCAAGTATTCCGTGCCCATGCACCTTTGCTACAAGGACGAGAACCAGCAGGAGCATCCCGTTCTGATGGGCTGCTACGGAATAGGAGTCACAAGGACCCTGGCTGCCGTAGTGGAGCAGAACCACGACGATAACGGCATCATCTGGCCGATGAGCGTTGCGCCCTACCACGCTGTGATCACCGTCATCAATCCTAAGGACGAGGTCCAGATGAGTCTGGCCGGAAGCATATTCGCAAGGCTGGAGGCAGCAGGTCTGGAAGTCGTGATAGACGAGCGAGACGAGCGTCCCGGAGTAAAGTTCAAGGACGCGGACCTTCTGGGCTTCCCGATCAGGATCACCGTCGGAAAGAAAGCCGCGGACGGCATAGTCGAGTACAAACTGCGCCGCGGAGGCGACAACACGGACATGACAGCCGATCAGGCCGCAGATGCCGCGATAGAGCTGTATAACGCAGAAAAGTAGGCCCGCAGCGCCGCTTCGCCGCGGCCCGGACCTTCGGGGGCATAGATATGAAAGTTTACAACACCCTTACAAGAAGAAAAGAAGAACTGGTCCCGCAGGACCCTAAAAAACTCACCATGTATGTCTGCGGGCCCACGGTCTACAACTACATACACATAGGAAACGCAAGGCCAATCGTGGTCTTCGATACGCTCCGCAGATACCTGGAGTACCGCGGTCAGAAGGTCAAGTACGTCCAGAACTTTACGGACGTGGACGACAAGATAATCAACCGCGCCAGGGAAGAGGGCATATCCGCGCTGGAGGTGGGCGAAAAGTACATCGCCGCCTACTACGAGGACGTTAAGCAGCTGAACGTTCTGCCGGCCACCGTCCATCCCAGGGTCACCCAGACCATGCCGGACATCATAAAGTTCGTGCAGGGCCTGATAGACAAGGGCATGGCTTACGAGGTGAACGGCGACGTTTACTACCGCACCCGCAAGTTCCCCGGTTACGGCAAGCTATCCGGAAAGAACATAGACGAGCTGGAGTCCGGCTTCCGCGTCGAAGTCAACGACGTAAAGGAGGATCCGCTGGACTTCGCGCTGTGGAAGGCCAGGAAGTCCGAGGACGAGATCGCCTGGGAGAGCCCGTGGGGCATGGGACGTCCCGGCTGGCACATAGAGTGCTCCGCGATGTCTAAAAAGTATCTGGGCGATACCATAGACCTGCACGCGGGCGGCGAGGACCTTCAGTTCCCGCATCACGAGAACGAGATAGCGCAGTCCGAAGGCCTTACCGGCAAGACATTCAGCCGCTACTGGATGCACAACGGCTTCATCAACATAGACGGCGAGAAGATGTCCAAATCCGCGGGCAACTTCTTCCTGCTGAGGGACGTTCTTAAGGAGTACGACGGCGAAGTGCTGCGCTACTTCCTTCTGAGCGCGCAGTACAGAGGACCCATAAACTTCTCCAGAGACCTCATGGAAGCCGCCAAGGCAGGCCTTGAGCGCATGCAGAACTGCAAGGCTACGCTGCAGCACCTGATCGCCCACGGAGAGGACGGAGACATGACCGAGGCGGAGACTGAAAAGCTGGCCGCTTACGACGCTCACAAGCAGAAGTTCATCGACAGCATGGACGACGACCTTAATACCGCGGACGCCATAAGCGCCATATTCGAGCTCATCTCCGACATCAACAGGGACGTGGCCGGCGGAGCCACCAAGGCCTTCGCGAAGGCTGCGTTCGGGCTTCTGGACGAGCTTACCGGAGTCCTGGGCCTGCTGAGACAGGAAAAGAAAGAGGAAATAGATGCAGAACTGCAGAAACTCATCGACGAGCGGGCAGCCGCAAGAAAAGCCAAGGACTGGGCAACAGCCGACAGGATCCGCGACGAGCTCGCAGCCAGAGGCATCACCCTCAAAGACACTCCCCAGGGAGTCCAGATCGTCAGGTCCTGACAAGGACGGCAAAGAGGCCGGACAGCGTAAAAAAGCGTCCTCCGGCTACCTGAGAGACATATTCAACAACGCGGACAGAGCGTAGCGCGTTTTCGCGCGGGAACGGCACATGCAGAACGACCCCGGACAGATGAACATACTGGAGCTGGCCTACCTGGGCGACGCTCTTTACGAGCTGTACGTAAGGGAGCACGTGCTCCGTACAGCTCCGACTTCGCGGGCGGACCTACTTCATAAGGAAGGTGTGCGTTTCGTCTGCGCGGCCGGTCAGGCGGAGGCTCTTAAGACCATGGCGGACGAGGGATTCCTTACGGAGGAAGAGGCCGATTTCGCCAGAAGGGCGCACAACCACAAGACTGCCACCAAGCCTAAGAACGCGGATCCGGTGGACTACAAATGGGCCACCGCTTTCGAAGCTCTGCTGGGGCTTAAGCATCTTGGAAAAGACAATGACAGGCTTCAGGCGCTTATGCGCAGAGCCGTTGAGATCACCGAAGAGAGGCGTAACAGCAATGCCTAAGAGAGACAATCCCAGAACGGGACCTAAATACGAAAAGACCGCTGCTCCGGCAGGTAAAAAGACTGCCGGCAGAGGCAGAACGGGCGGAACGTCCAGGGCTTCCGGAAATTACAGGACCGGCAGCCGCGCTTCTGCTGCCGCAGGCCGCGCCGCGTCCGGGACAGGCAGAACGGTCGCTTCCAGAAGGCCTCAGGTCCAGGAGGAGAACCCGAATCTGCTTATAGGCCGCAATCCGATAACGGAGGCCATCAAGGCAGGGCGTCCCATAGACAAACTGCTCATGCAGAAAGACGCCGAAGGCTCCGCCAGACAGATCGCGAGCCTGGCCCGCGAGGAGGGCATACCCGTCCAGTACGTGGACAAGATAGTCCTGGACAAGCTGGCTCCCGGCAAGGCGCATCAGGGCGTAGCCGCGTACGCCGCCGCCCACAGATACGTGGGCGTTGAGGACATTCTCGCGGCCGCCAAGGCCAAAGGGGAGGACGCTCTTGTAGTCGTCCTGGACGAACTGGAGGATCCGCACAATCTGGGCGCCATACTCAGATCCGCGGATGCAGCAGGAGCTCACGGAGTAATAATACCGTCAAGACGTTCCGTCACACTTACGGAAACGGTGGCAAAGGCGTCAGCCGGAGCCATAGAATACGTGCCGGTGGCCAAGACCGGCAACCTGTCGCGCTGCATAGATCTGCTTAAGTCCAAGGGACTGTGGATCGCGGCGGTGGACATGGACGGAACCGATTACGACGCTTCAGATCTTAAAGGTCCGCTGGCGCTCATAATAGGCGGGGAAGGAAAGGGCGTGTCGCCCAACCTTAAGGCAAAGAGCGACTACGTAATATCCATCCCCATGCGCGGACACGTCAATTCGCTCAACGCGTCGAACGCCGCGGCAATAGTGCTTTTCGAAGCCGCGCGCCAGAGGCGCTGATCATCAGATAAAGGAGAAAGCAATGAACATCGAAGAACTGAAGAAACTGACCGACGAACAGCTTGCCGAGCTTGCCCAGAAGGGCGACGCGGAAGCAGAGGAACTGCTGATCAGCAGGTACAAGAACATCGTCTCGTCCAGGGCCGCCATCTACTACATAATCGGCGGAGACCGCGACGACGTCATCCAGGAAGGCATGATAGGTCTGTTCAAGGCCATCCGCAGCTATAAAGCGGACGGAGGATCTTCCTTCTCGAACTACGCGTACATGTGCATATCCAGGCAGATAGTCTCCGCCATCAGAGCCGCTTCCCGCGAAAAGCACTCCCCGCTCAACGATGCTGTATCGCTGGATCAGCCCGTGGTCTGGGACGTCAACATGTACAACACGCTGGCGGACGTCATCCCGGCCGGCGCGGATTCCGATCCGGAGAACATAGTGGCCAAGACCGAACTTCTGGAATCGATCGTAGGGCAGAAAAACGTCTCTTTCAGCAAGCTTGAGCACGCGACGATAAAATACCTCACCCAGGGCAAGACCTACCGCGAGATCGCCGCTCTGACCTTTAAAACACCCAAACAGATAGACAACGCCATCCAGCGCATACGCGCCAAACTGCAGAACGCGCGCTAGAACGGAAAACACTTAAAAACTGCCCGGTTTCGGGTGTAAAAGTGTTTGACAACAGCGCCTTGCGCAAGTATAATAATTGGCGTCGCGGAAAGCGGCGCCATATGATGCTGCTGTAGCTCAGTAGGTAGAGCGCATCCTTGGTAAGGATGAGGTCACCAGTTCGACTCTGGTCAGTAGCTCCACCCGAAACCCCTTGAAATTTCAAGGGGTTTCGGCTTTAAATAAGATTGTTGTATCCTGCGATTTCGTGATCATTTTGCAAAAAGTCTATCAAAAAGTCTATGACACCTGAAAAAGTACCCGGGTACTTTTCAAAAGGGATGAGGTCAGATCAGCCTTAACAGTGTTCGTACGTATCATACAGTATTTATATTACAATCCACGCTCCCATGTCTGAAATTTAGGCATGGGAGTTTTCGTGTCTGTTTCTTTTGCGTTTTTTGGGGCTTATACTCCGGCTATCAAAAGAAAACAGCGGCTTAAAAGCCGCGGGGAGATGTAAGTCATGAAGACGCGTTCAGTAACACTTATTAAGATCATTAAAACAGGATATATAGTCATATCCCTCACCTTTTGTGCTATAGGGATAATGTTTATAGCCGATCCGGACGTTTCGGCAAGGAACCTTATAACATTGCTCGGGATATGCATGATAGTATTCGGTGCTGTAAAGATAGTCGGATATTTTTCCAGAGACCTTTTCCGTCTTGCTTTTCAGTACGATCTGGAGCTCGGCGTGATACTCGCTATAACCGGTATAGCGGTGCTTACCTGGCCGGCTGGGTCTGTGACTGTCATATTTACAGCTCTTGGAATAGATGCTCTTGCCGACGCTCTTTTTAAGCTAAGGATAGCGATAGACGCAAAGCGTTTCGGTATAGACAAGTGGTGGATAACATTAGCGTTTGGCGCGGTAACAGCGGTGCTTGGGCTGCTGCTTGTAATAAGGCCCCTCGATACAGCGCGGGCGATGATAGTTCTTACAGGCATAGTCCTCTGCGCGGAAGGCGCGCTCAATCTTTGCAGCGCGCTCAGCATGGTAAAGATAATCAAACATCAATATCCTGACGATATTGAAATCAAATATTCTGAAACGGAGAACCCGGTATGAAATTCGCAAAAGGAGTAGTTAAATACAGAACAGCAATACTGATAGCAGCGGTCATCCTGATGATCCCGGCATTGCTGGGATATCTGGGAACAAGGGTAAATTACAATATGCTGGACTATCTGCCAGATAATATGGATACCGTTATCGGACAAAACGAGCTGATGGAAGAGTTCGGTAAAGGAGCTTTCTCGTTCATTATCGTTGAAAATATGAGCCCTCAAAATGTCGCGGTGCTCAAGGGCAAAATAGAAGCGGTAGAGCACGTTGAATCGGTGCTCTGGTACGACAGTATAATGGATCTTTCGGTCCCGATGGAGATGCTACCTTCTAAGCTGTACGATGCTTTCAACAACGGCGATGCCACTATGATGGCGGTATTCTTTGACAGCTCAACATCTGAGGATGTGACAATGGATGCCATCAGGGAGATAAGGCGCGTTACCGAAGGGCAGTGCTATATTTCAGGAATGTCTGCGCTGGTGACAGACCTTAAGGACATCTGCGAAAGAGAAGAGCCTGTCTATGTAGGCATAGCGGTGGCGCTGGCTCTTGCAGCGATGATGCTGTTTCTTGATAACTGGCTGATTCCGCTGGTGTTCCTTGCCTCTATCGGCATGATGATACTGCTTAATCTTGGAACGAATTTCGTTCTGGGGGAGATATCTTACATAACAAAGGCGATGTCGGCTGTCCTGCAGCTTGCCGTTACAATGGATTATTCAATATTCCTCTGGCACAGCTACACTGAACAGCTTGAAATTGAAAAAGATCATAAAGAAGCTATGGCAAAGGCCGTACATGCAACATTTACGAGTGTCATCGGAAGTTCTGTAACTACGGTCGCGGGCTTTATTGCACTTTGCTTTATGTCCTTCACCATGGGCAGCGACATAGGTATCGTAATGGCAAAAGGCGTCATATTCGGCGTAATAGGCTGTGTGACGGTTCTGCCGGCAATGATACTGCTTCTTGATAGGCCTCTTCAGAAAGCCTCCCATAAGTCTGTCATCCCCCGAATGGAAGGCCTGGCAAAAGGTATAGTAAAGATATTCCCGGTGCTCCTGGTGGCCTTTGTGATTATAGCTGTTCCTGCCTATTACGGTTACAGCCAGACAAACAGCGAAGTCTATTACGATATGGCGCAGTGCCTGCCGGAGACCATGGATTTTGTCGAGGCTAATAAAAAGCTGCAGGACAATTTCGACATCGCGTCAACACATATGCTTCTTGTCGACAGCAGAACCCCATCCAAAGATGTCAGATCTATGATAAGCGAGATGGAACAGGTTGACGGTGTGAAATATGTTCTGGGGCTTGAGAGCGTTCTCGGTCCGGACATTCCGGAGAAGCTGCTTCCGGATCAGCTCAGGAACGTCCTTAAAAGCGAAAAGTGGGAGCTGCTTCTTATCAATTCCGAATACCACGCGGCAAGCGATGCGGTAAACGATCAGATAGAAGAACTGAATCTGATCCTGAAAAAGTACGATCCAAGCGGTATGCTTATCGGAGAGGGTCCGTGCATGAAGGATATGATAGATACCACCGACCGTGATTTTAAGATAGTAAACGCGGTATCGATACTGCTGATCTTCGTGATAATAGCGCTGGTCGAGAAGAGTATCTCGCTGCCGTTTATACTGATAGCGGTCATAGAAGTCGCGATATTTGTAAATCTCGGACTTCCGCATTATTTGGGACAGAGTCTTCCGTTTATCGCACCGATATGCTTATCTACGATCCAGCTTGGAGCAACAGTGGACTACGCGATACTGATGACTACCAGATATAAAGCGGAGCGAATAGTCGGAAACGATAAGAAAGAAGCTGTAAGAACAGCACTTGAGACGTCGATCCCATCAATAATAGTTTCCGGAATGGGCCTTTTCGCGGCGACCTTTGGTGTTGCGCTATACTCTAACGTGGATATTATCAGGTCTATGTGCATGCTGATGGCGCGCGGAGCTCTGATAAGCGTTGCAATGGTAATATTTGTACTCCCCGCCCTTCTGCTGCTGTTTGACGGAGTGATATGCACAACGACATCTGGTATGAAGCATCTGAGTGCAAAACAGAAATATAGACAACATCAAGCATAAAAATAATGGCTTAGTAAGGTTCTGGGGTGGCAGTGTGCAGGCCCTGTGAAAAGGGCAAGTTCCCCTATCAGAACTGAATACGATATATAAATCGGAGGCAATTTAGATGAAAAACAGAAAAATTAAAATCACAGCATTAGCTCTCTGCGCAGTACTTGTTGCCGGCGGCAGCGCAGCATACGCGGTGCACGGCAGCAACAGCGCGGCGGTTACCGGCAATAATTCCGAACCCGGGAGCAAAGCGCTTGCATCGCAGCCTGCAGGCACTGTTCTTAATGAAACGGAAGGTACAGTGTTGTCTACGGCAGATAAAGACGACGAAGAAGGCAGCGTCGTTTATATCTTCGCTGATGCAGACGGAAACATTGATCATGTATCGGTGAAGAACGCAGAGTCCGGTGACTTTGATAAATATACAGAGGCAGCGGAAATTCCTGTCAGCATCAGTGTAAGCTATGAACTCGACGGTAAGGCTGCTGCGGCAGATGAGCTTGCAGGAAAGAGCGGGCATATAAAGATCCGCTATGAATATACGAATCTTACGGAAAAGACTGTCACAGTAAACGGAAAAACAGAAAAAGTGCATGTGCCTTTTGCCGTAGCGACGGGTCTGATACTTAACAATGATACGTTCTCGAACATCAAACTTACAAACGCAAAGCTTGCGGATGACGGCGCCCGCAGCGCGGTTGCCGCGATAGTATTCCCCGGCCTTCAGAGCGATCTTGGTATCGATACCGATAAGTTTACCATTCCGGAATACTTTGAGATAGAAGCAGATGTTAAGGATTTCTCGCTTGAAATGACTCTCTCTGTAGTAAGCAGCGAGATATTCGAAAAATTCGATACAGACACACTTGATGATATCAGCAGCCTTTCTGACTCTCTCGGAGAGCTTACGGACGCTATGAACCAGCTGATAAACGGATCTTTGCAGCTATACAACGGACTTTGCACTCTGCTTGAAAAGTCTGCCGCATTATCAGAAGGGACGGATAAGCTTTCCACAGGAGCGCTCCAGCTTAAAAACGGCGCGGACGATCTTAACGCAGGTGCCGCAAAGCTTAAAGACGGTGCCTCTCAGATCGCCGGAGGCTTAAACACACTCGATTCGAACAGCATAGCCCTTAATGACGGGGCAAGACAGGTGTTTGTAACTCTTCTTCAGACAGCAAAGTCCCAGCTTGAAGCATCCGGCCTTGATGTACCGGAGATGACCATAGATAACTACAGCACGGTGCTTGAAAATATAATCTCATCTCTTGATGCCGATAATGTATATGCCCAGGCTCTTGACGCAGTGACCAAAGGCGTAGAAGAAAAGCGTCCTTACATAGAGGAGCAGGTAACAGAAGCTGTCAGCAAACAGGTCAGAGAAAAGGTAGAGGCAGCGGTAAGAGCTGAGGTGGAAGTCAAGGTTACCGAGGCAGTAAGAGCAGAGGCCGAAGCAAAAGTGACTGCAGCTGTCCAGGCCGGTGTTGAGGAACAGGTAAATGCTGCTGTTTATACAGCCGTGCGTTCGCAGGTTATCCAGGCTGCAACCGGAATGGACGCAGCCCAGTACGATGAGGCAGTGTCTGCAGGTCTGGTGGACGAGCAGACTCAGTCTGCGATAGAAAATGCTATAGCTGAACAAATGGCCTCGGATGCTGTCAAAGAGCAGATCGCTGCAAACGTCAGCGAGCAGATGGCGTCCGAGACCGTTCAGAATATGATCGCGGACAACACAGAGCTTCAAATGGGCTCCGAAGATGTACAGAAAACGATCGCAGAAAATGTTGAGACCCAGATGTCTTCGGATGATGTGTCTTCGATAATAACTGCAAAGACCGATGAGCAGATGGCTTCAGATGACATAAAAGCACTTATCTCTCAGAATACGGAAGCCCAGGTGCAGAAAGCCATAGCGGATACCATGGCCGGTGATGAGGTGCAGGCAAAGCTTGCAGCGGCTTCGGAGGGAGCTAAAAAAGTGATGGATCTTAAGACATCGCTCGACAGTTACAAAGCGTTCTATTCAGGGCTCACCGCTTATACGGCAGGCGTCGGGGAAGTTGCGAAAGGCGCAGCAGAACTCAGCAAAGGAGCTGAAGACCTCAGCAGCGGTACTGGAAGCCTTGCCTCGGGCGCGGGAGAACTCTACAGCGGTGCTGCGGCATTGAAAGACGTCATACCGGCTCTGACAGACGGTGTTACGCAACTTAAAAACGGATCATGGAATCTGTACAGCGGACTTGTGCAGTTCAACACGGACGGAGTTCAGAAGCTTGTGAGCGCAGTAGATGACGATCTGGAAGGCTTTGTGGATAAACTTCAGGCAGTAAAGGATGCAGCAAAACTCTATGATCTTGAGACCTCGGATGATACAGATCCGCTTGCTTCCTTGAAATATATATACAGAACAGAGGAAATAAAATAGTAAGGAAAAATATGGTTAGTGCAAATAAAGGCTGGCGCATCGCAATCTATGATGAGCTGTGCTCCGGCCCTTGTACATAGCCAGCACTCAAATTAAGGTCAATATTACTGTCAGATATTATTACAGGGAGAAAAATACCATGACAAATTTAGCTCACGCAGCGGAAAGAAAGGCTTTCCAGATAACGCTTGAGAAGCTCGTGAAGAAAGCAAAGACCGAGAATGCCGGAGAAGTGGCAGACAGCCTGATAAATCTTATAGAAAAGATACTCGGCCCTGCCTGGAAGGATAAGACCTACGAAGAACTCAGGAGCATTGCGGCAGACCCGGACAGCAAATGGGCTCGTTTTGCGGACAGGGTGATGCAAAATACAGATGAGAAGATACTTACGACTTTCCTTCTGAACGCGGCCTATGAAGGCGGTTTCAGAGGCTATAAGACGGCTCACGAAGCTGGTATAGAGCTTGGCTGCAACGTTCCGTGGATAGTCCTTATGGACCCGACGAGCGCGTGCAATATGCACTGCACCGGCTGCTGGGCAGCGGAGTACGGCCATAAGCAGAACCTTTCATACGAGGTGATGGATAAGGTGCTTACAGAAGGAAAGCCGCTGGGCTTACACGCCTGTCTGTTTACCGGAGGAGAGCCTCTAATCCGCAAGAAGGATATAATAAGGCTCTGTGAAAAGCACAGGGATGTTGCCTTCCACGCGTTTACAAACGGAACTCTGATAGACGACGATTTTTGCAAAGAAATGCTCCGCGTGGGAAACATATTCCTTTCTGTAAGCCTTGAAGGCTTCGAAGATGCCAACGACTCCAGAAGAGGAGACGGGCACTTCGCAAACGCCATAAAGGCAATGGATCTGATGCACTCTTACAAAATACCTTTCGGCGTTTCCATCTGCTACACAAGCCGCAACTATCTGGATGTGACGAGCGACGCGTTCCTCGATATGCTTATTGAAAAAGGCTGCTATTTCGCATGGTATTTCCACTATATGCCTGTTGGGATGAACGCCTCTACGGACCTTCTCCTGACCCCGGAACAGCGCCTTTACATGAAGAATAAGATCCGCGACATACGCGGTATGGAAGGCGGAAAGGAGATATTCGCTATAGATTTCCAGAACGACGGGGAGTTTGTCGGCGGGTGCGTCGCGGGAGGCAAGTTCTACTGCCACATCAACGCGGCGGGAGACGTAGAGCCCTGCGTATTCGTTCATTATTCAGGAGCCAACATAAATGAGATGTCCTACCTGGACTGTCTAAGGCAGCCGCTGTTTATGAAGTATCACGAGAACCAGCCTTTCAACGAAAATCTGCTGATGCCGTGTCCGATGCTCGAGAACCCTGAGATACTGCGCCGCATAGCAAAAGAAGCCGGAGCAGTCTCGACTGATCTTGAGGCCCCGGAGGAAGTTGACCACCTCTGCGACAAATGCGTGGACTACGCGGCCTGCTGGAAGCCGGTGGCCGAAGAAGAGTGGAAGAACAGGATCATCAGGAAATAAAGCAGCTATCAATAGATGCTCGATTCCTTAGGGGTATGCAAAGAATATAATAACGAGGGCGAAGCTAGCCTGTCATTCTGAGGGCGAAGCCCGAAGAATCTAAAAAAGAAGTTAGATTCTTCGCTTCGCTCAGAATGACAGAATAAAAGCGCTGTATGGAAGAGTTTCTCCCAGGCGGCGCTATTTTAACAGCGGCAATTGATCTTTCCTTTGCGGCGGCTACTGATCTTTCCTGCAGCGCTTTATCAGCTCGTCGGACATTCCGTGCATAAGTTCGCATATGCGGGTTATTTTTTTGCCTGCAGTGGGATCCATTCGCTTATCTAGCCAGCTTATGGAAAGACCGAATAAAAGACTTTTGTATATATGCTCGACTAGCTCTTTGTCAGAAGGATCTATCTCTACTCCTGAGAGCGCGGCTTTGCTGTATGTAGTGATAACATAATCGCACACCTTCCACTGATACCTTTCGAAAATATCGCGGCTGACCGAGTTGTATATATGCATCACGGATCTTCTGTGAGTTGTCACAAAATCTATCGTTGCCTTCAGCGCCGTCTCGATAGATTCCACTGTCGGATAATCGTTTATAATACGATCAGCCTCGTCATGCGCTATCTCTTCCATCAGTGCGGGAATGTCAGCGTAGTGGTAGTAAAAGGAGTTCCTGTTGATGCCGCAGTCTTCGACTATCATTTTGACGGTTATCTGGCTGAGCGGCTTTTCTTCGAGAAGCTTCAGGAAAGATGATTTTATCGCGTTTTTTGTAAAGCTCGACATTTCGGCCTCCTTGTGCTACTGTCAATTGTCCTGTTTGTGGCTGTTATTTTCCTTCACCCTGTTGATGGCTTTCGTCTTAATGCTTTCAAGCGAGTCCTTCGCATTTGCAAGGTGTTCTCCGATGTCCAGCGAGGACCTGAAGGGGAAAATGAAACTGTATCTGAGCGACGCTTTGTCGTGCGCGCTTCTAATATGGGATTTGAGGTTTTCGTATTTGATGATGACCTGGTTGTCGTCGGCGAATTTCTTAAGCTTTGCGGTAAGCTGCAGGGAATGCGCGATGTCTATCACAAATACTCCGAAGAAAAATCCTATAACGAATGAAAACGCCAGATTATCCGCAAGCCAGCTGATGGCACCAAGCACGTGAGGGTGTAGCAGGAAGTAGTAAGCGGCTCCGAGCAGCCCCCAGAAGAGAGAGAACAGCGGGCAGATAAGACCGTTGATGTTTCCTGGCCTTCTGCTGTAATCCCACAGCCTAACCTTCGCGGTTTTAAGAAGCAGTATGCCTGCAGCGTATTCTATCAGTGTCATACATATAGCCATAATCACAACAGTTATGATACGACCTGCGACACTTCCAGAGGCGCCTGCATGGGATGCGGAATTCCCAAGAAGGTATAGCGCACAAAGCCCGCAGCCGTAGAGCGGCACGTAAGGGCCCGTACAAAACCCGGGGTTTATCCACTTATGCTCCGGATTAGAGCCGGAGAAGAATTTCCTGAAGAACACCTCAAGCACCCAGCCCGACACCGATCCTATAAAAAACAGATATGCAAGCGATAAAAAACTGCTCATACTTGCCTCCGTATACTCTAATAAATATAATATTATAATCCTGTAAAGCAGAATGCGAAATAGGCAAAAGGCTTAAAATGTTAAAAAATGCATGAACAGAAAAATATTAATCTTAAAAGATGCTCTGCTGCCGGTTAAGTCTATGGTATAAAAGGACAGGCGCCTTGGGCATTTCACTCAAAGCGCCTGTTTTTTATCGATCCCGGCTCCTATCCAAATTTCTATTGGAATGTGACCTTTCCTGATCCAGGGCATACTTTTCCATCGCATATTCCACCTGGACCAGTTTCCTGTAGTGTTCAGCCCTCTCCAGTGCCATTTTAGCGGTTTTCAGGTCTTTTCGCAGGGGCTTTATTCTCGCAGTAATATCTTTGGCCTCAGCTTTTATTTTTTTCGCGCTATCAGACGATTTTACTGTTTTCAGCCTGTTCCAGCACTGCTGCCGCTCTATTTCCAGGGCTTCGATAGTCGAGGACTTTTCCTGAATGAAAACTTCCAGCTCCGTCTGAGTGTGGATACCATTCTGTCCTAAGAGCGTTGCTTGTGCTGTGATCTCATCCAGCCTTGCGCATTCCAGCCTCAGCTCCGGAGAAAGCGGCTTCGGTCTGTATACTCCGGGCTCTGGTTTTACTGCAGCGAGCTTTAAAAGTTCCAACAGGATCAGGAAGACCAGATCCAGTGCTACGGCCGCAGCGTCGTGAGAATGCTCAATCTCAAACTGCCACTTCTTTTCAAGCTGCAGCAAAGGATACGATCTGTAGATATCCGGATGATACGAACGGCTCTGAGCAAAGCTGTGAATGCTCTTCTGACTGTTTTTCAGGATCATTTCCCGGATATTTTCTCTTGAATAGCCCATTCGGTCAAGTCTTACAGACTGGTCCCAGCTCGAAGCCTTTACGCTGTGCCTTTTGTAGTCGTATTCATAGCCGCGCTCATACAGATGGCTGTAAAAGTCGTCATAGATAAACGACAGCTTAATGCATTCCTCTATATCCTCTTTCAAGATGTCCCTGTGGGTCTTTTGCCCCTTCCGGTGTATCCAGTAAGCTTTCTTTTCGCTATTGTAGAACGGGGCGTCTTCCAGAACAGACAGCCTGTTTTCAAGACAGACGCGGTCGGATATCTCTCTAAGCCGGATGTGATCGCTTATGTGGTTCTGAAACTTCTTTCCGTCTACATGTGACACCGCGTTTACGACCAGATGATTGTGGATCGAATCCGTATTAAGATGCGTGGTCACCAGAACCTGATACTTGTCTCCCCACATTCTTCTCGCGGTCTCTTTCCCGATCTCGTGGGCAAGCTCGGGCGTTATCTCGTCCGGCTTAAAGCTCTGGTATCCGTGATAAGCTACATTGCTTCCTCTGAGTCCAAAGCGCCTCTGGACTGCAAGCATATCTTCGTATGCGTGGCTTTTAGCGCAGTTGATCCCGGAAACATACATCTTCCGATCGGTCTTGCTGTCATTAGCTGCATATTCAAGAGTCCTTGCCAAATCATCATCCAGATATCTCGAGTCTGTAGTCTTGTCCGGGTTATTCGCGTATTCCACTACTGCTCTCAGAGATCCCTTCACAGGCCAGAATCCTGTGGTAGCCATTACAGATCCCTCCCGGGCAGTATCACTGTCTCCCGGAGCTCCTGCAGTACCTCCGGTATCATTTCTCCACCGGGAAGATCCGATGCTTCGTCCAACTTTTCACAGAGCCTGTAGTAGGTCTCCGGCGGCGTGACCCTTGGAGCAAAGCCCAGGCAGCGCTGACGCATATATTCGGATAATGACAGTTTGCACTTCTCGGCATTTGCCGCAATCCTTTTCTTTTCCTGAGGGGTCACCCTCGCGTGTATCTGTTTTAATCGTTCGCTCATCTAATAATTTTCCTTTCATTCAGCCTCTTTATGCAATAGGCTGATATAAAACTCGCAGGCTGATCGGGGGTTAGGGG
>JAFRYI010000008.1 GCA_017437745.1 Bacillota bacterium
AGAGCCACAACCGCATCCGCAGACAAATCGGAATTTACAAAAAACTTTAATTCAATTTCTTTGTTGCTGTTCATAGACAATTAACCACAAAAAACAATCCTGAAAGGATCAGGAAACTGAAAACCAGGAAGAATTCGAACAAACCCAAACTCTTTACCTGAATTAAACACTACGTATTCGGTTATTATAGCCCCTGCTGTCATATTTGTGCATGACTCTTTTCATGTTCCGCTTATCTGCAGCCGGAAAAATGCCGGAAAATAGAACATAAAACATTCAATCAAGCCTGAAATAAATAAAACCGTAAAAAAAGAAGTTGACGTACAAAAAAATAAGATTGATAATATGCATCGTTTTGAAACGCCTCATTAAGCGTTCAGCTTAGCGGGTTAAGGTGTTGGGGTATAGCCAAGTGGTAAGGCAGCGGGTTTTGATCCCGCCATTCGTAGGTTCAAATCCTGCTACCCCAGCCAATGCGACCCATTAGCTCAGGCGGCAGAGCACTTGACTTTTAATCAAGGTGTCCCGAGTTCGAGTCTCGGATGGGTCACCAATTTAAAAGCTCAGGCATATTCGGAGAGGTGTCCGAGCGGTTTATGGAGCTGGTCTTGAAAACCAGTGACTCCGAAAGGGGCCGTGGGTTCGAATCCCACCCTCTCCGCCAAAAAGAGAGGATGAGAACCCACTGTGGGTTCACGTGAATGCGAGCCGGAGGCGAAGCATGAACGATCCCACCCTCTCCGCCACACTCCTGACAAGTCAGAGCATTTGGGGAAGTACTCAAGTGGCTGAAGAGGACGGTTTGCTAAACCGTTAGAGGTCGTAAGGCCTGCGAGGGTTCGAATCCCTCCTTTCCCGCCATCGTAGGGGTATAGCTCAGTTGGTAGAGCAGCGGTCTCCAAAACCGCGTGCCGAGGGTTCAAGTCCTTCTGCCCCTGCCACGAAAGACGCGCCGAAAGGCGCGTCTTTTTGCGTGGCGGGGCAGAAGACTTGAAGCCGCAAGGGCGTGACAGTCCGCAATAAAAGGCCAAAACGGTACAAACATGGACGTTTGATATTGAGTCTCACCCTGGAATACATATAATTGCATCATGGCACTGCCATAAACGGTAGGCGGTCAGTCCTCTCCGGAGGGCCTGTTTCCTCCGTACTTCTCAGAAGGGGAGAAAGGAGGGCGTTATGGGTGTAGACACGTTTGTCGGGATCCTGTCATTGGTACTGGCTTGTATCAGCATAGGGATCCTGATAGGACGCGGAATGCGCGATAATGGCAAAAAACAGAAATAACCGCCTTGCTCTGACGAAGCGGTTATTTCTTATAACCATATTCAAGGACTGACCGTCTATCGGCGGTGCCTCTTGTTTTTTTTTGAATATATCACAGCATACACACCCCGTCAATATCATACGCGAACACAAAAGTTTAAGTATGATCCACCACTGGTTTATAATACATCTGATCATTTTCATCTTAAAGTTCTGACGATCGTTGAACGCCTGCGCTGCAGTTGCCGACTTTCATGAAAAATGTTATATTCACATCAGTCCTACACGATAGAAATGAAAGGGTAGCGGGAGATGGCATCTTCGAAGAAGACCGAAAAACAGAACATGGAGTTCATGGATCTTTACAAGTCCGTGGACAACAACTTAAAGAATATTCTCGGCACGGATAAAGGCGTCACGGAGTATATAAACATCCTGGAGCTTAAAGCGCAAGGCAGCAAAAGCGCCCCAGAAATAAGGCAGGACCTTAAGATGCTCAAGCATCTGCGCTGGGCAAGGAACAAGCTGGCTCACGAGGTGGACTACGGAACGCAGATCCTCGAAGCGGGAGACGGCGAATGGCTCGAAAACTTTCAGAAGAGGATGCGGAAGGGTAAGCTCCCGGTCAGACTTACGTTCTGGGACAGGATCAGGAGGCTGTTCTCCAAACACTGAAATGATTTGCATTATTATGGTAAAAACGCTTGACTTCGTTACGTCGAAGTGTTAAAGTATCTCTAATTTACAGAAAGGAACGCAGCAATGAAGTTCGTAAACAGCGCTTATCCCTTTTACTTTTACCGTCAGGTGGGTGTCCGCTAGCACTTGCTGAGCTTTCTGTTGGTAAGAACGATCAGAAGACACCCGCCGCAGAACACAACGGCGGGTCTTTTAATAACAATGCTTAAGGAGTAACTAATGACTATTGTCGATCTGTTGGAAAACAATGCGTCGCAGTTCGGCGACGAGATAGCTCTGGTGGAGATCAACCCGGAGGTAAAAGAGACCAGGCGCACCACATGGAGAGATTTCGAACTTGTAGAGCCGTCCAGACACCGCACTTATTACCGCCGCGAGATAAGCTGGAACGTCTTCAACGAGAAGGCCAACCGCTTCGCTAACGCGCTCAAGGCCCGCGGAGTAGGCAGGGGACATAAGGTCGCAATCCTGCTGATGAACTGCATAGAGTGGCTGCCAATCTACTTCGGAGTCCTTAAGACCGGCGCCATAGTAGTGCCTCTCAACTTCCGCTACACCTCCGACGAGATCAAATACTGCGTGGACCTTTCCGAGACCGACGTTCTGGTGTTCGGACCGGAGTTCATAGGCCGTGTGGAGGAGATCGCGGACGAGATAAGCGTCAACAGGCTGCTCATATACGTCGGCACCGGATGCCCGTCCTTCGCGGACGATTACGCGGAGATGACCGCGGAGTGCTCCAGCAGTTTCAAGACCGTGCCTCTTTCCGAGGACGACGACGCGGCGATATACTTCTCGTCCGGTACCACCGGATTCCCGAAGGCCATACTGCACGCCCACAGATCGCTGATCCACTCCGCGCGCTGCGAGCAGGCGCATCACGGACAGAAGCATGACGACATATTCCTCTGCATCCCGCCGCTGTATCACACCGGCGCCAAGATGCACTGGTTCGGAAGCCTCATCTCCGGATCAAAGGGCGTCATCCTTAAAGGCACCGGAGCGGAGACCATACTCAGAGCCGCTTCCGACGAACGCGCAACGATAGTGTGGCTGCTGGTGCCGTGGGCTCAGGACATCCTGGGCGCGCTGGACAGGGGAGAACTTAAGCTTTCAGATTACCATCTGGACCAGTGGAGGCTGATGCACATAGGAGCCCAGCCGGTCCCGCAGAGTCTTATAAAGCGCTGGCTGGAGTACTTCCCGAACCACCAGTACGACACCAACTACGGTCTGTCCGAATCCATAGGACCGGGCGCCGTACACCTGGGCGTGGAGAACGTCCACAAGGTTGGTGCCATAGGCAAGGCCGGCTTCGGCTGGGAGACCCGCATCTGCGACGAGGACGGAAACGACGTGAAGCAGGGCGAGGTCGGCGAGCTCTGCGTAAAGGGCCCCGGCGTAATGAAGTGCTATTACAACGATCCGAAGGCTACGGCCGAGACTCTGCGCGGCGACTGGCTGCGCACCGGCGACATGGCCATGGAGGATGAGGACGGATTCATATTCCTGGTGGACCGCAAGAAGGACGTCATAATCAGCGGCGGCGAGAACCTCTACCCGGTACAGATAGAGGACTTCCTGTCCGCGAACAAGAAGATAAAGGACGTTGCGGTAATAGGTCTTCCGGACGCGCGCCTGGGCGAGATAGCGGCCGCCATAATCCAGCTGGCTCCGGGAGCGGAATGCACGGAGGAGGAGATCAACGAGTTCTGCCGCGAGCTTCCTCGCTACAAGAGGCCCAGGAAGATCATATTCGCGGACGTTCCGCGCAATCCCACCGGCAAGATAGAAAAGCCCAAGCTCAGAAAGATGTACGGCGGCGAAGGCCTCGTAGCCTCGCAGAACCGTTCGTGATCCCGGACCGGCGGCGTATCGCGTAAAATGATCGGAAATGAGGGAGAGCATAAAGCGATCCCCGAAGCAAAGAGGTAAGCAAACGATGAAGAAACTGATGATAGGAAACGAAGCTGTGGCGCAGGGCCTTTACGAAGGCGGAATAGGTCTGGTGTCCAGCTACCCCGGTACTCCTTCCACGGAGATAACGGAGTTCCTTTCCAAGCACGACGACCTGCACAGCGAGTGGGCGCCGAACGAGAAGGTGGCTCTTGAGACCGCTTTCGGAGCGTCGCTGGCGGGAGTCCGCTCAGCCTGCGCTATGAAGCACGTAGGCCTTAACGTAGCCGCGGATCCGCTGTTCACCATGTCCTACACGGGCGTGAACGCCGGTCTTGTTGTGTGCGTCGCGGACGATCCTGCCATGCACTCCTCGCAGAACGAGCAGGATTCCAGACATTACGCCATAGGCGCAAAGCTGCCGATGCTGGAGCCTTCGGATTCCGCGGAGGCCCTTCAGTTCGCGAAGGACGCGTTCGAGATATCCGAAAAGTACGACACCCCTGTATTGCTCCGCATGTGCACAAGAGTGTCGCACAGCCAGTCCATAGTAGAGACCGGCGAACGCGTCGTCAGAGACCCCGTTCCGTACGAGAAAAAACCTGCTAAATACATAATGATGCCCGGCTATGCCAAGCTTCGCCATCCCATAGTAGAAGAGCGCACCAAAAAGCTGGAAGCTCTGGCTGAGAACTGCCCTTACAACAGGATAGAGTGGGGCGGACTCGAGATCGGAATAATAACGTCCGGAACGTCTTATCAGTACGTAAAGGAGGTGTTCGGCGACAGTGTAAGCGTGCTTAAGATAGGCATGCCCAACCCGCTTCCCGCAAGGCTCATAAAGGAGTTCGCCGCGCACGTAGGCAAGCTCTACGTAATAGAGGAGCTGGACCCGATAATAGAGAACTTCTGCAGGACTCTGGGCCTGGATCCCGTAGGCAAGGAGAAGTTCTCCATGATAGGAGAGTTCTCGCAGAAGACAATAGCGGAGGCGTTCGGCCTGGCTCCTAAGGAGACTGTAAAGGCAGACACCCAGCCTCCGGCCAGGCCTCCGGTAATGTGCTCCGGCTGCCCTCACAGAGGAATGTATTACGTGCTCGCCAAGAACAAGATCACGGTGCTGGGAGACATAGGCTGCTACACACTGGGAGCGGCTCCTCCGCTCAACGCTCTGGATTCCACGCTCTGCATGGGCGCTTCGGTCTCCGGCATACACGGTTTCCTTAACGCGGACGACGCGATGTCGGACAAGACCGTAGCCGTGATAGGGGACTCCACGTTCATGCATTCCGGAGTTACCGGCCTTATAAACATAGCTTACAACGGATCCAACTCCACGGTAATAATCCTGGACAACTCCATCACCGGAATGACCGGTCACCAGCAGAACCCCACCACCGGATACAACATTAAAGGCGATCCGGCCGGCAAGGTAGATCTGGAGGCTCTGTGCAAGTCGATAGGCATACGCCGCGTAAGAGTGGTGGATCCCTACGATCTAAAGACCTGCGAAGAAGTCCTTAAGGAAGAGCTTGCGGCAAAGGAACCGTCCGTCATAATCTCCAGACGTCCCTGCGTGCTGCTTAAGTACGTTAAGACAAAGCCGCCTCTTAAGGTGGACGCGGACAAATGCCGCTCCTGCAAGATGTGCATGAAGCTCGGCTGCCCGTCCATAGCGATGAAGGACGGCAAGGCTCACATAGACGAAACGCTCTGCGTTGGCTGCGAAGTATGTCCGCAGCTCTGCAAGTTCGACGCGATAGTAAAGGAGGATTGATCCATGAAGACTACGAATATCATGATAGTAGGCGTAGGCGGTCAGGGGACCCTTCTGGCGTCGAAACTGCTCGGAACGCTGCTTGTGGACGAAGGATACGACGTTAAGGTGTCCGAGGTGCACGGGATGAGCCAGCGCGGCGGAAGCGTCGTAACGTACGTGCGCTTCGGCGATAAAGTATACTCTCCTCTGGTGGAGGAGGGCGAGGCCGATTACATACTTGCCTTCGAAAAGCTCGAGGCTGCCCGCTGGGCGCCGTGCCTTGCTAAAGGCGGAAAGATAATAGTCAACACTCAGGAGATAGATCCGATGCCTGTGATCACCGGCGCCGCGGAGTATCCGTCCGGAATACTGGAGGAGCTTAAAGGAAAAGGCGTCGACATAGACGCGGTGGACGCGCTGTCCATAGCCCAGGAGGCAGGAAGCGCCAAAGCAGTGAACATAGTTCTTCTGGCGCGGTTTGCGAAGCACTTTACGATCCCAGTCGAAAGCTGGGAGACTGCCATTGCAAATACCGTCGCCCCGAAGTTCAGGGAAATGAACAGAAAGGCTTTCGAACTGGGTTACAACGCTTAGAACCTCAGTCAGTCGAAAGGAAAGAACAATGTCACAGAGATATTATCAGAAAGAGCTGGAGACGATGCCGCGCGCGCAGATACGCGCCCTGCAGGAAGAAAAGCTCATAAAACAAGTAAAACACGTATACGAACACGTCCCTTACTACAGGGATCTCATGGATAGGAAGGGCGTTAAGCCGGAGGACATAAAGACTCTGGACGACATACAGAAGCTGCCGTTCATCTCCAAGTACGACCTCCGCGATACCTATCCCTACGGAATGCTTGCTGTCCCTCTTAAGGACTGCGTACGCATACAGTCCACATCAGGAACCACCGGAAAGAGGGTAATAGCTTATTACACTCAGCACGACGTGGATCTCTGGGAGGATTGCTGCGCAAGAGCCATAACCGCGGCCGGAGGCACGGCGGAAGACATAGTGCAGGTAGCTTACGGCTACGGACTCTTCACAGGGGGATTCGGCCTGCACGGCGGATCGCACAAGGTAGGAGCGCTTACTCTGCCCATGTCCAGCGGAAACACGGACAGGCAGATACAGTTCATCCAGGACCTTAAGGCGACCGTCCTGTGCTGCACGCCTTCCTACGCTGCCTACATAGGCGAAGCCATGAAGGAAAAGGGCATAAAGCCGGAAGAAAACACCCTTAAGGCGGGCATCTTCGGCGCGGAGCCATGGACCGAGGAGATGCGCAGAGACATCGAAAAGTCACTGGGAATAAAGGCTTACGACATCTACGGACTTACCGAAACGTCCGGCCCGGGCGTAGCTTTTGAGTGCGAAGAGCAGCACGGCATGCACATCAACGAGGACCACTTCTACGCGGAGATAATAGATCCGGAGACGGGCGAAGTGCTTCCGGAAGGTTCCGAAGGAGAACTGGTCTTCACCTCGCTGGACAAGGAAGCTTTCCCGCTTCTTCGCTACCGGACAAGAGATCTTTGCGTCCTGACTAGCGAGCCTTGCTCCTGCGGAAGGACTTTCATCCGCATGAAGAAGCCGAAGGGCCGCAGCGACGACATGCTGATAATCCGCGGAGTCAACGTATTCCCGTCGCAGATCGAGACCGTTCTTCTGAACGAGGGCTACGCGCCCAACTACCGCATAGAGATTGACAGAGTAAACAATACGGATACCCTGGACGTGTACGTGGAGCTTACTCCGGAACGTTTCGCGGATACCGTCAGCGAGATCGACAAGATGGAAAGAGAACTCGCCGGCGCAATCACCAACATCCTGGGAATACACCCGGTGATCCACCTGGTCGCGCCCAAGTCCATACAGCGCAGCGAAGGCAAGGCCGTCCGCGTAATAGACAGAAGAAAACTTCACGATTAAGGAGGCAGAAAGATGGCTATTCAGCAGCTTACGATCTTTGTAGAGAACAAAAAGGGCAAACTGGTCGAGATAACTAAGATGCTTGCCGAGAACGGCATCAACATGAGGGCTCTGTCCATCGCGGACACAAGGGACTTCGGCATTCTGCGCCTTATAGTGGACGATATCCAGAAGGCGCTGGTCGTGCTGGCGGAGAACGGCGTGATGGTAAAGATAACGGACGTCGTTGCCGCGGAGCTTCCGCATAAGCCGGGCTCGCTCAACGCTACGCTTACCGTGCTGGCAGACGCCGGAGTCAACGTGGAATACCTCTACGCCTTCCTGTCTTCCAAAGGGCAGGGCGCTTACGTGGTGCTCCGCGTGGCGGACAACGCGGCTGCGGAAAAGGTCCTTAACGAAGCAGGTTACAGGACTCTGAGCATGGACGACGAGATGGAATTCTGATGCATAATTATTGATTAACAGGATTAATTATTCAACTACGGACCGGTATTGACGGGCCGCCCGGCAGGGCGACTGCGCGTACCGGTCTTTTATACACACCTGTTTATTTATTATCATTTTAATAGTTTTTGGTTGATTCTTACACCGAAAGCGTTATAATGATTATGAAGCATTATGGCTTTTTATGATTTGAATTATGAATATTACTGAATACATCGACAAACTGAAAGCGCGCTATACGCGCTGGTATGACGTTCTGGAAGACGAACAGGACCTGGAATATTATGACGTGGATCTCCGCGCCAATTATTTCGTCACCGGCACCAAGCACATGCTCTCCAAGAAGATCAAGCTCTTCACGGTTGAGGAAGCGGAGTACTGCTTCGTAAAGAAGTTCGACAGGCCCATAGACGCCGGGGACGTAAGCCACTTTACTTTCGTCCTGGAGCGCGCCGTTGAGGATCTTGTCCATCCGGACGCAAACCACAAAAGGTCCGTAATTACGGGCGTCATGGTTACGGACAGCGGCATAGAACCGGAAGCGCTTCAGTTTGCGAAGAAATATAAAAAAGTAACGAATTACAACATGATGGTATTCGGCTGGAGCGAGATAAGGCTTGTCCTTGTCGACGCGGCGGGGGAGAAGATATATCACAATATCAAGACCAACGTCGCCGATAAGAAATACGTAAAAAGGCTTTACGATTTCTTTAAGGCCTCCGGCAAATAACTTTCGGGACCGCATGCGGTTCAGCATTTTTTCTATATCAGTCATAATTTAATAACGAAAGGAGATTAATTATGGCAAGTTTAGTAATCGTAGTAGGTGCTGTGATATTCCTCATCGCATCCGGCACTTACGCCAAGCGCATTGAAAAAGCTTGGGGAATCGATGGCGACAGACCGACTCCGGCTCATACTCTTGAAGACGGCGTCGACTATGTTCCTGCTCCCAAGATGGTTCTGTTTGGCCACCACTTCGCTTCCATCGCAGGAGCTGCTCCTGTAGTAGGCGCGATCGGTGCCAGCCAGTTCGGATGGCTTCCGGTAGCTATCTGGTGCGTAGTCGCTGGTGTATTCATCGGCGGCGTTCAGGATTTCGGCGCACTGTTTGCTTCCGTAAGACATGGCGGCAGATCCATCGGTGACGTAATCAGAGAGTATGTAGGAACCTCCGGAAAGAGACTCTTCTGCATATTCGCTTGGTTCACCACCATTCTTCTTGCAGCTGCATTCTTCGATATCGTAGCTAACACCTTCGTTACCGCTCCTGCAGCTGGAACAGCTTCCCTGCTGTTCATCTTCTGGGCTATTCTGTACGGCCTTGCCACCAACAAGCTTGGTCTTAACAGAAACGTCTGCACAGTTATCGGTGTCATCCTCACATTCGGAAGCGTATGGCTCGGAATCCAGTTCCCGCTCGTACTCTCCCACACTGTCTGGATCTGGATACTTGTTGTCTATGTACTCATCGCTGCGATAGCTCCTGTATGGATCCTGCTCCAGCCGAGAGACTTCCTCAACAGCTTCCTGCTCTACGCAATGATGATCGGCGCGGTTATCGGTATCGTTATCGCTCACCCGTCCATCCAGATGCCTGCGTTCACCGGTTTCTATGTAAACAACACCCCGCTGTTCCCGATCCTGTTCGTAACTCTTGCTTGCGGCGCTGTTTCCGGATTCCACTCTCTGGTAGGTTCCGGTACCACCTCCAAGCAGGTCGACAACGAAAAGGATATGAGAATGATCGGCTACACCGGAATGTGCCTCGAGTGCTTCCTCGCACTTGTTGCTCTTGTTACCGTTATGTGGCTGCCCTCCGACATCCGTGCTGAAGTAACCGCCAACGGCGCTCTGTATGTATTCGCCTATGGTCTTGGTAACTTCCTGCAGGTTATCGGAGTCCCGTTCCAGATCGGTCAGACCTTCGGTACTCTTGCTCTGTCCGCATTCGCGATGACCACTCTGGACACCGCTATGAGACTTGCAAGATACATCTGCCAGGAGTTCGCCGCTGGCGACAAGCCGGTAGAAGAAGCCCGCAAGACCGTCAAGAACCCGCTCGTACAGCCCTGGCCGGCTAACCTGCTCGGACTGGTAGTTGCTACCGTTCTCGCGTTCTTCGGTTATGGCAAGATCTGGAGCATATTCGGATCCGCCAACCAGCTGCTCTCCGCTATCGCTCTTATGGGTATCATCCTGTTCCTCAAGAGCATCGGCAGGAAGTACAACATGTGCCGTATCCCGATGATCTGGATGATGTGCGTTGCTATCTGCGCTCTCGCGTGGAACCTCTACATCAACATCGGAAAGAACTGGGCTCTGGTAATCATAGCTGCGCTGCTGCTCGTAGTTGCCATCATCCTCTTCATCAGAGGATTCACTTCCATGTCCAAGAAGCCGGAAGTTGAGGCTGCCAGCGACAAGTAATCAGCTTCGGAGCAACTCATGATAAAGATCACCGTATCCGATTCGCTTAAGGATCATCTGAAAAAGAAGAAGGCGACAGCCATCGTGGTCGACAGGTACAGGCCAAACCGTACCTGCACTACCAACGGGGTGGAGCCGATGATCGTCATCGAACCGCTTACGGACGACGCTTACCGTGAGAAGTTAAGATCATCAAGATACGTATCGGCCGAAGTCGACGGTGTGGAGATCTTCTTTACGCCGGAACTGAGGTTTTTCGGAAACGAGATAAGTTTTGACTATGCCGGCCGCATCTTCAAGGATATAAAGAGCAGCGGGATATTCTTCCCGAGCGCTTTCTCCTCTGATGGTGCCGGAGTAAAAATACAAAATATTTTTTACGTAAAGTAGCCGGCATAGCCTTATTTCTGGAGACTGAAATGATCAAGATATCCGTAACCGAAGCGTTAAAGGACTATCTCAGAAAAAAGAAAGCCGCCGCGCTGTTCCTTGGCCCGTATGAGGGGGGCCATTGTTACGGCCGCCTGGCGCCGCCTCTTTGGGCTGAGCCGGTCCCCGACAAGAAAGAGTTCTACAGGCACCACAACATAAGGTGCGTGCATGTGGAAGTCGACGGGATAGAAATAATGTTCGATCCCTGGCTCAAGTATTACGGCGACGAGATCAAGATCGATTACAGAGGACGCCTCCTTAAGGATGTGAAGTGCGAGGGCCTCATATGCCCGGGAATATTTTCTCCGGACGCGTACGGCAAGAACATCAAGAACATCTTTTTCGAGAACAGCAGATAACGTATTCAGGCACAAAGACAGGAGTTTTTTATGGTAAAGATAACAGTAACGGACGCGCTCAGAGATTATCTTAAGAGCAAGAATGCTTTCGCGTTGGTCGTCAAGGTCTATGAACAGGGCGGCTGCTGCGTGGGAGGCGTCGAGCCCCTGCTTATCTTTGAACCGGTTACCGATAAGAACTATCACGAAAAACTTAGAGGTTCGAGATACGTTGCGGCCGAAGCCAACGACGTGGAGATATTCTTCAAGCCGGATCTGAGATATGTCGGCGACGAGATATCTTTCGATTATGCCGGAAAGATCTTCAAGGACATCAAGTGCTCGGGCGTTTACAGCCCCGGCGCGTTCTCCGGAGGTCAGCAGGGCAACAGCATTCAGAATATCTTCTTCGAAAGTTGATCTGAAATTACCAATGGTGCAGCCTGCGGAGCAACATCCGCAGGCTGTATTGCTTTATAAAGAAAGGGATCCGCAAATGAAAAAAGTAGCCATACTCGAGAACCTCGGAATAACCGCCGAAGCTCTCGGAGAGTTTAAAAACAAGTTCGCCGGAGAAGTCGAATTCTCCGAATACGCAAAGACATTCGACGTTCCGACACTTATAGAAGAGGCGAAAGACGCGGATGCCGTTATGATAGCCAACATGCCTCTGCCCGGCGCTGTCATATCCGCCTGCGATAAGCTGAGGTTCATAGACGTAGCGTTCACAGGCGTGGACCACGTGGACCTTAAGGCTGCCGCGGCAAAGAACATTAAAGTTTCCAACGCTTCCGGTTTCTCCAACGAAGCAGTATCGGAACTGGTGATAGGCATGGCCATCTCCGTGCTCAGGAACATTACGGAGACGCAGGTCCGCGCCCGCACCGGCGGTACCAAGGACGGTCTGGTAGGCTGCGAGCTTATGGACAAGACCGTCGGCATCGTAGGCTGCGGAAGGATAGGAAGACGCACCGCGGAGATGCTCCGCGTATTCGGCTGCGAAATCCTTGCATACAACAGAAACATACATAAGGACATGCCGGAATACATTAAGCAGGTATCTCTGGAGGAACTGCTGCGCGCAAGCGACATTGTGGTGCTCCACTGCCCGCTCAACGATTCCACCCGCGGCATGATAGATTACGGCAAGCTATGCATGATGAAGAAGTCCGCGATACTCATCAACGTGGCTCGCGGACCCGTCACCAACGAGGACGATCTTGCCCGCGCCCTTAAAGAGGGCGTTATTGCCGGAGCCGCCGTGGATGTGTTCACCAAGGAGCCTCCGCTGCCGGAGGACACTCAGATGCTGCAGACGCCCAACACGCTCGTAACTCCCCACATTGCGTTCGCTACGAAGGAGTCCATGCTCAGGCGCGCCGCCATCGTTTTCGACAACCTCAGAGCCTGGCTCGACGGCGGTCAGAACAATATAATCGTCTAATATAATAGAGTAAAAAACGCGTTCCGCAGTTTCCTATTTAGTTATTGACAAACACATTCATTTAGATTAAAATCTTGAATGTTCTGTTGGTAACGGTCAGGCTTCCTGCCCCTGCCATTAATGCACCGGGGTGTGGCGCAGCTTGGTAGCGCATCTGCTTTGGGAGCAGAGGGCCGCACGTTCAAATCGTGTCACCCCGACCAAAGCTGAAAAGTCCCGCGCATAGCACGCAGGAACAGCGGAACGCTTGTGTGGGCCCTTAGCTCAGTTGGTCAGAGCATCCGGCTCATAACCGGCAGGTCCCGGGTTCAAGTCCCTGAGGGCCCACCACATAAGCCCAGTTAGCTCAGTTGGTAGAGCAGTAGACTGAAAATTTACGTGTCCTTGGTTCAATTCCGAGACTGGGCACCAAAAAGTCCGAAGTATAAGCTTCGGACTTTTTCTTTTTCGTTTTGAACCGCGTCGATGTGAGGCATATGAAAAGGCCGGGGCATTAATCTGCTCCGGCCTTGTTTTCCGATGGATCGTAATTACTCTTCTATGAGCTTTATGGTCTCGATGACTACGTTGTTCACCGGAACGTCCTGCATGTAGAAGCCGCGTGTGCCGGTGCGGGTCTCGGCTATCTTGTCCAGAACGTCGAAACCGTCCGTAAGCTTTCCGAACGCCGCGTACTGCCTGTCCAGATGCGGAGCGTCCCTGTGCATGATGAAGAACTGCGAGGAAGCGGAATCCGGAACGTTGGTCCTTGCCATGGAGAGCACGCCCCTGGTGTGCTTAAGGTCGTTCTTTACGCCGTTGGCCGCGAACTCGCCCTTGATACTGTCGGCGTCCCTGCCGCGGAAGTTCTCGTCGTAGCCGCCGCCCTGGATCATGAATCCGGGGATGACTCTGTGGAAGATAAGTCCGTCGAAGAAGTTCTCTCCGATAAGCTTAAGGAAGTTCTCCACGGTGATGGGCGCGGTCTCGGGATAGAGCTCCGCCTTCATGGTGCCGTAGTCTTTTACGATTATTTCTATCTTGGGGTTTGACATTTCGTTTCTCCTTATTGCATCGATTACGGTATTACCGTTTATATCATTATATCACTTTTGACCGGCCCTGTATCCCTGATATGTTCCGCGCCTTTTGAATTCCTGCTGTATGGCGTTGAGCACCGTGTGCTTGTTGCGGGTCCAGTCCGGCGCGATCAGCTTGTCCTGCGGAGCGTCTCCGGTAAGGCGGTGGACGGTTATAGTCTGCGGTAGGATCTCCAGGATGTCGCAGACACAGGATACGTACTCATTCTGGGTAAGAAGAGGAAAGGGCGCGCTCTTGTATTCATCGCCCATGGCGGTACCTTCCATAAGGTGCAGCATGTGTATCTTTACACCGAACGGATCGAAGGACGCCGCGTACTTGGCGGAGGATAGATACTGCTCTTTATCTTCGCCGGGAAGGCCCAAAATAAGGTGCGTGACGCGTTTTATGCCGCGGGTCGACAAATCATACGACACTTTCTCGAAATCGGCGTTTTTCCAGCATCTGTTGAACTTTTCCGCGGTCTGCTCGTTCGCAGTCTGAAGGCCCAGTTCCACCCAGAGGAAAGTCTTTTTGTTGTATTCCGAAAGCAGTTCCAGGACCTCCGGTCCAAGGCAGTCCGGGCGAGTGGCTATCGCCAGTCCCACGACGTTTTCGTGGTCCAGCGCTTCGTTCCATAGCCTGCGCAGTTTTTCGACAGGAGCGTAGGTGTTAGTGTGGCTTTGGAAGTACGCGATGTATTTCAGGTCAGGAGCTTCCTTATCTGCAGCATCCGCCGAAGGCGAAGATCCGCTGCGGTTCCATTTCCGGGAGACTGAAGCAAGCTGCTGTTCGATGGTCCCGGCAAAATCCCCGGAACCACTGTCGGAGCAGAACGTGCAGCCGCCGAAGCCTTTGGTACCGTCTCTGTTGGGGCAGGTAAGGCCTGCGTCCAGAGACAACTTTATCACCTTGCAGTCGAACTGCTGCTTAAGATACGAAGATATGGAATTGTAGTGCAGTCCGTCGAACATGCTTAGATTATATCATAACGGACGTCCGGCCATTTCAAAATCGCAAATAAAAATGACGCAGAGCTCCGCTCGCTATGGTATTATATTTCAGGAGGGCGCGATGGCTTACGACAGAGAGCAGATCCAAAACACAGTCAAGGCTCAGAAGGAGTTCTTCCGAAGCGGAAAGACTCTGGACGTCTCGTGGCGCAGGGAGCAGCTGAAAAAGCTTAAGGCTGCAGTGCTCAGGTTCGAGCCGCAGCTGATCGAAGCTCTTAAGGCTGATCTGGAGCGCAGCGAAGCGGAAGGCTATTTCTGCGACGTAGGCAGCACCGTTCTGGAGATAAACGAGGCGATAGCCGGCGTTCGCAGATGGGCAAGGCCGGAGAACCATTTCAGCGGCTTTACCTGCTTTCCGAGCGTCATCACTAAAGTATACAAGATGCCTTACGGCGTTTCGCTAATAATCAGTCCGTTCAACTTCCCGGTGCTTCTGGCTCTGGGACCGCTGGCGGCAAGCATCGCGGGCGGAAACACCGCGGTCATAAAGGCAAGTTCCAAGTCTCCCGCGTGCACCAAAGTCCTCCGGGACCTTATCGCGGACACCTTCCCGGCGGAATACTGCACCGTGATCGACGGCGGTCACGACGTTGCGGACATCTGCCTGGAGCAGCGCTTCGACAAGATCTTCTACACAGGCTCACCGGCCGTCGGCAGACACGTAATGGAGATGGCCTCCAGGAATCTGGCTCCTGTAACGCTGGAGCTGGGAGGGGAGACCGGAAACTGGGCCGTCATACGCAAGGACGCGGACCTTAAGGACGCAGCAAGGAAGATAGCGTTCTTCAAGCTTCTGAACAGCGGCCAGATATGCATAAACGTAAACCAGGCTGCCGTAGCGGAAGAGGTGGCGGACCGCTTCGTGGAGGAGCTTAAGAAGGAGTTCGTCCGGCAGATAGGGGAGGACGCCCTGGCTAACCCGGAGTATCCCAGGCTGATCTCGCAGAAGGCGTATGATAAATGCGCGGCCGAAGCGGAAAAGTACAGGGACCGCATAGTATTCGGCGGAAAAGGAGATCCCAGTGCCCTTAAGTACCAGCCGACGATCGTTTATCCGGCCGGAAAGGACGAGGACATAGTAAAGCACGAGCTGTTCAGCCCGCTGCTTCCTGTGGTAACATATAAGGACGCGGAGATCGACGGCCTGCTCCGCACGATCGCCGAGCGCGAGCACGGACTGGCGCTGTACCTGTTTACAAAGGATAAGGCCTGGGCAAAGAAGGTAATGTCCACGCAGCAGTACGGCGGAGGATGCGTCAACGAAGTCTGCCTGCACCTTATGGTAAAGGGCGTTCCGTTCGGCGGCACGGGCCATTCCGGGATCGGAACGTACCACGGAGAGTGGGGGTTCAGGGAATTCACGCATCCGTCCACGGTTCTGTTCGGAAAGACAAGGTTCAATCTGCCTCTGCGGGAGCATCCGTACACAGGCGAAAAAAGCAAGTTCAAAATAAAGCTCTTGAAGCTTTTTGAAAGATAGACCGCGGCGGCGCAAAGCGCCGGACAAGACCGCGGACGCAAATGAAAGGAGTTACATCATGACTTACCCGGTAGAGATAGCAGGATTACACAGAGAGCTGCCTCTCTGCAAGGTCGCGGACGACCTGTACATTGCCGCGTTCATCTGTTTCGGAGACGCGGAGGTCACCGTAGCCTGCGCGAGAGAGCTGCTTAAGCTGGTCCCGCCGGAAGATTACGATTACATGTTCACGGCCGAGGCCAAGAGCATTCCTCTTATCCACGAGATGGCGCGCCAGTCCGGCGCCAAGAAGTATTTCGTGGCAAGGAAGAGACAGAAGGTCTACATGCCGGATCCCATACACGTGGAGGACCATTCCATAACCACCAGCGGTACCCAGACTCTGTATCTGGGCAGCGACGACGCGGCGCTGATCAAGGGCAAGCGCATCCTTATCCTGGACGATGTCGTTTCGACCGGCGGATCGCTTAAGGCCATGGAACACCTTGTCGAGCTTGCGGGCGGAAAGGTGACCGGACGCGTTACCGTGTTTGCCGAGGGCGACGCAGGCGAAAGATTCAACATCAAGTATCTGGGCAAACTGCCTTTGTTCGGCGCGGACGGAAAGCCCAAGGAATGATGGATAAGGATCTCTGTCAGGAAGAATACGCCGTTACCGGCATCTGCATAGGCTGCGGGAAATGCCTGTACGTGTGTCCTGCGGACTGCATAGTCCACGACGGCGTGCCGTACTACATAAACTCGTCGAAATGCTTAAGCTGCGGCAGCTGCAGGGATGTTTGCCCCGTCGGAGCCATAAGCGCGCTGTAGGGCAGCCGGGAAGGCGACACATTGAAAAGAGTGCTTTTAAGATCCGTATATGACGCCGTGGATTACGTCCTGGACCATTATTATCCGTTCGGGATGGAGGACGCCGCGCCCCGCAGGGACAGCTACGCGGTGATCTCCATACAGGACACCCACACCAAAGGTTTCGGACTGACGTTCAGCAAGAGCGTCAGTTGCGTAGACGTTCTTACTTTGTACTTCGACGACATCGAGAGGGAAGTGCCGGGAGCCGTGCTGTTCTCCGAAGAGCAGGCAAGTCAGATCATAGAGTTCATCCGAAAGAACCGGGATGCCGACACGCTTATGGTACACTGCTACGGAGGCGAATCCAGATCCAGAGCCGTCGCGGCCTTTGCCGACGAGATGCTCGGTCTTGACAGCAGAAAGCATCTGAACGGAGGACACCCGAACAGGTACGTTCTGGAGACGCTGAAGAGAGTCTCCGCAGCGCGCGCGGAATAACACCTCCGGCATGCGTCCGTAAGCCTCTGAGAGCGTTTCTGGAGAGTTTTCCGGCAGCAATAGGATAATTATACGAAAACACCGTTTCGACCTTGAAAAACGGTGTTTTTCTTTTACGCAGGACCGGCCGCGCTCATATTAAAAAATGGTTTGATAATTAATTGTCTATTAATCGCTTTTTTACTGTCCGTGTGCTATTATTATGTGGTTATCGTTTTTTTTGAGGTATATCCGGAAAGAACTATGGAACACAAGAGATACATCACCCGCGAAGGCGGAGCCACCGTTACGGTGTTCGTGCCTTACGACTGCAAGAATAACTGCCCGTTCTGCATCAACAAGCAGGAGTATAAGGACAAGAGCGGATTCAGCGTGGAGAAGATCTGCAAGAGCATACGCAAGCTCCACAGAGTAACTCCCAAGTGCGACTTCGTGTTTACGGGCGGAGAACCGCTGTCCGATCTGGACGGTCTGCAGGTAATGATGGACTGCATCCCCAAGGGACACAGAGTCTTCATCAACACCACCATGCCGGTATCCGAGCACTTCCCCGAGGAAGCGATAATCGAGTTCACTAAGAAGAACCAGAAGAAGATCTCCTGCATCAACGTATCCCGCCACATGGTCCATTACGTGGAGGAGAGCAACGACGAGCTGCTGTCCAGGCTTTACGTTCCGGTAAGGGTCAACTGCGTTCTGTTCAAAGGTTACGAGCACAAGAACATCAAGCAGTTCGCGGACCGCTTCGGCAAGTTCGGGATCCCCATCCAGTTCCGCGCGGACTATACCGTCACCACGCTGGACAACCTCTATCAGAAGGAGGGCGACCACATCCTGGAAGATCTGATGAAGAATTTCGAGTATCTGGGAATGGACGGCTGCCGCATCCGCTGCGGTTACCACTTCAACAACAACGGCCAGCACATCGCGTACCACCGCACGCTGCCGTACAGCACCATCACGGAGGAGCGCGACGGCGTTTCATACGACATCCTATATGACGTGCTGATCAAGCAGAACGGCGACATGCACTCCGACTGGACCTACGTTCCGCTGGACTTCGAGGCTTACAAGAACGTGACGTTCGAGCCGTACGATCTGGCGGTGCGCGAGGGCAGGATAAAGTAAAGCGAATAAGGACATAAAAAAGGAGATCTTGCGACCTCCTTTTTTCTTTTGGTGGAGCATAGGGGGCTCGAACCCCTGACCTCTTGACTGCCAGTCAAACGCGCTCCCAGCTGCGCTAATGCCCCGCAACAAAAGGTATTATAACCGCTGCGGTGCATAATTGCAAGAAAAGAATTATACAATAATGGTCCAGTTTGTGTACTACGGCAAATGGTCTTGTGATAAAATATATAAGTCAAAAGAAACATCTTTCAAGGAGGAACGAAATGCTTATCAATTTAGGTTCGACCGGTTTCATGAGAGTGCTCTCAGTCGTGTGCTCCGCGCTGGTCTATTTCATCATCGCCCTCATCATCATGAAGGCTCTTTCTGCCGCACTTAAAAAGATCCTGAAGAAGTTCAATGTGGACGAGATCGTCAGCAAGTTCGTGATATCGATGGTAAAGGTCGTTCTGTGGGTAGTTACCATTCTTGTAACTCTGTCCGCGATCGGCTTCGACATCAGCTCGCTGATCACCGTGCTTGCTACCTGCGGAGTAGCCATAGCGCTTGCTCTTAAGGATAGCCTCGGCAACATCGCCGGCGGAATACTGGTCATCACTTCCAAGAACTTCGGCAAGGGCGACTTCATAGAGGTCGCTGGCAAGGCCGGTACCGTTCAGGAAGTAGGTCTGCTCTACACGACCGTTCTTACTCCGGACAACCA
Organism: Bacillota bacterium; assembly: GCA_017437745.1. Classification (GTDB taxonomy): domain Bacteria; phylum Bacillota; class Clostridia; order Peptostreptococcales; family Anaerovoracaceae; genus RUG13409. Next base: position 19,318 of record JAFRYI010000008.1, read on the forward strand.
GACCGTCACCATTCCCAACGGAGTCCTCACCACCAACAGCGTCTCCAACTACAGCAGGGAAGGCACCAGAAGGGTCGACATGGACTTCGGCATCGCCTACAAGTCCGACATCGCCAAGGCCAAGGAAGTCATTGCCGCCATGGCTCTCAAGGACGAGAGAGTCTTCAGGGAGCCGGCTCCGTTCGTGGCAGTCGACAAGTACGAGGACAACGCGGTCGTATTCGCGTTCCGCGTCTACTGCAGCGCCGCGGATTACTGGGGAGTCAAGTTCGATCTTCAGGACAAGGTCAAGGATACGCTTGCCGAGAACGGCATAGCGGTACCTTCCAGACATCTGGACGTTACCGTGGAGAAGTAAGCATCCGCGGTTACTGACCATTAATGAGTCTGGATAAGAACGATTATCAGGAACCTGTCTGCCCGTTCGACTTCTCGCAGTGGAAGGAAGAGCCCGCGGTAAGGCAAATACCGGTCGGAAGGGTCCTGGAAAAGCTCGACGAGCATTACAGCCGCAGTGATTACGCTGCGGCTGTTCGCCTTGCGGAATACTGGATCGGAGAAGCTAAGTACGGGAACGATCTTCGCGGAGAGTTCGCCGTCCGCAACGAACTTATGGGCGTGTTCAGGAAGACCGGCCAGCGTGAAAAGGCAACGGACAACGCGTCGCTGTGTCTGGAGCTGATAGACCGCATGGACATGAACGGCAGCGTTACTCACGGTACGGCTCTCGTAAACGCGGCCACCGTATACAAAGCGTTCGGAATGCCGGAAAGGTCTCTGGAACTGTTCAGGCAGGCGGAAGCGATTTACGGTAAGGAACTTTCCGGAAGCGATTACAGACTTGCGAGCCTGTACAACAACATGTCGGTAACGCTGTGCGATCTGGGATATTTCGAAGACGCCGCAAGCTGCCAGGAAAAAGCGCTGGACATTCTGTCACGTGTAGAGGATTCGGAAGGCGAGCAGGCCGTTTCGTGGCTGAATCTCGCGGACATTTACGAGCAGAGCAGGGGCGCGGAGGCGTCGGAGGAAGATGTAAGACGCTGCTGCGAAAAGGCAGTGGAACTGCTTAACTCTGCGACGCTGCCAAGGGACGGCAATTACGCGTTCTACTGCGAGAAATGCGCGCCAGTATTGTCTTACTACGGATTCTTCATAGCTGCGGAGGAGCTTTCAGAAAGAGCAAAAGATATATACGACAGAAGATGACGGTTGTTTCATAATCAATATTATGTAAAATATCTGCAATAATATAACGGGACCTTATAAAAGAGTCCCGTTTTGAATTGCGTATGATATTTGTGGGCCGGCTTACGGATATGTATCCGTATCGCCGGACCATCGTTTCCGGTAAGATTGGGTTATTCCTCTCCGATCACTATCAGTCCGTCTCCGGGCTTTAATCCGGCCGGGCCGTCCTTCTCGTAAGGTATGAACGGTTTTTCCGCAGTCTTTATGCCCAGCAGAACGTATCCCATGGAATAGAGCTGCCTTCTCAGGTCGCCGAAGCTGATGTCCGTTATGTCTATGCCGAGCTGCTCCGGCATCTTAAGGTAGATCTCCGCGCCGTTCTCGTCCAGGAATTCGGAGAACAGGGCGTTGCGCCTGGGCTCTTCGGATATCTGGGCAAGGATCATGGAGGACATGTCGGTCGCTACCACGAAATCGTCTCCGGCTTCGTAATTCAGAAGTTTCCGATTGTTCTCGCTGCGTATCTCCGCGGTAATGGTAAATCCCAGACCGTATTTCTTCTTTATGTCTCTCAGCTTCATGATACGGAGCATGACTTCGGTGTCCGCGTCCTCGGCAGGTTTCTTCCTGTCGCTCAGGACTATGATGTGCGGCGCGTCCTTTACGATATCGTACAGGGTCTTTTCTCTGTTGATGTTCCTGAAGTCGGCTTCTATGGCGGATGCGAATTCGCCGTCGTCCGGCAGAGATGCTTTCTCGTCCTGCTTCAGTCCGCACAGCTTTATGGTCTTTATGTTGTCCGGCAGTTCGTCGATCACCGTAGTTATGTCATTGTTGAAACCTATGATAACGATCTCCGGTATCTCCGGAACGGCGGGTCGGCTCGTCCTCCTCGGCAGTTCGGTGTTCTTGGGATCGTCAAGTTCTATGCTCCAGCGGTCCTCTTCGAAGATGATGAACAGATCGTCCTTCTGCAGAAGAATGTTGGGATCCGGGCCGAGGACCACCTTGCCGTCGCGGTAGAGACCTGCTATTGTGCCGTTGTAACAGCTGAGGTATGCCTGCCCGAACGTCAGTCCTTCCGCCTTGGGGATCGGGTCGAAATAGAACTCGAAACCCTGATAGTTGATGATGTCCATGAACGCTTCGAAAACGCCTGTCTGCGTAGCGGCTCTGGCGATGGTCCTTGCCACGACGCTGCTGGTGTGGAGAGTCTCTATGTGTTTTTCGTCCAGCATGTTGGTGGGGAGCACGGACCGCTCGGATTCGAAGGAAACTACCGTCCTGGGCCATTTTTCCTTATCCCTGAGCAGCGCTGATACGGCAAGAAGGGATTTTACCGCCAGACCTCTTTCCCGGACGTGGATTATAAGACTCCCGGCGTTTGGAATGGCGCAGCATTCCAGAGCGTTCGGATTGGTGATATCAGCTTTTATGAAGGTGAGCCTTACGTTTTTCGGAACGTTTATGTTCTGCCTTACGGCGTCCTCCATGTCCGTGCGCTCGTAGTTCTCCGCCACGACTATCGTACGCCTGTATCTTCCCGAGGCGTTTATCAGCTGCTCCAGCAGGGCGTATTCTCCGTACCTGAAGCCGAGTATCACTATATGTCCCTGGTCCACTATCTGCGGATTGTTCTTCTGCAGGGCCAGCAGCTTGCCCCGGATCCCACCGCTGAAGATACCTATCAGCATGCCTGTAAAGACCATGCCTATCAGTCCAAGGAAGGTGTAGAGCACTATGTAAAGCAGTCCGCCTGATTCTGAGGAGGGGAAGGACGACGACATGGCCGACCGGAAGTTGTCCCAGAATATTGCCAGGAAGCTCTTGCCGTCCTTATGCAGTCCGAACGCCAGTACCAGCAGCGATACTATCAGCACGGAGCCAAGCACCGTGGTAACAAGGAGCTTTACCATGCCGGACGTGCCTTTAGCCATCCTGCGGTCCAGCCAGTAGCGGAAACGCTTGCGGAGCGAGTTCTTATTCATTCTGCACCTGCTCTTTCTGTTAAAAAAGGACGGTCCCAGATGCTATCTGAGGATCGTCCTTCATCCTGTCCGTTATCAGAACGGTCTGACGTCCTTTCTTTCGAAGGTCCTGGGATTCTTGAACTCCCGGATGACCGCCCTTACAGCGTCGTACTCGTAGAGCTTCTCCAGTTCGTCCTTGGTCAGGTCGTACTGGGTCTCGACCTCTTCGCGGCGGTACTTATTGGAGCCGAGCGCGAAGTCGTAGAAGTTGCTCTCGATTATCATGTTGGTTATCTTGCGTCTGTTCGAGACAACGTTGTTCATGTATTTCACGTAGCTGTCGAGCGCGCTCTGGGACATGTTCACGCCGGCGTTGGGTGTGAATGTCTTGGTGAAGCTGTTGTAGAATCCCTTGTCGGATCTCCAGCAGTTGGAGGAGAACACGACCAGACCCTCGGAAGTGGAGAGTATGTCCGTTCCGCCCAGCATTCTGGAATCGTATTCCAGGCCCAGAAGGTTGGATACCGTCGGAAGTATGTCTACCTGGCAGCAGACCTTGTCGATCTGCTTGGTCTCGATCGTCGGGTTCCAGATGGCCAGGCAGCTGTGATATACCTCGAAGTCTATGTTCCTTTCGTTGATGGCTTCGAAGTCGGAAGACGAACCGAACTTCTTTCCGGCCAGCTCCTCCAGAGCGTCGATGTCCGCGTAGGGAACGTGGTCGGGGGAGAGAACTATCAAGGTCTTCTCAAGTTTTCCGGCTTCCTGAAGCTTTTCGATAAGTATCTCCACGGCTTTGTCGACTTCCATGGCGGCCATTTCGTAGGCCTTGGTCTTTTCGGTGTAGGTCATGGCCTTTACTCTGTCGTCCTCCAGCCAGTTGGAACCGCTCTTACCCCAGGCCCAGCTGGTGTAGGTGTAGGGCGTATGTCCGGAAACGGTCAGATAGTAGACGTTGAACGGCTTGTCGCTGGTCAGATAATCCGTTACGGTGTGGGCTACCATGAAGGAGTCTCTCTGCATCCAGCGGAGCTTGCCCTGGTTGTATCCCTTGGCTCCTTCGTAGTCGATGCTGTCGGAATACATCTTGTAGCTGTCCGTGTAGTGTATGTATCGCCAGTCGTATCCCAGGTTGGGGTGCGAGCCGGTACGGCCGTACATGTTGATGTTGTTGTGGTATCCGTAGCTCTTGTAGCCGGCGCGGTTCAGCTGCCTTGCCAGCGAGAAGTAGGTGTTGGTCTTAAGCTCGCCGGTGCGGCTCATGGAGATCGGGAATCCGCTCTTGGGATAAAGTCCCAGCAGGTGCTGGCACTCGCCGTTGGACGTGCTGGTGAAGTGCAGGGCGGTGTAGTAGTTATTGAATACGAAGCCCTCGTGAGTTATCTTCCACAGCGTAGGCGTTACGATAGGATCCAGGGCGTAGCCGGACAGACCCTCTACCGTAAAGAATACGATGTTGTAGTCCTTGAACATGCCTGTGTACTCGTTCTGCATCGTAGGCGTTACGGTGCTGAAGTACTGGGCAAGCTGCTTTATGTTGTTGTTTCCGGTATCCTTCTGCATCTGCTCGAAGTCCAGATTTATCTTGTTCGGCTTATACTTGGCCTGCTCGGGATCTTCGGGCTGCGGATCCACCGGCGTGGGATCCACGGGAACGTCTATCTCTTCCTCAACGGGCCAGATCATGTGCTTTATGTCCAGCCTGAGCATGTTGATGAGACCCAGCTGCTCCACCTGCTCGTTGTAGTTGGTGTCCTTGTTGTAGAGCTCTTTGGGCGTGATGTTCCCTTTGAACGGGATGGCTATGGCCAACTTTCCGAGGAAGAAGAAGATTATCGCGATTACAAGAGAGAGGATGAGTATTCCGCGCTTCTTGATCTTGCACTTAAGAGGCTTCTTGATGAATATGATGGCCAGTATGGCGGGCGCCAGGAACAGTATCAGAACGTAGAACTTCTTGGCGATCATTATAAGGATTGCGCCGATGTAGTCCGAAAGGTGGTTGCCGGCCGCGGTCTTGAGCATGGAAGCGGGGTAGAAGTCCTGCAGTATGTTCTTGGCTATGAACTCCACGCCGAACAGGATCGCCATTATCAGGGCCCATATCTTGGATATGACAAGGGAAGCCTTCTTCGGGAAGAACTTGGTTATGAACGTGAAGATGGCTCCGTACATCACTCCGTGCAGGACGTAAATAGGCATGTATTTAAGTTCCATGCCCATGCATATGTGCAGCACGACTTCCAGCCATACTGTAAAGATCGGGAAAAGAAGGAGAGGCAGCAGGGTGCTCTTCTGTTTCTTTTCGGGCTTCGCGGATCCGTTTTCGGACCCGGCGGCCTTTGCTGCTCTGGAAGACCTGGATGATCTGGAAGTCTTCTCAGCTTTTGCCTTTTCGGTCCTTCCGGACGAAGCGGACCTTGCGGAAGAACGGGAAGCAGAGGATGAAGCGCGGTGAGCTGACGAACGGGACGCTGTAGTCTGTGTTCCCGCGGAACTGCTTCTTCCGTCGTCGTATCTTGCTGCTTCAGCCCGGGAGATCCCCGCGGCCTTGTCGGCCTCGTAACTTGTCATTGGTCTCTGCGTGCGCGGATAGTCGTTTGCCGAGGAAGCCCCGGTAACTATCTGCGAAGGCGGCGTCCATACCGGTCTTTCAGTCGATGTATTTCCTGACTCTGTCTGAGCCGTGTCTTTTCTGATGTACTCGTTCATGATTATGTTTCTTTCGGTCTTTCGAAAACCTCTTACCCCATTATTTTTAATAATATAGCATTATACTATATGAAGGGGATAAACACAAATGAATTATTCTACATATGGTAATTCCGGCCTTATCCCGCGGATCGTGAGGAGCTCGGTCTGTTGCATTTACAATTGACTAAAACTACTGCGGCAATTAGAATATATTTGTTAAATCGTTTGCGATTTTCAATGACGCAGGAGGTCATAGATATGAAAAAATGGGTATGCCCGGTATGCGGGTATGTTTATGAAGGCGACACGATCCCCGAGGATTTCAAGTGCCCCACATGCAAAGTTCCCGGAAGCAAGTTCAAGCTGATGGACGAGGCTGCTCCTCTTGCAGCCGAGCACGTATTCGGCGTAGGAATGAACCTGGACGCTGTCACCAGCGAAGAGGACAAGAAGTACATCATCGAGCAGCTTAAGGCTAACTTCAACGGCGAGTGCTCCGAGGTGGGAATGTATCTCTGCATGGCAAGGATCGCCCACAGGGAAGGTTATCCGGAGATCGGTCTCTACTGGGAGAAGGCAGCGTTCGAAGAGGCAGAGCACGCAGCCAAGTTCGCGGAGCTCCTCGGTTCCGAGCTTGAGCCTAACATGACTGCTTCCACAGCCAAGAACCTTAAGTGGAGAGTCGACTGCGAGTACGGCGCCACCCAGGGCAAGTTCGATCTTGCCAAGATGGCAAAGAAGTACAACCTGGACGCCATCCACGACACGGTTCACGAGATGGCGCGCGACGAGGCAAGACACGGCAAAGCTCTGGAAGGACTGCTGAAGAGATACTTCAAGTAAGGCACAGGCCTTTAAAGTTCCTGCCGTAAAGCATGAGGAGGTAGACACATGCTTATCAAACTCATCATCGAGATCATAATCGGCGCTGTCTGCGGATTCATCGCCAACTCCCTTATGAAAGGCGACACCAGCAGCATACTCAAGAATCTCATTCTCGGTATAGTCGGCGGATTCGTCGGCGGACTGATCGGCAACCTGCTCGGAATAGGCGGCGGATGGGTAGGAGGGATAATCCTCTCCATCGTCGGCGCGTGCCTAGTTGTATGGCTCGTCAGGAAGCTTGTTAAGTAAGCAGTATCACAGTTATGGAAAAGCAGGTCTTACGGCCTGCTTTTTTGTTGCGTAGTACAGTTTTTGAGCTTTTTCCGCTTGGATTTTTTGGTGATAAAAAGGAAAAGCGGAGAAATGTCCACTATGTTTTATTTGTAACATATGGTATAATCAAATGGTTATAACAATTATAAAGGAGCGTCTATGGTTTCTATCTGCAGCGGCTGGGAATTTTCCGGCCTTTGGTCCGACGGATTCGCGCTCGGCGAGGGTACTTATCCGCTCGTCGATCTTCCCCATAATGTAAAAGAGATATCGCTTCATTACGCGTCTCCCTCCGATTACGAGGGTATCTACGGATACAGGCGCGTTCTTGAGTGCGGTAAGGATCTGGCAGGCAAGAGGGTGTTCCTGCAGCTCGACGGAGCGGCTCACATAGCGCAGGTCTATCTTAACGGAGAACTGCTTTCCGAGCATCGCTGCGGCTATACCGCCTTCAGAACGGAGCTGACCGGACATCTTAAGGAAGGCTCTAACGTTCTGGCAGTCCGCCTGGACTCCACCGAGAACTCTTCGATCCCGCCTTTCGGTTTCGTGATAGATTACCTGACTTACAGCGGCCTGTACAGGGAAGCCTGGCTGGACGTTAAGGAACAGAGCTTCATTGACGATGTATTCGTATATACTCCGGACCTTAAGACTCTCCGCGCGGAAGTTAAGGTCGAAGGATCCGCAGACGAGTGCAGACTGCATGTCCTGGACGGCGGCAGGGAGATCGCTTCCGCTTCCGGTAAGCCAGGATCTTTTGAGTTGTCCGTTCCGGAAGCCGAGAGCTGGCACGTGGATCATCCTAAGCTTTATACGCTCAAGACCGAGCTCTTCGATAAAAACGGAAACATTCTGGACACAAGGGAAGATGCTTTCGGGTTCCGCACTGCCGTATTCAAGGCTGACGGGTTCTATCTTAACGGTGAAAAACTGTACATACGCGGACTCAACCGCCATCAGAACTATCCTTATGTCGGCTACGCCGCGACTAAGAGCCTTCAGGAAGAGGATGCGAGGATACTTAAGGAAGAGCTCTGCTGCAACGCCGTAAGGACTTCGCACTATCCGCAGAGCAAGTGGTTCATAGATGCCTGCGACAGACTTGGACTACTCGTGTTTACGGAGATCCCGGGCTGGCAGCACATAGGCGGTGACGAGTGGAAGGACCAGGCGGTGGAGAACACCCGCGAGATGGTGCTGCAGTACAGGAACCATCCGAGCATAGTGCTCTGGGGCGTGCGCATCAACGAGTCCCAGGACTGCGACGATCTCTACGAAAGGACCAACAAGCTCGCCAGAGAACTGGATCCGTCCAGGCAGACCTCCGGCGTTCGCTTCATAGAGAACAGCCATCTGCTTGAAGACGTCTATTCCTACAACGACTTCTCCCACGAGGGCAATAATCCGGGCTGCAAGCCTAAGGAAAAAGTCACCAAGGAAGCGGCAAAACCGCTGATCATCTCCGAGGCCAACGGCCACATGTTCCCGACAAAGTCCTTCGACAACTGGCCAAGAAGGCAGGAGCACGCTCTGCGCCACGCAAGAGTCCTTAACGATTCCATGGCGGACGGTAAGCATTGCGGAACGTTCCAGTGGTGCATGTTCGACTATCCGACGCATAAGGACTTCGGGTCCGGCGACCGCGTATGCTATCACGGCGTCATGGACGCTTTCCGCAACCCGAAGAACGCTGCGTTCACCTACGCAAGCCAGGGAGAGAAGGAACCGGTCCTGGAGCCGACCTCGTCCATGGACATAGGCGACTATCCCGCCGGCAACATCGGCAGCATTTATGTGCTGACCAATGCCGACGAGGTTAAGCTTTACAAAAATGATAATTATGTAAAGACATTTAAACCTAAATATACAGGAGGACTTAAACACCCGCCGATAGAGATAGACGACATCGTAGGCGATCTTCTCATAACGCAGGAAGGATTTACCGAAAACAAGGCCAGGGAGCTTGCAGTATGTCTTTCGGATGTTCAGAAGTACGGCATGGCAAACCTTCCGCTTAAGTCAAAACTCAGATTTGCCAAGGCGATGGCAAAATACAAGCTTACTTACGACGACGGCGTGGCTCTCTACGGCAAGTACGTCGGTAACTGGGGCGGCGCGAGCACCGTATGGCGTTTCGATGCCGTTAAGGACGGTAAAGTCGTAAAGAGCGTAAAGAAGTCCCCGTCGGACAAGCTTCATCTGGAGATCACCGTCAGCGGCACGGAGCTTTCGGAGGACTTTACCTACGACATGTCCGCCGTTCGCGTCCGCATCTGCGACGAATACGGAAACATGGCCTGGTACGCGCAGCTTCCGGTCATGTTCGAGCTGGAAGGATCTGCCGAGCTCGTCGGCCCCGGAGTCTGCACCGCTGAAGGCGGCATGTGCGGAACGTATATAAGGACTGCCGGGCAGTCCGGAACGGCAAAACTTACGGTCAGAACGGCTCAGACAGAGCCTTATGAGATAGTATTCACTGTTAAAGGAAGGAAGTCATGAAACTAAGTTTAAAGCAAAAGATAGCCTTCGGCCTGGGCGCCGTAGGTAAGGACATGGTCTACGCGCTGTCCGCCGGCTACGTTCTTTACTATTATCAGGACCTGCTCGGCATCAAGGCATCGTTCGTAGGCCTCATCCTGATGGTCGCCAGAGTCTTCGACGCCATCAACGACCCGTTCATGGGCATAGTCGTCGCCAAGACAAAGACCAAGTGGGGCAGATTTCGTCCCTGGCTGTTTACCGGAACCATTCTGAACGCTTTCGTTCTGTACGCTCTGTTCGCGGCTCCCAAGACTCAGGGCACCGGTCTTCTGGTATACTTCGCCGTGATCTACATCCTCTGGGGAATGACCTATACGATAATGGACATCCCTTACTGGTCGATGATACCGGCCGTTACGGATACTCCCAAGGACCGCGAGAACCTCTCCGTAATAGGAAGGACCTGCGCCGGCGTCGGTTCCGCCATAATCCAGGTAGGCACGATGCTTTCCGTAAGCGCCTTCGGAGGAGGCAGCGAGAGAGCCGGTTTCAAGATCGTAGCTCTTATCGTAGGAATAGTATTCATCGTTACGGAAGTGATCTGCTGCCTGGCGGTCAAGGAGACCCACAGGACCCACATGGAGACTCCTACCGTAAAGGAGATGTTCAGGGGACTGTTCGCAAACGATCAGGCGCTCGTTGTGGTAATAGGCATAGTGCTTATCAACAGCGCGCTCTACATTACTTCCAACCTTATAATCCTGTTCTTCAAGTACGACCTGGGACAGGCATCCGGCGGCGACTGGGTAGGCAGCTATACGCTGTTCTCCACGGTCGGCGGAGCGTTCCAGATCATAGGCATGATGGTCATCTATCCGCTGCTGCGTAAAAAGCTCAGCAACACCCAGATATTAAGAGTATCTCTTGTGGGAGCGATGATAGGTTACCTGATAATCATGGCTCTGTGCTTCACGGGCCTTTCCGGAAACCTGATACTTATCTGCGTCCCCGGAATAATCGTGTTCGCCTGCAACGGAATGCTTTCCGTTCTTACGACTGTGTTCCTGTCCAACTCCGTCGACTACGGTGAGTTAAAGATCGGACACCGCGAAGAGAGCGTGATCTTCTCCATGCAGACCTTCGTTGTCAAGCTTGCGTCCGGCATCTCCGTCGCCATCGCCGGCGTCGGTCTGGACATCATAAAGTTCAAGGGCAACTCGGATCAGACCGGAGAGATAATCCAGCAGACCGCTTCTGCCATAACCGGACTCAGGCTGCTGATGACCATCATTCCGATAGTTCTTCTGTTCGTTGCGTTCTTCTTCTTCAAGAAGAGGTTCAAGCTGACGGACGAAGTGGCGGAAGAGAACTCCAGGATACTCAGAGAGAAGAAAGCGGAAGCTGAGAAATAAGGAGACCTTATGAGTCTTATCAATTACAGGATAACTGTAGAAACGTCTTCCGGACCCGAAAAGTTCAGCGGAATGTCGGAGCTTTCCGGCGGTCCGCTCCGCGTTAGGTGCGAAGTCCCGGAGGGGCATCTGCGTGACGTAGAGGCGGACATGCGCCTGGAGATCGCGGATGACGACAGGATATTCGTAAACGGATACCAGACTTGGACACATTCCCCGGAGTTCGCTCCCGGGGACGTTCAGCGTGTGTTCGGAAGGAAACTGCCGAAAAAACTTACGCACAAGTTCTATCTGGAAAGATATGGAGATTTTTTCTTCCGCAGCTATCCGGAGACACCGGGTGTCTTTACCGGCTATTCCTACTGCTATCTCAGGAACGGAAGCAGGTTCCGTCTGTTCGCTTCTCTGGACGAGGAGCCTGGCTATACCATCTTTACAGTTGACGCGCCTGCTGAAACGCTTCGTATCGAACGCGACTGCAGAGGCATGAGATGCGGCGGGACGCTTAAGGCATTCGACCTGTTCTATGCCGAAGGCGAAGAGGACGAAGTCTTCGACGCCTGGTTCGAAGCCATGGGCGTTAAAGCCAGGACCACCGAAAAGCTTGCCGGATATACAAGCTGGTATAACCGCTACAACAAGATAAGCGAGTCCGAACTGATGTCGGATCTGGACGGAGCCGCGGGCATCCTTAAGCACGGCGATCTGTTCCAGATAGACGACGGCTGGCAGGCCGCGGTAGGGGACTGGCTTACAGTCCGCGAAGACAGATTCCCGTCCGGTCTTAAGGCTTTTACGGACGAGATCCACATGAGAGGTTACAAGGCAGGACTGTGGCTGGCTCCGTTCGGCGCCCAGGAAAGTTCGGCGCTTGTAAAGGATCATCCGGACTGGCTGCTCAAGCCCGGCGGAAAGCCGTGGACAGCAGGCGTCAACTGGGGACCTTTCTACGCTCTGGACATAGACAAGCCGGAGGTAGTCGATTACCTTGCAGAAGTGTTCCGTACGGTATTCGAAGAATGGGGCTTCGACCTTGTTAAGCTCGACTTTTTGTACGCGGCTGCTCCTTACGGAACGGAAGAAGAGAGCAGGGCGGGCAGGATGATCCGCGCCATGAAGTTAATAAGAAGCTGGTGCGGGGATAAGCTCGTTCTGGGCTGCGGAGTTCCGCTGATGCCTGCTTTCGGACTTGTCGATTACTGCCGCATAGGCTGCGATGTGGGCCCGGACTGGGACAGCACCGTTCTGATGCGCATGACTCACCGCGAAAGGGTTTCCACCAAAAATAGCATAGACGACACTACGTACAGAAGGCAGCTCAACGGCCGCGCCTTCATGAACGACCCGGACGTGTTCTTCCTCCGCGACGAGAACTGCAAGATGAGCGAAGAGCAGAAAAAGCTCCTGTACGAGGCAAACGCTTCTTACGGAGGCATCCTGCTTACGTCCGACGATTTCAACAAATGGGACGAGAGCAAAAAAGAAACGTACAGAGCAATAAGAAAGATGTTCGGAGCGTAAGAGCCGGACTTACAATTGCTTCATCAACAGAATAAAAAGCGGGGCCGCTGTCGGCTCCGCTTTTTTAGTTTTATGGTTCTCAGGATCAACGAATACGGGCTCTGCGCAAGTATCGATGATCGTTATCTGCTTACCGAAAGATAATGGCAGGAGCCTGCTCCCAGGACCTTTTCCATCTCTTCGCGGAAATGTTCCTTTTCGTCCAGCGGTACGTAAGCCTGGATGGTGCCGGCGAAGCCGCCTCCGTGGACTCTTGCCGCTCCGCGTCCGGACAGAGTCTTTCTTGCCAGCGCGATCGAATCCTTTACCGCGGTGTTCTCCGGATGCGACGCCGGAACTATGTTCTGCAGCAGCTCCTCGGAAGATCTTCCGGATTCGTTCACGAGCCTCAGATAGTCCGTGAACCTGCCTTCCTTAAGCGCGTCCGCCATAAGCTGCGCGCGTTCGGTCTCCGCGAAGAAATGCTCGGCGCGTTTTACAGGTCTGTCGCCGTAGAGCACCTTAAGCTTGGTTTTGTTCCTTGCGAATTCGTCCGGATCGACGTCCCTTAGCACTTCCTTGCCGAAATGGGCCGCGATCTGCTTCATCTCCGCTGGGATGGCAGCGTATTCGTCAGTCAGGTCCGCATGCTCCGAGTGAGTGTCGATTATGCAAAGCGCGTATCCGTAGTCCTCGAAACGGCAGTCTATGCGCTCTATCACGGGCTTGGCGGGGTCCTTAAAGTCTATGGCGATTATGTTTCCCACCGAACATGCCATCTGGTCCATTAGGCCGCAGGGCTTGCCGAAAAAGACGTTCTCCGCGTACTGGCCTATCTGCGCTATCTGCACGTCCGTAAGCTTTCCGCCGCAGTACATATCGTTGAATATGCGTCCGATCAGCACTTCGTAGGCTGCGGAAGAGGAAAGGCCGGAACCGGAAAGAACGTCGGACTTAAGCTTAGCCGAGAATCCGCCTGTATTTCCTCCCGCGTTCCTTATTCCTGCCGCGACGCCGCGTACCAGCGCAAGAGAAGTTCCGTATTCGGCTTCGGAGGGTCTCAGGTCGTTAAGGTCCACTTGAATGTCCGGATATCCTTCGGAACTGATCTTTACGATGCCGTTCTCCGTCGGCGCGGCTTCAGCCGTTATGAACAGGTCTATTCCTGCGGCGAGCACTTTGCCGTGCTGGTGATCCGTGTGGTTTCCGCCGAGTTCCGTGCGTCCCGGCGCTCTGTAATTCTTTGTCATTTCTCCTCCTGCCTGAAAGAGTATACGGTCTTTGTCTCGAAGACCTGTCCGCGGAACAGCGTCGTATCCGGGAATTCCGGATGGTGGGGGCTGTCCGGGAAATGCTGAGTCTCCAGACAAATGTGAGTATCGGTATTGTAAAGCTGAAGGCCCGGCTGGTCCGTTTCCACATCCATGCTTATGCCGCTTAAGCATCCTTTAAGCGCGGCTGCCTGCCTAAGTCCGCTCCCGTTTAGCGCGTAGCAGCAGTCGAAGTCCGGAAGGAAGCGCTTCTGCCTTTTGTGATCGAAGTTTGTGCCGCGGACGTTCAGCAGCTTTCCGGTAGGGATCAGCTGTCCGTCGACTTCCAGAACTTTATCCGCGTTTATTTTAAGAAGATGATCCCCGGAGGGACCGCCGCCGTTGAGATTGAAATACAGGTGATTGGTAAGATTGACGACCGTAGGGGCGTCGGATACGGCCTTGTAAACGATATTAAGCGCGCCTCCGTTTATCCGGTATTCTGCGCTGACTTTAAGCGTGCCCGGAAAACCCTGATCTCCGTCCTCGGATACAAGTTCCAAGCAGACATGGTCCTGGCCGTGGTCCGTTACAGTCCAATCTTTCTTATCGAAGCCTTCGGTCCCGCCGTGGAGAGTGTTTCCGTTCTCGTTGGCATCCAGTTCGAACTCCCCGAAGAATATGGTGAGCTTCGCGCCGGATATCCTGTTCGCGTAGCGTCCTACCGTAATTCCGTCTCTGCCGACCTCCGTGCCGCGGAAGCTGAGAGTCTTTATGCAGGCGCCTTTTGTATCGACGTCCAGGCGCAGTTCGCCGTTTTCAAGTGTAAGTGTGCTCATACTGTGATTTTACTACTTTTTTGGGTCTAAAGACAAATTAAATATGTGTGTTGTGGTATAATCTATCGCATGAGGATCATTCTTGCAAGCACGTCTCCCAGAAGACGCGAACTTATAAAAAGGATAACCACGGATTTCGAATGTGTTCCGTCCCTCGTAGACGAGCAGGCCGTGGAAGAAAGGGTCGAAAAGGGCGGCGTATACGTTTCGGAAGCCGGACTTGCCGCGCTTATGGTGCGCGCTCTATCAAGAGAGAAGGCCAGAGACGTTTTCGACAGGCTGGAAGATAAGGAAAACGTGCTTGTGATAGGCGCGGACACAGTAGTCTGTCTCGAAAACGAGATCCTGGGCAAGCCGAAGGACAGGGCAGACGCGGTAAGGATGCTCCGGGCGCAGTCCAGGGAGCCTCAGAGAGTTATCACCGGAGTAAGTTTCATCTACTGCGGAAGTCTTTCTGCGGATAGGTGCTGCGCTTCCGGAAACAACTGCTGCGCAGACGGCAAGTGCGCGGGTCGAGCCTTCGGAAACGATGCGGGCAGCGTCATAGACGGCCTCGCGGGATGCTGTCCGGACGGACAAGGGAAAGAAGGTACGATCATCCGGACCTTCACGGAGGAGACTCTGGTATATTTCCATCCGCTGGACGAAGCTCAGGAAGAGCGCATCCAGGCCTACTGCGACACCGAAGAACCCTACGATAAGGCCGGAGCGTACGGGATACAGCTCGGAGGCAACGCTTTGGTGGAACGTTACGAGGGAGATTTCGACAACATAGTAGGATTTCCCGTCAAGCGGATCAAAGAGGAGCTGCAGGAGCTTTTATGCTGTAATTGCAATAATTTAACATAATTATTATTTTGATACTCATGATAAGGAGGCAGAATTGAGCATATATACCGACAACTGGATCGACCAGAGAAGAGATCAGATCGTTGAGTCGCTCAGAAACATAGTGCGCTTCAGGACCACCGAAGGACCGGCGGAAGACGGAGCTCCTTTCGGCCCGGAGGTAAAGAAATGCCTCGGCGAGACCCTGAAGACCGCGTCGGACCTCGGTCTTAAGACCAGGGATCTGGACGGATACTGCGGCACCGTGGACGCGGAAGGCGGGAAGGAGATGCTTGGCATACTTGCTCATCTGGATGTCGTTCCGGAAGGAACAGGATGGAGCTGCGACCCCTACGGCGCCGAGATCATAGACGGCAAGGTCTACGGCCGCGGCACGCTGGACGATAAAGGTCCGGCGATTGCCAGCATCTACGCTCTGGCTGCCGTCGCCGCGTCCGGACTAAAGCTTAAGCGCAGCGTGCGTATAATCCTGGGCTGCAACGAAGAGACCAACATGGGCTGCATCAATTACTATCTGCAGCACGAACGTGTGCCGGAACTGTCGTTCTCCCCGGACGGCGAGTACCCGCTCACCAATTCGGAGAAGACCATACTCCACTGCACCTACAGGGCGAACTTCGATTCGCGCATCAGAATGAGCGTCGGAGAAGCCCCGAACGTGGTTCCGGGAGAAGCTTCCTGCGTTCTTGACGGCTACTTCGGCAGCAAAGAGATAAGCGCTTACGGAAAGATAGCGCACGCGTCGCTTCCGTGGGAAGGAAAGAACGCGCTGCAGGAACTGCTCTTAAGGCTAAGATCCGAGGAGCTTCAGGGCATGGACCGCGTCGCCGTCGATACGCTCTGCGACGCTTTCAAGGACGAATACTACGGCCAGTCCATAGGTCTGGACAAAGAGGACGAGTCCGGCCGTCTTACGCTCAACCTTGGAATGATGCGCTGGGACAGCAATGGTTTCGAGCTTACCCTGGACCTCAGGATACCGGTCAGTATTCCGGAATGCTACATCAGGGAAAGGATAGAACTTGCCCTTGCCGCGACCGGCGGAAAGATCGTCGGCTGGAAGTATAAGCCCGGCTACAGCATCCCCGACGATTCGGAGATAGTACGGAAGCTTCTTAAAGTATATATGGACCGCACCGGCGAGACCGACGCAAAGCCAAAGAGGATAGGCGGAGGCACTTATTCAAGGGAGCTTCCGAACGCAGTAAGCTTCGGACCGGAAGGCTTCATGTGCACAGCGTCCTGCCACGTGGCGGACGAGCACATGGGCATAGACCAGCTGATAATGAACACCAAGATGATCGCCGACGCGATAATAGCTCTTGCCTGCGAATAGATGAGACAGCATCACATCAGGAACAGACAGCAGCTGATAGAAGACTTCGGCAGCTACATAGTGGACGATCCGCATGCCGCAAAAGGGCGCTGGGCGGAGCTTTTCGGCTGCGGCAGACCCATAAAGCTGGAGATCGGAAGCGGAAAGGGCGCCTTCATAACCGGAATGTGTCTAAGGGATCCGGAAATCAGCTTCATCGCGTGCGAGGGCGCTTACAACGTGTATCCGCGCATCCCGCAGAAGGCCGCGGCTCTTAACGTGCGCAATCTGCTGGTCCTTCCGAATTACATAACCGATCCGCGGGAGTTCTTCGAAGACGGTGAGATATCCGGCATATATCTTAATTTCAGCGATCCCTGGGGAAAAAAGAGATACAACAACCGCAGGCTTACCTACAGAGATAAGATAGTAGGGTACAGTCACATATGCAGACCCGGATCCGCCCTGGAATTCAAGACGGACAACGACGAGCTCTTCGAGTTCACTCTGGGGGAAATGGAACATCTGGGGATGGTACCGGAGATCGTGGAATACGACCTTCACAACAGTCCGTTAGCGGAGACTAATATCCCTACGGAATATGAAGAAAAGTTCACAGAACAGGGGCTTGCCATCAAATATTTGAGGCTTTTATTCACATAAATTATACATAGCCCTTGAAAAGTGTGCTATTATATTCACGAAAGGCGGAGGGGCGTCCCCCCGCGTGAAAGGAGATAATTATGGGCAGAGGCGGCGGCGGAGGCGGCGGCTTCAGCGGCGGCGGAGGCGGAAGCTTCGGCGGCGGAGGCGGTCACATCGGCGGAGGAAGTTTCGGCGGAGGCCATGTTGGCGGAAGCAGTCACAGCAGCGGCGGAAGCAGTTGGAGCGGCGGCAGCCGCAGCGGCGGAAGCAGCTGGGGAGGCAGCAGCCACAGCTACGGCGGAAGCAGCCACAGCTACGGTCACAGCTACGGATCCCGCAGCTACAGCTACAATTCCGGCGGAAGCGGCAACGGATTGTTCCCACCTCTCTGGTGGTGGATCTGGGGCAATAACTCCGGCAGAAACAATAACAACAACAATAACAACAATAATAACAACAACGGCAATAAGCAGCCCCAGCCCAAGAAGCCGGAGAAGAAGACCACAGCGGTCGGATGCCTGTCGGTAATACTCATAATAGTTGCCATAATCCTGGCTGCTATCATGGTAAGCGGCATCAACGCTGCCAGGGACGCAAAGAACCGCACCAAGCTGGACGTAAAGCCGACCGTCAACATCGGATACATAGACGATCAGCTCGGCTGGCTGGACAAGAAGTCCACCGTCGAGAGCTCCATGAAGGAGTTCTACGATAAGACAGGCGTAATGCCTTACCTTATCATCACCAGCAACATCGGCGGAGCGACCAACGAGTCTCAGGCCGAGGCATGGGTAAAGGCCAAGTACACGGAGCTCTTCAAGAACGACGGAACGCACCTGCTTGTAGTCTGGTATCAGCCTGCGGGCACTTCGGACGACTACTGCTGGATGTTCTCCGGAACGCCTGCCAACGGTGTAATAGACGAGGATGCCATCACGGACATCTACTCGTACTTCAACAGGTACTACACCTCGGACTACGACGACAATCAGTACTTCGCAAAGGTCTTCGAGGACTCGGCTGAAAAGATAATGAAGCAGTCCGACACCGGATGGAAGGCGTCGCTGTTCTGGCTGGTAGTGGTAATAGCCGTACTGATCGTCATGAACGTCATCGACTACAAGAACGTCATGAAGATCAAGAAGCAGGAGGCGGCCGCGGAGCTCCTGAACGCCAAGATAGACGAACCTGGCTGGAAGGACGAAGCGGAGAACCTCTCCGAAAAGTACGAAGACGAGGCAAGCGAGCTTGCGTCTAAATATGATAACAATAATAAATAGTTAATGTATTAGGAGGAAAACAATGGGAATTTTAGCAAGATTCACAGACATCATCAGCGCTAACATCAACGCTCTTCTCGACAAGGCAGAGGATCCTGTAAAGATGATCAACCAGTATCTTCTGACCGCCAGAGAGGACCTCGCCGAGGTCAAGAAGGAGACCACCGAGGTCATGGCCGAGGAGACCAGAGCACTGCGCAAGGTCAACAGCAACGCTGCTGAGGTAGCCAGATATGCAGAGCTTGCCAAGAAGGCTCTTACCGCCGGCAACGAAGGCGACGCAAAGGTCTTCATCGCTAAGAAGCAGGAACTGGAGAACACCGGAGCCGCTCTGCAGACCGCTTATGCCGCTGCTCATGAGAACGCTATCAAGATGCGTCAGCTCTACGACAAGCTTGCTTCCGACATCGCTCAGCTTGAGGCCCGCAAGGCCGGCATAGAGGCTAAGGTCTCCATCGCCAAGACTCAGCAGAAGGTCAACACCTACACTTCCAAGGGCGACAAGATCAACGAGGTCATGGGCGCATTCGAGAAGATGGAAGACAAGGCCAACAAGATGCTCGACGTTGCCAACGCAGCCGCAGAGCTCGAAGCCAGCGCTATCGACGAGGCACTTGCTCTCGAAGACAAGTACAAGGCAGGCGTTACCGCTTCCGTAGACGAAGAGCTGGACAAGCTCAAGAAGGAGCTCGGACTGTAATAGTTCGATAGTCTGAAAACACAAAGCGGCATCCGTAAGGGTGCCGCTTTTGCTTTGCATTGCAACGCAGTAGCTTTCGAGAGCGTTTATGTGTGTTTTCGATGCTATATGAAGCGGTAGTCGAGACTTTTGCTAAGAACTGTCCGCGAGGCCGTTAGGTACGAGCCGAGCGGATAACAGTTCTGAAAAAGGCTCAGCGTGAAACCGCGTAATCAGCAGAGAAAGCACACTAAACGCTTAAAGAAAGAAGGCTTGTAACAAAGATCAGATATACATCTCGATCGCCGAATGCAGGTTCTCGATGCGGACGAATCTGCCGCCCTCGGCTTTCTCTCCGTCCAGCGACCAGTCGACATCTTCGTCGGTCGCGAACACTATGTCCTTGGCTTTGAAGAACTCGAACATGTCTCCGGAGAAATCGTTGGACAGGACGCCCGTAACGATCTTGTTCGTGTCGAAAAGGTTTTCCGGATACTTAACGAGTATGACTTCGAAAAGGCCGTCGTGCAGATCCACAAGGTTCTCGGAAAGCTTTACAAGCCCCGCGACGGAACGAGTGTTTGAAACGGAGCAGTAGATGTAGTCGCCGCTGAATTCCCTGCCGTCAGCTATTATGCGGGCGCTGTATTTCTTCATGTTGCCCAGCTGCTTGATGCCTTCCAGCAGATACGCCAGGTGGCCTATGGAATTCTTAAGCTCCTGAGGGGCGGTGTAGGACGCGGCGGAGAAGGCTCCGAAAGTGGCTATGTAGCTGAAGATGCGGTCGTCCCCGAACTTGCCGACGTCTATTCCGGTCCTCACGGATTTGAATATGTTGACGGCAGCCGCCGTAGGTATGGACGGAATGCCGAGGGTATTGGCGAAATCGTTGGTCGACCCGGCCGGAATGTATCCGAGTCCGACTCTGGCGCTCTTCTCGGAAGAAAGCAGTCCGGACATGACTTCGTTGAGAGTGCCGTCGCCTCCGCAGCATACTACGGCGTCGAATCCGTTCCTGTACGCGTCCGCAGCTAGCTCTTTTGCGTGTCCGCGGTACTGCGTAAGGGCGGTGGTCACCAGGCAGTCGTTGTTGCTGAATACTTCTATGACGTCGAACAGTTCGCTGCGCATGCGCAGCTTGCCGGCGACAGGGTTTACTATAAGCAGAACGTTCTTCATTTTGTTCTCCATTCTTGTTTCTTGCTATTTATATTACCCCAAAGCGATGATAAAATACAGTTAAATCGTAATTACAGTCATTCGGGAGATCGAAATGAATTACATCGGAATAGACATAGGCGGTACTAACATCAAACTCGCGCTGGTGGATCTGGGCGGGGAAGAGCCCGCGATAGTCTCAAGGTCTTCTTTTAAGTTCGCTCACATGCCGGGAGACGAGCTCTGCGCGCGTATAAAGGAACACTCGGAAAAGCTCTGCGAAGAAGCGGGGACGGACATGTCGGCCATCGGCGGCATAGGTCTTAGCGTTCCCGGGAGCATAGATCAGACCGGTGAGATACTCCTCCACGCGTATAACATGGGTTATCACGGGGTCGCTCTTAGACGCCAGCTTGCGAAGCTTATCCCGGACACGGAGATAGAGATGCTGAACGACGCTAACGCCGCCGCTCTGGCTGAGCTTTGCGCGGGATCGCTGAAGGGATGCAGGAACGCGCTGCTGCTTACCATAGGTACGGGAGTGGGTTCCGGACTGATACTGGACGGCAGGGTGTTCAACGGTGGACAGAACAGAGGATGCGAGCTGGGTCATCTTCCGTACAGAAACGGCGGGGAGCCCTGCACCTGCGGGCAGACCGGATGTCTGGAGACCTACGTGTCTGCTACCCGGATAGCAAGACAGGGCAGGGAGCTCATGGGAGAGAAGTATGCGGACGCCAAGGCCGTTCTTGACGCTTCCGTTGAAGGCAACGATACGGCAAGATGCATAATCGCAGCTTACATAGACGATCTGGCCAACGTAATAGCCGGGCTTTGCTGCGCTTTCGACCCGGAAAGGATAGCTCTGGGCGGAGGTTTCAGCGCGGCAGGAGACGTTCTGTACGGGCCGCTTAACAGACTCGTGGCGGAGCGGAACTTTTACAGAGTGCCTTACGATATAGTTCCTGCGAAGTTCCTTAACGACGCCGGCGTTATAGGCGCTGCGTATCAGGTCAAATTGACACGGCAGGAAAATGATACTAAAATATAAGGCATCTTGATGGATCAAGGTTTATAAGATCTAACGAATATAGATATAAGGAGCAGATCATGGAAGAAAAAAAAGGATTAGTAAAAGAATTTAAAGATTTCATAATGCGTGGGAACGTGCTGGACATGGCAGTAGGCGTTATCATCGCCACCGCGTTCGGCAAGATCACCACATCCCTGGTAAAGGACGTATTCATGCCCTTCATCAGCTGGATATTCGGTGCCAGAGACATGACGGCTCTGAACATCATAGTCAGGCCGGAAGTGGTCAACGAGGCCGGCGAAGTCGTAAAGGAAGCTATAGTGATAGGCTTCGGTACTCTGGTGACAGCTATCATCGACTTCATACTTGTAGCTCTCGTTGTATTCGCCATCGTCAAGGCATTCAACAAGGCCAGAGATAAGGCTGAAGCCAAGAAGAAGGCAGAGGAAGAAGCCGCTAAGGCGGCCGCGGCCGAAGAACCCGCTCCTCCCACACAGGAAGAGCTCCTCGCGGAGATCAGAGATCTTCTTAAGGCTTCCAAGTAACAGCGTCTTACGGAAAGGATCTTACAAATGGCTAAGTGTTTAAAATGCGGCGCCGAACTTAACGAAGGCGCCAGGTTCTGCAGAGAGTGCGGCGCCAAGGTCCCGGCCGAAGCTGTTACGGCAGAAGCGGCGGAGACCGTAAAGAGCGACATAGAGACTACCGCTCTCAGCCTCCGCGAACTTACGGACAAGATGATAGCGACCTACGTTTCCGGAATGAAGGATTACGAAGCATCGGTAGAAAAGATCAAGACCGAGGTGGCCGAAAAGACCGCGGAGCTTGAGGCGAAGCTCAGCGAGAAGGAGACCCTTCTGGAGGCAAAGACAAAAGAGCTCGCCGAGATCACGGAAAAGTTCTCCAAGCTTCAGGTGATAAACCAGCAGCTTCAGACAGAAAAATTCGACGCCCAGACAGCGGCGAACGATCTCAGGACCAAGCTGGCAGCCGTAGAGAAAGCAAAGGAATCCCTTATGGCTGCTCTTACCGCTCAGCAGGCCGCGAACGCGGTACCGCTGCAGCCAGCCGCCGAAACAGTCGCGGAAGCTGCCCAGGCTCCTGCTGCAGCCGTTGCCGACGCAGCCGCTGCTGCATCCGAAGCTGTGACTGAGACAGCGGAGAAGGCTGCCGAACCTGTTTCCACAGTGATAAGCTTCGACTAGTCGCAGAAAGAGTAAAAACAAAGCAAATGAAAAGCCCGGAGAGATTCTCCGGGCTTTTTGGTGCGGTATAATGGACTTGAACCATCACGGTGTTACCCATACGGCCCTCAACCGTACGCGTCTGCCAATTCCGCCAATACCGCAAGCAACGCAGTAATTTTAGCACAGGCACTTTACCTTGTAAAGCATTATTTTAACCCAATGCGTAAGTTTTTATGAGCCACAGTATAAGCAGCATCAGAGGGAAATACAGGTAGTAGACGACTTTGATCCACAGCTTGTTCGGGCCTCTTTCGCCGTTGTAGAACCAGGTCAGTATCACAGCAAGAAGGGCGAAGAATTTGTCCGGTACGCTGTAATAAAGGTCGTCGATAAGAATGTTAAGGTAATTGTCCGCCGTTATGTATACAACTATCGCCGCAAAGCAGACCAGTTCCATCAGCCTTGTGTAAGTAACGTTGCTGGACAGATAGAGTATGCACGCGATTATGATGCCGAAATCCGCAAGTTCCGTGTGCAGAGCCCTGCAGGCAAGCGTTCCCAGCCAGCAAAGCAGAAGCGCCGCCGCGAAGGTGACTATCATGTTCTTGACTCGCACCCTTATCAGATCCAGCGCGTTCATTACTATGAAGGCGATCAGCAGGGTGAGCATTATACTCTGCTGCGAATTGTCCGATATCGTGCCGCAGAAGAGCAGGTCTCCCGGTACTTCCGCGATCAGAGCGAACACGACAAGTCTGCGGAGGTAAGCCCAGCGGTCCTGGCTGTGCTTGATACCCTCCACCATCAGGAACGCGAATATGGTGTACGAGAAATAAAACATGTAGATCTTCCAGTCCACCTCGTGGTTTTCCGTAAAGACCTGTGCGCAGCCGACTGTCATGGCTACGAATGCTATAATTCTTAATGTAAAGGCGTTTAAGCCGGGTCTTCTGTTAGTCTTTCTTTCCTTCATTACAGGATCATTATACCATTTTCACGGCATTTTGTCTTGGTTTCGTCGTCCCAGACAGCGGACTGGACTTCTCCTATGTGCGCGGAGCCCAGAAGAAGCATGCAGAGCCTGCTCTGTCCTATGCCGCCGCCGATGGTGTACGGAAGCTCGCCGGCAAGCAGAGCTTTGTGATAGGGAAGTTCCTTCCTGTCTTCGCATCCGGATATCTTAAGCTGCCTTTCAAGGCTTTCCGGGGAGACTCTTATTCCCATGCTCGATATCTCCAGAGCCTGGCCCAGGATCTCGTTCCAGAAGAGTATGTCCGCGTTGAGTTCCCAGTCGTCGTAGTCCGGGGCTCTCATGTCGTGGGGCTTGCCGCTCTTAAGTGCGCCTCCTATGCGGAGGATGCAGGTGGTGTGGTGGTCCTTAAGATAAGCGTTCTCGCGCTCCTTGGAAGAAAGGTCCGGATACATGTCTTCCAACTCCTGGGAGTCTATGAAGCTTACGTTGCGGTCCTTATAGGAAAGCTCGTAAAGGGCAGGGTAGTCCTTGCGGAGCTGCAGTTCGGTGTCGCAGATGGCGTACACGATGCGGCGCACGGTATCCTTAAGGAAATCGATGTTCCTATCCGCGATGCTTATGACCTTTTCCCAGTCCCACTGGTCCACGTAGACGGAGTGGATGTTATCCAGATCTTCGTCGCGCCTTATGGCGTTCATGTCCGTGTAAAGACCGCGGCCTTCATAGAAATGGTAGTCTCTGAGCGCCTGTCTCTTCCACTTGGCGAGCGACTGGACGACCTGACATACACGGCCGTCTTCCTTGATATCGAACTCCACCTTGCGCTCTACTCCGTTCAGGTCGTCGTTAAGACCTGTCCCTGCCTCCAGGAACAGCGGAGCGGAGACTCTGCTAAGGTTGAGCGCTTCGGAAAGCTTGCTCTCGAATATGTGATGTATCTTGCTTATGGCTTTCTGAAGGTCGTAGGAATCCAGTTTGGCCCTGTATCCTTCGGGAATGATAATGCTGCTCATTGCTTGTTCTCCAGCTGTTCGATCGTCGCTATCTGCGCGCATACGGCAAATACTTCCATCGCCGGTACAAGTTCCTCCACGGGCGGGAAGGACGGCGCTATGCGCAGGTATCTGTCGTCAGGATCGTTGTGGTACGGATGGGTGGCTCCGGGACCGGTCATGGTAACTCCGCATGCCTTAACAAGCTCGTTTATCCTTGTGGCGGTTCCGTCGTTCGCTATGAAGGTAATGAAGTATCCGCCCTTGGGTCTTGTCCATGTTCCGGCGCCTTTTCCTTCCAGTTCTCTGGAAAGAGTGTCGAATACGGCGTCGAACTTGGGTCTTAAGATCGCTGCGTGCTTTTTCATAACGTTTTCGACGCCGCCCTGGCTCTTAAGGAAGCGGACGTGGCGGAGCATGTTCATCTTATCCCAGCTTATCGTCTCGTATTTTACCTGGCTCTCCGTAAAGTCCACGTTTGCCTTGGACGCTCCGAAGAATCCTATTCCGGAACCTGCCATCGTTATCTTCGACGTGGATCCGAACATGTAGACCATGTCCGGGTTTCCGGCTTTCTTGCACTCGTCCAGTATGTTGAGGAGCGGAACGTCCTCGTATATGGCATGGACCATGTAGGAGTTGTCCCAGAATATGCGGAAGTCGTTGGCGGCGGGCTTAAGCGCCGCAAGTTCCTTTACCACTCTGTCGGAGTAGGTTATTCCCAGGGGATTGGAGAACTTGGGAATGCACCACATGCCTTTTACGGTCGGGTCGCTCTCGACATATTTCCTGATGGCGTCCATGTCCGGACCTTCTTCGTTCGTAAGGACCTGGATCATCTCGATCCCGAAGAACTCGCACATGCCGAAATGCCTGTCGTATCCGGGAACGGGGCAGATGAACTTTATCTTGTCGTATTTGCCCCAGGGTTTCTCGGAACCCAGGACGCCTTTAAGCATGGCGCGGGCAAGACAGTCGTACATGAAGTTTATGGAAGAAGCGCCTACTACTATGGTCTCTTCGACCGTGGTGCCCAGAAGCGCTCCGAAGTATTCTCTCGCTTCGCGAAGTCCCAGAAGTGCTCCGTAGTTTCTGGCGTCCGTACCGTACATGTCGCGGCAGTCCGTGCCGGAGTTGATCATGTCCATCATGGGCATTATCATGTCCAGCTGCTGCGTGGAAGGATTGCCTCTTGCGATGTTGAGAACCAGATCCATGTCTTTGTACTTCTGATATCTCTTCATAAGTTCGGACTTTGCGTCGGCAAGTTCCTGCCTGTTCATGCTCTGATAAGTTTTCATGGCAAACCTCCTTAAGATATAATATTTTCTTATTTTATCTTCTTGAAGATAAAAGAGCAAGTAATTATACTTTATTTAAACAGAAAAACCACGGATGGGAAATTAATGTTCGAGTACGATACAAAAACGCTGGACATAAAGAAGATAGCAGATTCCGGCCAGACTTTCCGCATGACTCCGGTCCCGGATCTCAGTCTTAAGACGGGTCACGACATGTACAGGTGCGCGGCGGGGGACAGGGTATGCATTGCCGGCGGCGGGAGAGTCTTTTACCGCTCGTCTGAAGAGGACTGTCCGGAAAACGACGCTTTCTGGAAGCGTTACTTCGATCTCGATACGGATTACGAAGCGCTTATTGATTCGATCGATCCGGACGACGTATACCTTACAGCCGCGGCGGAATTCGGGCGCGGCATAAGGATACTGCGCCAGGATCCCTGGGAGATGCTGATAACGTTCATCATCTCGCAGCGCAGGAGCATACCATCAATTAAGACATGCGTGGAGGCGCTGTGCAGAAGATGGGGAAGACCTGCAGGAGACGGTCTTAACGCGTTTCCGACTCCGGAGGATCTTGCGTCCGCATCCCTAAGCGACCTTTCCGGATGTTCCCTGGGTTACCGCGCAGAATATGTGTATCTGGCCGCGCAGGGAGTAAGCGGCGGGGACGTGGATATTCCCGCAATGGAAAAGATGACGGACTCCGAACTGCTCAGCGCTCTTACAGCGTTAAGGGGCGTAGGGCCGAAGGTAGCCAACTGCGTTAGCCTTTTCGGTTTCCACCGCATAGGCGCTTTCCCGATAGACGTATGGATAGACAGGGTGCTTAAGGAGCACTATCCGGACGGCTTCCCGATGGACAGATACGAAGGGTATGCCGGAGTGATGCAGCAGTACATGTTTTTTGCAGCCAGAAAGGCCTGAAGGAGGATATATGGATAAAGCAGTCAGAGTAGCAAGACGCAACTGCATGCTGACGCTTGCGTGCGCGCTTATCGTTCTGGTTTGCGTATGCGTTGGCGTTACGATGAACCTTACGACCATCTACGACGAGAACTTCGACCACATGGGAATAAGGACGTTCTGCATGTTTACTGTCAATTCAAACATACTGTGCGCCATCGGCATGTCGCTGCTGATATCGTACTGCGTCGACGGACTCAGGAAACACAACTTCCACGTTCCGAAATGGGCCATGGTCATCGTGTTCGCTGGCGTTACCTCCGTTACGCTTACGTTCCTGGTCTCGCTGTTCATTCTGGCGCCGGTCAAAGGATTCGTGCTCATATTCACCGGTTCGAGGTTCTTCCTCCACGGTCTGTGTCCCATATTGGCAATAGTCTCGTTCTGCTTCTTCATGAGCGAACAGAAACTGTTGTTCCTTTCCTCTCTGCTGGCGATGGTACCTGTAATGATCTATTCTTTCCTTTATATCATGATGGTCGCGGTAATAGGTGAGGAGCGCGGAGGCTGGAACGACTTCTACGGATTCATAGAGAGGTTCCCGATCTGGGTCCTCATAGTTGCGATAATTCCGCTTACTCTTCTGATAGCTACGGTGCTGCGCATCCTTCACAACCGTTCCTATGACAGACGCATTAAGATGGAGGCGGAATACTTCAACAAGATCTTCAAGGACGCTGACATCCACGAGATAGTATCGGCCATGGCATGGCTCCAGAAAAGCGTATCGAAAGGTAAGGATATAGTCGTTCCCGGCAGGGTCATCTCAGTAATGGTCGAAAACAACAACGGAAACGTCACCTGGGAAGAGTGCTGCCAGATATATCTTAAGGAATACCTGTCCAGAAGCCAGGCTCAGGATCTTACGAAACTGTGGATATAGCTTCATTTCGTGGGTTCGGATCCCTCTTATCATATGCAAAACAAAAGAGCCACCCTCCGGGTGACTCCTTTGTTTTGGTGCGCCAGGCGGGATTCGAACCCACAACCTACTGATTCGTAGTCAGGCACTCTATCCGTTGAGCTACTAGCGCATGTGCGTTTCGGCACGCGAAAGATTATATATCAAGCTTTCTTAAAAGTAAAGGACAATTTAGACCCTTTAACGGTCTTGTTCATAATTCGCCGCGCAGCAGTTTGTTTATGATGTAAGCAACGCCGCTCTGGTCGTGTGTAAGCGTAACGAAGTCCGCTTCGTCCTTAAGGATCTGCAGCGAATTGCCCATAGCTACGGATATTCCCGCAGCTCTCAGCATGGGCAGATCGTTCCCGCCGTCTCCGAACGCCATGGTATTATCTGTCGAAATGCCCAGGTAGTCCGTAAGCGCATTGAGCGCTGCGCCTTTGTTCGCATCGGCGTTGTTTATCTCCAGATTGTTCTTGAGCGAAGATGTGGCGATCAGGTCCGGAAAGTTTCCGGCGATGTATCGTCCGGTATTCCTGAGTATCTCCAGATCGTGCGTAAATATCTGGATCTTCTGAATGTCCTTTCCGAGATCCGTAAGGAAGGTCCTGAGGTCGTCGACGGGCTCTCTCATGCTCCTGAGCGTCCTGCAGTATATGGGGTCCGGAAGATGATCCTCTATGCGGTCCAGGAAGCGTCTTTCCATGTAGCCTCTGCTCTGGACGTACGCATCGTGGGCTATCCCCATATCCTCGAACATGTCGTTAAGATACAGGGCGGTGTCGAGAGGGATGTCGGATCCGTATATGACCGTGCCTTTACGCAGGTCAAGGACTTCCGCGCCGTTTATGGTAACAGCGTAGTGGATGAAATCCAGCTCTCTGACTATGTCCGGAATGCCCAGGTAGAAGCGTCCTGTGCAGGGTACGATCTCTATTCCTTTATCCGCGGCATTGCGGAGCGCGTCGCGGTTCTCGTCCGTAAGCCTCTTGTCGGTGGTCAGAAGAGTACCGTCCAGATCCAGGGCTATCAGTTTTATATCCATTTTCTATACAAGTCTCCTTAAGAGAATGCCCACGAGCTCGCAGCAGGCGCCGTAGTCGACACCGTCTTCCGTCTCAAGCAGCATGTAGCCGCTCTTTACGGACTGTCTGTTCCTTAGTTCCGCCTCGTCGACGCCAAGAGCCTTCAGATCGGCGAATCTGAGACTTCCGCGGCTGCCTGTTCTGAGCTTCAGAGCAATGTCCCCGGAGTTTCCGCAGCGCAGTTCGGCGTCGGTGTCGTAGAAAGCGGCGGGCGGGCAGGGCGGATAGGACTTTGCCTTGAGTTCCAGCTCGTTCGCGGTCAGCTTCATTTCGGAGGTGATCACTTTATGTACCGTCTCTCCGAGCAGACTGACGGATGCCAGCTTTATCATGAAGCCTTTTTCGAAGGCTATCCTGTCGTACGGGAGGAAAGACAAAGACTGCGTTATGGCAGCCAGCTGTCTTACGTCGTCGCCGTTGTGCAGCAGGATAAGGTCTTTGGCTTCCTGTCTTTCCAGATTGACGTATTCTGAGTAGAGACGGATGCATTCGTCTCCGCCTATCATGTCCGTACGGCGTTCGTCAAGGCCCAGGGCCCGCTCGACGGACTTCTGCGACAGGCTGGGCATCGACTGCGCCAGAGGCCAGTAGGACTTAAGCCATCTGTATATGTCGGCCTGCCGGACGGGCGGAAGCTCTTCCGCAAGTCCGTATTTCTTTGCCCGCGCAAGCACGAACGGAACGTCGAAGCTCTGGCCGTTGTAGGTGATCAGCACGTCGCAGTCTTCCATTTCCGAAAGTATCGCGGACACGGTAAGATACTCGGCGGCCGAACCTTCGCTGAAGTACTGGCGAAGATCCGTTCCGTCGGGATCGATGAAACTGGCGGAGATGATCCTGTCCCTGGTCGGGTACAGGCCTGTGGTCTCTATGTCGAAGACCTTGCATTTAAGTCCTTTTGCGTACGGGTCGTATCTCATGGCGCTCCTTTACCAATTGATTATACATTAAAAACCCAAAAAACAAAACAAGCCGCGAATGCAGCCTGTTTTGCTCAAAAGGGGTATTGGGATTAGAGATTTTAGTAACCATCAGGGGTGATGTTACCAAGGACATATTAACAGACAAAAATAATCATTTCAATATTAATTTTTCAAAAAAAAGACGAAAAACGTTAAAAAGTAATAGTTCAATAAACTAAGCCGACAAAAATAATAAATTTGTAATTTTTATTATTGAACTTGACAGAGCCTATAATCTATAATGATTAACATAAAACTTTATGATGTATTTCGAGGGCAAAATGAACTTCGTAGACAAATTTGAAGCATACATGGAAAAAGAGAGGGGAAGCTCCAGGAGCACCCTCAGCGCATACGTTGCGGATATCTGGGACTTTACAGATTTCCTTAAGGCAAGAGGCAAGGAGCCCGAAGACGCCGCCAACGCGGACGTAGCGGCTTACGTAATGGACCTTTCCGACAAGGGAAAGAGCCACGCGACCGTAAACAGACGCCTTGCGTCGCTCAGGGGCTTCTATAATTACCTGGTCTCCATCAGGGCCGTCGCGTCCAATCCGACCGCGGGCATCAAGAGCGCAAAGGTCGCGCGCAGGGAGCTGGAATACCTTACCGTAGAGGAAGTGGAACAGCTTCTGGACATAAAGGACGAGACCGCCGCGGGCAAAAGGGACAGAGCCATGCTGGAGCTCATGTACGCTACCGGCATAAGAGCTTCCGAAGCCTGCGCGGCTAACGTTTCCGACATAGACTTGAGGATAGGCTTCATATCCGTAAGATCCGCCGGCAAGCCCAGGATGGTGCCCATAGGAAGGCCTGCCAGAGCCGCTCTTAAGGATTACATACAGAACGCACGTCCGGAGCTTCTGAAAAAGAAAGAAGATACAGGAGCGCTGTTCCTTAGCTACATAGGCGAAAGGCTCACCAGGCAGGGCGTATGGAAGATACTCAAGCAGAGAGGCGACGAGGCCGGTCTTACCGACAGGCTCAGTCCGCAGATCCTGCGCAATTCCTTCGCTGCGCACATGGTCCAGAACGGCGCGGACATCAAGTCCCTGCAGGACATCCTCGGACACGAGGACATAACCGCCACCAGGATCTACATGAGCCTTACGAAGAACAGGATAATCGACGTTTACGACAAGGCTTTCCCGAGGGCGTAAGCGGCCGGAAAAAAGCGGCGGAAAAGTTTGAAAATTCCGCTTGCAAACAAAGAATGTCTATAATATAATACCAAAGTCGTATTTCGGGCGGTCCTCTGGCAGAGGCCGGAAACGAACGGTTTCCGGTGCAGGCTGTTAAGAACGTCAGGTCTTATAAAGGAGGATACGAAAATGGATCTTATACAATCTATCACAGAAGAGTACAAAAAGACTGACATTCCCGAATTCAGCGTGGGCGACACCGTAAGGGTCTCCATCAAGGTAAGGGAAGGAAACAAGGAGAGGATCCAGGTCTTCGAGGGTTTCGTGCTCAAGAGACAGAACGGCGGCATCTCCGAGACGTTCACAGTCAGAAAGCTCTCCTCCGGCGTAGGTGTGGAAAAGACTTTCCCGCTCCATTCTCCGAGGATAGAAAAGATCGAGCTCGTACGCAAGGGCGACGTAAGAAGAGCAAAGCTCAATTACATGAGAGAGCGTACAGGCAAGGCTGCCAGGATCAAGACCCTGGAAAAATAATTCAAAAAAAGACCGGAGCGCACAAGCGCTCCTCTTTTTTTATGCTATAATATTCAAAAGATGAATAATAATGCGTTTTATGCGCCGGAGGTTATCATGAGACACTCCCGTCAGAGCAAGATACTGGAGATAATCAGAAATCAGAACATAGACACGCAGGAAAGGCTGGCTTCGAAGCTGAACGCCGCCGGTTTTAAAGTAACTCAGGCCACGGTCTCAAGAGATATAAAAGACCTCGGACTGATCAAGGTCCCGGGGCCGGGCGGAAGGAGCGTGTACGCGCAGGCGCCTAAGGGCCGTTCAGGAGACGAGGAGAGATACCGCAAGATACTCCGCGAGACGGTAACGGACATCCGCGCCGCGGAAAACATTCTTGTAATACGCACGCTTAGCGGCTGCGCCAACGCGGCTGCGGAAGCCATAGACAACATCGCTCCCGAAAGCGTCGTCGGAACGCTTGCGGGAGACAATACCATTTTTGCCGCGGTAGACAGCAAGGAAAACATTCCGGCTGTCCTCGAGATGTTCAGAGAAGCTCTGATCTGACGACACATGATATCCCACATAGAGATAAAAGATTTCGCGATAATCAAGGACCTGGCGCTGGATCTGTATCCCGGGCTGAACATCATCACGGGCGAGACCGGTTCAGGCAAGTCCGTGATAATCGAGGCCGTTAGCATGGCCCTCGGAGCCAGAGCTGACACGGACTACGTAAGGAGCGGCTCCGAAAAAGCCGTCGTTACGGTAGTAGCGGACGCGGGCGGCAATGATATATCCGGGGTGCTGGAAGAGATGGGCGCGCCGGAAGATGTTCCTGTCGTCATAAGGCGCGAGATCTACGCCGCCGGCAGGAGCCTGTGCAGGGTGAACGGAGCGGTAGTGCCTCTATCCGCGCTTTCCAGACTGTGCGGGTACATAGCGGACATCCATGGTCAGTACGACAACCAGACACTGCTGGATCCTGAAAAACATCTTGGCATACTGGACCTTTACGGCGGGGACGAGCTTACCCGTGTCAAAGAGATCGTAAGGGACGCGTACAGAAGATTCGCCGCGGACAGCGCCGAGCTTGCCGATCTTAACAGAAAGACCGCCGAGAGCGCCAGGCAGAAAGAACTTTACGCTTACGAGCTCAGCGAGATAGAGTCCGCGAACATTTCCGAAGGCGAAGACGAGGATCTGGAGCGTCGCATTGATCTGATGAAGAACTCCGGGCGCATCTTCGAGACGCTTTCCGAAGCGCATCAGCTTCTGTTCGGCGGGGATTCCGCGGCCGTGGAAGCTCTGGGCCGCTGCATGAACGATCTGTCGTCGGTCAGTTCGTATTCCGACGAACTCAAAGAGCTTTACGATAGGATATCCAACGCCTACTACGATCTGGACGACACCAGTTCGCAGATACGTTCCTTAAAGGAGTCCGCGGACTTTTCGCCGGAGGAGCTTGAGGCTGCCGAAGACCGCCTGGATACGATAAATACGCTTAAGAGGAAGTACGGCGGCAGCCTGGAAGCGGTGCTGGCGTACGCCGATAAAGCCCGCGAAGCGCTGTCGCTGATAGAAGGCTCGGGAGACCGCAAGGCCAGACTTGAAAGGTCCATACTGCTTATCAAAGAGGAATACGACGCCGCGGCATCCAGACTTTCCAGACTTAGAAAAGACACCGCGCAGATCCTCAAGGAGCGCATAGACAAGGAACTTCTGGACCTGAACTTCGAGGCGTCGGACTTCGAGGTGGACATACGCGAAGACAGGATGTCGGAGGAAGGCACGGACAACGTGGAATTCCTTATCTCCGCCAACAGGGGAGAGACTCCCAAGCCTCTCGCCAAAGTAGCCAGCGGAGGCGAGCTTTCCAGGATAATGCTTGCGCTCAAACGCATTACAGGGGACATAGGCGGAGTGCCGTCCATGATCTTCGACGAGATCGACAGCGGCATCAGCGGCAGGACCGCGGACGTAGTGGGCGACAAACTCAGGAGCCTTTCGAAGGATCACCAGATAGTCTGCATAACGCATCTTCCGCAGATCGCCGCCAAGGGCGACCATAACTACAGGATAGAAAAACATTCGGATCTTATCAGCACGCGTACCACCGTGGTGCCTCTGTCCGAGGAGGAACGTACAGAGGAGATCGCACGTCTGCTGTCCGCATCCGAGATAACCGACGCGGCGAGGATGGCCGCAAGAGAACTGCTTAAGAAATGATAGAGAACATCAACTGGTATCCCGGACATATGAAGAAGACACGCGAGCTTATCGCAGAAAACCTTAAGCTCGTCGATCTTGTGATAGAACTCCTGGACGCCAGGATACCCATGGCCAGCCGCAATCCCGTGATAGGGTCTCTGACAGGCTCCAAAAGGCGCCTGACGGTCCTTAACAAGGCCGATCTGGCCGACGCCGGGGAAACTATCGAATGGCAGAAAAAACTCGCTGAAAACGGCGATTTTGTGATCTCGCTCAATTCCAGCTCCGGCGACGGGACCAAGCAGCTTCTTAAAGTTCTGGAGCGTATCCAGGACGAGAACAACAAGGACCGCGCGCGCAAAAGGAACCTCCGGATGATGATAGTCGGCATACCCAACGTCGGCAAATCGTCGCTGATAAACAGGCTGACCGGAAGCAGATCCGCCAAGACGGGCGACAAGCCGGGCGTGACCCGCGGAAAACAGTGGCTGACACTTTCCAACGGAATGATGCTCCTTGATACTCCGGGCATACTCTGGCCGAAGTTCGAGGACAGGGACGTTGCGCTGGATCTGGCTTTCTGCGGTTCCATAAAGGACGAGATAATGGATGTTTCGGACCTTGGACTGGAGCTCATAGCAAGACTGAGCGAAGTGGCGCCGGATCTTCTCTGCGGGCGCTACAAACTGGATAAGCTGGAAGAGACTCCGCTGCTCACCATGGAAGCCATAGCGAAGAAGCGCGGTTTCATAATGAGTGGGCAGAGGATAGATTACGAAAGGACCGCAAAGACGGTCCTGGACGAGTTCCGTTCCTCCACCATAGGACGCATTACGCTGGAAAAAGCATGAAGATAATAGGCATAGACCCCGGTTATGCCATAATGGGCTACGGGATAATAGAAAAAGACGGCAACAACCACAAGCTGGTGGACTACGGCGTCATAACCACGGACAAGGACATGTCCATGCCCGACAGACTGAAGTCGCTGTACAACGGACTTATGGACGTAATGGCCGAGCACCAGCCTGAGGAAGCTGCCATAGAGCAGCTGTATTTCAACACCAACCAGACCACGGCGATATTCGTAAGTCAGGCCAGGGGAGTCGCGATACTCGCGTGCGTCAACAACGGTCTGAGCATCTACGAATACACTCCTCTGCAGATCAAAACGTCTATAACAGGTTACGGAAGGGCGGAGAAGAAGCAGATGCAGAACATGGTCCGCATGTATCTGGGGCTCGACGAGATACCCAAGCCGGACGACGCAGCGGACGCGCTGGCTGCCGCCATATGCCACAGCCGGCACAATACCGCAAGCAAGAGATCGTTTAAAATGAAGTAATTGCAACAAGTTAACATAAGAGGAATTATGATACACTACATCAAAGGCACCATAACCGAAAAAGAGCAGGGCTACGTCATCATAGAAAACTCCGGAATGGGCTTTCTTGTGTACGTTCCGCTGGGCGACGCGGCATATCTGGAAAACGACGGACCGGCGACGCTCTATACGTCCATGCAGGTAAAAGAGGACGATATAAGCCTCTACGGTTTTTCTGACAGGACGGCTCTTAAGATCTTCGAGATGCTTATTACCGTATCCGGAGTCGGCGCCAAGGCCGCCATGTCCATACTTTCGGCTCTGACGCCCGCCGAACTTAAGAAAGCAGTCATCGCAGGCGACATCAAGGCCATAAGCTCCGCTAACGGTGTCGGGAAGAAGACCGCGGAACGCGTGGTCCTGGAACTGAGGGATAAGATCGCCAAGCTGGAAGGCATAGGTACTTCCGGTCTTTCGTCTGTTATAAAAGCTATGCCAATTGCAGGCGAAAGAGCCAAAGCTGTAAGCATGCTCATCGCTACCGGCGCGTCCAGAGCGGACGCCGAAAGGGCTGTAGCCGCGATAGAAGACGACGGTCTTAAAGCCGGCCAGTACTTCATGCAGGCCGCTAAAACGTTCAAATAGAGGGAAAGATGGATCAGGAAGAAAGAGTAGTAAGCACTTCCATGCACGGTGAGGACGCTTACATCGAAAACAAGATAAGGCCGCAGCGCTTCGAGGATTTCTCCGGTCAGACGACCGTCGTGGATAATCTCAGGGTCTACATGCAGGCCGCCCGGTTCAGAGGCGAGCCTCTGGACCACGTTCTTTTCTACGGGCCTCCGGGACTTGGAAAAACAACTCTTGCGGGTATAATCGCCCGCGAGATGAAAGGGCATTTCTACATAAGCTCCGGACCTGCGCTCACCAAGCCCATAGACCTTGCCGCGGTACTTACGGGCATTGAAGAAGGCGACGTGCTGTTCATAGACGAGATACACCGTCTCAACCGCGTAGTGGAAGAGATACTGTACTCAGTAATGGAGGATTTCCGCCTGGACATAATGCTTTCCAAAGGCATGGGCGCCGGCGTCGAAAGCATAGACATTCCGAAATTTACGCTTATCGGAGCTACCACCAGGGCGGGCAGTCTTTCCGCGCCTCTTAGAGACCGCTTCGGCATTGTGGAAAAATTCGATCTTTACAACATCGAGGAGCTGTCCCGGATACTCAGAAGGTCGTCACGCATCCTTGGAGTCGAGATGGACGAACAGTCCATAGAACTGCTGGCGAAGCGTTCCAGAGGTACGCCGCGTGTCGCCAACAGACTGCTTAAGCGTGTCCGGGATTTCTCGCAGGTCAAGGGAGACGGATCGGTCTCCACGGACGTAGTGGAGATGACGCTGGACGCTCTGCGCATAGACGATCTGGGCCTGGACAGCCTGGACCGCCGCATACTGGAATTCATCATTACGAAATATCACGGCGGACCGGTAGGAATAGACACCATTTCCGCGTCGCTCGGCGAGGAACGCGTCACCATCGAGGACGTCTGCGAACCTTATCTTATGCAGCTCGGACTTCTGCAGCGCACACCCAAAGGACGCATGGTATCCGCGGAAGCGTACAGAGTCGTGGGCCTTCCCGCTCAGGGCGCGCCTTCCGAAGACACGAACGGAGAAGACCAGCTTAAACTATTATGAATGTAAGCGATTTCTATTACGATCTGCCTGAAGAACTTATAGCCCAGAAGCCTGCGGACAAGCGAGACGCCTGCAGGCTTCTTGTGATACACAGAAGCACCGGACAGCTGGAACACAGGCATTTTTCAGATATCCTGGAGTATCTCAGACCGGGCGACTGCCTTGTTTTCAACGATTCCCGCGTAATACCCGCAAGGATATTCGGCACGCGCAGGGGCACCGGAGCCAAGGTTGAATTCCTTCTTTCCAAGAAGATAGAAGGCAATACCTGGGAAACTCTGGTAAAGCCCGGAAGGCGCTGCAAGACAGGCGATTTCATAGACTTTGAAGGCGGACTGTCCGCTGAGATTAAAGGATATTCGGAGGACGGCACAAGAATAGCCGAGTTCATCTGCGAGGGTAGCTTCGAGGAGACTCTGGAGCGAATAGGCAGCATGCCGCTTCCCCCGTACATTACGCGTAAAAGCGACGAATCCGACAAGGAGAACTACCAGAACGTATACGCAAAAGAGAACGGTTCGGTAGCTTGCGCCACGGCAGGTCTGCACTGGACTCCGGAACTCATTAAGAAAGCGGAGGATATGGGCGTTAAGACTGCTTACGTTACGCTTCACGTCGGCATTGGTACGTTCCGGCCGGTAAAGGTCGACAAGGTGGAAGACCACCACATGCATTTCGAATCCTATACCGTCTCGCAGGAGGCGTCGGATACCATCAACGCGGCGAAGAAAGCCGGCGGACGCATAATCTGCGTTGGCACCACGGCCTGCAGGACGCTTGAGAGCGCGTCATCTGAGGACGGCGTACTTCGTCCGGGTTCTGCGGATACAGGCATATTCATCTATCCGGGTTACCGCTTCAAGATCACAGACTGCATGATAACCAACTTCCATCTCCCCAAGTCCACGCTCCTGATGCTCGTAAGCGCTCTTTATGACAGGGAGAAGATGCTGGAAGCGTACAGGACTGCAGTCGCCGAAAAATACAGATTCTTCAGTTACGGCGACGCAATGTTCATAGAATGATGCCTCGGTCAGACAGATAATACACATAAATAAAATAATTTGTATTATAAAAAAGGAAATCCCCCTTATCCGGCGTAATAAAGCCGTGTAAGGGGGATATCCATGTCCGGCAAAAACTACTCGAAAGCGGTCGAAGACATAAAATCGACTGTAAACATCGTCGACGTGATAGGGAGCGCGATCACTCTGAAGCGCTCCGGTTCCGGCTACATGGCGTGCTGTCCTTTCCACAAGGAGAAGACGCCTTCTTTCTCCGTGTCCGAAAGCAAGGGCTTCTATCATTGCTTCGGCTGCGGCGAACACGGCGACGTCATTAAGTTCGTCGAGAAGTATTATAATCTGGACTTCCAGTCAGCCGTCGAAAAGCTCTGCTCCCAGTACGGCATAACGATAGAAGAGACGATCGGGCCCTCGGATAAGAAAAAAGAGGAGTACTACGAGGCAAACAAGCAGGCCGCAAGGTACTTCTTCGACAGGCTCAGCAAGAGCGCCAACAAGGGCTACGATTACATGAGCGGAAGAGGCCTTACCGCGAAAACGCTTCAGTTCTTCGGCATAGGATACACCGGAGAGGACTGGACCGGACTGGTCGACACCCTTACGAAGAACGGCGTACGTAAAGACGTGCTGCTGGAACTTGGCCTTGCCGCCGAAAAGAACGGAAGGCTCTACGACAAGTTCCGCGGCAGAGTCATCTTCCCGATAATCAACGTCCGGGGCAAGGTGATAGGCTTCGGCGGCCGCATTATAGGCGACGGAGAGCCTAAGTATCTGAACTCCCCGGAATCCGCGGTCTATCAGAAGAAGTACAACCTTTACGGTCTGAACAGGTCCAAGGACGCGGTAATAAGGGAGGGTTTCGCCATACTCGTGGAAGGCTACATGGACTGCGTAAGTCTTTATCAGGCAGGTGTGGAGAACGTTGCCGCAAGCTGCGGGACCGCGCTGACTCCGGAGCAGGCCAAACTACTTAAACGCTACGCTAAAAACATCGTGCTCTGCTATGATTCTGACAACGCAGGGATCAACGCCGCTCTCAGGGGCATAGACGTTCTGCGTGAGGCCGGCCTGGACGTAAGAGTCCTTAACGTGGACGACGGCAAGGACCCGGACGAGTACATCAAAAAGCACGGTAAGGACGCGTTCCTGGATCTGATGAACAGGAAAGCCATCCCCGGTGTGGAATACAAAGTAAATATACTTAAGCGCTCCTACGATCTTAAGGATCACACCCAGGGCATAAAGTTCCTTAAGGAACTGGCCTCGGTGATAAAGGCGCTGTCCCCGGTGGAGGCCGACATCTACATCCAGAAGTATTCGAAGGAATTCGGAATATCCGAGGGGGCTCTGCGTCGCGAGGTGGAACAGTCCACCGGAGAGAAGACCTCGGACGTACCGGTGCGCCGGACCGCGCATCCCGAAGAGCCGGAAAAGACCAGGCAGCCAAGCCGTACGCAGCTTAACGTGGAACACATGCTGATAAGGCTGATAATGCTCAGACCTTCGTTCTACGAGCGCATCGGAGCTTACCCGGAAGCTTTCGTCAGCGACAGAGGCAAGTCTGTCATCGCCGCAGTCGGAAACTTCTACAAGGACGGCGAACTGGACACGGACGCTCTTAAGAACGACCTGTCGGACGAGGATCTTATCTATCTGGACAGGATAGAGGAAAAGATACAGCTGGGCGAAGATCTCGAAAAGTCCTTCATGGACTGCTTAAGCAGGCTTGAGAGCGCCAGAAGGGCCGCCAGGATAGAGGAGATAGACGCTATCATAGACATGTCCGATACGCTTCCGGAGGAATCTCTGGATCAGGAATACATAAACAAGCTGCTGATGGAAAAGCAGCAATTGATAATCAGAAACAAAGGAGAGAACTGATGGCATTCGATTTTGATGACGACAAGAAAATGGAACAGCTTACCGCTTTTCTTGAGAAAGCTAAGAAGGACGGAGTCGTAAGCGAGTACGAGATAGACGAGCTCGTCGGAGAATACGATCTGGACCAGAGCAGCCGCGATACTATCATAGAGACACTGGAGTCTTCCGGCGTAGAGGTCACCGGCGCGATCACCGAAGAGGATTTCGACGACATGCTTGATCTGGACGCCGACGAGGAGGAGTTCGAGGACATAGTCAAGGATGCCGAGGAAGACACTTTCGAGGACATCGAAAAGAACATGGCCATTGACGACCCTGTCCGCATGTACCTTAAGGAGATAGGCAAGGTGCCTCTTCTCACGGCCGACGAGGAACTGGAGCTTGCCAAGCGCATGGAAGAGGGCGACGAGGAAGCCAAGAAGAAACTCTGCGAAGCGAACCTTCGTCTTGTAGTTTCCATTGCGAAGAGATACGTCGGCAGAGGAATGCAGTTCCTTGATCTCATCCAGGAAGGCAACCTCGGCCTCATAAAGGCTGTCGACAAGTTCGACTGGCATAAGGGATTCAAGTTCTCCACCTACGCTACCTGGTGGATAAGACAGGCCATAACCAGATCCATCGCCGATCAGGCCAGGACCATAAGGATCCCCGTACACATGGTGGAAACGATCAACAAACAGATAAGGATAACCAGGCAGCTGCTCCAGGAACTCGGAAGAGATCCTTCTCCGGAAGAGATAGCCAAGGAGATGGAGATCCCCGTGGAGAAGGTCCGCGAGATATCTAAGATAGCTCAGGAACCTGTATCCCTGGAGACTCCTATAGGCGAGGAGGAAGATTCGCACCTCGGAGACTTCATCCCGGACGAGGACGTTCCGTCTCCTGCTGACGCAGCGGCGTTCTCCATGCTCAAGGACCAGCTTAACGAGGTCCTGGCTACTCTTACCGACAGGGAACAGGAAGTGCTGAGACTGCGCTTCGGTCTTGACGACGGGCGCCAGAGGACGCTGGAGGAAGTCGGCCAGCAGTTCAACGTTACAAGAGAGCGTATCAGACAGATAGAGGCCAAGGCTCTGCGCAAGCTCCGCCATCCCAACAGATCCAGAAGACTTAAGGATTACCTCGAATAAAGGAGCCTTCATTGAACAAGCCCGTACTTACCGAAAGAATGCAGGCGATAGAAGACATGGTCCTGCCCGGACTGCCTGTGGCGGACATAGGCACGGACCACGGGATCATTCCTGCGGACATTCTGCTGAAAGGCATCTGCCCGTTCGCGGTCCTTACGGACATCAATTCCGGACCTCTGGAAAAATGCCGGGAGAATCTTAAGGCTTTCGGCGTGGATCCTTCGAAGTTCAGCATACTGCAGGGCGACGGCTTCGATCCCGTAGGAGACGGCGGGTTCGGCACAGTCATCGCGGCGGGAATGGGCGGAGAGCTGATCACCGGCTTTTTTGAAGAGACAGGATGGTCTGTGAAGCGTTCTGCGGGAGAGCCTCTGGCGAAGCGTTTCGTCCTTCAGCCAAGAACTCACGCGGACGACCTGAGATCGTATCTAACCGAAGACGAGTTCAGACTGTGCGATTATAAGCTCGCGAAGGAGCGCGGACGCATCTGCGAAGTATTCGCCGTCGAACCTTGCGCCGCCGGACAGCTGCGCCCGGACTGCGGTCTGGTCTCGGAATTCCTGCTGCAGAAGAACGATCCTCTGATCGCGGAATTCATCGACGGAAAGATACGCAAGGCGCGCAGGATAGCTGAGAACGCTTCCGGATCAGAAAGGCCTGACGCTAAGTACGCCGCTGAGATATGGAATACCGTGGCCGGCCAGCTGGAGGAGATCAGGAGAAACATATGAAAAAACAGGTCCTTCTGGACATACTGAATAAGATAGCGCCTTTCGAGCTTGCGGAAGACTGGGACAACTGCGGAATGCAGGTGGACCTCGGCAAGGAAGAGATCGATAAGGTCTATATAGCGCTGGAGCTATCGGACGATGTGATCGAAAAGGCTGCGGAATGCGGTGCGGACATGATAATTACCCATCATCCGCTGCTGCTGCCGCGTTTCGAATACAGTTGCGTCAGCTCTGCCGATCCCGTCGGAAGGTGGATGATAAGCCTTATAGAAAAAGGCATTGAGATGTGTTCTTTACACACATGCTACGACGCTGCTGCGGGAGGACTCAACGATCAGCTCCCGAAGCTGCTGGGCCTTAGGAACGTAGAGGTCATTGCCGGAAACATAGCCCGCATGGGCACACTTCCCGAACCTGAAAAGATGGTCAGGTTCGAGAAGACCGTATCCGAAGTACTGGGACATCCCATAGGAGCTAAGAGCTTCGGAGACAAGGACAGAATGGTCAGCAAGGTCGCTGTCTGCACCGGAACGGGCGAGGACTACTGGAGAGAAGTCGTCGCGTCCGGAGCCGACGTCTATGTTACCGGAGACCTGGGCCATCACGAAGCGGGATATTTAAAACAGACCGGCACATGCTGCGTGTCCGCGGGCCACGCGGGAACGGAATGGATATTCGTTCCTTGCTTCAGCTACCAGCTGGAGATGGAATCCGTAGGCAGACTGGAGATAATACAGCATCCTGATCATCAGGAAACTTTCGAAAGAAACATCTGACGCGGTGCGCGTCGTCACGAGCAGTCCAGACGGTCGCCGGCACGGGAGGGATCCCGTGCGGGAGGAAAGTCCGGGCTCCGCAGGGCAAGGATGCCGGCTAACGGCCGGTGGGAGCGATCCTAAGGAAAGTGCAACAGAAAACAACCGCCGCAAACAGCGGTAAGGGTGAAAAGGCAGGGTAAGAGCCTACCGGGTCTGTGGTAACACAGACCGTCAGTGTAAACCCCATCCGGAGCAAGACCAAGAAGGGAGGCGATTCCGAAAGGATAATGCCTGAAAGGGGGCTGCCCGTCCCTTCCCGAAAGGTAGGTCGCTCGAGACCTATGGCAACATAGGCCCTAGAAAGATGACCGTCCACGACAGAACCCGGCTTACGGGCTGCTCGTGACGACGCGCATTGAACGAAGAGGAAAGACATGAAGATCATAACCTGGAACGTCAACGGAATACGAGCCTGCATGGGAAAAGGAATGATCGAGTTTTTCAGATCCGAAGATCCCGACATATTCTGCCTGCAGGAGACCAAGGCTCAGCCGGATCAGGTCGACCTGTCCGCGGAGTTTCCGGAGTAC
This sequence comes from Bacillota bacterium, assembly GCA_017437745.1. Classification (GTDB taxonomy): domain Bacteria; phylum Bacillota; class Clostridia; order Peptostreptococcales; family Anaerovoracaceae; genus RUG13409. Next base: position 62,150 of record JAFRYI010000008.1, read on the forward strand.
AGACAGTACTGGAACAGCGCGGAAAAGAAAGGCTATTCCGGAACGGCGATATTCACAAAAGAAGAGCCTCTTTCTGTACATTACGACATAGACGCGGAAGGGCACGACAAGGAGGGAAGGGCGATAACGCTGGAATTCCCGGACTTCTACATGGTCACTAATTATACGCCCAACTCCCAGAACGAGCTTGCCCGACTGGATTACAGACTCTCCTGGGAGGCCGCCAACAGGGAGTATCTTAAGAAGCTGGACGCGAAGAAGCCGGTTATAATGTGCGGAGACCTCAACGTGGCGCACAACGAGATTGATCTTAAGAACCCTGATACCAATCACCATAACGCAGGCTTTTCCGACGAGGAGAGGGCGGCGTTCGGACAGCTTCTGGACTGCGGCTTCACGGACTCCTATCGGTATCTGTATCCGGACAAAGTGGAGTACAGTTGGTGGAGCTACCGCATGAGAGCCCGCGAAAGGAACGTGGGATGGAGGATAGATTATTTCGTTGTCTCTAACCGCATAGCAGATAAGATAAGGGACGTGATCATCCGCGGAGACGTCATGGGCTCCGACCACTGTCCGGTAACGCTTGATATCGACCTCTGATCCGAGCGTATCAACAGAGTAAACAAAAGACCGCGCGTATGTCCGCGCGGCCTTTTTGTGTTCCTGTTTCAGATCAGTATCAGTAATTCTCGACCCTCAGCTCGAAGTATGCCTTCGGGTGAGCGCATACCGGGCATTCTTCCGGAGCCTTGGAGCCAACTACGATATGTCCGCAGTTCCTGCACTCCCAGACCTTTACTTCGCTGCGCTCGAAGACCTTCGCGGTCTCGATGTTCTTAAGCAGCGCTCTGTAGCGTTCTTCATGAGCCTTTTCTATCGCAGCTACTCCTCTGAACTTCTCGGCAAGTTCCGGGAATCCCTCTTCGTCGGCGACCTTTGCGAAGCCTGCGTACATGTCGGTCCACTCGAAGTTCTCGCCGTCGGCAGCCGCGGAAAGGTTGGCGGAAGTATCGCCTATGCCGTCGAGCTCCTTGAACCAGAGCTTCGCGTGCTCCTTTTCGTTAAGAGCGGTCTTGGAGAACAGCTCAGCTATCTGCTCAAATCCTTCCTTCTTTGCTTTCGAAGCGAAATAATCGTATTTGTTTCTGGCCTGGGACTCTCCCGCGAAAGCGGTCAGGAGATTCTGTTCGGTCTTTGTTCCTGCGTATTTGTTTGCCATGATCCTTCCTCCTTATTTCAATGGTTTCATCTGCAAGAAGATTATAGCATAAACACATCGTCATATTAACCCATTCTGTGGCTTTGGCAACAAAAAAGCCCCAGAATACGCCGGGGCATAAATGCTGTCAGTCTTCTTCTATAGGAAGCCGTTCTACAAGCAGTCGTTCTACTCGCCGCTCGTCTATATCCAGAATGGTAACTTTCAGGTCTTCGTCCTCGAAGGTGTCTCCGTTTACGGGGTAGGTCTCGAAATGTTCCAGGGCCCATCCGCCTACGGTGTCCGAATCGCTTTCGAACTCGTCCGGATCGATCCCCACCGTCTCGCAGAAATCGTCTATTCCAAGGTCTCCGTCGAGCTCGAACAGGTTGTCGGAAAGCTCCTTTACTTCGTCTTCCTCGATCTCGTCCTCTTCGTCCCAGATCTCTCCGACTATCTCTTCCAGGATGTCCTCCATGGTAATGATGCCCAGCGTTCCGCCGTATTCGTCGCAGACGATGGCCATGTGCTGTTTGGCCTCGCGTAGCTGGTCCAGCACGGAAGTGAGCTTTGTCGTCTTATAGACGTAGAGCGGTTCCATCAGAAGGCTGCGTATGTCTATGTCTTCCGACTCGGTATATGCTTTAAGGAACTGGTTCAGGTAGAGGATGCCGATGATGTTGTCTATGCTTCCTTCGTAGACCGGTATCCTTGTGAACGCCGTATCCTCCATGATGACGGCAAGTATGTCGTCCAGGCTGTCTTCTATGTCTATGGCTTCGACGTCCACGCGGCTGGTCATTGCTTCGTAGGCGGAAACGTCCAGGAAATCTATGGCTGCCTGGACGAGCTCGGACTGGTCTTCGTCAAGGACTTCTTCGTCCTCGGCGGTCTCTATTATCGTCTGCAGCTCGTCTATGGCTTCCTCGGCCGCGGTGTCCTCGTCCATGTCCGCGTCTTCGCCCTTAAGTTCTCTGGTAATGAAGTCGACCATCTTGATGACGACGAACACGAAAGGCTTAAGGACGGTCATGAGTCCCTTGACCGGAGCCGAATACCTTAAAGCCATGGTGTTGGAGATCTTTTTGGCTCTGATCTTGGGTATGGTCTCGCCGAATATGACTACAAGCACCGTTACGACTACCGTGGCGATCCAGGTGTATCCGCTGCCTATCAGCTTGATGACTATCACGGAGCCGATGGATGAAGCGGCTATGTTCACGAGATTGTTGCCGGTGAGTATGGCTCCCAGCGCTTCGTCGAAGTTCTCCAGTATACCGAAGGCCCTGGCGGCGCGTTTGTCTCCGCTTTCCTTAAGGTTCTCTACGCGTATCCTGCTGCATGACGAGTAGGACATCTCCGCTCCGGAGAAGAAGGCGGACAGTACGACGCAGACTATCAGTGCCGCGAAAAGTGCTATTATCATTGCTTTTCGCCTCCTTTGTCCTTGTCGTCCTCATCCCAGATCTCGCCGACGAGCTCTTCGAGTATATCCTCCACTGATACGACGCCTGTGCTGTGGCCGTGACCGTCGTGTGCAACGGCCATGGTGAACTGATGCTCCGCCATTATAGGCAGAAGATCGTCTATGTTAAGGTCCTGACTGACGAACAGCGGCTTGTTTAGAAGCTTTCTGACGTCCAGATCGTTCTTGTCGGTAAGATAAGCGCGGATGTAGTTCCTTATCTGAAGTATGCCTATGATGTGGTTAAGATCGCCGCTGTAGACCGGAAGTCTGCTGTGGACCTGGCTCTTGATGTGCTCCAGTATCTCCTCGGCGCTGTCTTCCGCGTTTATGGCTTCCACTTTGTCTATGGGCGTCATTATGGTGCGGACGGTAATGTCTCCGAACTCTATGGCGGACTGGATCAGTTCGCCCTCGTCCTCCTCCAGGGTACCTTCCTCCGTCATGTCTTCGATTATGTCGTGGAGCTCGTCCTCGGTGACGGTAAGCTCCTGCTCTGCTTTGGTCAGACGGGAAGCAAGCTCTCCTATCTTCGCCAGCGCGAAGGAAAGGGGAGTGAGCAGCTTCATCAGGAAGGTTATGATGCCGGAGTTGGACAGAGTAAATCTGTTGGCGTACTTTTTGGCTACGCTCTTCGGGAGCATCTCGCCGAAGAAGAACACGAGTATGGTCATTATGACCGTGCTGACGCTTACCATTCCTGCGCCGTAGCGCGCGTTAACATAGACCGTGACTATCGTCGCGGCCGCGATGTGTACGATGTTGGTGCAGATGAGTATGGTGGTTATCGCTCTGTCGAAATGATCCAGAACGAAAAGGGCTCTGTCCGCCCGCAGATCGCCGCGTTCCGAAGCCACTCGAAGCTTGTTTCTGTTCGCTGAAGCTATGGCGGTCTCGCTGACCGCAAGGAACGCCGCTATGAATAAAAGAATGATCACCCAAGGCCAGGGCGATCGGGGAACTGTGTCCATTTCTCTCCTTGACTGAAAAAAAAGCTGCAGTCATAAGACTGCAGCGGTCGTTGCATATTTTATATTATGCTCTGGTAACTTTTCCGGACTTGATGCAGTGTGTGCAGACGTTCATCCTTCTGGTAGTTCCGTTCTCTTCAACTCTTACAGTCTGTATGTTCGCGTTCCACTTTCTTCTCGTATGACGATTGGAGTGGGATACGTTGTTTCCGGATACCTGACCCTTGCCGCAGATCTCGCACTTCTTGGACATTTTTAACTCCTCCTTACCGCAAATGGTTGAAATTTCAAGCTTTAAGCACCTTTTGCGGTGCGTGTTTTCTTTTCAGACCAAGAAATTATAGCACAAGGTATTTGCTTTAGCAAGATTTTTTTAGGAAAGTTTGCTATAATATATCCATGCTATATAAAGAAACCAACGACTTAGGCATAATCACCCTTAACGAAGCTCTCGTGGGCCAGCTTCTCGCGGAAGCAATAGCCCCCTGGGAAGGCAAGGCGAAGTATACCGGAGAGCGTCAGATCCGCTGCGGAGAAGACGGTCTCTACGTTTACGCGGCGCTGAGCATACGTATGGGCTACAGCACCAGCGAGATCGCCGGAGGCATACTGGAATACGTAACCAAAGCCGCGGAGGAGTCCCTGGAGCTTCCGATCGAAGACATAATCATAGAGGTCGTGCAGATGACAACTCTGAGGACCTTCGTCAAACGCAGCATACGATTCAGCTATCGTGGCACAGAAGAAGAACAGCAGGAATAGCATAGGACTTTATTCACCGGTAACGGACGTAAAAGGCGTCGGCCCCAAAAAGGCCGAAGCTTTTTTGCGCCTGGGAATAGAGAACTTATCCGACGTCCTGGAACTTTATCCCCGCGAGTACGAGGATCTGCGCAACAGGAAAAGGATATTCGAGCTTACGGACGGAGAGAAAGCCGTTGTCACGGCTAGAGTTCTTAACGCTTCTTTAGGAAGAGGTTTCGGACGCAAAAGGACTCTGCACGTCCTGACAGAAGACGATACCGGCCGCATGGAGGTCCTGTTCTTCAACGGTACATATCTGCTGCCTCAGTTCAAGGCGGGGAATCTGTTCCGGTTCTACGGAAAGGTGAAGATCGAATACGGAAGGACCACCATGTTCCATCCGTCGTATTCCCATGCGGACGCGGACGCGGAAGACGGGATCCTGCCCGTATATCCGCTTACGAGAGGCCTTACGCAGAAAGATGTCAGGCTGCTTTCCGCCGCGGCGCTGGAGCACCTGGACGAGCTTAAGGAAACATTGCCCGAAGCCGCGGTAGTCTCCGCAAGGCTGTGCGGCCGCGATTACGCTTACAGGAACATACACTATCCGGAAGGTGACGACGGTTTCCGCGCGGCTAGGTACAGGTTAGTCTACGAGGAGCTGTTCTGTCTGGATGCGGCTCTTGCGCTTTCAAGGACCAGAGGCGGCCGCGGAAGAAAAGGCCGCAGTTTCGACATTTCCTCCTCTAAGGAGTTTACGGACAGTCTGCCGTATAAGCTCACAGGCGCGCAGAGCAGGGCTCTTTCCGAGATACTTTCGGACATGAAGAGCGATAAAGCCATGAACAGGCTCGTGCAGGGCGACGTAGGCAGCGGCAAGACCGCGGTAGCGTGCGCAGCCATGTTCGTAGCGCTTAAAAACGGCTGCCAGAGCGCTTTCATGGCGCCCACCGACATATTGGCCCGTCAGCATTTCGAAACGCTTAAAAAGCTTTTCAGGGGCTTCGGGACGCACATCGAACTGCTGACATCTTCCATGCCTTCCGCGGAAAAACGCAGGGTGCTTAAAGGCCTTGCCGACGGGAGCGTGGACATAGCCGTAGGCACGCACGCTCTGATCTCCGACAACGTAGTTTACAAGGATCTGGGGCTCGTCATAACCGACGAGCAGCACCGTTTCGGAGTCAGCCAGAGGGAATCCCTGTCCGCCAAAGGTACGGATCCGGACGTTCTGGTAATGACGGCGACGCCCATTCCGAGGACGCTTGCAGTCGTGCTGTACGCGGACCTGGACATTTCGATAATAGACGAGCTTCCGCCCGGACGCGTTCCCATAGAGACCACGCGTTACGACGCTTCGGGACGGAATAAGGCTTACGCTCTGCTGGAAAATGAGGTCCGTTCCGGACGCCAGGCCTACGTAGTAGCGCCTTTCATCGAGGACTCCGAGGCTCTAGACGCGTATTCCGCCGAAGGACTGTTCGAGGAAGTTAAGAGCAGGTTCCCGGATCTTAAGTGCGGGCTCCTTCACGGCAGAATGACCCAGCAGGAGAAGGACGCAGTAATGGAGGCCTTCTATTCAGGGCAGCTGCAGATACTCGTTTCCACCGTAGTCATCGAAGTAGGCATAGACGTGCCGAACGCTACGGTAATGCTCATAGAGAATTCCGAACGTTTCGGACTGGCGCAGATGCACCAGCTGAGAGGCCGCGTCGGCAGAGGGGAGCACAAGTCCTACTGCCTCATAATCACTGACAGCGAAAGCGAGACGGCCGTTGAAAGAGCCGAGATAATGTGCAGCACTTCCGACGGTTTCGTGATCGCCAACAAAGACCTGGAGATCCGCGGTCCCGGAGAGTTCTTCGGCTACAGGCAGCACGGACTTCCGCAGCTGCGTCTGGCGGATCCCGTAAAGCACGGAGCCGTTGCGGCGCAGGCGCTTAAGGACGTTAAGGAGATGCTTTCTGAAGACCCGTCCCTGAGCTTGCCGCAGAACGCTTTTTTCGCTCAGAACCTGAGAAATAAGTACATGCAAAGCGATAGACTAACACTGTGATATATGTTAAAATAAAATGATATGAGGATCATTGCAGGAGAATACAGAGGAAGACGTTTGAAGTCCCCGCCGGACTACTCCATAAGGCCTACCAGCGACAAGGTTAAAGAGGCTGTTTTCAGCATCATCCTGCCGTATTTCAAGCCAAAGACGGTAGTAATGGACGTGTTCGCAGGCAGCGGCAATCTGGGGCTGGAAGCTCTCAGCCGCGGAGCTGTTAAAGCCTATTTTTCGGACTCCGAGAGGGATTCCGTCAGGCTCGTCAGGGAAAACGTCGCGATATGCAGGGCGCAGGATAAGGCGGTCATTCTTAACGCTGATTTCCGCAGCGCCATTTCCCGCGTCTCGGAAAAGATAGATTTCTATTTTCTGGATCCTCCGTACGCGGACGGATACCTTCTTGAAGCGCTGGATACCATACTCGACAGCGGCAGTCTGGCTGCGGACGGCATGATCGTCTGCGAGCACGACCGTCACGAAGAGCTGCCGGAGGAATACAGGGACCTGGAATGCTTCAGATCCAGAAGATACGGAAAGACAGGACTTACGATATACCGGAGGAAGACTCAATGAAAAAAGGCTTTTGCTGCGGCACCTTCGATCCAATAACCGTCGGACACGTGGACGTCATCGAAAGGGCCGCGAAGCTCTGCGATACCCTCGTAGTCGGTGTCGTCGTCAACTACGCAAAGGAGAGCTTTTTCACTCTGGAACAGCGTACGGAGATGGTGAAGGCGGCTCTTAAGCACATCGAAAACGTGGAGATCGTGTCTTTCTCGGACCATCTTCCTACGTACGTAATGAACAACGGTTTCGATTTCATAGTCAGAGGCCTGCGCAACGTAAGCGACTTCGACTACGAGATAAGTCTTGCCCAGCTCTACGACTATTTCTTCAAGGGCAGCTGCGAGACCATCTACATCATGACCAAGCCGGAGTATTCGTACATCAGCTCTTCCATCGTGCGCACCAATTTCAGCCTGGGAGCGGACGTTTCCGGATGGGTCAGCAAAGACGTTTACAAACTTATGAAACAATATAAAACAGGGGGTAAGAAATGAAAGTATTAGAACTTCTGGACGAACTGGACGAGATAATAGAACTTGCGTCTACAGTCCCCGTCGTCAAAAAGGTAATGGTCGACCCGAACGAGATCACCGAGATCGTTAAGGAGATCCGTCTGGAGCTTCCGGACGAGATCCAGCAGGCTCAGTGGATCAAGAACGAGCGCACCAGGATCCTGGACGACGCCAAGGCCGAGTACGAGAAGATCATAGCCGAGGCTCAGGAAAAGGCAGCCAAGCTCGTGGAGCAGGACGAGATCACTCTCAAGGCAAAGGCCAGAGCGGACGAGATAATGCGCGTCGCCAAGGAGAACAGCCAGGTAATGAAGATGTCCATCCTGGATTACACCGACGGCATGCTCTACAATCTCCAGGAGAAGGTCGACCAGATGTACGCTACGTACTTCACCGACATGTATGACGATCTTCAGAACACCTTCGAGAAGATCAACAGCAACATCGCGTCCAGCCGCAACGAAGTCAAGGACCAGATCTACAAGGCTCAGTCTTCCGGAGAGGAATAATGGACATTGCAGGTATAATCTGCGAATTCGATCCATTCCATAACGGCCACGCGTACCTTATAAGCAAAGCGAGAGAGCAGGGCGCTTCGGGCATAGTCTGCGTGATGAGCGGAGACTTCATGCAGCGGGGAGGTCCTGCCCTTTGCGATAAGTTCTTAAGGGCAGAGGCAGCGGTACGCTGCGGGGCGGATCTTGTTCTGGAACTTCCGGCTGTTTACGCGGTAAACTCCGCCGACTTCTTCGCAAGAGGCGGGATACGTGTGCTTAACGGGCTGGGATGCGTGGACGGTCTGGTATTCGGAAGCGAGTCGGGAGACATCGAAGCGCTCCGGGAGATAGCGAGCGCAACGGCGTTCGAGTCCGCGGAGTTTTCTGAAGCTCTCAGGACAGCTCTCGGAAACGGCGCGTCCTATCCTGCCGCTTACGATCTCGCTCTCGCGTCGGTCTATCCGGGCCTGGATTATTCAGTGCTTAGGGGGCCCAACGATACTCTTGCGGTATGTTATCTCAGGGAGATCATAAGGCAGAAAGCCGTGATCGGAGCAGCTGCTGTCAAACGTACCGGCGGAGGACACGGGACGGTCGACGTTTCCGACGATCGCGCTTCAGCGTCTTTGATCAGGTCTCTGATGAAAAACGGCGACGGGAAATGGAAGGACTATGTTCCTGAAGCCATGATCGATATCCTGGATGCGCCTGATTTTTCACCCGAAGCTCTGAGACTCAGGGAAGAAAGGCTTTTCGCGATGGTAAGACACGCTCTTGCCTCCGCTTCCTCCGGTGAGCTCCGGCAGATCCCCGAGATCTCGGAAGGTCTGGAGAACAGGCTCCTGGAACAGGCATCCTACGCCTCGGACATCGAAGAGCTTGTGGAAGGAACGGTTTCAGGCAGATATACTTCTTCGAGAGTTTCGCGCGTCCTTACTCAGCTGATATTAGGAATAAACAAAGAGCGCGTAGATTACGCGGACGGTAAGGAGATCGCTTACGCCAAGGTCCTTGCCTTTAACGGCAGGGGAGCTGAGATCCTGAAAAACGCGAAAGAAAACGGCAGCATACCTGTATATTCAAACATCAATAAAAACACGGAACCGAACGCTCCGGAACTGCCCGTTCTGGACGTCGACATAAGATCTGCTGACATTTTCAGCATGATCTGCGGCAGACCTGCCGCCGAGTTTTCGGACAAAGTGCAAGTACCTAAAATGTTATAAATTTCAAGGAGGTTACATAATGATTATTCTGGTAGTTAATTGCGGAAGCTCATCGCTGAAGTATCAGGTCCTTGACATGACCAACGAGAAGGTCCTCTGCAAAGGAAACGCGGAGAAGATAGGCCTTAAGGACTCTTTCATCGGTCACAAGAAGAACGGACAGACAACTAAAGTCGAGGCTTACTGCAAGGATCATTCCGACGCTTTCAAGGAGATCATCAGGATCCTTACCGATCCCGAGCTCGGTGTCATCAAGAGCACCGACGAGATAGGCGCCATAGGCCACAGAGTGGTGCACGGAGCGCAGAAGTTCTCGTCCAGCATGCTCATAACCGACGAGGTCATCAAGGGCGTAGAGGAATGCGTTCCCCTCGGACCTCTGCACAATCCGGCCAACCTCCTCGGCATACGCGCCTGCATGCAAGTAATGCCCGGAAAGAAGAACGTCGCGGTATTCGACACTGCGTTCCATCAGACCATGGCTCCCAGCGCCTACATGTACGCGCTTCCTTACGAGTACTACACCAAGTATGGCATAAGAAAATACGGTTTCCACGGAACAAGCCACAGATTCGTCACCAAGCGCGCAGCCGAGTTCCTGGGAAGGGATGAAAAGGGCCTTAAGCTCATATCCTGCCACGTCGGCAGCGGCGCTTCCATAGCGGCAGTTAAGGACGGAAAGTGCGTCGATACCACAATGGGTCTTACACCGCTCGAAGGCCTCATGATGGGCACCCGCTGCGGCGATCTGGATCCCGCGGTAGTTACCTTCATCCAGAAGAGAGAAGGACTCGAACCGGAAGAACTGGATACCCTCATGAATAAGAAGTCCGGACTTCTGGGCATCGGCGGGTTCTCCGACGCAAGAGACATCCACGCTGCGGCTGCTTCCGGCGACGAAAAGGCCAAGCTCGCTTTCGAGATGTTCGTCCACAGAGTTAAGAAGTACATAGGCGCGTACATGGCGGAGCTCAACGGAGCCGACGCCATCATATTCACGGCCGGTCTGGGCGAGAACGACGATCTGTTCAGGGAAATGACCTGCGCGGACATGGATTATCTCGGCATCAAGCTGGACGTTGAGAAGAACAGGGGACTGCGCGGCAAGGAAGCCGACCTCTCCGCTCCCGATTCCAAGGTAAAGATCCTGCTCATCCCGACCGACGAAGAGCTTATGATCGCAAGGGATACCTACGACATCGTTACCGGAAAGTAAAATACGTCAAAAGTTCTGCTTGACAAAGCAGTGCAACGTCATTAAACTATAAAGGCTGATTTTTTTCAGAAGGAGGAATGTCAAATGGCAACACCTAAGAGAAAAACGTCTAAAGCTATAACGAGCCAGAGGACCAAGGCCAACATGAAGAAGACCGGTCCTGCTCTTTCTGAATGCCCTAAGTGCCACCAGCCCAAGCTGCCGCACAGAGTATGCCCTAACTGCAACTATTACGATGGTAAGGCAGTAATCGCAGAAGAGTAGATTACAGAACTTCGACTTTAGCTAAAGACAAAATCAAAGAGCTCCCGGACGCGGGAGCTCTTTCTCGTTGCGGCGGAAGCCGGTTCCTACTGTTTTTTAGAAATGTCCTGGTATTCGGACAGATCGGAAGGTGCCGTTACCGTTACCTTGCTGCCGGGATCCTTGAAAGCAATGGAAGCGTCCAGGCTCAGTTCAGTCGAGAAGTCCATGTTCTGCGAGACTGAAGAAAGTCTGACGTTCATGTCGAACTGTAGTTTGTATTCGCTTACGTATCCGCTCGGAAGCACTGTTACCGTAACGTTCGCGCTGCTGATGTCGATGCCGGTCTTAAGGTCATTCACCATGTTCGCGTAGGTCTCTTCGTTGGAATATGAAGAGATCAGTTCGCGGAATATCTCCGAGAACTTTTCTCCGTCTATCATTACGGATACGGTCCTGGAACCGTCGTCGTTCTGTATGTTGGTGACTTCCTTAACTACATCTTCGGGAAGGGCTTTCAGTATGCTCTTTTCGGTATCGCTGAACGTTAAGGTCTTTGCTTCCTGCGAATTGGCAGCGAGCTTAAACTTGGCGCCGTCCATGGCAAGATACAGTGTGCCGTTTTCCTGATAATAATCCGCGTCGATATTCGTTCCGAGCATGCTCATGGCCATCTTTCCGGATGCTTTCAAGGAAGATCCGGAAGCGCCTTCGGCTTTGACGTTGAAGCTTATCGGAGTCTCGATCTTTTCGCCGAACACTTCGGTCACGGATCTGACGTTCATCTCCATCTCGTAGCTGTCGAGCTTCGAAGTCTTTTCCACTGCGTTCCTGATCAGATCGTACGCGCTCTGTTTGCTAATGTCGGCGGATCCGCAGGCGCCCAGAAGCAGGGAAAGCGCGATCAGAACGGCAGTGAATACCAGTCTTTTATGCTTCATTTCATTTTCCTTTGCTGTTTTCTTGACCGATAAATAAAAATTGGTGCCGGCGGCGGGGGTCGAACCCGCACTCTGTTGCCAGAACGGGATTTTGAGTCCCGCGCGTCTGCCAGTTCCACCACGCCGGCACGTCATTGCTATATTATCAAAACGCGTTATATAAATCAATAAGTTATGCTCGCGCGGAATGCCGCTTTCAGAACAGGTTACAGATGTCTGAGCAAGTAATGTGCGTATCAGTTTTTACTTTTATATTTAAAAACAAGTTGATTTTACGCATATAATGGTTATAATAAATCTATATGATTATGCACGGGAGGTAATTTATGTACATAGCATATGCATCATCTGGATCGGGCGGACTCGGCGGAAGCTGGATGTCGCTCATAATGATCGCCGTAATATTCGTCGCGCTCTATTTCTTCACCATCAGACCGCAGAGCAAGAGGGATAAGGAACTCAAGAACTTCAGAAACGCCCTTAAGCCCGGAGACGAAGTCGTCACGATAGGCGGCATCTACGGCAAAGTAGTAAGAATAACCGAGGACCGTGTAGTCATCGCGGTCGGATCCGAAAAGGTAAAGCTGGAGATGGCAAAGAGCGCCATCAGCAGCTTCGCAGACCCGGGCAATGCAGCTCCGGCTTCCGCAAAGACCAGGGAAGCTGAGGAACCGGAAAAGGAAGCTAAGCCTTCTCCGAAGTCCATCAAAAAGCTCGGAGCAGCCAAGAAGGAAACTGAAGCCGCAGTCGAAGAAGCAGAAAAGACTGTAGCCGAAGCGCTCGACGAGGCAGCTGAAAAGACAGAGTGATCCCATGCCTACTGCAGGGCATGTGCGTTTTCGGCGCGCATGCCTTGTTTTTTATAATAACGAAACCCATTTTTTCGGAGTTTTATGACCGATTACGTTAAGGAGCTCCTGGCGATAAACCCTTCGTTCGACGCGGAAGTGCTCGAAAAGGCCTTTGCCAGAGCCTCACAACTTCATGAAGGACAGTTCAGAAAGTCCGGCGAGCCGTACATCATACATCCGATGGCCGTCGGTAAGATACTTGCCGAACTGGGAATGGACGACCACACCATCGCGGCCGGCCTTCTTCATGATGTCGTCGAAGATACTTCCTACACGATAAACGACGTTAAGGAAGAGTTCGGCGAAGACGTGGCAATAATGGTCGACGGCGTTACCAAGCTTACCAACCTTGTCTATACGACCAAGGAGGAAGCCCAGGCCGAGAACGTCCGCAAGATGTTCCTTGCCATGTCCAAGGACATACGCATCCTGATAATCAAAGTCTGCGACAGACTGCACAACATGCGCACGATCGATTATCAGACTCCGGAGAAGATCAGGGAGAAATCCCGCGAGACGCTGGAGGTCTACGCTCCCATAGCCGCTAGGCTCGGTATGTACAGGATCAAGATAGAGCTGGAAGACATCGCTTTCCAGCATCTGTATCCGGACGCGTACGAGCATATAGACAAGGAGATGGAAAAGCGCAGAAAGACCATCAACATCTCCATAGATACGCTGGTGCAGAGGGTAAAGGAACTTGTCGATTCACTGGGGATCAAGTCGGAGATATACGGCAGGGAGAAGCACTACTACAGCATCTACAAAAAGATGATGCAGCAGAACAAGGAGATAAGCGAGATCTTCGACCTTACGGCCGTACGCATAATCGTGGATTCCGTAAGGGACTGCTACGCGGTGCTTGGCGCCATCCATACGAAATGGACGCCAATACCCGGCCGCTTCAAGGACTACATCGCGATGCCCAAGTCCAACATGTACCAGTCGCTGCATACGACGCTGATGTCTAAGACCGGAAATCCGTTCGAGATACAGATCAGGACCTGGGAGATGCACCGCGTCGCTGAATACGGTATCGCGGCTCACTGGAAGTACAAGGAAGGCATAAGCGGAAACAAGGACAGCGAAGAAGTAAAGCTGGCCTGGATACGACAGACTCTGGAGTGGCAGCAGGAAGCCAGGGATTCCCAGGAATTCATGGAGACCCTGAAGGTAGATCTGTTCGCCAACCAGGTATTCGTATTTACACCTAAGGGCGACGTGATAGAGCTGCCTGCAGGTTCCACTCCGCTGGACTTTGCCTACAAGATACACTCCCGCATAGGCGAGAAATGCGTAGGCGCAAGGGTCAACGGAAAGATGGTCCCGATAACTTACGAGCTCCAGAACGGCGAGATAGTCGAAGTCGTTACTTCTTCGAACTCCAAGGGACCGAGCATAGACTGGCTTAAGGTCGTTAAGACCAATTCCGCAAGGTCCAAGATACGCGCCTACCTTAAGAAGAACAATAAAGTACAAGGTACGGACAAGGGTAAGGAAGCTCTGGAGAAGGCCGTCAAGCGCAGGGATCTGGAAGCGGAGAAGATACTTAAGGCAAGTTATCTGGAAAGGGCTGCAAAGTCGCAGAACTTCAACAACGTGGATGATCTTTACGCGGCTCTGAGCGCAGGCGGATCGATCATAAACAAGACGGTGCTTCTGTGCCTCAGCTACTACCGCGAGGAAGAGCAGGCGCAGCTGAAGCGTCTTGAGAGGGAGGAGCGCCGCAAGGATACTCAGGCCAAGAAGCGCGCTTCCAAGAACTCCAGAGGCGTTACCGTTAAAGGAGTCGACAACCTGCTGGTGCGTTTCGCCAGATGCTGCAACCCGGTACCCGGCGACGAGATAATCGGGTATACGACCAAAGGCAGAGGAGTAAGCATACACCGCAAGGACTGCATCAACATACTCAGTCTTCCGGAGGAAGAGCAGGGCAGACTGCTCGAAGCCCAGTGGGATCTTGGCGACGGAGACATGTACTTCGAAGCCGCTATCACCATCGTGGCGGACGACCGCAAGGGACTGTTCTCCGATGTTTCCAAGGTCTGCGACGATCTGGACATCAACCTTACCGGAGTGCACGCCCAGGCGGATCCGAGCGGAGTATCCACGCTTAATCTGCTGCTGCAGATAACCAACACCGGTGACATAGACAAGATCATCGGCAGATTCAGACAGATAAAGGACGTTCTGGAAGTATACAGAACGAATTACTGACATGAAGATCAACAGATATGTTGCGAACAACGGATTTGCTACTAACGCGTACCTTGTCTGGGACGAGGAGAGCAAAGAAGCGTTCATAGTCGATCCGGGTTCGGAACTTCCTTCCGCTGCGGAGTTCATCGACAGGGAAGGTCTTAAGCTCGAATACATAATGATAACCCACGCGCACGGGGATCACACCGGCGGAATAGGATTTTTCAAAGAAAAGTATCCGGATGCTAAACTGCTCGCGTCAAGAGCTGAGCGCAAGCTGCTTTACAACAGAGCCGCCAGCTTCGGAAAAGGCGGGTATACCGCTGACGTGGAAGTGCGCGACGGCGACGAACTTGAAATAGGCGGCATCAAGCTGAGGTTCATAGACTGTCCGGGCCATACCTCCGGCGGCATGAGCATCTACGCGGATAATAAGTTTTTGTTCTCCGGAGACACTTTGTTCCACGCTTCCGTAGGAAGGACCGATCTTCCGGGCGGAGACTGGGACGCTCTCGTGGAGACTTTAAGAAACAAGATCTATGTCCTGCCGGACGACACTGTCGTTCTTCCGGGACACATGGACGAGACTCAGATAGGCTGGGAAAAAAGGTATAATCCGTTTGTTCAGATTAACGATCAGGGACGATAAAAACAGATACGAGCTTACGGAACTTGCCAAGATGTTCGTCAGCGCGGACGAACTGGACTGTTTCGCGGAAGGCGGTAACGTATTCGTCGTCCCCGGTCCCGACGAAATGGACAGAAACGCGCAGAAGAGAGCGCTTTACAGGTACATGTCGGAAAAGACCGGCAGGGAGCTTAAGTGGGGTACGCTTACGGGCGTTAGACCGCTCAAGCTTTTCAACAAGCTCGTAAGGCTGACCGGTTCGCCGGAAGCTGCGGAGACCGCTCTCAAGGCTGATTATCTCGTCAGCGAAGAGAAGACCGCTCTTCTGAGAAACGTATGGAACACGCAGAGTACCGTAAGTTTCGACAGAGATCCCAAAGCGGTCGGCCTGTACATCGGAATACCGTTCTGTCCCACCAGATGCCTGTACTGCTCGTTCACTTCGAACAAGTATTCAGGGGATAAGGCTGAAGCCTATCTGGCCGCTCTGGAAAAAGAGATGGACGCGTTATCGCGCCTGTTCCGCGAAAAGGGAATGTACGCTGAGTCCGTATACGTCGGCGGAGGAACGCCTTCCTCTCTGGAGGAAGATCAGTTCCGGAGACTGACGGACAAGACCGCGGCATCGTTTCTGAGCCAGAAAACAGCCGAATTCACGGTGGAGTGCGGAAGACCGGACTCCATCACCAAAGGTAAGCTTTCGGCGCTCGTAAAGGCAGGCTGCGGCCGCATAAGCATAAACCCGCAGAGCATGCAGCAGAAGACGCTGGACCGCATAGGAAGACTGCACCGCCCCGAAGACATAACGAATGCTTTCGCAATGGCAAAGGCTGCCGGAGTCAGGATCATAAACGCGGATCTTATCGCAGGTCTTCCAGGAGAGACTCCGGATGACATGGCTGATTCTCTGCGTAAGATCATGGATCTCGGACCGCAGAACATAACCGTCCACACACTGGCAGTAAAGCGGGGCTCCCGTCTGATAGAGGAGAACAAGGACCTGTCGTACAGCGGCGGAGACACCGTCTGCGAAATGCTGTCGCAGGCCTACGGCAAGCTCGGCGCCGCGGGATACTCGCCTTACTACATGTACAGGCAGAAGCACATGACCGGCAACATGGAAAACACCGGCTGGTCGCTTCCCGGATGCGAGAGCATATACAACATACGGATAATGGAGGAGGACCAGTCGATAATCGCGCTGGGCGCGGGCGGAGTCTCCAAGATCTACTATCCGGATGAAGACCGGGTGGAACGTGTCGCGAACGTTTCGAATTACGAGATATACGTCGATAGGATCGACGAAATGATAAAGAGGAAGGAGGATGCGCTTTGATAAGTATCCCCAAAGGAATGAAGGACCTGCTGCCGTCTGAATCTCATAAATGGCAGTATGTTGAAGATGTGTTCAGGACCCTTGCGGAAACGTACGGCTATAAAGAGATACGAACGCCGATGGTAGAGTCTACTGAGCTTTTCGCTCGCGGAATAGGCGATACCACGGACGTCGTCCAGAAGGAGATGTACAGCTTCGAAAAGGCCGACAGGAGCCTTACGCTGAAGCCCGAAGGCACCGCCGGAGTAGTAAGGGCTTTCATAGAGAACAAGCTCTACGCCGAAGGTCTTCCGGCAAAATACTACTACATTACGCCGTGCTACCGCTACGAGAAGATGCAGAAGGGAAGGAGCAGGGAGTTCCACCAGTTCGGAATAGAGTGCTTCGGCGCTTCCGGAATGATGGCGGACGCCGAGGTCATACGCATAGCCTACGACGTGCTGACGACTCTCGGTATCGACGACGTAAAGCTTAAGATCAACAGCATAGGATGCCCCAACTGCCGGGCGGAGTACAGAAAGGCTCTGCAGGATTTCCTGCGTCCCAACCTGGATAAGCTCTGCGACACGTGCAAGAGCCGCTTCGACAGAAACCCCATGCGGATCCTGGACTGCAAGAGTCCCGAGTGCCAGGCGCTGGTAAAGGGCGCGCCCGTAATGCTGGATTATCTGGACGAGGATTGCAGGAACGCTTTCGAAGAGCTCAAGTCCTTGCTGGACGCTTACGGTGTTCCCTACGAGGTGGATCCCGGGATCGTCAGAGGACTGGATTACTACACGAAGACAGCCTTCGAGTTCGTATCCGACAAGCTCGGTTCCCAGTCCACCGTATGCGGCGGAGGAAGATACGATAAACTCATCGAACAGCTCGGCGGTCCGGATACACCGGGCGTGGGCTTCGGCATGGGCATAGAAAGACTCATGCTGATCCTGGAAGCGTCAGGCTTTAAGTTCGACCCGGACAAGACCAGCGATCTGCTTATATGCGGACTGGGCGAAAAGGCGAAGATCAAAGCCATCGAACTGGCCGAGGATCTGCGCGGTTCCGGCGTCAGCGTAATGATCGACGTAATGGACAGGGGCCTTAAGGCTCAGTTCAAATACGCGGACAGGCTGAACGTTCCATACGTTGCCGTAATAGGAGACGACGAGCTTGCCAAGGGAGTCGTAAGTCTCAGGGACATGAAACGCTCCGAACAGAAAGAAGTTCCGATGGATAATTTATTCCTGGCTTTGTTTGCCGGAATATTCGATTAACAGTTAAAGCATCAAGAGGATAAAATGGACAAACTGCTTAAGCGTACGCATTACTGCGGTACTTTAAGAAAAGAAAACATAGGCGATACCGTCTGCGTAAACGGATGGGTCGCAAAGAACAGAAGGCTCGGCGGCCTTATATTCGCCGACATCCGCGACAGGAGCGGCATAGTTCAGGTCGTGTTCGACGAGAACACTTCCGAAGAGGTGTTCGCCAAGGCGGGAACGCTCCGCGGCGAATACTGCGTAGGAATCAGCGGCGTCGTAAGGGAAAGGGAATCCAAGAACCCTGACCTGCTCACGGGCTATATCGAGATAGTCGCGGACGAACTGTCCGTGTATTCGGCTTCCGAGACTCCGCCGATCTACATCAAGGACGACGATAACGTATCCGGCGACCTGCGTCTTAAGTACAGGTATCTGGACCTTAGGAAGCCCGTGATGCAGAACACTCTTGCTTTCAGAAGCAAGATGTACAATGTCATCCGTAACTTCTACTTTAAGAACGGATTCATCGAAGTCGAGACCCCGGTGCTCGCCAAGCCGACTCCGGAAGGCGCCAGGGATTATCTTGTCCCCAGCCGCGTTAACCCCGGAAAGTTCTACGCTCTGCCGCAGTCTCCGCAGCAGTTCAAACAGCTGCTGATGATAGGCGGTACAGACAGGTACGTCCAGATAGCCAAGTGCTACCGCGACGAAGACCTCAGGGCCGACAGACAGCCGGAGTTCACTCAGATAGACCTTGAGATGTCCTTCGTCGATCAGGAGGACATAATAGCCATCCAGGAAGCTTTCCTGAAAGAGCTCTTCAAGGAGATGAGGGGAATAGACATACAGACCCCGCTTCCCAGACTTACCTGGGACGAGGCCATGGACCGCTACGGCTCCGATAAGCCGGACCTTCGCTTCGGATTCGAGCTTACTGACATTAAGGACACTGTTAAGGACTGCGCGTTCCAGGTGTTTACGGACGCCATAGCTGCCGGCGGCAAGGTGATGGGCATCGACATCACCGGAGGTTCCGAAAAGTTCTCCAGAAAAGACATCGACAAGATGGTCGAATCCGTAAAAGTATTCGGCGCGAAGGGTCTCGTATGGATAAGAAAAGAAGCAGACGAAATAAAATCTTCTGTAAACAAGTTCTTCTCTCAGGAAGAACTGGCTGCGATCTGCGATAAGTTCGGCGCCAAGACCGGCGATCTGATACTGATCTGCAGCGGCCCCAAGAACGTCGTTTGGGCGGCCCTCGGCTTCCTCAGAAGGGACATCGCGGGCAAACTCGGCCTGCTGGATCCGAACGAATTCAAGCTTTGCTGGATAACGGACTTCCCGATGTTCGAGTGGTCGGAGGAAGAGCAGCGCTACACAGCCATGCATCATCCGTTCACTTCGCCCAAGAAGGAACATATCGGCTACCTTAAGACAGGCGAGCTGGATAAAGTCTACGCGGACGCTTACGACATAGTAATAAACGGTTACGAAGCCGGCGGCGGATCGATACGTATACACGACAGCGAGCTCCAGAAGACCATATTCGAAGTGCTCAAGCTCTCCGAAGAAGAGATACGCGTACGTTTCGGCTTCTTCATAGACGCGTTCAAGTACGGCGCGCCGCCTCACGGAGGACTGGCCTTCGGACTTGACAGACTGTGCATGCTGCTTCTCGGAACCGACGATATCCGTCAGGTCATCGCATTCCCGAAGAACCAGAACGCTCAGTGCGTAATGTCGGAAGCTCCGACGATCGTAAGCGACGATCAGCTTAAGGATCTGTCCATAGCGATAGATCTCCAGGACAAATAAAATGCCGGACATTGCGTATTCGAGAGAATTCAAGGACAAGCTTCTGCTGTTCGTTAAAGACAACGTTAAACAGTCCAGATACGAACACACTCTGCGGGTCATAGCCAAGGCGAAGGAGTACGCTGATCGCTACGGAGCGGACTGGGACAGACTGGAAGTTGCCGCCATATTCCACGACGCTTACAGGCACGAAGGGAATCTGGAGCACGGTCCTATAGCCGCGGAACACCTTGAAAAGGACTGGGGCGTTACCGATCCGGAGATACTGGAAGCCATACGTTATCATACTATTGGACACGCAGGCGCCTGCAAGCTTACGATGGTGCTTAAACTAGCGGACACGCTGGAGGACGGCCGGTCTTTCGACGAGGCTCCCGTCCTCAGAAAAGCGCTGACCGACGATCTGGAATCCAGCATGCTGCTGGTAATGGAACGCATAAAAGCTTACGTAATGTCGGTCAGGGACGACCGGTTCAACGAAACATCGCAGGAATTCATAGACTGGCTAAAGGAAAGGGTACCACAAGACAAGGAGAAACTAATGAGCAACAAAGAGATCGCCCTTAAGATCGCCAAAGCCCTGGACGATAAGAAGGCCCAGGACATAGTCCTTATAGACATCGCCGAAAGGTCCGGATTCGCGGATTATTTCGTGATCGCGGACGCTGCCAATTCCAGACTGCTGGAGGCTCTGGCGGACGAAGCCGAAGACAAGATGGCCCAGGTCGGAGAAGAGCTCCGTCACAAGGAGGGTGTCGGAGAGAGCGGCTGGATACTGCTGGATTTCGGCGACATAATAGTAAACCTGTTCACCAAAGCTAAAAGAGATTATTACAACATAGAGAAGATCTGGGCCGACTGCGACAGCGAGCAGTACGAGCCGGAAAGGAACTGATCCGAAATGAACGACCGTTATGATTTCAGAACCATAGAAAAGAAGTGGCAGAAGAAGTGGAAGGACAGCGACGTCTTCCACGTTACCGAAGACCCGGACGCGGAGAAGTATTACTGCCTGGAGATGTTCCCGTATCCCAGCGGAAAGATCCACATGGGACACGTAAGGAACTATTCCATAGGCGACGTAGTAGCCAGATTCAAGACCATGAAGGGCTACAACGTGCTTCATCCCATAGGATTCGACTCCTTCGGTCTTCCTGCCGAGAACGCGGCGATACAGCACGGAATCCACCCCGCGGTATGGACGAGCTCCAACATCGCGGAGATGGAGGACGAGCTGAAGCTCTGCGGCTTCTCCTACGACTGGGACCGCGAAGTCTGCACCTACAAGGAAGATTACTACAAGTGGATGCAGTGGATATTCATTCAGTTCTGGAAGAAAGGTCTCGCTTATAAGAAGGAGAACCCGGTCAACTGGTGCCCGTCCTGCCAGACAGTGCTAGCTAACGAGCAGGTAGTCGACGGCAAGTGCGAACGCTGCAAGACCGAAGTTACCAAGAAAGATCTGTCCCAGTGGTACCTGAAGATCACGGACTACGCGGACAGGCTGCTGGACAATCTGGACAAGCTTCCGGGCTGGCCTGACAAGGTAAAGACCATGCAGCGCAACTGGATCGGACGTTCCGAAGGCACCGAACTGGACTTCGACATAGTCGGTTCCGATAAGAAGCTGCGCGTATTCACCACCCGCGTGGACACTGTGTTCGGCACTACCTTCATGGTAATGAGCCCCGAGCATCCCATGCTCCACGAGCTTATTCACGGCACTGAATACGAAGCCGCAGTAGAAGAATACTCGGAGCAGGTAAAGCATCTGTCCGACATAGAGCGTACTTCCACCAGCAAGGAAAAGACAGGCGTTTTCATCGGCCGCTACGCCATAAACCCGCTTACTCACAAGAAGATGCCGATCTACATCTCCGACTACGTTCTGATCTCCTACGGAACAGGCGCCGTAATGGGCGTTCCCGCCCACGATCAGAGAGACTTCGACTTCGCCAAGAAGTTCGGTCTGGAGATAATCCCCGTAGTAGATCCCGGCAGGGAAGATATAGACGTCAATAACCTTACTGCGGCGTTCGAAGCGGAAGGTAAGATGATAAACTCCGGCAAGTACGACGGCATGGATAACAAGGACGCCATCGTTGCCATAAGAGACGATCTTAAGGCCATAGGCCTGGGAGAAGCCAAGACCAACTACAGGCTCCGCGACTGGCTCATTTCCAGGCAGAGATACTGGGGCTGCCCGATCCCGATGATCTACTGCCCGGAGCACGGCTGGGTACCCGAAAAGGAAGAGAACCTGCCTGTTCTGCTGCCTACGGACGTCGAGTTCACCGGCAAGGGAGAGTCTCCGGTAGCCACATCCAAGACCTTCGTGGATACGGTCTGCCCGATCTGCGGAAAGCCGGCAAAGAGGGAAGTCGATACCATGGATACCTTCCTGGATTCCTCCTGGTACTTCCTGCGCTACTGCGACGCACAGAACACGGGCGCTCCGTTCGATCCGTCCAAGGCTTCTTACTGGATGCCCGTGGACCAGTACATAGGCGGCGTGGAGCACGCGATACTGCACCTGATGTACGCGCGTTTCTTCATGATGGTGCTCTACGATCTGGGGCTCGTCAGCTGCGAGGAGCCTTTCACCAATCTGCTTACCCAGGGAATGGTACTGAAGGGATACACGGACGCGGACGGCAACTGGATAGTCGGCAAGATGAGCAAGTCCATAGGCAACGTAGTAAGCCCGGACGAGATAATAGACAAGTACGGCGCGGATACCGCGAGGCTGTTCATACTGTTCGCGGCTCCTCCGGACAGAGAGCTGGAGTGGTCCGATTCCGGCGTCGAAGGATCCTACAGGTTCCTCGGAAGAGTCTACAGGCTGATCTACGACCTGGCTAAGGATACGGAAGGCATACCTACCGTGTTCAAGGCTGAGACCAAGGACGACAAACAACTTAATTACATACTGAACAATACTATCAAGAGAGTTACAGACGATATCGAGAAGAGATTCAACTTCAATACCGCGCTCAGCGCAGTAATGGAGCTCGTGAACGAACTTTACCGTTATAAGGAACTCGACGACGTCAACATGGGTCTGCTGCGCTACGCCGCGGAGTGCGTAGTGCTGCTTCTTGCGCCTTTCGCCCCCCACGTATGCGAAGAGATGTGGGAAGGTCTCGGATACAGTGAGTCCCTCTACAGACATCCCTGGCCGGTCGTGGACGAGAGCGCGCTTGTTAAGGACACCGTGGAGATAGCCGTCCAGATAAACGGCAAGGTTCGCGGAAAGCTGGACGTTCCGGCATCCGCGGGCAGGGAAGAGCTGCTGGCGTATTGCATGGAACAGCCCTCCGTTAAGGCGCTCGTCGACGGAAAGGACGTCGTGAAGGCGATAGCCGTTCCAGGAAAGCTTCTCAACATCGTCGTGAAAGGATAAAATGGCAAAAAAGACAACGAATAAAACAACTAAAGTAAAGCACAAACTCAGGGTGATCCCTCTGGGCGGCCTGCACGAGATCGGGAAGAATATGACTGTCCTGGAGTACGGCGACGACATGATCGCCATAGACTGCGGACTGTCTTTCCCCGACGACGAAATGCTCGGTGTAGACGCGGTCATACCGGATTTTTCGTACATAGCGGAGAACATACACAAGTTCCGCGGCGTACTGATAACGCACGCGCACGAGGACCACATAGGCGGAGTACCGTTCCTGCTTAAACAGTTTTCCGTGCCCATCTACGGCAGCAGGCTTACGATAGGCTTCATAAAGAACAAGCTTAAGGAACACAAGCTTTCGGACAGCACCCTGTTCGAGATAGAGCCCGGACAGACCGTGGACCTGGGATGCTTCAAGGCCGAAGCGATACACACTACGCATTCCGTGGCGGATTCTTTCGCGTTCGCTATCAAGACTCCGGTGGGGACAGTCTTCCATACAGGCGATTTCAAGGTCGACTATACTCCTGTGGACGGCAGCCCCATAGATCTGGGAAGGCTCTCCAGGATAGGGCAGGACGGCGTTCTGCTCCTGCTCGCGGACAGCACCAACGCTCTAAGGCCCGGATATACCAGGTCCGAGCAGATCGTCGGGAACTCGCTCGCCAGCATCATAAGGAGCACGGACAAGAGGATAATAATCGCTACTTTCTCCAGCAACGTCCATCGCGTTCAGAAGATAATCGACATAGCGGTCGAGAACAAAAGGAAGGTGGCGGTATCCGGGCGCAGCATGGAGAACACTGTTAACATCGCTCAGGAGCTCGGTTATCTGAACGTTCCGCCAGGAACCATGATCCCCCTCAAGGACATCAACAGGATAGACGATTCCGAGCTTATAATCATAACCACGGGAAGCCAGGGCGAACCTATGAGCGCTCTTTCCAGGATGTCGGACGGACTTCATAAGAACGTTCACATAAGGGATAACGACATGGTCATTCTGTCTTCCAACCCTGTGCCCGGCAACGAAAGGGACGTATCCGACATAGTCAACGCTCTGATGGAGCAGGGCGCGGACGTAATCTACAACGACATCGCCGAGACCCACGTATCCGGACACGCCTGTGAAGAGGAGCTCAAGCTCGTCCATACGCTGCTCAGACCAAAGTTCTTCATACCGGTCCACGGCGAAGTAAGGCATCTGCTCGGACACGCCAGGATAGCCGAACAGCTGGGAATGCCCAGGAAGAACATCATCTACGCATCTAACGGTGACGTTATAGAGCTTTCCAGAAGGACCATGGTAATGTCCAAGGAAAAGGTCAGCGCGGAGCCGATCCTTGTCGACGGACTCGGCATCGGAGACATAGGCAACGCTGTCCTTAACGAAAGAAGAGACCTTTCCGGAAGCGGCCTGATAGTTCTGGCGGCAGTCTTCAGCGCCAAGACAGGCGAGCTCATTTCCGGTCCTCAGCTCCACACCAGAGGCTTCATATTCGTAAAGGAATACGGAAGCATCCTGGACGAGGCAAGGGCGGAGATACTCAACGCAGTCGACGCTCTGGACAACAAGAAACGCGGCATGGTCGAAAAGACCATGAAGGACACGCTAAGAAGCTACATCTACAAGATGACTAAGAGAAGCCCGGCTATCGTACCGGTCTTCATGGAGGTATAATATGCAGAACGTATACGATCTTGCTCACGAACTCGTCAGATCTCTTAAGGAGACCGATCAGTTCAAGGATTTTGCTGACGCTCAGAAGGCTCTTAAGGAGAACGAGCAGGTCTACAACATGATGAACGATTTCCAGCAGAAGAGCATGGAGTTCCAGACAAAGACCATGATGGGCGAGCAGCCTGACATGGACGCTCTGGACCAGATCCAGAAGCTCTACGGCATCGTCATATCGGACCCTCTGGCTTCCGGGTATCTTAACGCGCAGATGGCCCTCCAGACCATCATCGCGGACATCTACAAAATAATAGGGGAGGCAGTCGATGTCGAATAGATTCGAGGACAGACTGGCAAAGCTCAGGAAGGAGCTTTCTGCGAGAGGTCTTGACGGTCTCTACATCTGCGGCGAGCCCAACGTCGCGTATTTCACGGGAAAGAAGGGCAACGACTGCGCTCTTTACGTAACCGGTGACGAAGCTTACATCATCACGGATTTCCGCTACCGCGAGATGGCGCAGCAGTTCACCTGGCTCACTTATTTCGAGCAGTTCTCCGGCAAGTTCCTCTACGACCTTCTCAATTCCAGACCGGAAAAGAGGATAGGAATAGAAAAGGACAGGATACTGTATTCGCAGGTCCTGGCTCTTAAAGATAAATGCCCGGAGAAGGAATTCGTTCCGGTCGAAGACATAGTCCTTGCTCTTCGCGAGGTAAAGGACGAGTTCGAGATCGAAGCTACCAGAAAGGCATGCGCGGTCGCAATGAAGGCGTTCGACCACATGTGCGGCTTCCTGCGTCCCGGTCTTACCGAAAGAGAAGCAGCCGCCGAGCTGGAGCATTTCATGAAGATGAACGGAGCGGAGGACCTCAGCTTCGATACCATACTCATAACCGGCGCTAAGACCAGTCTGCCGCACGGAGTTCCCGGAGACGAAGTCATAAAGAAGGGTGACTTCGTTACCATGGATTACGGCTGCAAGGTGGACGGGTACTGCTCGGACGAGACAAGAACTGTTGCCGTCGGTCAGCCCACACAGGAAATGATCGATGTCTACAACATAGTTCTGGAGGCACAGCTCAACGCCTGCAATAATATCCACGCAGGTCTTACAGGCAAGCAGTGCGACTCATTTGCCAGAGACGTCATCGAAAAGGCAGGATACGGCGAGTATTTCGGACACAGCCTGGGCCACGGAACGGGTCTGGAGATCCACGAAAGCCCCAGATACGCCCAGACGAACAACGAGCCTATCAAGGCCGGTACCATCGTTTCCATAGAACCCGGAATATATCTTCCCGGAAAGTTCGGCGTAAGAATAGAGGACTTGGCATTGGTCACGGAAAAAGGTATAATAAACTTTGTTACAGCACCCAAAGAGTTAATAATTCTCTAGAATATAGAAGGAAGGAAAACAACCAATGATCACAGCAAGCGATTTCAGAAAAGGCATGACCTTCGACATCAACGGCGAGCCCCACGTAGTCCTGGATTTCCAGCACGTTAAGCCGGGCAAGGGAGCGGCTTTTGTAAGGACCAAGTACAGAAACATCCTTACCGGAGCTACCAGAGAGGAAGCTTTCAGCCCCAGCGACAAGTTCGAGCAGGCTCACATCGAGACCAAGAAGATGCAGTACCTCTACAACGACGGCGAACTGTACTACTTCATGGATCCGGAGAACTACGACCAGGTACCGCTTTCCTACGATCTTGTCGAGGATGCCATCAAATTCATCAAGGAGAACGACGAAGTTACCGTTAAGTTCTATCAGGGCAGCGCGTTCACCGTCGAAGCTCCGAACTTCGTGGATCTCGTCGTTACCGAGACCGAACCCGGTGTAAAGGGCAACACTGCTACCAACGTCACCAAGGCAGCTACCGTAGAGACCGGCGCCGTGATCCAGGTCCCCATCTTCATCGAAGAAGGCGAAAAGATCCAGATCGACACCAGAACAGGCGAATATCTCGGCAGATCCAAGTAAACTTTAAGAATACGATAAGACCGGGCGGACAGTGTTTTTATGCTGCTCGCCTTAGTCATTATTAGGATATGGCCAACAACGATCCCAAAGAAAAAAACAGCTTTGCCTACGCGGAGCAGTTCATAAGAAAGGCTGTCCTTGCCACGGATGGAATAGCAGGAATACAGGAGCTTCCGCCCATACATGACGGAGTCTTCATAACCAACATCTTCGGCAATCTGGACGTCGACATTTTCGTGAACGTTTTCTGGGGCGTCAACATCCCCGAAGTTTCCTGGAACGTCCAGGAGAACGTAAAGGAGATACTGGGTCTGGAGACCAATCTCGATCCGGACCACATAAACATTCACATCGAGGGGGTAGATCTGAGCAATGTCAGACAATAAGACCAGCAGACCGTCATCCAGGGAAGCGCTCATGAAGATGCTCTTCCAGATGGAGATACAGGGAGACTTTTCCGAGGAGGCCAGGAACGGTTTCTCCGAAGAGTTCCTCGGCGATCAGCTGGACAGAAAGTACTTCGACGGCGTTTTCAACGCCTACATAAACCACAATAACGAGATAGACGACATCATCGAAAAGTACAGCAAGGGCTGGAAGCTGGAAAGACTCGCGAAAGTTGACCTTTCCATACTCAGAGTGTGCGTCGCGGAAATGATGTATTACGAGGAACCGGTCCCGGTCTCCGTATCCATCAACGAAGCTGTGCGCATCGCGAAGATCTACGGCGGAGACGATTCGAGGAAGTTCGTCAACGGCATACTCGGAAGGATCTCGAAAGAACGCTCGGATGCAGATAAGTGATCCTGTTTACATAGGGATAGATACAAGCAACTATACTACTTCCGCGGCGGCTGCGGACAGCGACGGCATCATCGTCGCTTCCGAAAGAAAGCTTCTGGAAGTGAAACAGGGAGAAAAAGGGCTCAGGCAATCTGATGCTCTTTTTCAGCATTGGAAAGTACTGCCGCTGATACTTTCGCCGCTGCTGGAAAAGTACAGAGGCCGGATCGCCGGGATCTGCGCCGCGTCGCGTCCCAGACCGGTGGAAGGCTCCTACATGCCTGTCTTTACAGCTGGGACCAATACCGGAAAGACCGTCGCGGCCGCGATCGGCGCGGAATACATCGAGACCTCTCATCAGGAGGCTCATTTCCACGCGGCTTCTTACGGTACTGCAATTGATTCCGATGAGCCTGTGATAATGGCTCATCTGTCCGGAGGAACGCTGGAATTCATACTCAGGAAAGGCGATGGCTACGAGCTCGTCTTCGGAACGGACGACATCTCCTACGGTCAGCTTCTGGACCGTCTCGGTACGGATCTGGGATATCCTTTCCCCGCCGGCAGGTACATAGACGAAGCGGCTCTGCGGATGGCCTCTGAAGGCCTAAAATGCCCGTTTAAACGCGTTTTCATGTCGGAGTCGGGAATTAACCTGTCCGGACTGGAAACCTCGCTCAGAACGGCTGAAAACAGTTTTTCGGCGGACGAGCTATCTTACTTCACCATGTTCAGGATCTCCGAGAGTTTCGTTACTGCAGCTGAACGTTTAAAGGATAAGTACAATGTTTCTCAGGTACTTGTATCAGGCGGAGTCGCCTGCAGTCAGTTCCTCAGGGAATACTGCGCGCCTTACGGTTATGTGTTCGGGCAGAAGGAATACTGCTCCGACAACGCTGCGGGCGAAGCCCTTATAGCGTATAAACATTTATGCAGACGAAGTCTATAACAGTTTCACAACTGAATAAATACATTGCAAGAGTTCTGTCGACCGATCCCATCCTGATGAGCGTCGCCGTTAAGGGCGAAGTCTCCAGGATAACGAAACACGGAAGCGGCAACTGGTTCTTCGATCTTAAGGACAGCGGCAGCAAGATCAGCTGTTTCGTTCCCTCGAGCCGCGTTCCGTACATCAGGTACGAGATCTCCGACGGAATGGAGCTTACGGTATTCGGAAACATAAGCGTTTTCGAGCGTTCCGGATCCTACAGTCTATTTGTGTCCGACATACAGGCGGAAGGAGAGGGCGCTCTTGCGGCCGCTTTCGAAAACCTGAAGAAAAAGCTTTCCGAGGAAGGCCTTTTCGATCCGGCTCATAAAAAGACACTACCGGCATTCCCCAAAAAGATCGGCGTCGTAACTTCTCCGACAGGCGCGGTTATCAAGGACATATCTCAGACGTTGAGAAGACGCAATCCGATGGTGGAGATACTCCTTTATCCTGCTCTTGTCCAGGGGCAGGGAAGCGCAGCCACGGTGTGCGAAGGTATAAAGTTTTTTAACGAAAAACGTCCTGATACTGATATAATCATAATAGGGAGAGGAGGCGGTTCGCTGGAGGATCTCTGGACCTTCAACGAAGAGAGCGTCGCGCGGGCAGTATACGCTTCGCGCATTCCCGTAATTTCAGCCGTCGGTCACGAATCAGACTTCGTCATATCCGACATGGTCGCGGATCTGCGGGCGTCGACTCCGACCGCTGCGGCTGAGCTTTGCGCGCCGCACATAGACAACCTTAAGGACCGGGCAAGGATGTGCAGTCCTTCCGCTGTCTTCGAGTATCTGAGCCGCAGGATGGAACTTGAAATGTCTACAGTCCAAAGGCTTAAGGACAATCTGGACAACGCCGCCTTGAATAAGCTGAGCGCTCTGTCGAACAGGCTGAGTCTTGCCGGGATCGAACTTAAGTCATGCGATCCTCTGGCCGTTCTGGGCAGCGGATACGCCGCGGTAAAAGACCGGAACGGAAAATGGCGCAGCAGAGCCGAAGGGCTTTCTGCCGGAGACCTAATAAAGCTTGTGTTCAGCGACGGAAGCGCAGACTGCACCGTAGACGAGGTGTTCATAAATGAGTAAAGACATAACATTCGAAGAAGCTCTTCAGAAACTGGAGGATTCGGTCAGAAAGATAAAGAGTCCCGAGACCACTCTGGAGGAGAGCATGGCGCTCTACGAAGAAAGCGTAAAGTATTACGATCTTTGCGAAAAGATCCTGAGCGAAGCCAGGCAGAAACTGGAAGTTTACAGACCCGAGACCGGTACTACGGAGGAATTCGATGTTATCTGACAGCGACAGAAAGACGTACAATAATTACCGCAAGATAGTAGACGATCACATCCTGGACTTCATACCGGAGATAGACCCTCTCAGCAAGGATCTTTACGAAGCAATGAAGTACGCTCTGCTGTCCGGCGGAAAGCGCATAAGACCGGTGCTCGTACTTGCCGCATGCGAGATGTTCAATACGTCGCTTGCTTACGTCATTCCCTACGCCTGCGCGGCAGAGTACGTACACACATATTCGCTGATCCACGACGATCTGCCCAGCATGGACAACGACGATCTGCGCAGGGGCAAACCCACGGTGCACAAGCAGTTCGGAGAAGCGAACGCGATACTTGCGGGAGACGGTCTGCTTTCCTGCGCCTTCGAGACGATGAACAAGGACATGCTGATGTATCTGGACGATACGGACCTGCTGAAACGCAAGGTCAGGGCGGCATATTCCCTGGCCAAGGGCTGCGGCTGCAGGGGCATGGTATCAGGGCAGGTCACGGACATAGGGTCGGCCGACGAACCGTGTTCTTCCGACCTTATAAACTACGTTAACTACAAAAAGACAGCCTGCCTTATCCGCGCCTGCGTCATGATGGGCGGTTTCCTCGGAGGAATGGACTCCGCTACCTGGGAAGATCTTTCCGTCTACGGAGAGAACATCGGAATGGCTTTCCAGCTGGTCGACGACATAGCCGATCACAGGAGCGGACAGGATGACGGAAGCTCGACTTACGTTAAGCTTTTCGGTCCGGATCAGGCCAGAGCGCAGGCTTTGGGATACATAGAGACTGCGCGGTCCGCCATAGAAAAATACTACGATCACGCTGCCATATACAGATATCTGGCGGATCTTCTGGAACAGAACCTTGATGAATAAGAACGAAGATCTTACAAAACAGATAAAACTGATGTCCGTCGCTGAGATGAACGATCTGGCGTCGGAGATAAAGAAAGATATGATCGATACCGTTTCCAGGACCGGAGGCCATCTGGCTTCTTCTCTTGGCACTGTGGAACTGACCATATCTCTTTATCATGTCTTCGATTCGCCTAAGGATAAGATAGTCTGGGACGTAGGACATCAGTGCTACGCTTCCAAGATGCTTACCGGAAGATGGAACAGAATGGAGACACTGCGTCAGTACGGCGGGTTATCCGGATTCCCGAAAAGGCACGAGAGCGCGCACGACGCGAGCGATCCCGGTCACAGCGGTACGGCAATATCCATTGCTTACGGATACGCAAAAGCCAGAGATCTTTCAGGCGGAGACTATTCCTGCGTCGCTGTCATCGGCGACGGATCCCTGACATCCGGAGTCGCTCTTGAGGCTCTGGACGCGGCAGGCGAGAGCGGCACTCCTCTCATCGTGATCCTCAACGACAACAGGATGTCCATATCCAGGAGCATCGGAGGCTTCTCAAGGCATCTGCAGAAGCTCAGGACTTCGAATATCTATAAGAATTTCAAGACCAATCTTAAGAAGATGAATTCCCCCAAAGGCGTTCACAGGCTGAGCGCCATAAGGGATTCCCTTAAGTATAAACTGATGCCCAGGAGCGTCTTCGACGAGCTTGGTTTCAAGTATTACGGTCCCGTGGACGGCCACGACATAGAGAGCCTTACGAACACATTAAGATTCGTTAAGTCTTTGGATCAGCCCGTTCTGCTCCATGTTATAACGCAGAAGGGCAACGGCTTCGCTCCGGCCATGGAGGATCCGACGAAGTTCCACGGCGTTGGAAAATACGACCCTGTAAGCGGCGCTACCATACATTCCGACGAAAAGACCTGGTCCGAGACCTTCGGAGAGATAATCACCGAACTCGCGTCCAAGGACGATAGAATATGCGCTGTTACTGCGGCAATGGGAGAATCCACAGGTCTTTCCGAGTTTTCTAAGAAGTTCCCGGACCGTTATTTCGACGTTGGCATTGCCGAGCAGCACGCTGCAGCATTCGCCGAAGGACTTGCGCTCAACGGCAGAAAGCCTGTCGTCGCCATATATTCGACGTTCCTTCAGAGAGCGTACGATCAGATGCTAACGGAGATATGCCTCCAGGATCTGCCTGTAATATTCGCTGTAGACAGAGCCGGTGTGACGGGTCCCGACGGTGAGACTCACCAAGGCATTTACGACATAGCCTATCTTTATTCCATGCCGGGGATGACCATCATGAATCCGCGCGACAGAAAGACCATGGAGAACATGTTCCGTCTGGCTCTGGAGCTTGGTACGCCTGTCGCGATAAGATACCCTAAGAACTGCCCCGGAACGTTCGACGCCGAGCCCTGGACCGGTTATCCCCAGGTGATCAAGTCCGGAGACGATGTTCTTATAATCTCTGACGCCAACATGCTGTCGGAGTGCCTGAAGTGCGCCGGCGAGATGGAGACCAGGGTCGTTGAAGGCTGGAAGCCTCAGACCTACGCAGTCTGCGACATAGGCATCCTTAAGCCTCTCAACATGGAATTCATCGACAAGTGTCTGGAGAAATACAAGTATATCGTTACCGTGGAAGACGGTACGGTATACGGGGGATTCGGCTCCCGCATCGCCGCCCGTGCCGCCGAGACCGGCAGATGCAAGGTCCTGAACATCGGCTGGCCGGACAGCTTCATAGAGCATGGTAAGATCTCCGAGCTCAGAGCAGTGTACGGCATGGACAGCCGCGGCATTGCGGAAAAGATAATGAACTTCATAGGAGGACGCTCTTGAAGACCAGGCTTGACGTTCTTCTTGTGGATAAAGGCCTTTTCGATTCCAGGGAGAAAGCCCGCTCGGCGATAATGGAAGGCCTTGTATACGTTAACGGCGCGTTATCCGACAAACCCGGAACTCCAGTAAAGGACGACGCTGATATAGAAATAAGAGGCGAGATCTGCCCGTTCGTAAGCAGGGGAGGATACAAGCTCCGGAAAGCTCTGGATGTCTTCGGAATAGATCCCGCAGGTCTTGTGTGTCTTGACATCGGGTCTTCCACAGGCGGGTTCACGGACTGCCTCCTGCAGCGGGGCGCTGCCAAAGTCTACGCGCTGGATGTCGGGACCAATCAGCTTGCTTATAAACTAAGGATGGACGAACGTGTAGTCGTTATGGAAAAGACCAACTTCCGGACCGTGGATCTTTCCGTGTTTCCCGAGAAGGTCGACTTCGCGTGCACGGACGTGTCTTTCATTTCTCTGATGCACATATTCCCCAACGCCGCCGCTCTGCTTAAAGAAGGCTGCGGAATGGTCGCGCTGATAAAGCCGCAGTTCGAGGCAGGGCGCGAGCAGGTCGGCAAGAAGGGCATAGTGCGCGATCCCGCGATCCACGAAGAAGTAATACGCAAGGTGATCTCATACGCGGAAGACAGCGGTTTTTCCGTTCAGGGGCTGGACTTCTCCCCGATTACCGGGACTACCGGAAACATAGAGTTTCTGATATATCTTTTGCTGGGCGGCACGCCCGCGGACATCGATATCAAAGCCGTTGTGGACAGAGCGCACGGCACTTTGGAGGCATGAAATGGGTCTCAGCCCGATGATGCAGCAGTATCTGGCGACCAAGGAGCAGTACAAGGACTGCATCCTGTTTTACCGTCTCGGAGATTTCTACGAGATGTTCTTCGACGATGCCGTAAAAGCCTCCAAAGCTCTGGATCTGGTGCTTACCGGACGCGCCAGCGGCGACAATGAGCGAGCGCCTATGTGCGGCGTTCCTTATCACGCGGCGGAAACTTACATCGCAAGGCTTATAGAAAAAGGCTTTAAGGTCGCGATAGCGGAGCAGATGGTGGATCCTGCCGAGTGCAAAGGCATAGTTCCCAGAGAAGTCATCCGCGTAGTAACTCCCGGTACTCTTACGAGCTCTTCGATGCTGCAGGAAAAGGAGAACAACTATCTGCTCTCCGTCTATTATGACAGCGGGATCGACGTTTCCTGGTGCGATATTTCCACCGGCGAGTTCTGCGCGTCGTTCTTCGGCGGAGACAATGCCGAAGAGCAGCTGTTCGAACTGATCGCAAGGATACAGCCTAAGGAGGTAATAACCAATTGTTCCGAGGAACGCGCTCCGCAGCTCTGGGAACACGTTTCCGCCGGCGGAGACATATACATTTCGCAGGTCAGCCAGAGGCTCAGCTACGAGAAGAGCGCCCCCGGGATGCTTCTGGCGTATCTTAAAGATACGCAGAAACAGGACGTTACGCACCTCGAGCCCCTGCGAATAGTCGACGATTCCAGGTGCATGCGTCTGGATAAGGCCAGCATCAAGAATCTGGAGCTTACCGAGACGCTCTTCGAAAAGAACGTCAACGGTTCGCTGCTGGGAGTTCTGGACAGCTGCAGGACAGCCATGGGCTCCAGAAAGCTCAGACAGTGGATCAGAGAACCGCTTACCGATAAGTCCGCCATAGACGAAAGGCTGGACGCTGTAGCGTATCTTACCGAAGACATACTGGCAAGAAACGATCTGCGTGCCATGCTTTCGGGCGTCTACGATCTTGAAAGGCTTATGGCAAGAATATCTCTTGGTACCGCAAACGCCAGGGATCTCATAGCGCTCAAGACCAGTCTTGTCTGTCTTCCGGACATTAAGGACATCCTCAGGAGATCCGATTCCGCGCTGCTCCGCTCTCTGGAAAGCAGGATCGACTCTCTTAAGGAGATCTGCGCGAAGATCGACAGCGCCATCGTAGAAGATCCTCCGTTCACTCTTCGCGAGGGCGGCATCATAAAACGCGGTTATTCCAAGCCTCTGGACGATATCTACGACGCTTCGCGCAACAGCCGAAAATGGATAGCCGGACTTGAGGCCACGGAAAGAGAACGCACCGGGATAAAGACGCTTAAGGTAGGATACAACAAGGTATTCGGGTATTACATAGAAGTCAGCAAGTCTCTTACCGATCAGGTACCGGATGATTACATAAGGAAGCAGACACTGGTCGGAGGTGAGCGCTACATTACTCCGGAGCTCAAAGAGATGGAAAGCATCGTGATGAGCGCCCAGTCCAGGATCAACGAACTTGAATACAGTCTGTTTACCGCCCTCAGGGAAGAGGTCAAGCAGCTTGCTTCCGTGATCCAGGAAGACGCTAACGCGCTTGCCTGTGTCGACGTTCTGTGCAGCTACGCGGAAGTATCCGTAAAGAACGCTTACGTACGTCCGACTGTAACTCTCGACGACGAGATAATCATCAAAAAAGGCAGACATCCTGTAATCGAGAATACCATAGCAGACGGCCGCTACGTTTCCAACGACGTATACATAGACCGCAAGGACGCGTGCATGCTCCTGATCACCGGTCCCAACATGTCCGGAAAATCGACGTACATGAGGCAGCTGGCGCTCATAGTGCTGATGGCTCAGGCAGGATGCTTCGTGCCAGCGGACGAAGCAGTCATAGGGCTCTGCGACAGGATCTATACCAGAATAGGAGCGTCCGACAACCTTTCCATGGGTCAGTCGACGTTCTTTGTGGAAATGTCAGAACTCGCCTACATTCTGAATACGGCTACGCCCAGAAGCCTTATAATCCTGGACGAGATAGGCCGCGGAACGAGCACCTACGACGGTCTATCAATAGCGTGGGCTGTCGTCGAGCATCTTACGGATCCCAAACTTCGCGCAAGGACTCTGTTCGCTACACATTATCACGAACTTACGGCCCTGGAAGGGACTGTAAAAGGCGTTAAGAACCTTAACGTGGACGTAGCGGAAAAGGACGGAAACATCATATTCCTGCACAAGATAGTGGAAGGAAGCGCAAGCAGGAGCTATGGAATACACGTTGCGAAGCTTGCCGGAGTTCCGCGCAGCGTTCTTCAGACCGCGGAGCAGAAACTTGCTCAGCTGGAAGAAGAATACAACGACATCAAGCTTACTCCCTCCGCAGGCAGTAAGCCCGATGATGAACAGCAGATGTCGCTGTTTAACGTGAATGATTCAGTAATAGTGCAGAAACTTAAAGCACTTGACATAATGAATATTACGCCATCGCAAGCGTTCAAGGTCCTGGAAGAGCTTAAGGAGGAGGCTGAGGATTCATGATCTATTCCAACATAGTTCAGCTTCCTGAGGAAGTTGCAGGAAAGATCGCAGCGGGAGAGGTCGTCGAAAGGCCTCTTTCTGTGGTAAAGGAGCTTCTGGAGAACTCTCTGGATGCCGGCGCTACCAGCGTTACGATAGAGATCAACAAAGGCGGAAAAGAATACATCCGCGTAACCGACAACGGCTGCGGCATTCCGAAGGATCAGCTGGAGATCGCTTTTTCGCGCCACGCCACCAGCAAGCTCAGAACTACCGACGATCTGGACGCCATAGATACACTCGGCTTCAGGGGAGAAGCCCTTGCTTCCATCGCTTCCGTTTCAAGGACGGAACTCGTCTCCAGACCAGCCGGCCAGAATCTCGGCGCCAGGATATGCATAGACAGCTCCAGCATCGTAAGCATGGAAGACGCTGCTTGCGAGGAAGGTACCACGATAATCGTAAAGGACCTCTTCTGCAGCATTCCGGCCAGGCTCAAGTTCCTTAAGCCCGACAACACCGAGAGCGCGCTCATAACAGACTACGTTTCCAAGATGGCCATAGCGTGGCCGCAGGTCCGCATACGTCTTATTTCAAACGGGTCGACCCTTTTTACCACCCCGGGCAAAAACTCGCTGAAACAGGCCATTATGACTGTCTACAGCCCTAAAATGTGCGCCGGTCTTCTTGAGCTTGCGTCGGACGACGGATCCATGCAGGTCAAGGGTTACGTATCTTCTCCGACTTATTATGAGAAGAACCGCAGAAGACAGGTGTTCTTCGTAAACGGAAGGCTCATAAAGAGCAAACTTTTGGAGAACGCCGTATCGGACGCTTACAGCGACAAGCTATTCGAAGGAATGTATCCGGCTGTGTTCATATTCCTGACGGTAGATCCTTCGCAGCTTGACGTAAACATACACCCGCATAAGACGGAGGTAAGATTCTATCAGGAAAAAGAAGTTGGCGATTTTCTGATAAAGTCGATCCGAAGAACGCTTCTGGACCCCAGAGGTATGGAAGTCAGGACCGTTTTACCGGAAAGTAACGGGCCCGAGATTCCTGCCGGAACCGCATCGGAACAGAGGAACGTATTCGTTTCTCCGGCAGTTTCCGCAGAAAGCGACGCGCCGGAAACAGTATCGGACTTTGTATCTTCCGGTACTGTGTCCATAGCTTCGGACCCTGCTTACGACGATTTCTTCAAGGAGCTCAGGGCGCTCTCCGAGGAAAACGAACAGGTCCAGGAAGAGATATTCGAGTATAACACGTCCAACAGGCTGCTGTTCTCCGGTCTGTCCATTGTCGGACAGTTCAGGGATACATATCTGATACTCAAGGATCAGGACGGTCTTTACATACTGGACCAGCATGCCGCGCACGAAAGAGTAATGTATGAAAAGCTTGTCAGAAGCTTCAACGCGGACGTTACCGCGTCGCAGCAGCTGCTGGTTCCTGTCGTCAAGGACGTAGGAATATCAGAGATGCAGCAGGCTGAGAGCGCAGTCGACGCTCTGCTGGAACTGGGATTCGACATTAAGCCGTTCGGCCCCGCAGCCTTTGCCATCAGCGCTGTTCCGGGTTTCATGGATATGTCCGAAGCCGAGGATTTCATAGACGAGTTCTTTACCGCCGCGGCGGAAGGACGCAATGTCCAGGCCAGAAAGGATCAGATCATAAGCCGTTCCTGCAAGTCAGCGGTCAAGGCTCACGATCACCTGTCGGACGATGAGATCCGGGCGCTCCTTCTGGATCTCGACCGCTGCGAGAACCCGTATTCATGTCCTCACGGCAGACCCACGTTCGTCAAATTCACCGAGTATGAACTGGAGAGAATGTTCAGGCGCAAATGATAAAGACATTCTTCGTCGTCGGTCCGACGGCATC
This sequence comes from Bacillota bacterium, assembly GCA_017437745.1. Lineage (GTDB taxonomy): Bacteria > Bacillota > Clostridia > Peptostreptococcales > Anaerovoracaceae > RUG13409. Next base: position 99,891 of record JAFRYI010000008.1, read on the forward strand.
CGGAAAGACTGAATACGCCGTACGACTCGCCGAAGACATCGGGGGAGAGATAGTTTCCGCGGATTCCATGCAGATATACAAGTACATGGACATCGGCAGCGCCAAACCGTCCGCGGAAGAGCTTGCGCGCGCCAGACACTGGCTCATAGGCGAGATCGATCCGAGGACGCCTTTTAATGTGTCCGATTACCAGCAGCTTGCTCTTAAATACATTAAAGATATCGCCGCCAGGGGCAGGACTCCCATCGTATGCGGCGGAACGGGCCTGTACGTTAATTCGCTTATATACAGGATGGATTTCGAAGCGCCGGAAGGAGACGAGACATTCCGCCGTAAGATATTCGCCGAAGAAGGCGGTGACCCGGAAAAGCTTCACGAAAGACTTAAAAAACTTGACACCGACGCCGCTGAAGCCATCCATCCCAACAACATCAAAAGGACATTAAGGGCCATAGAACGGCTTGAAAAAGGGGAGGGGAAGCTTGCCGAGTTCGCTAAGGCTATGGAGCCTTCGGATGTCCTCGAGCCTGTTATGCTGGGCATGGATCTGCCTCGCGACGTCCTCTACGACAGGATCAACAGAAGGGTGGACCTGCTGTTCGAGAGAGGACTTGAGCAGGAGGTCAGGTCACTCATGGATATGGGATTTACATCCGCCGACGTTGCAATGAAAGGAATTGGTTATAAAGAGATCATAGATGTTCTTTCTGCCGGAGGAAACGCAGAAGACGCAGCGGAGACCATAAAGGCCAACACCAGGCATTACGCCCGAAGGCAGCTGATCTGGTTCAGAAGATACAAGCAGATACACTGGATAGACCCGGAATACTCTTCCGAAAATCTACGTTTTATCGGAATAGTATGATATAATGAACGCATGGCAGGAAAAACCATAGTACACAACAAAAGCGATAAGCCGGACAACGTAGTCGCGCGCGAGAACGACGTCCAGGACCGCTGCGAAGCCATAGAAAAAGAACTTCCGTCGTGGCTCCGCGGTTTTTTCATGTACCTGAAGACCGGCGTTCTTCCGATGACGAGATTGTCTTATTTGTCTGACATTCGCTTTTTCTTTAATTATCTGATAAACGAGACCGAGCTTAAGGAAAAGCGTAAGACCATAAAGGAGATCCAGCCGGATGACCTGGACGCGATCACGTCCGTGGACGTAAACATCTACATCGATTACTGCAGGCGTTATAAGAAGACCGATAAAAACGGTAATACGGTCGTCTACGAGAACAAGAACAGCGCACTGTCGCACAAGAAATCAACGGTATCCGTGCTGTTTAAGTATCTGTACCGCGACGGTCTTGTAAGCAGGAACATTACCGACGGCTTCGATCCCATAAGGATGCCGAAGGCCGGGGAACGCGAGATCAAGGCGCTCCAGGACAACGAAGTAATGGTGATGCTGGATTCGGTCATTACCGGAGAAGGCCTTACGGAGCACGAAAAGAAGTACTGGGAGAAGACCAAGCAGCGCGATAAACTGATACTTCTGCTTCTCGTTACATACGGACTGCGTCTTTCCGAACTCCAGCAGCTTAACGTATCTTCGTTCAACTTCGACCGCGGGGAGTTCAAGATATACAGAAAGCGCGGAAAAGAGTCCATAATGCCCATCAACATTACGATCACCGAGGCATTTACCGACTACATTACTTTGGAAAGGCCCAAGGACGACGATCTTGCGGAAGAACAGAAAGATGCTCTGCTGCTGTCGCTCCAGGGAACGCGGTTGACGGACAGGCAGATACGGCAGATTGTAAAGAAGTACACTTCAGTAAGTCTCGGAACGAGCAGAGAGTCCGGATACAGTCCGCACAAGCTGAGAGCTACCGCGGCGACATCGCTCATCGCGCGCGGGAATTCCATATACGACGTCCAAGAACTGCTGGACCACGAGAACGTTACCACTACGCAGCTGTATGCTGCTCACAAATTAAACACTAAGCGCCAGCTCATAAAGAATTTCGAGTGGGGCGAGGATCTGGAGAGATCGGATGAATGATTTAACAGTAAAATTATTATGTGAACAATTTGGCATCGATCAGGAAACTGTCGACATAGTAGAGAAAGCCGAGGCGTCGCTTGCCGGCGAGTTCCGCAAGATAGACGACATCTGCGAATACAACCAGTATAAGGTCCTTAAGGCATTCCAGGACAACAGGATCTCCGACATGCATTTCGGCTGGAACACCGGTTACGGCTACGACGATCCCGGTAGAGACGCCCTGGAACGTCTTTACGCAAGTGTTTTCAAGGCCGAAGGCGCCATCGTAAGGACGCAGATAGTAAACGGAACGCACGCTCTCGCAAGCGTATATCTGGGGCTTCTTCGCTCCGGTGACGAGCTTTTATACTGCAGCGGAACTCCTTACGACACCATGAAGACCGTGATCGGGCTCGAAAAGGACAATCTTTCGCCCGGAAATCTGATGGAGTACGGCGTTTCATACGACCAGGTAGAGCTGAGATCCGACGGAAGCGTTGATCTGGAAGGCGTAAAGGCAGCCATCAAGCCTGAAACGAAGATCGCCGCTCTGCAGAGATCCACCGGCTATTCTTTCAGAAAAGCCTTTACCACCGAGCAGATCGCTGAATGGATCAAGACATGCAAGTCAGTAAAGCCGGACATCATCTGCATGGTAGACAATTGCTACGGCGAATTTACGGATTATAAGGATCCCATAGAGCTCGGCGCGGACATCATGGCCGGTTCTCTTATAAAGAATCCGGGCGGCGGACTGGCTCTTTCCGGCGGATATATCGCAGGACGCAAGGATCTTATCGATAAGATCTACTATAGAGTTACCTGTCCGGGCATAGGCGGCGAATGCGGTCTTACTTTCGGCCAGACCAGGGCGATGATGCAAGGTCTTTTCATAGCGCCCAGAGTCACCGCGGGAGCCGTTAAAGGCGCCAAGCTGTGCGCGAAAGTCTACGAGGACCTTGGATATAAGACATGTCCGAAGTCCACGGATAAACGTTCCGACATAATAGAGGCCGTCGTTCTGGGCAGTCCGGAAAAGGTCGAGGCGTTCTGCCGCGGAGTCCAGAAATCCGCGCCCGTCGAATCCTACGTAACTCCGGAATACGGCGAAATGGCCGGATACAAGGACGACATCATAATGGCTGCCGGAGCTTTCGTGCAGGGTTCGTCCATAGAATTATCAGCGGACAGCCCGAAACGCGAGCCTTACATCGTATATTTCCAGGGAGGTATCACTTACGAACACTCGAAGTTCGGTGTGATAATGAGCCTGCACAGCCTTAAGCAGAAGGGTCTGATCTGAACAGGACCGGAAGAGGGCGGTACGACAGAAGAATAGGGGAGACATCCCGTTAAAACAGCTTGTACATATTATCGTACAGGCTGTTTTATTGTGCATATTTCTGTACACATTTGTTGATATTATAGGCTTGACAAAAGAAATGCAGAAAAATAGAACAAATGTTCAAATAATGCTTGACATACAAACATTTGTTCTGTATAATCTAATCGAACAAATGTTCAGGGGGAAATTGAGATGAAAAAGACGTACAGGATCAAGAACAAGTTCAGGTTCACGATATTCGTGGCCGTTATGGTCGTCGTGTTTTCGATGCTGCTCGGCATCATAGTCCCGGTCAAGGCCCATGCGGGAAACATCAGATACATAGAGGTCAAGGTCTGCGGCGGAGACACGCTCTGGGCTCTGGCTGAGCAGTACGGAGATCCTGATAAAGACATCAGAGAGAACATCTACGACATCTGCAGGATCAACGACATTACTGCGGATACACTTCACGCAGGCGATACGTTACTCATACCGCAATAGCTCCAAAGAAAATACGCTTTCATTGACAAGTTTAAAAACATGGTTTTTAAGACTTGAAAACGGAGGATAGATATATCGACCGTATCAAAAAAAATCGCTTAAATCGGCGATTTTTTTGATGCATATTTCTTGATATTAAAGGAAATAGACATAATTACATTACGGTCACTCACAAGTCCCCCGGGGCGCTTCTTTTATGAAGTATTATTCCCAAAATTGATATTTTAGGAATAGTTATTCATATCTTAAAACACTGCCCTGTCCGGGTATTTATATCTTTAAATAGACGGCTTAAGGCCTGCCGGACCTTCCCTTCTTTAATTCGTTCAGATCTATTCTGTACTCTTCCAGGTCCACCCTGTAGTTTACAACGTAAACTCCGTCAGCGATCAGTCTGCGGCGCTGTTCGTCCGGACCGCCGAATCCGAAGCTTTTTGCCAGACGTCCGTCCGCGTTTACCACTCTGTTGCAGTGAACATTTGTTTCATCGGGATTTCTGTGAAGAGCGTTTCCGACGGCCCTTGCTGCACGCGGATATCCTGCGAGCTCCGCTATCTGTCCGTAAGTGGCTACTTTCCCCTGCGGAATAAGCTTAACAGCTTCATAAACGTTTCTTTCGAATTCTGTCATATCGTTTCTTCTATTATCGAACCTATGTCGGTCAAGGGTTTATCTGATATCCAACATACTGTAAGACCGCATTGGCAAATGAAATTTACGATGTTTTGTGCGTCCGGATGGGCGTTTAAGTCTCCGTTAAACCAGATCTCATCCCCTATTCTTCCGCTCGCTCCGCCTATGAATCCCCTTTTATAACCGGGAAGCTCGACATGACCCGCGGATATCAGCAGGCATTCGGCACCGTCAAAAGAGCTTAACGCTTTATAGATGCCCTCGTCTTCTGTAATGAAATGGCTTTCATCCACGACTACCATGTTACATTTTGTGTATCCCTGGGCCACATGTATCACTTTTATGTCCGGATAAAGCTCTTTTGCAGCATTCATAAGGTCCGGACTGACAGTGGAAGTGTTGCAGATCATGAACTTCTCGGTAACGACCGCGTTATAAAGAACATCGGACGGATACTCAGGCCCCAGCAGATCTGTATTTCCCTTAAAAACAGGTGATTTCGGAGCGGTTCCGAGCTTGCACATGTAAATATCCGGATGGCTGCTTATCGGCTCCGAAACGTCGTGTTTTCGGCCTGAAAAGCATATCTGATGCCCTTCTTCGGCAAGAGCGTCCGTCAATTCCGGAAATGCGTTGTCTGAAATATGTATCCTGCTCATACCTGTACGGAAAAGTACATTACCAAAACCATAACCAGCACTATCAGAAGCAGGCCCAGGCAGATCCTCCCATGTCTCTTCCTTTCGGAACTGAGGGTCGCTACGAACTCTCTTATGAAGGCGTTTACCCAGAAGTAACGCTTTGTTTTGCTCCCTATACCTTCTGCCTTTATCCCCTGCTTGGAAGCGTACATCCCGGAGCGGAACACATGATAATTTGTCGTTGAGAACGCGAGTTTGGGTTCCGTATCGTTATCGATGCTTCTTATAAGTGCGTTTGAGAATTTTAGATTCTCGAAAGTATTGGCGGACTTGTTCTCGACAAGTATCCTGTCCTCAGGCACGCCTGATGATACGAGATAATTCTTTATGGCTTCTGCCTCTGAGATCACTTCGTCGGAGCCTTGTCCTCCTGACGGAACGAAAACGATATCCTTGCCGGAAGCTTCTTTCTGCATTCTTGCAAATTCAAGAGCCCTGTCGGCCCTGCCCTGCAGAAGTTTCGTAAGCGTACCGTCCTTGTTTATCATGCATCCGAGGATCATGATGTAATCCCTGTCGAAAGGCGGGACATGTTTTGCGGCGCGCAGCGCTACGACTATCGTTCCTATCAGGATGCATTCGATGTAACTGACTACGGAGGCGATACCGTCTTCCACGAACATGACCATGTGGCGGCCTATGCCGGTCTCCCTGTGTACTTCGGCGTTTGTGTGGTTAAATATGAAATCGCTGAAAAGACTCGGGAAGATAAGCATGAAGCAGAACACGACGGAGAGGATTATCCCCAGCATGTTCCTTAAGTTGCGTCCCTCTTTTCTCATCAGATTGATGCTGCTCGCTATTATAAGCAGCGCCAGGATGAACGCAAACGGAAAACTGAATATCGATAGGCCCCCGGCAGAGCCCAGCATCGAGAACATGTAGGAATAAAGTCCGGAATAAGCGAATATGCGAAATATCTGAAGGATGATCAGAAAACCGATGAATACTATCAGGCCGAAAGTTGTGATGTTCTTATACTGGTAAAGATCTTCGGTTGTATCATGCCTGTATTTCCAGACAAGGCTGATGAAAGCGAGAACGAGATAGATGAAAACGCATACCGGAATTATCCAGCTGCCTCTGCAGTTTCCCAGATAATATGTTTCGGTTATGATGCCCGACTTGTGAACGATCACCCTGTTAAGGTGAGTAACGCCGTCGGATGAGACGGTAGTAATGAAATCGTCTCCCGGAGAAACATAGCTGGCTGTAACATGCATTACCTTATCTTTGATGTAAAGATCGTCTATGTTAAGGCGGCCGTTCTCCGAATAGACGGTATAATCCGCCGGGTCCTGCGACTGATCATATATGTCAAAAGAAACCTTTATGGTTCCTCGGCAGGCGTAAATGACGCACGCGCAGATCAACGCAAGAACTACAGGAAGGATAATGAATAGTTTTTTACTGAGAAATCTGTTCATCTATTCGTTGTTTTGTTCATTATATGCCGAAATGTGTATGCCTGAGTCGTTCATGGCAGGATCTTCCCTGTATATGAGGCGCAGCCGGGGGTATTTTTCCGCGAAATACTGTTTGTTTTCCGCCTTATGACCTATTAAGGATGAAAACGTTCCGGGGCCGGCTGTTATAAGAAGCTGATCGTCGCCGGCGTGATCTTTCAGATACTCGGCAAGCAGTTCGTCCGCTTTATCTCTGACGATGCGTCCTTCCACAAGCTGCCGGAAAGCGGGATGATAAGTGTCCCCCACTACCCTGCTGTCCTCGGAATCATTTATCAGGGCGCTGGCTTTTAGACCTACGCGTATCACATTGATCCCTGCGTCAGTAAGTTTCCTGTACATGTCCGTGGTCGTACGGAGCATTTCTTCCTGTGAAAAAGGCTCATATGATCCTTCTTCATACATTTTACAGAGCTTTGTGCCGCTGATTACGACTGTCGGATAGAGCCTTGCTATTTCCGGGCCTATCTCTATAGTCCTGCGCACGGACTCCATACATTTTTCATACGAATCTCCGGGCAGCCCTATCATCAGCTGTATTCCAAGAGTAAAACAGCCGTAAGATCTGATCAGAGCACAGGCTCTGTATACGTCCTCCGCGCTGTGTCCCCTTTCAGAAAGCCGCAAAACATCCGGATCGAAGGACTGGACTCCCAGTTCTATCACGTCCGCTCCATAGGCTTTAAGGTTGTCCAGGATATCTTCGTCTATGTAATCAGGTCTGGTGGAAAGATGGATCTTGTCTATCCTTCCCGCGTCTTTATATTCCTTTGCTACCGCAAGAAAAGCGCTCTGCTGTTCGATGGGGATACCGGTAAAACTGCCTCCGAAGAATGACAGTTCTATCTCATCCAGCCCCCTGCCCTCCAGTGTCGACAGCCATTCGTCGGCAGTACGTCTTACGTCTTCCGGCGTAACGTCCGCCGTCCTTGCTGTTATGGCGTTCTGGTTGCAGAATACGCAGGCGTGCGGGCAGCCTTTGTGCGGTATGAATATTGGAATAATGGCGTGTTTTTTCATCTTATGAAGCCTGTATCAGTAATATCCCGTACCCCAGAAGCCCTTGCCGGCGCTGCGAGCCTTACGCTGCAGATCGACGAATTCGTCTGCGTATTTAACGTTCGGCTGGTAAGTAACGACCATGGCGTAGCCTTCAGATAACAAGACACGCTGGACCATGGTCTCCTGGTCGCTTTTATATACGTAAGCCAGAAGTCGTCCGTATTGATCGTAGTTATCCAAATCGTATTCCAGATAAATGTTCTTTCCGTCAATCAGGTCCTTAAGATACTTCGCGGCCTTTTCTCCTTCTTTTGTGTTTTCCTTGCCGGAAGCTGACGGAGCGACGGATTCGGGAGCGTCGACTCCTATTAGCCTGACCTTAACGTCTTTGCCGTTTTTCTTTATGTAGAACGTGTCGCCGTCCACGACTTTCCGGACCTTGTACGGCCCGTCCAGTTCTATGTCTCCTCTGCTGAAACGGGACGGCTTATTAAGATATAACTTGTTAAATAAAACTAACGCCAATAATACTATCAGCGCCAGAATTACGAAGATCAGCTTGTTCCTGAACCTATTCTTTTTTTCAGTTCCTGCGCTCTGCATCCATATAGCTCTGAAGGATGATGACGGCAGCCTGCCTGTCGATTATGGTCTTGCGCTTCTCTCTGCGCATGTTAGCTTCTATGAGTACGTTTTCCGCGATCTTGGTCGTGAATCTTTCGTCCTGGAACACGTAATTAAGCTTTAGACCGTTGCTCTGTGTCTTGTTCTTCAGCCTTTCAACGAACTCCCTGACTTTTTCCGTCTGGGGGCTGTCGGAACCGTCCAGCATCAGCGGAAGCCCGGAAACAACGGTATCGACTTCGTATTCCCTGATAAGCTCGAGGACCTTGGTAGTGTCTTTCTTGATGCCGACGCGCTCTATGGTCGTAACACCTTGCGCGGATATAAACAAGGGGTCGCTTACAGCCACCCCTATTGTCTTATCTCCTATATCTAATCCCATCCAGCGCATTATTTGTTGAGGAACTTTCTGAGCAGCTCTTCCACGAGCTCGTCTCTTTCGATCTTGCGGATGAGGTTCCTTGCGTTGTTGTGACCTGTGATATAAGAAGGATCGCCGGAAAGAATGTAGCCGACCATCTGGTCTATGGCGTTGTAGCCCTTTTCGTCCAGAGCCTGGTAGACCTTGGTGAGTATCTCCTGAGTGGTCTGTTCCTTCTTCTTATCCGAATTGTTGAAAAGTATGGTATTCCTATCCATTTTGATACCTCCTACGTCTTTATTTTAACGCTCCATGAGCTTTTCGGCAAGAGCAAATGCATCCGGAAGCTTGGAAATATCCCTGGCTCCGGCCTGCGCCATGTCGGCCTTTCCGCCGCCGCCTCCGCCTGCGGCCTTGGCGATCTCCTTTATCATGTTCCCTGCGTGATATCCCTTGTCCAGAAGATCTTCTGTAACGGATACCATTAGCGTGGCCTTGTCTTCTCCGACACCAGCGAATACCATAACAACGTTCTTTTCCGCAGCCTTTATGGAGTCGGAAAGCGTACGGAGATCGTCTATCGTGGCGCCTTCGAAAGCCTTGGTTATGAGCCTTACACCGTTGATCGTCTTGGCGTTCTTTACAAGATCTCCGGACTGGGACGCCATTCCTGCCTTCTTGAGCTCTTCGAGTTCCTTCTTGAGAGCCTTGTTCTCTTCGGCAAGCGACTGGGCCTTCCTTACAACGTTGTCAGGCGTGGTCTTGAAGATGTCGACTATGTCCTTAACGGTCTTTTCTTCGTCCTTAAGGAGCATCTCTATCTTAAGACCGGTAACGGCTTCTATCCTTCTGACGCCTGCGGCGATACCGGATTCGGAAACGATCTTCAGCGCGCCGATCTGACCTATGTTTGCTACGTGCGTTCCGCCGCAGAACTCCAGTGAATAATCGGGTACTTCAACGACTCTTACGTTCTCGCCGTACTTTTCTCCGAAGAGCATCATGGCTCCGAGCTTCTTTGCCTCTTCTATGGGCATTACCCTGGTGTTGACGTCCTTGAAACTGAGTATCTCGGAGTTGACTATGTCTTCCACTCTGGCCAGGTCTTCCGCGGAGATGGCTTCGAAGTGAGTGAAGTCGAACCTGAGTCCTTCTTCGGTAACGAGAGAACCTGCCTGCTCTACGTGATCGCCGAGAACTATCTGCAGAGCCTTCTGGAGAAGATGCGTCGCGGTATGGTTCCTCGCGATAGCGTTGCGTCTCTTTACGTCTACGCAGGCGTAAGCTGTATCGCCCACGTTAACTTCGCCCGAAGTGATCTTAGCGTGGTGGACGTATACGCCGTTTACCTTGGTAGTATTTGTTATGACAGCGGTAAAACCGTCGGACTCTATGAGTCCGGTATCACCCGTCTGGCCGCCGCCTTCTCCGTAGAAAGGTGTGGCGTTAAGAACGAGGCGTACCTCGTCGCCTTCGGAAGCGGATCCGAGACTGTTGAGACCGTTGATTATGCCTATGATCTTAACTTCGTCAGCCAGAGACTCGTAACCGAGGAACTCTGTCTGCTCGAAGCTGTGATACATGGAAGATTCGTCCAGCCAGCCCTCGGATTCGTCCTGCTTCCTTGCGGAGCGGGCAAGGTCTTTCTGAGCCTGCATGCAGGCGGCGAAGCCTTCCTCGTCGACGTTCAGTCCGGCGTCCTTTGCGATCTCCATAGTCAGTTCGATCGGGAAACCGTAGGTATCGTAGAGCTTGAAGCACTTGTCTCCGGAGATTACGCTGCTGCCGGCTGTCTTAGCCTCCGCGATGTACTGATCCAGTATGGACTGGCCCTGGTCTATCGTTGCTGCGAACTTTTCTTCCTCTATGCCGATGATCTTCTTGATGTAAGCAGATCTTTCTATGAGATCCGGGTAAGCTTCTCCGGAGGTCTCGAACACCTTTTCGCAGAGATCCTTAAGGAACGTTCCCTTTATCCCGAGAAGTCTGCCGTGTCTTGCGGCTCTTCTGAGAAGTCTGCGGAGTATGTATCCCCTGCCCTCGTTGGAAGGTAATATGCCGTCGCATATCATGAAGGATACTGCGCGGATGTGGTCGGTTATGATCCTAATGGAAACGTCGGACGGAGCGCTGCCGCCTTCGTACTTGACTCCGGATATTCTGCAGACTTCCTGAAGGATAGCCTGCATGGTGTCTACGTTATAGATGGAGTCCACGCCCTGCATGATGCAGGCCATGCGCTCGAGGCCCATACCTGTATCGATGTTCTTGTGCTCGAGTTCCAGATAGGACCCGTCTTCCTGACGGTCGAACTGGGTGAATACGTGGTTCCAGAACTCCATGTAGCGGTCGCAGTCGCAGCCGGCTTTGCAGTCCGGTTTTCCGCAGCCGTACTCCTCGCCTCTGTCGTAGTAGATCTCGGAGCAGGGTCCGCACGGACCGGTACCGATCTCCCAGAAGTTATCTTCCTTGCCGAGTCTTACTATCCTCTCCTCCGGAAGGCCTATCTCGTCCTTCCAGATGTTGTACGCTTCGTCGTCGTCCTCGTAGACGGTGGCCCAGAGCTTTTCCTTGGGAATGCCGAGCCATTTTTCGGAAGTAACGAACTCCCAGCCCCAGGTAAGAGATTCGCGCTTGAAATAATCTCCGAATGAGAAGTTTCCGAGCATCTCGAAGAACGTAGCGTGCCTGGCAGTGTGGCCTACGTTGTCTATGTCGTTGGTCCTTATGCACTTCTGGCAGGTGGTCATCCTGTGCCTGGGAGGCTCCTCGGTGCCTGCGAAATAAGGCTTGAGCGGCGCCATTCCGGCAGCTATAAGCAGCAGGCTCTTATCGTTCTGCGGCACCAGAGAATAACTCTCGTGCGCAAGGCAGCCCTTGGATTCCCAGAACTCAAGGAACATCTTTCTGATCTCATTTACTCCGAGATACTTCATTTCTATCTCCTCTTTATCTATGACTAGTTTTTTATCTTATCGAATTTGTCGAAACGCGCGTTGTAAAGCCGCGGGTCGTCCGGTTCCACGATCTCGATGTTATCCAGCTGCTGCTTAAGACGCGCCCTGAAATCGTCGAGAAATATCTTGTACAGGACCTTCTGCTCCGCAAGTTCCTCTTCGGTAAGACCGACGGTCTTCTTCTTGTGAGCAAGCTCGTTTATCCTGTCCAGTTGTTCTTTGCTTACGCCTTTTGTCATTCCAGCGTTATCCTGTCCTTGATCTTTTCATAAGTCGCGGGACCTATGCCGCGTACTTCCATGATCTCTTCCTTCGCGACGAATCCTTTATAGCTTCGCCGGTATTCTATGATCGCCTTAGCTTTTACCGGGCCGATTCCTGGAAGAGTCTCCAGCTCGGACTGGCTTGCGGTATTGATGTTTATCAGTCCGTTCGGTACTTCTGCGCTCTCTGCGGGATCTTCAGTTTCGATTTCAGCTGATCCGGGGTCTGACATGTATACCGGAGCGCCGGAAGCTGTTCCATCCGACGGTGCGTTCTTATCAAAAAACCGAATGATCTCCGGAGCCTCCGCAGGCCGTTTCATATAATTATATATACAGCCGGCCGCAAAAACAACGAAAATCATCAGAAAAATGAAAGTTTTAATGTATTTTAGCTTCATAGACGTCCATGAAGCATCCCCTGAGCGGATATTATCATCCTAAGGGGGGAAGGTCAACGCGTAATGTTGGTCGAAACGGTACAGATATCCGTCCGCTGCGGATCGTCAGGATGCAGTTCTGCCCTTTTCCGAATGCCTTCCGCGGTAAACGGCGACACATACAAGAGCAGTAAGCGGTATGGTAAGCAATATGGCAAGGCTTCCGATCAGAGCGTTGAGCAGTTCTACGATTATGCCTTCCGTATTGAGAAGTTCCAGCATGGAATTCGCGTACGATATCTTCAGAAGGATCGTGCACAGGCTGCTGCCTATGTACGCCAGAACGAGGGTGTTGGCCATGGTGCCCATTACGTCCCGTCCGATGTTAAGACCGCTCCTGAAAAGATCTTTGTCGGTGATCTCCGGCGCGTGACGTTTTACCTCGAACAGCGAAGACGAAATGTCCATGGCGACGTCCATCACCGCGCCCATTGCGCCTATGGTTATCATTGCGAATATGAGAGCGCGGAGGTTTATAGGAGTACCGTCCTCACCCATTACCTGCAGATAAACGGAGTGTTCGTCTATGAAACCCGTAAGGTGCATGATCCTGTCGAACAGGAACGACAGCAGACCGGCGGTAACGACTCCTGCTCCGCATCCGAGCATGGTGGCGACTGATTTAGCGGAAGTCCCGTTGGTAAGGATAAGCGTCATGATGATGGTGAAAACGCATATCAGGACCGTAAGTAGATAAACGTTGAAGCCGGCAAGGACTCCCGGAATGAATACGCAGAAGACGGCAAGACATGTATATGCAAGGGAGATGATGGTATTGAGGCCCTTGATCCTGCCGAACAAAAGCAGCAGTACAAGGAACAGCAGGCCAAGAACAACTACGTAGGAAAACCTGATGTAGTTACCGAATACCCAGTCGTCAGTGTCGTACATGTATCCGTAGTTGTACAGTACCACACGGTCGCCGACCTGTACGAACCGGTCGCCGATGTCCGTATATGAGTCGATCTGCTGGTAAGCTTGGACAAGTTTCCCTTTTTCCGGTCCTGACATCAGCCTTGCCTTGAAATACTGAGTCCTGGCGCTGAAATGTATGCCGTCCAGCGATTCTTCGACAAGCTCGCCGAGTTCCGTGACCTTTGCTTTCGCTGCGGTCTCGTTGTTGTCCAGTACGGATATCCTGGAACTGACGATGCGGTTGCCGGCAAATATCAGAACAGCTGACAGTATCACCGTCAGCGCCCATACTGCCGAAATAGTTTTTTTCTTTCTGGATGATCTCATCTTATCTGTCGTAGTATCTGCATAGCGGGACAAGTTCTTCCCGGTCGTTGAAGGCGAAAATGTCTTTACGTGTTATCCGGCACTCTTCTACCGGCACGTCTATATTATAATACTTGAACAGGCTTTGTAAAAGTTTTCCGGGATTGAGAGTCTCGTTGCTGGCGCATCTGAGCATCATTCCCGCTACGGCAGATCCGTCTTCGCAGCGTGCTACAGAAAGATCTTTTATAAAGTCCTTAACGTCCTTTTCGACGTCCTTTTTGGTCTTCTTATCCTTCTTGGTTATCGTGATGTGTTCCTGCGACAGAAAGCTTTCCGCGTCAGGCATGTCAGAATCGTTTTTAAGGCCGAAAACAGCCTCGTAGAGCGCGTAAGCGGTCTTGTTCGATAAATACTGCGACGTGCGCTCTATCTGTCTGCAATCGAAGAATCTAAGCCCTTCCGGCATCGCTTCGTTGAGGGTATCCATAAGCTTTACGGGATCGTGTACGGACATGGTATCGATCTCGAAATACTCGCTGTCGCTCTCGTAGCCAAGAGACAGAGGCTGCACGATGTTTACTAGTTCGTGCGGATTGTATCCGTTGGAGAAGCCAACGTCTATTCGACCTTTTCTTACGGCGCGTTTAAACAGCCTGGCCAGATCCAGGTGCGATATGAAGCGCATGTTTCCCTTTTTATAGAATCTGAGAACGTATCTGTTCATTTCAGTATGCCCTCGCACACGCATTCGGTATGCTTGTTGATTCCGCAGCCGTTGCAGGCGTGTCTGCAGTCCGGAGTGGTTATTCCTTCCGTTGATTTGTGGTATTCGCGAAGCAGGAACTCCCTGCTTACGCCGCTGTCTACGATATCCCACGGAAGCGGATCGTCGGTATCAAGTCCCGTCAGCGAATAATGGTCCTCCCCTATTCCGCATTCCTTAAGAGCGGTCCTCCAGGCGTCCTCTTTGAAATGCTCCGTCCAGGAATCGAATCGGCATCCCAGTTCCCAGGCTCTCTTAATTACTCCGCAGAGTTCTCTTCCTCCCCTGGCAAGGACTGCTTCAAGCGTGCTTACGAAGCTTTCGTGATAATGCAGCGTAACGCCTTTTATCCTTCTTATGCGGTTTCTGAGAAGATCGTGTTTTCTGGCGAATTCTTCCGGTCTGTTCTGAGGGACCCACTGGAAAGGAGTAAACGGTTTGGGAACGAAGTTCGCGACGCTGACAGAGACACTGAAGCGGCCTCGCATACCGTTGTTTTTGGATCTTGCCAGATCCATTATCTTTTCGGCTATGTCGGCGATGCCTTCCACGTCTTCGTCGGTCTCCGTAGGCAGACCTATCATGAAATACAGCTTTACTGAATTCCAGCCAAGGTCTATCGCTTTATCTATGGCGCCGAGTATGTCGTCCTCGGTTATGTTCTTGTTAATTACGTCGCGCAGTCTCTGCGTTCCGGCTTCCGGGGCGAATGTTAGCCCTGTCTTCCGCATGCCCTGGATCTCGTCCAGTATCCTGAAACTGAAATTATCCAGACGCAGCGACGGCAGCGAAACGGATATCTTGCGTTCCTTGCAGTAGTCAATGAGGTCCAGCATAAGCGGCTCGAAAGCGCTGTAGTCGGATGTGGACAGCGACAGAAGGGAAAGTTCGTCATATCCGCTGTTCTCAAGCTGCCTTACTGCGTATCCGAAGTTCTTTTCCTTGCTTCTTTCCCTTACGGGTCTGTAGATCATGCCCGCCTGGCAGAATCTGCAGCCTCTGGTGCATCCGCGGAACAGTTCGCAGACTGCCCTCTCCTGAACGACCTCGGTCAGCGGGTTTATGGGGCATTCCGGATAATCGACTTTGTTCAGATCACTGAGAAATGCCCTTAGGATTCTGTCCGGAGCCGAAGGCTCGGTCTTTTCCATGCGTACGAACCTTCCGTCATCTCCGTATATTGGTTTGTAGAAAGAAGGAACATATACGCCCTGCAGTTTCTGAAGCTTGATCAATGAATCTCTTTTAGAAAGGCCGGACTTCCTGCACTCTGCGTATACGCGGCAGAATTCCGGAAGGAGCTCCTCACCGTCACCTATCAGTACTGCGTCGAAAAAGTCCGCGAGAGGTTCGGCGTTGAAAGCGCAGGGTCCGCCGGCTATTATGAGCGGATAGTCCTCCGACCTTTCGGCGGAATACAGCGGAATGCCTGCAAGATCCAGCATGCAGAGTATGTTCGTGTACGCCATCTCGTACTGCAGCGTGAATCCTACTATGTCCGCGTTCTTCACAGGGGTCTTGGACTCCAGAGTAAACAAAGGCAGTCCGCATTTCTTCATTGCGGACTGCATGTCGGTCTTCGGCGCGAATACGCGCTCCATGTAGCAATAGTCGGTCTTGTTGAGGATGTTGTAAAGGATAGAGAGTCCGTTCCAGGACATACCTATTTCGTAGGTGTCCGGAAAACACATTGCGAAACGCACGTCAAAGCTTCCGTCCTCCTTAAGGACGCTGTTCGGCTCGCCTCCTATGTAGGAGGCAGGTCTCTCGACCGTCATCAGCAGACTGTCGAGCTTCTGCTGGACGTCATTCCTCGTAATACTCAAACTCGTAATCGAACACCTTTACGGTATCTCCGTCTTCCAGACCTTCCTCGATCAGCCGGTCGAAGACACCTTTGCTTTCTATGTATTTGTACAGGTATCTTAGAGAACCCGTATCGTTGAAATTCGTAGAATCGAAGATCTTTCTGAGCTGCTTGCCGGTAAGGACGAAATTGCCGTCCTCGTCTACGTCTATGTTAATGTCGCGGAAGTCCGGTTCGTCCTCAGGATCAGGAGCTGTGTAGAATACGATGTTCTCTTCTTCCTCTTCACCTATGGTGTCGAGTTTAGCAGCGACGGCCTTGATGAGTTCGTCCACGCCTTCATGGATGGGCGCGGAGATGAAATAGACATCGTAACCCTTAGATCTTACATATTCCGTAAACTTTTCGACTGTATCGTCTTCCGCCATGTCGATCTTGTTTGCGGCGACTATCATGGGCTTGGAAGCGAGCTTTTCGCTGTAATTCCTGAGCTCCGCGT
Organism: Bacillota bacterium; assembly: GCA_017437745.1. GTDB lineage: Bacteria > Bacillota > Clostridia > Peptostreptococcales > Anaerovoracaceae > RUG13409. The sequence goes on from JAFRYI010000008.1 coordinate 116,455, forward strand.
TGATCTTATCGAAATCTTCAGACGGATCTCTTCCCTCGGAACCTGAGACGTCCACGACATGGATGAGCATGCGAGTACGTTCTATGTGCTTAAGGAAATCCAGTCCAAGACCCAGCCCTTCGGAAGCTCCTTCTATGAGCCCCGGAATGTCCGCCATTACGAAGCTTTTATCGTAGAAATTAACTACGCCCAGGTTAGGCGTTATAGTTGTGAAATGATAGTCAGCGATCTTGGGATTGGCCGATGTGCAGACAGAAAGAAGCGTGGACTTTCCGACGTTCGGATAACCTACGAGTCCTACGTCCGCGATCAGCTTAAGTTCCAGTTCTATGTTGCGTTCCACGGCAAAACCGCCGGATTCGGCGAAGTTCGGAGCCTGGCGTACGGAATTCTTGAACCATACGTTGCCCTTGCCTCCCTTGCCGCCTTTGGCCGCGACAAAACGCTGTCCGTCGTCCTTAAGATCGGCCATTACGTTGCCGGTGTCGGCGTCCCTTATCAGCGTACCTACGGGGACCTTTATGACAAGGTCCTCCGCGTCTCTTCCGTACTGCTGCTTGCCGCGTCCGTCCTCACCGTTTTCCGCCGTGTATTTCTTCTTGTAACGGAAATCCATGAGCGTGCGGAGGTTCCTGTCGGCGAGAAAGACAACGCTTCCGCCGCGTCCTCCGTTTCCTCCGTCAGGACCGCCCTGAGGTACGTAAGGTTCGCGTCTGAAAGAGACCGAACCGTTTCCGCCTTTACCTGATTTTATATAGATCTTTGCCTTATCTACGAACATCTTTTCAAAAAAACAGCCCCCGACTTGCGGGGGCATTGAGCTTTTATGCTTCTTCGGGGTAAACGCTTACCTGCTTGCGGGTCTTGTCTTTTCTTTCGAACTTGACAGTGCCGTCGACCTTGGCGAACAGCGTATCGTCGCCGCCTATGCCAACGTTATTTCCCGGATGATATTTGGTTCCTCTCTGGCGGACCAGTATGGAACCTGCGCTTACGAACTGACCGTCTGCTCTCTTGACACCCAGTCGTTTGGATTCACTCTCGCGGCCGTTCTTGGAACTGCCGACACCCTTTTTACTTGCCATATCTACACCTCCTGAGAACGATCACTCTGCTGCTTCAGCTTCGGCTGTCTCCGCCTTCTTGCGGGGAGCCCTTACGGTTACGGACTTGATCTTAAGCTCGGTATAGGGCTGTCTGTGACCCTGCTTCTTCTTGCTGTCCTTCTTGGCCTTGTACTTGTAGATGACTACCTTCTTGCCTTTGCCGTTCTCTACGGCCTCTGCCTTAACGCTGGCTCCGCTTACATACGGTGTTCCGATGAGCGTAGCTCCGTCCTTCTCTACTACAAGGACTTCCTTGATGGTCACGGCCTTGCCGGGTTCAACGTCCAGCTTTTCTACTCTGATGACGTCGCCCTCTGTGACGCGGTACTGCTTACCGCCTGTTTCGATTACTGCGTACATTAGTTTTTTATACCTCCTACTAACCCGTCTCGCCAATGCAGGTGGCTTTAAAGCACTTGAAAAATACCCGTTATGAGCGGCAACAGAAGTAATTTAACATAGGAGTTGGGATATGTCAAATGATTTTTAAGAAGATTTTTCTATTATTATAGAAATCAATCTTCTATTATTACGCCGTCCGCGTCTACCCTCAGGCCTTCGGAATCGTCCTTAAGAGTATCGTCCTTTTTGGGAATGAATTTTTCCTTGATCTGAGCTTCCAGATCGTCCATGAGCTGCGGTCTGTCTTCCAGATACTGCTTGACGTTCTCCCTGCCCTGGCCGATCCTTTCGCCTTTGTAGGAATACCAAGCGCCGGACTTTTCGATGATTCCGGCCTGTACCGCGCAGTCCAGAATGTCTCCGGACCTGGAGATGCCCTTGCCGTACATGATGTCGAACTCCGTTACCTTGAACGGCGGCGCGACCTTGTTCTTTACTACTTTAACCTTTGTGCGGTTGCCGATCACTGCTTCGCCCTGCTTGATGGACTCCACGCGTCTGACGTCCAGTCTTACGGAAGCGTAGAACTTAAGAGCCCTGCCGCCCGTGGTTGTCTCAGGATTGCCGAACATTACGCCTATCTTTTCCCTGAGCTGGTTTATGAATACGACCATGGTGCCGGTCTTGTTGGCGACTCCGGTGATCTTTCTGAGCGCCTGGGACATAAGCCTTGCCTGCGCGCCTACGTGGGAATCTCCCATGTCGCCTTCTATCTCGTTCTTGGGTACGAGAGCAGCAACGGAGTCTATTACGACTACAGAAAGAGCGCCGCTGCGTATCAGCATCTCGCATATCTCCAGGGCGTCCTCACCTGTATCAGGCTGGGACACGAGAAGATCGTCTATGTCTACTCCCAGAGCCTTGGCGTAGACGGGATCCAGAGCATGCTCCGCGTCTATGAAAGCAGCTCTGCCGCCCAGTTTCTGGGCCTCGGCTATAACATGGAGCGCAAGTGTAGTCTTACCGGAGGATTCCGGTCCGTAGATCTCTATTATCCTTCCCTTGGGAAGACCGCCTATGCCGCACGCGATGTCCAGGCTTACGGAGCCTGTGGAAACAGCTTCGATGTCCAGTCTTGCGGACTCGTCGCCCAGCATCATGATGGAGCCTTTGCCGAACTTCTTGTCTATCTGAAGAAGAGCGGCTTCCAGCGCCTTGTTCTTTTCCGCGTTCTGATCGTTAGTTTTGATTGCCATAAAGACCTCCATATATAAAGAACATTTGTTCTATGGCAAGAATACCCTAAATCCGGCTAAAGGTCAAGCGTTTTATGAAAAAATGTTAGCATCCGGGCAAATTTCAGTCAATGCCGCGGAGCGCATTGTGTACCATTTTTACCATCTGGTAGCACGCGAACTCCCGTATGTAGTTTCTGTTGTTTCTGCTTGCCCTGAATTCCTTTACCGTTACTTCCGAGCCGCTCATGAGTCCGACGAAGAACTGACCTACAGGTTTTCCTTCGTCCGCGTCCGGGCCGGCGTTACCGGTGACAGCGACGCAGATGCGGCAGCCGCTGTTAATACTTAATCCCCTCACCATCTCCTCGGCTGTCTGAGGGCTTATCGCTCCGTATTTTTCCAGCGTCTCGGGCTTAACGTAAAGTTCGGACATCTTGGCTTCGTTGCTGTACGTAACGATACCTCTGGAGAACACTTTCGACGCGCCCGGGACGTCGGTTATCATCTTAGCGAACATGCCTCCGGTCATGGATTCGGCGCAGGCTATCTTTATGCCCTTTTCTTTGAGTTTCTCCATGACTATCTCCAGCAGATCCTTATTGTCTTCGCTGTAGATAAAGTCGCCGACGATGGCCCGGATCCTGACCATGCATTCTTCGACAGCGTCCTGAGCCTCTTTTAGTGTCGGTCTTTTGGACGCGACGCGGAAAGTGCATTCGAACGGCTTTGCGTAAGTAGCGATCGTAGGATCGGTCTGACCGTCGATCAGGTCGATGAGCCTTGTCTCCAGGTCGGACTCCCCTATTCCGGTCGTTCTTATAATTTTATAGAAAAGATATCCGTCTTCGTGCGCGCTGAGACGCGGCGCAACGTGATCGTCGAACATCGGGACGTTTTCCCTGGGCGGCCCGGGAAGAACGTAAATGTGCCGCTTGCCGTCGGTCAGATAAAAGCCGGGCGCGGTACCGTTGGGATTAGGCAGTATCTCGCTGCCTTCCGGAAACCACGCCTGCTTAACGTTGTTCTGAGCCATTACACGTCCCTGGGACTCGAACCAGTTTCTGATGATCTCGAGTTCCTCCGGATGTTCTTGCAGTTTTCTTCCGAAGAATTCCGAAATGGTCTCTTTTGTAAGATCGTCCTCCGTGGGGCCGAGGCCTCCAGTGGAAATCACGATGTCGCAGTCCTCGTAGGCCTGCCCGAGAGCCTTAAGAAGCCTTCCTCTGTTGTCTCCGACAGTTACGTGGCGAAGAACGTCTACGCCCAATTCGTTAAGACGGCGGGACAAAAAGACAGCGTTCGTATTGACTATGCTTCCGAAAAGTATCTCTGTTCCAATTGTGAGTATGGTTGCTTTCATGATCTTTCCCTACATGGAGAAAACGTTCTTATTCTTTATGATGTATTCCGCGCCGGATACTATCGTCATCACAAGCGATGCCCACAGGAGCACTTTTCCTATGATGTCGAGCGCCTTGCCGTAAGGCTGGAGCAGAAGGAAGATGACGGCGAACATCTGCAGAACGGTCTTGATCTTGCCTGTCATCCCTGCCGCTACGACAGTGCCCTGAGAAGCAGCCACTGTACGCATTCCGGAGACAGCGAACTCTCTTGCAAGGATTATTATGAGCATCCAGCCGGGCATTATTCCTTTGTCTATAAACATGCAGAAAGCCGCGTAGACAAGAACTTTGTCCGCCAGGGGGTCCATTATCTTGCCGAAGTTGGTGATCAGGTTGTTCTTCCTGGCGATCTTTCCGTCGAAATAATCGGTGATCGAAGCTGCGATGAAGATTATCAGAGCCGGTATGTTCAGCCCCAGCGCGTACAGAACGACGAAAATCGGTACGCAGATCACCCTTGCGATCGTAAGTTTATTCGGAAGATTCATGACTATAGCTCCTCTCCTGTAAGATCGTAATCGAAAGCGTCTGTTATAACGACTTTGACGAAGGATCCGGGAACCGTCCCGGGCTTTCCGGCAAATATGACGCTGTTGTCTATGTCGGGCGCGTCCATGTAAGTCCTGCCGATGCAGGTACCGTCCTCTTCGATCTCTTCTACGAGGACATCCATTACGCGGCCTATTAGCATAGTATTGTTTTCCAGGGATATGCGCTGCTGGAGAGTCATAACGCGGTCCAGGCGCCTTTGTTTTACGTCTGATCTGACCTGTCCGGGAAGTCCTGCCGCCTTAGTTCCCTCTTCGCGGGAATACGCGAAAGCTCCAAGCCGTTCGAAGCGCATGTCTTCGATGAAATCCAGAAGCTCTTCGAACTGCGGCACCCTCTCTCCGGGAAAACCGGTAATGAGAGTTGTCCGTATCACTATATCCGGAATGTGTTTACGTAATTTTGTTACTGTTCCAACAATCGAATCATGGGAGGACTTGCGGTCCATGGCCTTAAGAATATCGTCGGAACAGTGCTGGATGGGTATGTCTATGTATTTGCAGATCTTATCGTTGTTCTTTATCTCTTCGATAAGCCCGTCTGTTATCTCATCCTCGTAGCAGTACATCAGACGGATCCACTTTATGCCTTCTATAACGCTCAGTTTCCTGAGAAGCTGCGGCAGAGCGTCCGTCTTGCCGAAGTCGCGTCCGTAGCAGGTAACGTCCTGGGCTATGATCACAAGCTCCCTGCAGCCTTCCGCGGCGAGTTCCCTGGCTTCTTTAAGGATGTCCTCTTCCCTTCTGCTCCTGTATCTGCCTCGTATGAACGGTATTATGCAGTAACTGCAGATGTTCGAGCAGCCTTCGGCGATCTTAAGGGATCTTGACCAGGGCCTGGTAAGGAGCATTCTGCTGCCAAGTTCCTTATAGACCTTTCCGCACGCGCCTGCGTGAACTTTATCCTTTTCGGTTCCGAGAACTATTCCGGGAAGCTTGTCATAATCGTTTACTCCAAGGATGAAATCCGCTTCCGGAAGGCTCTTCTTCAATTCTTCCGCGTATCTCTGGGTAAGACAGCCGCTTACGATAAGCGTCTTCTTTCCTCCTGACGCCTCTTTTACGGCGTTGAGTTCGAAGACTGCTTCTATGGACTGCTTCTTTGCGTCTCCTATGAAGCCGCAGGTATTGACCATAAGTACGTCCGCTTCTTCGGGATCGTCGATTACAGAGCAGCCCGCATCTGAAAGAAGACGGGCTGCATTTTCTGAATCTACTGTATTCTTTTCACATCCGAGCGTGCGGATATAGACTTTCTTCAAAACTGGATCTCCTCCGGAACACCGGAACCGGCCGCCTGTTCTTCCAGGCTCTGGAACTCGGCAAGCGTCATGTTTACCTTCCTGGGCCTTGCGCCGTCCGCGGGACCGACTATTCCCCGCTCTTCCATTAGCTCGACAAGCCTTGCGGCGCGGTTATAACCTATGCGGAACCTGCGCTGGAGCATGGATACGGAACATTGCTCGGCCCTTACGACTGTCTCGATGGCGTCTTTCAGAAGCTCGTCCTCGCCGTCCTCCTCTGAATTGGAACCCGCGGCTATGCCGGCGTTGTTCATGGCGTGCAGTACGTCTTCGTTGTAATTAGCCATCGTAAACTGCGACTTGACGAAGTCTATGACGTTTCTGACCTCGTTGTCCGAGATGAAGCATCCCTGGACTCTCAGCGGTTTGCTTATGCTCTGCGGTCCGTATAGCATATCGCCTTTACCGAGCAGGTTCTCCGCTCCGCCTACGTCCAGAATTACACGGGAGTCTGTCTGCGAAGATACGGCGAACGCTATCCTGGACGGAATGTTCGCTTTGATGACGCCGGTAATGACGTCCGTTGAAGGTCTCTGAGTGGCAACGATCAGATGCATTCCGGCCGCCCTCGCCTTCTGGGCTATGCGGCAGATTGAATCTTCAACGGTATTCTTGGCTGTCATGATAAGCTCTGCCAGCTCGTCAATTATTATTACGATCTGCGGAAGCACCTTGTCTTCCTCGCCGTTGGCGCTTACGGATTCGTTGTAGGACTGAAGATCCCTTACGCCTTCAGCGGCGAACTTGTTGTAGCGGTCGTTCATTTCGGAAACGGCCCAGCCCAGCGCAGCCGAAGCTTTTGCGGCGTCGGTGACGACAGGAATCATAAGATGCGGAAGACCGTTGTATATGCTGAGCTCTACGACCTTCGGGTCGATGAGTATCAGCTTGACTTCCTCCGGAGTCGCCTTGTAGAGAAGGCTTATTATCATGCTGTTTATGCAGACGGACTTACCGGAGCCTGTGGAGCCTGCTACAAGCAGATGCGGCATTGACTTAAGATCCGCTACTATGGCGTCTCCGCCTATGCTTCTGCCTATGGCAACGCTGATCTTGGACTTGCTCTTCCTGAACTCGTTGGATTCTATTATCTCTCTGAGCGTAACGGTGGAGATGGTGTCGTTGGACACTTCTATACCTACGGCTGCTTTCCCCGGAATCGGCGCTTCTATTCTTAAACTCTTTGCGCGCAGATTCAGCGCCAGGTCGTCGTGCAGCGAAGCGATCTTCGATACCTTTACACCTGTAGCCGGCTGCACCTCGAACCTGGTTACTGCCGGTCCCTTTATGACGTCGACGACGCTTGCGGATACGCCGAAACTGTGAAGCGTTTCTTCCAGAAGCGCGGCCTGATCCTGCATGTTGGTACCGCCGGAGGTGCCTTTGAGTCCGGAGGGCTTGTTAAGAAGGTCGAGCGGCGGGAACGTATAGTTTCCGGAAGTCTTTTTATCTTCGGTCCTGTCTTTTTCCTCGGTTTTGGAAACAGGCGCTTTTTTCTCGGGCTCCGCGGCCTTGGCAGGCTTGACCGGAGCGGTCTCCTGTGGAATGTCCCTTGAGGAAACGTTGGTCTTAGGAGAACCCTTCGAGAACAGATCGTCGTCCATCACCATGTTCAGAACGTTCTGCTGATTATCCGTGACGCCCTCGAATATCACTCTGGTCTTCGGGGACTTAAGCCCTATGTCTTCCGGAGTGAACGTGGTAGTGCTGCCTTCGGGAGGCGGCGGAAGCTCGGATTCGATCTCCGGCTCTTCGACAGGCCTCATATCGAACTGGGTTATCGAATTCATATCCAGTTTAGGCAGAGAATCGGTATCGACTTTCTGCTGGACTTCTCTCTGTACAGGCTTGGAAACGATGGAAGTAAGAGCAGCTGCGGCTCTTGCCTTTTCCTGCTTCTCCTGTTCTTTTCTTTCCTCTTCTTTTATTTTCGCTACTTCAGCGTCGCGCTGCCTTTCGATCTCCTCAAGCTCTTCGCGCTCGGCTCTGGCTTCTTCCCTAGCTTGCTTGCGGGCCTTCGCGTGGAGCCTGGCGTTGTCGACGAGGGTCGACAGCGGAGTGTTGAGTATGAACATCAGGCATATAATAATGCCTATGGCGCTTACAAGATAAAGGCCCATCTCGCCGATAAGGTTCTTAAGGAATCCGCCGGCGTATACTCCGACGATGCCTCCGCCTTCCGTACCCATTGCGTATATGTCTTTGATGGACATGCCGAAGTCGTACGAGGCCGCGCCTTTGAGCGGCGGCTTGAAGTTGGCGATGAAGCACGTAAGCAGCACGAAAAGAACGATAGCCGCTATCAGCGAACCTATCGTAACAAGCGATGTCTTGCGCGCGAATACCAGTACCCCGTAGACTATGAGGAAGAACGGCAGTATGTAAGCGACCCATCCCAGAAGGCCGCCCAGGAACGTCTTGACAGCGACGCCGACGGCGCCGGTCGTTCCCGTAAGAAGGCTGAATACCAGGAAAAGACCGAGCGCGATTATGACTATCGCGATTATCTCGTCCTTTATCCTTTTCTTGCGCCTTAACGCTTCAGCCTTTTCTTCCCTGATCTTTTTTTCTCTCTCTTTTTCCGCTTTTGTCTGCCTTGGCATAGCTGCCTCCTTTTGATATCAAGTTATTATATCATATATATTTTTAGGAATAAACAGAAGTTTATGACGGCCATTGAATCGCAACGTTTCGGATTCGTTAAAGAGTAAACGAACAAAATGCCGGATTTTCGTTAAAACATATAACACTTTGGTATGATTTTGTGTATAATAGCAACAAAAAGTTTGTAAAGGAGATAAATGAAATGACCAGAAAGCCGAATCTCGCCGTTGTAGGCGCAACAGGACTGGTAGGCTCCACCTTCCTTAAGGTGCTCGAGGAGAGAGACTTTCCGTTCGAGAACCTTTACCTCATGGCAAGCTCCAAGTCCGCAGGAAAGACCGTTACATTCAGAGGCAAGGATTACATAGTCGAGGAGCTCAACGAGCACTCCTTCGATAAGCCTATCGACATAGCGCTGTTCTCCGCGGGCGGCGGAACATCCGAGAAGTTCTCCCCCATCGCCGCGGCTCACGGCTGCACCGTAGTCGACAACAGCAGCGCGTGGCGCATGGATCCCGAAGTTCCTCTCGTCGTTCCTGAAGTAAACCCGGACGACATCTGGTGGAACAAAGGCATAATCGCCAACCCCAACTGCTCTACCATTCAGGCAATGCTTCCCATAAAGGCTCTGCACGACGCCTATAAGGTCAAGAGGATAGTTTACAGTACATATCAGGCCGTTTCCGGCGCCGGAATGAAGGGCCTATCCGACCTGGCAGAAGGACTTAAGGGCAACGACCAGTGCAAGGCTTTCGCCCACCCGATCGTAGGCAACGCCCTGCCCCACATCGACGTCTTCCTGGATAACGGATATACCAAGGAAGAGATGAAGATGATAAACGAGACGCACAAGATCCTCGGCGACGACAGCATCAGAGTCACCGCTACGACCGTCCGCGTTCCCGTGCGCTGCAGCCACAGCGAATCCATAAACCTGGAGTTCGAGAAGCCGTTCGACCTTGATGAGGCGCGCGAGCTGCTAAGAAAGTTCCCCGGCATAGTTGTCCAGGACGATCCGAAGAACGCCGTTTATCCCCTCGCCCGCGAAGCCGAAGGAAAGGACGAAGTATTCGTCGGCCGTATCCGCAGGGACTTCTCCGTCGACAGCGGAATGAACCTCTGGGTAGTAGCGGACAACATCCGCAAAGGAGCCGCTACGAACGCTGTCCAGATCGCTGAGAAACTGCTTGAAAGACTCTAAATAATAGCTTATAAACAAAACGGCATGGCCATCCGGGTCATGCCGTTTTTATTTTCAGATCAATAGATGATATGCCGGAGATCATTCAGTTTTATCGTCAATGGCGTTTCTGACCTCCTGCAGAGTCATTCCGTTTGCCTTAGCGATGGCAGCTATGTCTTCGTACTCGTATTTTCTGCGTTCGAAACCGTAACCTGAAGACTCCTTTACGTGTACTTCGCCGAAACTTGTGTTTATGGTTTTGACCGTTCTCTCCATCCGGAAGCATCCGGTAACTGTCTCTCTGAGTCCTATGGTAGAGGTGTATTTGAAGATCAGCCTTATGATCTCATCTCTGTCGTTCGGATCGCAGATGACCCGCAGCAAAGTACCCGGACGTGATTTCTTCATGCCGACCGCGGCGGTATAGACTTCGTAAGCGCCAGCGTCGAACAGACGGTCCATTGCAAAGCTTATCTCCTCGGCGGTCATGTCGTCTACGTTGCAGGAAAGCTCTGAAGCGTATTCTTCACCTTCAGCAGAGTTCCCCAGAAAACCTCTTACGCAGCTTGGCGCAGAATAATCCCTCTTGCCCATGCCGTAACCTATGCGATCCGTTGTCATATGCGGCATACGGCCGAATCCGTCAGCGAAGTATTTAAGCAGAGCGGCTCCGGTGGGCGTGCACATCTCGCCTTCGATGTCGCCTGCGTATACAGGTATGCCTTTCAGTAAATGTGCCGTTGCCGGCGCAGGAACAGGAAGTATTCCGTGAGCGCACTTTACGCTGCCGTACCCGGTACGTACCGGAGATACGATGATTCGTTCCGGAGACAACTCCTCCATGAACAGACAGACAGCGGTAATGTCCGCGATGGCGTCAAGGTTGCCGACTTCGTGAAAGTGGATCTGATCGGCAGGTCTTCCGTGAACCTGGCTTTCGGCATCGGCGATCAATGCGTAGATGTTCATTACGTCTTCCTTTACTTTTTCAGGAATGCCTTTAAGAGCTTCTACGGTAGTGCGTATATCGCTGAACGTGGTGTGATGGTGCTCATGATCGTGAGCTCGAGCATCTTCGGCGCCCTCTTCCGTTCCGTGTACAAGAACGGAGAAGTCAGTCCCTTCTATGCCGCTTTTCACTGACTTTCCGACATTGAACTCCACTCCGGGAATGCCTGTCAGGCGCAGCTTTTCCAAGGTCTTTTCCTTGTCAGGAAGCAGTTCGAACAAAGCAGCGGCGATCATGTCGCCGGCAGCACCCATTGCGCATTCCAGGTATAGTAATTTCATTGCGCCTCCGATCGATAAGTAAAGGATGAGAATGATCCGGATGGATCAAAGCTGCTATTTCAACGCTTTCTCGACTGTCATACGAAGATCTTCAAGAGTACCGTCGTTGTAAATGACAACGTCGGCGCGTCTTATCTTCTCTTCTTCGGGCAGCTGATTGGCCATGCGGGCAAGGACCTGCTCTCTGGAAAGTCCGTCGCGGTCCATGATTCGCTTGATGCGCGTCTCAAGACCCGCCGCAACTACCCATACCTTGTCGACCATGCTCTCACGTCCGCTCTCGTAGAGCGTCGGAGCGTCGAAAAAGACTTTGCTGTATGGGTTTTTAAGGACCGCTGCATCAAGAGCCGATCTGAACGCTTCGTCCATTGCCGGTCCCATTATGTCGTTGAGCTGCTGCAGCTTCTCCTTGTTGTTGAAGACTATCTCACCGAGTTTTTTGCGGATAAGACTGCCGTCTTCGGCGATTATCTCCTTACCGAATGTTTCAGAGAGCTTCCAGAGAACCTGCGAACCCGGTTCTGTGAGGCTTCTTGCGACCTTATCGGCATCTATTACGGTGTAACCCATTTCTTCCAGAAAGCCGCATACGGTGGTTTTTCCTGAACCTGTTCCGCCTGTAATTCCGTATACCATAACAGTATTATGTCTCCTTCCTAAAAACTCAACACTATTTTAGATCGTACCAATTGTCAGCGATGGTTTCAGCAACGCTTAGTTTAACTTTAAGTTCTGCTGCGCTCTCCATGTTTTCTTTAAGAAGCGCAGCTACTCCGTCCGCGTCTTCCCTGCGAGCTCTGATTATAAGCTCGTCGTGGACCTGAAGGATCAGCCTTGAATCAGGATATTGTTCAGCCAGCGCGTCGTACACCTTGACCATCGCTATCTTGATTATATCAGCAGCGGTACCCTGTATCGGGCTGTTCATGGCCAGTCTTTCGCCGAGCTGCCTTACCATGTACTGCGAGGAACGTATCTCGGGTATCACCCTTCTGCGTCCGTACAGAGTCCTGACGCTACCGATGCGTTTTGCCTCAGCTACCTGCCCGTCCATGAAAGCTTTGACGCCTTTAAAACGTTCGAAGTAGTCTTTAATGTACTTCTCAGCCTGTTTTCTGCTTATCGTAAGCTCTTCGGCAAGTCCGAAACCGCTCATTCCGTAAATGACGCCGAAGTTTACCGCCTTGGCGTTGGACCTTAGCTGAGGAGTTACCTCATCCAGAGGAACATTGAATACCTTGGCGGCTGTTTCCTTATGTATGTCGTGGCCGCCGGAGAACGCGTCTATCAGCTCGGGATCACCTGCCATGTGCGCCATTACACGCAGTTCTATCTGCGAATAGTCAGCTCCGACAAGAACGTGTTCATCATCTCCGGCGACGAAAGCCTTGCGGAGCTGTCTGCCAAGTTCCGTCCTTACTGGAATGTTCTGCAGATTTGGCTCCGTGCAGCTTAAACGTCCTGTAGCCGTCACTGTCTGCTGGAAGTGCGCGTGTATGCGTCCGTCGGGCGCTATAAGAGGCAGCATGCCCTCAACGTAGGTGCTGTTAAGCTTGCTGTAAGCGCGGTAATCCAGTATCTCCTGTATTATCGGATGAGCTCCGAGAAGTTTTTCCAGAACGTCGGCGCTTGTGGAATATCCTTTAGCGGTCTTCTTCCCTGCCGGAAGTCCAAGCTTCTCGAACAGTATGACGCCCAGCTGCTGAGTGGAGTTGATGTTGAACTTTTCCCCGGCCAGAGCGTATATCTTTTCCTCAAGACCGGCTATGAATTCCTTAAGCGTAGTTCCGAACGAAACGAGCCAATCTCTGTCCGCGGGAAAACCTTCCTTCTCCATGGACGCGAGCACCTTGCAGAGAGGAAGTTCTATGTCGTACAGAACGCCGGAAAGTCCGGACTTTTCGATCTCGCTCCTCTGTACTTCTTCCATCGCGCGGATGTAAGCGAGCTTTTCAGCCGAAGCCTTTCCGTCCTCTTCGGATTCGAACAGTGACATCTGTTTTGGTCCGTCGTCAAGACTTACATGGAATTCCTGAAGGATCAGCTGCGCCAGATCAGGCGTTTTACCTCCGGATGACAGAACGTAAGCCGCAAGCTGTCCGTCGAACGCGGTCGTGAATCCGCTTATGTCCGCGCCTTTGGACGCAAGATAGTAATATACACGTCCGAGACCGAATCCGTGAAGCTTTGCCCTGCTGCCGGACGCGGCCTTTACGAACTCCTCTTCCAATTCCGGTCCGACCGTAAAACAGCCGTTTTCAGCGATCATTTCCGCTTTAGCAAGTTTGGGTATGCCTACGTGGTTTTCGTCGCTCAGAACGTCTATTACGAGGCTTTCAGAGGCAAATATACCCTGCAGGTCGGAAACGGCCGCGGGCTTTATCTCCGGGATCTCGACTTTTACGGTCTCCAGCGAGGAAACGGACGCGGCGGACAGGTCTCCGCTTTCATTCAGTTCCTTTCTGAGTTTCTCGAGATATACCCTGAACTCCAGCGAGCTGTACAGTCTGATCAGTTCGTCGTTGTTCTGTTCCTTTATCCGCAGATCCTCAACGGAATAATCCACGGGAACGTTTTTTATTATTGTCGCAAGCCTTTTGGACATAAGTGCGCTCTGGGCGCCCTCCTCTATCCTGTCCCTGAGCTTTGCGTTATCTACTTCGTCTACGCGCTTTATCAGTTCTTCCATCGAACCGAACTGCTGGATGAGTTTTACGGCTGTCTTCTCGCCCACTCCGGGTATTCCCGGAATGTTGTCGGAAGTGTCTCCGCGCAGCGCTTTATAATCTATGAACTGCTCGTGGTCGAAGCCGTACTCTTCCTTCATGGCTTCGTCGTCATAGAGCTTGAACTCGGTAATGCCTTTCTTCGTGATGATGACGGAAGTCCTGTCCGTTGCGAGCTGCAGAGCGTCTCTGTCTCCTGTTATTATATAGACCTTAAGCCCTGCTTCCTCGCACATCCTTGCGGTAGTACCCAGGATGTCGTCCGCTTCGAAACCGTCCATCTCGAAACGCGCTATGCCCATGGCGTCCAGTATCTCTTTCAGGACAGGCATCTCCATGGCAAGTTCTTCCGGCATTCCTTTGCGTCCTGCCTTGTAATCCACGTATTCCTTGTGGCGGAACGTTGGAGCCTTGCGGTCGAATGCGACGAGCATGTGCGTTGGCTTATAGTCCGCGCGGATCTTGAAAAGCATGCTCAAAAAGCCGTAGATGCCCTGGGTGTACATGCCGTCCCTGGTTATCATCGGTCTTTGTATCGCGTAGTACGCGCGGTTTATGAGGCTGTTGCCGTCGATTATTACTATCGTATCCATTCGCGTAAAAGGAAAAGGATCCCAAAGTGCCGTTGGGCTATAATTCACGCCCTATCGAATGATAGGTGGGGTGCCTGCGCTTGTATCTCTGTCTTCCACTGATCTTATGAGGCCTGACATAACATACGAGCCGACGTCCGGCTCCCCTTAAATGAACTGTAGGTTGAATTAACGCCCTGACGAACACCCCAGGATCCTGTAAATGTTCTACTCGTAGAGATCCACGTCGCTGTTGGTATAGACCTTCTGGACGTCGTCGTCGTCCTCGAGGACCTCTATCATCTTCTTAAGCTGGCCGAGCGCCGCGCCTTCCGGATTGGAAGTCATGGACGGAACCTGCTCGATGTCCGCTTCCACCGTCTCGAGTCCGGCTTCCTTGACAGCCTTGACTACATCGTCGAAAACATCCGGCGAGCAAAGCACGTCGAAGCTGTCTTCGTACTCTACTATGTCGTCCGCGCCGGCTTCCAGAGCTACCATCATGAGGTCGTCTTCCGTAACTCCCGTTTCCTTGTCGAATACGAGAACGCCCTTGGTGTCGAACATATAGGATACGCATCCCGGAGTGCCGAGATTGCCGCCGAACTTATCGAATGCGTGCTTTACGGAGGACGTAGTCCTGTTCTTATTGTCCGTAAGCGCTTCTACTATGACCGCTACGCCGCCTGCGCCGTATCCTTCGAACTTGAGCTCTTCGTAGGTCTCGCCGCCGAGTTCGCCGGTGCCCTTCTTTATCGCTCTGGTAATGTTATCGTTAGGTAGTCCCGCGGCCTTCGCCTTGTCTATAGCTGTACGAAGAGTCGGATTGTAGTCCGGATCTCCGCCGTTCTTTGCCGCTACCGTAATAAGCCTGGCGTACTTTGTAAAGCTTGCTGCCCTCTTGGAATCCTGCGCAGCTTTTCTGCCGGCTATGGTGCCGTGTCTGCCCATTGGAATCAACTCCCTTCTGTATGTTGCAATTTCTCTTTCGCCTTGATTTTAACACTAACGGCGGGCTTGTTCAAGAAAAACCCGAACCGGACCCGCCGCGAGGATGACATATATTTCAGGTTGCCGATGATCTATCCGGAAACAGCATTCATCAAGCTGTCTGATATACCTTTGGTATCCTCCGGATCCAATCTGCACACTTTTCTGTCGTAGGTAAAGATGCCGTTCGTCTCGTCCTCCACATCGGAGACCTGCGTGTATATCGATCCGCAGAGTCCCTGCTCAGCAAGCGGAACAAGCTGTTCCAGGTAGACTTTACGGAAAGCATCGATATACTCTTCCTTGCTTTTGAATAATTTATATCCGTAAGTTTTTTCGGTGTTATAACTGTGATCACCGATCTTGTATACATATCCGCCGAACTCGGAAAGGAACTGCGGTATATCCCTGCGTTTTCCGAGCTTCAGCTTTCCGAAGTATATATGCAGACTGTCTACGTCCGTTTTCTTCTGATGGAACCATCCGCTGGTGGAATCTATCAGCCTGCGTGGATCGAGCGACTTTAGAACGTCGTAAGCCTTATCAGCTTCGAACTGCCCCCAGCCTTCGTTGAATATCGTCCAAAGGAGTATGCAGGGACAGTTGTAAAGATGTACCGCAGTCTTCTTCATGGAATCCAGAAAGATCTCCCTGGATCTTGTATCCGTATTTGTATGACTGTCGTTGATCTTCTTCAGACCAAGCGTCGGCCTCAGGGTATCCCTGCGGAAACTGTATATTCCGTTGTTCACCATGTCCTGGAAAACGATCATGCCCAGACGGTCGCATTCGTAATAAAAGCGCAGAGGTTCTATCTTGATATGCTTCCTGAGCGTATTGAAACCAAGCGCCTTGAGCGCCTGAATGTCACTTGCGTACATTTCCGGTGAAGCCGGAGTATATATGCCGTCGCTGAAATATCCCTGGTCCAGCAGACCGTTGAAATAATATGGCTTTCCGTTAAGACAGATCCTGGGTATTCCGTTAACGGTCTCTGCTGAAACGGTCCGCAGCGCGAAATAAGACTCCGCTTCGTCTTCTCCGCTCGTTACGGTAAATCTGTACAGATACGGATCCTCCGGAGTCCAGTACCTGGGCGATGCGGGTACAAGTCTGGCGAAGCCGTCTTCGAACTTCTGCTCCCTGCCCTCGAAATAAACGGTTCCTTCGGAAACACCGTAAACATGTATGTCCGCGCCTTTTAGATCAGCGTCTATACGTATTCCGGTTATGTGATCATCCGGAACGGGTTCCAGCCATACAGTCTGCCATATGCCGCTGACAGGAGTGTACCACATTCCTCCCCTGTCCTTCTTCTGCTTTCCGTAAGGATACTGCGTGGAAAGATCGTTTACGGCAATAACGGTCAGCAGATTGTCGCCGCCTTTTACAAAGTCAGTAATATCGGCGGAGAACGGCAGATAACCGTTATCGTTCTTCGCGACTGTGGATCCGTTTACAAGAACATCGCAGCTCCTGCTGACGGCGCCGAAATGCAGCATGATCCTTCCGCTCCAGTTTTCAGGAATACGGAAAGATCTCTCGTAGCGCATCCTTTTTCCGTACTCTAACCTGCCTTCGTAACCGGATAACAGACTTTCCGGGCAAAACGGAACAAGTATGCTCTCCTGCGCCTCTCCTTCGAAGCAGAACGACCATTCTCCGTTCAGGCACAGCCAGTTCTTCCTGACAAGCTGAGGTCTGGGATACTCGTTCCAGGGAGTGCCTTTCAGCGTTTCGCCTTCGGCCGTATATAGTTTTTTCGGGGTGAACTGCTTCATTAGCGCTCCGCCGCCTTTACCGTTTTTCTGTTTTTCAGAATAACTACTATGTAGATGAAAAGGACGACAAGAACCGCAAACGCTGTCAGGAAAATGATGTTGCTTGGCAGGAACGACTGAGTTCCGTCGCTGTTGGTGATCATCTCCGCGTCCTTAAGCACAGCGGCGCCTATGGCAGGACCAACAACTCCGGGAATAAGCACCTGTGCTATTATCCTGAGTCCCTGGAACCTTCCGGCCATGTGCTCCGGCGTTTCGTTCCTTATCTTCGTGCCGAACACAGCCATTCCCGACAGATATCCGCTCATCATAAGAAGCGAACCGACGAATACCGGGATCTTCATTGCGAGGCCGTGAGCATCGATAACTCCGGGGAAAACGAACAGCAGAACATAACCTAGCCCGAGCATTCCCATGGACGGATAGATCATGCGTTCGAAACCGTATCTGTCGATAAGCTTTCCGTAAAGCGCAGTTACGACTGCAGCGAGTATTATCGCGGGGGCCATTATCAGAACGTAATCGCTCATCCCCAGAGTCTTCTCGTAATAGATAATAAGATAAGGCATGAACACCTGTATCGAAATGCCGAAGACGACGAATCCAATAAGCGTAGTGTAAAGGCTCTTATTGGCTTTTACTACCGAAGGTCTGAAACCGTAAAATATGGTCTGCATGTAGCCCGGCTCGTCAGGTCTCTTCGCGGGCGCGTCCTCCACTATCAGGAAGCCGAGAAGACCTACGACAAGAACGACAGCTCCGATCACTATATATATAGTGGTCCAGCTCTCCGCCTTGTCCAGATCGAATCCCATGAATCCACCGAACACTACAAGTATCGCTACAAGAGGCATCATTGAATTGATGCCTTCCGCGGCGCCGCGGTTCGTTTCGTCTGTCCTGTCCGTAAGCCACGCGTTGTAAGCCGCGTCGTTTGCGGTCGAACCGAAGAAAGTCATTACGCAGTCAAGGATGATCACTATTGTAACTGCCGTTGCGGCCGTTACTGCGGCCGCTCCGAACCATGAAGACAGTATGTCCAGTCTTACGAAAGCGAACGCGATTATGGATACGCCCCAAAGAATGTAACCGAGGCACATGAATATCCTGCGCCTCTGGACCCTGTCTGAAAGCGCACCTATGAATATCGTCGTAAGAGTAGCCGCAACCGCGCTGGCCTCCACCATAAGAGAGATGTCCGCAGCGGAAGCGTTGAACATCTTGTAGATGAAGACGTTGAAATACATGTTCTCGACCACCCAGGCGACCTGTCCGGTCAGAGAGAAGATTATCAGCGCAAGATAGAATTTCTTCTTATTCATCCTTTTTTCTCTAAAGACGTCTGCCGCTTTGGGAAAAGCGGCAGACGATTGATCTTCGATCGTATCCGGGCCTGCTGTTGAACAGTCCGGATACATATTCAATTAACTACTTAAAGTTCAATTCGTAAACGTGCTGGGCAAGGAGCGGATTGGAGAAGTCCTGTATGATCCATACGGGAGCGTATCCGGAGATGTCCTCCGCCAGGAAGTTCTTGTTCAGTGTCTTTGCCTGATCGTAGGGATGATCGAACTTGAGCGAACCGGCGCTGCTGAGGAAGCTCACCTTAAGATCGGCCTTCTCCGTCGTGGAGAATTCGAGGCCTGCGATGAAAGCCTTCCACTTATTCTTGACGGTGTACTTATATCTGTCCTGAACGATCAGCTTGTAATTATCCTGCTGCTCAACGACGGCATGCAGAGTCTTGTCCTCCTTGCTGCCCTGATCGGCCCAGAAGTACTGGATGCCGGATTTCTTTCCGTATTTGTTGGCATCCTCGTAGCGGCGCATCAGAACGAGCTTGCCGCGGCATTCGGCCATCCTCGGGATAGTGTCGCTCAGATACCAGCGGTCGGCGTCCTTCTCGATGTATTCATGCAGGAGCTGCTGGAAGGATGCGACGTCTTCGCCCTGCTCCATCTTAACCGCAAAGACTATGGTCTCCGTAGGATTGCTCTCCAGGAAGCTGTAGCACATTGAAAGCACGGAGTCCAGCTTCAGAGGATCGGACCATACCAGATTGCCCACCTTACATTTGCAGGAACCGTGGAAAAGGTTGAGGCTTCTGTTGCCCTCTTTGTCCGTCACTTCACCCAGACGGATGTCCAGATACCGGTATCCGTCCTTAAGCTGCAGAGATATCGGCGAAGCCTGGCACTGTGAGAAATACCTGAGATCGCAGAACTGCGTTCCGCTGTCGTTGGTTCCGGGCAGATAAACGTCTGCTATGGATACGTCGTCTCCGAGACGCGCCATCCAGTTGCTGGAACCTTCGACCGTTACGTTAGTCCTTTTGATCGACAGCGGTTCGAGCGCGTAATACAGCAGCAGAGCCAGAGCTATGCAAAGGATGCCTCGTATGATCATGAACACTATGGATTTTGTTTTCATTTTTCACCTCTTGATATTCCCGAAAGACTCTGTCATTTACGTTTGAGAGTCTTAAGATATTCTTTTGTTTCAGATGATATGCGGCGGCTCTCGACGGCTTTTTGTACGGCCTTGTTGTTCGTCCAGGCGTCAAGTCTGCCGTTCTCCAGGAACGGTATGACCGCATCGTACTGCTTGGCCAGCGCCGTGGCGAAGTACCACGCTCGCATCATATTAACATAATATTCTTCTGAACGGATATCCGCAACTGTTTCCGCGTGTTCCGTCTTAAAGTCTTCGTCAAGAAAATGCTGCATCAGCATGCCTATCCCGAATCTTACGGAATAAGTCTCACCGGACGCGATCCATTTGGTCGCTCGTTCCTCAAGTTCTTTTTTGATCTTTCTGAAAGCTTTGGGAGAAAGCTGGTCGCACGTAGCCCAATTATCAATGTAAGGAAGAAAACGTTCGGTAAGAGCAAGGCATTTCTCAGGATCTTTTTCTTCGGATAATATAAACGCGTGAAGCTGGTCTTCGTCAAAGTATTTATGAGGAAGATCGTTCAAAAACTCCGCCGTATCCCCTGTTTTATATAAGCGTTTGGCTAGATCCTTAAGCTGCGGCGTGCGGACACCTATCATCCTGTCTTTAGGAACCGATGGAATAAGGCCGGCCTGAAATTCTCTGTATTTACCGTCGCTCAGTATAAACAGCTCGCTGCGAATGTCAGTTATCTTCATGTTTTTTCCAAAAGACTTACTGCCTCTACGTGTTTCGTGTGGCCGAAATTATCGAATGCTTTTACGGATACTGTCTTATAACCCATCAGCGCGGCTGCTCTTAAGTTCTCCGCCATGGTCTTTGGATTGCAGGAAACGTAAACGATGTTTTCGACACCATATCCAAGTATCGCAGAAAGAGCCTTAGGCGATATTCCGGGTCTGGGCGGATCTACCATGATCACGTCAGGAAGAAGCGTAAGATCGGAAAGGACCTTTCCGACATCTCCGGCTATGAACTCGCAGTTGTCAAGACCGTTGATCTTTGCGGCCTCGCGTGCCGTTTCCACAGCTTCTTCCACTATCTCCACACCTACAGCCCTTGAGGCCTTAAGCGCCATCGCCTGCGTCATGGTTCCCGTCCCGCAGTAAAGGTCGAATACGGTCCTGTTTTCCAGCGAAGGGATAAGAGATATCGCGTATCCGTAAAGCCTTTCGGCGGCCTCGACGTTTGTCTGGAAGAACGAGAACGCTCCGACCTTGAACTTAAGTCCAAGTATCTCTTCGTTATAATAGGATCGACCGGACAGAAGTCTTACGTCCTCGGCGATTATAGCGTCCGAGCGATTATCGTTTATTGTATGAAGTATTCCCACGACAGCGTCAACGGTGCGGAGCTCAAGGATCATGTTCCTGTAGCCTTCTTCATCGAATAAGCCCTGAGAACTGGTAACGATGTTCACGAGCAGTTCGCCGGTCCTTACGCCGCGCCTCAGCACAAGGCTTCGCAGAAGTCCTTCGTGAGTCTTTTTGTTGTAATGCGTATATCCCTTATCCAGGCAGAATTCCAGAGTGCTTTTAAGTATGGTCTTAAAATCTTCCGTAACAAGCGTGCAGCCGTCCGCCGGAACTATGGATATGAAGCTCTTTCTGGCATGAAGTCCGAGTATGGTCGGGCCGTCCTTTACCTCGTTTCCGAAGGTGTATTCCATTTTATTTCTGTAAGCGGAATACGACGGAGCCTTCTCTATTCCCCGGTAAACAGAAAGATCTATGCCGGAGCGATCCAGGTATTCAAGAACTTCTTTTTCCTTTATCCGGAGCTGTTCTTCTTCGGACATACCAAGATAGGAGCAGCCGCCGCAGCGTCCGAACGAAGGACATAAAGCCATGCCCTTTTCGGTATTTTCGGTATCGATCTGCTGTTTAGCAGCCATACTTATCCAAAAACTCCTTCTTGAATTCAGCGAAACGGTCCTCTTCTATGGCCTCTCGCATCTTCTCGGCCATGCGGACAAGGAAGTATAGATTATGCTCAGCGAGAAGCATGGAACCGAGGATCTCCGGGTTCTTCTGCCGGAACAGATGTCTTACGTACGCTCTGCTGTAATTGCGGCAGCAGTAGCAGTCACATTCGGGATCTATAGGCGTAAAGTCGTCGAAATACTGTGCGTTGTTGATGTTCAGCCTTCCGCGGCTCGTCATAGCCATTCCGTGCCTGGCGAGTCTGGTGGGCTCTACACAGTCGAACATGTCAACTCCGCGTTCCACAGCCTCCAGGATGTAGTCCGGAGTACCTATGCCCATAACGTAGCGAGGTCTGTCCGCCGGAAGCATGTCTACGGCATAATCGAGCACTCCCACGTATTTTTCCTTAGGTTCTCCTACGGAGATCCCGCCGATGGCATATCCGGGAAGATCCAGATCAACTATTGCATCAGCGCTCTGCTGCCTCAGATCTTTGAAGAATCCGCCCTGCATTATTCCGAACAGAGCCTGATCCTCTGGTCTTTCATGCGCTTCGACGCAGCGCTTGAGCCATCTGGTGGTACGCGCCTGAGATCTTGAAATGTAATCGTGATCCGCGTCCGGAGGAGCGCATTCGTCGAAAGCCATTATTATGTCTGCGCCGAGTGCGTTCTGAACTTCCATGCTGCTCTCCGGCGTGAACATATGCTTAGATCCGTCTATGTAGGATCGGAATGAAACGCCTTCTTCGGTTATCTTGCGCAGATCCCCCAGGGAGAACACCTGAAAACCTCCGGAATCCGTAAGGATCGCACGGTCCCAGTTCATGAACTTATGCAGTCCGCCCGCTTGCCTTACGAGTTCGTGGCCCGGACGAAGATACAGATGATAAGTATTTCCGAGGATTATATGAGCGCCTTCGTGGCCAAGTTTCGCGACGTCTTCGGGCTTCATCGCCTTAACGGTCGCCTGTGTGCCTACCGGCATGAACACCGGAGTGCGGACGTCCCCGTGCGGAGTGTGGATCACTCCGCTTCTGGCGCCGGTGCGCTTGTCCTTATGTATCAGTTCGTAAGTTATTGCTCTTTGCATCGTCTTTCTCTTTTCCGTCGCTATATTCTACCAAAAAATCGCTTGCAGCACAATGGAAACGAGTCTGCATGAAAAACAGAGCACCTATGTTCTCCTGCGAAGTTCTAAGTGTTCCAACAAGCAACGGTTTTTGTTATAATTAAAAAAGCTACAGATCAATCAATGTTTTCTGAACGAAGGAGACGAAATGGATATCTCAAGAAAACTGGCAGAGTTCGCGGCGAACACACGCTACGAGGACATTCCCGCGGAAGTAATAGAAGTTGAAAAGCGCTCGATACTGGATAACATTGCCATAATCAGCGGAGGTGTTAACGGGGACGGATGCCGCGAGTTCGTAGAATTCGCCGAAGAGATGGCAGCCGGAGGCAAAGGCGAAGCTACCCTTCTCGGTTACGGCAAAAAGCTTCCCGCTATATGGGCCGCGTTCGCAAACGCGTCGATGGTCATGGCCCTGGATTTTTCCGATACTTCACAGACAGCTACGATCCACCCGAACACTTCCACGTTTACGGTAAGCCTTGCACTGGCGGAAAAGCTTGGCGGTATATCCGGAAAGGACTTCATAGCCGCGATGGTCTGCGGTTCCGAAGTAGCCTGCAGACTTGCTCGCGCAACGGTCGCGTCGAGATTTGCTTCCTACGGTTTCTACATGCCTCCGGTATTCACTTCGTTCGGCGCAACAGCCGCTGCGTGCAAGCTGCTGGGACTTAACGCGGATCAGATAATAGACGCATGGAGCCTCAACCTGTCTCAGTACGTATGCAGCTCCGAACTTACCAAAAACAAGGAGACGCCCATACGTTCCGTAAGAGAGGCTTTCGGCGCGAATTCCGCCCTTTCCTCCGCGCTTCTTGCGGCCAAAGGGATCAAAGGATTCAAGGATCCGTTCGAAGGTGAACAGGGATTCTACAAAGCGTATTTCCAGAGCGATTACGATCCCGAACCCGTTCTCAGGGATCTCGGTACAAGATGGGAAGCGCAGAATCTTGTATTCAAGCCCTGGCCCTGCTGCATGGGTAATCACGGCTGCATAAACGCCGCCATGAACATAATGAAGGCCAACGACATCAGGCCGGAGGACATTACGGATCTTATCGCGGAATCCACCGGTACTTCCAGAGTAGTACTGGAACCGGTCGAAGACAAAAAGAGGCCTAAGAACGCCATCAACGCCAAATACAGCATGCCCTACACGGTATCTACAGCCATTATTGACGGAGAAGTGACCCTGGCGAGCTTCGATCAGGATAAACTGACCAGACCGGACGTACTGGCGCTTGCGGATAAGTTCAGCTATACGCTCAACACCGACTGGGACAAGGATCCGGAGATGAAGACAGCCGGCAGGCTTACGATCAAGACAAAGGACGGCAGGAGCTATACCGAACTGGTTACCAAGACTCTGGGCAATCCTCTGAATCCCATGACAGACGAATCTTTCGCGGCTAAATTCCATTCCTGCATGGACCTTGCAGTCGCGCCCAGGACCAGAGAGCAGCAGGATCAGATAATGGAACATGTAAAGGCGCTCGAAACGATCGACGACATGAGAAGCATAGCGGAGATGCTGTAAGATCATAAACCGACATCGAACTCATATAATGCTTTTTTCGCTGCGATAACCAATCTGTCAAAAAAAATACAGAACAAAAAAGCCCCGTTCCGACCACGGGGCTTTTAAGTACAAGAAAAGACCCGCCGTTTCCGACGGGCCTTTTTGAGTATCAAGTGTACAGCGAATTACTTACCTTCGATCTCTCTGATGACGGGCTCGAGTCTCTGCCATTCTTTCTGAATGTCTTCGCTCGGCCAGGTGTAGTACTTGGAAGTACCGCCGTTTACTCTCTGTCTCTTGTAGAAGGACGCGTCGTCGTCGGACTTCTCAACGGTTCCGAGCTTGTCGCAGACTTCCTTGATCTGCTTAACGACTTCTGCGGGAACTTCTGCTCTGCAGATGATAGCGGTGGTGTTAGGAACGTTGTACTGCTCTGCCTTTTCCTTGCCGAATACGTCGAGGAGGGTCGGAACCTTAGAGATGAGGTCGAGACCGTTGGTGGACGCATCATAGTAGCTGAAATCGTTGTCAGCACGGCAGTTGATGATCGCCTTATACTTGTCGGGCTGCTGCAGATACTTAGCTGCGGAAGTCTCGTCGAAGATGGCGATGTTGATGCTCTTGTTAGCCGGGTCTATACCGGTCTTAACGGAGTCGGAAGTAGCCGGGGTCCAGTGAACATACTTGCTGAGTCCGGTCTGGTTGAACAGGGACTTAAGCTTGGTGGTCATGATGGAACCGGCTCTGTCTGCTACGTTGACCTTGTCCGGGTTAGCCTTAGCGTAAGCTTCGAGCTCAGCCCAGTTGCTGTAAGGAGCGTCGGCCTGGGTGATCAGCATGCATCCGGAATACGGATAAGGCTGGGTGAATCCGGTAACGATCTGGAACTTGGTCGTATCGAACGGAGCGTTTTTCCAGTCGCCCTTTACATAACCGGTAAGAGCGTCGAGGCCTACTACCATAAGGGTGAGTCCGTCGGCATCTTCCTTCAGAAGCTTTTCAGCAAGGTTCCAGCCGTTGGCTGTCTTGTTGTACTCAACTTCGGCTTTCTTTCCGGTCTGCTCGCGGATCCAGTCTGCCATAGTGGTAGCGTTGACAGCAGTCAGGGAACTCTCGTCATACGGGAAGAACAGAGTTACGTCTCCGTCCGGCCACTTGGGAGCTTCTGCCTGATTGTTGTTTCCGCCGCCGTTGTTTCCGCAGGCTGCAAGTCCGAACACCATTAACAGTGCAAGAACAAGTGCAATAACTTTCTTCATTGTGTTTCCTCCTGTAAAGTACACTATGATACTATTTCAAACCCGGAGATCCGGAGTTTGTTGATGTGATCAATCCTCTAACTCAGCGGCCTGTTTTCTGGCCTTGTCGTTCTTGGACTGCTTACCCTTCTTGAGTATCGGGGAAAGTATTCCGTATATGAGAACGAGAGTTCCGACGACTATGAATACGCAGGATATCGGCCTGGTGAAGAACATCTTCGCGCCGTTTACGTCCGCTGCGAAGCCCATTCTGAGGTTCTCTTCGAGCATGGGAGCAAGAATGAACGCCATCAGGAACGGGAGGCTGGAGATGCCGAACACATCCATCAGAATGGCCATGATGCAGCTTACCAGCATTACGATCATGCTGAAGAAGTTCCTCTGAGCCATGTAAGCGCCCGTGAGAGCGAGCACTACAACGATGCTGTACAGATAGTGATACGGGATCTTCAGCAGAGCCGGGAACGTAGGCATTCCTATGGTCTCGTAGAGTATTACTACTACTGCGGAAAGGAAGGCCGCGGTGAACAGCGTGTAAACGATGGTCGGGTTCTCTCTCATGAGCATCGGGCTGGCCTCGATGTTCTTCATGAGCAGCGCCTGCAGGAACTGTACGCACGAAGCGTCTCCCGGAATACCGAGAGCTATCAGCGGTATCAGCGCGCCTCCGATGGCGGAGTTCTTGGCTGTCTCACCTGCAATGACGCCCATGATCTCGCCCTTGCCCCACTTGGACTTATCCTTGGCGAGCATGTTCTCCGTGGAGTAAGCCATGATGGAAGCTACAGGACCGCCGAGTCCGGGCAGGAAGCCTATTACAAGGCCTATTATCCATGCGCGGATGAAGCCCAGGAAGTTGTGACCGAGGTCCTTGCCGGGCCATCTGTACCGGCCTACTTTGACGTCCACCTTCCTTGCTTTCTCACCTCTGGCGTATTCGAGGATGATTATACGTCCGGCGAAGAGTCCGAGCATTACCGGGATAAGGTTGATCTTATCGCGGAACTGCATGATGTTGAAGAATATGAACCTGTTGGTTCCGTCGAGCTTTTCGGTACCGATGCTCGCTACGAAGAGAGCGAGACCTGCGCCGAACAGTCCCTTGGCAAGGTTGCCCTTGGAAAGACCTATTACCATGAGTATCGCGCAGTAGCAAAGAGCTGCGTACTCCCAGTAATAGAGCCTTACTGCCCAGGAAGCTATGGCCTTGCAGCAGAATACGGCAAGTATTACCGAAGGCAGAGTTCCCAGGAACGATACTGTTACCGATACGGACAACGGCCGTACCGGATCGCCCTGTTTGGTGAACTCATAACCATCCCATACAGTCGTCAGTGAAGATGAAGTACCCGGTATGCCCAGAAGTATGGAACCTATGCAGCCGCCGCTCATGGATCCTATTACTATGGAGATGAACAGCGCCATGGTCATGGCCGGGTTAAGTTTATAAGAGATGGGAAGAAGTACTACGATAAGAGTACTGCTTCCGAGTCCGGGGATGGCGCCGAGTATAACGCCGGCGAGGGATCCCAGAACAACGTAGATGATGCCCTGTACAGTCAGGAGACCTTTTAGAGCTTCAAGAAAATGTACACCCATTACAGCCTCCTTACTTGAACAACTTCCAGATGATGCCCTTGGGCAGTCTTGCCTGCAGACCAAGGATGTAAGCGGCGTAGATGACTGCGCCTGCCACGATAGCGAAGATAAGTATCCTGATCACTCTCTTCTTCATCGGCATGTCCGGTACGGAGACCTTGGAAAGCATGAGCGTAAGAACGAAGAGGATGATGGGTACGGTAGCCGTGAATCCGATCAGATAGAACAGTAAAGTCATGAGGCAGTAAACGCCGAAGACCTTGCTTGCGGCTATCCACTGTTTCTTGTTAAGGAAAGGCTTTATGTTTCCATCTTTGTCACGCTTCGGTTCTTCCTGATTGAACAGGATGGCGACCGAACATAAAAGCATGATCCCCGCGCCAATGAGCGGGAACAGTCTGGGACCGGGATCACCTGCATGCAGCGCGTCCGGAATGTAGCTCATCGAATAGAAAGCTATCCAGAGCGAGAAGATGATGCCGAAGATACCAAGCCCAAAATCTTTTTTGTTTTTGATCTTCATAACCCACCTAAATACTACAAAATATATAAAATTACTAATATATTATGCAACAAGTCGGAAGTTAAATCAATACCAAAGCATATATTTCACAGAAGCGATGATGATCAGTCGTCTAGCTTCCAGCCTGTCGGTACGAATAATTCCGTATAGAGCTTGATAGCGTAGCGGTCGGTCATGCCTGCGATGTGATCCTTTA
Organism: Bacillota bacterium; assembly: GCA_017437745.1. Lineage (GTDB taxonomy): Bacteria > Bacillota > Clostridia > Peptostreptococcales > Anaerovoracaceae > RUG13409. The sequence continues at coordinate 144,145 of JAFRYI010000008.1, forward strand.
CGACCTCGTCGATGCCGTCCTTATCCAGAAGAAGAAGCTGTTCTTCAGGCAGTTCTTCCGGATGATCGCGGTAATACCCGTAAAGTCCGAATATAAGTGTCTTTATGCGGCGCAGTTCTTTCTCCTGCTTAACTACTGGGCTTCTGTAGACATTGGCGAATAGCCAGTTGCGGAGAGCATCCATGGCTTCGAACGCTTCCGGGGATTGTTTTATCTCGTCGCTGTCTTCCGAGTTCCTGAGAGCGTCCTTAACAAGGAAATCTATCCTTTCCCCGTGAGTCTTGCCCAGAACGTCTATGCAGTCTTTGGGGAGGTCTTCTTCGCGGATCACCCCTGCCCTTACGGCGTCGTCTATGTCGTGGTTTATGTAGGCGATGCGGTCCGAAAGTCTTACTGTCTGTCCTTCCAGAGTGAACGGCTTTACCGGTCCGGAATGATTCAGGATGCCGTCGCGGACTTCCATAGTAAGATTCATCGTACGGCCTGCGGCGTTGCGTTCTATTACGTCTACGACTCTGAGGCTCTGCTTGTTGTGCGAGAAACCGCCCGGATGTATCTCGTTAAGATCCGCCTCTCCGTTGTGTCCGAAAGGCGTATGGCCAAGATCGTGGCCCATGGCGATGGCTTCGGTAAGGTCCTCGTTAAGATTCAGGGAACGCGCGATGGTCCTGGCTATCTGGGACACTTCAAGCGTATGCGTAAGACGAGTCCTGTAGTGATCGCCTTCCGGTGACAGGAAGACCTGAGTCTTGTGCATAAGGCGGCGCAAAGCCTTGGAATGGATTATCCTGTCCCTGTCGCGCTGAAAACATGTGCGTACGGGATCCGGATCTTCCGGCTGCACCCTTCCTTTAGAATTCTCCGAGAGTACGGCCAACGGCGAAAGTGTCTCTCTTTCTCTGTTTTCTATGTCTTCTCTTAATAACATGTCATCTCCTTATGCAAAAGCATAATATTGATTATGTTAACAGATTATGATTATATCATACTCCGGTCGATCCGAAACCGCCTGTTCTCTTTCCTTCAGCAGCATCGTCTTCCGTTATGCCGTGAGGCACCAGCACAGCTTGTACGAAAGCCTTTCCGGCGGTGATATTCAGTACTTTACCAATCTTTGAATCATTGGTTATCGGTACCATTATGTGGCCTTCGTTGTCGGATCCGTAATAATCCGCGTCTATCAGTCCCATGGTATTGTCGAGCTGAAGACGGAATCTGGATCCCAGGCCCGATTTAGGAAGGATCAGAAGCATCCATCCCGGCTGCATCTTTACGCGTATGCCCGTAGGAACCTTTATCCCCTCACCGGGAGCCAGTGTGAGATCGAAAGGACAGATGATGTCGTATCCGGCAGAACCTGCCGTGGCGCGTACGGGAAGTTTGACGTTTCCGTACAGCTTTTCCGCCGCTGCTCCGTTACCGCCCACGCAGCTCAGAAAGTCCTCCGTAAACTGCTTTACGCTTACTTTTTCGAATCTTGCAACTCTGTATTCCATTATCCGTATCCTTAATCTGATCAGAAACCGCGTCTGAAGAAAATGCCGTCCGCTATGACGGGATAGTCTTCCAGCCTGAAGCACTGCCTGGAATGATGCTCCGTTCCCAGATCTGCTATCCTTCCGTGCATGTAGACCGCCATGCAGGCAGCCGCGAACGGGTCTTCAACGAAGCTGAGCATCGCAGTGATCATTCCTGCGAGAACGTCCCCGCTTCCGGCTTGTGCCAGCGCGTTGTTTCCGGTCTTATTGACATAGTATCTGCCGTCCGGCGCCGCGACGACCGTCCGGGGGCCTTTAAGCACCATGATAACGTTCTTGTCCGCCGCGTAGGCTGTCGCGCATTCGACCGGCTTGTCCGTGACTGTAGCCAGAGAAATGCCGGAAAGCGCGGAGAACTCTCCCTGATGAGGAGTAAGTATGAGCGGACAATTGAACGAACTCAGTTCTTCCCCGCTCCAATTGATTAGCTTTAACGCTTCCGCGTCCAGTACCAGAGGAGCCTTGCATTCGTTGTTCAGCGTATTGAATATCCTTGTCTTAGCGAAGTTGTTGACCGCACCGCTGCCGAAGCAGACGGCTTTCATTCCCGGAAGAAGCGAAGAGACTATGTCTTCCGCGTCCTTCGCCGGGGAATCGGTCTTTAGCTCGCTAAAAGGATGAAATACAGGAGTGATGTGCTGACCTGCAACTATCGGATAGATATCCTCGGACAGCGCAACGTGAATGTACGAAGCGCCGACGGACTTGGCGCCGATTATGTTGAGTGAAGCAGCGCCGGCCATTCCATAGCTGCCGGATATAAGAAGTATCTTGCCGAAACTGCCCTTGTTGGCGTCGGCCGGTTTTTTGGGAAACATGTTAAAGAACAGGAATTCTTCCATGTCCTTATACACTTCGTTTACATAGAGATCCTGCATCGCGGCCCTCCTTTTACGACCGGCACACATTACCGTTGCATTATAACACAAAAGGACCGATGCGCAAAACATACGGTCCTTTATATGTGCTGTTATTGCCTTAGCTCTGAACGATGCTTATCAGGCCTTGATTATCGGGGTATCTTCCAGTCCCTTGCGGGTAAGGTTGACCCTGCCCTTGTCGTCGATCTCGTAGCACTTTACGGTCACGGTGTCGCCGAGGTTAAGAACGTCGGTCACCTTCTCCACACGCTTGTTGGAGATCCTGGAAACGTGCAGCAGTCCGTCCTTGCCGGGCAGAACTTCAACGAAGGCTCCGAAGTCCATTATCCTTACTACCTTGCCCGTATAGGTCTTGCCTACTTCTACGTCTGCGGTTATGTACTCGATCTCCTTCTTTGCGGCGTCGGCTGCTTCCAGATTCGGGGAAGCGATGAAGATATTGCCGTCGTCGTCGATATCGACCTTGGCTCCGGTGCGCGCGATGATACCGTTGATGGTCTCGCCGCCCTTGCCTATTACCAGTCTGATCTTGTCGACGGGTACCTGCATGGTTATGATGCGCGGAGCCCACTTGGACAGTTCGGCTCTGGGCTCGGAGATCTCTTCCATCATCTGGCCCATGATGTACATGCGGCCTTCCTTAGCCTGCTGGAGAGCCTTCCAGAGTATGTCTCTGGAGAGTCCGTGGACCTTGATGTCCATCTGGATGGCGGTAACGCCCTTTTCGGTTCCGGCTACCTTGAAGTCCATGTCGCCGAGGAAGTCTTCCATTCCCTGGATGTCGGACAGTATGGCCATGGTGGAGCTTCCGTCCTCTTCGACTCTCTCAACGAGTCCCATCGCAATACCTGCAACGGGAGCCTTGATCGGAACGCCGGCGTCCATAAGAGCTAGCGTGGATCCGCATACGGATGCCTGCGAAGAAGAACCGTTGGAGGACAGCACCTCGGAGACGACTCTGATCGCGTACGGGAACTCTTCGATGCTCGGAAGTACGGGCAGCAGAGCTCTTTCCGCAAGAGCGCCGTGGCCTACTTCTCTTCTTCCGGGCGATCTGGGCTGCTTGGCTTCGCCTGTGCAGTAACCCGGGAAGTTGTACTGATGCATGTATCTCTTTTCGGTCTCATCGTCGAGTCCGTCCAGGCTCTGAGCCTCGGACAGCGTTCCGAGAGTAACCACGGAAAGTACCTGCGTCTGGCCTCTCTTGAAGAGTCCTGTGCCGTGGGTCCTGGGAAGGACTCCGGTCTCGCACCAGATGGGTCTGATCTCGTCAAGCTTTCTGTTGTCCGGACGTATGCCGTCGTCCAGGATCAGGGAACGGACCTGCTCCTTAACGATGTTGTAGAGAACGGCGTCGATGTCCCTTCCGCCTTCGGGGAACTGCTCCGCGAAGTGCTCCTTGGTCTCCTGCTCGACAGCGTCCATGTTGTCAAGACGCTCCTGCTTATCCTTTGTAAGGACAGCCTGACGCATCTTGGGAACCGCGAACTCGCGTACTGCGGCGTCGATCTCTTCGGAGGGCTTTCTGAGCTCCGGCTGGATCTTTTCCTTGCCTATCTCGGCAACGATCTCCTTTATGAATCTGCAGAGGGACTTGATCTCCTCGTGCGCGAACATGATAGCGTCCAGGCAGACGGCTTCGGGAACTTCCTGAGCGCCTGCTTCTACCATCATGATGGCTTCTTCGGTACCCGCTACGTACATTGACAGGTCGGATACCTCTCTCTGAGCTGCGGTCGGATTGATGACGAACTCACCGTCTACGCGGCCGACCTGAACGGAACCTGTTGGACCGTCCCAGGGAATGTCGGATATGGCCAGAGCTACGGAAGAACCGATCATGGCGCAGATCTCGGGAGCGCAGTCCTGGTCGACGCTCATTACGACGGCCTGGACTTCAACGGCGTTGAAGAATCCCTTGGGGAACAGCGGACGAAGCGGTCTGTCCATCAGACGGCACTTGAGTATGGCCTTCTCGGAAGGACGGCCTTCTCTCTTGATGAATCCGCCGGGGATCTTGCCTACGGCGTACATCTTCTCCTCGTAATCGCAGGAGAGCGGGAAGAAATCGGCGTCCGGATTAGCTGTCTTGGCCATGCAGGCGGTAACGTTAACGACAGTGTCGCCGTACTTTACCATTACCTGACCGTTGGTCTGCTCGCAGACTTTGCCGATCTCGAGCTCCAGGAGCCTGCCGCCGAGGGCGGTCCTGAACGTTCTGTAATCTGTAAATCTCATTTTTTCCTCTTTCCGCGGCCAGGCTTGACAACTCAGCGCAGCGCAGCTGCAGTGCGCACAGTTCTCAAGCCCCCGCCGCTTTAACAACAATAATTCCAGGCGGGATATGCTCCCGCCTGGGTAAGTCCTTTTACTTTCTGAGTCCGAGACGGGAAATAAGAGTCCTGTAGCGCTCTATGTCCTTCTCCTTCAGATACGCCAGAAGATTTCTTCTGTGGCCGACCATCTTAAGAAGACCGCGTCTGGAATGATTATCGTTCGGGTGATCCTTGAGGTGATCGTTGAGCTCGTTGATCCTGTAGGTAAGGATGGCTACCTGGACCTCCGGGGAACCGGTGTCGTTCTCGCAAGTAGCGTACTCTTTGATGATCTCTGCTTTCTTTTCTGTTGTAAGCATAAAAAAATACTCCTTTACTGCTTTCGCCTTTAGCTGCGTACATCGGTGGAGATTCGAATGCCGAAGCAAAAGGTATCCTTTAATTGACGACTAATATTAGCATAACGCAAAAGGCTTGTAAAGCGTTATTTACAAGCCTTCGGAATATCTTTTTTTCAGAGAGCAGATCCCGCGCTCATCTCTTTTTGTACAGCACAAGTTCGGGATCGGATCCGCCTTCCGCGTATGTGCAGATCAGTATGAAGTCCATGTTGGCAAGGACTCCGAAACACCTGTCTCCGCCAAGTTCGGACTCCAGCTGGTTGCCGAGATAAGTCACTCCGTCGTTAAGGAACTTAACTTTGATGCCGCTGGGAAGCGGATATTCCAGATTTACGTAACTGCCGACAAGAGCGTTAAGGGACTCCACTTTCGGCAATCCTTCCACATGGAGAGCGTTGATCTCATCCATGAGCTGACGCTTGAAGGCTTCGAACTGTCCATTATCGCTCAGCTCTTCGTATCTTTTCCAGTAGTCGAGTGTCGGAAGGACCCGCTTCAGGTGCTCGCGTGCCTGATCCTCCGTAAAATCTTCTCCTACCATGTGCCTGACGCAGACGTCGATAAGATCATCCATGCTGCTGTAGGTGTAAGTACCGTCGGCATAGCACCACTGACAGTAATCCTCGTTGAGCGAACCGTCTTTTTCGTGACTGATTATGGAATCGTCAAGCGGCATACCGCAGCACTGGCAGATAAGCTGATGAGGCGATCCAAGAAGCGTATTGATCGAAACGTTGAAAAGTTTAGACAGAAGCTTAAGAGTTTCGGTATTGGGAACCGTATCTCCGTTCTCCCAGCGCGACACCGCCTGTCTGGTAACGAACACCTTTGCGGCAAGTTCGTCTTGAGACATTCCGTTTTTTGTCCTTAATTCGTAAATAACGTCTTTTGTGCTCATGTTCGACCTCCGTTCGATTACAGCATCATTGTAATACGCTTATAACCGGACTGCACGCAACTCTCTGTTGCTGCCCGGTCACTTGAGGCTGAACAGATTAAGTCCGGTCTCTTCGTCGAAGGCGCGCTTTACCTCTCCGTCGATGCACTTTACGAACAGCTCGCAGGTTACGGCTATGACGGCTTCGTTGAGATGACCGGCGTGAGCTATGCCGTCCTCTCCCGCGAAGCAGACATGGACATGCAGATAAGGCTTGCCTTCAAACTCCGTGACGCTGCCGAGGAACGAGGACACTTCGAAGGTCTGTCCCTCGAAAACGGATTTTTTATAGAACTTAGTGTCGAAGTCGTAGCAGCCCATGACTATCTTTCCTGCCGCTGCTATGCCCTCTATGGTCGCGAGACGGATGTTCTCTTTGTTAAAGAGTTCCGTAAGCTCGGACATTACTTCTTCTCCGCGCATTATGCGGACTACGTATGTGTCTCCGAACTTCTTATATTCCATTTCCGCCCTCCTGTTTGGACTTTATAAACTCGAATACCTTGCCTGCTTTGCTTTCCAATGCTGACTTTACCAGTTCCTTACCTTTTGCGATGTGTTCCTGTTCCGCGTAACTGACGATGTTTTCCGTCATGTCGTTACCCGTATCGTATCCGACGGTAGAGCGGTAAAGGCCGAAGTACGCCGCGTTGATCTCGTCCGCCCTGGGGTCGTTGGGATCGTCGGTAACGTAGAACCATCCGGATTGCTGGGAAACATGCTTTTTATACGCGTCTTTGGCTGCCTGCAGGGCGGTCTTTCCGCCGAGGTCCTCCAGAGGCTGACGCAGATCCAGCACGATCTTGTTCTTCGAATAGAGATGAAGATAGGTCTTCTTTACATCCCAGGTTCCGTATTGCTGAGCAGATGCCGGACAGAAATCCGGGTACATGGACTTTTCGACAGCGTCGGCAACTGCCGCAGCCAGGCGCTGATGTCTGATGTGTCCGTACTCGCCGCCGAGATCCTGCGTAATAACTATCTGCGGCTTGAAGCGCCTTATCAGCTCCGTAACGAATTCAGTGATGGCAAAAAAGCCTTTCCATTCGCCGCTGTAGAGCCTGTAGCCTTCGTGAGCAGCATCGAAACGTCCTGTCTGCGGATACTGCTTTACTCCGAGCGCCCAGAGGCCGTGCATCCTTTCGTGCTCGCGGACCGGAGTCTTATTGAAATATCCCATCAGATGCGCTACTTCGACGGTCCAGCCTTTCTTGGCGGCCAGCGTCGCTATGGCTCCGCCGAGGAAAAGAATGTCGTCGTCCGGATGAGTAGCTATTACCAGAACGTCTGCTCTTTCAGGCTGAGGCTCCCAGATCTCTATGTACTCCGGAAGCGGTCTGCCGTCCTTTGGAAAAGCGCTTACGCTGTAGATCTTTCCGCCTTCAGGCATGAAGAACTCTGCTTCAGTAACGTCCTTGGGCAGTTCCACGTATTCGTGCTGAAAACCGTTAATTCCGCATGCGGTCTCATTCCCGTCCGCCTTAAGCGTCCACCGGCCAGGAATGCCCACCCATTCTATGTAGATGCGGGAAAAACCTGCGGAAGAAGTGAGTTTTATCGTGCCGTCTGCCCCGCAGCTGTTCGATGAAAGTTTCAGATAGACGGGAGCGGATGTTTCCGCGGCAAAAACATTTACTGTAAACATGGACAGTACAAGAGAAAGTATCAGAATGATGATGACCGTTCTCTTCAATCAGCGCTCCTTTCGTGATATTCCCTGGCCGCGACGCAGTCCTTATCTATCTGAGCCGAAAGATGCTCGACTGAATCGAACTTCATCTCCGGACGAAGCATCTTGACGAACTCCACGCGGATGTCTTCTCCGTAAAGGTCTCCGGAAAAGTCGAAGATGTGGGTCTCCGCGTTTTTCGCGAATACTCCTACGCTTGGTTTATTACCCACATTAGTAACAGATTTATATTTTAGGTTGTGAACATAAATTAATGTTATGTATACTCCGTTAGCCGGAAGTGCCATGTCGTGATTCAGGGCAAGATTTACGGTCGGGAAGCCCATTTTTCTGCCGAAATGCTCTCCGGGGATCACTTTTCCGCTTATGCAGTAACGTCTGCCGCTGAGCGTTTCGAAGTCTTCCACGTTACCGGCGGACAGCGCCTCCCTTATGCGAGTGCTGGAGACAGCCAGACCGTCCATGTCAAACTCATCCATGACAATTACAGTAAAGCCGTACTTAACGCCCAGCTCTCTGAGCCGATCCGGATCACCCTGCCCTTTGTATCCGAAATTATAGTTGAAGCCGCAGAACGCGCACTTTGCTTTAAGCGCGTCGAAGAGCACGTCTTTAACGAACTTTTCCGGGCTGCTCTTCCTGATCTCTTCGTTGAAAGGCACGGCGACCATTATGTCGGCGCCCAGCGCTTCCACCGCCATTGCCTTTTCCTTTAGCGTCATTATGCTCTTAACGACGCATTTTCCGGCGATCTCGTTGAGCGGATGATTAAGGAACGTAAAGACAACGGAGCTTATGCCCTGCTCTTTCGCGGTCTTTACGCAGTTGCTGATCAGCGCCTGATGCCCTTTGTGGACTCCGTCGAAATTGCCCAGAGCCACCGCGCAGGCTTCTATACCCTCTTTTGCTTCGATAAGGCTAGTGTAAAGTATCATGAAAACACCTTTAAAGGTTTTAAAGAATCGTTTATAAAGCTTGATATTCCAAGCAGTTTACCGCCGCAAAAAACGGCCGTTGGCTCCTTTTGAGCGTATCCTTCAGAAGAAAACTTAAGCGTCATTCCGTTAAGATAAGTTTTGGACATTTCCTCCGGAAGATCGATGCGCTGCATGCTTCCGAGCGCGTCCTCGACAGGCTTTGCCGAAGACAGGACTTCTTCGCGGGAAAGCTCCCTTGCGCGCTCCAGATCAAGGGCTTCTTCGATCTTGAACCCGCATGCTTCGGTTCTGACCAGGGAACTTAGGCAGGCTCCGCAGCCCATGGACATTCCGATGTCGTGGCATATGGTCCGGACGTAAGTACCTCTGGAACAAGTTACTTGGATGTGTCCTTCAGAGGTCTCCGGATCGTAATCCAGAAGGTCCAGACTGTAAACGGTTATCCTGCGTGCCTTTAGTTCGGGCTTTCCGCCGCTTCGGGCAATGTCGTAGGCTCTTCTGCCGTTGACGAACACCGCGCTGTACGCAGGCGGCACCTGATCGATCTCTCCACGGAAAGGCTCAAGGTACGGTTCTATCTCAGAAGCGCTGCGCGGAACGGAGCTCCTTTTACTTAAAGGCAGTTCCGACTCGTCTTCCTCTCCCCAGATATCCTGAGTTTCGGTAACGGTACCAAACTTTATTCCCGCGACGTAAGTCTTGGAAGCGGTATCCATATATTCTATCAGCTTGGTCGCTTTTCCGAAGCATATAGGAAGAACACCGGCAGCGTTCGGGTCGAGCGTTCCGGTGTGTCCCATCTTGCGTATACCGGTAACGCCTCGCATTATCGCTATGCAGTCGTGCGAAGTGTATCCGATCGGTTTGTTTATGACTATGATCCCGCTGTCCATGCTGTCGTCAGTACTTCAGAAGTTCTTTTACGATGGCAGCTTTCGTAAGCCTTAAGGCTTCTTCCATGGGTGCGTTGATCGTAGCTCCCGCGGCCTTCACGTGGCCTCCGCCTCCGAGTGCCTTAGCAACAGCGTTGACGTCAGCGTAGCTCTTGGCGCGCAGCGAAAGCTTTATGCTCCCGTCGGTATGTTCCTTAAGGAAAGCGCATATCTCCACACCCGCTATCTTGCGGAGCACGTCTATGCAGCTTCCGGTCATGTCGTACGCCGCGCCGAACTCCTTCAGTTTATCCTGAGTAACGTAGGAGATGACAGCCTTGCCGTCCATGAAGATGTCCATCCACTGAACTATGGCGGATTCCAGTTTTACCTGGGCAAGATCCAGTGTGTCGTATATCAGCGTGGCGAGCTTTTCATGTTCTATACCGTATTTATAAAGCTCGGCGGTCACCAGATGGCATTCTGCGGTCGTGTTGGAATACTTGAAGCATCCGGTATCCGTAAGTATCGCGACGTAAAGGTCCTCGGCGATCTCCTTGTTCATCTTTACGCCGAGCTCGTTTATCAGCTCGTAAACAAGAAGTCCTGTCGCGGAAGCTTCCGGCTCCACGACCGACTGATCAGCGAAAGCCTCCGTCGGAACATGATGATCCACGCAGATCTTGTTGGCGCAGGACTTGTAGATGTCAAGCCGTTTCTCGATCCTGGAAGCGTCGCCGCAGTCCACGACGACTGCAAGATCCGCCTCGAAAGGCATGTCCGTAACGAAGAAAGGTTCGCCCTCCGCTTCGGAATGATCGTGCATGAACTTAAGATACCCGGGGATATCGTCCTCCAGCAGGATGACGCAGCGCTTTCCGAGGCTCCGCAGAGCATGGCAGAGTGCCAGCGCGGAACCAAGGGCGTCGCCGTCCATGTTGGTGTGGGTCATGATCACGACTCTTTCCGAGTCCTTTATGCAGTTGGCTATGTCAGTCCACTTATTCATCTGATTCGGAGCCTTCGTCCGGCTTCTGTTCTTCCGTTGCCTTTATCTCGTCCAGTATCCTGTCCATCTTCGCGCCGTATTCGTAGGACTCGTCGAACTTGAATATCAGCGCGGGAACGTGCCTTACTTTTACCGCTCTGTCGACAGCCGAACGGATGTAACCCTGGCTGCTCTCGAAAGCGCTCAGCACTTCCTTCTTATCCTCTTCCGAAAGAGACTTTCCGGAGTACGAAAGACAGGTAATGTACAGCGTAGCGTAGCTTCCGTCTCTTGTAACGTCTACCCCGCTGAGGCCTATCATGCCTTTGCCGAACCTCGGATCCTTAAGGTCTCCGCGGACCAGCATCTCGCTTACTGTCTTGCGTATCTCTTCACCCAGCCTCTCCGGCCTGTGACTTCTTCCCATTAATCTCTCTTGACCTCTTCCATCTTAAAGGCTTCTATGATGTCGCCTTCCTTAATGTCGTTGTATTTCTCGATGCCGATACCGCATTCGTAGCCCTGTGCGACTTCCTTGACGTCGTCCTTGAAGCGCTTCAGAGAACCGATCTCGCCCTCGTGGATGACTATGCCGTCGCGGACCAGACGCAGCTTGGCGCCGCGAACTACCTTGCCTTCCAGAACGTAGCCGCCGGCAACTATGCCTACGTTCGGCACCTTGAAGGTGTTCCTTACTTCGATCTTGCCCAGCACGACCTCCTTGAAGATCGGATTGAGCATGCCCTTCATGGCTGCTTCGATATCGTCTATGACTTCGTATATTACGCGGTATGTACGGATCTCGACGTCCTCCTGCTCGGCCTGAGCGGATACCGCGGAGCTCGGACGTACATTGAAGCCTATGATTACGGCGTTGGATGTGCTTGCGAGCATTACGTCGCCTTCGGTTATCGTACCTACGCCGGAATGTATGATCCTTACGCGTACGTTCTCGTTCTGCAGCTTTTCCAGAGACTGCTCCAGAGCGCCTACGGAACCCTGAACGTCCGCCTTGATTATGAGGTTAAGATCCTTTACTTCGCCTTCCTTCAGCTGTCCGAACAGCTTTTCGAGGCTCATCGCGGAGCTCTTGGCCATAACTTCTGCACGGAGTTTTTCGCTTCTTCTGTAGGCGATCTCCCTGGCGGTTTTGTCGTCCTTGACCATGTAGAACTCGTCGCCTGCCTCCGGGACCTCGGTAAGACCTGTGATCTCGACGGCGGTCGCCGGACCGGCTTCACGTATGGTCTCTCCCTTATCGTTGGTCATTACACGTACTCTGCCTGCGGCAGTTCCTGCAACAAGAGCAGCGCCTGCCTGCAGCGTTCCGTTCATTACGAGCAGCGATGCTACAGGTCCTCTGGCCTTATCCAGCCTAGCTTCGATAACGGTACCCATGGCCGGTCTGTCCGGATTTGCCTTAAGCTCCAGAACTTCCGCCTGAAGCAGTATCATCTCCAGCAGCTGCTGGATGCCCATGCCTGTCTTAGCCGAGCACGGAACGCAGATCACGTCTCCGCCCCAGTCTTCTACGATGAGTCCCTGGTCGGCCAGATCCTTCTTTACAAGATCCGGATTGGCAGCTGGTTTGTCCATCTTGTTCATCGCTACGATGATAGGAACGTTGGCGGCCTTGGCATGGCTTATGGATTCTATAGTCTGAGGCATTACGGAGTCGTCCGCGGCAACTACAAGGACCGCTATATCCGTAATGTGAGCGCCTCTGGCTCGCATGGCTGTGAACGCTTCGTGGCCCGGAGTATCCAGGAATACGATGCGCTGGCCGTTGCATACGACCTCGGAAGCGCCTATGTGCTGCGTTATTCCGCCGGCCTCGCCCGCGGTAACGTTGGTCTTTCTGATCGCGTCCAGTATGGACGTCTTGCCGTGGTCTACGTGGCCCATTACGGTAACGATGGGCGGTCTGGGCTGAAGCTCGGACGCAGTATCCTCGTGGAGGTCTATGCCTTCCTCTTCCTCGACTTCCTCGACCTTCTTCACGGCTACGTTTATGCCGAGCTCCATGCCGAGAAGAACGGCTGTCTCCTCGTCCAGGTTCTGGTTTACGTTAGCCATGATGCCCATCTTCATGAGAGCCATGATGGCCTGGGACGGCGTGCATTCCACCTGCTCGCAGAATCCCGCGAGAGTGATCGGAACGTTTATGACTACGCCGCCGGTAGCGATGGCTTCTTCGACCTCGGCAGAGAGAACTTCGACCTCTTCGACCTTGGCTTCCTTATATTTGCTGTGCTTTTTCTTAATGTTTCTGGTCAGATCGGCAGGCGCCTCGTCGCGGCCGAACTTGTTCCTGCCGCGGTCGTCCTTCTCTCTGTCCTTATCCTTGCTCTTGCGGCCTCTCTTGTCGCCGTTCGCGGGCGCGGTATAAGCAACGACCTTCTCGCCTCTGGCGTCGGTCTTGGCGGCCTGCTTTCTGCGCGGGGATGCGCTGTCGTCGCCGTCCTTCTTCTTGCCGACGAACTCCTTGGGAGTCCTCTTCTGGCCGTCCTGCTGCTGTCCGCCTCTTCTGCGGTCGTCGCCTCTCTGGCCGTCCCTGCCTTTGGAGGGCTTCTGTCTGGGAGTCTGAGGAGTCTGCGGCTGATCGGCTGCGCGGCTGATTATCTTTACGCCGATGTTCGGTACGTAATCTACGGGCTTCTTCTCGGGTACGGCAGGTTTTTCCTCCGCTTTGGCTTCGGTCTTTTCCTCCGGCTTTTCCGCAGCTTTTTCGATCTGCTCTGCCGGCTTATCTTCTGTTTTCTTTTCTTCGGCCTTTATTTCATCAGCAGGCTTTTCGGCTTCCGTTTTCTTTTCTTCTGCAGAAGCTTCCGCCTTTTCTTCGGGCTTTACTGTTTCGACCGGCTTTTCGATCTTGGTCTCGGCAGCCTTTTCTTCCTGCTTTTCCGCGGGAGCTTCTGCCTTTGTGGCTGTCTTCTTCGCTGCGGGCTTCTTTACAGGCTTTTCCTCTGCCAGCTTGACTTCGGGTACTTCTGTCTGAACTGCAGGTGTCTCGGTCTTTACGGGAGCTTCCGGGATCTTTGCATCAGAAGGAGCCTCGGCCTTTACAGGCTGAGGAACGTCTGCTTTTTTCTGCGGCACAGCGCTCTTTGGCATGGGCTTGCCGATGGGACTCTTGGGCATGGGTGTACCTACAGGCGGCTTCGGCATCGGTGTGCCAGCAGGTGCCTTAGGCATAGGTGTGCCGACCGGAGCTTTCGGCATGGGCTTTCCGACGGGTACAGCGGATCTCGGAACAGGCGAGCCAATTGGCGCGGTCCTGACCGTATCCTTTCTTGCCGCGGGCGCAGCTTTCTTCTGGCTGGCTTCAGCCTTCTTCTGGCCTTCCTTCATCGCTTTTTCGCGCTGGGCCTGGATTATGGCTATGTCAACCTGCCTTATCTGTACCTTGGAAGCGCCGGTCTTTGCCTGGTCGCTCTTAGTCTCCTTTTTTACTATCTTCGTTTCTTCTGCCATACAAACATCTCCCGTACTGTTTAATCTGTTATGTCAATTAGTTTTCTGAGCTCGGCCAGATCGGTCTTCCTGATCTCTTTTCTGAAGCTTCTGGCAAAGCAGTTCTTTTCGAAAGCCGTTCCGACGCAGGAACTGTTCCTGCAGATGTAGCAGCTTCTGCCGCTCATGCCTTTCTCCCAGAGTCTTAATCCTTCCGGTGTATCGACCACTCTTATGAGATCCGACTGCGGGAAAGACCCTCTGCAGGCTATGCATCTTCTTTGAGGAACGTGCGTCTTAACGTCCATTTACTTCTCCATGAATGCGATTATGGCTTCTGCCATCTCGGCGTTGGTAGCCTTGGGATCTATATCCACGCCCTTCTCCTCGGCGAGAGCTATCAGCTCTGCCTTCTTAAGGCGCTTGATCGCGGAAGCGGAAAGTTCCTGAGCGGTCTCTTCCGCGTCCACGGCTTCTTCGGCGGCTTCAGCCTGCGACTCTCTTTCAGCAGCGGCTGCCTTCTCCATCTCGTCCCACTTGCTGTGGCTCTTGATGTCTATCTTCCAGCCGCAGAGTCTGGCGGCAAGTCTTACGTTCTGTCCTTCCTTACCGATGGCGAGGGAAAGCTGATAATCCGGAACGACTACAAGAGCGGACTTCTCGTTGGGATCCTCGTTGATGAGTACCATCTCCACGTTAGCCGGAGACAGAGCCGCGGAGATCATTCTGCCGGGATCGTCGGACCAGTTGATGATGTCTATCTTTTCGCCGCTGAGCTCGTCTACGACAGCCTGTACCCTCTGTCCTCTGGGACCTACGCAGGATCCTACGGGATCGACGTTCTCGTCGTAGGTGCATACAGCTATCTTGCTTCTGGAGCCGGCCTCTCTGGCGACGGACTTTATCTCTACCACGCCTTCCTGGATCTCGGGAACTTCAAGCTCGAAGAGCCTCTTTACGAGACCGGGGTGCGTCCTGGAAAGGAACACCTGGGGACCCTTGGTGGAACGCTTAACATCCATGACATAGACCTTAAGCCTTTCGCCTACTCTGTAGCGCTCGCCGGGGATCTGCTCGTTGGCGGAGAGTATTCCTTCCGCGCGGCCCATGTTAACGAACACTGTACCGTTGGAGATCCTCTGGACTATGCCGGTAACGACTTCGGTCTGGCGTGTGATGTAATCGTCGTAGATCATTCCGCGCTCGGTCTCCCTGATGCGCTGAATCACTACCTGCTTGGCGGTCTGCGCGGCGATGCGGCCGAAATCCATAGGAGTTACCATGTATTCGATGACGTCGCCGATCTCGTATTCGGGGTCTATCTCCTGCGCCTCTTCCAGAGATGCCTGGGAGAACGGATCCTCTACTTCCTCGACTATGTCGCGTCTCATGAAGACGTTTATGTCGCCTGTCTGCCTGTCTATGTCTACACGGACGTTCTGGGATGTTCCGTAGTTCTTCTTGTACGCGGAAACGAGAGCGCTTTCTATCGCCTCGATCAGCATGTCCTTGGACATGTGCTTTTCTCTTTCCAGATCGTCTAATGCTTCCAGAAACTCAAGGTTCATTTTTCAGTATCCTCCTAAAATACTACCGCAAGATTGATCTTTGCCGCTTTGTCCCTGGGCAGTGAGATCTCTTTGCCTTTATCGTCCTTAATGCTTACAATACCGTCTGCAAGGCCCAAAAGCTCGCCTTCCAGCAGTTTTTTTCCGTTCATCGGTTCGTAGAGCCTTATCTCTATCCTGCTGCCCTTAAACCGCCCGAAATCCTTTTCGGTAAGCAGAGGCCTGTCCAGACCGGGGCTGCTTACTTCCAGATAATAGTTCTGCGGGATGGGGTCTTCGGCGTCCAGCCTTTCCGACAGATACCTGCTTACGGTCTCGCAGTCGTCGGAGGACATGTACGTGTATTCGCCGCCCTCCAGCTTATCCACATAGACCCTGAGGTACCAGGTACCGGCTTCCTTTACGAACTCGCATCTGGACAGCTCGTAGCCGTTCTGCAGTCCGTAACTTTCCATCCATTCGGAGATAAGTTCCGTTATCTTTTTCTTAGCCATATCTCTATCAAACAAGAGAAGTGAGGCCTTTGCCTCACTTCTGCGATAACTTACCTGATTACTATATCATATAAACACAAAAAATCAAGAGATTTTAAAGCGATATCTCCGCTCCGCTCTCAAATTCCGCCTTTATGTCCTTAAGAGTCTTCTTAAGGATGAAGTGAGCCGCGATATCCGTGATGACGTCAGCAATGAGCGGAACGGCGCAGATGGCGTAGAACCCCCATAGCTTATCCGTGAGTATTATCAGAGGCACGGTTATGACAAGCTGCCTGAGTATAGAGAACGCGGAGGATATCTTCTTCTTTCCGAGAGACTGCAGCGTGGTTCTGGAATTGTTGTTATACCCCATCGTAAGAGGCAGGAACGCGTACATGCTTACGACCGGTATTCCGAACGTTACGGTAGCCTCGTCCTCTATGAACAGCTGCATGATCTGCTTCGACAGAGGAAGGATTATGGCTACGGATATGGCTGCCCACAGGAATATCAGGACGAGCGACTTCTTCCTGACTTCGGTAAGTCTCTGATGGTTTCTGTTGGCGTAATTGTACGATATGAGCGGGATGGTGCCCTGGCAGAGACCGATCACGACCTGTCCGAAGGTGTGCTCTATCTTTCTGCATATACCGTAGGCCGCGACCGCCGCGTCGGAATAATTCTTCATTACGTTGAGGTTGAACGTATTGACGACGCTCGCGAGCACGGAGTGCAGGAAAGCCGGGAAACCGGTGGTAACGATGCTCCTGGCGTAGCTCCAGTTGAATCTGAATCCTTTCAGCGGACTGTAGATGGCCTCTTTCGAATGTACTCTTCTTGCTATGACTATCATGAACGTGCAGGAGATCACGGTGGCGAGGAAAGTCGCAAGCGCCGCGCCCGAAACACCCATGCCGAATCCGAAGATGAATATGGGATCCAGAATGATGTTCAGTACGTTTCCAAGAGTAAGACCGTACATCTCGAATTTAGCGTGTCCCCTGCCTCTCAAGCCTGCTCCTATGGAAGTGGATACGAGGAACGGGACCGGATAAAGGCCGAGCACCCAGAACTGGTACTGCATCGTATATTCAAGGCTCGTTTCGGAAGCGCCGGAATAAAGAGCGATAGGTTCTCTGAAGCATTGCACAAGAACGCAGAATACTACGGCGAATACGAGAGCCATTATCGGAGTCATCGTGGCAACATCTCTGGCCTTCTTCTCGTCTTTGGCGCCCAGAGCGGCGGCTATGACGGCGCAGCTGCCGATGCAGAACAGGTTCGAGACTGCCGTTATGAGTATCATCACGGACATGGTCAGCGTAAGAGCCGCCACCATGGAACTGTTGTTCAGTTTGCCGATGAAGAAAGTATCTGCAAGATTGTAGATGACGTTCGCGAGCTGGTTTATGACATTGGGTATGGCAAGAGAAAGGATGGCTCTGTAAACAGGCATCGTTTCGAAAAGTTCTCTTTTATCAAGATCCATTCTAGCCATGTCAGATGCTACCTTCCACCAGACTTACAAGCGATTCCGCGAGCTTATCCTCCGGCAGCTTATCGATGATCTCTCCGTTTCTGAACAGAACGCCTTCGTTCTTTCCGCATGCTATGCCGAAATCGGAATTGCGAGCTTCTCCCGGGCCATTGACTACGCAGCCCATTACGGACACACGCATGAAACGCCCGGCTTTCTCCAGCTTTTCGGACGCAGGAGCAAGCATCGTCTTGACCCTTTCTGCTATCGCGGGGAGATCTACCTGAGTCCGTCCGCATGTAGGACAGGAAACGAATTCTATGCCTGCGCGCCTTAAGCCGCAAGCCTTTAAGATCTTTTTGGCCAGAACGACTTCCTGTACGGGGTCGCCTGTAAGAGAGACCCTCATCGTGTCGCCAATGCCGTCCAGAAGCAAGGCGGAAAGAGCCGCGGTGGACTTCATGACGCCCTCTTCCCCGAAGCCTGCTTCGGTAAGGCCTATATGAAGCGGCAGACCGCACTTTTCCGAGAAAAGCTTGTGAGCCTTATGGTTCATCTGAACATCGGAACACTTAAGGGATACCACTATGTCATCGAATCCCAGATCCTGCGAATATTCGACAGCATTGAGAGCGCTCTCGCATATCGCTTCAGCGCATACTCCGCCGTATTTTTCTATGAGAGACTTTTCCAGAGAGCCTGAATTGACGCCTATCCTGACAGGTATGCCGTGAGCCTTGGCGCAGTCCAGCACAGCCTTTACGCGTTCTTTCGAACCGATGTTTCCGGGATTGATCCTTATCTTGTCGGCGCCGGCTTCTATGGCGGCGATGGCAAGCTTATAGTCGAAATGTATGTCCGCGACAAGCGGGACCGGACTGTCCTTTTTTATCAAAGCAAAAGCTGCCGCGGCTTCTTCGTCCGGCACGGTGCAGCGTACTATGTCCGCTCCTGCGTCGGCAAGCCTGCGTATCTGATCCAGAGTAGCGCAAACGTCCCGGGTATCGGTGTTGGTCATGGACTGTACCGATACGGGAGCTCCGCCGCCTATCTTAACTTTTCCGCAAAAGACGCTCTTACTGCTGCTCATTATGAAAAAAAACCGGATTCAAATAAACTTTCTGCAAATGTCGGACTACTTGACGAGCCAGATTATATCCTTGAATATCAGGAACACCATCAGCGCTATCAGAAGTATCATGAACACGTTGTTTATGGTGTTCTCCACCTTTTCGGACAGCTTGCCGCGGGTGATCCAACGGATTATCACGAACAGTATCCTTCCGCCGTCCAGACCGGGTATGGGCAGAAGGTTCATGAAACCGAGGTTGACGCTTACCAGAGCGATAAGATGTATTACGGTGATGAGACCGTACTGCGCAGCGTATTCCCCGGAAATGGCTATTATCTGGATGACGCTTCCTACATCGTCGGAGCTTGCCTGACCGTGGAAGAGCCTTCCGAAGAAGTCTCTGAGCGCCCGGATCATCGATCCGCACTCGTTGAAGGCGCTCTTGAGCGCGCCTCCCACGCTGTGCTCGATGCTGCAGACTATTCCTACGCCCTTGGTCCCTGTTTCCAGAGTGTAAGTCTTAACAGTGTAAGTCTTTTCCTCGGAGTCTCTCAGCACCGTTATGTCCACGGTCTCGCCTTCGGAGGTCTGGATGAGCCTTGTGATGTCGGTCCATTCGTCGGAACGTGTCCCGTTCACTGCAACTATCCTGTCCCCTGCAAGTATTCCGGCTTCTGCGGCAGGTTTTCCTTCTACGACTTCAGAGAGGACCGGAGAATAAGAGCCTGCGATAGCGAATACAACGGTAAATATAATGATTCCGATGACGATGTTATTGAACGAGCCGGCGACCAGTACCAGCAGTTTTTTCCACGGTTTCTGACGGTTGAAGGACCTGGGATCCTCGGATCCGTCCTCCTCGCCTTCGAAAGCGCAGTATCCGCCTATGGGAACGGCTCTTAAGGAATACTCGGTCTCGCCTTTCTTCCTGCCCCAGAGCTTTGGGCCCATGCCTACGGCGAACTCGTTTATCTTGAATCCGAGCAGTTTTCCGACGGAAAAATGGCCGAACTCGTGTCCGACGACCAGCAGAGCAAAGCATATTACAGCTAAAACTATTCCAATGATTTTCATAACGAAATAATGATTATGTCAAATTGTTTATATAAGAACGAACAGAAGATCTGCTCGTCTTCTCTACTTCGAATATGTCTTCCACTGTACGAATGTCTGCGCCGTCATGGCTATCCAGCGCGTATTCCACGCAGTCGGCTATCTGGACGAATCTTATCCTACCGGCAAGGAATGCGGCTACCGCTTCCTCGTTTGAACAATTGAGAACGGCAGGATAGCTTCCGCCCTTTTCTATCGCTTCATACGCCAGTTTAAGACACTTGAAAGTATCGAGGTCCGGTCTTTCGAAAGTCATGGACGCAAGATCCGTAAAACTGAACCGCTTTCCCGGGCTCTCCAGTCTTTCCGGGTATGACAGCGCGTACGCAATGGGAAGTCTCATGTCCGGCGCGCCGATCTGCGCTATGATCGAACCATCCGCGAACTCTACCGCGGAATGAACGGCGCTCTGCGGATGTACTACGACTTCTATGTCTTTCGGATCGACGGCGAAGAGCCAGGAGGCCTCGATTATCTCCAGCCCCTTGTTCATCATCGTGGCGGAATCCACGGTTATCTTGGCGCCCATGCTCCAGTTGGGATGCTTAAGCGCCATTTCCAGAGTCACCTGCTCCAGCTGATCCTTCGAATATCCTCTGAACGGTCCGCCGGAAGCAGTAAGTATTATTTTTTTTAACGGATTACCGTCAGCAGCCCTTAAAGACTGGAATATGGCGGAATGCTCGCTGTCCACAGGAAGGAACCGGACGCCGCTGCGTTTTACGGCTTCCATTACAAGCGAGCCGCCCGCGACCAGAGTCTCCTTGTTGGCGAACGCAATGTCCTTGCCTGCTTCGACAGCGGCCAGAGTGGGACGGATGCCCATCATGCCCAGAAGGCCGTTAACTACGATCTCAGCGCTGTTTCGCTCTGCGAGGTCTGATAACCCGTCCGCGCCGCTAAACACCGTCAGAGAGACGAATTCGGCCCTTAAACGCGATGCTTCGGACTCTTCCGCGACGCAGACCATCTCTGGAGCGAACTCCTTTATCTGCGCACGCAAAAGTTCTGTGTTGCGGCCGCAGCTGAGCGCCACCGCCCTGAACCTGTCCGGATACTTACGTACTATGTCCAGAGTCTGTCTGCCTATGGAACCTGTGGAACCTAATACAGCTACGTTCTTCATGGCTTGATAAAGAGCAGTATGTAGTAATAGACGAACGGAGCCACCAGGAGCACGCTGTCGAACCTGTCCATTACTCCGCCGTGACCGGGGATAAGATTTCCGTAGTCCTTGATGCCCATGTTGCGTTTGAACGCGGACGCGATAAGGTCTCCGGCCATGCCGAAGAAGGCTCCGACAAATCCGATGATGACGCAGTGAACGAACTCAGGTCTGTAGACGAACCAGCCGAACACTCCGCAGATCACCGTGGCGCCTATTACACCGCCTATCGCTCCCTCCACGGTCTTCTTGGGACTGATGTTCGGCGCCATCTTGTGCTTTCCGAACAGATATCCGCTGAAATACGCGAAAGTATCCTGGCCGAACGCAGCCAGAAGCACCAGCCAGACCATGTATCTGTACTTTTCTATGCAGTTTATGAGCGACATGTGAGCCGCGAAGAATCCTATGTACAGAAGTCCCAGACTGGTTATCGGACCGTCCAGGACGTTGTGGTCCTTGCGTATGAGCGTCATAAGAAGACCCAGACATACCGTGCCGAAGGTCCACAGCTGCAGAAGATGCGTGTAAGTCGTGGGCGCGAGTTTGGTGAATTCTCCGAAGAATATGATGACGTAAAGACCGACCAGCAGCGCGTACGCCCAGTTCCTTCCGGGATGTACGCCTATGTTGCTGTATCCCTTATAGAACTCGTGCATTCCTACTGCGGAGAGCAGCATGCAGAACACCAGAAGCGGGACCCCTCCGAGAACGAAGAAGATAAGCAGAGGTCCTATGATAACTATCGCGGATATTATCCTTGTCTTCATTTATGACCTCCGTAGCGGCGGTCCCTGCTCTGATACTCGATGATGCACTTCTCGTATTCTTCCGGAGTGAAATCCGGCCAGTATACGTCAGTAAGCACTATCTCGGAATAAGCGGCCTGCCATATGAGGAAATTGGAAAGTCTGTTTTCGCCGCTGGTGCGGATTATGACGTCCGGATCGGGCATTCCTGCGGTATACAGCGCTCCGCTGATATCGTCCTCAGTAACGTTCGTACGCCCCTCGGACATCAGTTTGTTAACGGCGCGTGTGATCTCCGCCCTGCCGCCGTAGTTGAGCGCTATGTTGAATTTAAGACCGTCGTTATTTTCCGTGGTCTTAAGCGCAAGTCTTATGCTTTTGGCGGAGTCCTCGGGGATAGCGTTCCAGTCGCCGAGTATCCCCACGCGGACGTTGTTCTCGTTAAGCTCTTTAAGCTCGCTGTTTACATACTTTATGACCAGTTTGAATATTCCGGCCACTTCGTCCGCGGGACGCTTCCAGTTTTCCGTTGAAAATGCATAAACAGTCAGGTATTCCACGCCCAAGCGCTGCGAATGCCTGACTATTTCTCTGAGCGCTTCCATTCCGGCCAGGTGTCCCTGGAGCCTTATCTGTCCGCGCTCTTTAGCCCAGCGGCCGTTGCCGTCCATGATGATGGCAACGTGCCGCGGTATGTTTTTAAGATCAAGCTGACGATCCAAATCAGATCTCCATCAGCTCTTTTTCCTTGCCGGAAACGATCTCGTCGATGTCCTTCATGCACTTGTCGGTAGCCTTCTGGATCTCGTCCAGATCGTCCTTGAGATCGTCCTCGGTAAGCTCGCCGGCCTTCTCGGCCTTCTTAAGCTGCTCGTTGGCGTCGCGGCGGCAGTTCCTGACCGCTACCTTTGACTCCTCGCCCATCTTCTTGATAAGCTTTGTGAGCTCTTTTCTGCGCTCCTCGGTAAGAGGCGGGATGACCAGCCTTACGTTCTTGCCGTCGTTGGTCGGATTGATGCCCAGGTTGGATACCTGGATGGCCTTCTCTATGTTCTTGAGGCTCTTGGGATCGAACGGGATTATGGTAAGGCTGCGGGGATCCGGTACCTGAATGTTAGCGAGGTTCTTGAGCGGTGTGGGCACACCGTAATAATCCACGGTTATCTGGTCCAGAAGCGAGGGGTTGGCTCTGCCTGCCCTTACTGTATTAAGGTCTTCCTTAAGAACGCTGAGCGTCTTGGTCATTTTTTCCTGATAGATGTCGAATGCGGTTCCCATATATACCTCCTAGTAAACTATAGTTCCTATCTCTTCGCCGCTGCAGGCCCTTATTATGGCATTAGGCTCCTTAAGGCCGAAGACGTGGATCTTCATTCCGTTGTCCCTGCACAGTGATGCCGCCGTGGAGTCCATTACCTTAAGGTCCTTCTCCAGAACTTCGGAATGAGTTATCTTACTGTACTTTTTAGCGTCCGGATTCTTCGCGGGGTCGGAATCGTAGACAGCGTCTACGTTCTTGGCGAGAAGTATCACGTCTGCCTGTATCTCTATGGCTCTGAGCGCGGCTCCCGTATCGGTGCTGAAGAACGGGTGTCCGGTGCCTCCGGTAAAGATCACTACCTTGCCTTCCGACAGATACCTTCTGGCATCTTCTACGCTGAAAGCTCTGCACATCTGCGTTACTTCGAAGGCTGCCATCAGCTCCGCCGGGATCCCTGCCTGAGAGAACGCGTCCTTTAAGGCCAGACCGTTCATGCAGGTGGCCAGCATTCCTATCTGGTCCGCGACCGCCCTGTCCATCTTTTCTGAACTGCGTCCGCGCCAGAAGTTGCCGCCTCCTACGACTATGCCTACCTGTACACCCATGGCAAGAAGCTCTTTTACTTCCGCCGCCACCTTCGCGAGACCGTCCGGATCTATGCCGTGACCGTCTTTGGAGATGGCTTCGCCGCTTACTTTCAGCAGCACCCTTTTATACTTAGCATCCATGTTCTTACCTATGCCGCAAAGCATTTCCTTCCGACTGTGTATTTTAACATATTACGCCGCGTTATGGCAAGAAATCTGTTAATTATGCCGCGGACAGCAAAGGCGGGACAGGATCCCGCCTTGCGTTCATGTATAGTACTTAAGTATCAGCAAACGTGATTCTTTTCAAGCTTATCGAGAGGAGCGATCAGGAGCGAGATCACCAGTACGCAGAGAATGGTATTCGGAAGCATGTAAGTTCCGTTGTACAGCAGCGAATATACGAACGGGCTAGTCATGGCCATTCCCATGAACTCCTCCGGCATCCATCTGGCGTAAACTGTTACTCCGCTTATGTAGTGGATGACGAACCTTGCGACGCAGCCGATGAGAGCGCCGGCGGGCCTTGCGGCTCCCGTCCTGCCTTTCATTACTCCGGCAAGACCGACCGCGGCGTAGGCAACGGAATAGTCGAATATTATCGAAACTATGTCTATTGCGCTTCCGCCTATGAAGAACTTGATCGTACCGAATACAAGACCGGCGACGCATCCCCAGCCCGCGCCCCATCTGAGGGCAAATACAACAAGAGGCACCATGACAAGATCTATGGATCCTCCGAATCCGCCGAAATTCAGGCCGACGGGGATCTTCAAAAAGCTCAGCGCTATCGCGAGCGCGACGCATACTCCGCCTTCCGCTATCATTCTTACTTTACTGTTCATGACGTTCCTTTCCGAAAAAACAAAACACCCTTCATGCAAAAAGGGTGCTGGAAAACTTGCTTTACTTCCTACGCCGGCATTATCCGGATCAGGTTCGAGGGTATGATCTCAGCCTTTCGGCACCCCTTTATATTTACTTGGAATTATTATACATCCGTCCCCTGTTTTGTCAACAGATAAACGGTTCTACCTTTCATCCAGATACTTCTCCGCGGATACAGCGGCGATGGCGCCGTCCGCTACAGCTGTAACTACCTGGCGGAGGCTCTTTACCCTTGCGTCTCCGGCGGCGAAAACGCCCGGAACGGATGTGCGCATCTCCTCATCGGCGACGATGAAGCCGTTCTTCATCTCCAGAACGCCATCATATACCGCGGTATTCGGTTTTGTTCCTATAAATACGAACAGACCGAACTGCCCGGAGATCCTAACCCTGCTGCCGTCGGTCAGATTCCTGAGTATCATCGACTCCAGCTGATCCTCTCCTTCCAGTTCGTCGACCACAGTGTTATAGCGGAAAAATATCTTCTTATTCGCGAATGCCTTTTCCTGGATGGATTTGGCAGCCCTAAGCGAGTCTCTTCTGTGGATTATAGTGACCTTGGAAGCGAACTTGGTAAGGTACATTGCCTCTTCGACAGATGCGTCCCCTCCGCCTACGACGAATACAGGATAGCCTTCGAAGAACGGTCCGTCGCAGGTAGCGCAGTAAGACACTCCGGCTCCGGTAAGACGGTCCTCGCCCGGACAGCCTATTTTAGCCGGATGTGCTCCTGCTGCTACTATCACGGACTTTGCTGTGTATTCTTTTTCTCCGCAGCGGACTGTCTTGGGATCGACATCGAAACTTACGCTGTCGACGGTGCCGCTGACGAACTCCGCTCCAAAAGATCTGGCCTGTTCGGACATCCTGCCTATGAGCGAATGACCGGATTCCGGCGGGAAAGCTCCGGGATAGTTCGCTATCTCGTCAGTAGTAATTATCTGTCCGCCCTCGGCGTCAGCCTCGATCACCAGTGTCCTAAGCTTGGCGCGACCCGCGTATATTGCGGCCGCAAGGCCCGCGGGACCGGCACCTATTATTATCACATCATATGTCTCGTTCATGTCATTCCACCTTCAGGATCGAACAGTTTTTACATGTTAAAATATACACTCCGCGGCTTTGCAGTGTCAATAAGACGATGCGAAAGCGCGTCAGTCCGAAAAAAGCCTTTACAGATCCATTGTTGTACATAAAAATGCTCAGTAGTATAATGATCTCAAGGAGGAAACGCAATGGCTACCGACAAATCGAACATACTCTGCGTACTCAGGATCCTGGAGGACTACTCCGACGAGGATCACATACTGAACGCCCGCGAGATACAGGAGAAGATGTCAGCGATCTACGGCACTTCGCCGGACAGAAGGACCATCTACGGACTAATAGACGCTCTTATAGGCCTGGGATACGACATATCCACTCACGAAGAGAACGGCAAAGGTTATTTCCTGCGCGTAAGGGACTTCGACAAAGCCGACATCAGACTTCTTACAGACGCGGTCAAAGCTTTCGAATACATTTCGAAAAACCAGACGGACGAACTTGTCGAAAAGCTCGTAAACAAGCTCTCCGTCCACGAAAGAAAGCAATGGACGGGTTCCAGCATAATTCGTACGGACAAAAAGTCGCCCAACAGCCAGGTCTTCCTTAACATCGAACTGCTGGAACAGGCCATAAGCGAAAAGAAGAAGGTCTCGTTCATATACTGCGACTACGATTACGACAAGAAACTGAGGCCAAGAAGACCCGAACCTTACGTCGCGGACCCCTACTGCCTGGTCGTCGAGTCCGAGCACTACTATCTGGTCATGATACTGGACGGCAAGGACAAACCCAGCTTCTACCGCATAGACATGATGCGCGACATAAAGATCCTGGACGAGCCGCTTACGATAAGCAGAAAAGACGCGGAACTGGATTCGATCAACAAAGTCGTATACGCTCACGCCGGCACTCCGGAGGCGATAAAGCTTAGATGCGATAAAGTCGCGCTGCGTTACTGCCTGGAAAGATTCGGACTTGACATAATGATAATTCCGGAAAGCAACGGCGAAAAGTTCACTGCGTCCTTCAGCGCTCCGCCTCAGGGCGTTCTCTACTGGGCTCTTCAGCAGATGCAGCACGTGGAAGTACTCGAACCCGCTTCCCTGCGCGAACAGATAAAGGAAGTCGTAAGGAACAGCAAGTACTTATAGCTTCCGGATCTTACAAAAGCATAACACAAAACAAAAACGGCCCTTCGCGGGCCGTTTGTCGTAAGCCGTATATCAGAACTTTACTGTTCTGGGCTCTTCGCTGAACGAATAGATGGTAGCTACCGCGTTCTCGAATCTGAGTCCCAGGCAGTTTCCGTCGTCTTCGCTGTACATGCGGCGAAGGTTCGGGTTCTGGTCCAGAAGGAACTTTATGGTCTCCGGTCTGTCGTCCCAGATAAGATCCGCCTGTATCCTGATCCACTTTCCGTCGCCGAAGCAGCATATCTCCGCCTTCGGGTTCTTCTTAAGCTGCTGCGCAACGTCCTTCTTCTTACCTGTCTGGGTATAGAGATGTCCTTCGTAGATCTCGGAAACTCCGAAAGGCCTTACGCGGGGCTGGTCTCCGTCCACGGTAGCCAGATAGAAAACGTGGTATTTCTTTAAAAAGTCGAGTATTTCCTGCATTTTCGATTCCTCCTAAACGCTGATATTATACCATAACAAAACCGGGGCGTTAAGCCCCGGCATGTTTTTTGTCAGTCTGATGTTTACATCATCTGCTTGGCTACTTCTTCGGCGAAGTTTTCTTCTCTCTTCTGGAGACCTTCGCCTACTTCGAAGCGGACCATCTTTACGACTTCGATGGACTTGCCGAGCTTCTTGGCAACTTCGTCTACGTACTGCTTTACGCTGGTGCCCTTCATCTTTACGAACTCCTGATCCAGCAGGCAGACTTCCTTAAGGCTCTTCTTAAGACGGCCGGCGATCATCTTCTCGATGATGTTGTCCGGCTTGTCCGGAGACTCGTTCTTGGTCTGAGCGATAAGAACTTCCTTCTCGTGAGCAAGGTATTCGGGATCGATCTCGGCCTCGCTTACGAACTTCGGAGTCATGGAGCAGACCTGCATGGCAACGTCCTTGCCGCATTCGGTAACTTCCTCGGCGGAGGCTTCGGTCTTGAGTCCGATGAGTACGCCTATCTTGCCGCCCATGTGGGAGTAGCCGATGTACTTGACGCCGGGCTCCTGGAGCTTTTCCAGACGGCGGATCTTCATGTTCTCGCCGATCTTAGCGATCTTAGCGGTGAGTACTTCCTCTACGGTGCCTTCGGTGCCGTACTGCTTGGACATGAGGCAGTTCTCGCACTTAACGTCGTCGTCCAGACCGAGCTTAGCAAGGTTCTCTACGAACTCGATGAACTCGGGGTTCTTGGAAACGAAGTCGGACTCGGAGTTTACTTCGATGATGCTTGCCTTGGTGTGGTCCTCGTTGAAAGCGAATCTTACGAGACCTTCGGCCGCGATCCTTCCGGACTTCTTCGCTGCCTTGGCAAGGCCGTTCTCTCTGAGATAGTCAACAGCCTTCTCGATACTGCCTTCGGTGGCTACAAGAGCCTTCTTGCAGTCCATCATTCCGGCGCCTGTCATTTCGCGGAGCTCTTTAACAAGAGCAGCTGTAATTTCTGCCATTTTATCTCTCCTTAAAACTTACTCGTTTACTTCCTCGGTCTTTGCTTCTTCCGCTGCTTCGGTCTCCTCGGCGGCAGCCTCTACGGCTTCCTCCGCGGGAGCTTCAGCAAGGGATTCGCCCTGCTTGCCTTCGATGACGGCGTCAGCCATCTTTCCGGCGATCAGCTTGACGCTTCTGATAGCGTCGTCGTTGGACGGGATGACGTAGTCTACGTCGTCCGGATCGCAGTTGGTGTCGCACATTCCTACGATGGGAATGCCAAGGACTCTGGCTTCGGATACGGCGATCTTTTCCTTCTTGGGATCTACCACGAAGAGCGCTCCGGGCATTCCGCGCATGGTCTTGATGCCGCCGAGATACTTCTCGAGTTTTTCGGCTTCCTTAACGAGCTTGGTGACTTCCTTCTTGGTGAGAGCGTCGAAAGTACCGTCCTCTTCCATCTTGTTGATCTCAGCCAAACGCTTGATCCTGGAAGAAATGGTCTTGTAGTTGGTGAGCATGCCGCCCAGCCATCTCTCGTTGACATAGTACATTCCGCAGCGCTCGGCCTCTTCCTTTACGGCAGCCTGGGCCTGCTTCTTGGTACCTACGAACAGAACGTTCTTGCCTTCCGCTGCAACGGACTTAACGAAATCGTAAGCCTCGTCGATCTTGTGGACGGTCTTGGAGAGGTCGATGATATAGATACCGGTCCTCTCGGTGAAGATGTACGGAGCCATCTTGGGGTTCCATCTTCTTGTCTGGTGACCGAAGTGAACGCCGGCCTCCAGAAGCTGTTTCATGGAAATAACTGACATTTGATTTACCTCCCGGTTGAACTACCACCGGAGACGCTTAAGCACTTAAACCCTTCCGGGCACCGTATGCTTCTGGTCTTTCGGTGTGCATAATAAAATCCGCTGCGCCTGGTGCGCAACGGATGTATATTACCTTAAGATGTATGGAATTGCAAGTACTTTTTATCGGTTAGTGTACTTTTTTGCGAGCCTTTCGGCTTCGTCTTCTTCCGCGTCGCCCTGACCGGGAAACGGAGTGCTTAAAATGCGCTCTGTCTCTTCCTGTTCGGCGCGTCTCTTAGCCTGCATGTAAGGGATCAGTCCCCACGCGATAAGAGCCAGTCCGATAACAAGGCAGAACATGAAGAACGTAAAGTCCCTGAAGTCGTCCAGCCCGACTATTATGAACAGAGCGCCCACCGCTACCTTGGCGATCGTCTTGCCGACGGAGGGCTGGTTCTGCTGTCTGTTCTGTCCCGGCCTGTTGTCAGGCCCCTGGGGCGGCTCGCGGTAATACTTAGCCATCGTTACTCCTCGTCCCTCTTGTAGCTTATGTAATCTTCAGCGATCTCTTCAGTAGCTACGCTGATGGGCTTTTCCACGTCGCAGATCGCGAGCATCGGCTTTCCGTCGATGATGTCCCTTGCTCTCTTGGCTGCCATTATGGTAAGCGTGTATTTGCTGTCGACCTTGGTCTTAAGAAGATCTATGGATGGATAAAGAAGCATGTTATTTTCCCTCGCTTTCGTATCTTTGTATTATTTCTTCGGCCTCGTCCTCTACCCTCAGGTGCTCCGCGTTGATTATGGTCAGCGCGTCGTCCACGGCAGTTACGAGATCGTCGTTGATGATGAAATAGCTGTAGTCCTTGATCGTCTTGATCTCGTCCAGAGTGGTCTTCGTACGGAGATCTATCTGCTCCGGGGTCTCGGTACCGCGGTCGATGAGCCTTTTTCTAAGCTCGGAGATCGACGGCGGAAGAACGAATATCAGAACGCTCTTCGGGTAGCTCTTCTTTACCTGCATGGCGCCCTGCATCTCTATCTCCAGGATGACGTCGCGTCCCTGCGCAAGTTTATCCAGAACAGGCTTCTTAGGCGTACCGTAGCGGTTGCCGTAGATCTCGGCCCACTCCAGCATGTTTCCTTTGTCTATGGCCTGCTGGAACTCCTCGTGGGATACAAAATAGTAGTGTACGCCCTCTTTCTCTATCCCGCGGGGCTTTCTTGTGGTCATGGAGATCGAAAGGTCCGCGGCTCCGCAGGAGATGAGCTCCTTGCAGATCGTGCCTTTGCCGGCTCCGGAAGGCCCGGATATAACGAATAAACGTCCTTGTTTCATGATCGCCTCCGACAGATCGTCTGGAATCAGCCATTTAGTATATATCAACGGCAATTGATTATGCAAGGTCTTTGAGAAAAAAAGACGTTCGGCAAACAGTCTTTAATGCGTCGGACAGTCACGATCATTTCCTGAAAACAGAAACAGCCGCCGGCCGGACGGCTGTCTGATGACGGATCTTTAATTGAGTATTTTTCTGCGCGCACCGAAAGAATAGCATCCGCTGAGCGGAATATCAATCGAAGCGCGCAAAGTCTGTACCGTTTTTGCCAACTTGCAACTGTATGCTCCGCGTCTTTCAGGATCCTTTCGCGTCGGGATCCTTCGGATCTATCCACACAGTACCGTTGTTTGTGAAGATCACCATCCCCGGCTTGGCTCCGGAAGGCTTCTTTACATATCTTGCGGGAGCGTAATCCACAGGTACGTTCTGCGAATCCCTGCCCTTAGAGAACCAGGCGGCTATAGCGGCCGCGCCGTACATGTCCTCCGGCGAAGGATCCGTTCCGTTGCAGACCAGTATAACGTGCGATCCGTGGATATCCTTGGTGTGGAACCACCAGTCTGTCTTCTGCGCAAGCTTGAAAGTTATGTAGTCGTTCTCGCTGTTATTGCGGCCCACAAGCACTTCCAGCCCGGAAGGCAGCTTATAACGCCTGGGTGAAGGCTTGGATTTCTTCTTTTTCTTCTGTTCCGAACGCTGCCTGACGTAGCCTTCAGCCGCAAGCTCGTCCTTTATCACGTCCAGTTCTTCACCGGTAGAAGCGTTCTGCGCCATTACCTGGACGGACTGCAGATAATCTATGTCCGCTTCGCAGGACGCCAGCTGAGCCTCCTTCTCTTTTCTGGAAGACTTGAGCTTGGCGTACTTTTTATAGAAGTTCTGAGCGTTCTTGGCCGCAGAGATCTTCTCGTCAAGCTCTATCTCCAGTTCCGTACCGTCGTAATAACTGGTCACCTTGACCTTTTTAGCGCCGGGAGCAGCCAGATGAAGATTGGCGTTCAGCAGTTCGCCCTTCAATCTGTAGATGTCCGCGTCGTCGGCTTTCTTTATCTCTTCGAGCAGTCTCTGCTTCTTGAGAAGATATTTATCTATCAGCGAATTAATGTGCCTGGAAAGATCGGAGGCGCGTTGTTTCTGTCTGTTTGTGGACTGTCTGCGGCTGTAGAACCAGTCCATGGCCGGGCACAGTGCCGGGAACTGCCTTTCTTCGTATTCAGT
This sequence comes from Bacillota bacterium, assembly GCA_017437745.1. GTDB lineage: Bacteria > Bacillota > Clostridia > Peptostreptococcales > Anaerovoracaceae > RUG13409. The sequence goes on from JAFRYI010000008.1 coordinate 175,482, forward strand.
AAGATACTGAGGCATGCGGAAAACGTGGAAGTCCTTTGGCGAACCGTCCCCTGCAATGTACACAAAAGTCTTTATGCCCTCAGGGCAGCTATCGGGAACATCAGGAATGACCGCGCCGTTCTCCAGAGCGGCGTTCGTAGTCGGTCCGAAGCCTCTGTTGTTGGAAAGGTTTCCGACGGGCGGGTACTCGTAAATAACGCCGGGCAGTATCTGCCGTACACGGTTGATGTCTATGGAAACGCGCTTGATGCTGTCGATGATCCTGCCGCTCTCCGAGTCAAGAAGCACTATGTTGCTGTGCTTGCCCATGGTCTCCACGACAAGACGCTTCAGCTGGGAGTAGCCCATCTCGTTGATGGTGCTTACGTCCAGCTCGACAAGACGCTCCATGCCGTGCTGCCTTGCGGCTGTGATCACACCGCCTTGTATGTGCTTTCTGAGCAGCATGCAGAAATTGGGGGCCGTCTGCGGATTCTCGAAGTCCAATTCCGTAAACTGCACCCTGCTGCCCTGCGGGGAAACGTCCAGAAGAAGCTTTCTGCGGCCCGTGTTCGTACGAAGCTGCATTACTATCTGATCCGTTTCCGGCTGGCTTATCTTCTCTATCTTGGAGCCTTCAAGGCTGTTTTTCATCTCAGACAGCACAGCGGCTGTCATCAATCCGTCGTAAGCCATTTTTACTGTAAAAATACGCTTTATGTGCTAAAATGATATGCAGATGAGATCCGGCGGAAAGAATGCGCGGATCCTGCAGACATTTTATCATTAATGAAAGGATCTTTCTATGGTCAAATCAATGACAGGCTTCGGCCGCGGTGAATACACCGACGAAAAACGCAGCGTCGTCTGCGAGATACGTTCGGTCAATCACCGTTTCTGCGAGATAAACGTCAAGATGCCCAGACGTTATCAGTTCGCGGAAGAAAAACTAAAGTCCCGCATCAAGGAATCGATAAGCAGAGGTAAGATAGAGCTGTCCGTAATGTGCGACGAACTTTCCATGGACACTCAGAAGATAAGGCTCAACAAGGACGCGGCGCAGGCCTATTTCGATAGTCTTAACGAACTTAAGCAGCAGATCCCGGGCATCGTCGGCGAGATAGACATCCACTTCATAGCAGGCATGCCGGAGGTGCTCCGCGTGATACCCGACACGGACGAAGAGGAATCGATACTTGCCGCTCTTACGTCCGCTCTGGACGTCGCCATCGCGAACTACGACAGGATGCGCACAACAGAAGGCGAAAAGCTTGCCGAAGACATCAGAGCCAGAGGAAAGCTTATAGAGGACACGGTATCCATCGTAGAACAGCGCGCTCCGCAGCTCGAAAAGGAATACGCGGACAAGATCCGCGCCCGCATAAACGAACTGCTGGAAGGCGTTACGGAGATACCGGAAGACAGAGTAATGCTGGAAGCCGCAGTGTTCGCGGACAAGGCCAACATAACCGAAGAGATAGTAAGGCTCCGCAGCCACTGCGCCCAGCTTAGGAGCATACTGGACAAAGGAGGTCCGGTCGGCAAGAATCTTGACTTCCTGGTCCAGGAGATGAACCGCGAGTCCAACACCATCGGCTCCAAGGCCAACGACATATCCATAACAGATAAAGTCCTTATCCTTAAAGCTGAGATCGAAAAGATACGCGAGCAGATCCAAAACCTTGAGTAGAACCTAACTGAACAAAAAGCGGCCCGAATGCTATCGGGCCGCTTTTATTATGCTATCGTTTTTCTGCTACAGTTTAATGTACGCCAGCATCCTTTTATCAGTTCCGTTGCGGCGGTAGGACCAGCAGTTTTCGTCCTCGAACGTGCATACAGGACTTATCTCCGTGTTCACGATCCCGAACATCTTAAACAGCTCCGCGTTAATGCCTTTAAGGTCTATCATGTACTTGCCTTCTTTGATGCCTTCGTCGATGTAGTCTTCGCACCAGGGAATCTTTTCTATGAACTCCCGCGCGACGTCCTCCGAGACTTCGAAACAGCAGCGCCCTATTCCCGGTCCGACTACCGTATGAATGTCCGCAGGATCGCAGCCGTAGGTCTTTATCATCGTAAGGGCCAGAACCGCGGCAATGCCGTTTACGGTGCCTCTCCAGCCGGCGTGCGCAAGGCCGATGACATTCTTTACCAGATCGAACGCGTAAAGCGGAATGCAGTCTCCGTGAGTGCTTGTAAGAGCAACGTCCGGAATGTCCGTTACCATGCCGTCGCAGTCTTCTATCTCTATGTAAGAAGACTTCCCTTCCAGGAACTTTTTGGTTATGGGATATACGTTCGTTCCATGCGTAAGACAGGGCCGGATCAGGTAGCCGCCGCATTTTTCAAGTTCCTCAGCCATGGCTGCACGGCGAACGTCCGAGTGGTCCGGGACCTGAGTGATGCCTGCCGTTATTCCGTATTGTTCGAAGTATCTAATATCCATACCGTACCCCATACGCAAAAGACGGTCCGCTGCAGAGCTACAGAGGACCGTCTCCTATGTACTTGCGTTACAGTTTGCCGCCCAGTGCTTCTATAGCGCCTGCTGAAAGTTCGTTTCCGATAGGCGCTTCCAGTTCTTCCGGATGCTCCAGAAGGTAGTTGACAAGCTTAAGGGACCTAGCGAAATAGAAACCGTCGGCTATCCTTTCGTCCAGAGTAAGCTGCATGTCCACTACGTCGTGAACGTGCTCCATTCCGTCGTCTTCGTATACAAGAGCTTTGTGAGCCGTTCCTATGGTAGCAACTATGGAGTTGGTACCGTAGTCGTTAAGGTGATGATATACCGAACCGCACTTGATGCTTCCGAGGTTCGAAAGAAGCACGGTAGCATAGTTCGTGTCTCCGTCGGAGAAAGCCTTGGGCATACGTCCGCAGTATTCCAGCATCCTGAGTATCTTGAAGATCACTCGCAGCAGGAAGTGAGGTATCTTAGCGAATATCTCTATCATGTCGCCTATGTCGTTCTTTCCGGCGTTCTCCCTAAGCTCGTGGACTTCTCCCAGAATCTTTTTGGAGATGCTGTCAAGAGTCATGTCCGGCTTTACCTTAAGGAACATGAGTGACTCTTCGGAAGTATCCTCAAAGGTGCGCTTTACGACAAAAGCAAGGATGATGTCTTTTCTCTGCCAGAACCTGTTGCCGGAAACGAATATGTTAAGCTTGGGTCTCCAGTAGACAGTCTTGGCCACAGCGGTGCATATCGCGTGGAAGAGCTTAAGTTTGGTCCCTTCTTCTTCGTTGCGTTTCTTCATGTAGGCGTTAAGGTCGGAAATGTCGAAAACATCCTGCATGGAGACTTCGGCCGCAGCGCGCGACGGCATTATGTACGGGAAGATGGTATGAAGACCGTCGACCTTAAGCTTTACTGCGTCTCGTCTTTCTTTTCTCATAGTGATCTCCTATTCCGGCAGCTTTTGTAAAACGTTCAGGTATTCAGCCGGAGGCTGGGCGCTGAATTCCATGTACTGTCCCGTCACGGGGTGGACGAAGCCAAGCGTTCCTGCGTGGAGCATCTGTCCTTCCGTTTTGTACGGCTGCCTTGCAGGCCCGTAGAGCTCATCTCCTAAAAGGGGCCTGTTTATGTGTGCCATGTGTACTCTTATCTGATGAGTCCTTCCTGTTTCCAGCTTTGCGGAGAACTCTGTGTAACCTTTGTATCTTTTAAGGACCTTTATGTGCGTAACTGCGCGTCTGCCGTCCGGCACCACCGCGTTGCGCAGTCTGTTCCTGGGGTCGCGTCCTATCGGCGCGTCTATGGTGACGCTGTCTTCGGTAAGGCCGAAGAAGCATACGCCCCTGTAGAGCCTTGTAATGCTGTGCTCGGCGAACTGTGCGGACAGCCCCCTGTGCGCAGCGTCGGACTTAGCCGCGACAAGCAGTCCGGAAGTGTCCTTGTCTATCCTGTGTACTATGCCCGGACGTTCCACACCGTTGATCGCCGAAAGAGATCCGCAGTGGAACAGCAGCGCGTTTACCAGCGTTCCGCTCAGGTTTCCGGCCGCCGGGTGAACGACCATCCCTTTTGGCTTATTGACGACTATAAGGTCGTCATCCTCGTAGACTATGTCCAGCGGAATGTCCTCCGGCTGTGCCTCGCAGGGCTGTGCGGGAGGAATGGTCAATTCCACTGTCTGACCGGCCTTAAGAAGCAGCTTTTTCGAAGACGCTTCCGCGCCGTCGACCTTCATGCAGCCGCCCGCTATCAGTTTCTGGATGTAGTTCCTGGAAACGTCCTCCAGCAGCGAAGAAAGAACCGCGTCCGCTCTCTGACCGGCATGGTCATCGTCTATTACGAAGCTGAAGACGCTGCTATCTTCCATCGACGGTCCCACCTTCAGCGGCATCTTCGTTTACGGTCTGTTCGCTGTTTTCCTCATCGATGCGGTCCCACTGTATCTCGGAATAATCCGCAGGGGCCTCAGCGGCAGCTTCGGCCGGGGTCTCCGCGGGCGCTTCGGCAGCAGGCTTCTTTTCCTTTCTGCCGGAGAACAGCACGCTTATAACAAGCAGCAGGCACCCTACGGTAATACCGATGTCCGCAATGTTGAAAATGTTGAAGAAATCGACGAAGCGCAGATGTATGAAATCCACAACGTAACCGTCAAATATCCTTCCGATCAGATTGCCTATACCTCCGCCGATTATCATGGCGATCGAGACGAGCTCCAGTCTGCCTATGCTCTTATGCTTTCTGACCGCGTAAAAAACAAGGGCCGCTATGACTATCACGGTGAACACGTTAAGCAGCATCTGCTTATCGGCCAGCACGCCCCACGCGGCTCCTCTGTTTATGATGTAAGTCAGGTCAAAAACACCGGGTATGACAGTGATCGTGGAATTAAGTTCCATCCCCGACACTACAAGTTGCTTGGTTATAAGATCAGCGGCTATGACTAAAGCCGTGACCGCCCAGAAAGCTATCATTCTTCTCTGGTCAGGACCTGGGTAAGCTCTTTTTCAAGAGTACTTCCTGCTTCGTCTTCCGACGCTGCCGGGAAAGCTCCGAATATGTCCTGGCTCATGTTGTCGAAACGGTCCAGTTCCGCCTGAAGGATGTTCTTGAAGCGGTTCTTTATGGAAGCTACTCTGTAGCCGAGATCCTTCTCTTCGTCCTTGAGTCTGTCGACGCTCTCCTGCGCGGACCTGAGCAGAGTATCCGCGTTGAGCTGAGCGTTCTTCATGATTATGTCGGCGCGTTTCTCGGCGCTGGCGGAGATCTCGTTCATGAGTCCCTTGGCAGACTCCAGAGTCCTAATGACAGCGCCCTCCTGGGCCTTGTATTCGTCCAGTTTCGCGTTAGCCGCGGCAAGTTCCTCCTCCAGACGGTACTTCTCGGAAAGAAGTTCTTCCAGAGAGGTGGTAAGCTCGTCCAGGAACACGTCTACCTGATCGGCGTTGTAGCCTCTTACGGCCTTGTCGAATACTTTTTCCTGTATCTCCTGAGGTGTGATCATGTCTTTCCTCCTGTTTTCCTAACCGACGATAAGCATCACCAGGATCCTGTAGACGAGACCCAGAAGGATCATCGTTATCCACGGCGACAGATCGACCGGCAGATTATATCCGAGCCTGTACATCAGCTTCCTTACGGGAAGCAGGATGGGCTCGACTATGCGGGCAAGTTTGTAATAATACTCGTACGCTCTGGTACCGGGTCTGATGAACCAGGAACCTATGCAGTATACGAGAATAGCAAGATCGGCCACCCTGAATATAAGGTAGAGCACGGTCCTGATGAATCTGAACAACATCTAAACAGTCCTTCCGGCCTATCTCCACATGCTCTTGGAGCTTTCGGGAGCGGCTACCTGCTTGGTGCTGTCTTTATATGTAACGTCTACGTTCTCCGGCGCGAACACGAAGATGTTGTTCGTTACCTTCTGAACGTTTCCGTTGAGCGCGTAGGTGGCTCCGGAGAGGAAATCGAATATCTTTCTGGCGATGTCGGTCTCCAGGTTCTCCAGATTGATGATGACGGGCTTCTTGGCCTTAAGGCTGTCGACCAGCTTGGGGCACTCTTCGAAACCGTTAGGCTCTATGACGACCATCTTGAACTGGCTGGTGTACTTGTTGCCGCCCATGGTCTGACGGGTGACCTCCGTGCGGGCTACGGTCTCCATACGCGGAGAAGCGGCCGCGGGCCTTCTGTCCTCCCTGACTCTTTCTTCCCTTACTCTCTCTTCCCTGACGGGTCTGACCTTCTTTTCTTCTTCGACTTCTTCTTCGTCATCGTCTTCGAGTTCGATACCGACCAGATCCTTTACTTTGTCTAAAATACCCATTCTTGCACCTCTTTATATTAATTATTTGTGATTTGAATAATCTCTTTCACCGAAGATCGCCGTGCCCACTCTTATGTGCGTGGCGCCTTCCTCTATGGCAGTTTCGAAATCGTGGCTCATGCCCATGGACAGTATGTCCGATCCCGTAAAACCTCTCCGCGCAAGTTCTTCCTTAAGCTGACGCAGTTTCCGGAACCACTTGCGCACTTCTTCCGGATCCTCAGCGTACGGGGCTATCTGCATGAGCCCGCGTATCCTTACGTTAACGAACTTTTCCGCTATGCCTTCCGCGAGAGGAATAAGTCCATCCGGGGAAACTCCGAACTTCGTGTCCTCGCCTGCCGCGTTCACCTGAAGCAGAACGTCCTGCGTTATGCCCTGCGCAGCCGAGCGTCTGTCGATCTCCTCCGCGAGATGCAGACTGTCCACCGAATGGATGAGGCACACCCTTCCGACAACGCTGCGGACCTTGTTGGTCTGCAGATGTCCTATCAGGTGCCAGCGCAGTTCTCCGGAGCATTCGGGCTGCTTTCTTAAAAGCTCCTGGACCTTGTTCTCGCCGAAATCCCTGATACCGCACGCTGCCGCGCCGTCCACGTCCGAAGCAGGATATGTCTTGCTTACAGCTATCAGCGTTATCTCCTCCGGGCTCCTTCCGCACCTTGCGGCTGCTTCTCCGATGCGGTCCCGGACCTCATTGATCCGGCTCTTTATAGTTCCTTGCATCGTTAAGGACCTCGTCGTACTGTTTTACGCTGCCGCCGTCCTGGATCAGTATTCCGTCCGGCGTCTCCGTTATGACCTCTACGGCCTTGAACGTATACTCTCCGCCCAGCCCCAGCACGTAAACGCCGAAGTTCTCGCCGTTGGTCGCCAGGGAATCCTTCGGAACGAGGAGCCCCTCGTAGACGGAGCTTATGACGTTGCCGTCGAAGCTTCTGATCTGCGCGGACTTGTCGTAATAACGGATGAAGCTTATAAGGAAGGCGCGGTATTCGCCGTCTTCCCTGAAGTTCTCCACAGTCCCCGGGACGACCGTGCCGTCGGGAAACTCGACCGACAGAGTACTGCCCAGAGCGTATTCCGAAGCGGACGAAAGATGCTCGGTAACGAGCACGTACCATACGTCCCTGCTGACTATCTTGAATACCGGAACGTCGCCGTCCACGCTGGAAGGTCTGCTGCTTACCGGCTCCTCGTACTTGGCGTCCGCGATCGCGGCAATGTCCAGTTCCCCGAACATATCCGGATCCAGCTCGGCCTCGTGTCCGTCCAGATAGTAGCTGACGAATCCCGTAGCGGGCGCGGTAAGAGCGTTCCGCTGGCTTCCGGTATACACGTCGGCTATCTTGGTGCGTTTTCTGGCCTTTACGCCTTCCTCGACGAAATAACTGACGCTCCCGGAGCCGCCGCTGGAAACGACCTCTTCCTTTCTGAGAACGACGCACCGCGACTTCTTCTGATCCTGCACCCTGGCAAAGTAGACCACGGAGCTCTCCGCCCTTGAGTCTTTTATGCCAGGCAAAATGTAGAGGTAAGCGTAAAGAGCCACCAGCACAAGTACGAAGCATATTATTGCTATAAGAGGCAAACGGCTCTTTTTCTTCTCTTCCATAGGTGTCATTCTATCAAAAAAATACTAGATGTTCAACATCTAGTATTCTAAAAATACAGTATCTAGTATCTTTTTTTCTTCTTTCGTAAGCGTCTTTTCTTTCCTGAGATAAGCTTCGAAAAGGTCCGGCCGCCGCTGTTTCGTAAGCCTTAACGAGTTCTCGTACTGCCACAGATGTATTAGCTTGTGGTTGCCGTTGTACAGGACCTCCGGGACCTCCAGGCCTTCGTATTCCCGGGGTTTCGTGTACTGGTCGGCTTCCAGGAGACCGCTGTATACGGACTCCTGCAGCGCCGCTTCGTCGTCCGACAGACAACCCGGGATCAGCCTGGCTACGCAGTCTATGAGCACCATGGCCGGCAGTTCGCCGCCGGTAAGGATGTAATCCCCTACGGAGACCTCCTCCATGTTCCAGGCGTCTATTATTCGCTGGTCTATGCCTTCGTAATGACCGCAGAGTATGAAGAACTCCTTTTCCGCGGCGAGTTCAGAGGCTAGATCCTTATCCAGCATCCTGCCGCGCGGAGACATGTAGAGCACCCTTTTGCCTTCGGCGCCGACTGCTTTCAAAGCGTCGAACGCGGGCTGGGGAGTCATCACCATCCCGAAACCGCCGCCGAAAGGAACGTCGTCCGTTTTACGGTGTTTATCAACGGAATAATCTCTTATGTTAACAACTTTAGTTTCCAACAATCCTTTATCCGCAGCGCGGCCGAGCATGCTCGCTCCGAGCACGCCTTCGAACATTTCCGGGAATTGTGTAAGAACCGTTATCTTCATAAGTCCGCAAGTCCCTCCGGGATCCTGACCTTCATCGTCCCGCCTGCTTTGTCCACGTCCAGGACGAACTGCTTTACGGCGGGCAGTAGGAAAGTTCCGCCGTCCGGCTTCTCCACCTCGTAAAGATCCTGCGCGGGTCTGCTGTGTACTTCCTTAAGCGTACCGACGGGCGTACCGTCCTCCGCGACGAGTTTAAGGCCTACCAGATCTTCCACATAATAAGTGTCGTCTCCAAGGTCCAGCTCCTGCCCTTCCGGAAGGAATATCTCCAGATTCCTTAAGGTCTCCGCGGTATTCCTGTCGAAACTGCAGCTGAGCTTTACCACGAGCATCTTGCCGTTGACGCGGAAACTCTGCAGATCGCACTCTCCGGCGCCTTCGACTACAACTTTTCGGATATCAGAAAAACGCGCCTGATCCAGGTACGGATAAACGCGTAATTCTCCTTTGATCCCTACGGGTGCGGTTATCCGCCCCAACGCGATCCTGTCCATCAGGAAATGATCTCCACGATGTACTTCTTATCCTCTTTCTGAGAGGCTGCCTTTACGACCGTCCTCAGAGCCTTGGCGATGCGCCCCTGGCGTCCTATCACCTTGCCCATGTCTTCCGGAGCAACTTTAAGCTCTATGACGACAGCGCCGTCCTTCTCGCCCGTCTCAGAAACAACGACTGCCTCGGGATCGCGCACCAGGGCCTTCGCTATCGTTTCTACCAATTTGAGCATCTTACCCTCCGGACTACTCGATGACGCCGGCCTTCTTCAGAAGAGCTCTTGCGGTATCGGTGGGCTGAGCGCCGTTGGCGAGCCACTTCTTTGCGGCTTCCGCGTCGATCTTTATCGTCGCCGGGTCGGTGAGAGGATCGTAAGTACCGATCTCTTCGATGCACTGACCGTCGCGGGTAACTCTCGCGTCGGATACTACTACTCTGTAGAAGGGCTTCTTGTGAGCTCCCATTCTCTTAAGTCTGATCTTAACCATTTTTTCCTCCTAAGTTATATGATCTTAATGTTTTGAAAACTGCTTGATGACGTTTTTATCTGAGACCGAACATGCGTCCGCGTTTTCCCATCTTTCCGCTGTTGAACTGCTTCAGCATCTTCTTTGTGTCTTCGTATTTCTTTATGAGTTGGTTCACCTGCGTGACCGTGGTTCCGGAACCGGCGGCTATGCGCTTTCTGCGGCTGGCGTTCAGAAGAGCCGGATCTTCCCTTTCCGCTTTGGTCATGGAATGTATTATGGCTTCCATGCGGCGGAACTCCTTCTCGCCCTGGTCCAGCTGCTCCTCGGAGACCTTGTTGCCGCCGGGGATCATGTCCAGTATCTTGCCAAGACCGCCCATTCCGCGTATCTGCGACATCTGGTCCAGAAAATCCTCCAGAGTGAACTTGTTCTTAGCGAGGCGTTTCTCCAGCTCCGCGGCCTTTTCCAGATCCGCGTTCTCCTGGGCTTTCTCAATCAGGGTGAGCACATCGCCCATGCCCAGTATGCGGCTTGCCATCCTGTCAGGATAGAAGACTTCCAGAGCATCCAGCTTTTCGCCGGTACCTATGAACTTGATGGGTCTTCCGGTTACTTCCTTTACAGACAGCGCGGCGCCGCCTCTGGTGTCGCCGTCCAGCTTGGTCATGATGACGCCGTCTATGCCCAGTTCCTTGTGGAAGGTATCGGCTACGGTGACCGCGTCCTGACCGGTCATGGCGTCCACGACAAGCAGTATCTCGTGCGGCTTGACGGTCTTTCTTATGGACTTGAGCTCGTCCATCAGCTGCTCGTCTATGTGCAGACGTCCGGCGGTATCAACGATAAGGATGTTGAGACCTTTACGCTCCGCTTCTTTCTTTGCATCTGCGGCAATCTTAGCCGCGTCTCGGCAATCGCGGTCCGTGTAGACAGGAACGCCTACCTGCTTACCGACTATCTCCAGCTGGTCTATGGCGGCCGGCCTGTAGATGTCGCAGGCGGCCATCATTGGCTTCTTGCCTTCTTTTATCAGGTACGAAGCAAGCTTGGCTGCGGTGGTCGTCTTACCTGTTCCCTGAAGACCTACCAGCATTATCGTGGTGAATCCGGAGGAACTGTATGTCATCTTGGAACTGCTGCCGCCCAGAAGATCGATCAGCTCGTCGTTTACGATCTTTACGACCTGCTGTCCGGGGGTAAGGCTCTTAAGAACGTCTTCGCCCAGCGCCTTTTCCTTTACGGTAGCTACAAAGTCCTTGACGACCTTGTAGTTCACGTCGGCTTCCAGCAGAGCGAAGCGGATCTCCCGCATGGCCTCGTTGATGTCGGCCTCGGAGATGACGCCCTTTCCGCGCAGTTTCTTGAACGCTATGTTAAGTTTGTCGCTTAAAGACTCAAATGCCATTTTCTCTCTTCCATCTGGCGACAAGTCCCAGCTTGTCCTCGTAGTTAACGAGCGCCTTCTCGGCCCTCTTAAGACCCTCCGAAACAGCCTGTTTGCTTACGCCTTCGGCTTCCGCGATCTCCGTCAGCGAGCAGTTCTCGTTGTGATAGAGCTCCGTGAAACGCCGCTGTTTTTCCGAAAGCAGCGGACCGTAGAAATCGTATAGAACGCTTATCTCGAAGGAATCTCTTGACATAACGCGCATATTATAACAGATATTTCACTGCTGTCAAGGTTTTTCCTTGACAGAGTTCCTCAATTATTTGAATGACCCGGGTTCCTGCAATCCGCGAAGCATTTCATGCATTCTGTGCCAGTTTGCTTGCGTTTTCATCTGCTGTTAGTTTACACTAAAGCCGGACAGGACGGGAAAGCTTCCGTCCGCCGCAGGAGGCCTCTTGAAGATAAAACTTGCAGTCAGCGAAGAACGCTACGAAGAGATAGCAAAGGAGCTGACAGACAAAGGAATAGAGATCGACGACTCTTCCGGACTTGTGCTTACCGAGACAGACAGATATGTAAGCCGTCTGTCTGTCCGTGAGTTCGGAGATGACGGATCGCGGCTGAACATCAGCGTCGATGACGTCGTCTACATCGAGTCCTTCGGCCACAGCGCCGAAGTCCACGGCATGGAAGACGTCTGGCAGACGAACGACCGGATGTATCAGCTGCAGATGATGCTGGACCCGAAGCAGTTCGTACGCATAAGCAATTCCGTGATCGTCAACAAGAAACAGATAAAGGACATACGGCCGTCGTTCTCGCAGAAGTTCGTTCTTACCATGAAGAACTCCGACCGTGTGGAAGTTACACGCAGCTACTACGCTGCATTCAAAAGATCTATTGGGATTTAAGCGCTTTTAAGCGCCGAGGTGAAAGACATGAGCGGAAAACTCGCATCCATAAGCATACTGCTGGAGGTGCTGCTGATCGCAGCAGTCCTTGCAGTTATATACTACATAATCTATCGTATCAGGATCAACAGAGCCCTCAGGAAGGAAGACGGCGCCGAAAGGTCCGCCGGTCCGGAGCCCGCAAACGTCACAAGGAACATTCTTGTGATCGTTCTGATCGTCGCTCTTGGAATCACTATGATAAGGATAGCGGACCTCAACACGAAAGTCGACGAGCTGAACAATGATCTAAACAACACCAAGATTCAACTTGTGAATGGATTGAACAGCATTAGCAGCCAGATAAGTAAGCAGACGTCTCTGTTCAGCGACACATATATGACTACCGGCGTGCTTGATGAAGGCAGATACGCGCACGTACATTTCCGAGTGACGCCCAAAGCGGCTTCTCTCGACACAGAGGTATCGATCAATATCAATGGTGAGACCTACCATCTCAACATTGCAGGCGGTGACGGCCGTGACGGTGACGGCCATGAATACGTAGGGAACCTGGTCCTGGATATACTGAACTACTACAATACTCCCACGCTTATCATAAAGCAGGATGGAATTACACGTACCGAGCCGGTCGAATTCTTCCGCCTTAAGGAACTGCGCATGCAGTACATGCCGTTCATCCAGTCTGATACCACCCTCAATACCACCGTTACCGGTGCTGACGGAAAGACCGCGGTCAACTGGGACGGTCATATAGAGCTGATATCCAAGACCGGATATTCCAACTTCCTGAAAGAAGGCATTAAACTCATTACCATCGTTGACGGAAAAGTAGCAGCGGAAAAGGACATTTCTTCTGAGATCTACTGGACGAATACTGCCGACCCATATATGGGATCTTATGATTACGCATACAGAGACTCGTTCAACTCGAACGAAGTCCACAACTACGCTCTGGCGATCGAAGCGAAGGACAGCATCGGGTATACTCACAGATACTATCTTAAGGCGCTGAACACTGTCAACGGAGCCTGCATGAGCGACGGATACTTGTACGAGGTCGTCACTCCCGCCGGGGAGACAGTCAAGATCGATCTGTTATATTATTAATCTATGACCCTGCCTAAAAGAATATAAGCTGATGGCTTAACAGATCATAATATGCTTGAGCATTTTGTCAGAAGATGATAAAATATCAGGCATATTTTTTATTGTTCATCATAAAAAACAGCGATATGTGCTTACGGCGGCACGGAAACGGAGCTGATCATGAATACCGAACTTATGGAAATAAAAAACGGCACTCTGTACTACGACGGCTGCGACCTTACCGAGATCGCGGCGAATTACGGAACGCCCGTATACGTCTATTCGCAGAACGTCATCAAGTCCCGCATAAGAGAGCTTAAGGAAGCGTTCACGGAAAAGTACCCGAAAAACCGCATCGCTTACGCCTGCAAGGCTTTCTGTTGCACGGCGATGTTCAGGCTTCTTCAGAAGGAAGGCATCTGCGCGGACGTGGTCTCCGGCGGAGAACTCTACACTGCGATAAAGGCCGGATTCCCTGCGGAATGTCTGGAGTTCAACGGCAACAACAAGAGCCGCGGCGAACTGGAACTTGCGGTGGAATACGGCATAGGCAGGGTCATAATAGACAGCCTCCAGGAACTGGAGATGCTGGAGAAGGTCTGCGCTGAGAAGGAAAAGAAGATGAAGGTCCTGTTCCGCATCACTCCGGGAGTCAAGGCGGATACCCACGACTACATCGTGACCGGGAAGAAGGATTCCAAGTTCGGCATTCCTCTGGACGACGACATCATCCTCCCCTACGTCAAGGCTGCGCTGGACTCGGAATATGTCGAGTTCGTGGGACTTCACTTCCACATCGGCTCCCAGCTGTTCGAAAACGACGGTTACCTGGCCGCTCTGGACCAGACTCTTGCGCTTGCGGAAAAGATCCACAGCGAATACGGGTTCTGGATCAAGGAGCTGAACTTCGGAGGCGGCTTCGGCGTCACATATACCACGGAAGAAAGAAAGCCATTCTCGTTCTTCCTGGATCCTCTCAGAGAAAACGTCGAAGCGTTCGCCATGGAGAACGGCTTCGAAATGCCGGCGCTGGTAATAGAACCCGGCAGAAGCATAGTCGGTGAAGCCGGCATAACGCTCTACACAGTAGGTTCCACCAAGGACATTCCGGGGCTCCGCAATTACGCGGCAGTGGACGGAGGCATGACCGATAACATAAGGCCCGCGCTCTACGGAGCCGAATACGCGGCAAAGGTCGCTAACAACGCGGACGCAGCGGCTGACAAGGTAGTGACCATCTGCGGCAAATGCTGCGAGTCCGGCGACATACTGATAAAGGACATAAGCCTTCCGGCTCTTAAGCAAGGCGACGTTCTGGCCCTGTTCACCACCGGGGCATACTGCTACACGATGGCTTCCAACTACAACAGGAATCCCGTTCCCGGAGTGCTGTTCCTGGACAACGGCAAGGCCGAATGGGCCGTAAAGCCGCAGTCATACGAGAACATGACCGCCGGCGACGTCATCCCGGAAAGCCTTAGATGATCAACTAATAAGAGGTACGAAATGGATAAGATAAGAATAGGAATAGTCGGATACGGCAACCTGGGACGCGGCGTCGAATGCGCCGTAAGGCAGAACCCGGACATGGAGATAGCCGGGATATTCACCAGAAGAGACCCTTCGGTCATAAGACCGCTGACCGAAGGCGTTAAAGTATTTCCCGTAAGCGAGCTGGACACGGGCATGGACATAGACGTTCTGATCCTGTGCAGCGGAAGCGCTACGGAGCTTCCCCTCCAGACTCCCAGATACGCGTCCATGTACAACGTGATCGACAGTTTCGACAACCACCACGACATACCGAAGCACTTCGCGAATGTGGACGCCGCTGCTAAGTCCTCCGGACATCTGGCTGCCATATCCATAGGCTGGGATCCGGGCCTGTTCTCCCTGAACAGAGCCGTCGCCACGCTTGCCCTCCCCGTAGGCGAGAACTACACGTTCTGGGGACGCGGTGTAAGCCAGGGACATTCCAACGCGATAAGAAGGATACCCGGAGTCCTCGATGCCAGGCAGTACACCGTTCCCGTGGAGAGCGCCGTGGAAGCCGTAAGAAGCGGCAGCAACCCGGAACTTACCACCAGGCAGAAACATACGCGCGAATGCTACGTGGTAGCCGCCGAAGACGCGGATAAGGAAAAGATACGCGAGACCATCGTAAACATGCCGGACTACTTCGCTGATTACGACACTACGGTCAACTTCATTACTCAGGAAGAACTTGACAGAGATCACAAAGGCCTTCCGCACGGAGGCTCGGTCATTAGATCCGGAAAGACCGGTTGGGATCTGGAGAACAGCGAAGTCGTCGAATTCAAGCTGACTCTGGACTCCAACCCTGAGTTCACTTCGAGCGTCATAGTTGCGTACGCAAGGGCCGTGGCAAGAATGGCAAAGGAAGGATGCACAGGTTGCATGACCATTTTCGACATTCCTGTCGCCTACGCCCTGCCGATGACCGGCGAAGAGATGCGGAAGAACCTGCTCTGATCCTAACGCGCAACTGTCCGGAAAACGAATAAAAAAACAGACCCGCAGTTCGAACGCTGCGGGTCTTTTATTGCTGACAATTTATATGCTGTCGCGGATCAGACGTTGAACAGGAAGTTGACTATGTCTCCGTCCTGCATCACGTAATCCTTGCCTTCGGAACGGAGCCAGCCCTTTTCGCGGGCTGCCGCAAGACTTCCTCCGGCTTCCATGAACTTGTCGTAGGCGATGGTCTCCGCGCGTATGAATCCGCGCTCGAAGTCCGTATGTATCTTGCCGGCCGCCTGCGGAGCCTTAGTTCCGCGCTTGATGGTCCAGGCTCTGGCCTCGTCGTGACCTGCGGTAAGGAAGGATATGAGATCAAGCAGACTGTAAGACGCCTTTACAAGTTTGTCCAGGCCGCTCTCCTTAATACCCAGTTCCTCCAGGAACATTGCCTTTTCGTCGTCGTCCAGCTCCGCTATCTCGGATTCCAGGCCGGCGCATATGCCAATGGTAAGCGATCCTTCCGCGTCCGCTATCTTCTTAACTGTCTGTACGAGCGGGTTGGAGTCGGGATCCGCGGCGTCGTCTTCGGAGACGTTAGCGACGTAAATGACGGGTTTGAGCGACAAAAGTCCTATGGAACGTATGAAATCCCCATCTTCGTCGGAAAACGTCATGGAGCGGGCGTTTTTGCCCTCAGAGAGCCATCCGTAGACCTCTTCCATAAGCTGGCAGTTGTGCAGCTGGTCCTTGTTGCCGCCCTTCATGCTGCTCTTGGCTTTGGCGATGCGGCGCTCCAGTATCTCCATGTCGGAAAGGATCAGCTCCGTGTTGATCGTATCGATGTCCTCGGCCGGATCCACCTTGCCGCTTACGTGGATTATGTTGTCGTCCTCGAAGCATCGCACCACGTGGACTATGGCCTCCACCTCGCGGATGTGGCCAAGGAACTGGTTGCCCAGACCCTCGCCCTTGCTGGCGCCCTTAACCAGTCCCGCTATGTCGCTGAACTCGATCACCGCGTAGGTGGTCTTCTTGGAATCGTATATCTCGTGCAGCTTGGTGACGCGCGGATCAGGCACCGTTACTATGCCCACGTTGGGTTCTATGGTGCAGAACGGATAGTTCGCGGCCGCAGCTCCTGCCTTCGTTATCGCGTTGAATAGTGTGCTCTTGCCTACGTTGGGCAGGCCTATTATTCCGAGCTTCATTTAATGGTCTCCTTATTATTCCGATTCGGACACGAAGCCCTAAGGCCAGTATCCAGAACATATATGATTATACTCTGAACAGATCGCGAATTAAAGTACCAGCGTGTCAGAACCCCTTTATGATCCGCTCCATCTCCTCCGGAGTCTGTCTGAATCCTCCCATTATCCATTCCTCGGTAAGTCCGAAAAGACCGTAAGAATAGAAGCCTATCCTGTAGCGCTCGGCCGTCGAAAGATCAGGCGTCATGTAGGAATGAAAAGACATGAACAGCGCAGACTGTATCCCTCTTCTGTAGATAAGTTCAAGCAGCGGCCGTATGCTCATGTTGAACTCGAAGAAAGATCTGACGTTATCAAAAGAAAACGAATTCTTGTTGCTTAATTCGTGAGATTCGGCCCAGCGGTCCCACAGAAGCAGGAACTTGAAAGAGAGCATCTCCTCTTTTGAGCCGAAGTTGCGGAAATACGTAGTCCGCCCTACTCCGGCCAGCCCGGCTATCTCCGGTATCGTTATCTTATCTAATGGCTTTGTCTCCAGAAGCTTTATCAGCGCATCGGCAAGGCATTCCTTAAGGAAAAGATTCGTCTTCGATTTTGCACCCATGTCCGGTCCCTTTCATTTTTCACACTTGTTGCATGAGGTACTATGCGCCGTGTTAGTTCCTCATCATCCGCTGAAGATTGATACAAAAAAAGCCGTAACGTATAATGAAATGAGGTACTAAAGTACCGCATCGATAGTACCATACCGTACATGCAGATGCAATCCATCAGTCATCAAAACTCACATTATGAAAGGAGACTCTATATGGAACTCAATAAGGTAACCATCATCGGCGGCGGCGTGCTCGGATCGCAGATAGGCCTCATGGCGGCCTACGTAGGCAAGGACGTAACGTTCTGGCTGCGCTCTGAGAGCTCAATCGAAAGGACTACTCCCAAGCTTAAGAGATACGGCGAACTGATGATCACCGATCTTCTTACCGCTAAGGCTCTTATCGGAAGCCCGATGGGCAAGTTCATCTATCCCAAAGGACTGATCCGCGACTGGGAAAGCGCCACCGCTGAAAGCATAGACAAGCTAGTAGCAGACGCTAAGGAAAGATTCGAAAAGAACGTTCACATAGAGCTGGATCTTGGAAAGGCTCTCGGCGACGCAGACGTTGTGATAGAAGCTATGGCTGAGGATCCCAAGGCCAAGATCGACATCTATAACAAGATGAAGGACCTGATGCCGGAGAAGACAATCCTGCTGACCAACTCCTCCACCCTGCTTCCCAGCATGTTCGCGGAATACACGGGCAGACCGGAGAAATACCTTGCGCTGCACTTCGCGAACACCATCTGGAAGAACAATACAGCGGAAGTAATGGGACACCCGGGCACCGATCCAGCCATCTACGACGCAACCGTAAAGTTCGCCGACGAGATAAACATGATACCGCTGCAGCTCCACAAAGAGCAGCCCGGCTACATACTCAACTCCATGCTGGTGCCTTTCCTGTCCGCCGCTCAGGCGCTGCTGGCTACAGGCGTCGCGGACCACGAGACCATAGACAAGACCTGGGAACTGGCCACAGGCGCGCCTGCAGGACCATTCAAGATCCTGGACATAGTCGGACTTGAGACTGCCTACAACATCAACCTCATGAAGCCCGAGACCAAGGTGGAGGGCTCCGTATCCAACCTGATCAGCAAGATGCTGAAGGAGAAGATCGATAAGGGCGAGACCGGCGTCAACGCAGGCAAAGGCTTCTACGATTACACGAAGAAGTAAGGCCTTTGTGTCAACTCCTTTGAATACTCCAAATAATACCAACAGAAAGCCCCGCGCCTGAACGGCGCGGGGCTTTCCGTTGGTTAGACTATTTTGTCCGGTGAGCTTTAACGCTCATCTTCCTTCTTCTTGCGCTTTCCGGTCAGGAGAGCCAGGCATCCGGCCAGGGACAGGCAGAGCATCGAAGCATAGAGCCTCGGTTCTGCATGGTCTCCGGTATCCGGAACGTCCTTGCTTGCAACGTTGAACTTCGCCTGCGCGGTTCCATCGTCGAAGTTAGCGACTATTATGTGCTCGCCCAGAGCAAGCTTCTCCATGTAATCCTTGCTTATTGTAAGTTTTACAGAGCCGCTTACTGCGGTGTACATCGACTTGTCGACTTCAACGCCATCGATCTCGATGCCCAGGAAGTGACCGAACGCATCCTCGTCGAACGGATCGCGGGATACCGTGAAGTATGCCGGAACTCCGCTGTCCTTCCACCAGGTCTGTCCGTCGCCTTCGCTGAACCAGTAGATCACGTCGCCCTCTGTGGTCGGAACATTTTCCTCACCCGGATCCTTTTCAGTAGGATCATCGGTCGGGTTGTCGCCGTCCGCGGTAGCAACGTTCTTTACGCTGCCAGCAAGAGCGTCAGCCTTGGTAACGGTGTACTCGGCCGTGAACTCCTTGCTCTCGCCCGGCTTCAGTGCGTCGACTGTCCAAGTGTCGCCGGTCAGTTCGTCGCTCACCTTCACGTTGGTGATCGTCAGGTTACCGTCGTTGGTAACGGTGATCTTATAGGTTACCTTCTCTCTGGCCTTGTAAGCCTTGCCGTCTGCCGGTGTGGAGGTAGCTTCCTTCTCAACAGTCAGATGCGGCTTCGGATCCTCAGTAGGATCTTCCTTGGTTCCGGGCTCGTCCTCGGTAGGATCATCGCTCGGGTTGTCGCCTGTAGCGGTAGCCTCGTTGACTACCTTGCCTGCAAGGATGTCATCCTCAGTCACAACGTACTCTGCAGTGAACTCCTTGCTATCGCCAACGCCCAGGGAAGCAATCTTCCACTCATCGCCTGTAAGCTCGTCTGTTACTACTACGTCCGTAATGGTCAGGTTACCGTCGTTGGTAACGGTGATCTTGTAGGTGATCTTCTCGCCCAGAGCGTACTTGCCATCCTCAGCTTCAGCTGTGGAGGTTGTAGTCTTCTCAACGGTCAGATGCGGGTTAGCCTTTTCGGTCTTAACTGCAGCATCGGCCTTCTTGCTGAGCTGGTCGATAGTTGCAGTTACAGTGTTCTTGAAGCTGCCCTTTACGATGTCGGCCTCGGTGATCTTGTAGGTCGCCGTGGTCTCGATCTTTCCGCCGGCCTCAACGTTCTCGAACGTATCCTTAGCAAGAGTAACGCCTTCGATCTCCGTGAGCTTGATGGTCTTAGCCTCGTTGTAGATGTTGGTAGCTGTGATCTTGAAGGTCACGGTCTCGCCGAGCTTGTACTCCTTGTCGTCCGCGGTCTTGGTTACTACCAGTCCATCCGGAACGTCCTCATCGGTGATGATCAGCTTACCCTTGGTCTGGGTTCCGAACGTGTAGTTGCCTGTTACATCAACTTCTCCGGCCATTACCTTGAAGGATCCGTCTGTGTAAGCGCCGTTGTCGTAGGTGTCTACCAGAGTACCCTTGGACGGGGTGTAAGTGATGGTAGCTGTCTGGCCTTCGACTACGTTGGTGAAGGTGTACTCGGTATTACCGGTCTGCTCTTCTCCGGTGTAGGAGACGGTCTTGTCTTCTACGCTTACGGTGACCTCACGGGCTGTGATCTCCAGAGTACCGTCAGTCTTTGTTACTGTGAACTGAGCTGTTACGTCGTTGCCGTTAGCATCCTTAACAACTGCGGTTCCGCTGATAGCGTTTGCAACAGTTATTACGTTGATGCTGCTCGGATCGGATGTAGTAAGCCCGCTTACTGTGAACTTGTTACCGTTAACTGTGAACTCGAGTGTCTCGAATCCTGTAGCAGCCTTCTCGGTTCCGTCATAGACATTTCCGGTGTTGCTGTTGGCCACAACTTCGATCTCGAACTTCTCGGTCCTGTCAGTGATGGTCAGGTTACCAGGCGTCTTAGTTGTAAGCGTGTAGTTTCCGGTACTGTCGCTTCCGTCAGCCTTAGCTACCGCAAAGTCGTCTCCGTAAGTACCGGTGTAGGTGTCTACCAGAGTACCCTTTGCAGGATTGTAGGTTATGGTAGCGGTCTCGCCTTCAACTATTCCTGTGAAGACGTACTGAGTAATACCAGTATGCTCGTTGCCG
>JAFRYI010000009.1 GCA_017437745.1 Bacillota bacterium
CAGCGGGACGGCCTGCACCTTATCCAGAGACACCAGACTGTATTCTATGCCGTCGATCTCTCCCTGCGGACCGTTCTTAAAGACCGGCGCCCCGTGAAGGTGACCGTAGACCACCCTTTTTACGCCGAAGGCTTTGAACAGATCGGTAAAGCCGGAAGGCTCCTGCTTCCTGTTCATGGGCGGAAAATGCATTGCGGCTGTAATCTCCTTGCCGCAGGCGGAAGCGCTCTTAAGCGACATCTCAAGCCTCAGCAGTTCCCGATCGTATATCTTCCTGTCGGTCTCCTCGGAGAAGTCCGGCTCGCCGGGACAGATCCATCCTCTGGTGCCGCAGACCACGCTGTCGTCCAGCTCGAAGGAATCGTTCTGTATGAACTTTACGCTTCCGAACAGGCCGCGCATCTTCTTCATGGAAGACCACCAAAGGTCGTGGTTGCCCCTTACGAGAAGCTTCGTTCCGGGAAGCGAGTCCAGCCACGCCAAGTCCGCAAGAGCCTGCTGAAGGCGCAGGGCCCAGCTTATGTCTCCCGCGACGATCACGGTATCCTCCGGTTCCACGAGGCGCAGCCAAACATCGCGGAGGCGCTTGTCGTGGCCTTCCCACGCGCTTCCGAAAACGTCCATGTTCTTATTTGCGCAGGACGGATCGTTCGACAGATGAAGATCCGCTATCGCGTAAAGATGGCTCAATTCCTCTCCTCCGGAGCCTGCCGCGTGCCGCGCGGCGCGCAGTTTTACGGCTCGATAAGTCTTTTTATATAATACATATAGAAATATTATGTCAAATTTTCTAATTGACAACATATTATACCATAAATTATAATGAATTCGTTATGAGGGGTAAAGAGATCAGAAAATTATTTTCCGTTGCTTTTATTTTTGTAGTGCTTGTAATTGCCGCAAGCGCTGTTTGCTTTGCGGAAACTCCCCCCGCCTACAACGACGAAGTCCGCATAGACGTTTACGTCAACGGATCCAAGACCGGCGACGCCGCCTACACCATCAAGGGCAACATCTACCTTAACATCAACACCATAAAAAATTACGGAGACACCACCGGCATAACCTTCGACACCTCGGAGAACAAGGCTTATTTCAACTCGTCCGACATGGACATGTTCTTCGGAGACGCGGAGACTACCGACTTCATAAAGAGCAACGCCGGCAGGGTCTACCTTCCCATCAAGTATTTCAAGAGCGCCTACCACGTATCGCTGGGCAGCATCAGCCAGCTCTGCAAACTGCATTACGAATACAGGAACGGCGCCGTCTATCTGTATCCGTACAAGGGCATATCGCCTCTTCTGGTATCCACTGCCGGTTCGTCCGCGGTGAACATGAACGGGCACGCCATCGGCTCGACCATAACCATGCCCTACGGCAACAAGGTCACGATAATATCCGAGACCACCTCGCTCTACAGGGTAAGTGATCTGCAGGGCGCCGAGTATTACGTCAGCAAGGCGGACTTCGAAAAGACCAGCGGAGCATCCGTTAAGAGATACATACAGAACAGCCGCGCTAAAGACACGTTCTCCACGCAGATCAACCTGGCGTGGCTCATGGCCGGCGCAAGGACCGAACTGGCTCCGGAAGCCAACGCAGGCCTGGACGTTCTGGCTCCGATCTGGATGAGACTGGAGATAAACGGCGGCGGAAACGTAAGGAACAACTGCGAATACGGCTTCGTGGAGCTCTGCCACGCCTACGGCGCCAAAGTCTGGATATGCGTAAACAATAACTTCGACAGCAGCGGATCTTCGGCTTACACGTCGACGGTCCTTAAGAATACGTCCCTGCGCAACAAGGCCATAGCGCAGTACCTGCTGTACGCCTGCCTGTACGACGCGGACGGAATAAACGTGGACTTCGAAGCCATGGAGAAATCTGTCATACGGCAGTACTACACTGCGTTCATCCAGGAACTGGCCAAGCACTGCAATAAGCTCGGACTTACGATATCCGTGGCTACGCCCGTAGCCAACAGCTACTGGATGGGCTATTACGACTTCGCCGCCATGGGAAGCGTAGTGGACTACATCTGCCCGATGGCTTACGAAGAGCATTACAGCAAGGGAGCGGGCGCAGGTTCCACCATGTCCCCGGCCTGGTACACCTCCACGACGAACGACCTCATAAACCTGGTAGGTCCGGGCAAGGTGCTCCTGGGAGTACCCTTCTTTACTCAGGAATGGACCTTCGACTCCGCCGGCAACATCACGAAGCTCGACGCTGTTACCATAAAGACTTCGC
Organism: Bacillota bacterium; assembly: GCA_017437745.1. Lineage (GTDB taxonomy): Bacteria > Bacillota > Clostridia > Peptostreptococcales > Anaerovoracaceae > RUG13409. The sequence continues at coordinate 2,254 of JAFRYI010000009.1, forward strand.
TGAATGACATCGCCGCAAGCGGCACCACTCCGGTCTGGAGCGAGGAGGAAGGCCAGTACATCGCCACCTACACTAACGCCGACGGCAATACCGTAAAGATCTGGGTGGAAGACCCCAGGTCCATGGCGTTCAAGCTCAACTACGTAAAGAACGCAAACATCGCCGGCACGGCCTGCTGGGCTTACGGACAGAACACTCCGGACATGCTGGACGTGTTCGCGAAGGTCTTTAAGCAGGGCGTGGATCCGTTCAGCATCACGGGTTACTGGTAAGACATTGCGGGCCGGACAAAATTACGCATAACAAAAGGGAGGACTTTTCGGTCCTCCCTTTAATGTGCCTTCAACTAGCTTATTCGGCTGCTTCTTCTGCGGGTGCCGCTTCAGCCGGAGCTTCCTCTGCGGGTGCCGGTTCAGCCGGAGCTTCCTCTGCCGGAGCTTCCGGATCCAGAGTAGCCTTGATGCTGAGCGAGATCCTTCTGCGATCCTTGTCGATCTCCAGGATCTTAGCCTGTACCATCTGACCGATGGACAGCTCGTCCGCGACCTTGCCTATCCTCTTGTGGGATATCTCGGAAATGTGTACCAGTCCGTCGAGGCCGGGAGCGATCTCTATGAACGCGCCGTATTCCTTGATCTGAACGACCTTGCCGGTGATGACCTGACCTACCTGATACTGCTCGTCGATGACGCTCCAGGGTTCCGGATTGTTCTGCTTGAGTCCGAGGGAGATCTTGCCCTTCTCGGCGTTCATGTTCAGGATCTTGACGTTGATGACCTGTCCGATCGAGAGGACTTCCTGCGGGTGCTTAAGCTTGCCCCAAGAGATCTCGGAGATGTGGAGAAGTCCGTCTATTCCGCCGATGTCTACGAACGCGCCGTAGTCGGTGAATCTCATTACCTTTCCTTCTACTACATCGCCCACGTTGAGGGTGTTCCAGATGTCCGCGATCTTCTTTCTTCTTTCCTCAGCAAGGAATTCCTTGTGGGAGAAGACTGCCTTGTTGCGTCTGGGATCCACCTTGGTGACCTTGACGGGAAGCGTCTTTCCGATAAACTCGTCTGCGGTCTCCACATAGTGATCCGCGAGCAGGGACATCGGGATGAATCCGGATATCTCCTTGTAGTTTGCGATAACGCCCTTGTTGACTTCCTTGATGACAGTGACCTCGATGACGTCCTTGTTATCGCAGGCGGCGATTATCTCGTCCCAGTTCTCGCTCGACTGCAGTCTCTTCTTGGAGAGAAGAATGTTACCGTCGCCGTCATCCGTCTTGATGACCTTTGCCTGAACCGCGTCGCCCTCTGCGAACGCATCGGTAAGTTCCTGACCTTCTTCGAGATTAACCTCGTTCTTGAACAGGATTCCATCCTTTTTGCATCCAAGATTAACGACCACATGGTCTTTTGTGACCTGCACAACAGTACCGTCCACTATTTCGTTGCGGGCGGGAAGCTTAAGCGATTTTTCGATCTGATCCATGTACATGGACATATCGTTAGCTTCTTCGTTCTGCGGATCCTTTGTGAAAACTTCACTCATTTTTGTGACAACCTCCTTAATTATGCGTTCGGGCGCAGATGCACTCGCCGCAACGCCTATTCTATTATATTTTTTCAAGTCGTGCAACGGTAAATTGTTTGATTTTTCAACGAATACCGTATTTTTACAGGTTGTTACACAAATGTCCAGAAGTTTTTTTGAGTTAGAGGAACTGTTGTCCCCTATCACGACCATCAGGTCCGACTCGCGCGCCAGTTTTTCCGCGGCGTTCTGCCTTTCGGACGTCGCTTTGCATATGGTGTTTTCTATTGACGCGTCCGGGAAACAAGCCTTCAGTTCCGAGGCGCATTCGCTGAAAACATCCGCTGTGAGCGTGGTCTGGGCCGCAGCCGTTACCGGTCTGTTTTTCAGATCGCCGTCCGACTTTATCTTATCCGCCAGGACATGGATCTCCTCCGCGCTCTGAACGGCGAAGACCGGACCTTTCGTCCATCCCGTTATGCCTTTTATCTCCGCGTGGGAAGCGTCTCCGAAAAGGATCAGAACGCGCCCTTCCCTGCCAGCCTTTTCCGCTATCCTGTGGACCTTCTCCACAAGAGGACAGGTCCCGTCCACGACGGTAAGACCTCTTTTCTCCGCCTTTTCGTAGGTGGAAGCAGGCTCGCCGTGAGCCCTTATTATGACGCGCGAGCCTTCCGGAACTTCGTCCGGACTTTCCGCCGTTACAAGGCCTTTTTCGCCGAGCTCCTTAAGGACTTCCTTGTTGTGGATGAGAGGACCGAGGCAGTAGACCTTGCCGTTGGGTCCGGCCTTTTCCAGTTCTTCCTCGGCCAGTTTTATCGCGTTCTTTACACCGAAGCAGAACCCCGCGTGTTCCGCTACCGTTATGGTTGCCATCTAAGCCTCCGTAGATGAAGTATAATAATTAATTATACATTAGACGGCCGATAAAGTTAACATTTTTCAGAGCGGCCCTTTGTGCTATACTATTGCCATGGACAAGACCAGATCTAACATTCTTCTGATAGGCATGCCGGGCTCCGGCAAATCCACGATAGGCAGGATCCTATCCAAAAGGACCGGAATGCCGGTCGTGGACACGGACGATCTCCTGATAGAAAAGGAACATCTTAAGCTGCAGGAGATAATACACGGCAAGGGCCTGGACTATTTCTACGAAGCCGAAGCGCGCGTCCTGTCCGAGATCATGCTGAAGGGCTACATCATCAGCACCGGCGGCAGTGCCATATACTACACGGAAGCCATGGAAAAGCTCCGCGAATGCTGCGTCGTAGTGTACCTTAAGGCGTCCGTTCCCAGACTGCTCAGAAACATAAGGAACCTGGATAGCAGAGGCATTGCGCTTAAACCCGGCCAGACCTTCGAGGATCTCTACGAAGAACGCTGTCCCCTGTACGAAAAGTACGCGGACGTTACCATAGACACCGACGGCCAGACCCCCGCAAGCATATGCAGGGAGATAAAGGCAAAGGTGCTGTAGACACTACCCGGCAACATCGTTTTTCATTCAAGGGCTATGCTCCTCTCCTATGCAAAGGAGGCAGGGAGTATAGCCATGTTTTTCTGCCTCGGATCTGGTCATCGTCTCGAAGCTCTTGGTAATGCTGGCGCAGCTCCGCCTGTGATAGACCGTCGAATTATCCGAATAAAGGCATACGTACGCACCGTTCGGAAGACTGCCCGGTTTGCATATCCTGCAGGCAGAGTACTCTCTTCTTAACGCGTTGGTCAGGATCACTTCCCGGTCTCCGTCTATCATGGTGCCGCAGCCCGCACGGTGATAGCGTATCCCGCGCTTCGGAAACACGTAGACAAGTTCGTCATCCTCGTCCGCGATCCCGCGCGATTCGCCGATGAACGGCCTGTACACAAGTCTCAGCAACACTCCGTTTCCCGGCCTGGCCGTCTGAAACAAAACATCCGTATCCATGTCCAGTCCCGACGCGGCTATAACGTCCACCTGCGTTTTAGCTCGAGAGGCCATGTCCTTATAGGCGGTCTCTTCCGCTCCGGCCTGATTAATAAGAGCCAGTAGCATGCATATAGATATTATGAATACCGGCAAAGTACACGCCGCGTCCACGAACAGAGAGCCTCTTTTACCTGTAAACATAAGTCTGTTCGACATTTCCTGTCCTCCTACGGTGCGTGAACGAGGCATTCAGATCGAATCCGTACGCGTAGCTTTTGAAAGAGAAGTTGGAGCCGTCGATCTTCGTTATGTTGATCTGCATTACGTCCATCAGTCTGGCCAGCTTCTCGTCCCTCGGCACCAGCGCCATAAGCACCCTCAGATAAGTTTTGTAATCCAGCTTATCCACCTTGCGCCCCGCAAGTATGTTCCTGACCTCTTCGACCGATTTAGCCGCAGCGAGCGCGGACGATACCAGCAGTTCGCCGGTCTCAGCCAGATACTTCGCCTCATTTACTGCGAAGCGCAGCGAGAAAAGGCTCAGCTTCACGGCTTTCAGATTTGCCTTATCGGAGCGGTTTCCGTACAGGATGTACTCCGTTTCCAGCTCCAGATAGCCGTCCTTCGTATCGACGGCGTCGGAACATACGGCCAGTATGTATTCATCCTCGAGAAGCGTAGAAAAAGACAAGTCCCGAATGCCCCCGGAAAACAGCAGCGAGACTCTTCTGCCGTAACCCAGAAGCGAGCTCGGGAGATCTCTGCATTCCTTTTCGGACAGAGACCTTCCCCTGTTCCGGTCCGGGTCCCTGCCGAATTCTTCTTCCGCTGTCTGTGAAACATCCTCAGGCTCCTGCGCAGCATCTCCTTCGGCGTCTCCCTCCGTAAGCCCACCCATGAGTTCGGATACGCCTCCGTCGGAGTGATCCAGAATGTACTCCAGAACGTTGCCTTTTATCAGCGCAGTTCCCGGAGCGAGCTTTCTGACCTGCGTTCCGAAGGCTGAAACATCCAGCGCCGGATAGTTTTCCGCGCTTGCCTCTATCGTGACCGGCGCAGGCTTCGCGAGAGCCTTCCCGCCTACGAGCGACGAATCGATGTAAAAACGCGACAGCCTTGAAAGCAGCGCGTCATCGCCCCTTACTGCGAATACTCCGTACCGTCTGAAAAGGTCCTTCTGATACTCGGAAAGCACGGATCTTCCGGTACTTGCGCAAACTGTTTCAGCTATGCTCCGCGCCGCGTAAGCCGACGCCGTATCGATCATCAGCAGGACCGCCGCGGATAAAGCAGCCAGTATCATAAGCAGATATACTGTTGTAAAGCCCCGGCGGTCCGGTGCGATCATTTTATGTACCATCTTCCCCTTAAGATCTTTTCGGCAGGCAGTCTCCCGCCTTCGGTAAGCTCCTGCGCGTACGCGGCGTGCTCCGAGCTGCTGGTCTCCACTTTTTCGCAAAGCAGTGTCCCGAGCTTTATCATACCCACTACTATGAGTACCACCAGCGGTATGATGAGCGCCGCTTCCACCTGCGCGTTTCCTTCAGAACCCCGCTCGAAAAAGGTCCTTGAACACGCCGTTGACAAAACTGGTTATCTGCTTGTTGAATATAAGTCCTATGACGACGGCGATAGCTATAAGTATCGCCACCTGGACCAGTTCCATTCCCCTGTTGTCATTGTTAAGGTCCAAAAACAGACCGTTTAAAAAACTTCTCATATCCTTTCCCCTTTTACATACTCATGAAAGACGGAGCGGCAGTTATTATGATCAGGGCCACGAGCAGCAGTACCAGCGGAAAACAGAGTTTTGTCTCCGCCTCCTTTATCCTTGCTTTAGCGTCCGTGATCCTGGTATTCCACATACGGTCTCTCTCCTGTTCCAGCTTGCCCGCCAGTTCCGCGCCGCTCCCGGAGTGTTCGTAAGCAAGCGCGGCGAAGCGCAGAAGATCCTGCGAATCGGATGCCTTCGCGAACGAGTACAGTTCGTTCACGAATGATGTGTTTTTCTTTTCCGCGGACATCTTTATGTCCCGGAAAGCCCGATACAGCGGATTTCCGTCATGCGCCGACTGCTCCGTTATCTTCGCGAAAGCGCTCTCGGCGATCAGCCCCGCATTTAGCAGCAGGATCATTCGGAATATCATGTTGGAAATCTCCGCTTCCAGCATGCGGCGTCTGTTTTTCAGACGTTTTTCGGCCGCGTCGTCCCGGCTCATCCAGATGAAGACCGCAGCGAAAGTTCCCAGCGCAATGACGTAAACCGGAGCCTGCCTTTTGACCGAATGCCATGAAAGCGAAGCGCCTTCGGCGCTGTCCGGAAGAAGCAGAGATCCTCCGTCGGAGTTGGAACTCAAGTCCTCTCCGAGTTTTCCGGACAGCGCGTCCAGACTCTTTTCGTAATCCTCAGCCGCAGGATCGAAGCGCACCGTGAACCCGGATACTCTGGTATACTCGCCGGCTCCCATCTGCACCGTAAGGACGATGTCCGACGGGCCGTCGATACCCAGCGCATTCAGATCCGTATCCTGCCAGGTAAGGCTTACACCGCCCGGACCTGTCTGCGGAAAGACCGGACCGTTCTTCAGCTCCTCCGAGAGCCAATCCTCACATTCGTCAAAAAGCTCTTCCGCTGCCTGCGCGTCGATCCTCTGCGGCAGGACGCTGATGTTCAGTTCACGGTCCAGAACGTACCCGTTGTAATCCATATGAAGAAGCAGCTCCACTTCTCTGTCCGAGTTTCCCCTCTCCAGCGCCCCGATCGAGTCCTCACCGCCTCCTGCCGGACGGATCAGGACGAATACCAGTACGGATACGGCGATGACCGCTGAAGCCGCGGCAGCTGCGATCGCGGAACGTCTCTTTTTCTGCGCGCCGGCGTCTTCATCGGAGAATACCAGCCATCCGTAACGGTCCGGTTTGGTGCGCTTCCTGTATTTCTCCGGGCGGTTCACAGATCTATTCTTGTTATCCTTATGCCCCAAAGCAGAGCGCAGACTATCAATGCCAGACACAGACTCATCACCACCCTTCCGGCAGTCGTCTCGTACATTACCGACAAATAACCGTAGCCAAGGACATTAAGTCCGGCCAGGACCGCTACGGGCATTACGCTCAGAAGCAGAACGTCCAGTTTCTTTTGTGATATAAGCGCTTTAGTCTCGTCCCGGACGCTTATCCTGCCCAGCAGCAGCACCGCCGTCTTAAGGCAGACCTCCTCCACGTCACCCCCGCAGCGCTGACACGCGGCGTACGCGGACGCGAACTGTCCGATCTCCGGAACGCCGCTCCGACTTCCCAGATCTTCCAGCAGCGCGCCTATGTCCGCGTGCGTGCCCTCGTAGCGATCCACTATGTGCGACAATTCCAAAGCGATGTCGCTTTCGCTGCCGAAACTGTCTTCGGCCGACTTCCTGGCTATCGCCAGAGCGGACGGCATCTGCCTTCCCGCGGACACAGCGCCCGATATGGTGTAGAGAACGTCTTTAAAGCCTCTGAGAAGCGTTTCCCTGCGTTTTTCCGCGTAGAACGACTGATACATCCTCTCGAGAGGAAAACTCGCCAGACAGGCCGTCAGGCCCGCGTAGAACGATCTGTAGAAAAGCAGTCCCAGGAGGAAAAGGCAGCCGCAGGATACCAGATAATACATGGTTCTTTTCCCTGCCGGAGGCTTTACCGCTCTATAGTCAGTCAGGGAGCTGCCTGCCGAGGATTCTGAGTTTCTCCGTTCCCTTAAGTTTCTCACCGGTAGTCTCAAGACCTTTTCCCGGCGTATATCTGAACAGCTGCGCGAGCCTGACTTCTCCTCCCTCGACACCTCTTACCTCCGATATCTCTATGACTCTTCTGTGACCGTCCTGCGTCCTTGCCAGATGGACGAAGACATCTATGGACTGCGCTATCTGGCCGCGCACCGCGTCTATCGGAAAGTTCGTATCCGACAGGAACATGGTCTCCAGCCTGCCTATCATTCCGGCGGCCGAATTCGCGTGCCCCGTGGACAAAGAACCATCGTGACCGGTGCTCATGGCCGCCAGCATGTCTACGACTTCCGCGCCGCGCACCTCCCCGACAATGATGCGGTCCGGCCTCATCCTTAGGCTTGCGCGTATCAGATCCTTGATGCTGACCGCTCCGCGTCCCTGAGCGTTGGCGCCTTTAGCCTCAAGCCGCACAAGGTTCTGATGCGACCTTATCTGCAGTTCCGCACTGTCCTCTATGACTATCACTCTCTCCTGCGGAGGAATGTGGTCGGAAAGGACGTTCAGAAACGTGGTCTTGCCGGAACTCGTGCCGCCGCTGACGAATATGTTGTACCTGCATTCGACCAGCAGTTTCAGCAGTTCCGCGGCTTCGGGACTTATGTCTCCCTGCGCCACCAGATCCTCCATGGTCATGCGGCCCTTGTTGAACTTGCGTATGGTCAGTATGGGCCCGCCTATGGCGACGTTGGCGCCCACGGCGTTTATCCTGGAACCGTCGGACAGCCTTGCGTCCACGATGGGATTGAGTTCGTTCATCTCCCTGCCGACCTTGGCGGCCAGCCTTTGTATGACCTGTTCCAGCTGTCTGGGAGTTTCGAAGAACACATCAGAACGTTCTATCCCGGAGCCCCGCTCTATGAACACCGCGCCCGGACCGTTGACCATTATCTCCGTCACCTGAGGGTCGTCCGCCAGATCCTGAAGTATCTCCAGTTCGCAGCGGAGCGTACAGTAGACGAGCCTTACCGCCCTGCGTATCTCGCCGGACCTGCGGCTTCTTAATCCGCAGCGTTTCCCGGCCAGTTCCGCCAGACACACGTCCTTACAGAAATTCATGACATCCTCGTCCTTCGCGGCCGGCCCCACCCTCTCCCTTACCTGCTGAGCAAGTTTCAGGATCGAGATCTCTTTATCAGAGTTCCTTTGCAAGTCTGCGCACCTCCGATCCGAGCTGACCGTACAGGTCCGGTTCGTCCTCGTCGTGGAAACAGAAAAATCTGTGAACGTTTACGCATTCTTCCGACAGCATCAGATACAGTTCCTCCGACGGTCCGAAAAGCTTGTCCTGCCATCCGAAACACACGACCACGCTGTCACATGCGCTCAGCACGCCGGGAGCCTGATCGCAGGATATCGGAACGTCCATTACTATCCTGTCGAAGTGCGGACGCAGCAGATCCATGACATAAACAAGATCCTCCGTGTCCAGCAGAGTAAGCGGGTTCCTGTATCCTTCCGCCGGCATTCTGAACACTCCCGACGAGTCCTTTACGAACAGCTTTTCCGGGTCAACGGGATCGCCGTTAAAGAAAACGTCGAACAGAGTTCTTACCGACGAAGCCTTTTTCACGCAGGATTTGGAAGCGATAAGATCCAGACTCAGAAAAGCCGCTTTCATTCCGCAAAGCTCTGCGTAGTTCCTCGCAAGCATAAGCGCCGCGCTGGTGGTCCCGGAGCCTCCGACGCCTGACGTAAACCCTGTAACGACCGCTTTCTTTTCAGCATCCGGTGCCGAACTCTTATCCGGATAAAAAGACACGGGTCTTTCCATTACGATGCCGCCGAACTCAGTATTTTGCCTTGGTACGATGTTCATATCTTCAGTCCCCTTTCGATCCCTTCGACCCGATTCTACGTGACGCCCCCGGCGCATTCAAGAAAACAATTGGCAAAAACGGCACACACTTGCGCAACTCGAAAACGCTTTCGGAACGGCGCAAAAAAGCGTTCGGTACGGTGCGGACGATAAGACTGCCGGTTGTCTGAAATCCGTTACATTTTCCGCGCAGTAAAAAAAGACGGCCCCGCGTCTCTGCGGGACCGTCCCTGTATTACTTTTTCGGGATCCGGGGACTCTCTCCCCTGTTCTCTGTTTTTAGAACTCCAGGCTCTTCTCTATGAAGGACTTAAGGTCTGCTATCTTTACGCGCTCCTGCTTCATGGTGTCGCGGTCGCGTACCGTTACGCAGCCGTCGGTCTCCGTATCGAAGTCAACGGTGATGCAGAACGGGGTACCTATCTCGTCCTCTCTTCTGTAGCGCTTGCCTATGCTTCCGGAGGCGTCGTAGTCCACCATGAAGTACTTGGCCAGCTCCGCGTAGATCTCCTCAGCCTTGGCGTTCTGGTTCTTGGTGAGCGGCATGATCGCTGCCTTGAACGGAGCCAGAGCCGGGTGGAAGTGCATTACCACACGGGTGTCGGTCTTGCCGTCCTCGGAGGTAAGGGTCTCTTCCTCGTAAGCGTCGCACAGGAAGGCCAGAGTAACTCTGTCCGCTCCAAGCGAAGGCTCTATTACGTAAGGAATGTAGCGCTTCTTGGGATCTATCGGATCGATGTAGAGCATGCTCTGTCCGGAGCAGTTCTGGTGCTGGGTAAGGTCGTAATCGGTACGGTCGGCTATGCCCCAGAGCTCGCCCCAGCCGAACGGGAACAGATACTCGAAGTCCGTGGTGGCCTTGCTGTAGAAGGACAGCTCCTCCTGGGAGTGATCCCTAAGTCTGAGCTTCTCCATGTTCATGCCCAGGCACTCCAGGAACTTGCGGCAGTACTCCTTCCAGTAAGCGAACCATTCCAGGTCCGTATCCGGCTCGCAGAAGAACTCCAGCTCCATCTGCTCGAACTCGCGGATCCGGAAGATGAAGTTGCCCGGGGTTATCTCATTTCTGAAGGACTTGCCTATCTGAGCAATGCCGAAAGGCACCTTCTTGCGGCTGGTCCTCTGGACGTTCTTGAAGTTTACGAATATGCCCTGAGCGGTCTCCGGACGGAGGTAGATCTCAGCCTTCTTGTCCTCGGTAACGCCCATGAAGGTCTTGAACATCAGGTTGAACTGACGGATGCCGGTGAAGTTCTCCTTGCCGCAGTCCGGGCACTTGATGTGATGCTCGGTAACGAAAGCCTCCATCTGCTCGTTGCTCCAGCCGTCCACTCCGCCGTCCAGCTCTATGCCGTTCTCCTTGCAGAAGTCCTCTATAAGCTTATCGGCTCTGAATCTGGAATGGCACTCCTTGCAGTCCATCAGAGGATCGGAGAATCCGCCCACGTGGCCGGAAGCCACCCAGGTCTGCGGGTTCATCAGGATGGCGGCGTCCAGTCCCACGTTGTACGGAGACTCCTGGACGAACTTCTTCCACCATGCCCTCTTGATGTTGTTCTTAAGCTCCACGCCTATCGGGCCGTAGTCCCACGCGTTAGCCAGGCCGCCGTAGATCTCGGAGCCCGGATACAGGAATCCTCTGCCCTTGCAAAGAGCGACTATTGTGTCCATTGTAAATTCTTTAGCCATTTTTCCACCTATTAACGTAATATGCTATTCTGTTACTTCCGTATTATCTGCCTCTTCATCGACAACGCCCATGGAAGGCTCTTCAGCGCCGGCGTCTATGCCTCCGGTCTTCTTTCCGAAACGGTCCGCAAGGTCGTCCTTCTTATCCCTGGCGGCTTCGTAAAGCTCCGTGCCCTTGTCCTTTGCGGCTTCGTAAAGAACGGAACCCTTGTCCTTCGCGACTTCGTAGATCACCGATCCCTTTTCCTTTGCGACGTTGTAGATCTCCGTGCCCTTCACCTTGGCGGCGGCGTACAGATCGGTACCCTTGTCTATCATCTCGTCCACGACTACTCCGCCCTTTTCCTTAACGGTCTCGAAAGCGGCGCTGGTCTTTTCGCTTACATCCACAACGCTGCCGTCTTCCTTTACGAGTTCCACCCTGCACTTGGTGAACGCTGCCGCGACTGCGGACGCTACGGCGCCCCAGGGGAACAGCACGGTACCGGCTACTCCGAATATTACCGGCAGGTTGAGAACTACGTCGTCGCCGTGGTATATCCTGATCTTGGTGACGTTGCCCTTGCGGACTATCTCCTTGACGTTGTCCACGACCTTGTTGACGGCCTTCTTATCTCTGGACGAGAACTCGTGATCTATGTTCTCCTCCACGTAGATTATAGCGTCCACTACGTTCCCGTTGGCGAATTCCAGAGCTTCCTTGGCTTCCTTGTAGCTTACTCCGGTGCGGTCCTTGACTAATTCGATCTTTTCCAGCGTGATCTCCATGGTTTTTCTCCCTTCATATTATGAGCGATTCGCTCTTGAGGCTGTCTATCCCCAGGTGATAGGAATAGTGCGCCTTTACTATCTTTGTTATCTTATTCCTGAGCGGGTCCGGGACCGAAAGCTTCTCCAGAGCCCGCAGCGGGTACGTCTGTATGAAATCGACGATCTTTATTATATCATCGCCCACTTCGAATATCAACGGATTTAGCTCCGCGGAAGGCCCCGCGCAGTCCCCGCAGAGCGCGCCTCCGTCGGGTACGGATATGCGGGTCAGCCCCTCGGTCTTTCCGCATCTGACGCAGCTTTTTACGTTTATGCCGCTTCCGAACAGTTCCAGCGCCTTTATGCGGAAGGCAAGGAACAGTGTGCCGCAGTCGCTCTTACGTTTTTCCAGCATGGACAGGTACTCCGAAAGCAGATTGTACATGCCCGGGGACGGCTGCTCGTCCTCCAGCATCCTGTCCGTAAGCTCCAGGGCTCCGGCGGCGCAGGTGTACTTGTCTATGTCCTCTCCGAGAAGGTAGTGGCTCTCTATGGTCTCCGCCCCGTTGATGCTGTAGGAATCGCGGCCCTTGAAAAGCTCGTAGCGTCCTCTGGTGAAAGGCCTCAGAGCCAGCGCGGTCTTGTTCTTTCCGCCCTCGGTGATGCTCGTTCCCGCGGAGATCCTGCCGTATTTCTGCGTAAGCAAAACTATCATGCGCCTGCCGTACGCGGTCTTGATCTGCCTTATTACAATGCCTTCAGCCTCTGTTATCATCAGCTTTTCCCGTCGGTTCCCTTTTGGATCCGCGCCGATCCCCACGTCAGTCCTTCTTATATCCGAAATTGCTTATCGCCACGGACGAGTCGCGCCAGCCTTCCTTTACTTTTACGAAGAGCTCCAGGTAGACCCTGGTGCCGGTAAGAGCCTCTATCTCCTGACGCGCTGCCTTTCCGATGCCTTTGATCTTGCGGCCTTCCTTACCTATTATCATGCCCTTGTGGGACTTCCTCTCGCAGTAGATCGCCGCGTAGATCCTGGTGAGACCGTCCAGTTCCTCGTACTTTTCTATCTCGACCGCCGTGCCGTGGGGGACCTCCTCCTCCAGGTACAGCAGAAGCTTTTCGCGTATTATCTCGCTGGCGAGGAACCGCTCCGGATGGTCCGTCACCATGTCCGGCGGGAAGAACATCGGGCCTTCTTCGGCAAGTTCTTCCAGCTTGGCAAGGACGACGTCCGTGTTGACGGACTTTACGGCGCTGGTGCCCACTATGAAGTCGAACAGTCCCATGGCGTCGTAGGTCTTGTATATCTTTTCGAAAACGTCCGGGCCTATCTTGTCCGTCTTGTTTATTACGAGTATCTTGGGCGTCTCGACCTTTTTGAGAAGGTCGACGATCAGAGCGTCGCCGCCGTTATCCTCGTACGGACTGTCCACAAGGAAAAGCACCGCGTCCGCTTCCTTGAGCGTGGCGACCGCGGTATCGGTCATGTAGCTGCCCAGCTTGTTCTTTGGCTTGTGTATTCCCGGGGTGTCTATGAACACCAGCTGGCAGACTGGCTGTCCTCCCTCGGATCTTGTATAAATGCCCCGCACCGCGTTCCTGGTGGTCTGGGGCTTGGGGCTGGTTATCGCTATCTTTTCGCCGAGCATCGCGTTCAGAAGCGTGGACTTTCCGACGTTCGGCCTTCCTATTATTCCTACGAAAGCGCTCTTCATCTTTCAAGTCCCAGGAGGCTCATCACTTCCTCCTCCCTTGCCCTCATATCGGCCTTGTCCTCTTCGGTCTCGTGATCGTATCCCAGCAGGTGGAACACGCTGTGCGTGAAGAGATATATTATCTCCCTTTCGATGCTGTGGCCGTATTCCTTTGCCTGCGCCTCGCAGACCTCCTCGCAGATGACCACGTCTCCCAGGGCCAGCTCTTCGCCTTCCTCAAGCTCGTCCGGCTCCGGAATGCATCCGCTTTCGTACAGCGGAAAACTGAGCACATCCGTGACCTTATCCACTCCGCGGTACTCCTTGTTGAGCTTCTTTATCTCTGCCTTATCCACAAAACTGACCGATATGCTGGCGGTCTGCGGGTCTATGCCCTCTCCTTCCAGCGCCGCCACAGCCGCGGCTTCCATCTCCGATGCCGTGGCATCGTCCGGTCTTACGTCCTCGTCGAAATATATAGTCATTGATCCTCCGACCACTCCGGGTGTTTAGAAATGTATCTGTCGTATGCGTTGACTATGCGGCGCACCAGCGGGTGACGCACAACGTCGGAATCCGTAAGGGTGCAGAACGCTATGCCCTCCACGCCTTTCAGGATGTTGACGGCGTCCACCAGTCCCGAGCGCTTTCCGCGCGGCAGGTCCACCTGCGTTATGTCTCCGGTAACGATGACCTTGGAACCGAAGCCCATCCTCGTAAGGAACATCTTCATCTGCTCCTTGGTGGCGTTCTGCGCTTCGTCCAGGATTATGAACGCGTTGTCCAGCGTGCGGCCCCTCATGTAGGCCAGCGGGACCACCTCTATGGTCTCCTTTTCCTTAAGGCGCAGCGTCGCCTCGCGTCCTAGTATGTCGTAGAGCGCGTCGTACAGAGGCCTCAGGTAAGGATCCACCTTCTCCTGAAGGTCTCCGGGCAGGAATCCCAGGCGCTCTCCGGCTTCCACGGCGGGCCTTGCGAGTATTATCTTCTCCACGTCCTTGTTCTTAAGGGCGTTGATAGCCATGGCGACCGCTATGTAAGTCTTACCGGTTCCCGCGGGGCCAATGCCGAAGGTTATGTCGTTCTTCTTTATGGCATCGACGTAGTTCTTCTGACCTATCGTCTTTGCCTTAAGGGGCTTGCCGCGGAAGGTGAAGCATATCACGTCGCGCGACACGTTGGAGTCCGTGTACGAAACGCCCTCGCCCGCCAGCGTGATGATGTATCCGACCTTCTGATCGTCCAGTATCTGGCCGTTCTCGGCGGTCTTGAAAAGCTCGTTGATTATGAACGCAGCCTTGTCCGCCTGCTCGCCGTTTACGATTATCTGATCGCCCCGGTAGGTGATGCTGCAGCCCGTTGCTTTTTCAACGGTCTCCAGGTTATGGTCGAAGGCTCCGAACACTTCGGAGAACTCGACAGCTCCGCTTGGATTGATCCTTATTTCGCTCAAGTTTTCCTCCTTTGACTTCTCTGATTCGAGTGTAACATAAATAGCCCTTTTCTGCATCTAAAAAATGGGCGGCGCAGCAGACTTGAGGTGCGAAAAAATAATTCGCAGGACACCTTAAAAACGCTTGCGCGCGCAGGCCGAAGTATGTATAATGTTGCTGTTCGTTCAGAACAGGAAAGGCAGGTGAGACCGTTGGCACAGGTAACTGTAAAAGAGGGTGAAAACCTGGAGAGTGCTCTTAAGAGATTCAAGCGTTCCTGCGCTAGAGACGGCATCATGGCCGAACTCAGGAAAAGGGAATGCTACGAGAAGCCCAGCGTTCGTGAAAAGAAGAAGTCCGAGGCTGCTCGCAAGAAGGCTAATAAGAGATACTGATCAAAAGAACCGGGATGCGCAAACATCCCGGCTTTTCTTTTACCGCGGATATATTGGGTCTGTTTATGTTTCAAACCGTTCTACCTTAACTATTCAGCTCCGCAAACGATACAGTTGATCGCTCAGCACCATCCTAATTATTTCGTGTCCTATTCCCTTGATCCCGGACCTTTTAGACACACTTTATTACCGTTCAAGTGCAATTTTGTGTCCGGTTTACATGTTTATTATATCCCCAGACACATTTTTATAGATCATCTGCAGAATTCTGTGTCCAAAATAATAGTTTCTCAACGAATCGGACACGAATTCTGTCATTCATAACGCGGAAATGTGTCCTGGTCCAACGTTTTCATTGCATTAAGACACATACACCATTGATCCTATTCGTCTCATTCAAAGAAATGCTCAATTATTGCTGAAACATACAGCGGATCCAACGGCGAATCATTCCATTCGAATGTAACTATCAGATCCGTATCCAGTTTCAGACCTCCATCCGAATAGACCGATAGTTTTTTAAAAGCATTATACCTGTATGACGGATTGCTCATCATTCCAAAGTGCTCCCAGACGATCTGCTTCAGAGTTCTTGGATGAAGAATGGTGAAGTCGGGATAATAAGCCTTTTCGTTTATGTCGATCAATGATTCGTATCTGAACGGAATGCCATGGTTATAAAGCTGATCCGCTATTATGGCCTCTGATTTTGAACGTACCATAATCCCGCATAGGGTACGCTGGACCAAAGCGTCTGTGCGGTTCATATTCTTCTCATATCCCGCTGTTTTCCATTCCATGACAGCCTCTTTCGTATTCGGAACTGTGTCTTTAATGAGAAGATAATGATCCGGATTCATGGATCCGGAGACAACTTCATTAGGGAAAGGTTCATATTTCTCGATCAAACTCGTCAAGACCTTTTGATTTGTTTTCAGAATTTTTACCTTTTTAATACAGAAGTCCCTGAACGCCAGATCCCTTGCCAATTCACGCTCCTTGACAGGGATGTATTCCGCTTTGACTTTTCCGGATACATTCCTGACGACATAATAGCTCTTCCTGGCATCGCCCCACTTGTTGCACTTCAGTTTCCCGGATGGCGATCCTGAGATCACCTTCCGAAGAGCCGAAAGATCCTTGTCGATCTTTTCGGATTCTTTTTCTGCAATGATTCTTATGTTCGACATTCAATCGTTTCTCCTGACATGAAATGATTTTTACATTGACAGAAATAACAATCAACGATTCCGAACAAAGTCTGTACCGTTTATAACAAAAAAGCGGCGATCAGTGCCGATGATGAAACAAAAAAGACGTCGGATGACGTCTTTTTGATCCCGAAAAACAGCTATAGCCGGCCGATGGATGTCTTCAGGCCTTTGCTGCATCAGCCCGGAGGCCAGGCCATCGCGCGCTTTCCAAGAAGGTGCACGTGCAGATGCGGCACGGTCTGTCCGCCGTCCGCTCCGGTGTTGATGACTACCCTGTAGCCGTTCTCCAGCTTAAGGATAGCCGCTATCTCCTTGATCTTAAGCATTATGTGAGCGAGCAGCTCCGCGTCTTTCTCCGAAGTCTGATCCAGCGACTGGATGTGCTTTTTGGGCACGATCAGAACGTGCTCGGGGGCCTGGGGCTCCAGATCCCTGAACGCCGCGATCTTATCGTCTTCGTATACCATGTTCGTAGGTATCCCGCCGTTCGCTATCTTGCAGAATATGCAGTCCGACATTTGCTCTCCTTTCCGCGCGTCCGCGGCGCCGTCAGTCCCGCGGATGGTCTCCGTCTCTGCCCCGGCGCGTCCGAAAACGCCGTCTTTATATGTCTTCTCAATCGTAACATCCACGAAAGTGCTTGTCAAATCCGGTTCAGCCGGAGCCTCGAACCAGACGTTGCAGTAGTTCGACGCTCTGCCTCTCCACAGTCCGTCTCCGCAGTACTCCTCCGGAAGCACCCTCCGGACCGTTCCGGTAAGGCCTTCGCGAAAGCGCAGCGACGCGGCGTCCCCTGCTTTTATCAGCCTTGCTACCCTTTCCTTCCGGACGTTTACCGGGACCTTGCCGGGCATTACAGCGGCAGGAGTACCGGGTCTTTCGGAATACGGGAAGGCGTGTACGTGCAGGAAGCCGCATTCGTCCACAAGACGCAGCGACTCTTCGAAGTCCTCCTCCGTCTCGCCGGGGAAACCCGTTATTATGTCCGTAGTAATGCCGTAGTCTTTGTCGAAGGACTTCAGCGTACGTACCATCTGCAGATAATCCGCGCGGGTGTAGTGCCTGTTCATGGACGCGATAACGCTGTCCGATCCGCTCTGGACGGACAGGTGCGCGTGGTGCGCAAGCTTATCGTACTTCAGAAGCGACGCCAGGTAATCCTTATCGACCACCGTGGGTTCCAGAGAGTTCAGCCTTATCCTGAAGTCTCCCGGAAGGTCGTTCAGAAGCTTTACCACTATTTCTATGCCGCGCACGTTTTCCTTTTCCGCGGCAGACCATTCCATATCGTTTTTAAAGCCGTTTTCAAGCCCGTAGAGAGCCGTATTGATGCCTGCCAGCACTATTTCCCTGCAGCCGTTTTTCAGGAGCTCTACGGCCTCTTTTTCGATGCTTCTGGGACTTCTGGACCTTATCGGTCCGCGGGCGTGCGGGATGATGCAGTAGGAGCAGAAACGGTTGCAGCCTTCCTGTATCTTTATCAGCGCCCTGCGGCTTCCGAGCATGCTGACCACGGTCCCGATGTCGTTGTATCCGGTCTCCAGGACCGGGCATCCGGACGGACCGGACGGCCTTAACGACGCGCCGTTTTCATCCTTTTCGGTCAGCTTGTCTATCCTTCCGCGTTCCGCAAGGAACTGTTCCACCAGTCCGACCGCCGACAGTTTGTCCTCCGTTCCGAGAACTATGTCCGCCTCGGCAAGCTCCTCCGTTTCCTCAGGGCAGGTCTGCGGATAGCAGCCCATGAGGACGGTCACCGCCTGCGGATTCCTGCGCTTCATCCTGCGCAGATACTGGCGCGACTTTCTGTCCGCCTCGCGCGTTACGCTGCAGGAATTCACGACGTATACGTCCGCCTCTTCATCCTCGGAAACAAGCAAATAGCCATGGCGCAAAAACTCCTGCGCCACGGCCTCCGTCTCGTATTGATTCACTTTGCAGCCTAAGGTATAGAAAGCTGCTTTCATATGTACGTTTTCCTTTATCCGTCCGACGTATGCGTCCGCTTATTCGAAGAAATCCTTTACCTTCTGGGACCATCCGCCCTTCTTCTTGCCGGCCGGCGGCTGCTCCACGACAGGAGCCTCGCCGAAGTTCCTCAGCATGTCCTTCTGGGCGTCGGTCAGGTTGGTAGGCACCACGACCTTAACTTCTATGAGTATGTCTCCGGGCCTGCCGGTGCGGACGTTCTTAACGCCCTTGCCGCGCATGCGCAGAGTAGTTCCGGGCTGCGTTCCCGCCGGGATCTTGCAGACCAGCGACTCCCTGAGCCCCTTGATCGTGACCTCGTCGCCGAGCGCCGCCTGCGTAAAGTTGATGGGCAGAGTCATGTACAGATCGTCGCCCTTGCGGGTGAACGTATCGTGCTTTCCGATGTTTAGGACGATGTACAGATCGCCCGCCGGACCGCCGTTGGTACCGGGCTCGCCCTGTCCCCTTAACGTAAGCACCGGGCTGTTGGCTCCGCCGCCTATGCCTGCCGGGATGTCCACCGTAAGCTCCACGGTCTTCCTTATTATTCCGCTGCCGCCGCAGGTCGGACAAGGCGTGTCTATCACCTGTCCTGTCCCGCCGCATGTGGAACAGGTCCTCATGGTGCGCATGGGACCGAGTATGGTCTGCTGTACGCTCTCCACCTGGCCTCTGCCTCCGCAGGTAGGACAGGTGTGCTTGGAGGTGCCGTTCTTGGCGCCCGTGCCCTTGCAGTCCGGGCACTGGACGTTCTTGGTAAGGCGTATCTTCTTCTTGGCGCCGAACACTGCCTCCTCGAAGGTGATGTTCATGCGCTGCTGGATGTCCGCGCCTTCCCTGGGACCGTTGTAATTCGAAGCGTAACCGCCTCCGAAGCCACCTCCGGAGAACATGTTGAACAGGTCCTCGAACCCGCCGAATCCGCCTGCTCCGCCGAATCCGCCGAAACCGTCGAATCCTGCTCCTCCGGCGCCGCCGAAGCCCGCGTTCGGGTCCACTCCGGCGAATCCGAAGCGGTCGTACTTATTCTTCTTGTCCGGATCGGACAGCACGGAATAGGCCTCGTTTACCTCCTTGAACTTCTCCTCGGCGTCCTTGTCGCCCTGGTTTCTGTCCGGATGGTACTTCATGGCCATCTTGCGGAACGCTGATTTTATTTCCTCGTCCGAGGCTCCCTTCTTTATTCCGAGGACCTCGTAGTAATCTCTTTTATCTGCCATTAGTTTATGCGATGCTCCCGCTCAACTGCCAAGACCGCCCCTTGATCAAAGGAGCGGTCCGGCACGTTAAAGCCTTTGTTTATTTGTCGTCGTCAACGACCTCGAAGTCCGCGTCTACGACGTCGTCGCCCTTGGGTCCGGAGCTCTGTCCTCCGGCGTTCTGGTTGAATCCGCCCTGGCCGCCGAATCCGGCTCCCGGGTTGAATCCGGCTCCGGGGTTAAAGCCTGCGCCGCCCATGTTATTGGGGTCGAAGCCGCCCTGCGGACCTGCGCCCTGCTGACCGGCCTGGCCGGCAGCCTGCTCGTAGAGCTTGGCGCTTATGGTGTGATACTGCTCGGTAAGAGCGTCTATCTTAGCCTTGATCTCGGACGCGGTACCTGCGTTCATGGCGCTCTCCAGTTCGTTCCTGGCGGTCATGATCTTGTTCTTCTCGTCCTCGGAGAGCTTGCCCTCCAGGTCCTTAAGGTTCTTGTCGGTCTCGTAGATCAGGGTCTCAGCCTGGTTCCTGGCCTCGGTAGCTTCCTTGCGCTCCTTGTCCTGAGCCGCGTACTGCTCCGCTTCCTTTACCTTGCGCTTTATCTCTTCCTCGGACAGCTTGCTGGAAGAAGTTATCGTAATGTTCTGGCTCTTGCCGGTGCCAAGATCCTTAGCGGATACGTTGACTATGCCGTTGGCATCGATGTCGAACGTTACCTCGATCTGAGGAACGCCTCTCCTGGCCGGCGGAATGCCTGTCAGCTGGAAGCGGCCCAGAGTTATGTTGTCCGCAGCCATGGGACGCTCGCCCTGCATTACGTGAATGTCTACAGCAGTCTGGTTGTCCGCCGCGGTGGAGAATATCTGGCTCTTCTTGGTCGGGATGGTAGTGTTCCTCTCGATCAGTCTGGTGGCTACGCCGCCCAGGGTCTCTATGGACAGAGACAGCGGAGTAACATCCAGAAGCAGTATGTCGTTGACCTCGCCGGTCAGAACGCCTGCCTGGATAGCGGCGCCTACCGCTACGCACTCATCCGGGTTGATGCCCTTGAACGGCTCCTTGCCGGTGACCTGCTTAACAGCTTCCTGGACCGCCGGGATACGGGTGGATCCGCCTACCAGGATGACCTTGTTGAGGTCCGCCGTGGTAACGTTGGCGTCCGCCATGGCCTTTCTCATAGGCTCTATGGTGCGCTGTACAAGGTGAGCGGTCAGCTGGTCGAACTTGGCTCTGGAAAGATCCATGTTCAGGTGCAGCGGGCCTGCCTGATTTACCGTAATGAACGGCAGGTTGATATTGGTAGTCTGGCTGGAGGACAGTTCCTTCTTTGCCTTCTCCGCGGCTTCCTTAAGACGCTGCATGGCCATGCGGTCGTTACGCAGGTCTACGCCGTTCTCCTTGGCGAACTCGTCCGCCATCCAGTTCATTATTACGTTATCGAAGTCGTCGCCGCCCAGCTTGGTGTCGCCGTTGGTGGACAGTACTTCGAATACGCCGTCGCCCAGCTGCAGTATGGATACATCGAACGTGCCTCCGCCAAGGTCGTATACCAGGACCTTGTGGGAGCTGGTATCCTTGTCCAGACCGTACGCAAGAGCTGCCGCCGTCGGCTCGTTTACTATTCTCTTAACGTCCAGACCCGCTATCTTGCCGGCGTCCTTGGTAGCCTGCTTCTGGCTGTCGGAGAAGTAAGCCGGTACGGTTATTACAGCCTCGGTTACGGGCTGTCCCAGATAGCTCTCCGCGTCCGCCTTAAGCTTGGCGAGGATCATTGCGGAGATGTCCTGCGGGGTGTACGTTTTTCCGTCGATGCTGACGGTGTAGGACGAACCCATGTGCCTCTTTATGGAAGCTATGGTCCTATCCGGGTTGGTTATTGCCTGACGCTTCGCGGTCTCGCCTACGAGACGCTCGCCGCCTTTTGTGAATCCGACAACGGACGGTGTGGTCCTGTTGCCTTCCGCGTTGGTGATGACTACGGGTTCGCCGCCCTCGAGCACCGCAACGCAGCTGTTGGTAGTACCAAGATCTATTCCTATTACTTTACCCATCGTTATTTCCTCCTGAGTATTGAAATTATTAACTATGTATATTTGCTTGCGTTTCCGGGGTCCTGCCGCTCGGTATCCCTCCCCTGCGGCCCTAAGCCTCGGGCAGGGGATCCGCCTCACGTCACCCCTCAAACGCTATAATTACCTAAATTACTGGCTTACCGCTACCATGGCCGGTCTTATTACCTTGCCGTTGAGTGTGTAGCCTTTCTGCATGACCCTTGTTACGATGCCGCTCTCGGTGCCTTCTACGGCCTCCGTCATTACGGCATTGTGGAAGTTGGGATCGAAGGGCTCGCCCAGAGCCTTTATCTCTTCCACGTTGTTCTTTTCCAGGACGCCCTTCAGCTGGACCAGGATCAGTTCCATGCCGTCCGCGAACTTGTCGCCTTCCGGCTTGGCGTCCATGGCGCGCTCGAAGTTGTCGATCACGTCCAGAAGACCTTTTGCGAACTTCTCGCCTGCGTAAGCGTACAGATCGGATTTTTCCTTTTCCGTACGGCGCTTGTAGTTGCTGAATTCCGCGAAGAGCCTCTGGTATCTTTCGGATTCCACCTGCTCGGCCGTCTGTTCCGGATTCTTCCCGGCTTCCGGCTTTTCTTCAGGCTTTTCGCTTTCCGCCTTTTCTCCGGCGGCCTCATCGCCTGCAGGCTGTTCCGCGGTATCCTCTTCCGGGATCTCCTGATCCTTCAGTTCCTCTTCCGCTTTTTCTTTTACTTCTTCGTTACTTGTCATTATCCTCTGCCTCCGCAGACTCCTCTGCCGCCTCCTCCGGAGCCGGTATCTCGAAAGTCTGGCTCAGATTGTCCGTTATGTATTTGATCACCGAAGTGACCTCACCGTATTTCATGCGCTTGGGCCCTATTACGCCCAGCCTTCCGACCAGTTTTCCGTTGACCTTGTAATCCGCCGTTACCAGCGCGAAATCCTTAAGGTCTTCGGAGTTCTCGTCGCCTATCGTTATCGCCAGGCCCTGGTCTCTGTTGACCAGAACGTTGGTGAACTGTTCCTTGTTGGTGACAGCCTCCAGGAAGTTCCTGGCCTTGGACACGTCGCTGTACTCCGGCAGACGGAATATGTTGCTGTAGCCGTCCATGTACAGGTCCACGTTCAGCATCTTCTCCAGCGTCTTCATGAAGCTGGGGACCACGCTTCCGGCCAGACCCGCCAGCGCCTGCATGTCGCTTTCGAACATGGCCGCTATGTTTTCCGTAAGCACTGCGCTTACCGCCTTGCCCTTGAAGTTGTGAGTCATAACCTTGCTCATAAGAGTAAGGTTCTCCTCCGTGTAGGGGCTGTTCATGCGGATCGCGGAGTTGGTGACCTTGCCGTCCTCGCAGACTATCATCAGGACCACGGAGCTTTCGTCCACCGGCAGGAAGTTGATGTAGCTGATCTTGCTCTCGCTGCGGTTGGGAGTTATGGCGAAGCTTACCAGATTGGTCATCTCCGACAGCAGCTGCGCCGCGTGTTCCACGGTCTGGTCCAGCTCGTCCGCATCCTTGTGCAGCCTCTCCGAGATCTCCTGTTTGTTGACCTCCGGCAGATCGCTGCCCTTCATCAGCTGGTCGACGTACAGCCTGTACGCCTTGTCCGACGGCACCCTTCCCGCAGACGTGTGCGGATGGGTAAGGTAGCCCATCTCCTCAAGGTCCGACATCTCGTTTCTGATGGTAGCCGGACTTAAGTCAATGTCCGGACGCTTAGACAAGGTCCGGCTTCCTATAGGCTCCGACGTGGATATGAAATCCGACACGATAGCCTGCAGGATCTTTAGTTTTCTTTCGTTGAGATCCATCTTTTCGCTCCTTGTTAGCACTCTGAGCGAGGGAGTGCTAACATCTGGCTATAATATAATCCCCTGCCGACTTTTTGTCAACAGGGGAATTGTGAAATTGCTGTGTAGTTACGTGTTGAGATCCGACGCTTTGTTAAGTGTTGCTGAATAGCGACGGATCACCGATCTACAAAGCACAAACCACCTAAAATAATGAATACTATTTATTGTTTGCCAGCTGCATCCTGCGCAGTCTGACCGTAGATGAACTCTTTAATTGCCTCGCTGTTCTTCTGGAGATCAGGCAGAACGACAGACCTAGTTCCATCTATCATAGCGTATTTCCATGCGCCATCTACAGGAACGCGAAGAGTGTCGCCTATAGAATAATTACCACCACCGACTTTCGTAATATATCCGAGGATGGTCCCGTTATTCATGTCTGTAGCGAAACAAGGAAGCACTTTGTCTGCAAGCGAAAGGATCTCCGTAAGCGGTAATTTTTTCACCTTATTAAATGCTGCTATAATAACCTTTCTCTGACGCTCGGTACGATCAAAGTCCCCTTGGCCCACCTTACGTATTCTGGAATAAGCCAGTACCTGCTCCGGGGTCAGCGAATTGACTCCTTCCGCAAGGTTCCACTTTAACTGTCTGTAAGCCTCATCGGAATTAAGATGCGTTGCCTCCTGTTTAGTTAGTTCAATGTCAAGGTTTCCAACTGCAGTCATGGCTTCAAGAAACGAATCGAAATTAACTGCAATATTTCCATCTATCTTAACTCCGAAATTCTTTTCTATTACTTCATCCAGCAGTGACATCCCGCCAAAGATATATGCCGCATTCAGTCTGTTTTTGCTGTATCCGGGAATCTGCACATACATATCCCGCATTAGTGATGTAAGCTTTATATCCTTAGTTTTTGTGTTTACGCTGCAAATGATCATCGTATCCGATCTTCCACGGGTATTAATGGAGTCTCCATCATAACCAATCATAAGGATGTTTTTAACATCATCTGCCGTAAAGGTCTTAATATCATCATTATTAAGATCTACATCATTAGCGTTTATTGCTTCGCCGCCGTTGTTTTCACCCGGATCGAATGTTTCCTGACTAGGGTCTATACGATTTTCGTTGCCGATTCTGTTAATCAACCCAAGCTTGCCGGAAATAATCAACCAACCAATAACGCCAACCACTAAAATGACTGCGACAAGACTGAGTATCACTCTTGAAGTTGTGTTTTTTTTCTTTTTTACACTACACATAAAACACTTCCAATAATCCCAATGATTTAAGTTTATATATTATACACTTATTAAGTCATTATGTCTAATCAAATGACACTTCTTACTGATTAGTGCGAAAAAAAGGGGAAATCAACATTATGATAATAGATCGCACGAATAGTCAGGCAAAGGTAGTCGCCTACAGGTCCAAGCCATTCCAAATCAATTACTTACTATTCATATTTTTCTGTTTTATAAATTATATATAATGTGTATGGGAATGATAGAAATGCAGCAAAAACCGTAACTATGAGCGTAGCATATGCTGCGCCAATAGAACCATATCTTATCGTCATTACAACATCGAGAATAATATTCACTAAACCGGAAATAATACTTACGAACATGGTATAACCTGTGCGTTTTAATGCAAGTAGTATATTCGTGCTTGTCATCCTAAATGTTGAAAGAACGATAAAACTAACAGACAGTATCCTAAGGCAAGGCACTGCATCCAAATATGCTTCACCCCATATAATCCTTATGATCAGCGGAGCGAAAACTATCATTACAACACCTATTGCCAGACTGACAGCCCCAACAAATAAGTATATCTCTTTGGTCTTCCTCTTTATCCATCCGATATCTGCAAGATTTTGAATAAACACCGGCAAAAAGTATACCATAATGCACTGCGGAATAAAGTTTACGTTTTCCGGAAGCGCAGTACCGACTTTATATGATGCAAGGATTGATGCATCCGCTATAACAATGGTAATTACATAAATATCTATTCTATAAAGGATCACATTTAGCGCACTTGTTATCCCAGCCTTAACAGAATACCTGAGCAAATCAGACTGATCTGTTTTACCGAGAAGTGTGTTCCAATTGGATTTATATTGTCTACAAAACCTTGCTCCTAATAAATCCGAGATCAGATATGCCACATACCTACCAATGATGGTACCCCATATGCCGCCCAGTAACGCTCCTGCGACGCCGAAAACAGCATAAAAAACAGAATTGAGATTGAGGAACAGCGCATATTTTTTGTTATCCTTTTCGGCCCTGAGGATAATTGAGTAGTAATCAAAATAGAAAGCGGCAAACGGAAGAAGAGACAATCCGATAATATAATATCGGGATTCCTCGATACCAACATCTGCGAGCAGTCCATATAAAAGCAGAATGATCGATAATACAAGTTCGGAAAACAGCCCGAATTTAAGTGAAAAATTATAATAAGATGTTTTTTCATCGCGAGAGATATTTTTTGAACAAAAATATAGTATTCCACTTGTAATACCAAGCCCTGAGAACAGAAACACAATATAAAATACGTTAAAGGCGCTTGTGAAAACACCATAATCGTGTTTGGTGAGAAAACGCACGATCAGAATATTTGTCACAAATGCTATGCATTTATTTATAAAAGATGATCCAAGAATGTGAAAGAAACCATCTTTAAACATTATTTTGATTCGATCAATCATAAATCTCTTTTCTATCAATTGCTATTTCTCAAAACGCTGTTTGATGAATATGTCTATAATGTTTTTTAGTGAATCCTCACGCATTTTATCGATTAGAAAGTATACTCCTAGCATTGCACCAAAAGAAATCGCTGTTAGGTAAGACGAGGAAACTAGTAATTGACCTAGGGCAAAAGAAGCGAAACAAATCCATATGGTTTGTTGTGCTTCCTCTTTACTACGTTTAACAGCTAAAAATGACTTGCACAAGCCTAAAAGCATTATCACTAATACGGGTATTCCCAACCATCCAAACTGAAACAAAACTTCAATTATAATATTATGACTATACGAACCATATATCTCAGCCATCGTTGTGCGAGAAAAATAGTTAGCCATAAATAATCTGTCACTATACAAGCCATGAATCGAAAACCCTGACTCAACTATTTCACCGAAAAGCTGGCCATAATACACATCTCTTCCTGACAAATTCAAATTGCCTTCTGCTAAGTATAATAAAGTCCTTGAATCAGGCAAAACACGAAGAGCTAATTTGGCTACAGAAGGCAGATTAATTATTAACAAAGCAAATGCAATTGCCAAAACTGAAACAACAATAACCCGATTAGCACTAGATTCTGACAATAATTCTATAAAAATTACTGCAATAACGAAACAGAGAAAGCAACCTCTGGATCCACAAACAAGGTCAGTAAGAATAATAATCAATAAAGGGATATAAAATAGCGTGCTCTTTTTAATTTGACACATGCATATAATTGCTACTGGTACAGTATAATAAGAATATTGCATACTGTATACGCCTGATTTTGTGTAGCAAAGAACCTGAAGCACACTCAGCAAAACACTGATATAGATATATGGAGTATATGCTTTAATAAAAGAAGTTAAATCTTCAATTGTAATAAACAAGCATGCTAAGACTACAAGATAACCAAAAGAGTATATTATAATTCTGCTAAACAAAATCGATATATCAGGATTAACTATATATGCTATCACATGTAACACTACCCAAACGAGCGAGCATTTTAGCAACTGAATAATCTTGTTTTTAAAAATAATAATTGCCACTGAAACAATTAGACAAGCTACGGTAGTAATTTTTTGAAGCAAAGTAATAGCAGCTAACTCTTTTCCAAATACTAACTGCGATATATTTGAAAGCATTAGGAAAACAATGCCAAAATTAATAAAGAAAACAGTAAATCTTGGTACAAATCCCTTCTTTCCCGTATAAACATTAACTACTATTCTCTCACCCATACATCATCAATCAAACAATTTTATTGCAAATCACTTGCGACCTTTTTGGCGCGTTCGATCCAAAGATTATTGTCTTTAGCAGCTACGCATTTCTCAACTTTTTCACTTAATAACGAAGGATTTTTAATTATGTCTTTAATAGCCAATTCAATCGCATTTGCATCATACGGAAAAACCCAACCAATTCCATGATCTTCAACAAATCGTCCTATAGCGGTCTTCTGGGTAGCAAAAACTGGTTTTTCATGTGCAAGATATTCAAATGCCTTGAAGGGCATAGCTACATTCATATAAATACTATTTTGAAACATAAGAGAGCATAAATCCGCTTTTTCGTAATATTCTTCAAGTTCTTTGTTTGTCTTATGAATAATATGAATTCTATCACATAAATAATCTGTCATTCCGGGTTTGACTAAAACCCATTCAGCTTCTCTACAACAAATCGTTAGTTCGCAGGCAGGAATTCTATTTATTGCTTTAACTAATTCTGTGACCTGATAATGATTACCCAATCCTCCAACATAAAAAACTTGCAGCGGTTCCTTTGAAAAATCTCTGTTTTGATAATTCTTTCTATCAACCACGATATCGTCAGCTCCAGGAGGCAACTCTGAGGCAATCCTTGTAAGTTCAGGCTCTCCTAACAAATCACAACATTCAATACTCGCAACATATAATTTGCTTAGGTATTTTTTATACTGTCTTATATCATACTTGTAATTAATCAGTGCCCCCCAGCGTTTCCAAGAAGGAAGGTTTGTGCCATATGTGTCAAATTTCCAATAAAAATCACAATAGAATAAACCTATTCTAATCCGGTTGTTATTTACAAATTTATAAAAACCAAAATCCATTAACGGATGCGTTGGAAGATGACTAGGATCTGTAAGAAGTGTCGGTTCAGTATGACTCTCCGTATACATGAAATCAAATTTATCTCCGGATAGAATACGATTCTTCACTTCTTTTATGAGTTTCTTGCGTTCTGTAGAATAACCAGTTATAACAAAAACATCATATCCTATATCTTTGAATGCTTGTATCATTTTTTTCGGTCTGAGCATTCTAGCGCCTGCCCCGTTCTCATCCAATTTATAAGGCAGATAAAAAATACACTTTTTCATCGTATACTTCCTTACCGTTTTTGTTTACCAGCTTTTATTGCTGATGCCTTTTAGAATCGTTTCTATATGGGAAAAACACTGATTCATTTCATAGTTGTCAAAAACAAACCTCCGTCCATTTTCGCCCATTCTCAAAGACCTTTGCTTATCGTTATACAGCCTGATTATTTGCTCAGCAAGCATCTTTGGATTATTACGATCAACAACTATCGAAGTAGCACCAGGCGAAGTTGCCTCCATAAGCCCCGGAATATCCGAAATTATTACAGGCACGCCACTAGCCTGAGCCTCTACAGCTGATACGCCAAATGATTCGGATTCAAGTGTAGATGGAATCAATGCAAGATCCATATTAGCCCACTCATACGCTGCCTGTGGTTGGGAAATATAACCTAACCATGTTGTTATTTTGTCTATTCCCAAAGTTTGAGCTAATAATTTATACTCTTTTTCTTTGGGACCGCTGCCTGCTATACGAAGCTTGATAGGAATAGCAGTATTACTATAAACTAAGGAAACAGCATGAAGAATATCCTTAATTCCATACTTATCTGAAAGGCTTTTTACTGTTCCTACTATATAATCTTTATCACCCTCAACACGCATCCTTTTGTTGGGGTTAAATAAGTTTAAGTCCACTCCAAATGGCGTAATTTGGAAAGTTTTTTTTGTGTACTTACCCGCCTCGTTGGCCATTGCCTTGCTTGTTGACAATAATACAGATGCTTTGCTTAGACTGTACTTCAATAGTGATTTGTGGAGAATACTCTTTCTTGGGAAATCATATATATCAGCGCCCCAAACCGAAAGGGCATAGTTTCTTATCCCACTTAGGGCTACTGCCGCGCCATAACTTGTTGCATAGTGTACATTTATTACATCAGGTTTTATATCAAACAGAACCTTTTTAATTCGTTTTCCTGAAATAAGATATCGTAGCTTGTTAAGATCACTTCCGCCCGCATCTACGCCAATATCAATTAGATGCACTTTGGCGCCCTCGATCTTACCTTGGGTAAATGAAACAACATGAACTTCATGTCCTCTTTGGGCAAACCAAACACACCACTTCACGATATGGGAACTATTTGCCGGGCCGATAAAGCAAATCTTCACAGCGAACACCTCCACAATATGGCTATGCTTACAATCTCCAGAACCTCATTCCGGAAGCCTTCAGTTCATCCATCCTATACAAACTCTTAACGTCTATCAGAACCTTCTCCTCATCAGACAATTCGTCCTTGAATAACGCCTTAAGTCTCATCATGGACATGGACCTGAACTCATTATGTCCAACAGCAACTATAACGCAATCCGCCTTCGGAATCTGATCAAACGGTACAAGATCCACACCGTATTCTTTTTTCGCTACTTCCGGGTCAGCCCATGCATCAGTCACGATCGGGTCGATGTTATACTCTTTAAGTCTGTTAATAATATCAACGACCTTGCTGTTTCTGGTATCCGGGCAGTTTTCTTTAAAGGTTAAGCCAAGAATAACGACGGTGGCTTTCTTGGGCGCTTTACCAGCCTCTATCATCTCCTTGATTGCGGCGTCAGCAACAAATCCTCCCATACTGTCGTTGACCTGCCTGCCATTAAGAATGATCTGGCTGTGATAACCAAGCTTTTCTGCAGCATTCGTAAGATAGTACGGGTCTACGCCTATGCAGTGGCCTCCTACAAGACCCGGTCTGAATCCAAGAGCATTCCACTTTGTATTCATACCTGCAAGAACTTCATCCGTATCTATCTTAAGCTTGTCGCAGATGATAGCGATCTCATTCATGAACGCTATATTGATGTCTCGCTGGCTGTTTTCAACGACCTTAACAGCTTCCGCTGTCTTAATGTTGGAGACCGGGAACGTACCGACTTTAATTACGATATCATAGACTTTCTTTATGACAGCAGCAGATTCATCATCCATGCCGGAAACGATCTTTCTTATGTTTGTAAGAGTATGGACTCTGTCGCCGGGGTTGATCCTTTCCGGAGAATAACCGATCTTCCAGTCTACTCCGCACTTTAATCCGGACTCTTTTTCAATAATGGGAATACAGATATCTTCTGTTACTCCGGGATAAACGGTGGATTCGAATACAACAATTGAACCGGGTGCAAGATTCTGCCCTACTGTCTTCGAAGCGCCTCTTACCGGTCCAAGATCCGGGCTGTTATCGTCCTTGACCGGAGTCGGAACTGCAACTATAACAAACTTTGCATCCTTAAGTTTCTTAGGATCTGCAGTAAAATCGACCGTTGTGTTTTTTATTGCCTCACCGACTTCGTTCGTAGCATCGATGCCGTTCTTATATTCATTAACACGTTTTTCGTTAATATCAAAACCTATAACCTGAACGTGTTTTGCAAACTCAACGGCAAGCGGCATACCAACATAACCAAGACCAACGATTGCAAGCTTCTCTTTTCCGGAAATAAGATCCGAATAAATGTTATTGAAATCCATAGTTTTACCTCTCTTATTTACTAAGCAGCGCATTGGCTACAGTATCTACCATCTCTTCTGTAAGATAGGGATGCATCGGCAGGCTCAGAACTCTGTTTGCCGCCTCAACGGCGTTCGGGAACAGTTCGTCATTTAATCCCATCCAGCTGTACGCCTGCTGCTGATGCAGGCCTCTGGGGTAGTAGACCATCGATGGAATATCCTTTTCTTTCAAATACTTCTGCATTCCATCACGCTCTTCCCTATTATTCAGTAAAATCGTATATTGTGCCCAACTGGAATAGAATCCTTTCAATATAGTCGGAGTTATGAACTTATCCTTTAGTCTTTCGGTGTACCAACCGGCTGCTTTGTTAACAGCGTCGAGTTCATAATCGACAAATGCCTTAAACTTGGGCATCAGGATAGCCGCCTGAATAGTATCAAGCCTGGAGTTCATTCCGATCTCCCTATTATCATATTTGTCTACAGGAGACTTGCCTTGAGCACGAAGCGACCTCAGTCTGGCATCTATCTCATCATCGTCTGTGAAGATAGCTCCGCCATCTCCGTAGCATCCAAGAGGTTTGGCAGGGAAGAACGATGTGGCTGAAAGATCGCCAAAAGAACAAGCAAGTTTACCGTTAATGCTTCCACCAAATCCCTGAGCAGCATCTTCAAGGATCTTTAGTCCATATTTTTTTGCTATAGGTATGATCTTTGTATAGTCTGCCGGTTGTCCGAATAGGTCCACAGGAATAATGACTTTGGGAGATAGTTTGCCTTCAGCGATCGTACGCTTAATTGCCTCTTCAAGCGCTTCCGGGGACATGTTGAATGTGGAAAGATCAATGTCTACTAAAACAGGAGTAGCGCCGATTATCGATGCGCACCCTGCTGATGCAAAATATGTAAAATCTGCTGTAAATACAGCATCCCCAGGACCGATATCCCATGCCATTAACGATAACTGCAAAGCATCGGTTCCATTTCCGCACGCAACACAGTGCTTTCTGCCAACATACTCCGCCAGTTTGTTTTCAAGTTCTGATACAGGCTTACCCAAAATGAAAGCCGTACTGTCGATTGCAGCTTGTATACCTGCATCAATCTCTGATTTTAGCGCCTTATACTGCGCACCAAGATCCCTAAACTGCATTATACTTCCTCCAACCCTTCCTTTCCTTCAATATAAGAACGTCCGCATTTTGAACAATGTAGATCGTGGTCCAATAGTTCGCCACATTCGCATGCCCAACCCTTTTGCTTTGCTGGGACACCCAACATCAATGCATGATCCGGAATGTTTGTGGTAACAACAGCGCCGGCTCCTATTAATGCCCATTTACCTATTGTGTGTCCACATACTATGGTAGCATTTGCACCTATAGACGCACCCTCTCTAACTATTGTTTTTTTATATCCTATATGCCCCTTTGGATATTTAGCTCTGGGGGTAAGATCGTTCGTGAAGACACATGATGGACCGCAAAATACATAATCCTCTAGTATGACACCTTCATATAGGGAAACATTATTCTGGACCTTAACACCATTGCCGATAGTTACATTATTAGACACGTTCACGTTTTGACCGAATGAACAATTCTCCCCTATTCTAGCACCTGATTGAATATGGCAAAAATGCCAGACCTTTGTGCCTTTACCAATTACAACATCATCATCCACAATACTTGTGGGATGAACAAAAAAGTCATCCATTACTTATCAAACCTTCCTGTGAAATCCGTTGACGCTACATCCTTAAGAGGAAGTTTAACTGGTTTCCCTGTTGCTGCAGACTGGTATATAGCCAGAATCATCTCAACAGCATTTCTTCCCGCAATTGCATCTATATACGGTTTACGACCCGTTTTTATAGCATCAATTACATCAGCATAAAGACTTGTATGACCATTACCATAGACATTCGATGTCTGTTCCTGAAGGCCCTTATTAGCTTTATCATCATCGCTTTCGTCAGCGAAGTTCCACACGTCGATATTGTTAGTCGATGTTCCGCCGATCTTTACTGTGCCGTTCTCGCCAAACAGATAAAGCGTTTCCTCCAAGTTTCTAGGATACACATTTACTGTTCCCTCTATGGTACCAATAGCTCCGTTCTTGAACTTAACGACAGCCATGCCAACATCTTCACACTCAAGATAGTCGTGAAACTGCTGTTTTGTAACGCCATAAACTTCGTCTACTTCGTCACCCATCATCCAACGCAGAAGATCTATACCATGTATGCACTGGTTAAATAAGCACCCGCCGTCGGAAGCCCATTTCCCACGCCACGTAGCCTGGTCATAATACTCGCGTCCCCGATTCCATCTTACGTTTATAGAACCATGTGAGATACGACCAAACCTACCGGCTTCCAGCGCTTTGCGCATTTGCTGAATGGCAACATTGAACCTATTTTGATGGCATACTGATACGACGACACCTTTTTCAGCACTGCGCCTTACGACTTCCTCTGCATCCTGCATAGACATGGTCATAGGCTTCTCAACAATAACGTTTACTCCCTTGTCGATACAGTACAGAGTGATCTCTGCATGTACTCCGCTGTCAGTAGCTATCGCAACCAGTTCTATTTCAGGGTGCTCCTGAAGCATTTTCTTATAGTCAGTATAACGATCCACTTCTTTTTTATAGCCGGTCTTTTCAAAAAGCTGATCGATCTTTTCCGGAATGATGTCACAGGCGGCGACCATTTCCAAATCGTTATTAACTACCGCCTTGATATGGTTTACAGCTATTCGGCCGCAACCTATAAGTGCATATTTCATTTATATTCTCTCCTTTCTGTCTAAAATATCGTTTCAAATCTCCTAGCCAACTTTTGATATGTAAAGGAATCCTCAATGGCCGTCCGCCCATTCTGACCCATGGCTTGGAGATCGGTCTGTGACATATCGTAAAGTGCCTGAATTGCCCTGACGACTTCTACCTTATTATTTGGGTCACACTGAAATCCACAATCATATTCTCTGACCAGAGTATCAGGTGCAACAAAAGCGCACACTATTGGAAGGCCTGCCATCATTGAGTCATACATCTTATTAAGACACAACCCAAACCTATACAATGGCGAATCTGCGCCCGTCATATATGAACAATCGAAATGCTTCAACAAATCCGGAACTGCTTTCTTGTTTACTTGAGGTAAGAAGAACACGTTTCTTATTTGCTCGCTTTCAGCTCTTTCTATAAGCCGTTTCTTCTCTACACCTTCTCCGACAAACACAAAGCATATCTTTATATTTTCAACGAACTCTTTGGCTACATCCAAGGCATTATCAAGCGCATTCGACAATGCATGTCCACCGAAATACCCTACAACAAACTGTCCGGCATGCTCTTTGAAAAACTGTTCGTGGACATCGGGGATCTTTTCTGTGTGTTCCCATTCCTCTGGATCTACACCATTTTGGATATTAATGAACTTATCAGCTCTTAATCCATGACGGACCATATATTCCTTCGTGTAAGGAAGTAAAGCAACACATTTGTCACAGTGCTTATACGCCGAATTCTCAGCGATCTGCATTATTACGACAAACGGATGGCGTTTCGACATTCCGCCCACTTCATATAATGTCGAAGGCCACATATCGTGGACCTCATGGATATATCTTGCCCCGCTTAGTTTTGATATCTTTTGTGCGGCGTAGGTATCTAAAGGATACGTCGATGAAGCGATCACAACATCAGGACACCATCTGTCTGCTATTTTCCTTGCATTAAAGTATAGTTTTCGAACAAAACGAACCATACTAAGAGCTCGTTTTGCTCCGTTCCCCAGATACTCCCCTGTCTTTATCCAGCAGTACTCAATTCCATCAATTATTTCTGTTTGAAAATCATCTGATACTTCCGGATTGTTTTTTCTTAAGTGAGAGTAATCGCCCGCAACGATCGTAACTTTATGACCGAGCTTCACCCATTCTCTTGACAAATAATACGGACGGAATTCCATCCCCATTGTCTGTGATCCCGCATAATGATCTATGTATAATATATTCATCTATACTCTTTTCCAATTACCGCAAACACTGTTCTGAACATCGTTGCAATATCCCCGAAAAAGCTGAACTCCTTAATGCTTTTTAAGTTCCACTTCATCTTTTCCGGAAGGACTTTTTCTATGTAGACCTTATCCACGTCGTCTGCCGCGTCCAGCAGCTTATCCTCGTCTTTGTACCTAATGGACGCTTCGCTTGTTATTCCGGCCGGCATCAGCAGCGTTGCCCTGTACTCCGGCTCGTAGCGTTCTATGTATTTTACGGCCTCCGGTCTTGTCCCTACAAAGGACATGTTGCCGGAAATAACGTCCAGGACCTGCGGAAGCTCGTCGAGCCTGTGGCCTCTGAGTTTTGATCCGACCTTCGTAATCCTGCTGTCGTTTCCGACGGTAACGGTGCTTCCTATCTTATCGGCGTTGCTTACCATCGTACGGAACTTGTGGATACGGAAATGCTTTCCGTAAGCAGTCGCCCTCTCCTGCCTGTAGAACACTGGGCCTTCTGAATCCCTCTTGATCAGAATAGCGATAATGATCATTGGAATCGCGAGAATGATCAGAAGAATGGCTCCGACGACTATATCGAACAGCCGTTTAAGTACCAGCTGACCGCGCTTCTTATTCAGTATCTCCCAGTAAGGGCGCACCTCCGGCACTCTCATGAAGTCCGGAAGATCATCCCATTTTTTTAACATCCACTTGCCTCAAACTACAGTTCGTTAATTGCTCCGCGCAGCGCTTCGCATACGTACTCGACGTCTTCGTCGGTAAGTAATGTGTGCAGCGGAAGTGATATCAAGTTATGGTAGTAATCGTAGGAATTCGGGAAATCCTTTATGTCCTGCCCAAGCACCTTATATGCCGTCATCATGGGGAGCGGTTTATAGTGTACGTTAGTTGCAACACCGCGTTCCGCCATTTTTTCGATGATAAGGTTCCTTGTATCGGCATCGATTCCCGGAACACGCATAAGATACAGATGGTTGGAACTATCCATGTCCGCCGTGTGATGTACCAGATGGCTGATGCCCAGCTTATCGCATACCGAATCGTACCTGTTTATTATCTGAGTTCTGCGTTCGATCAGTCCGGGATAACGATCCAGCTGGCGAAGGCCTATCGCTGCCATTATGTCCGTCATGTTGCACTTGTACCAGGGACCGATTATGTCGTATTCCCAAGCGCCGAGCTTGGTCTTTGCAAGCGCGTCCTTGTTCTGTCCGTGCAGGGACAGAAGCTGGAACATCTTATAGACCTCCGAGTCATCGACTCCGCTGACCGGCAGCCACGTGCTTGCTCCGCCTTCCGCGGTCGTAAAGTTCTTTACTGCATGGAAGGAGAAACTCGTAAAGTCCGCAATGGCTCCGCAGTATTTCTTTTCTCCACGGAACATCCTGGAAGCACCAAGGCTGTGAGCGCTGTCGGCAACCACTGCGACTCTTCCGAGAGACTTCTGTATGCGCGATGAAAGATCGCCTAGCGCCGTGCCGTCGCTCTCTGCAGGTTTGAAAAGACCTTTCTTTTTCTCGACGATCTCAAATACTCTTTCGTAGTCGCAGACTATTCCGGCCAGATCTACTGTAACGATGGCTTTAGTTCTTTCGTTGATCAGTTTCTCCAGAGCGCCATAGTCCATCTCCGGCATGTGCGTTACCGGATCTCCGTCCTTCTGTATATCCACAAACTTTACTGTTGCCCCGCAGTGGATCGCCGCTGAAGCAGATGCAGTATATGTGTACGCAGGTACGATCACCTCATCTCTGGGACCTATCCCGAGCACACGGAGATTAAGCTCCTCCGCAGCGGTCGCCGAATTGAGGCACGCTACCCTGTTGCTGTATTTCTCTATATTGCCGGGCTCAGTGCAGTCTATGTCGTTGCGTCCGGTCTCTATGAACGCTGCCAGCCTTCTTTCCAGAAGCTTGGTCCTGGGACCTGTCGTTATCCAGCCGCTCTTCAGAGCCTCGCATACTTCTGCTATCTCGCTCTCACTGATATCCGGAGGGCTGAATGGTATTGATCTTTTTATGGATTCATTATTCATGTCGTTTCTTTCATTCATCATTACTATCGTTTAATACTCCGGCAGTCTCGGCCAAGCAGTTCAGATCCGCCAGGAAGCCTCCTAAATTGCTTTCTCGCAGCGTTTTGACATACTGCCCGTCCAATTGTGCCTTTTTGATATTATCGAGCGTATTACCACCGTTTATCTGGGCTATTCCGGTAATACCGGGACGAACGCTGTTGGCGCCGTATTTCTCCCGCTCCTCTATTAGTTCCTTTGTGTTCCAGATCACAGGCCTGGGGCCGACAAGGCTCATTCTGCCGCGGAACACGTCCCAAAGCTGAGGCAGCTCGTCCAGATAGGTGTTTCGGAGAAATCGGCCGACACGCGTAATGTACTCTTCCTGATCCTCAAACTTTTCTATCGGAACATTCGTAGGCGCGGACCTTTTCATGGTCCTGAATTTGTGGATCTCGAAGAAGTTCTTATCTTTTCCGACTCTCTTCTGCTTAAACAGGACCGGGCCAGGATCATCGATCTCTATGGCTACAGCGATAAGACCGAAAAGCGGAGCAAGCGCTACCAGTCCAAAGAACGAAACTACCTTGTCCAGTGCTCTTTTTCCGAAGCGCTCGTAAAGCGTTAGTTCTTCACACTCTTGCATAAGTGCGTCGGCATCATCCCAGTCCGTACCTGCGTATGGTCCGTCCAGATAAGGATTGTCATCGTTTATGGATTCCGGCTCCTCGGCCGCTTTTGCAAGACGCTCCAAAAACACCGCGGCGCCGGCAAGAAATAACGCAGCAACACCGATCTTTAGTCTTATATGGTTTTTCTTGCTCTTTTTAGTTTTCATTGATAATTTCTATACCGGTGTAAACATCCTTGTATTCCTGAACTCATCCGCATTCCTGGCGGAAGCGTTTACCACATCAGGATCTCTGTAGGTCGGGACCACGGACTTGAGCGCCTCCTTAACGGAAGCGTCGCTTTCCGTAGCGAGCGCGGTCTTGAGCACTCCGAGTTTTAATCCCAGTTCGCTCATGGAAAGCGGCTTGTCTCTCTCTATGAAGATCAACTCGTTGCTGGTCTTGTCCAGGCCTTCGTCGCGCACTAGAAGTTCCTCGTAGAGCTTTTCTCCAGGGCGGAGTCCGGTCTCTATTATCTCTATGTCCTTGTACGGTTCCAGACCGGAAAGGCGGATAAGGTTCTCTGCCAGATCCAGAATCTTTACAGGTTGACCCATATCCAG
Organism: Bacillota bacterium; assembly: GCA_017437745.1. Lineage (GTDB taxonomy): Bacteria > Bacillota > Clostridia > Peptostreptococcales > Anaerovoracaceae > RUG13409. Next base: position 40,311 of record JAFRYI010000009.1, read on the forward strand.
CACGAACAGCTCGCCGTTCTTTGCCATTACACCGGACTGCAGCACCAGGCTGGAAGCTTCCGGTATGGTCATGAAGTAGCGGATTATTCGTTTATCGGTTATGGTTATCGGGCCGCCGTTGAGTATCTGCTTCTTGAAGAGTGGAATTACCGATCCGGCAGAACCAAGTACGTTGCCGAACCTGGTGGCGGAGAAACTGGTTCCGCTGCCGTTCTGACTGTGCGCCTGACATATCATCTCGCACATGCGCTTGGTAGCGCCCATAACATTGGTCGGGTTGACGGCCTTATCGGTGCTGACCATCATGAAGCGCTCCGCGCCGTACTTCTCCGCGAGCTCTACAGCGTTAAGGGTACCGAAAACGTTGTTCTCCACGGCCTCAATTACGTTGTGCTCCATAAGCGGAACGTGCTTATGTGCCGCGGCATTTATTACTATGTTCGGACGGTAGTGGTCAAATACTCTTTCGAGCGCAGGTCTGTTGCAGATCGAAAGGATCTCCACCTTCAGGTTGAGCTTGTTTCCATGCTCCAACCTGAGCTCTTGCTGAAGATCGTAGGCCCCGTTCTCGTAAACGTCCAGAATGATAAGCTGCCTGGGATCCATGCGGGCTATCTGCCTGCAGATCTCGGATCCTATGGATCCGCCGCCGCCTGTCACAAGCGTGGTCTTGCCCCTGAAATATTCGTAGGTCTTTTCGTCCTTGATGTCTATCTCCCTTCTGAAAAGAAGTTCGTCTATGTCGAATTCACGCAAGGACTTTTTGCTGCCGGCAGTACGCATCGTGGGATAGTCGTAGACCTTGACCTTGAATCCCATGCCTTTATAGCGCTCGTATATGGCTTTCTTCTGTTCGGGCGGCTGGGAAGTTACGGCCATTACAACTTCCTGGATCTCGAGGTGCGAGAGGTTCTCTATGGTGGCCTCTTCCTCGGAAAGGACCGGAACGTTAAATATGTTCTTGCCTATCTTTTCTTCGTTTACGTCCACGTAGCAGCGCGGAAGATAAGCAGAAGCGGGGTTACCTAAAAGCTCTGAAGCGAGGCTGGTCCCTACCCGCCCCGCACCTATGATGGCTATGTTGATCTTGTTGGTTCCGGCGCCTACATCCGCGCTTAGGCTGTCGCCGCTGAACAGATGATACAGCGATCTTAGTATCTTGCCGCGCCAGTTGTCCTGATTGCCGAACTTGTAGGTGTAGCGGTAGGACATCCTCATTGCAAGACACAAAAGAAGCTCTATCGTAAACAGCGATATCGAAGCTACCGCCGTCATCCTCTGCATGTTTGTAAGCCTTAGAGCTGTGAATGCAAGGAAAGCGCAGAAATCCGACAACATCAACTTAAGATAGGACTGTATGCCGCCGTATCTCCAGACAAGACCGTAAACATGGAATATGGCCCTGAACAGCATAATGAAAGCATATGCAAGGATCAGTTGTATCCACTTGTTCTGCGTGGTCATGTAACTGGATCCTCTGTATATTACGAACAGTAATACCGACGTAGCGATGTAGATCAAAAGATCGTACAGTACCAACGCCCACCTGATGCTTTTTTTCTGATGCAGGTTTTCGGAAGTTTTCATTGCCTATCTCTCATATCCGTTTGGATTGTTCTTCTGCCAGTTCCAGCTGTCGCGGCACATGTCCTCCAGACTGTGAACGGTATGCCAGCCGAGTATCGTTCTGGCTTTTTCTGCGTCGGCCCAGAATTCCGGAAGGTCCCCGTCTCTTCTGGCGCCGATCGAATATGGTATCTTTATGTCGTTAGCTTTCTCGAAAGCATGGATTATCTCCAGGACACTGTAGGGAACGCCTGTCCCCAGATTGAATACTTCCGTCCCCTTATGCGACATCGCGTATTCGATGGCCTTTACGTGGCCGTCCGCCAGATCCATAACGTGGATGTAATCGCGTCTGCAGGTGCCGTCCGGGGTGTCGTAGTCGCCGCCGAAAACGGTAAGCTCTTTACGCTTGCCGACTGCAACCTGAGTAATGAAAGGCATAAGGTTGTTCGGTATTCCGCACGGATCTTCACCTATGAGTCCGGACTCGTGAGCCCCTATTGGATTGAAGTACCTGAGCAGCACGACCGACAGTTCCGGGTCCGCTTTTGCAGCGTCGGTAAAGATCTGTTCCGACATGGATTTGGTCCAGCCGTAAGGATTAGAACAGGTTCCTTTCTTCATGGTTTCCCTGTACGGATACTCGTTCTCGGAACCGTACACCGTAGCGGAAGAACTGAAGATGACAGAACCGCAGCCGTGCCTGCGCATTGCTTTCAGGAGTTCAATAGTCGATCCGAGATTGTTTCCGTAATACTCCAGAGGCTTAACGACCGACTCTCCGACCGCTTTCATACCCGCGAAGTGTATGACGCAGTCTATCTTGTGAGCTTCGAATATCCTGTCCAGCGCGCTTCCGTCGCATACGTCTGCTTTATAAAACGTAAGCGATCTTCCGGTTATCTTTTCGACCCTGCGCAGGGCTTCCTCGGAGGAGTTGGACAGATCGTCCACGGCTACTACGTCGTAGCCGTTCTCCAGAAGCACCACGCAAGTGTGGGACCCTATGTATCCTGTTCCGCCGGTTACAAGTACTGTCATGCTACGCTGCCTTTCTGCTCTTGGCGATACGCCTTGCTTTCTTTCCGTTCTTTCTCGTCTCGGCGACAAGCCCTATTGCCAGGATCACGATAAGCGCTATGGCGCACAGCGGAGCCTCGCTCTTGATCAGAGCCTTGATGAACGAACCGGATAACAGCCTGTTGCCGTGATATACCGCGGAGGAACTCCTTATGGAAGAAGTGCTTGCGTATTCCTCGTCGTATGCCTTGGCGAGGGCGTCGAAGTCCGCAATAAGGGCATCTATCTTCTTGGACGCGGCTGCGATCGCCTTCTCCAGCACGGATCCGTCTATGGATGTTCCGTCTGCGTTGGCATCGATATCCGCTATCCTGCTCTCGATGTCGTTTATCGCTATGCGGGCCTCGTTCAATTCCGCAGATAGCCTGGTCTTTTCATCCACAAGCTTTTCGTAAGTCTCCTTGGAATTGCCCTTGACTTCAATGACGCTGTCTCCTGAACCGAGATACAGGGTGGCGTCCTTTTCGTAGCCGTCGATCAGCTTCTCTACTTCTTCCAGTTCCTTGGTCAGAGCGTTGAGCTTCCTTATTTGGATGTCGTCCTCATAAACATATTTCTGCCTTAACGCCTCGGTGTCTTTTGAAAGCGCGTCCAGCGTGATCATAGCCGAAAGGCTCTGCAGATCGTTGGACATTATCGACTTTGCCCTGGTAGAGAGCGTAAGGAACGTAACGCCGTCGTTTTCGAACGTCTGCTTTACTTCGTACAGCGCCTGGGAGTGCTTGTCCACAAGATCGCACTTTACCGAAAGCAGATCCACGGCCTGGGCGTAGTCCCTGCTCTCCGTGGCGAACACATCTCCGAGCTTATCCCATTCGACGCCGGCTCCGTAGATCTTCTGGTACTTCGTCTTGTATTCTTCCACGAGAGTGTTCAGAAGTCCTGTGAGCTGCGTCTTGCTGAGCTTATTCTTGAACTCGTTGACGATGCTTATGTTGAACGTAGTGGGATAATAATCGCTCAGCGATACAACACGAGTGGGGTCGGATGTAAGCAGAGAATCCCAGCTCTTTATCTGTTCGATGATGTTAGCCGGATAACTTCCGCGAACGGTCATGTTCTCGGCGAGTTCCGCACTCGTTATCTTGTCCGAGAGGCCGGCTTTGTCCAATACTTCCTTAAGGAAATCCTCGCTCTTTATGACGTCTACGGAAAAGGACTGGCCGTTGGGTGCCTCTCCTTTTTCCGCTCCGCTGTAGAGCAGCACGAATCCCGCGTCCGCGTATTCTTTAGACGGGTTTACCGCCAGGAAATTGATAAGCGAAAGGATGAGCCCGAGTATTATCGCTATTATCAGCAGATTCCATTTACCTAACTTCTTAAGCATTTTCTCTGCCCTCCTTTCTGAATTCATCTATGAATCCGGCCGCGAACCAAAGGCAGCAGGCGATCACCGCGCCGGCAACTCCGCCTATTACTGCCTTCTTAAGATTCGACGGACTGAAGAAGCTCTCCGCTTTGGTCTGAGCCGAAGTTGTATTCATGAATCCGTTCATTATGGTGTCGCTGTTTATGAATTCCTTAGCGTAACCGGTGACGAGTTCGTAGACCTCTGTGGCGTTTTCATAGACCTTGTTGAAGTCCGCGTCTGCCTTGGCAAGTTCCTCCGGGGAGACCTCTCCGCCGAAAGCTACGACTCTTTTCTCCAGGTCCGCTATGGTCTGGTTGAGCTCAGCCTGGCGGTCGTACAGTTCCACCTGGGAGAGGACCATGTCGTTATAGTATTCCGTGGTGATCATCGCGTTCTGCTTGGCCTGATCGTCGGAACCGGTAACGGAAATGATCTCGTTCTTATACTCGTCTATGATCTTCTGTACGCTGGCAATGTTGCCTTCGACCTTTGAAAGCTCCAGTTTAGCGTTTCTGAGGGAGAACTGCAGCCTGTTCAGGAGATCCGCGGGCGTCTTGGATATTCCGCCGCTGATGAGAGTAGCGCTCAGGTAGTTGAGGTCCACATCGTTGAAGGACGAAATGACGGCGCTGAGATCGCTGAAGGTAAGCCCGTTGCTGGGACTGGTGTATTCCGGATAAAGTTCCGCCTTCTCGTCGCAGTATTTCTTGAACGCGGTCATTACGGTCTTGATCAGGTCCAGGCTCTCCAGATAGTCAAGATCGCCGGTAGCGGCGTCGCTCAGATCGCCTTCAGGAAGATCGTAATCCGCCTTGGTCTCGTAGAGATAGTTGTTGTACTCTTTGATGATGTTGTTGAGCAGATCCGATATCTCCGAAGAACTTAGATACACCTTCCTGGAAGAGCCTTCTTCTCCGAAACCGTTATTGAGTGTAACGATGTATGTGTCCTCGTACTCGAGAGCAATGGTCGCAGCCTGTCCTACGGTAGATCCGCTGGCTTTGATCTGCTCCTGAAGTACTTCTATCCTCTGCCTTACGGATTCGGTGAGCAGCTGCTCCACCTTGAGGTTGGCTTCTACTCTGGAAACACTTATCTGATCCTTGAGCTTTGTCTTATCCAGGGCTGCGGCTATTACGCTCGAAGAAAAGCTGAGCCTGTCGGGCTTCTTCTCTTCGTCCGTCTTTCCGTCGACATTCTCGTAAGTCAGCTTTACCACGGCGCTGGTGTCCGGGTCCTTTCTGGATATCTCCGCCATGAACAGAGGCACTATAAGGCCCACGATCAGAAGGATCGCGATAAGCCTTAAGAAGACCTTCTTTTTGGCGCCCATGTTGCGGAAGACGTTTACGAGAGATATCTCCCCGTCGCCTTCGCTCTGGTGGTTGACGTATAGCTCCACCTTCTGGCTGGCGTCTTTTTTATCTAACTGTTCCAATACGTTGTCTCCTTGTAATTCGATTCTATGGATTGCTGTTCTGTTACTGTTTCGAAAATGATCTCTTAGCGTTTTACCCGACGCAAACATATGGTACGCCTAGGTATCATTTGTTGCATTATAACCTATATTTAAGAATAATACAACTTTATTAACTTTATTATATAGAAAACCGGGAGCGGATGCCCCCGGTATCGTTTGATATTACATTCGGCGAAAAGCGTTGGAATTTCAACGCTCACAGAAACTGCAACCGATGCACTCGGCCTGCGGTCTTTGCCGTCGCTATTATTTTATCTTCTTGTTGTACACGTCGTCCTTCAGGATGGCCAGGAAATCGCCCAGCTGCATGGTGCCCAGATCGCCTTCAGACCTGTGGCGCGGAGCCAGCGTGCCGGCCTCCATGTCGCGGTCTCCGACCACGATCATGTACGGGACTTTTTCCATCTGAGCGTCGCGGATCTTGCGGCCCGTCTTCTCGTTGCGCTTGTCGACCTCGACACGGTATCCGAGCCCCTCGAGCTTCTCCTTGATGCCGTCCGCGTAGCCGTATGCTCTGTCCGTTACGGGCAGGATCTTTACCTGCACCGGAGACAGCCATGTGGGGAACGCACCCGCGAAGTGCTCCGTAATTACGCCTATGAAGCGCTCTATGGAACCGTAAACGACGCGGTGTATCATTACCGGAGTCTGCTTCTCTGAATTGGAATCCGTGTATTCCAGATCGAACCTTCCGGGCAGCTGGTAGTCCAGCTGGATTGTGCCGCACTGCCATACTCTTCCCAGAGAGTCCGTTACGTGGAAGTCCAGTTTGGGGCCGTAGAACGCTCCGTCGCCGGGGTTGACTTCGTAGGTCTTGCCTATGGACGTTATGGCGTCCGCGAGGGCCGCTTCCGCCTTCTCCCAGTCGCCGCGGGTGCCGATGTGGTCCTCGGGCATCGTGGAAAGAACGATCTTATACGGCAGTCCGAACACATTGTAAACTTCGTCTATCAGCTTGGTGATGCGCACTACTTCGCCCTGTATCTGGTCCTTGGCAAGCAGTATGTGGGCATCGTCCTGAGTGAAGCACCTTACGCGGAACATTCCGTGAAGAGCTCCGGACAGCTCGTGTCTGTGCACCCTGCCAAGTTCGCCGTAGCGCAGAGGCAGATCCCTGTAGCTGTGCGGCTCAAGGGCGTATACCAGTATGGAACCGGGGCAGTTCATGGGCTTTATCGCGTAGTCCTCGTCCTCGATCACCGTGGTGTACATGTTGTCCTTGTAGTGATCCCAGTGGCCGGACGTCTCCCAGAGAGTACGCTTCATGATCTGAGGCGTGGAGATCTCCAGGTAGTCGTATTTCTTGTGCATCTGCCTCCAGTAGTCGATGAGCAGGTTCTGCAGTATCATGCCCTTGGGCAGGTAGAACGGGAAGCCGGGAGCCTCGTCGCGGAACGCGAACAGACCCAGCTCTCTGCCGAGCTTTCTGTGGTCCCTCTTCTTGGCTTCTTCTATGCGCTCCAGATACTGTTCCAGCTCTTCCTTCTTCTGGAAGGCTATTCCGTATATGCGCTGAAGCGTCTCCCTGTTGGAGTCGCCTCTCCAGTACGCGGCGTTGCAGGTGAGCAGCTTGAACGCGTTGTGCTTTACGCGGCTGGTGCTGTCCAGGTGCGGTCCGGCGCACAGATCGGTGAACTCTCCCTGCCTGTAGAACGAGATAGCCTCGCCTTCGGGCAGGTCGTTAATAAGTTCGACCTTAAAGGGCTCTTCCTTTTCCTTCATGAAGGCGATCGCTTCGTCTCTGGGGAGCTCGAAACGCTCTATCTTAAGCCCTTCCTTGCATATCTTCTTCATCTCCGCCTCTATCTGCTCCATGTGCTCCGGAGTAAAGGCGAAGGGCGCCAGCATGTCGTAATACCATCCTTCCGCGATGGACGGACCTATGGCCAGCTTTACTTCCGGCCACAGCCTCTTTACGGCCTGCGCCATGATGTGAGAGCAAGTATGCCAATACGTCTGGCGGTACTCCTCGTTCTCAAAGGTGTATTTGTTTTCCTCTGACATTATTATTCCTCCTTATACGTCAAGGCTAAAATACTTTGCAGTATTATACTCCACGAAACCTTCATTTGCAAGAAAAAGAGGACTGTGCTATGATGCCCTTGCAAGACGGGCGCGAGCCCGCGGAATGAAGCTCCGGAGTCTCCGGCGCCGCGCGTTTAAAAGGAGAGATCCCATTGGAAAAGAAGCCTGTCAAAGGTAAGACCATTAAGGGAAAACTGATAACGACCGTCACCGCGCTGTCCCTATTTACAGGTGTCGCGGCGGGGACTGTGTTCGATTCGCCCTCGGAGATAACCCTTTCCGACGTAAAGGAGCCTACTCCCATCGTGGAGGTCGTGGACCTCGGCAAGAAAGACTCCCCCATAAAGGTCGAAGAACCCGGCAGAACGACGGCCGAAGAAGAAAAGAAGACCATAAAGCAGCGCATTAAAGAGCGCGTGCAGGCGATGCCCGCGGCCGTGCGTACCGTAGTGGTGCTTCCGCTCTACTATGTCGGCACCGTAGTTACCAGGCTTGCCGGAGCCGCCTTCTCCACGATAATGACGCCTGTGCTTGCGGCCGTCCTCAAGTGGGTGGTGCTGGCGCTGGTCATCTTTGCCGGAGTCGCGCTGGCGCTTAAGGCAATATTTCCGGACATTCCGCTTAAAAAACTTCTCCGCCCCAGGAACTTCCTGTACGTTCTTATAGGAGTCGCGGTCATAGCGCTCATCGACAAGGCCATGCCGCTGATATTCTCCGACTACAGACAGTGGGCGGACACGATAGCGTTTACCCTTGGACTCATAGTCGTCATAATCATCGTGGTGCCGACGGCTGTCAGCATTTCCCGGAAGCGCCGTTCCAAAGCAGCTGCGTAGTTACTTGCCGGAGAACTCAGGACGCCGCAAACTTGCGACATTCATTCAGTTTTTTCAGGACGCCCCGAAGGCGTCCTTTAATATGTCGTCCGCTATTCGTTCAATGTCGGATCTTGCCGCGGCGCGCGGTATCATGAACACTCTGTTCTCCTTAACTCCAAGCAGTTCGGAGACTATTCTTTCCGTATAGACGCCGTCCTGAGAGAAACGGTCAAGAATGTATCCGTTTATCTTAAGCTCCAGTTTTTCGTACAGAGGCCTGAGCCACTCGAACCTGCGGAAGCTCTCCTCCGACTCCGAGAACACCGAATAGACGCTGTCCGAAGCGAACAGCGCTCCCAGAGACAATCCCCGGACAAGCTCCGATCCGCTGTCGCAGATCACCAGATCGTAATCCGCGGCAGCTCTCTTAAGGAACGATTCCGTCTGATCCGGCGGAAAGACCCCGGTCCTGTCGCTTGGTCCAGCTCCGGATATGACCGATAAGTCTCCGCGGCATCCTGCGCGTTCCGCAAGTCCCTTTGGCAGAGCCTTCCTTGCTGCCATGTACGGCCTTATGCTCTCCATGGAAGTGTCCGACAGTCCCGCTTTGGCGGAATCCGAATGGGACGCGTGGACCAGAAGCACCTTAAGATCCCTTCGCTTTTCCGCTATCATCTCCGCGGTCCGCCTGGCGAGCCAAGCGCTGCCGCATTTGCTGTCTTCTCCGTGAAACGTAAATATCTTCTTCATGGCCTCTCTCCGAGGCATCTCCCGCATTCGGATGATAATCAGGTCACGAAAAAAAGTAAACGGCACACATCGGAATGTGTACCGTTTTTGCGTAATGTTTGTATCGTTTTGACCAAAGCGGCTTCTGCCCGGAAAGCCCCCGGCCGGAAGCCCGCAGACAGAAGATCCGGTCTATTCGTACAGTCTGGCGCTTGCTTCCAGAAGCTCTTTCTTCGCCTCGTCGATGTCGATGGTGAAGAACTTCCCGTCCTCGTACAGGACCTTTCCGTCGACCATGGTCATGCGTACGTCGGACGCCTGCGCGCTGTAGATCAGGAGCGCCACAGGATCCGTAGCCGGAAGCATGTGCGGTCCGGTCATGTCCACGGCAATGATGTCCGCCTTATACCCTTCCTTCAGGATGCCGGTGTCCGGACGTCCCAGCGCCTTAGCGCCGTTTACGGTAGCCATGTCCAGTACCTGAGCGTCCGTAAGAGCCGTTGGATCGTGCTCGGCGCCCTTTGCAACCAGTGCTGCCAGGTGCATCTCTTCGAACATGTTGAGGTTGTTGTTGCTGGCGACTCCGTCTGTGCCCAGGGCGACGTTTACTCCTGCGGCTATGGCCTCCGGTATCCTTGCGTGGCCGTTGCCGAGCTTAAGGTTGCTGGTCGGGTTGTGGACCAGAGTTACGCCTTTCTCCGCCATTATCCTGAAGTCCCCGTCTGTGGCCCAGACGCAGTGCGCCGCGTAGGTCGGATTATCCAGGATCCCCATGGATTCCAGGTATTCCATCGGTGTCTTATTGTGGCGAAGGATGCATTCCATGTGTTCCTTTTCGGTCTCGGATACGTGGACGTTCACACTCTTGTGCATCACGGAATTGGCCTCGCTTATGGCCTTTACGAACTTGTCCGTGGAAAGATACTCCGAGTGCAGCGAAAAGTCCGCCTTCACCCTGCCGCTTGCCACGGCTCTCTTTATCTCCTCGGGGAGCGTCATGGTCTCTTTCGTCTCCGGAAGTTCTCTCATTGCTTCCGGGTTAATGTCCGCCTTGCCCTCCGTAACGTTTATGAAGTTGATGCATTCCGCGGTCCTGGGCCAGTCTCCCGGCTCGAGATCCTTGTCGAAACACAGTCCTACTCTGCAGAGATTTGCCTTTATCCCCGCCTTCGCGTACGCCAGCGACGCCGCGAACGGATAGTCGTACATGTCCGCTATCTGCGTGGTGCCGGAAGCCAGCATCTCCGCGCAGGCCCAGGTAGTTCCGACCATTATGTCCTCCGGAGTCATTTTGGCCTCTATCGGGAAGATGGCTTCGTTGAGCCACCTGTCCAGAGGAAGTCCCGAACCGGCGCCGCGGATCAGGGTCATCGCCGAATGTCCGTGCGCGTTGACAAGTCCCGGCATGAGCATCTTTCCGCTCATGTCGCGCACGGCGTCCCAGTCCTCATCCGGCTCGTCGAAACCGATATAGCTTATGTATTCTCCGTCTACTCCCAGGCAGGCGTTCTGAAGGACGTTGTAGCCGTCCTCCTCGCGCACAAGCACAGAAGCGTTCTTAAACAGTATCTTCATCAAAGACTCCTTATTATGTCAGCTACCAGAAGGCTGAACTTCGGTCCCGCCTTCTCTGCTATCTCTATCACGTCTTCTTCAGAGAGCTTTACGTCCCAGATCCCGGCAGCCATGTTGGATATCATGGAAAGGCCCAGCACAGGCATGCCGCAGTGAGCGGCAGTCAGGGCTTCGGTGACAGTGGACATTCCCACGGCGTCTCCTCCGAGTATCCTTGCTGCCCTTATCTCCGCGGGGGTCTCGTACTGCGGGCCGGTAAAGAAGAAATACACTCCCTCGTGGACGTTAAGTTCCGATCTTGCGGCGCATTCCCTGGCGACCTCCCGCATCTCCCTGCTGTACATGTTGCCCACGTCGAAGAACCTGGGGCCGAAATCGTCCGCGTTGGGACCGCACATGGGGCTCGCGCCGGTCATCTTAATATGGTCTTTTATTATCATTACGTCGCCGGGACGGTAGCTCTCGTTTACGGCTCCCGCGGCGTTGGTAAGTATCAGTCTTTTAACACCCATCAGCTTCATTACGCGCACAGGCGCGACCAGCTGCTGGTATTCGTAGCCTTCGTAGAAGTGGAACCTGCCGGACATGCACATCATCTTCTTGCCCTCCAGGGTGCCGAAGATGAACTTCCCGCTGTGGCCCGGAGCCGTCGATATCAGGAAGTTCGGAATGTCCTTATACAGTATCTCCACAGGGTCCTCGATCTGCGCGGCGAGGCCTCCCAGACCGGTGCCCAGGATGAGTCCCAGTTCCGGCTCGAAGCCGTTCAGCCTGGACCTTATGTAGTCCGCCGAGACCTGAAAATACTCACGGCCGTACTTCATCAGTATATATCCTCCTTAACTGTCTCCGGCTTTTCGTCCAGCTGATCCGGACGCAGCAGGATGGCCTTGAACTTCTTGAACGCCGCGGCGTAATACTGACCGTCGACTATCCTTTCGTCGGTAACGGCCTTAAAGTCGAAATACTTCTTCTTTTCCGGCTCTCCGTCGGAGTTCAGCTGCATCTCCGTCCTCTTGGCTCCGAACGCGATGAATACCGGAATGTTTCCGAAATCATACAGATGGTGGTAGATCGGAGGAATGCCCAGAGATCCCATGGACGTTATGAACAGCGATCCGTGGAACGGGCTCAGTTCCGTAAGTTCTTTCGGAATGAGTCCGAAATAATCCAGGAGCTTAAGGAACCATATCACGAACTTAAGGAACACGCCGGGAATGAAGTTGAGCGCTCCTGCAAGCTTGTCGAAGCCGCTGTCCAGCTCTTCCTCGGCATTGGCCTCGAGCACCGCTGAATTGAACCTTTCGTAGACCTCATCGGCGGTAAGGCCGGGATCCAGGTCGACGGATATAATCGTCTCCGGACTTCCCAGCTTAAGGTCTTTCTTAACGACCATCTTTACGGTCAGGAACATCCTCTGATAGACCTTCTGGCCGGACAGGAAGCGCATTATTCCGGGGTATTCCGCGCACATTCTGACATACGAAGCCAGAAGCACATGCGTTATTCCGAAGTGCTTAAGACCTTCCTTGCGTTTTTTGTGGATGTATCTTTCGATGGCGGAAGCGTCGATGGAATAGTTCATCTGGTTGCTGGCTCCGCCCCTGTTGACCATTATGTAGGGAGAGACCTTGTCCAGCGGAATGCCTCCCCGCACGAGCCTTCCGTCCATGCGGTCGCCGTAGCGGAAGCGGTAAGGATCGCCCTCCTTATACGGCGGAAGCTTTTTCGCGGAAATGATCGCGAAGATGATGCCGAGGACCATCGCCAGTTCGGATATGAAATGTCCTTCCTTTAAGACCGCGGCGAAATCCACGCCCGACGGATCTCCGGGAAGCCCGGTCATATCGATCAGCATGAACAGCCAGGGCAGCAGATAGACCAGAAGCACCAGTATCTTTGTGCGTATCCTGCCGGAGAAAGTAAGATAATACAGGACCATCTGCGCGGCGCAGATGACGACGCCTGCTATTCCCAGCAGTTTAAGGCGCGGAAGCCTGATGAACGTTCCGGACAGTATGCCGTAGATGCTGCACAATCCCATGCATATCGCCGGCCTTACGGTCACGAAGAAATACTTCTCGCCTCTTATCGGGAGCCTTGCTCCGAAGAAAAGAAGCGCGGCCAGCGGCAGAACGGCGCCGAAGACCACGAACCACAGGCCTCTGCCGTCCGCCTTCGTCAGCCAGATCACCCGGAATACGAAGGAAACGAGCATGGCCAGGGATGCCAGCCAGACGAAAACATTGCCGCGGCGGGCAGAATACGTTGTTACCTTATCCATAATCTCTTCCTTATGCAAGACCGGCGACAGCCGCCTGACGCGCTCCGCGCCGGCCTCGGTTGTTTATTTAAACCGTGGCTACTTCGATACCGTAGCTCCCAGGTTTATTATCTCTTTCTCCAGAGCCGCGATGCGGTTCTTCAGCTGGACCAGTTCGTCGTTCGTCAGCTTGGTGTCAGTCGCGGTCTCCGCGTTCTCTATTACGTCCGAAACGTCCTCCAGCGCGTTCTTAAGCCTGGATCTGATCTCCTTTACGCTGTCCTTGTCCGCGAAATCTTCCTCCGCGGTGTTGAGAGACGTTATGGTCGTATTCTCTCCCAGCTCCACTTCGCAGACGTTGTGAATGACGGTGCAGTCCCAGCCAAGCCTGCTCTTTACGAAATCCGCGAAATCGTTCTTGGATTCCTCCTCGCCGTGGACCAGGAATATCTTCTGCGGCTTCTTCTGGAAGCCCGAAAGCCACTCGAACAGTCCGTCCCTGTCCGCGTGTCCGGAGAAGCCTTCCAGGTTGTGTATCTGGGCGTTGACGGCTATGGCCTCGCCCATTATCTTTACTTCCGTAGCGCCGTCCAAGATGAGCCTTCCCAGCGTTCCTTCGGCCTGATAGCCCACGAAAACTATCGAGTTCTTTTCGTTCCAGAGGTTGTGCTTAAGGTGATGCCTTATGCGTCCCGCGTCGCACATGCCGCTGGCGGATATTATTACTTTGGGCGTAGTGTCCGTGTTTATCTGCTTGCTCTCGTCCGAAGTCTTGGAGAACACCAGCCCTTTGAAGTCCAGAGGATGATCGCCGGACAGGATGTAGTCCTTCATCTCCTCGTTATAAGCCTGCGCGTTGGTGCGGAACACCTCGGTGGCCGTTACGGACATCGGGCTGTCCACGTAGACAGGAACGTCCTTTAGCCTCTTTGTGAAAGGCGTATTGCCGTCGTAGACCTTGTTCAGCTGGTACAGAAGCTCCTGCGTGCGGCCCACGGCAAAGCTTGGGATCACGGTGTTTCCGCCCCTTTCTGCGGTCTCGGCGATTATGTTCAGCAGCCTGTCCACGCTCTCGCTGGCGGGCTCGTGCAGACGGTTGCCGTAGGTGGCCTCCATTATTACGTAGTCTGCTTTCTTGATTATCGTCGGATCGTTTATTATTGGCCTGTCTTTGGTACCGATGTCGCCGGAGAACACCAGCTTGCTGGTGCTTTCGCCCTCGGTCACCCACAGTTCTATTATCGCGGAGCCAAGGATGTGTCCGGCATCGTTGAAGACGACCTTCATCTGCTCGTTGAGTATTACCAGCGTATCGTAGATGACGGGCTCCAGGTGCTTTATTGTGTCTATCGCGTCGTTAGTGTCGTAGAGAGGCTCGGCAACGGGTCTGCCGGCCCTGGCGTTCTTGCGGTTGTCGCGCTCGGCGTCCTGTTCGTGGATGTGGGCGCAGTCCTTAAGCATTACGTCCACAAGATCCGCGGTGGCGTCCACGCAGTAGATAAGCCCCTTGAAGCCGCGCTTTACCAGCAGCGGAAGCCTTCCGCAGTGGTCCACGTGGGCGTGGCTGAGGATGACGCAGTCTATCTCCGAAGGATTGAACGGGAAAGGCGCCCGGTTCATCTTGTCCGGATCGTCCCCGCCCTGGAACTGTCCGCAGTCCAGAAGTATCTTGTACTTGTCGGTCTCGATCAGATGGCAGGAGCCTGTGACTCCCGAGGCCGCGCCGCAGAACGTTATCTTCATAGCTCGCCTCCGCCTATGAATTCTCTTACTATCGAATCGCCTTCTATGAGCGATTCGTCTTCTATGGAAACGACCTGGTCCAGAAGCCTTTTAAGTCTCTGCGCCTCGTCGAAAAATCTTGCTCCGGGCTTTTCCGCCAGCAGCAGCGGCATGGCGTGCTTCTTAAGCACAGCAAGCTCGTAGGGCTGCGAGGAATTGAATATCTCGTCGGCTATTCCGCTGTACGGGAATATGTTCTCGTTCTCCCCGGCCCTTACCTTCGGCCACATCTCGAAGGTCTGCTCCAGGTTCCAGTCGCGCTTGGCGTGGTCTCTTACCAGGCGGCGTATCTTGCGTATGTCGCCGCGCTTTATGCGGCTGCCGTCGTTCTGCTTTAAGGACGACAGCGGACATGCGTAGATGCGGAACTTCTCTTCTTCGGGAAGATGGTACGACAGCTCCGGCTTCAGGGCCAGGATGCCTTCTACGATCACGGGCTGCTCCGGACGGGCCGTTACCAGCCTGTGACCGAACTCCTTCTTTCCCGTAGAGAAATTGAAGCTTGGTATGTCTACCTCCCTGCCGTGCAGTATGGCGTCCATCTGGGAATTGAAGAGTTCCGTGTCTATCGCGTTTATGGATTCGAAATCCTGCAGACCGTCCGGTCCGGGAGGGATCTCGTCGCGTTCTTTGTAATAGTCGTCCGTGCCTATGTATATGGGCTTAAGACCCTCCGCCATCAGCTGTATGCAGAGCTTCTTGGCGGTCGTAGTCTTTCCGGAAGAACTGGGACCGGCAAGGAGCACCATGCGTTTTCCGCTGCGCCTTATTCCGTAGGCCATCTGAACCATGCGCCTGTCGTGGATGGCTTCGCAGATCTGGATTATCTCTTTGATGTTGCCTTTTTCGTATTGTTCGTTAAGGTCGGCCAGAGTGTAAAGACCAAGGTATTCCTTCCATTGTCTTTCGAGTTCCAGACCGCTTTCCATTATGATGTCGTGCATGCTGCTGATCCTCTCTGATGTAAGACTGCGCAGAGCGCATACTTTCAGCCACTTTGATTATACCCGAATCTTGTACATTCCGCAAGCGCAGGCAGGCCGCAAAGAGTAGCCGGAAAGACCGCGCGGACTTGGCAAAACGCCGCACGGATAGTAAAATATACGCGTAAAGGATGACTGAAATGAACATACTGATAAGCAACGACGACGGGATAACCGCTCCCGGAATAAAGAAACTGGCTCAGCTGCTCTCGAAAGTAAAGGACGCCGAGCTCTACATATGCGCTCCGGACCGCGAAAGATCCTGCGTGGGCCACGGGCTTACGCTTTTCGACGATCTGTTTCTTTATGATTACCCGCCTGAAGAACTGGGACCCGCGGCGGTCTGGGCGAAGAGCTGCAGCGGCACTCCCGCGGACTGCGTACGTGTGGCGCTGGCCGTTCTGAACGCGAAAGGAATACACATCGATCTTGTGTGCTCCGGAATAAACAACGGCGGCAACACAGGCTCGGACATCAACTACTCCGGGACTCTGGCCGCCTGCCGCGAAGCGGTGATAGACGGTCTCCCGGCGATGGCGTTCTCCAGTACTAAAGGTCTGGATTACCTGGACAATTTCGATATTATCGTGCCGCACGTCTTCGAGCGCTTCGCGGGAAAACTGCCGGAGGACACGATCCTTAACGTCAACGCGCCTAACATTCCGTGGTCGGAAATAAAAGGATACCGCGCCGCGTCTCTTGCGCAGCTGCGGTACCCTCCCAGATACACGATGATGGATTATTCGGAAGACGAGAAAGAAGCTTCGGAAAACACGGAGCGCTACGCTTTCGCGAGTTTCGTCATGGAAGTCGTGCGCGGCGGCGAAGACTCCGACAACGTATTGGTAAAGGATGGCTGGATAAGCGTTTCGATAATACCCTTGCTTCAGGATTGCAGCGGAACCATGCCGCTGGTACAGTCGCTCCTGCAGGAAGAACAGTCGTAGTCCAGTACAAGAACCGATGCGGTTTCAGATCCAGCTCCAGCCGCTGAACTCTCAGCCTATCGCTGCGTAGACCGCGTCCTCTATCCTGCCGGCGCTGCCTCCGGCGGAGCGTCCCTTCCAGGAGCCGTGTCTGTTGTTAACCCCGTTCAGGAACTTGATCGATACTGCCTGAGTCTCCCAGTCGCGAAGGTTTGCGTTGTAGTCGTCGATCAGAATATCCGTAGGCCTTATGCCTCCGGGCACCGCGTCCCTTTTGCTGATGCCGCAGAACAGGAACACGGACTTTACATTGTTGATCGAATCGCCGAGTTGCTCTCTGAGCCAGCTCTTTTTTTCTTCCAGAGCGTAGGGGTTCTCCCTGATGACCGCGGACAGCGTCCAGACCTCCAGGCCCGGATCTTCCGCAAGCTTCTTGAGAGCTTCCACCGCCTCCGTCTGAGGCGCCAGATCCCTGAAATATCCCTGTTTCATCATGTCGTCCAGCGGCACATATTTGTACTCAGCCAGGACCCCGTCCATATCGAAGAACACTCTGGTCATTTCGGCACCTCCTTCTGTTTTCCTCTTTGCAAGCTTATAATATAAAATCCCCTGTACAAATGTATGTACAGGGGAAACAGTATGCTGCGTTGTTTGATGTTATTTTGCGGCAGAGCATAAGGTCCGACGCATCGAACTTACAGGTCAGGCGGATCGTCCGGTATATTCCGCCGCGAACGCGGTCCAGCAGTCGTCACGCATTATCTCAAGGATCTCGAATCCCTGTGCCTTAACGTGAGCAAGGCACTGCTCTTCCATGTCGTCGATTATGCCGCTGGCCACGAACAGCGTACCTGGCCCGGAGCGCTGCGCGACCTCTTCCGAAAGCGCCATCACGAGAGGCGCCAGAAGATTTCCTATCACCAGATCCGCATGCTGCTCCACGCCTTTCAGCAGGTCCGCCACGGCGGCGTCTATGTTTCCGCAGTCATTGATCTTTGCGTTGTTCTCAGTAGCGGCTACGGCTTCCGGGTCTATGTCCAGGCCAAGCACGCGGCTCGCGCCGAGCTTTGCGGCGATCACGGAAAGTATGCCTGTTCCGCAGCCCGCGTCTATTACGTCCAGACCGGGCCTGATGTGCTTCTCCAGAAGCCTCGCGGCAAGATAAGTCGTGGGACTGGTTCCGGTACCGAAAGCAAGTCCCGGGTCTATCTCTATTACAAGCTCTCCGGACTGCCTTTCGTATTCGCGCCACACGGGCTTTACGACTATGTCATGTGTTATGTGGAACGGAACATAGTACTCCTCCCACTTGTGGAGCCAGTCCTCGTCGTCCACCAGAGTCCTTGTGCATTCATATTTTTTCGCGAGCGCGGCCAGCTCTTCCGACGGCTGCTCGTCCTCCTGAAGATATACGACCGCGTAGGCGCTGTTTCTGAAAGAGTCCAGAAGCTCCTTGTCCGCGACGCTTCCGGTGTACGCCCAGGATCCTTCCAGAAGTTCGTCCACGTCCGCAGGATCGTTTATCAGAAGATCCTCGTAACCCATCGCCGTAAGTTCTTCCGTAAGCGCAGACAGCGCTGTGCTGTCCTTCGCGAAAAACTTGTATTCCTTGTATTTCAGTTTCCTCACCTCCGCATCAGCGTCACATATCGGTTCCGATACATGTCCATAATACCACATGTAGCGAAAAACACAAAAAAATGAACGAAACGAACACAAAAAACCACGTTTTGAATGTTTACAGTTTGTGTTCATTTGGCTATAATACAAATAGATAATTATTTGTCAGTCCCTGCCTTTGGCAGAGAAGAACAACATGATAGAAAGGATGTGTTCACCAATGGGCAAATTTGTTGTAAAGAACGCCAAGAACGGCGGCTTCGTATTCAATCTTAAGGCCGGCAACGGCGAAGTCATCGCCACCAGCGAGATCTACACCACCGAAGGCGCAGCCCTCAACGGCATCGAGAGCGTACGCAAGAACGCCATAGAGGCCAAGCTGGAAGACCAGACCGTAGAAAACTTCGAGAAGCAGACCAACCCCAAGTTCGAGGTATACAAGGACAAGGCCGGCGAATTCCGCTTCAGACTCAAGGCCCGCAACG
Source organism: Bacillota bacterium (assembly GCA_017437745.1). Classification (GTDB taxonomy): domain Bacteria; phylum Bacillota; class Clostridia; order Peptostreptococcales; family Anaerovoracaceae; genus RUG13409. The sequence continues at coordinate 58,997 of JAFRYI010000009.1, forward strand.
GCGAGATCATCGCTACCGGCGAGAGCTACAAGGCAAAGGCTTCCTGCCTCAACGGAATCGACAGCATCAAGAGGAATGCGGACTCCGAAGTCGTAAAAGAATACTGATACTTAAGAAAACTGATTAAGCAGCCGCAGTCATTGCGGCTGCTTTTCTTAATTCTGCGCAGGGTCTATCCCGGAAAGGCATAGTATGCCAGGACCGCACGGACTGGGGCCCAGGGGCTTCCTTACCGAAGAGGAAAAGCAGAATAAGCCCAAGGTCTCGAAGCAGCTGATAGTACGCATCTTAAGCTACCTTAAGCCCTATTGGCTGCAATTTATATTCGTTTTCATAGCCATACTGCTGTCGTCGGTGGTAGGGCTTTTCCCGTCCATAATAACCGGACGCATAGTGGACCAGGCGCTGGTGGGCAAGGACATGCAGCTGCTCATAAAACTGCTGATCCTGGCCTTCTGCACCCTGGCAGTGTCGCAGATAATAGGCGTGGTCGAGAGCTACATAAACTCCTGGATATCGCGCCGCATAATCTTCGACATGAAGAACCAGATGTACGACCATCTGCAGCACATGCCGCACTCGTTCTTCACCTCCGAAAAACAGGGCGACATCATCACCAGGATGAACACGGACATCAGCGGCGTAAGCACGGTAATATCCGGCACGCTTTCAAGCATAGTAAGCAACGTCGCCACGGTCATAACCACCCTCGTGGCGCTGTTCTCCATGAGCTGGCAACTTGCGATAATAGGAATAATCGTAATTCCGCTGCTCGTCATCCCTACCAAATCCGTAGGACGCACACGCTGGAAACTGCTCTCAGAGAGCCAGGCCAAGAACGACGAGATGAACCAGCTGATCAACGAGACCTTAAGCGTTTCCGGATCCATGCTGGTAAAGCTGTTCACCCGCGAAAAGGAAGAGTACGACCGCTTCGTAAAGGTAAACGAGGAAGTTACGCAGCTTTCGCTTAAGGAGACCCGCAGCGGAAGCTGGTTCCGCGTTGTAATGGGCATGTTCACCCAGATCGGTCCCCTGCTCATATACTTCGCCGGAGGCTACTTCATAATAACCAAGATGGATACCGCGCTTACCGTAGGCACCATAACCGCCACGGTAGCGCTCGTAAACAGACTCTACAGACCTGTGGAATCGCTGCTCAACATTGGAGTAGACTTTACGAGGTCGCTGGCGCTGTTCACAAGGATATTCGACTACTTCGACAAGGAAGCCACCATCGTTTCTCCGGAGAACGGCAGGAAGCCGGACGTGCAGAACGCGGACATCTCCTACGAACACGTAAAGTTCTCCTACATACCGGAGAAACCGCTGCTTAAGGACATCAACTTTACCGTGCCCGGCGGCAAGATGTACGCCGTTGTCGGACCATCGGGCTCCGGCAAATCCACGGTGGTAAATTTCCTGCCCAGGCTCTACGACGTGGACGAAGGCCGCGTAACGATAGGCGGCGTGGACGTCCGGGACTTCGACCTGCAGTACCTGCGCGACTGCATAGGCGTCGTTACCCAGGAGACCTACCTGTTCAACGGCACCATACGCGAGAACCTGCTCTACGCAAGGGAGAGCGCTACGGAGGCGGAACTGGAAGAAGCCTGCAAGATAGCCAACATCCACGACTACATAATGTCGCAGCCGGAAGGATACGAGACCATAGTCGGAAACCGCGGACTGAAGCTGTCCGGCGGCGAGAAGCAGCGCATCTCGATAGCCAGGGTCATCCTAAAAGATCCCAAGATCCTTATCCTGGACGAGGCCACCTCCGCGCTGGACTCCATCTCCGAAAGTTCCATCCAGGACGCTCTGGAGCACATGATGCAGGGCCGCACCAGCATAGTAATAGCCCACAGACTGACTACGATACTGAAGGCGGACAGCATACTTGTGGTAAAGGACGGCGTGATAGCCGAGCAGGGCACGCACGACGAGCTGCTGGCTAAGAACGGTGTCTACCGCGAGCTCTACGAGACCCAGTTCAGAAAAGTAATAGAGATGGAATCTGAGCACTGATCCTTATCGGTGCATTAATGCAATTAAACAGCGGCGTGTACGCTGTGATCAAAGGACTGTTTGGGATCCCGGTACTTAGCGATCGGCAAGCCTTAAGGCGAAGCCGGAGCTTAGTACCGCTGGTGGGCTCCCAACCAAGCGGGAGCGTGTCCTTGAGCACAGCGTACACGCCGCGTTTATTTTTTTTAATCGATGACCGGGAAACGATCAGCCCTTGGAGTAATACTTGTCCTTGTCCAGCATCTTCTCCTGGTTGGCCACTATCAGAGATCCGACCATGTCGCAGACCGCGTTGTTGGCGGTCCTCAGAAGACCTGCTATCACTTCCACTCCAAGCACCATGGCGACTGCCTCCTCTACCGGAAGACCCAGCGTCCTTAGCAGAGCCGTAAGGCAGATTATGGAGGATCCGACCACCGGCGGAGCGCCCGCGGACAGCATGAATATCGCGAATGTCATGGTAATGTATACCGGCAGGTTCACCGGAAGTCCGTACAGCCTCGCAAGCAGCAGACCGAACACCGACATGTATATAGTGGTACCGTCCATGTTTACCGTAGCTCCGAGCGGTATCGACAGCGAATACACTTTTCTGTCTATGCCCAGGTCGCCGCAGATCTTCATGTTCAGCGGGATGGCCGCGCTGCTGGAACCGGTGCCTACCACCTGAAGGATGTAAGGAAGGTATTTCTTCGTAAACACGAGCGGTTTGAGCCTGCCGAGCAGCCACAGCAGCAGATGGTAGAAGACTATCATCACAACTATGGTAAGCAGATAGACTCCTACTCCCGCAAGTATGGGCTTGCCCATGCTGCTTCCGGCGCCTCCGGAAAGTATGGTCTTCGAAACTATGCAGAATATCAGCAGCGGCATGAATCCCACAAGAGCGTTGGTCATCCTCAGGAACACTTCGTTGCCTGCGTTTATGATGTCCTGTATGGCCTTGGCCTTGGAGCCTACGGCCGTTATCGCAAGGCCCATGAATACCGCAAGGAATATTATCTGTATCGTGTCGCCGTCCAGGAACGCCTTAATGAAGTTCTCCGGTATGATCTTAAGGAACGATTCCTTAAACGAGATGTCCACTCCCGCCTCCGCGCTGACAGCGCCGCTGAGCACCACGGAACCGAAACGGTAAGGCTTGAATATCTCCACCATTATGAATCCGAAGATCGTGGCGCACAGGGTGGTCATCATGTAGATACCCATTATCTTGCCGCCTACCCTGCCCAGCTGCGACGGGTTTCCGAATCCCACGATGGCGCTGGCTATGGAGAAGAACACCAGCGGCGGGATCAGCATGTTCAGGCAGTTCATGAACAGCGTCTGGCCGGAATCCATTATCTCCGTGGCTATCCACTGGCAGACGTGCGCAGGCAGCGCCGCCTTAAGTATGAACGACAGGGCCAGGCCGATGATGCCGGCTCCGACCAGTTTGTAAAGCAGCATGTAGCGCGACTTGTAGGCGGTTATGGTAACGACGTTTACGCCCTTGGAGTTCTTCGCTCGTATGTCGTCCGCGAAGGACTGCATCAGGGCCGAACGCATTGGGTCGGAACCTTCCACCGCCAGAGGATCGAACTCGCCGCCCTTTGCCGACATGCGTATCTTGTATCTGCCACCCACGTAGCTGGTCTTTACGGCGATCTCCTCGTCCGTCGTGTGCTCCAGCATGGTCATGAGCGTCTCTTCGGACATGAGCAGCGCCCTGTTCTCTTCGTTCTTCTTAAGATTGTGCCGGCGGATGTCCTCGTTTATGAAGCTGAGTATATCCGCGGGGCTGTCTTTTGAGAATGATTTCTTAGCCATATCAAACCTCGATAATGTTTTATTATATATTAATCGGCCGTGGCTTTCAGTATTTTTTTGAAAAACGTATCTGACGCAGTATCTGTACGCGCAGAAAAAACGGCCCGTTTCCGAGCCGTTTCCTGGTTGCTTTACTGTTTTTCCGAAAAACTACTTGATAAGCTTTCCCATGATGCCTACTACGTCGCCGATGTCCAGTCCGTCGCTGAGGTCCACTCCGCTCTTCTTGGACGAGCTCTTCTTGCTGGAAGAACCGGAGCCGAGCATGGTTCCGATGAGGCTGCCTACGTCTACGTTGCTGAGCAGCGAGGACATGAGGTTGGTGGTCTGCGCGGTCTTGGCCTTCTGGGTAGCAGCGGTCTTTGTCTGGGCAGTGGTCTGCTGGCCGAGGAGGCTCAGGAGCAGCGGAGCTGCCGCGGCGAGAACGTTACCCGCCTGGCTCTGGGTAACACCTGCCTGGTTAGCGACTGTCTTGATGGTAGCATTGGTCTTGTTTCCCAGAAGATGCTGGATGATCTTCGCGCCGTCGTTCAGGTCTACGTTGTTGTAGAAGGACGAAAGATTGGAAGTGTCATCCTGCGCGTGGGAAGCGAGCGCTTTCGCGAAACTGGTCGCGGTGGAAGTCTGCTGGGACTGCTTGTTCGCGCCTGCCAGAAGCGACGGAAGAGCGCTGGCAAGAATGCTGGTAACGTCAGACGAAGAAGAACCGGTAGCAGTGCTGATGCCCTGCTGGCTCTGCTGGCTCAGAAATACGTTCATTAAACTTGAAAGATCCATTTGATTCCTCCGATGATATATTCAGAAAAAATTGTTTTCTAACAAATCAATTATGCTCTATTTGCATTGAAAATGCAAGAAATATACTAACGACGGCAAAAATCGTGTATAATACATATCGTAATTAACTTGTCGTACATGCTTATTCAGATAAAAGGAGTATTTAAATGGCAGAAAAGAAAGAAAAAAAACTTGTAGCGGCTTCCGAAAGTTCCGCTGCCAAGAAGAAAGAAACCATAACCACGCCGGCCGGATATCAGGCTAAGGCGGCAAAACCGGTAGGAAACGCCGGCGGACTCAGAGTAGGAGCCATAATCCTCTGGATACTGGCGATAGCGTTCGAAGTCCTTGCCATACTGGTACTGTTCGGAAAGATCAACATCACGTTCATGCCGCAGGTATGGCAGCTGATAGCGTTCATCGTTCTGGACCTCATCTGCGTGATCATCGGTTCTTCGCTCTGGAAGAAGGCCAACCACATCGCTCCGGCTTCCGCCGCCAACAAAGTAAAGTTCTGGCTGTGGAACAACCTGGGCGTCATCGTTTCCTGCTTCGCGTTCGTTCCTATCATAATCCTCATGCTCACCAACAAGGATCTTGATAAGAAGACCAAAGTCATCGCCGTGATCGTAGCGATCGTAGCCCTTCTCATCGGCGGAGCCGCAAGCTTCGATTACAATCCTGTTTCCAGCGAGGAACTCACCGCGGCCGAGGCTGCGCTGGGCGACACCATAGTTTACTGGTCTCCGTTCGGTAAAGTGTATCACACGCACGACGACTGCTCCGCGCTCAACGTTTCCGAGACTCTGACCTACGGAACCGTGGAAGAAGCTGTCGCGGCCAACCGCACCAGACTCTGCAAGTTCTGCGCCAACAGGGACAACATCACGACGGTAGTAACTGACGAAACGAAATAGCACAGCAGCGATCTTAAGCCCCGGGACGCCCCGGGGCTTTTTTATTGAGATCGGCCGGCTGACCGCGGGATCTGCAGTCCGGAACGCGTACGGCTCATGTGAATATAGAAAAGCGGGAACGGTCCTCGTAATGGCAACAAAAAAAGGCCCCGGAACATCCGGGGCCTTTAACGCGGTAAAGTTATTACTTCTTTCCGAAGAGTCCGCCGAGGAAGCCCTTCTTGGTCTCCTCGACCTTAGCCTCTGCCTTCTCTTCGACCTTTGCGGTCTTAGCGGCAAAGTCTGCGGCTGCGGCGGAAGCCTTGGCCTCGTCTGCTTCCACCTTGGTCCTTGCGGCGGCAGCAGCGGCAGCGGCAGCCTTAGCTGCGGCGATGGCCTTCTCCTGAGCGGCGGCGATGGATGCCTTCTGAGCTTCCTCAGCAGCCTTAACGGCAGCGGCGTGCGCCTCGTCCAGAGGAACGATCAGCTCGTGTCCTGCGTAGATCAGGTTCGGGTTAGCTATTCCGTTGTATCTTACCAGAGCCTCTACCGTGGTACCGAACTGCTTGGCGATCTTGGTGAGATTGTCGCCGGGCTGGATCGTGTACTTGGTGGTAGCCGGTGTGGAAGCACCTGCGGCAGTAGTTGCTGCGGCCGGTTCAGCGTCCGCTACGGGGATCTTAAGTTCCTGACCTACGAAGATCAGGTTCGGGTTAGCTATGTTGTTGATCTTTACGAGTTCCGCTACGGTGGTGCCGTACTTCTTGGAGATCTTTGTCAGGTTGTCGCCTGCAACGACCTTATAAATTTCGTATGCCATTATTTTACCTCCAAACAGCAAAAATAACTTTACGCATAAATTATAAACCTACGTTAATTTTTCGGCAAGCATTTGAGGAAAAAAACATTGACATACCCCCTCTTTTAAAGTACTCTTTTCGTGACCGAATAATTCCGGAAGGAGCTGATAATTCCAAGATGAAAAAAACAGAATATCTTAAGGCTCCGGCGGGTATGAGGAACCCCTCCGCGGTGGCTTTCAAAGCCCCTGTAACAACAGCCTTGGAGGCAGATACGGTATCAACGATGGCGCAGCGCAAAAATGCCTGTGCTTTTTGTGTGTAAAAAGAGGAAAAGAAATGATCGAACTTAGGCACTTGAGAAAGGAATACGAGGGCGTCACTCCCCTGGAGGACGTTTCGATCACCATCAACAACGGCGACGTGATAGCGGTGATCGGACCCTCCGGAACAGGTAAGTCCACCCTGCTGCGCTGCATCAACATGCTGGAGGAACCCACCTCCGGCGAGATCGTGGTGGACGGACAGGTGATAAACGACGGCAAATGCGACCTTAACGAGGTCCGCAAGAAGATGGGCATGGTCTTCCAGTCCTTCAATCTGTTCGGTCATCTTACCGTAATAGAGAACATCATGAACCCGCAGATAACCCTTCTGGGAAGGAGCCGCCAGGAAGCCTACGACAAGGCGATGGATCTCCTCAACAAGGTAGGTCTGTGGGCAAAGGCCCTTTCCTATCCGGACGAGCTCTCCGGCGGACAGCAGCAGCGTATCGCGATAGCAAGAACGCTTGCCATGGACCCGGAGATAATACTCTTCGACGAGCCCACTTCGGCCCTGGATCCTTCCATGATAGGCGAAGTACAGTCCATCATCCGCATGATAGCCAAGACCGGCCGCACGATGATGATAGTCACTCACGAGATGGACTTCGCCCGCAAGATAGCCAACCGCGTGCTCTTCATGAGCAACGGTGTGATCTACGAGGAAGGCACACCCAAGGAGATCTTCGAGAACCCGAAGAAGGACCTTACGAAGAAGTTCATCCAGAGGCTCTCCACCATCACCTACCGCATAGAGAGCCGCGACTTCGACTTCGAAGCGGTAAACGACGAGCTGCAGCAGTACGCGGAGAAGCTGCTCATCGAGAACGAGCGTACGTCCAAACTGCTGCTCTGCCTGGAAGAGCTTGTGATGAACAACCTCTTCGAGTTCGAGGAAGACCCCAACATCTTCGCCAGCATAGACTACTCCGAGAAGAGCGACATACTCTCCCTGGAGCTTAAATACGCCGGACAGCATTTCGATCCGGAGACCTGCGACAGCTTGCTGTTCAAGGAGATCCTGGCCGAGCCCACCACCACCCTGCTGGACGAGACCGTTACAGGCAAATGGTACACCAACCACACCAAGATAGACTTCAAGTGGGAGGAGCACTAAGATGAAAAAGACTTTAAACAAAAAGATCGCGCTCCTTCTTGCGCTGGCCATAGTCCTGGGACTTGCGCTCACGTCCCCCGCTGCGGCGTTCGCGACTCAGACCGTCGGCGCCACCCAGGCGGACGAACAGGCCGAAGTCCAGAAAGAAAACGGCGGCATGGAGCCCAAGAACGGCATCACGAAGATCTCCGACCTCAACGGCAAGACCATAGGCGTCCAGACAGGCGTTCTCTACGAGGACGAGATAAAGGACGAGATAGACGGCGAGACCTGGGAATACTACAAGATGCCCAACGACATGATCGCGGCACTGGAGGCGAACAAGATAGACGCCTACCTGATAGAGGAAGTAGGCTTCTACGCCCAGCGCTACGAGCATCCGGAGCTGATGCGGCTTGAAGAGAAGGCCGGACAGAGCGAGTTCGCCGTAATAATAGGCAACAACGAAAAGCAGGACACCCTCTTCAGGCAGATGCAGGAGTTCATAAAGGAAGGCAAGTCCAGCGGCTGGCTGGACCACCTCTACGACTACTGGGTAAAGAACTGGGATCCCAACACCTGCAAGATAGAGAACGTCCCCACCACCACAGGTGAGAACGGAAAAGTAATAATCGCCATCGAGGGCGGCTACGAGCCTTTCTCCTTCGAGACCGCTAACGGCGTGTCCGGCTACGACGTGGAGTTCATGATGAACTTCTGCGCCAAGTACGGATATCAGTGGGATTTCTGGACCATGGAGTTCGATTCCATAGCCCCGGGAGCCATCTCCGGTAAGTACGATTTCGGAATGAACATCGTGGTCGACGAAGAGCGCGCCGAGGACTCCGTCCTTACCGACTGGTACTACGTCTGCGACCTGGTATTCGTAGTCGAAGGCGAGTACGAGAGCGACATGGGCTTCTTCGAGAGGATGGCCTACAACTTCAATAAGACATTCATCAGGGAAGACCGCTGGAAGCTCTTTGCCGAAGGTATGGGACGCACCATGCTGATAACGGTGCTCTCGATAGCGCTCGGAACCGTCCTCGGATTTGCCGCCTACATGGCCTGCCGCCACGGCAACAAGCTGGCAAACGGCATAACCGGAGTGATAAACTGGATCATCGAGGGCATTCCTACGGTAGTGTTCCTTATGATACTGGCCTTCGTAATATTCGGAAAGTCGACGCTTAACGCTACCTGGATATCCATAATCGGCTTCACGTTCATATTCGGATGCGGAATGTTCGGCATGCTGAAAGTCGGCTGCGACGCCATCCCCAGGGGACAGTTCGAGGCCTCCACGGCTCTCGGATACAGCGACTCCCAGAGCTTCTTCAAGATAATACTTCCGCAGGCAGCAAAGCACTTCCTGCCTATCTACAAGAGCAACGTCGTATCGCTTATCAAGGAAACGTCCGTCGTCGGCTACATCGCCGTCCGCGACCTTACCAAGATGGGCGACCTCGTAAGGAGCCGCACCTATCTGGCGTTCTTCGCGCTGATCGCGGTAGCCATACTGTACTTCGTAATGGAAGCCGTGCTGGTGTTCATCGTCAAGCGCGTACAGATGAAGGTGGATCCGAGGAGAAGATCCAGGGACAAGATCCTGTCCGGAATAAAAGAAGCCGAATAACAGCATATAACTAAAACAAAAGGCCCCGCGTCCTGACGATGCGGGGTCTTTGAATTCTTATAACAGTACCGGTTCAGACGACTTTGTAGGCAAGCAGCGTCAGGACTATGCTTAAAAGGATCAGCGATCCCAGTATTATCGCCTGCTTTATTCTGTGCTCGGTAAGAAGTCCGACGAACTCCCGGACCGCGGCGTTCGGCCAGAAATACCATCTGGTCTTCGCGCCTATTCCCACCGCGCGCATCTTTACTCGTCTGGCTTTAAGCCCTCCGCGGAACACATGATAATTCGTGGTCGCGAACGCGACCTTCGCGTCCGCTCCTCCGTCCGCCAGGATAAGTTCTTTGGAGAACTTCATGTTCTCCGCGGTATCCGTAGACCTGTCCTCGACCAGTACGCGTTCGGGCTCAATGCCGCAGGAAATGAGATAGTTCCTCATGCACTCCGCTTCGGATATCACCTCGGTCGGCCCCTGCCCTCCGGATACCACGAATTTCAGGTCTTTGCCGGTCTTTTCCAGCTGAGCGTTCCTGAACTCCAGGGCCTTGTCTATCCTTCCGCGAAGAAGCGGAGTAGGCGTTCCGTCTTTTCTTATTCCGCAGCCCAGTACGATCATGTAGTCTTTGTCGGGATCCGGTCTGTATTTTACGACAATGACGGAAGCAATGATGACACCGGCGAGCATGCTCTCGAAGTACAGGTATATGAATTCGTAAGTGTTGAAGAACAGGTCGTGGCGCAGCACCTCGTCCACCGATCCGGAAACGTTGTCGAACAGCATCAGCACAGCTGCTCCGCCTACCATCAGCACGGACAGTATCATGCCCAGAAGGTTCACAAGCCTTCTGCCCTCGTGGATGATCAGCGAGACATTGGATATGAACAGACCTGCGGAAAACACAAGTATGAACGGTATCGTGATCTGCACGAAGTTTCCGGCAGAATCCATCAGAAGCGACACCAGCCGGAGCAGACCGTCCTGCGACGGCATAAGAAAAGAAACCTTAAGGACGCGCAACGTCATTATGAATGTGGACAGCGCGAACAGCGCGAATCCGGAATAGAAGATGGTATTGTACGAATAAGGGTTGTACCTGAGCTGCTTTACGAACGCGTTGGCCAGCATGGCCATGACGACTATCAGAAACAGCGCCAGGACCACGCACGCGAAACCCAGACTGTAGTTGCCGGAGGTCCTGAACACGACAAATTCGATCGCAATGGCTATTACCGCTGCCACCGCGATGTTCCAGACTTTCGGTTTTTTATCCAGTGTGTCGAATCTCATCGTCCGCCTTTAGAAGATGCTTCAGGATAAGCTCAGCGCTTGATCAGATCCTTGTAATCCGCCGCGGCCAGTATGCCGAAGACAAGAACGACTATCGTGCAGATTATGGTTACCGGATTCAGCAGGCTGGTATCCTTCAGGAAAATGACGGAGAAGACTACCGCCCACGCGGAATAAGTGATGTTCAGGGCCATGGACTTAGATGCTCCGATCTGGGAGATGGCTCTGTAATAGAACAGATAGGACGCGGTGGCGAACAGCGCGGCGATCGCGATGATCAGGAACAGCTTTCCGTTGCCGTTGAACAGGGATACCGTAAAGCCCCAGCCCTTCATGATGGGAAGGAGCACCACGCCGTAGACTACGGCCGAGGTAGTCTGTCTTATCTGGAGGGCTATTTCGTCGGTAACAGCGTCGTCCTGAACGCACTTGGCGATAATGACGGCCTCGATGCCCCAGCCGAAAGCGCACAGCAGCGCGCCTACTATGCCGAGCAGGAAGTTCTTGATGTTGACGTCCGGAGAATAATAGAGTCCGTACACGCCGGCAAGGCAGAGGATAAGGAATACCCAGCGGTACCACTGCATCTTTTCTTTCAGGAAGAAATATGCCAGGACCGCGCCTATGGCCGGGAAAATGGCGCTTGCGACGGCGCCTATTGAAGCGCCCATGTTGGCGACCGCCAGAACGTAACCGGTCATTCCTACCGGACCGCCTATTACGGCTGCCAGAGCTACGAACCTGCCGCTTCTGGTCTTAAGGGCCTTGAAGAACGCGGGCAGATTGCCCCTTGCTCCGTTGTAGATCCACGAGAAGATCGCGGAAAAAAGATCGTGAAGAAACGTGCTGACGAACGGCGCCAGAACTATCGCCTGCTCCGTGCTTACGAACGGAGACATGGCCAGCGCTATGCCCAGGACTATGGTCTCGACTGCCCAGGTGACGCCTGCTACTATACCTGCAAACATGAATAACTCCTTAAAAAATGGCTCTTCCGAGCCGTATGATCGCAACAATACGGTTATTGTACCACAGAACCCTTATGTAGCAACTCTTTTTGTGAATATATCACATCATAGCGAGGCAAAACACGGGCTTTCTGTGTTATAATCGCACCATGAACAACGACACACAGAAAAACATCATCGCCTGCCTCGGCGACAGCATAACCTACGGCCACGGCGTAAGCGCGACAAGAACTAAGGACGCGTGGACCTTCGTGCTGCAGAGAATGCTCGGAGACCGCGCGGAAGTGCTGAACTTCGGCATCAACGGTGCGTCGGCCAGCGAAGGCTGCCCGGAATCCTACAGACGCACGGGACTGCTTGACCGCGCGCTCAGGTCCGGAGCGGGCACTTTCATACTGATGCTCGGATCCAACGATACCAAGGACCGGATCTGGAACGCTCAGGGCTACAAGATGGGCCTGCGCGGGATCATTTCGGACATCCTTAGACTGCAGCGCGACGGGTCGGACCTGCCCAAACTGTTCCTGATGCTTCCGCCCGCCATGTTTGCTTTGGAGGACGGTCAGACAGCGTACGGAGTAAGGGCGGATCTGCTCGTGAACGAGGTGATCCCTATAATAAACAGACTGGCGCAGGATTACTGCCTGCCGGTGATAGATCTGTATTCGGTAACGAAGGACCACCCGGAGTACTATCTGGAAGGAGTACACCCCAACGCCGCGGGCAATCTAGCGATAGCGAAGGCCGTTCGCGCGGCGACTGAAGACTGGCTTAAAACGACATCGGAGAAGACAATGACAGACTATAAGACCCTGATATCTTCCGTAAAAGCGGTCACCGCGGAATGCCCGAATCTGATATCCAACCTTGCGAACGTGTCCGCTCTGATATGGGAGTACATGGACGACCTTAACTGGGCCGGATTCTACCTAATGGAGAACGGAAAGCTTATCCTTGGACCGTTCCAGGGGAAGGTGGCCTGCACGGAGATAGAGATAGGCAGCGGCGTATGCGGCACGGCAGTCGCGACAGGAAAGACCCAGCTGGTGCCGAACGTGCACGAATTCAGCGGACACATAGCCTGCGACAGCGCAAGCAACTCGGAGATAGTGGTGCCGATACGCAAAGATGGTAAGATATTCGGTGTACTGGACATAGACAGTCCTACCCTCGAGCGCTTTACGGAGGAAGATAAGGATCATCTGGAGGAACTGGTACGGATCCTGCAGACCACCCTCTTCGGCTGACGGACCGTTACAGCCGGCAATAAAGACACCGACATGCCCGGACCGGATAGTCCGGGTCTTTTATTGCGGCGGACAGCATCCTGGGCGCAAAACAGCGCCGCAAAATGCCGCGAAAAAAAAGATGAAAGATATCGAAATAAGGGAACTGAAGTGGAACGCTCGCGGAATACCTACGGACTGCCCCGGCTGTATACTATCCGCATATTTACCGATAAAGGGATATTACAATTACATGGAGGTATAAAAATGTATTTTGAAACTATTGCTAAAGTCATCGCCGAGCGTATGGACATCGACGTAGAGAGCATCAAGCCGGAAAGCACTTTCGCGGATCTTAAGATCGACTCCCTCGACACCGTGGACATGGTAATGAATCTGGAAGACATCCTCGGAATAGAGATCGATCTTGACCAGCCCGTTACCACCGTAGGCGACCTCGACAGGTTCATTCAGAACAAGGTAGCAGCAAAATGATAAAGTCAGAACTTTGCAGCCTTTTAGGCATTAAGTACCCTGTTTTCCAGGGCGGAATGGCATGGATAGCCGACGGCAAGCTTGCGGCGGCAGTCTCCAACGGAGGCGGCCTGGGAATAATCGCCGCAGGCAACGCTCCGGGCGAATACGTACGCAGCCAGGTAAAGATAGCCAGAGAGCTTACCGACAAGCCCATAGGCGTAAACATCATGCTTCTGAGCCCCTTCATCGAAGAAGTCGCTAAAGTCGTCGTCGAAGAGAAGGTGGAAGTAGTCACCACGGGCGCGGGCAACCCGTCCAAGTTCATCGGCGCGTGGAACGAAGCCGGCATCAAGGTAATACCGGTAGTCGCTTCCGTAGCAATGGCAAAACTGATGACCAGGCTCGGAGCCGCGGCAGTGATAGCCGAAGGCGGCGAGAGCGGCGGACACGTAGGCGAGCTTACTACCATGGTACTCGTACCGCAGGTCTGCGACGCTACCGACCTTCCCGTCATCGCGGCAGGCGGAATAGCGGACGGCAGAGGCGTAGCTGCGGCGTTCATGCTCGGAGCATGCGGCGTCCAGCTGGGAACAAGGTTCCTGAGCGCATACGAGTGCGGCGTACACCCCAACTACAAGAAGAAGATCCTTAAGGCCAACGACCTTTGCACCATGGTTACGGGCAAGAAGCTGGGACATCCGGTTCGTCAGCTCCGTACTGCTTTCGCGAAGAAGTACTGGGACGCCGAATACGGCGGAATGCCGGACGAAGAGCTTGAGGCTCTGGGCACAGGCGTTCTTAGGCTCGCGGCCGTAGAGGGCGACGAAGAAAGAGGATGCTTCCTTTCCGGACAGATAGCTGCCCTGGTCAAAAAGGAACAGCCAGCGGCAGAGATAATCAAGGAACTTATGGAGGAGGCAGAGCCTTTACTCCTCGGAGCATCGAAATGGGTAGAATAGCTTTCGTTTTCTCGGGCCAGGGCGATCAGCACCCCGGCATGGGAAAGGAACTTTACGAAAAGTACGCAGCCGCGCGCAGTGTCTTCGACACCTGCGACAGCCTGCGCCCAGGCACCTCGGAAATGTGCTTTTCCGGCACCGAAGAGGAACTGAAGGAAACAGCAAATACGCAGCCGTGCATGTTCGCTTTCGAGCTTGCAGCGGCTGCTGTGCTTATTGAAAACGGCATCAGACCGGACGCCGCCGCAGGATTCTCCCTCGGGGAAGTAGCCGCGGCAGCCGCAACGGGACTGTTCGATCTTGAGACAGGCTTCAAACTGGTAACAAAACGCGGACAGCTGATGCAGGAAGAAGCCGAGAAGCACGACACCACCATGGCTGCGGTAGTAAAACTCACCGCGGAACAGGTGGAGGAAGTCTGCAGCAGGCACGAAGGGATATACCCCGTAAACTACAACTCACCCGGACAGGTGAGCGTTTCCGGGCTTGCTTCCGCCATGCCTGCCTTCAAGGAAGACATCAAGGAGATAAGAGGACGTGTGCTGCCCATAAACGTAAGAGCCGCGTTCCACTCCCCTTTCATGCAGCCCGCGGCAGACGCGTTCGCGGAAGCGCTGAAGGACGTGGAGTTCTCCGCGCCTTCCGTGCCTCTCTACGCCAACCTTACCGCTCAGCCCTACGGAGCCGACCCCGCGGAGCTTCTGGCAAAGCAGATGGCCAATCCCGTGCGCTGGGAGCAGACGGTAAGGAACATGATAGCCGCCGGCATCGACACCTTCGTGGAAGTCGGTCCTGGACAGACGCTTATCAACCTTATAAAAAGAACGGATCCGAACGTCAGGACCTACTGCGTGGCCGAGCTGGACACGCTGCTTGCGGAGGTGAAGAATGCTTAACGGAAAGACAGCCGTCGTAACGGGCGGAGCGCAGGGAATAGGCGCAGCAATAGCTCTTAAGTTCGCGTCCATGGGCGCGGACGTAGCCATACTCTGCCGTTCCGGCGAAGAAGCCGCAGCGCCCCTTCTGGAGCGGATCAGGTCCGAGTACGGCGTAAACGCCAGGGCCTACCGCTGCGACGTATCCTCCTACGAGGACAGCAAAGCCGCGGTGGCGGAGATAAAGAAGGACTTCGGGACCGTCCACATACTCGTGAACAACGCCGGAATAACCAGAGACGGCCTTGTTGCCACCATGAAGGAAGAAACATGGGATCAGGTCCTGGACACCAATCTTAAGGGCGCATTCAACATGATACGCCACTGCACCGGACTGTTCCTGAGGAACAGAGAAGGATGCATCATAAACATCAGTTCCGTTTCCGGAATGATAGGAAACCCCGGTCAGGCCAACTACTCCGCTTCCAAGGCGGGACTGATAGGCCTTACCAAGACCGTCGCGAAGGAGCTCGGATCCAAGGGCATACGCTGCAATGCCATAGCCCCGGGATTCATAAAGACGAAGATGACGGAAGATCAGGAGAACAGCCCCCTGCTGTCCATGATCCCTCTGGGAAGGATGGGCGAAGCGGAAGACGTTGCCCAGGCAGCGGCCTATCTTGCGGAAGCAGGCTACGTTACGGGAGAAGTCCTGCGTGTGGACGGCGGAATAGCAATGTGAGGTAAAAGATGAACGAGTACAGAAGAGTAGTTGTTACAGGTCTGGGAGTCGTAAGCCCCGTAGGCAGCGACATGGAGACCTGCTGGAACAACCTTGCTAGCGGATACAACGGAATAGGTCCCATAACCTATTTCGATACTGAAAACTACAAAGCCAAGCTGGGAGCGCAGGTAAAGGGCTTCGACGCGGAGCAGTACATGGAGCACGTGGAGACGCTCAGAAACGACCTCTACACCCAGTACGCCATAGGCGCCGCTCAGCAGGCGATGGACAACAGCGGAATACTCGGCAAGATAGAGCCGGAAAGGTTCTCCGTATACTTCGGCTCCGGCATAGGCGGTCTGGGCACCACCTCCGCGGAAGTCGAGAAGCTGAACACACGCGGTCCCCGCAGGGTATCCTCCCTGTTCGTGCCAATGATGATACCCAACATGGCGGCAGGAACTCTGGCGATACGCTTCGGATGCAAGGGCGCGGCGATGCCCTCCGTAACGGCTTGCGCCTCCGGATCCAACGCCATAGGCGAGGCAGTAAGGGCGATACGCCACGGCTATACGGACGCAGCCATCTCCGGCGGCGCGGAAGCTTCCATAGTTCCCGTAGGAGTAGCAGGCTTCATAAACATGCAGGCTCTCTCCACGTCCGACGATCCGAACGCTGCTTCCCTGCCCTTCGACGCAAGGCGCGGAGGCTTCGTGATAGGCGAAGGCGCGGCAGCCCTCATACTTGAGGAATACGAGCACGCCAAGGCCCGCGGAGCAAAGATCTACGGAGAGATCTGCGGATACGGCGTCACCTGCGACGCGTACCATATTACATCCCCCGATCCGGAAGCCGAAGGCGGAGCCAGAGCGATGGCGGACGCACTCAGGGAAGCCGGATACAAGCCCGGCGAATCCGTGTACATCAACGCTCACGGCACCGGGACCAAGATGAACGACAAGGGCGAGACCGCAGCCATAAAGAAGGCCCTGGGAGAAGAGGAAGCCCGCAAGGCCGTCATAAGCTCCACAAAGTCCATGACCGGCCACATGCTGGGAGCCGCAGGCGCCATAGAGGCCATAGCCTGCCTTAAGGTGCTGGAGACAGGCATCATCCCGCCGACCATCAACCTTAACGAGCCGGACCCGGACTGCGACCTCAACTACACGCCCAACAAGGCCGTAAAGACGGACGTGGACCTCTGCCTGTCCAACTCCCTCGGATTCGGCGGACACAACGCCTGCCTGGCGTTCAGGAGGGTAAAATGACTCTCGGCAAAGAAGAGATAAAGAAGATACTCCCCCACAGAAACGACATGCTGCTGGTGGACGACGTTACCGAAGAAGACGGAGTCGCTACGGGTCACTATCACGTTACCGGCGACGAGTTCTTCCTTAACGGACACTTCCCCGGCAACCCCATAGTACCCGGCGTAATACTCTGCGAGATACTGGCACAGTCCGCGTGCATACTTCTGCGCGACAAGATGACGGAAGGCCAGCTCCCGGTATACACCGGCCTCAACAACGTTAAGTTCCGCTCCCCGGTAAAGCCCGGAGATACGGTAGAAACAAAGTGCAGCATCAAAAGAGCCAAGCACCCATTCTACTTCGCGGAAGGTACGGTCTGCGTGGGAGAACGCCTGTGCGTAAGCGCGGAGTTCGCGTTCGCGATCACGGGACAGACAGCAGGTAAGTAACATGAGCATATACAAGAAATACTGCACGGAGGTCCTGGACGAAAACGGCGGACTTAAGGAATTCTCCCTGAACTACCCGGGGAACTTCAACTTCGCCTACGACGTCGTGGACGCCGTAGCGGACGAAGAACCGGACAGGAAAGCTCTGGTATGGTGCAACACGGAAGGCGAAGAGCACGTCTTTACCTTCGGAGACCTTAAAAGGGAGAGCAACAGGATAGCAAACGTACTGAGCAGCGCCGGCCTAAAGAGAGGCATGAAGGTGATGCTGGTCCTTAAGCGCCACTACGAGTACTGGTTCACGATCCTTGCGCTCCACAAGCTTGGAATAACGGCCATACCGGCCACGCACATGCTGCTTGTGAGCGACTACGTCTACCGCATCCAGATGGCCAGGATAGACGCCGTCATATGCACTCCTTACAATGATGTTCCGGCAAGGATAAGAAGCGCTGTACAGCAGGCAGGATCCAGCTGCATACTCTGGAGCATAAAGGAAGACATTATGGACTTCCGCAACTTAAGCAAGGAGGCCGAAGCCGCAAGCGACGTTTGGGAGAGAGTTCCCACGAAAGCCACAGACAACATGCTGATGTACTTTACGTCGGGGACCACGGGCTACCCCAAGGGCGTGTTCCACGACTTCACCTATCCTCTCGCGCACATAATAACCGCGAAGTACTGGCAGCAGGTATCCGAAGGCGGTCTTCACCTTACGGTCTCCGAAACAGGCTGGGGGAAGGCTTCCTGGGGCAAGATCTACGGGCAGTGGCTCTGCGGAGCGGCCGTAATGGTCTACGATTTCGACAATTTCGACCCCAGGCAGATGTGCTACGTGATAAACAAGTACGGCGTGGATTCGTTCTGCGCGCCGCCCACCATATACCGCTACATAGTGCGCAAAGGCCTTCCGGCAATGCCCGGTCTTAAGCACGTGGCTACCGCCGGAGAGATGCTGGCTCCGGAGATCTTCAAGAAGTTCTACGAGACCACGGGGCTGATGATAAACGAGGGCTACGGCCAGACCGAGACCGTGCTGCTCCTCGCGAACTTCAAGGGAATGAAGGCGAAGGAAGGCGCGCTGGGCAAGCCCTCCCCCTTCTACAACGTGCAGCTCAGAAGCCGCGAAGGCGGACCGGTCGCTCCGGGCGAAGTGGGCGAGATCGTAGTAGTTCCAAGGGAAGGCGAACGCCAGGAAGGCGTGTTCAGCGGATATCTGTACGATGACGCCCAGTACGAGTACGTATGGCGCCAGGGAGTGTTCCACACCGGAGACGCAGCGTACATAGACGAGGACGGTTACTTCTGGTTCTACGGAAGGTTCGACGACATAATAAAGACCGGCGGATTCCGCGTAGGCCCCTACGAGATAGAGAACGTTCTGATGGAGCACCATGCCGTCGTGGAATGCAGCGTGGTGGGAGTTCCGGATCCGCTGAGAGGCCAGGCGATAAAGGCGTTCATAGTGGTCGGAAACGACTGCAAGGCGTCCAAAGCGCTGGAGCTGGACATTAAGAACAGCTGCAACAATAAGCTTGCCGAGTACAAGTGGATAAGGCACATAGAGTTCGTGGACGAACTGCCCAAGACCATAAGCGGCAAGATCAGAAAGACCGAACTCAGAGAAAACAGCAGATGACGGTTATGAGACCGCCTGTCCTTAACGGGACCGGCGGTCTTTTATTACTTACCTGAGGTTTGACTAAAACTGTCCCTCGGGATATAATATCGGAGCTGAAGACCCACCGGAAAGGAGAACGGCTGTTGGACAGGAAGCTTAACAAAAAGACGGAAGCGGAGATCATAATGAATACCGTTCCCTGCGGGATCATAAGGATCACCTGCGAGGACGAACCGCGCGTTACCTACATAAGCGAAAAAATGCTCAGGATACTGGGATTCCCTGCCGAATGGAACGCGGACAGTCCGGAACTGGATGCTTTCAAGCGCAGCGTCCTTTCATTCATACCTCCGGAAGACAGAAGCAGATTTCCCGCGCTCCTCTGTTCAGTGGAGGAACAGCAGGGACCGGTCTCCGGTGAACAGACCGTTCTGCGTTTCGACGGAAGCAGCGTAAGGCTTTTCGGATGGGTATCCAGGGATACGGACAGCAGCGGAGCGCCGGTGCTGAACGCAGTATGCATAGACCTTACGGAAGAAGCCAGATCGCGCAAGGACAGGGAGACCGAGCGCTACGTAAAGGCTCTGTCCGGAGTATACGACGACATTTTCGAATTCAATTATAAAGACAGGACCGTAACGGTGCTTCACACCAGAGGTTCCGCGATGCTGCGCTGGGTAAAAGGGATACCAATGCAGATGAAGGAAGCTACGGAATCCTGGATACTCCGCAGACTTCCGCCGGACCAGCAGCGCGAGCTGAGGAGAACGTTCTCGGAAGAACCCCAGAGAGCAGCCGCGGAAGACGAGGAAGCCAGGGAGATACACTATACGGTGATCTCCACTACAGGCAGGAGCAGAGAATACACAGGCGTATTCATAAAGATGCGCCCCGAGATAAGCCTTTTCTGCTGCAGACAGGATGTTAAAGCTCCGCAGACCCTGCAGCTGTCCAGCGACATCCCCAGGATCAGGACCTTCGGCTATTTCGACGTATTCGTGGGCGACAGGACCGTTCTTTTCCGCAACAGCAAATCCAAGGAGCTTCTGGCTCTTCTGGTCGACAGGCGCGGCGGTTTCGTTTCTTCGGAGGAAGCCATAGCGTTCCTCTGGGAGGACGCTGTCTACGATTCCGTAACGCTCGCCAGATACCGCAAGGTGGCGCTTCGCCTTAAGAACACTCTGGAAGAATACGGAATAGCTGACATGATGGAATCCGTAAGCGGCAAGCGCAGGATAGTTACCGACCGTGTAAAATGCGACCTTTACGACTACCTTTCCGGCAAGGAAGAGTATTCGCAGCTGTTCAAAGGCAGTTATCTTACGAACTACAGCTGGGCCGAGACCACGCTCGCGGAACTGATGAAGAGCAGCAGCTGACAGAAATTATATAGAACCCAATCATTGCAGAGTAATAATGCTCCGGCATGTGACAGAACATGAAAAAGGCTCCCGAAAAGGGAGCCTTTTGAGTCTTCGTTAAGAAGCGGTCTGCTTTAGCACTCGAATCCGCCGTCTACCTTTATGATCTGGCCGTCGATGAAGCTGGAGTCGTCGGTGGCAAGGAACAGAGCTACGGTAGCGATGTCCTCGGGGACTCCGCATCTCTTTACCGGGCAGTTGTCGATCATTCCCTGCAGAGCAGCCGGTCCGCCCAGACCGTCTACCATCGCGGTGTGGATGAGTCCCGGAGCGATGGCGTTGACCCTGATCTCCGGACCGAGTTCCCATGCCATGGACTTGGAGAGTCCGGCCATGGCGTGCTTGGAAGAAATGTACGGAGCGAATCCGTGGTGAGCAGCGTAGGATGCTACGGACGCCACGTTAACGATGACGCCCTTGCCCTTCTCCTTCATTATCGGAGCTACGAGCTGGCAGAGCTTAAGAGCGGAATCCACGTTAACTCTGAAGATCTTGTCCCACTCTTCTATGGTAACTGCCTGAACGGAAGACAGGCTGAGCATTCCGGCGTTGTTTACAAGAATGTCTACGGTACCGTAAGCTTCGATCGTCTTCTTGACTATCTCGTCGCAGAACTCGAGATTGGAAGCGTCGCCGAGTACATAAATGGCTTCGCCGCCGTCTGCCTTGATGTTGTCTACTACTTCTTTGGCGCGCTCTTCGTTTCTTCCTGTAATAACGACTTTCGCGCCTTCCTTAGCGAAAAGATAAGCTGTTGCTCTTCCCATACCGGAAGTTGCGCCTGTAACGATAGCTACTTTGTTTTCAAGTCTCATTTTCTGACCCTTTCTGTTCTATACTGCTGTGTTGACCGATGACACCTTTCACGCGAGCGGTCCGAGGTGTCCGCCAATTGTTATTATTTTATCACTCAGGACAATAGTATTCAATACTCACTTACTACAATAAATTCTTATCCTTTTTTGATGATCGCATAAAGCCGGCCGCATCCCGGGACCGGTCTTAACAATGCTGCCAAAATATTGTATAATAAAGTGTTATGGAAAAGCGGTCGAAAAAAACCGAAGATGCCTACACCAGCAGCGGAGAAGACCTCCTTTCGGTCGAGCGCCGCAAGGCCTTCCGCCAGGGAATAAGGGACGGAGTACCAATAGGGCTCGGCTATTTTGCAGTGTCTTTCTCCCTGGGCATCATAGCAAGGAACGCCGGACTTTCCGCGTTCCAGGGCGCGATAGCAAGCCTTCTTTGCATAGCATCGGCCGGAGAATACGCCGGATTCACCCTGATAGGGGCTTCCGCGGCTCTTGCCGAAGTCGCTCTGATGACGCTTATAATCAACCTGCGGTACATGCTGATGAGCCTTGCGCTTACGCAGAGGACGGACCCGAAAATGCCGTTCTTCCACAGGCTCCTTTTCGGAGGCGCAGTCACGGACGAGCTGTTCGCCATAAACATAGCGCGTCCGGGATATCTGGATCCGGTGTATTTCTACGGAGCCATACTCATATCCGTACCGCTGTGGTCCGTCGGGACGGCCCTGGGCATAGTCGCCGGCGACATACTTCCCGCGAGGGTGGTGAGCGCGCTGAGCGTAGCTCTGTACGGCATGTTCATAGCCATAATCGTGCCGCAGGCCAGAAAGAGCAAGGTCATAGCCGGCCTCATACTCATATGCTTCGCGGCTTCGTGGGGCGCGGAAAAGCTTGCGTTCCTGCAGAACATCAGTTCCGGCACCAAGACCATAATCCTTACGATAGTGATCGCTTCGGCGGCCGCCCTGCTCTTCCCCGTAGACACGAAAAAAGCTTACGGGACACCGGACGAAAGCCCGAATCCCGATGCATGCACGGACGGGAAGGAGGTCCGCGATGTATAGCAAATGGACCTACATCCTGGTGATGTTCGCGGTCACGTACCTTGTGCGCGTGCTTCCGCTCACCATATTCCGCAAGCCCATAAACAGCCGGTTCATGCAGTCTTTCCTGTACTATGTGCCGTACGTAACGCTTGCGCTCATGACATTCCCCGCCATAATAAACGCCACTCAATCTCCCATTGCCGGAGCGCTGGCTCTGCTGGCGGGCATAGCTGCCGCCTGGCTGGGCGCCGGGCTGCTTCCGGTAGCCGCCATATGCTGCGTAGTGGTGTTCGCGGCCGAGTTCATAGTTTAGGATAAAACAACGTTCAGCAACGTCCGCCTACGCAAAGCGCAGTCATACAAAGGAGAACATATCCACATGAGAAGGACCGACAAAGAAGTAAAAGATCCCGAACAGATATTAGACATCCTGCGCAGATGCGACACGATTCGCGTCGCCTTCCACGGCGGAGACTATCCGTACGTAGTGCCTCTGTCCTACGGCATGGAGGTCGCCGGCGGAAAGCCCGTCCTGTATTTCCACTGCGCCACGACCGGTCTGAAACTGGACCTTATGGAGCAGGACCCTAAGGTCTGTGTGGAAGCCGACAGGCTGATACAGATCGACCGTCCGCGCTACGGCATTACGGCCCGCTACGAGAGCGTCATAGGCTTCGGAGAATGCAGCCTCGTAAGCGACCCGGAGGAGGTAATGCACGGCCTTAAGCTCCTTCTTGAGCATTACGGGGCGGACGATTACCCGCTGGATGTCTGCAACGGAGTATTCCACCTTCGCGTTGGAAAGATCGTCCTGGACGAAATAACCGGAAAAAGGAGCCTGCCCGAATAATGGAGACGATGATCCTTGCTTTTAACGCCGTATTCCCTCTTCTGGCCTTCATGATGGTCGGATACTTTCTGGGACGCATAAAACTGCTTAACGATAAGACCGCGGCCGGTCTCAACAAACTTGTATTCAACGTACTTCTGCCGCTCAGCATCTTCTACGCCATATACAAGGCGGACATAAAGGGCGGCTTCAACGTAAAGCTGTCGCTGTACGTTGCGATAACCTGCGCGATCACGTATATCATCATCTCGCTCATAGTCAATTCCCGGGAGAAGGACAAGACCATAGCCCCGGTAATGACTCAGGCGATACACAAAGCCAATTACAATCTGCTGGCCATCCCTATAGCCGAGAGCTTCTTCGGCAGCAGCATAGGAATGACCGCAGTCCTTGCGGTAATAATAACACCCATAGTAAACATCTGCTCTACGGTAGAGTTCGAAAGGGCCAAGGGCGGCAGGGTAAGCATCCTCAAGATGCTTAAAAAGATAATACTCAACCCGCTGGTCCTGAGCAGCCTTCTTGGCCTTCTGGCCAACCTGTCCGGGATCAAGCTGCCGGACGTCATCGCCAAGGACGTAATAAGCAAGCTCGCGGCCATGGCCACACCGGCCGCCATGCTGGCCCTTGGAGCCGGCTTCGATTTCTCCAAGATGAAGAAGTGGGCAAAGCGCCTGTCGGTCATCTGCGTCGGCAAGCTCATAATACTGCCACTGATTCTGGTGCCCGGAGCCATACTTCTGGGGATCAGGGGAGTGGATCTGATAGCGGTCCTGGTCTACAGCGGTTCTCACAGCGCGGTAAATTCCTACAGCACGGCGGTCTCCATGGGCGGCAACGAAGAGCTGGCAGGAGAAGCCGTAGCGGTCACTTCCCTGCTCTGCGTCTTTACGCTTTTCGTGTTCCTGACAGTTCTGGGAACTCTGGGATTCATCTGATACCCGTTCGTTTTCGGCTTACGGCACAAAAACATGCTCATATCCGTTTGCATGCTTTGTTTTTGTATGTTAAAATATAAACAGAGTAATAGTTTTTCGCTTGTTCCATTACGGAGGTAAACAAAGTGAAAAAGAACGGATCATTAAGGAAGATCATCGTGCTCGTGCTGGCGCTCGTAATGGTCTTCGGAACGACCGCGGCTTTCGCGGCGAACAACCGCACCTACACCACCGCGCCCGAGATCTACAGACTCATCCGCGACGGATACAACCAGGGCTCGCAGGGCCCCATCAGCATCGTTAAGGGAGCCCTCAAGAAAGGTCTCTTCACTTCCAAGCCGGTATATCTTGTTACCCTTTCCGGTACGGAACTGGTGCTCAACCAGTCCACGGAAGTTCTTACGGACCTGTTCTCCGGATTCAATCTGGACAACGCCTACTACAGCAACGTAGTATCGGTGATCTGCCAGAACGTTCCGCAGGGCGCAAACCTGATAATAGCCGGACACAGCCTCGGCGGCATGGTAGCGCAGCAGGTAGCCGGCAATTCCACGGTAAAGTCCAGGTACAACATCCTTAACACCGTAACGTTCGGATCGCCGCTTCTGTCCGCGGGAACCAGAGAAGGCACCGTAAAGCGTCTGGGCGACGTCTCCGACGTAGTACCGTTCCTCTCCGTTCACACCCTGGTCAACACCGTATGGGCCATGGCAGGACTCAACCGCGAGGACGGCGGCTACTACATGAGGCCGATAACCGCTCACAACGAGAGCTACGGACGCTCCGACGTCTGGGGCAGGTACGATGTTACCGGCACCAAGAACGGCGGCTACAAGCTCGTTCTGGACATGAGCACCAGAGTGTTCTATCAGTCTCCCATCATCGACTGGTAGACCTCGGTCCTGAAAACAAGTACGACAAAAAGACCGGACTGCGAAGTCCGGTCTTTAATTTCAGTTTTTTGACGGATCGTAAGTCCATTGCGCCCCTTACTCCACGTCCACGTAGCGCGTGTCGTCGTCAGGGATGTTGTTGCGTTCTTCTTCCATCAGCTTGTTCGCAACGTATTCCCTCATGCGGCGGTTGAAATTGTAGAGGTCCACGATCACCACAAGGATGCCTACTCCCACCCAGCCTATGAGCGGAAGTTCTACGACTGCGTGTTTTGCGATATAGAAGATGATCGCTGCGCAGATCACCAGCCCTATTATCAGGTATTTGATGTGCTCCCTGATATATTGCTTTCTCCAGAACTGTACCCTTTCCGGCATCTCCGAACCTCCCTGTGTTTGTCAGCCGCGCTTCCTTGTCATTACCGCGCCCACGATGGAACCGATGAACGCGAGCGGCGCTATCCTTAAATATACCCACGCGAACGCGTGCACCAAAGTACCGGCCACGACGCTCTCCGGGTCGCTGCTGCTGCGCGCCATGTACGCGCTGTCGGCCGCTGCCGTGGCGGCGAATACCGCTGCGATCACAACGCAAAGTATTATGAATGTCCAGTGGATCGCCTTGCGCCTGGACGCCTTCTGCCGCGCCAGCTGCAGATTGATTACCTCCAGTTTTTCGGATATGGACTTGAGATCCTCCGGTGCGTCTTCCTCCACCGTACCGCCGAGCAGCACGCTCACCGGCGTTTCCAGCGCTTCAGATATCGAGATCAGCATCTCGGAATCCGGCACCGACAGACCGCGTTCCCATTTGGAGACCGTCTGACGCACCACGTTCAGCTTGATCGCGAGCTCCTCCTGCGAGATACCCTTCGAAGTTCTGACTGCTTTAATGTTTTCGTTAAGCATAGCGAAAACCTCCTTTCGCAGCCAAACTACACCGACCCGGCCCGTTGCCGCAAGCAACGCGTGTTAACATCCGTAAAAACGAAGCGTCCACACATATATTATACCATATATCTAAAAGCAAGACCCCTTGAAAATCAAGGGGTCTTTAGTGGAGCTACTGACCAGAGTCGAACTGGTGACCTCATCCTTACCAAGACGGGCCAGAGGTGTTTTTTGGTGTCTTTTTTTGTCCTGTTTTGATACTGTTAACCATTGGAATTTCAATGCATTTCGGCTTTTGGTTGTTTTTTCTTGCTGCGCTTGTATATCTCAATATGTCATCGACTTTTTGGGGGTGTCATAGACTTTTGGATAGACTTTAGACCCCTTAGAAATAATGAACACAAGGAGAGTCGTTCTCTAGTGCTCATTTCGTTTCATATATACCAGACCGGTATCTGTAGTATGTTTTCTCTAAGCATGCCTGGCTGTGGACAATTACATATGATCGCTCCGCAGCCGCGCTTCTTTTCCTCAACCTTATCAAGAACAAGGAATGCAGATGTCTCATCTGCAGTCACGGATATACTCTGTTTTATCTCAATGGGATATAGTATTCCGTTTTCTTCAATGATCAGATCTATCTCACTTTCGACCTCATATTCTTTACCATCTTTTCTGACTTTTTTCTTATCCCTTCCCCGGTAATATGATACGCAATAACGATAGTCAATACCTTTGTTCGAATAAGACTTGAGTATCTCCGAAATAACAAATGTCTCAAAAAACGATCCGCTCATAGCGCCATTGGCCAATGTGTCCGGTGTGAGCCAACGAGTAAGATATGCTGCAAGACCCGTATCTCTAAAATACACTTTAGGTGTCTTGATTGCCTTTTTAAGAACACTAGGTGTGTACGGCTCCAAAAGATAAATGATACCTGATGCTTCGAGTATCGACATCCATGCTTTAACTGTTGTCTGGTCTTTACCTATCTCATCTGCTATATTGCTGTAGTTGAGCATCTGACCTGTCCTGGCTGCCACAGCAACCATAAAACGCCTGAAATCGTTCAGATCCTGAACAGCTGAAAGCTTACGGACGTCCCTTTCAAGATAAGTCTTGACATAACTTGAGAAAAACACTCCCCAGTCCACATCAGGATCTTGCAATTCGGGATAACCGCCACGATGGATCCTCACCCATAGATCTTCAGGCGCCTTTGCACTTTCTTGTCTTTTCTGTACATACTCCATTGTAGGGAGAAAAGGGGCGTTGAAATCGATCCTGTCGATCTCGCGCTGAGACAGGGGCAGCAGTTCTATTATTCCAACTCGCCCTGAAAGTGATTCGGAAGCTTTTTCCATCAACTCAAACGGCTGAGACCCGGATAGGCAGAACAGCCCTTTATCTTTAGTTTCATCGCATGCAATTTTAATATAACGGAATAATCCCGGAGCTCTTTGGACCTCATCATATATCACAGGAGGTTTATTCAGCATCATAAACATATTTGGATTATTATTTGCCTGGTCTTCAATAAAAGGATCATCTATCAAAACATATTTCTTTTTCGGGAAGATCTTTTTGATCATCTCCGTTTTACCTGTCTGTCTTGCGCCTGTTATTAATACACTCTTAAATGACTTATCTGAGTTTAATGCAATATCCTCAATTGCTCTTTTAATATACTCCATTATTATAGCCTTCCTTTATCGACAAATCTGGATTTGATTCCCGAATTTGTCGCAATTATAACATAGACTCAATAGTATTGCAACAGTACTAACGACAAATATGGCTTTTGAATCCAGATTTGTCGTTGTAAACCTCTATTCTTCATTTTCCTGTATTATAGTATCAATATGATCATTTCCGCCCGTTAGCCAGCGCCATCTGATAAACATTTGCAGCCTTGGCCTTTGAGTCTTCATCAGCATGGGTGTATATGCGAAGGATCGTATCTATATTATCTCCCACTATAGCTGCAACAGAAGCAATATCTGCTCCGTTCGTGATCGCGATGCTTATAAAACTGTGCCTGAATTTATGCGGTCTGCACTCCGGAAGCCCGTACTTCTTACAGAACTTTGGAATATACCTGCTTGGGGAATCTGGATGCATTGCCCCTCCGCGAACATCTTGAGTAAACACATACGGAGAAATCACAGCATCCCGGAGCTGCTCCTTATGCAGATCCTGCAAGAGCTGCATGGTGTGCTCTGTCACGACATTCGTACGGGCTTTGCCGTTCTTTATCGTGTCAACATACACGCCTCTATCCGGGGTATAGCACAGATTGCCCTCAAACCGGACCTCCAGCGACTCTGAATGGACATTATCCCATGTAAGACCGAGCGCTTCTCCCCTGCGGCAGCCCGTATCAATAAACAGATTAAGCAGAGCCCGCCATTTTAATGGTTCTTTCTCAGCGCAGTCTTTGATATAGTTGATCTCCTCAATAGTAAAAGCGTCTATTTCCCTGACTGTTTTCTCCGCTTTCGTTGCTTTTGGACGGGCTATCTTTCCCATAGGATTTCCGGGAATGGTCTCATCCAGATAGGCATTCTTAAAAAGGTTATTAAGAGTGTTATAGACCTTTACAACAGTAGAGTGCTTCTTTCCGTTCTTCTGCATATTCAAAAGCAAGGCATTTATAGCAACGGGCTTGATCTCAACCATTTTACTGTCACCAAGGACAGGAAAAATATGTGTTCTGAAGATCCCCTGAAGCGATGTCCGTGTATGCTCGGCAACAGTGATCTCTTTAGAAGGCATATATATGGTCTCAACATACTTTTTTAAGGTAAGGGCCCTGTCCTGGGCTTCTTTTTCAAGCCTTTCTTTTTCCTTTTTATCGCTGCGGGTCATAGCTTCGCCGGATTTGACTCTGGCTATTGCATCCATTTCGGCTTTCTTCAGCCCGCGCTTTATTGCGGTCTTGCTCCAGCCATCCGGGATATTCCAGGTCTCATAATAATACGGTTTCCCTTTGCCCCTGTATACGGAAATAAGGTAAGCGCCTTTACCATTTTTCCGAGTCATAAGTTTTGTAGCCATTATTCAACCACCAAATGATTTCTTTGATACTCCATCTTTACTATCAGAATAGCATTAATCCTGTGCAAAAGTATGTTCAGGTAAATATTTCCATTAACCGTGGAAGCTTCATTCTGCCTGAGGCTGATCCTTCTTAGGCCTGTTCGGGAAGCAGCCTTCCAACCATTCCTCAAACTGCTCAGGCGTGATCTTACCGTTTATACAGTCCTCACGCTTATCCATAGCCTTATATTTCCACTTATTGAAATCGTCCTTCTTTATCTGGTTGACTCGTTCACGGGCCTTATAGCGCTTATAATATCTCTGATAGATCGCCATTGCCGGAACATCCGCAACCTTCTTTTTGTATGTCTCCATGGCAGCAAGTTCCTGGCAGGAACGTGTCTCCCCATCGGCGATCCTGTTGCAGTAATTTGTGTTATAGTTTCCCTTTACTATGAAATATCTGCCACAGCGTTTGCACTTTCTGAAATGGATGTTCTCTTCGATCATTTTTGAGAGTTCAAGCTCAAGCATATCCGCGACGGTCCGGACTTCATAATCGATATAAATATGCCTGGGCCTTACAAAGATCATTCTTGCCTCTGATTCAGAAATGGAATATTTCTTTGCGAAATCAGTAAAGATCGAGAGGTCTTTGTTAATATTCTTAGCTACCACTTTGGCATACTGTGCAAAATCCAGCCCGCCATGAGTCTCATGTTCATCAACATTACCGTCCATTCTCAATATCTCGTTTCTATGTATGTATGTTGGGAGATCATGAATATATCTGTAAGCAACATATCGTTCTCCGGGACTATACCCACCAAGCACCTCTGGGAAATAATCCTCGTCGAAACAGAATTCCAATATCTCAAGATACTCCTTCTGAAGGGCCATTAAATAATAAAAATACTGCTGAATCTGCTTTTTAGAATATATCTTTATATCAGTAAAAACCGGAGGGAAGATCGCAGAATACAATGAAGCATAGGCGATATCTTTTATCTCATCAAATGTACTGCAGTAATCATAATAGGTCTCAACGGACAGCTGAAGGTGATTATAAACTTTGTTGTTCTCAGGCTCCGGCTCTGTAAGATAGAAATCTGCTAATATGCGGTCTACCTGCGCCCCGTTTTTTTCAGACCTTTCTTTTAGTTTTTCCCAATACGAGTATAAACTCAAACAATCTGCCGATGGAGTGATAAAATCCGCGTAGACAAAATCGAGGATGCCTTCTCCAAGATTTAAAGTAACATTTGTTCCGCTGAAGACATTATTAAGCGGTTCTTCATCCATTTCCATATCAGGAGAAGCCCCGGCCTGCATCCCGGTGATCTCCTGCTCTTCACTGTCCGCACTGCCAAGTCTGTCTTTAAAGATCTCAACTATCTGGCTGTTATATTCGATCAGTTCCTGCCTGGCATCGTTTCCCAGATCACCGTCCTCAAACATAGATACTTTATAAGGTGCTCTGCCTTCTCTTTCCGCGCATTCTTTCTCATAGTCCACCAGTTCGTCATACATGGCATAGAATTCATGGAATGGATCTATATCTATCGTAAATCGACCCTTGTTTTCAAAGAGCACATTATTACGGAAATAATCCAATTGAAGATTATTTCTATTGGACCGTATGCTGCGGTATCTGTCGTATTCTGTATGCTCGAATTCCGAATAGTCTTTTTTCTGTCTGTTCATGATGCTACCTGCTTTTAGAAAATGTATTTTGCTCTGTTTTTGCCCGAACTCCATCACTCCAATAAATGTCGGGCAAAAGTATTGCAATTCGATCCGGACTCATTATAATACTTTTATCCAATAAAAACAAGTGTTCGTTTGTTGGATAGCATAATTAAATAACTGTCAAGGGAAGAAGATACGACATTGCCAGGACTGGAAGGCTGCAGCCGCGAGCAATGCGACGCCGACGAAGTGTGGGCAGGAAGCAGCTTCCCCGGAGGACAGCGCAGAAACACATTACAATCAGCAGTTGACACATTAAGTGTCAGAAAGGTTTTATCAATGACAAAAGAAAGAGAAAAGATCTATATGTCAAGAAAAGAGGCCGCAGCATACACCGGCCTGAGTTATCACTTCATCCGCAAGGGAACGGAAAACGGAACGATACCGCATATAATGTCAGGAAACAGATACCTTGTGAATGTACCCCGTCTGCTTCAGCAGCTTGAAGAGGAAAGCGTAAGGGAGGGGTCCTGATGATCGCAGACGAAAGAAAAACTGCTCTTTCCACATCAGTTGGCGCTGATGACGAGCAGTTACTTCAATCTTCAGGTACCAGTATAACAGCAGAGGTCGGCAATTGCAACGGTTTTTATGAAAAACAGTCTAATGGACTGTCGATCCTTCCGGGCGGCTGTCTGAAAACAGTAACCATGAACGAGCTACTGGATTCCGTATTTACCGGAAAGCCTCCCATTATAGAAGGGCTCCTGTACAGGGACACCTATCTGTTTACAGGAGCTCCCAAGGTAGGAAAAAGCTTTTTCATGGCACAGCTTGCCTACCATGTGAGCACAGGAAAAGCACTTTGGGGCTACTCTGTAAGGCAAGGCAAGGTCCTGTATCTTGCCCTTGAAGATAATTACGAGAGGCTTCAGAAAAGACTGTACCGGATGTTCGGAGAAGAAGGAACAGATGATCTTTACCTTGCAGCATCATCCGGGACACTTGGGGACGTCCTGGATAAGCAGCTCATAAAGTTTCTGACAGACAATCCGGACACATGTCTTGTGATCATCGACACGCTCAAGAGAATACGGGAGACCGATGACAGCTCATGCAGCTACAACGAGGACTATGACACGATCATGAAGCTGAAGGGTTTTGCGGACAGGCGCGGCATCTGCCTGATGCTGGTCCATCATAACAGAAAGCTCCGCTCCGAAGACATCTTCGAGATGATCTCCGGATCGAACGGACTTTTCGGAGCTGCTGACGGGGCCTTCGTTCTTGACAAGGAACAGCGCGGGTCAGATGAGGCCACGCTCTATGTTACAGGAAGAGATCAGCCTGAAGCAAAACTGCATCTTAAAAGAGATCCGGAGAGTCTGCTCTGGGATCTGACTGAAGCGGAAACGGATGAGTGGAAAGAACCGCCGGACCCGGATCTGGACGCGATCTCAAATCTTCTGAATAAAGGAAATACAATATGGCACGGATCACCTACTGAACTTGCAGAAGCGATCAACACAGATCTTTCCGCAAATTCCCTAACCAGAAAGCTTAATGCAAATAAGCAGCGACTGTTTAATGAATACGGCATATTGTACGATCCAAAGAAGATCCATGAAGGAAGACGGATCAGGCTGACCCTGCAACAGCGTGACGATAGTGTCGGTTGCGACGATATTATACACAGCGGGGGCAGTATCTGAAATACCGTCACCATCGTCACGACCGTCACGGAAATGAACTCTGAGACATCTATGTGATGCCATATTGCAGCTTTGACAGCACAGTGATGTCTCAGGAAGATCTATTCCGAATAACTATGGAAGTTTTGTAACAAGCAGGGAACTTGTGCAGCAAGTTCCGGGAGGCGCACGGGGCTGCCTTCTTTAAGGGACAAACCCCTAACCCCCGATCAGCCTGCGAGTTTTATATCAGCCTATTGCATAAAGAGGCTGAATGAAAGGAAAATTATTAGATGAGCGAACGATTAAAACAGATACACGCGAGGGTGACCCCTCAGGAAAAGAAAAGGATTGCGG
>JAFRYI010000010.1 GCA_017437745.1 Bacillota bacterium
ACCAAGCACTACAGGGACATCATTGACAGACTGAATGCCGCCATCGAATGGGCGGCGGAAAGCGGCGTGGAAATCGTTTATATTCAGCACAATAACCTGTCCGCCGGTACTCGCACTTTCAAGCCAGGTACAAAAGGAACAGAACTTGTGCCGGAGCTCAAGATCGTATCGGATCATATCTTCGTCAAGACAAAAGCCAACGCTTTGACAAGCGAGGCATTTTCAGAATTCATCCGGTCAAGGGATCTCCGGGAGTTTTACATTACCGGTGCGGATGCCACGGCCTGTGTAAAATCCACCTGCTTCAACATGACAAAGGCCGGATATGCCGTGCATGTCATCTCCGATTGCGTCACCAGCTATGATTTAAAGAAGATGCCTGAGATGCTCTCCTATTATGCAGATAAGGGCTGCGAGGTCGAAACGCTGGCGGAATACATGGAGTCAAATAAAAGCGACAGTCAGAAAAAGAATGAAAGACGGAGAACAAATGGATAAGATCATTTTCAACACATCGGCACTTGAGCCAATGCTCGAATGGCTCTCGGAACGGAAAAGAACCGGGAAAGGCGATGAGAAACGCCTGCGGGAGATTCTTTCGTTGCCGGATTACAAGGTGGAATTCAATCGATATTCAGACCCTTCCCTTCCGGTCTGCGGGATATCCTTTGAAGAAGCTGTTGATTTCTTTATGCACTTCGACAAGAAGGATTTTGCGAACCAGCGCCTTCAGTATAAGAAAAAATCATTCCTTGCATTTTATAATGAGCTTGAAAAGAGGAAAGCCGGCATAGATGCGATCGCTTCGATGACAGAAGAAGACTACGGCACCATAGAATCTCTCCTGAAAAACAGTCTGCCTGATGAGCTGCTGGAAGAGCTTCCGGAGATCAACATCATTCTGATCGTTTCGATAGGCAATTCGATGGGCTGGCCGTATGACCACTATGTTGATTATGACGCAGCCAATCTTCAGGAGTTTAAGAACAGGAACGACTTTTTGCATATCACTGCCCACGAACTGCACCATATACTGGCAGGACCGCTGCTTGCACCCGAAGGGATCAGAGGCGAAGACTACTTCCTGCAGAACTTTGCATATGAGGGGCTGGCCATGCATTATATGAACAACCTGGCGACACGTGGCAAAAAAGCAAAATATAATGAGGTATCATATGTCGTTGATCAGGAAGACATGGCATTTTACGAGGAGCATTTCGACGAGATCTTTGAAATGATCCGCAGCGACTACCATTCGTGTATCGGAAAGTCTTTGGACGAGGTAAGCAGCATAGTGTCCGGCCACTATGAACAGTTCACTTTTATGGGAAAGGACATCAGGCAGTATCCGACTTATTATTTCGGGTGTTACATGTGGGGGCTGGTCGATCTGTGTTTCGGAAAAGAAAAGCTGTACGAGTCGATCGCCAGGCCGGAATTGTTTGTTCAGCTGTACAACAGTGCCGCGGAAGAAAGATACAAATTATAAGTCGGAGTGTGGTGGAAAAAAATCAATGGGTATGTACACATATGAATGATCCTTCCCCACTTATAAAAAACCATACCGGTCCAATATGAAGGGCTCTGACTCACCGGTATAAAACCATGCCGGCGCACTTTTTCATCTATTGCATTATTCCTGCCCGGAAAAGCATGTGCGGGCAAGGCTGCGACTGTGGTATAATAAAAAAAATATAAACGTTTGATACGATCAGAAAAATATCGCAAATAGGAGGATCAGTAATGAATTATCAGATTTTCGGAGACGAAGACAACCCCATCGTCGAGATCGCGCTTACGAGAGGCGAGCAGATAAAGATCGAGAGCGGCGCCATGGTCTACATGCAGGACGTTGCTCTGGAGGGCAGGTCCAATTCCAATTCCGGCGGGTTCGGCGGCTTCCTTAAGGCTGTGGCCAGGTCTGCCGTTACAGGCGAAGGCGTGTTCATCACGACGGCTACCGGAAATACCGACGACGCCCGCATAGCGGTCGCTCCGGCTACCCCGGGAATGGTCGCGAAGCTTGAGGTAGGACACAAACAGTACAGACTGAATAACGGAGCGTTCCTGGCGTGCGACGACAGCGTAGCCTACGAGGTAAGGTCGCAGAGTTTCGGCAAAGCGCTCTTCGGCGGAACCGGCGGATTCTTCATCATGGAGACCGTAGGCCAGGGAGACCTTCTGGTAAACGCGTTCGGCGCGCTGATGGAGCTGGAAGTAACACCGAGCAGACCGCTGATAATAGATAACCATCACGTTGTGGCCTGGGACGCCACTCTTGATTACGACATCCACCCGGCATCGGGCGTGATAGGCTTTAAGTCCGGCGAAGGCCTGGTCAACGAATTCCACGGCAGCGGCAAAGTCCTTATCCAGACAAGGAACATCGCAAGCCTTGCCCAGACGCTGATCCCGTACATGCCCACATCCAGCAACTAAAAGGTGCTGATACCTTACTTTGATAACTAAGGGCATTTGATAGATCATAAAACCCCGGAGACATTGATCCTCCGGGGTTTTCGCTTTGTTGGTCTTAATAGTTTTGCAGTTTATTTCTTTCCTATCAGCAGCGTGGAACCGGCAAGTCCGAGCCACAAGGCCTCTTTGCTTCCCATGAAGGGCCCGTCCGCGTTTCCGAGATCTTGCGGCCCTCATTCTGCATTTCCTGATGTTTTTTTGTCAGATATATCGTATAATAAAAAAGTACAGAAAGTATCAGACAGGAAGGAGGACACAATGGAGATCTTGCTGATAAACTCGTGCGTCCGGAAAAAGTCCAGGACCATAAAGCTTGCCAGGCAGCTTGCAAAAAAGCTCGGCGGAAACGTTACTGAAATATTCCTTGAGAAAGAGCGCATCAAACCACTCTACGGACTCCCGCTCGTAGACAGGACGATACTCCTGGAGGCAGGCGAACTCTGGGACGACACCTTCAGCTACGCAAGGCAGTTCGCGAACGCGGACGTCATAATCTTTGCCGCTCCGTACTGGGATCTGTCCTTCCCGGCCATACTCAAGATCTACATCGAGACCATAAACATAGTAAACATAGCGTTCGAATACGGTCCCGACAACACCGTAATTCCGCTCTGCAAGGCCAGCAAGATGTTCTACGTAACCACTTCCGGCGGCACCATAACCAACGACAGTTTCGGCTTCGGCTATATGAAGGAGCTTGCTGAAAAGTTCTGGGGCATCAAGGAGAATCACCTGATAAAGGTGGAAGGACTGGATGTGGAAGGCGCGGACGTTCCGGCCATAATGGAGCAGGCGATAGCCCACATCAAGGCAGACGAGATCTGATAAACTGCAAGCACGCAAAAACCCCGCGGAGGTACATCCCCGCGGGGTTTTGAATTTCAGCAGTCATTCACCTGAGGCGAAGCCTTTCTGCAAAGACTCCGGCCGCAGAATACCGTGCTGTTTTAGAAGTCGAACGGCTCCAGACCGAATACGGGGTGACCCTTTTCGGTGAGGAATTCGATCATGGCGTCGAGATCGTCCGCAGTGGCCGCTACGTTCTCGTCAGCTATCATGTCGGCGAAGTTCTCTATTCCGTAGAGTTCGAAGGCCGCCTTGTTCAGCTTGCCGCGGACCTCTTCCTTAAGGTGAGACGGCATCCAGACTATTCTGGCGATTCCGCCCTCTGCCCTCATGAACTTCTTGGAACCGATGAAGTGCTTGCCGTGTCCCATGAAGCCCGGGGTCTGCTGTCCGCCGCCCGTCATGGAGGCGAGCTCGGCGAAGCTCATGCCCAGTGGGGAAGAACCCGCGTACTCTCTGTTGACTATGACCACGCCCATGGTAGCGGGCTCCATGCCGCATATGCACTCGAAGCAGCCGCAGCTGGTCATCGGGTCCTTGAAGAGGGAGTACAGAGTTACGGATTCTAGAGCTCCGTGGGAGTACTCGTGGACCGCTCTGTTGACATCCGGCCAGATGCCGACGTTCTCGTCCACGCAGCCTTCCTTGGAAACGACCTGACAGGGGCCGGTCGGGTTGAGCTGGTTGGTAGCCTTGGCGTCCAGCCAGGAAACGGCGCCGCACAGACCCAGTCTTTCCGGGGTGACTATGCAGACGTGGCTCGGCGAGAAGGACTGGCACAGAGTGCATGTGTAGAAGCACTCGGCAGCCTCGTCCGTAAGCAGAGCAAGTCTTTCGTCTCTTGCGTTATAGATGGGCTCGGCCAGCTCGTGGCGGAGCTTGGTGCACTCGGTGGGATCCGTGTAGATGGTCACCTGGCACTTGTCCACTACGGAGTCGTACTCGCTCATGATCTTGGCGTAGATGACCTCGCCTATGTGCTTTGCCCTGAAGCCCTGCTCGAAGGCGTTCTTGGAGATACGGATACGGATCTGGTCTCTCTGTCCTGTGTG
Source organism: Bacillota bacterium (assembly GCA_017437745.1). Classification (GTDB taxonomy): domain Bacteria; phylum Bacillota; class Clostridia; order Peptostreptococcales; family Anaerovoracaceae; genus RUG13409. The sequence goes on from JAFRYI010000010.1 coordinate 4,377, forward strand.
CATTACGCCTTCCAGACAGTTCATCCAGGAGTGCAGCTTTCTCTCGAATACAGGCTCGAAGTCCGGCTGCATGTTCTTGCCGCCGACCTCGGCTATGTAGGCAAGCTGGATGCTTCCGCCCGGCTCGTAGATCTTTTCGCCGGAACCGGAGATGACGTCGAACACCTTGTCGAAGTCCGGTCCTACTACTGTTATCTTGTGGTCTTCTATCTCGCGAACGTCCTTGCTGGTAACGAGCTCGAAGCAGTCCGTGCGGCTTCCGTAGGCTTCCACGTACATGTCGCTCCTGCGGATTATCTCGCCTTCGAAGGCCGTATTGAACGCGATAGGAATATCCATCGCTGTTACCTTAAGCTTGATGTCTCTGGCCTCCAGAGAGGTCTCTATCCAGCCCGTGGTGTCCTTCTGTATGATAAGGCTCTTGGGGACCTTCCAGAGTTCTTCCTGTTCGTTGGTTATTACCGGGAAGCCCAGCGCTATCGCGCCGCCGCCACACGCTACCGTAAGGTCGTCCACCGGGGAGTAAGCGTTTACGAACGCCTTGATCCTCTCCAGGGTGTAGGTGTTCATGCCCCAGTAGTCCATCGGCTGGATGTTTCCGAATATCATGGCGGCTCTCATTACGAGGTCCACTACGTGGGAAACGCTCCAGATGTCCGGACCGACTTCTACGATACGTACCTTGAAGCCCATGGATATGCCCATGCGCTTGGCCTGGTCGATTATTCCTCCGATCAGGAACACGAATATGCCCCTGGCCTGGTAGCCCTTGATGATGTCGCGAGCTTCCTCATCGGAAGGTGCCGGACCTATCATGACTACGAAACCCGGAATGTCCTGAGTTACGAGCGGAAGACCAAGCTCTCTTACTTCGGCGTCCGTCATGTGGCCGTGGTATTCGCCCTTGTAGGGCTGAGTGTCGTCCGCGTACTTTACGGCCTCTATCACCTGAGCGGCCATCGCCGTGGCGATGCCGGAATGGAAGATCTCCGTGGTGCGTTCCTTCTTCGTCATCCATTCCTTGATGGGGCCGTCCATCGCAGCCTTAAGGTCTGCGAGTGTCTTTACTTCGATACCTGTATATTCCAGTATGATAGCGCAGTTGAACGCGGTATCCGGAAGGATGCAGGGATGATCCTCACCGAGCTTTTTTATTGCAGCGGCAAGGTCTTTCTGCGCTTTTTCATACATCTGATCGCTTCCGTTGAATACACAGTCAAATAAGCGTCTCACGCCATTTACCTCCTGTCGTCGTCCGCTTTAGCGGCTCTGTCTATCTTTTCCTTGATGCGTCGTATCTCTTCCACCGTTTCCGGAGCGGTGTCGTAGGGAGAGGCGCAGGCCCTGTCGGCGTCGGAGACCGCGCCGTTTAAGTGCACCATGCCCAGAAGATCTTCCTCCGGGACGTTCTCCCTTATGAATGCCTCGTCCTTTTCGTCCCTTACCTTGTTGGCGACTACGGATACTCTGGCAACGCCGAGGTCTTTAGCCAGCCTCTGGACGCTGTGATAAGTCTGGATGCTTCTGGCTCCGGGCTCCACCACCACGATGAACTGATCCACCATGTCCGTGGTTCCCCTCGAGAGGTGCTCAAGGCCTGCCTCCATGTCCATTATCACGACCTCGTCCCTCTGGATTATCAGATGGGAGAGGAGCCTCTTGAGTATCACGTGCTCCGGGCATACGCAGCCCTGGCCGCCTACCTTTACGGTCCCCATCAGCAGGAGCTTCACCCCGTTGATCTCGTAGGAGAGCATGTCCGGAAGATCGTCCACCTTGGGATTGATCTTGAAGAAACGCTCGAACTCGTCCGCGTGGGTGCGCTGCTTGATGAGGTCCTTCATCTCAGTTATGGGGGTGATCTTTTCCAGATCCTCCTCCTTAAAGCCGAGGGCAAGGCCCAGGTTGGCGTCGGGGTCTACGTCGGCGCAGAGGACCTTGCGTCCTTCGTCCGCGTAGAGCCTGGCAAGGCATGCGGCAAAAGTGGTCTTGCCTACTCCGCCTTTTCCGGTAACGGCTATCTTCATATCAGATACCCAGCGCCGCGCGCTTGGCCTCTATGCCTTCTATGATGCTCTGCACCAGGGCGTCCGGATCCGTGTTGATTATGTATCCGGCTCCAACCATCTTCTTGGTACCCTCGGTGATCAGCTGCATCATCTGCGGGGAACCGCCTACCAGAGGATCTATCCCCAGATAGGTGTCTATGCCCGTGGCGACTACGTAGTTGGCTATGGATACAGCCTTCTCGCTCATCCACTCGGGAGCGCAGCCTACTACAGGCAGCTGAGTGGTGTCTATGCCCCAGTCCTTGGCTATGCCGGTGACCAGGAGCATCATGCGGCTGATGTCTACGCAGGAGCCCATGTGCAGTACCGGCGGGATGTCAGCCAGCGTGCAAACACGGCGCAGGCCTTCTCCGCAGAACTGCTTGGCTCTCTTGTCCAGAAGACCGGCCTTGGAAGCTGCCTGAGCGGCGCAGCCTGTGGCCACGATCACGATGTCGTTCTCCAGGAGCTTCTTCATTATCTCTATGTGGGAGTAGTCCGGGCGGACCTTCGGGTTGTTGCAGCCTACCATGGCTACAGCGCCGCGGATTACACCGGACTTAACGCACTCGATGAGCGGCTTGTATGTGTCGATCTCGTCGATGTGGCTGTTGGTAACGGTGTCCAGACGGCTCTTGATGCCCTCGCAGGAGTATCCTACGTTAGCGATGTGCTTGTGCTCCGGGATGAAGATCTTTCCGGGCTCTCTGTTCGGGAAGTTCTCTATTGCTTCCTTTACTATCTTCTTTGCCACTTCGCCGGCGTTCTGGCTGGTGATGGGCAGGTACTCGGAGAGCGGGATCCTCGCTATCGGAGATGTGGTATAGAACTTGGTGTGGAAGCACTCGGAAACAGGTCCGATGTTCGGGAAGATGCACTGTACGTCCACGACTATGGCGTCGCAGACGCCCGTCAGGATGACGGCTTCCTGCTGGAGGAAGTTGCCTGCCATCTTGATCTTGTGGCGCATCATCATTTCGTTTCCTGTGCAGCAAAGACCTACGACGTTGATGCCCTTGGCCCCCACCTTTCTGGCCAGTTTAAGCATCTCGGGGTCTTCCGCGTAGCGGATGATCATCTCGGATACCGCGGGATCGTGTCCGTGGCATACGATGTTGACCTGATCCAGCGCCATGACGCCCAGGTTGCCCTCGGTATCGTGCGGCATGGGTGTGCCGTACATGATGTCGGACATCTCGGTGCCGGTCATGGATCCGCCCCATCCGTCGGCCATTCCGCAGCGCAGGGACTGGCGTACCAGAGCCTCGGCGTCCGCGGTGTTGCCCATGTGGGTCATGTGCATAGCGGTTACTACTTCGCGGTCTACGGCTCTGGGAAGTATGTCTTCCTTTTCCCAGGTCTTGCGGCGCTCATCGGTAGCGCGGTCCACCCAGCGCTGGTAGCCGGTCGGCTTTCCGTATTCGTTGATCGCGATCTGCGCGACCTCGTGAGCGATGTCGTAGATGTCGCGTCCCTTGGTGGGCACTTTCCACTCTTCTGCAAGCTTAAGGAGCTTGCTGGCATCGGTGACGTGGTAGTAGCCGTCTTCGCTGGCATCGTAGAGCTTCCACGCGCACTCGCGGCCGTGGTCGGAGTGTGTGGCGGCTCCGCCTGCAGCCATGCGCAGATAGTTTCTGCCCGCTATGGCGTCGGCAGTAGCTCCGCAGATGCCCTTGGGAGCCTTCGGCGTGATGCGGCACGGTCCCATGGCGCAGATACGGCAGCAGATACCTTTTTCACCGAATCCGCAGTGAGGCATCTGATTCTTGACTCTGTCCTGCCAGGTATCGACGCCTACGCTAACGGCTGTTTCGTGCAGACGCGCCTGATCGGCTTCCATCTGCTCTACAGTTGTCAGTTTGAACTCTTGACTCATTCCAGGTATTGTTCCCTTCAAAAACTACTAAAAAACTACACAGGCAAACTTTGCCTATTAATTAACAATGTGCTTACAGCGTTTATATGATATCTCTTAAACAAAAATCTATCAAGGAAAATTTACCATTTATATAAGTATAATGTACAGATTCTCATAATATACAAAACAGGCCGGATAACCCCTCCCCCCGGATACGAAGCCTTTCATTTTTTTTAACATTTCAGGACGATAAATTTAGCAAAAATGCACATGATCGCCATCCTCCTGGTCGCAGTGATCATGGCAGTGATCATCGCAAGAAAGGCCAACAAGCAGTAATCAAAACAAACTCAAAAAAGACCCCGCGCAGAAAACGCGGGGTTTTTAAATTCAGTAAAAGATCGTCAGATGGTCAGGATGTCCTCCGGCTTTTCCGCAAGCAGTTTTGCGCCGTTCTCCAGCAGGCATTCTCTGCTCCGGAAGCCCCAGAGCACTGCTATGCAGGGGATGCCGGAGTTTTCCGCCGTCTTGAGATCCACTTCGGAATCACCTACGTATACCGCCTGTTCCGCGCTGCTGCCTAGCTCTGCAAGAGCCTCCGTCACCATGTCCGGGGCGGGCTTCCTGGCAACTCCGGGGCGCTCGCCTATGGCCGCGTCCGCGTACTGAGCAAAGAACCTTTCGTTTAGTTCCTGTACTGCGGAATCTATCTTGTTGGACACGATGGCTATCCTGCAGCCTCTTTCCTTAAGCTTTTTCATAACTTCCGGGATGCCGTCGTACGGGCGGGTCTTATCCAGACAGTGCTCGTTGTAGTGTTCCCTGAACACGGGAAGCATTTTATCGATCAGCTCTTCCGGGGTGCCGGGCGGAACCGCGCGGCTTACGGCATAGCGTATCCCGCTCCCGAAGAACTGCCTGTATTCATCTAAGGATCTGGGCGGCATTCCGAACTGCTGCAGAACGAAATTGACCGAATCCGTCAGATCCTCCAACGTATTCAGTATGGTTCCGTCCATGTCGAAAATGTAAGTGTTTATTCCATCCATATCGTTAATGCGGCGTATATATTTTCAGTCGAAAAAGTCCGAGTGTCTGATTACGTGACCCGGTTCGGCGACCAGGAACTGATCGTCCCAGCGGCCGGACACAAGCTTTTCCATCATGCGGTTGCTTCCCTGCGCGTAGCCCAGATCCGCGTTTATCTTGTCCGCCTCCTTCTGCGCGGCTTCCACGTAAGAGACCTCGTAGCATGGGTTGAGACCGGTGTCGATGATGTCCATGTTACGGTAGTTTCCGAACCAGTAGCGGAACAGATCCTCGGCGCTCATGCCGCGGTAGGTCTCGTCAGCGGCGCCGCCGTCGCGCAGCAGATGCAGAGCGGAAAAGTCCTTGGGATCGCTCTCGTAGAGGTACAGGTGCCCGGCTTCCTTGCGGTTGGGGACGTACAGATCGTCCGTCGCGAGCAGAATGGATATGCAGTCGTCCGTACGCGGGATGACGACGCGGCACGGAAAACTTATGTGATCCCAGCTGCCTCCGCAGAAACCCATGGCGACAAGGACCATCAGGTCCGCGGGGTCGGGCTTGCCGGATGCCGTTTCCGCGGTTCCATCCGCTTCCGCCGGGGCGTCCGTGCCCACCGGGATCCGCCCGCTTAGTATACCGTCGATCGTTTCCTTAATTACCTGCTTCATCTCGGCAGGCTCCACGTGATGGCTTCTGTCCACGACAACTACAGGCCAGTGTGTGCCCATGGCCTTTTGCGCGGCGTTAACGTATTCCAGCAATGAACTGCAGCAGAGTATTACAGTCAAAAGCAAAAGCCTCCCAAGCTATTCGCAGGCAGAACGGTTACTTGAATTCCCGGTCCTTCCCGGGCAGTCTTTCCTACAGGGATGCGCCGAAGGCCTTCATCTCCGCAAGATTTTCCGCAGTCAGCTGGCTGCCGCCGCAGAAAGTCTTAATGCCTATGTTCTTAGCCCCGAAGTAGGAGACGAAGCTCTTATACTGGGCAACGGGGCCGTCATAAACTCCCGGAGATCCGGAGCTGAGCAGCAGAGCGTACTTCTTGGCCGCGGGCTTCCGTTAAGGATAAGAACTTTCATGATATTCTCCTTTTATCCATCGGTTAACGTTTATATTTGTATATTTTAAGTATAACACAACGCCGCGGAAATCGGCTTATCTTATGTGGTATAATGGCAGCGTAAAAAACGACCGACCCATTTAAATCAGGAGGATTATAAAATGGCAAGAGACGACAGATTCATAAAGATCTACACGCAGGGAAAACTTACCTGTACCGAGATCTGGATAGACAGAGAGACCGGTGTTAATTACTTGTTCCACGCCTGCGGATATGCCGGCGGTCTTACCCCGCTGCTGAAAAAGGACGGAACGCCTGTCATTACGCTGAACGCCGACGGAGACTGGGAATAGCACCGCTGCCCCGCAATGACCGCAAAAAAACGGAGAGGTGTTCCCTCTCCGTTTCGTTTTAATTTCTTTCGCGGATCAGTTGCCCTGCTTGTTGCCGGGACGGAAGCGCACTACCTTGTTGGAGGTGTTCTTCTCCAGCGGGGTGTGTCGCACGAAGATCTGCTTTATCATCTTGTAAGGCGGGTTCTTGGCGTTGGTCTCGTTTACGAACTTCCAGAGGTACTCCTCCACCTTGGCAACGTCGTCTGCGTCCGCGCCCAGAGCGGCCTTTACAACTTCCCAGTCGGGATAGATGGACGCAGCTATTACGGTGTCGTTCTTGTTCTCGGACTCTACCTCGAAGGTCATGGACTCGCTTATGCAGTCGTAGAGCGAAAGCTCGTACTCCAGCTCTTCGGGGAATACGTTCTTGCCGTTCTTGGTGATGATGACGTTCTTGGCGCGTCCTGTAATGTAGATGTAGCCTTCCTTGTCGATGAAGCCCAGGTCTCCGGTATGGAACCAGCCGTCCTTAAGGACTTCCGCGGTAAGGTCCGGACGCTTGTAGTATCCGAGCATTACGTTCTCGCCGCTGAGGCAGATCTCGCCTATGCCGTCTTCGTTGGGCTCGTAGATCTTGGCTCCGCAGCCCGGGAAGGCAACGCCTATGGAAGCGGCCTTGGGGCAGGTGTCCGGGTTGAGGGCGCCCATGGGAGCGCACTCGGAAAGACCGTAGCCCTGCAGAGCCTGGATGCCGAACGCCTGGAAGTCTTCCAGGATGGCCGGATTGATGGCAGCGCCGCCGGAAATGAACATGCGGAATCTGCCGCCGAACGTCTCCTTGACTTCCTTGAAGAACATGTCGGAAATGTCCTTGTGGAGTTTGTTGCGGAAGAACCTGGAGATCTTGACGCCCTTCTTCGCGACCTTTTCCTTGCCCTTGGCGCGTATGCCCTTCCAGATCTGCTTATGCAGCGTCTCGAAGACAGCTGGAACGCCGAGGAAGAACGTGGGACGTACTTCCTGGATGTTCTTTACGATGTATTTGAGTCCTTCGCAGTGAGCGACGGCCGAGCCCTTGTAATGCGGCATCAGGAAATCCGCGGTATATTCGTAAGTGTGATGGATCGGAAGCATGGAGAAGAAGATCTCGTGATCCGATACGTACAGCACGGTCGGGGAAGCCATCAGGTCCGCGCAGATGTTGCGGTGGGACAGCATTATGCCCTTGGCCATACCGGTGGTTCCGGAGGTGAAGATTATTATGGACATCTCGCGGGAGTCGATCTGAGCGTCTATGAAGCTGCGGTCGCCGGCTGCTACGAGCGCCTTACCGGCCTCCAGGAGCTTCCAGAAGGAAAGGACCTGTACGGACTTCTTCTCTTCCGTTCCCTCGAGCTCGACTTCTACCGTACGGTCCTCGTGCGCCTGCTGGGCAATGAGGAACTTGAGCGGGGTGTCGCCCTCGGCCATCATGCGGGTGAACATGGGCTCGCGCTTCTTGTCGAAGAGGACGGCTGTGGCTTCGGATTCCTTAATGAGGTTCTTAAGATCCTCGTAGGGGAGCTCCCTGTCAAGAGGCACGGCGCAGCCCGTTCCGCAGACTACCGCCATGTCGCTGACGGACCAGGTGTAGTTGGTATCGCCGATGATCGCTATGCGGTTCTCCTTAAGACCCATGGCTATGAGCTGGGTGCCCAGAGCGTTTATGTCCGCCATGTACTCGGTAAAGGTGATGGTCTTGTACGGACCTTTTTCGAGCTTGGTGTAGAACGCGATATGGTCCGGGAAAAGCTCCGCGGAAGTCTCGATCATGTTCTTGATGGAGATGATCGGACGGGGATCGCGGTACTTTACGAACGGACGCGGGTCGTCCTTAACGGCCTGCACCTGGCGGTTCGCCCAGTCCCAGTCGTCCTTGAGCATGCGTTGATATTCTTCGGGGGAAACGGGTTTCATTCGGTGACTCCTTTCACTTGTTCCTTGTGGTCCGCGCTTGTTTCCAGCGAGTAGATGCATTCTTCCAGCACCTCGTTAAGCTTGCGGAAACCGCGGTATATGATCTCCTGTTCCTCCGGTGTGAAATCCCTGAGGGTGGCGTCGATCACTTGATTTCTGTTAGCGGCCTGATAGACGGTAACGAGCCTGCCTTTGCGGGTAAGGAAGATGTCGGACCGGCGTTCGTCGGTGAGGCTCCTGCGGCGCTCCACGTAGCCTGTGCTTTCCAGCTTCTCCAGCAATGTGGTGCAGGACGGCTTGGAGATCTTAAGGTACGCGGCTATCTCGCCCTGTGTCCTGGAACCCTTTCCTTCCGCCGCTGCCTCGTAGATGAATTCCATGGCGTTGCGGCCGCGGAAAGATGTCGACGTCCGTGAATACTTGCGCTTCGTTTCTTCCAGAAGAAGCGCGTTGTGATATGTCCGCACCAGCGCGGCGTTAAAAGGATTTCGGATGACGGCCATCTTTCGGGGTCCCTCTCCGGAGCCGAAGCCCCGGACGCAAGCAAGTTAAATCGTTAGACTATCTAACCAATATCGGAAGTTTACACTATATGCATCCGCTTGTCAACAAGTTCCGTAATACCAAAATCCTTGTAAATTCTGTTTCTACAGTACGGCAAAATAAGATATAATAAAATATCAATATTAATATCAGTTTTCTACTTGGAGGATCAAAATGACTAAGGGTGCTCAGTTATACGAGGGCAAAGCAAAGAAAGTATTCGAAACGGACGATCCGGAACTTCTGATCGTATCGTACAAGGACGACGCTACCGCGTTCAACGGCCTTAAGAAAGGCACGATCGTGGGCAAAGGCGTTATAAACAATCAGATGAGCAACGCGCTGATGAAGGTCCTGGAAAAGAAAGGCGTTCCCACCCACTTCGTGGAGGAGCTCAGCGAGCGCGACACGCTCGTAAAGCGCGTAAAGATCGTTCCCCTGGAAGTAATAATCAGGAACATCGCCGCGGGATCCTTCTCCAAGCGCTACGGCGTGGAGGAAGGCACTCCTCTGGCAAGGCCCACCATCGAGTTCTCGTACAAGAACGACGAGCTCGGCGATCCTCTGATCAACGACTATCATATCCTTGCGCTGCGTCTGGCTACCGACGAAGAGCTGGAGACCATCAAGACCTACGCCTTCCGCGTAAACGAAGAGCTTAAGAAGTTCTGGAAGTCCTGCGGAGTAACGCTGGTGGACTTCAAGCTGGAGTTCGGAAAAGTCTCCGACGGCACCATAGTCCTTGCGGACGAGATAAGCCCTGATACCTGCAGACTCTGGGACAGCGCCACCGGCGAAAAGCTGGACAAGGACCGTTTCCGCCGCGATCTTGGCGGAGTTGAAGACGCTTATCACGAGATAATGAAGCGTCTGGAAGAACACATAGCCGAGGCCTGATCATCATGACTGACACTTACGAATCGCCGCTTTCCTCGCGATACGCCTCCAGGTACATGCTGGAGCTGTTCTCCGCCGACACGAAGTTTCAGACGTGGAGAAAGCTCTGGATAGCGCTCGCCAAGGAAGAGATGGCGCTTGGACTGCCCATAACGCAGGCTCAGGTGGACGAGCTTTCGGAGCACATTACGGACATCGATTACGAAGTTGTCCGCAAGCGCGAAAAGGAAGTCCGCCACGACGTAATGGCCCACGTTTACGCCTACGGAAAAGTTGCTCCGTCGGCCGCGGGCATAATCCATCTTGGCGCCACCAGCTGCTACGTTACGGACAACGCGGACCTGATACTCTACAGGGACGCTCTTAAGTACATCCGCAAAGAAGTCCTGGCCGTAATAAAGAACCTGGCGGAATTCGCCGACAAGTACAAGGCGCTGCCTACCCTGGGCTACACTCACTATCAGCCGGCCCAGCTGGTCACCGTTGGCAAGCGCGCCGCCCTCTGGATGCAGGATTTCCTTTCCGATATCAAAGAGATCGATTTCGCGATAGAGAACATCAAGTTCCTGGGTTGCAGGGGCACCACCGGCACCGAGGCCAGCTTCATGGATCTCTTCGAGGGAGACCAGGAAAAGATAGATAGGATGAACCGCGCTCTGGCGGCCGATTTCGGCTTTACCGAGTGCTTCGACGTCTGCGGACAGACCTACCCCCGCAAGGTGGACAGCCGCGTGCTGAACGCCCTGTCTTCCGTTGCGCAGAGCGCCTACAGGATGGCCAACGACATACGCCTGCTGCAGCACGACAGGCAGGTGGAGGAACCCTTCGAGAAGAACCAGATAGGCTCTTCCGCCATGGCGTACAAGAGAAATCCCATGCGCTGCGAACGCATCTGCTCGCTGTCCAGATACCTGATGGCGGACGCCATGAACGCTCCGCTTACGGCCTCCGTACAGTGGCTGGAGAGGACGCTGGACGATTCCGCGAACCGCCGCATATCCCTGCCGGAAGGCTTCCTGTGCGCGGACGCGGTGCTTCGCCTTGCGCAGAACGTTACGGACGGCCTCCACGTAAACGAAAAGATCGTGGAGAAAACAGTCCGCGAATACCTGCCCTTCATCGCCACGGAGAATCTGCTTATGGAAGCCGTAAAGCGCGGAGGCAACAGACAGGAGCTGCACGAGATAATACGCAGATGCTCCATGGAAGCGACCGCCAGGATGAAGAACGGCGAGGAATGCGACCTTCTGGAGCGTCTTGCCGCGGAGAAGCAGTTCGGCCTTTCGGCCGAGGAGATGGACAGCATACTGGATCCGTCTCTATACATCGGAAGATGCCCGCAGCAGGTGACCGCCTTCCTGGAAAAGGTAAGGCCTCTGCTGGAAGGGCTCGACGCCGAAGCGGTCGAGATAAACGTTTAAGGAACGATTGGAATGGAAAAGATACTGGTCCTGGATTTCGGCGGACAGTACGATCAGCTCATAGCACGCAGAGTGCGCGAACTGAACGTCTACGCGGAGATCAGACCGTACAACGGAATAACCCCGGAGGAGATACTCGCGGAAGGCTACGCCGGCATCATATTTACCGGCGGACCCAACAGCGTCTACGATCCGGCGTCCCCGCACTACGATCCTGCGTTGCTTAAGCTTGGGATACCCATCCTCGGCATCTGCTACGGCCACCAGCTCCTTGCGTGGATGGCGGGCGGCGAGGTCTGTACCGCCGCTGAAAAGAGCGAATACGGCAAAGTCACCGTAAGCGTTAAAAAGCCGGAAAGCATACTGTTTACAGATGTACCCGCGGAGAGCGTCTGCTGGATGAGCCATACGGATTTCGTTAAGCAGGTCCCGGAAGGTTTCTCTGTTACCGCAGTCACCGGCGCCTGTCCCTGCGCGGCCTTCGAGGACGCGGAGCGCAGGCTTTACGGCGTGCAGTTCCACCCGGAGGTAACACACACGGAGCACGGTTTCCGCATACTCGGTAATTTCGTCCTTAAGGTCTGCGGCTGCAAGCCGGAATGGCGGATGGACGATTTCTGCAGAAAGTCCCTTAATGAGATACGCGAAAAGGTCGGAGACGGCAAAGTCCTGCTTGCTCTGTCCGGAGGCGTGGACTCCTCGGTATGCGCGGCGCTGCTGGCGGAAGCCGTCGGAAGCAATCTTACGTGCGTCTTCGTGGACCACGGAATGATGCGCAAAAACGAGCCGGAAGAGGTAAAAGAAGCCTTTTCCAGGTGGAACATCAACTTCATGGGAATAGACGCGTCAGAACGCTTTTTAGAGCGTCTGAAGGGCATAACGGAGCCCGAGCGCAAAAGAAAGATAATAGGCGAAGAGTTCATCCGCGTGTTCGAGGACGCCGCTAAGAAGATCGGTTCGGTGGACTTCCTTGCGCAGGGTACCATATACCCGGACGTAATAGAATCCGGACTGGGAGACGCGGCCGTCATAAAGAGCCACCACAACGTGGGCGGACTTCCGGACTTCGTGGATTTCAGAGAGATCATAGAGCCCCTGCGCATGCTCTTTAAGGACGAAGTCCGTCAGCTGGGCAGAGAACTTGGGCTTCCCGAGAACCTTGTAAGGCGTCAGCCCTTCCCGGGGCCCGGCCTTGCCATAAGGGTAATGGGCGAGATCACCCGCGAAAAACTGGACATACTGCGCGAAGCGGACGCCATATTCCGCGAAGAAGTGGACGCTTTCGCTGCCCGCGGCGAACTTCCCGAGGCAGCCAGCCAGTACTTCGCTGTTCTTCTGAACTCCCGCAGCGTAGGCGTAATGGGCGATGCCCGCACCTACGGCTACACGGTGGCCCTGCGTTCCGTTACCACCGACGATTTCATGACTGCCGACTGGACCCGTCTTCCCTACGAGTTGCTGGCTTCCGCCGGAACACGCATCCCCAACGAGGTAAGAAGCGTCGGCCGCGTGGTCTACGACATTACGAGCAAGCCCCCCGCCACGGTGGAGTGGGAATGACCGGGACCGACACTTTTTATTGACATGAAAACTTAACAGGCGTATAGTTTAAATGATGAGCAAAGGCGTTCATCTCAGGTGTTTTTGGGCACCGGGATGGCGCTTTTTTCTTTTGTAAGGTTTCGTCTTACCGGAACGGAGGATCGCTATGACAAAGTACATATTCGTTACAGGCGGCGTTGTCTCGGGCCTTGGCAAAGGCATCACGGCCGCTTCCCTGGGGCGTCTTCTTAAGGCGCGCGGCCTGAAGGTGGCCGCCCAGAAACTGGACCCGTACATAAACGTCGATCCCGGGACCATGAGCCCCTACCAGCACGGCGAGGTCTTCGTTACCGAGGACGGCGCGGAGACCGATCTGGACCTCGGGCATTACGAGCGCTTCATAGACGAGGACCTTAACAAGTACTCCAACCTTACCACAGGCAAGGTCTACTGGAACGTGCTCAACAAGGAAAGACGCGGGGAATATCTGGGATCCACCGTGCAGGTGATACCGCACATAACCAACGAGATCAAGGATTTCGTTTACAGCGTTGGAAAGAAGACCAACGCGGACGTTGTCATAACGGAGATCGGCGGAACGATAGGCGACATAGAGTCGCAGCCGTTCATAGAGGCGGTAAGGCAGATATCGCTGGAGGTGGGCCGCGAGAACAGCCTGTTCATACATGTAACTCTGGTCCCCTACCTCAGCGGCTCGGAGGAACATAAATCAAAGCCGACCCAGCACTCCGTAAAGGAGCTGCAGGGCATGGGCATAAACCCGAACATAATAGTCCTGCGCTGCGACAGACATCTGGAGCCGTCCATCTTCCAGAAGATAGCTCTGTTCTGCAACGTAAAGCCGGACTGCGTAATAGAGAACATCACGGTGCCCAACCTTTACGAAGCGCCGCTGATGCTGGAGGGCTCGAACTTTTCGGACGTGGTCTGCAGGGAGCTTGGTATCACAGCGCCCGAGCCGGACCTTTCCGAATGGCAGGAGATGGTGGACCGCATAAACGGAGCGCGCTCGCACTGCGTCGAGATAGGTCTGGTAGGTAAATACGTGGGTCTTCACGACGCTTACCTTTCGGTCGCGGAGGCTCTGCACCACGCAGGCTTCTACCACAACGTCCACATAAACATCCACTGGATAGATTCCGAAGAAATAAAGGAAGAAAACGTTTCCGCCATGCTCGGCGGACTGAACGGAATAATAGTTCCGGGAGGTTTCGGAAGCCGCGGAATAGAAGGCATGATACTTGCCGCGAAGTACGCCAGAGAGAACGACATCCCATACTTCGGGATATGCCTCGGCATGCAGATAGAGGTCATAGAGTTCGCAAGGAACGTGGCGGGCATAGCGGACGCCAACTCCGGAGAGTTCGACGAACAGTGCAGAAACAAGGTCCTGGACTTCCTGCCTGGGCAGAACAACGACATAGACAAGGGCGGCACGCTGCGTCTGGGCGCCTATCCCTGCGAGATACAGCCGGGAACCACCATGGAGCGCTGCTACGGCAGCCTTAAGATAAGCGAGAGGCACCGCCACCGCTACGAGTTCAATAACGATTACAGAGAGATACTTCAGAAACGCGGCATGTGCCTGAGCGGCATCTCGCCGGACGGAAAACTGGTAGAGACCATAGAACTTACGGACAGGCCGTTCTTCGTGGGCGTACAGTACCATCCGGAATTCAAGAGCCGTCCCAACAGGCCTCATCCGCTGTTCCTGGGCTTCATAGGAGCCGCGATGAAAGGCTGACAGTCCTTACGGATGGCTGTCAGCTGTAAGTCCGTATTATTTCTTCAGCTATTTCTTTTCTGGATATGCAGCGGTCCATCGCCTGCTTTTCTATGTAGCGGTGGGCCTGCGGCTCGTCCATCTTAAGTTCGGAGATCAAAAGCCACTTGGCGCGGTTGACTATACGGATCTCCTCCATCTTTTCCTCTACGGACAGGGTCTTCTTTTCGAGTCTTCTTAATCTTTCCCGCGCGCTTTCCATCCAGTCCAGCGCGATCTCGACCAGCTGCCGCGACAGCGGTCTGGGCAGCACGAACACACCGTGCTCGGATACTTTGTCGAAGACCTCGTCGTATGATTCATTGCGCACCAAAAGCAACACCACAACGCCTTTGGTATTGCCAAGATCTATCGCGAATCTGATACCGGGATCGTCCGGAAGCGGCGAGTTGATTATGACAAGATCGTACGATCTGTCGCTCCAGCACCGTTTTGCCGCGCTGATGTTGGACACCACCTTGACCGGCTGGCAGCGCGATCCCTCGAGCAGCTCAGAAAGCGCAGTATTCAGTTTTTCTGCCGCGGAGACGACAAGAGCACTGTAAGTACGCTCTTTCAGATCCATACAAGATCCTTCCTGTGTTTATCGTGCGCTGTAGATGTCGAGGATCTTCGAAGGAATGAAGCTCCTGATGAATTCGCTCGAAACGGCCTCTTCGCAGGCTTCTTCGAAGGAGTCCGGCAGCTTACCGAACTTCTTAAGTGTCTGCGGATCGGCTTTGTAGAGATTGATGTCAGCCGGAACGTCAAGAGGCAGGGCCTTTTCTATTCCGTCCAGCCCGGCGTATATCATCAACGCGAACGCCAGATAGGGATTGGCGCCGGGATCCGGAGAACGAAGCTCCATGCGGCGGTATTCCCCTTCTGCCGCAGGTATGCGTATAAGCTGGGAACGGTTCTCGGTGGACCAGGAAATGTACTTCGGGGCCTTGTGGCCGCCCAGTCTTGCGTACGACTCTTCGGACGGATCCAGGAATGCCGTCATGGCCTTGATGTTAGCCAGAACGCCGGCTATCATCCGCGAGAACAGTTCGTCAGTGTTATTCTTCAGCGAGCAGTTGATGTGGAATCCGTTGCCCGGCTTGTCCTTGAGCGGTTTAGGCGAAAAGTCCGCGCAAAGTCCGTTCCTGCGCGCTACGGTCTTTACCACGCGCTGGAAAGTCATCGCGTTGTCCGCGGCGGTAAGAGCTTCCGAATAGCGGAAGTCTATCTCGTTCTGGCCGGGGCCTTCTTCGTGGTGCGAGCTTTCGGGATGTATGCCCATCTTTTCCAGTGTCAGGCAGATCTCTCTTCTTACGTTCTCGCCCTGATCGTCCGGCGCTATGTCCATGTAGCCTGCTTCATCGTAAGGTATTTTTGTGGGCTTGCCGTTCTCGTCCAGAAGGAACAGATAGAATTCCTGCTCCGCGCCGAAACAGAACTCGTGACCCTTGTCCTGAGCTTTTTTAACGGCTGTCTTCAGGAGACTCCGGGTATCGCATTCGAAAGGCGTTCCGTCCGGATAGGTGATGTTCGAGAACATCTGGACAACGCTTCCGTGTTCGGGCCGCCAGGGAAGCGGCATCAGCGTTTCCGCTTCCGGATGGAGGAACAGGTCGCTGTGTGTCTCATCACCGAATCCCGCTATGGCAGAGGCATCAAAAGCTATGCCGCAGTCGAACGCTCTTGGCAGTTCGTCCGGCATTATGGATATGTTCTTCTGTCTTCCGAAAACGTCGCAGAACGAAAGGCGTATGAACTTAACGTCCTCTTCTCTGGTGTATTCTATGACTTCATCCTTGGAGTATTTCATGATATCTGCTCTCCTGACTGATGCTTAGTTTGGAACATACATCTGTTTATATGGATTCCTGCTGTCCGGCGTTACTACGGTAAACGGTCCGGCAAGCACATCTTCTACATTATAGCCGAAAATGCGGCAGAATTCAGTTATATGTTCTTTTATTTCTTCGATGTCCTTCTTGCCGGCCGGCTTTGCCGTCACCTGTTTCGGGAATTCCACGTCCTTGCAGTCGGACCGCAGGAACATCTTTCCGCCGTGCATTCCCGTGCAGGGGAAGTACCCCACGATCTTTTTCTGAGGGTCGATAAGGTTGAGGACCACGATCAAGCCTCCGGCCTGATACTCCCCGAGAAAGCTTCCGGCCCTGCCGCCTATGACGATGACGGGTTTCTTTTCTTTATACTCCTTCATGTGGATGCCGGCGCGGTATCCGGCATTGCCCTTGACGTAGATCTTTCCGCCGCGCATGGCATATCCCGCGGCGTCGCCTATGTTTCCGTGGACTATTATGGAGCCCTCGTTCATGGTGTCTCCTACGGCATCCTGGGCATTGCCCCTTACGGTAATGGTGCTGCCGTTAAGGTAAGCGCCGAGCGCGTTTCCCGGGACGCCGCTTATCTCAATGTCCTGCCCGCTCATTCCTGCGGCGATGAAACGCTGACCGCAGCATCCCGCAAGAACACAGTCGCCGGGCGTCTTCCTTATGGCTTCGTTGATCTCTCTGTGATCCAGTCCGTTCGTGTTTATAAGATTCATACCGTACCTCCGAACATTCTTTCACGGGTGCCGGCCGAGAAGGCGGCTGTGGTGGCGGCTTTCTTCATCATTTCGAAATCCACGGATGAGAGCGGGGTCCTGTTCCTTATCATGGAAGTATATATTCCTGCCCTGTCGCTGCATCCTATGAGTACGAATCCTTTAAGCAGATCGTTCTCCGTATACAGGCGCTTTACCGAAGTGTCTGTCTTCTCCTCGAAAAGTTCTCCGGCATATGTTCCGGCAGTCATGGAGTGCAGACCGAAGAAGCTTATGGAGTTCATCATTATGGCCTTATCGAAGACCGCGGAGCCTCCGGCCATGTTTACACCTGCCGCATATCCCTGCATGGCCGCGTTAGGCAGGTTGGACAGCAGCTTCCGCTCGCCGCAGGAAACGTCTATGCTCTCCGTGCAGTCGCCAGCGGCATAGATGTCCTGGATGGATGTGCGCATGCGTTCGTCCACCGCTATGCCGCGCTCCCCTGCTCCGCCTATGTCCTTTACCAGCGATGCGTTTGCTCTTGCGCCTATGGCAAGCACCAGCACGTCGAACTTAAGGACCGCTCCGCTCTTGAGCACAGCCTCGTTTTTTCCCGAAGCCGGATCTTTTCCGAAGCGTTCCACGCTGTCTCCAAGACGGAAACGTATGCCGTGATCCTCCAGATGCTTTTGCACGTACGACGCGCATTCAAAGTCCAGAAACGTTGGCAGCACATGGTCCGCCAGATCGCAGACCGTGATCTCCGACACTCTTTCAGCAAGGCATTCGGCGCACTTAAGGCCTATCATTCCGGCTCCTACTATAAGGACTTTGGAACTTTGATCTACGGCTTTTTCCAGCGAAAGCGCGTCGTCCAGCGTAGTGAAGGAAAACTGTTTCCCGACCGTATCCAGACCGTCGAACCGCGGCACGAACGGATATGATCCCGCAGCGACGCACAGAACATCATATGGCAGCAGTGTTCCGTCGTACAGCTCCACCTTCTTGTCCTCTTTATCTATGCGGACCGCCTTCCTGCCGTACAGCATCTCGCAGCCCATGCGGTCGTAGAAGTCCGGATCTCTGTACTGCATGCGCTTCCGGTCCGTCCTGTCTTCCAGAAGATACGAGATCAGCGGCCTGCAGTACGCGGGGTGTTTCTCCCCGGATATTACGGTGATCTTGCCTTCCGCGTCTACGCTGCGTATTCCTTCTATGCAGTTGACGGCGGCTATGCCGTTTCCGATTATTACGTAGCGTCTCATGCTTCCTCACCTCGTTCCTCATAAACGATGGCCCTGTTGGGGCAGCCCTTTACGCAGGCCGGCTCGCCGCAGCTGTTCTGAAGGCAGAGCTCGCATTTCTGCATTACGCCGTCTTCGCCGGGAGCCAGCGCTCCGTAAGGACAGACCAGTATGCATGTGAAGCAGCTTACGCATTTGTCCTTGTCTATCTTTACGACTCCGCCTTCCTTGGAGATGGCTCCGGCTATGCAGCTTCTTACGCATATCGGGTCCTCGCAGTGCCTGCACGACACCGCGTAGCTTATCTTTTCGCCTTCCTCTATGTGGATGCGCGGGTATATGGGCTTGCCTTTCAGTGCCAGCGCCATGTCCTGCATTCCGGAGTTCGCGAAAGCGCAGTTGTACTCGCAGAGATGGCAGCCCAGACACCATTCTTCATTTACGTAGACTCTTTTCATAAGATCACTCTCCCGCGTGCATTATTCCGAGGATGTCCAGTTCCTTCTGATCCATGCCCACGCCGCGCAGCATCAGGCGGTTTCCTCGCAGGGCTTCTATGGAGTTGATGCCCATGCCGCCCATAAGTTCCATTATCTCGTGGCGCCAGGCAGTCAGCAGGTTTACCAGACGCTCGCTTCCTATCTCGGGATTGAGCCTTTTTACAAGATCCGGGCGCTGGGTGGCTATTCCCCAGTTGCAGCGTCCTGTCTGGCAGGTGCGACAGAGGTGGCAGCCCATCGCCAGAAGCGCGGCGGTAGCAATGTAGCAGGCGTCGGCCCCAAGGGCCACGGCCTTTACCACGTCCGAAGCGCTCCTGATGGAACCTCCCGCGACGAGCGATACACTGTTCCGAATGCCTTCATCGCGCAGCCTCTGATCCACCGCAGCTAGCGCCAGTTCTATGGGAATGCCGACGTTGTCGCGTATGCGGGTCGGCGCGGCTCCTGTGCCTCCGCGGAAGCCATCGATCGCTATTATGTCCGCGCCGCTCCTGGCTATGCCGCTTGCTATGGCAGCTATGTTGTGCACCGCTGCGACCTTGACTATTACGGGCTTGCGGTATTCGGTCGCCTCCTTGAGCGAGAACACCAGCTGTCTAAGGTCTTCTATGGAATAGATGTCGTGGTGCGGGGCCGGGGAGATGGCGTCCGATCCTTCGGGTATCATCCTTGTGCGGGAAACGTCGCCGACGATCTTTGCGCCGGGAAGGTGACCGCCTATTCCGGGCTTGGCGCCCTGCCCCATCTTTATCTCTATGGCAGCTCCGGCTTCCAGATAATCCTCGTGGACGCCGAACCTGCCGCTGGCCACCTGGACTATCGTGTTGGGACCGTACTGATAGAAGTCCTCGTGCAGGCCGCCTTCGCCGGTGTTGTAGAGTATGCCCATCTCGGTAGCGGCCTTCGCCAGCGACGCGTGAGCGTTGTAGCTCAGGGATCCGTAGCTCATCGCCGAAAACATCACAGGCATGGAAAGGCTTATCTGCGGCGGAAGGTCCCTTACGATCTTTCCGTCCGGACCGCGCTGTATCTTTTCGGGCTTCTTACCCAGCGACACCCGGGTCTCCATGGGCTCGCGGAGCGGATCTATGGAAGGATTCGTTACCTGCGAAGCGTTTATGAGTATCCTGTCCCAGTAGACCGGAAGCGGCTTGGGATTTCCCATGGACGACAGCAGCACGCCGCCGCTTGACGCCTGCTTGTAGATCTCTCTTATGGTGTCGTTCTGCCAGTTCGCGTTCTCGCGGAGCACGCAGTCGCTCTTTACGATCTTAAGCGCTCTTGTAGGACACAGAGCTACGCAGCGCTGGCAGTTGACGCATTTCGTCTCGTCGCTTACCATCTTTCCGCGCGCGTCGCTGAAATGATGCACCTCGTTGGAGCACTGCCTTTCGCACACCCGGCAGGCAATGCAGCGGTCTTCATTCCTTATTACTTCGAATTCGGGATATATGAAGTCTGTAACCATCAGTACGCACCGTCCTTTACTTTAACTATCACGGCCTCTCCGCCGGAAGGAGCCCAGATGTTCTCCGCGTAGGGCTCCATGGCCCTTATCGAAGCCTCCTCGCTTGCGATGAACACCCGGTCGTCCTTTTCGCCCACTACCATGGAACGCAGCTTCAGCCTGTCGTTTAAGGCCATCAGACCGCCTGTGAATCCCAGGACTATTGAGAACGGGCCTGTTATCAGAAGGCTCGGGAATACGGTCCTCAGGTATTCCTGTTCACGTCGGTCATCGTTATCATATTCTCTTTCGATGGTGTTCCAGAAAGGAGCGGCTACTACGCTTGCGGCTTCCTTAAGCGTGAGGCCTTGTCTGCGCACTAGATAATCCATGATGTATGTTATGACTTCCGTGTCGGTCTTGAGCGTGCATTTGTAGCCGAACATCTCTATGAACCTGCGGTTGGCGTCGTAGCTTGAGATCTCGCCGTTGTGGACCACGGAAAAGTCCAGCAGCGTGAAAGGATGCGCGCCTCCCCACCAGCCCGGTGTATTCGTAGGATACCTTCCGTGAGCAGTCCACGAATACCCTTCGTACTCCTCGAGCATGTAGAACCTGCCGACGTCTTCGGGGAAGCCGACAGCCTTGAAAGTACCCATGTTCTTCCCACTGGAGAAGACGTAGGCGCCGGTAAGCTCCGTGTTGATCTTCATTACCATGCGCGCAACCAGTTCTTTTTCATCCAGCTGCAGCTCCAGAAGCATGGATCTGAGCGGAGAAACGAAATAGCGCCATATCATGGGCTCGTCGGTTATCTCCGGGATCTTCCTTGTGGGAATACGCTCGGAATGGACTACCTCGAAGTATTCCTTAAGCAAAGCCTCGCAGTCTTTTCTGGTGGTCCTGTCGTCGAAGAAAATGTGCAGAGCATAAAAGTCCTTGTAATCCGAGTATATCCCGTAGCCTGCGAAACCTCCGCCGAGGCCGTTGCTGCGTTCGTGCATCGGCTTCATGGCTTCCGTGATCATCTCGCCGGACATCTTCTTTCCGTCTCTGGAGATCACCGCCGCTATAGCGCAGCCCGACGGAATGCGTATCTCTCCTTCTCTGTTCATAAGTCCGATCTCCTTTCAAAGCGTTATCATAAGGCGCCCGCCGGCCATGTCGCTCATGGCCTTGCAGTCCGCGCAGGATACGTCGTAAACATGCACTATGTCCGAAAGCTCTTCGCCGCCTTCGAACTCGCTGACCTTGTCCGGGAAAGCCTTAAGCATCTCCGGCGAATACTTTAGAGTCTTTTCGTTGTTGAATACCGCGGTGTACAGTATCTCCGCCTCCACAAGGTCCTGGAATATGTGGCTGCCGTAGGACAGTTCCGGGTTGTAGCCGGCCTTGGTCTCTTCCGTCTCGCAGATTATCTCGAACGCGCTTATGTCCGAGAACGCAGTAGGAACACCAAGTTCCGGAGAAGACGTCCCCACGCGGCCGGGAACTATGAGCATCATGTGCCTTCCGGCGTCGCGGTAATACCAGTTGATGCGGCCGATAAGGCTTGCGACTCCCGGCTTGTTCTTAAACGGCATGTTGTAGTAATTGACCGGGTCCACATATACTATGGTGTCCAGTTTCGAGGTCCTGGACATGCCCATCGAAGCGCCTCTGCTGCTTAGGAATACGCGCTCGGCAGGGATGTCCTCCGGGATGACGGTGGCCGCCCCGCTCTTCTGCAGCTGCAGCGGACGGCACTGCAGAAGGTCTATCGAGTATTCTCCGTCCTCGGAGATGTTAATGGTAAACTCCGTGTCCACAGGGTAGTCGTATTCGTCCTGTATGCATCGCAGCATGCGGCGCATCTGCCCCATCAGCTGCTCGTTCTCTACCAGTCCCTTGCAGGATATGAACCTTACCGGCTGCCAGCGGCCAAGCTCCTGCAGCCTGTCCTCGGCCTCGTAATCGTGCTCCAGCAGAACTTTGCCCAGATATCCGGGTATCACCGGCTCTATCTGATAAAACGGTATCTTCTCCAGCGAACGCGAAGCCATGTTGATGACTTCCGCCTTGCCCTGTGAGAACTTATGCTTATCCGCGGAAGTGGAATATGACGTCTTCTCCGGCTTATCCAGGTTGACCACACGGGGATAAGAGCCTTCCGTCCTGTCGACTGCGGATGTTCCCAGACCCATGACCAGCCTCAGCATTCCCGCAGCCGGATCGATGTCCTGCATTATCTTGTACGGGCTGTACGAGTACCCGACGCCTGCCGCGCAGGGCATGTAATACTGACCGTAATAGGATCCGGAGACCCTCTGTATCAGGAGCGCCATCTGCTCGTCGCGCTTGTCCAGGCCGCGCCTTTTGCGGTAGTCCAGAGCCGACAGTCCCATGGAACTTGCGTATACCGTTTTTATAGCTTTTTCGAACTCATCCAGCCTTTCCTCCAGACTCCCTCTGTTTGCGCAGAACACGGACTCGTACTTGCCCGCGAACGCGTTGCCGAAGCCGTCCTCAAGTATGCTGCTGGATCTTATGATGTACGGATCCTGCCCGTAGTACTCTATGATCCTTATGAACTGCCGGCGCATCTCCTCGGAGAAACTGCCTTTTTTGATCTTGTCGGAAAACTCCCCCGCCAGAGCAAAGTAGCCCGCGTCTGTACGCTGCTTTATGCGCAGATCCCACAGGCCGTTGTCGACTATGTACGTGTAGTAGAGGTCGGAGCCCACGTAGAAGGAATCGTGCGGTTCCAGAACGTCGCTTATATCCGGTTCGTTGTTGCGTATTATCGCTCTGGCCAGAAGCATTCCGCACGCCTTGCCGCCTATCATGCCGGTGCCTATCATGTGATCGCGCACGGCAAAGTAATCGGCCGGTGTAAAGTGTTTCTTCACCATCTGACGCATCTTGTCGTCGCGGGTCATCATTATGTCGCACATCCTGGCGCAGTCGTCCGCAATGTCGGCGCCGCTCTCGTTCAGCAGCTTTACTCGGTTAAAGAACCTGTCCCAGGAGTCGGAGTACTGCTCCTCCGCCGAGCGCTGAGCAAGCCCAAGCGCCTGGTAGAACCTGCTGGACTGCACACCGTCGAGAATGGGCCTGAAGCTGCCGCATCCGGGATCGTAGATGTGCGGAAGGAACATCGTCTCCGAATTGCGGTTCCAGACTTTCTCGGGACGTACGTATATGTTCCTGTTGTCCGAATAGACGTCTATGAACAGCTGCGTGGTATCCAGGATCTTGTTTACCGCCTGCACGGAGTGCTTGCCGCGTATGATCGGGAAGAACGCTACAGTATCCAGTATGAAAAGGAAGGGACAAGTGACCTTGAAGAAGTTGCCCATCATCAGATCCGTAGCCCACGCCGCCTGCAGCTCGGAAAGGCAGTCGAAGACGTAGAACGCGTCGAAACCTTCTTTTTCTATGATGTTATGGATGTCCACGGTAAATGTCTCGAACCTGTGGGAAAGCGGCACCTCCACGGTCTTTACCTCCGGACGGTCCTTTATAAGAGGTTCGTGACTGGCGAACCTGAAATAGATGATGTTGCGCTTATCCTTTATCGCCTGTTCCACGTAGGGTTCCATGAACAGCCGGAACTGATCGAGGTCCGACACGCGGAACACGACGTTGTCGCCAAGCCTTATATTGTCGAAGGCGCGGTCCATCTCCGGAATTCCGCTTTTTACTCTTTCGAACGCCGCCATGAATGCCTCCAAAAACAAAAAACGCGCTTCATCAAAAAGATGAAACGCCTTTGCTTCAACAGTTCTTAATTTATATACGTAAAATACACCCTGCCCGTATCGTTGTCAAGCATTTGAACGCCAATAATTTGTTCCTCTGTAATAAGAGGTTTTGAAAAAACTTGTTGACACCACTGAAAATCCGAGTATAATGCAGTGCATAAAGGCAACGGCGTCTATAAGTCAGCGGACTTGTAGGCGCCTTTTATCTTTTGATGAAGACTGCAGAATTGAATACGAGAAAAAGGCAAAGGCGTCTTTTGTGTTCACACGAAAGGAGTCTCTGCCTTTATTCATTTATTCCGGAAGTAAAAGAAAAGGAGAAAAGAAATGAGTACCGTATCTGATTATTTTGGAAGCCTTGTATTCGATGACCGCGTAATGCGCGCGAATCTCTCCGCCGAAGTGTACGGATCGCTGCGACAGACCATAGACGAAGGAAAAGAACTGGACATAAGCGTAGCCAACGCGGTTGCCTCAGCCATGAAAGAGTGGGCAGTAGCTCACGGTGCAACGCACTTCACCCACTGGTTCCAGCCGCTTACAGGTATAACCGCCGAAAAGCACGACAGCTTCATCAGCAAGTCACCGGACGGAAGCGTGATCATGGAATTCTCCGGCAAGGAGCTTATAAAGGGCGAGCCGGACGCTTCGTCCTTCCCCAGCGGCGGCCTGCGGGCTACGTTCGAGGCCCGCGGCTATACAGCCTGGGACCCGACTTCCTACGCGTTCATTAAAGGAAAGACCCTCTGCATTCCTACGGCATTCTGCTCCTACGGCGGACATGCACTGGACAAGAAGACCCCGCTGCTGCGCTCGATGGAGGCGCTCAGCAAGCAGGCGCTCAGAATACTGCGCCTGTTCGGAAACGACTCGGCAAAACGAGTCATCTCCTCCGTCGGTCCGGAGCAGGAGTACTTCCTTATCACAAAGGAAATGTACGACAAGCGCCCCGACCTCCGCTTTACCGGACGCACGTTGTTCGGCGCCAAGCCTCCCAAGGGACAGGAGCTGGACGACCACTACTTCGGCGTCATAAAACCCGGCGTAGCGGCATTCATGGAGGATCTTAACGACGAGCTCTGGAAGCTCGGGATCCTTGCCAAGACAGAACACAACGAGGTGGCTCCCGCTCAGCACGAGCTTGCCCCGATATATACAACTACCAACGTAGCCACGGACCACAACCAGCTGACCATGGAGATAATGCAGAAGGTGGCCGCAAAGCACGGCCTTGTGTGCCTGCTCCACGAAAAACCGTTTGCCGGAGTAAACGGCAGCGGCAAGCACAACAACTGGTCGATAGCCACGGACAGCGGACAGAACCTGCTGTCTCCGGGCGAGACTCCGTACGAGAACGCCCAGTTCCTGCTCTTCCTCTGCGCCGTGATAAAGGCCGTGGATGACTACCAGGATCTGCTTAGACTTTCCGTAGCCACCGCCGGAAACGATCACCGTCTGGGCGCAAACGAGGCGCCGCCGGCCGTAGTATCCATGTTCCTGGGTGACGAGCTGAACGCAGTGCTTGAGGCTATAGAAAAAGATAAGCCGTACGCCGGAACCAGAAAGACCCAGATGAAACTGGGCGTGGACGTGCTCCCCAAGTTCAACAGGGATACCACGGACCGCAACAGGACCTCCCCGTTCGCGTTCACAGGCAACAAGTTCGAGTTCAGGATGCTCGGTTCGTCCAACAGCATAGCCTGCGCCAACATAATGCTGAACAGCGCCGTGGCGGAGTCCCTGCGCGTATACGCCGACAGGCTCGAAAAGGCGAAGGACTTCGAAGACGCGCTGCACAAGATGATCAGGAAGACCATAAAGGACCACAAGAGGATCATCTTCAACGGCAACGGTTACGACGACGCATGGATCAAGGAAGCTACCGAAAAACGCGGACTTACGAACTACCGCACCACGGCGGACTGCATGCCTCACCTTCTGGACAAAAAGAACGCGGACATGCTCATCTCCCTGGGAGTATTCACTGAGGAAGAACTTCGCTCCAGGCGCGACATAATGCTTGAGAACTACTGCAAGAGCGTAGTAATAGAGGCCAACACCATGGTAGACATGGCGCGTACTCAGATAGCGCCGGCGATCGAAGCTTACGCAGCGGACGTCGCGAAGGCCGCTTCCGCAAAGAAGGCGGTCGCTTCCGGGCTCAAGTGCTCCTACGAAAAAGGCATCGTGGAGAAGCTCTCGGCTCTCATAGACGAGATAGCGGAAAAGACCGACGAACTGGACGCCGCCATAATAAAGATCCACGACGCGGAAGACATCATCGAAGAGTCCGAAATGGTAAGGGATACGCTGCTTCCGGTAATGAGCGAACTGCGCGTACCCTGCGACAAGGCGGAACTGCTGACAGCAAAGAGCTACTGGCCGTTCCCGACCTACGAGGACCTTCTGTTCGGAGTCAAGTAAAGGTTAAAAAGGTATTTACATATGTCAGTTGAATTCTGGTTTTTGATAGGCGCCGCACTAGTCTTCTGGATGCAGGCCGGGTTCGCGATGGTGGAGACAGGATTCACCCGCGCGAAGAACGCCGGAAACATCATAATGAAGAACCTGATGGACTTCTGCATAGGCACCGTAGTTTTCTCTTTGCTCGGATATTCCCTGATGATGGGCGAGGACGCGTTCTTCGGCCTGATCGGAAAGCCCAACCTGGAGCTGTTCACACACTTTAAGGAGTTCATAGCCTCCCCGGCGGACGGCTTTACGGACGCGAGCTACTTCGTGTTCAACCTTGTGTTCTGCGCCACCACGGCAACGATAGTATCCGGCGCCATGGCCGAGAGGACCAAGTTCTCGGCGTACTGCGTGTACTCGGGCGTAATAAGCCTTGTGATCTATCCCATAGAAGCTCACTGGATCTGGGGCGGTGGCTGGCTCTCCGGCCTCGGTTTCCACGACTACGCGGGCTCCTGCGCCATACACATGGTAGGCGGCATAGCCGCGCTGATAGGGGCCATCCTTCTTGGACCGCGCATCGGCAAATATGTTACAGATAAAAACGGCAAGGTGACCAAGGTGAACGCCATTCCCGGCCACTCAATTCCGCTGGGCGCGCTGGGCGTATTCATTCTCTGGCTCGGCTGGTACGGTTTCAACGGCGCGGCGGCAACATCGGTGTCGGAACTCTCTTCGATATTCCTGACCACCACCATAGCACCTTCCGTTGCGACATGCACGACAATGATCTACACCTGGATAAAGAACGGCAAGCCGGACGTCTCCATGTGCCTGAACGCCTCCCTTGCTGGTCTCGTGGGAGTTACCGCAGGCTGCGACGCGTTTGATGCTTTAGGCGCCGCGATAGTAGGAGTGGTCTCCGGAATACTTGTCGTGATCGTTGTAGAGGCACTGGACCTTAAGCTCCATGTGGACGATCCGGTAGGCGCCGTAGGCGTGCACTGCGCGAACGGCATCTGGGGGACCATAGCCGTTGGACTTCTGGCCAACCCGGACGCTCCGGCAGGCCTTGATGGACTGTTCTACACAGGAAGCTTCAGGCAGCTCGGTCTGCAGGTCCTGGGATTCTTAGCTGTGGCAGCCTGGGCGGCCGTCACCATGACGGTGTTCTTCAAGATTCTTAAAAAGGCGGACTTCCTGCGGGCAAAGCCTGCGGACGAACTATCCGGCCTGGACGTAAGCGAGCACGGACTTCCGAGCGCGTACGCGGACTTCATGCCTTCGGTGGATAAATACGCCGAATTCGGCACGGGCGATCAGATAGTTGCCGTCACGGGGACGACTCCTGTAGCGGAGGCGGTACCCGTAAAGCGCGAAGCTGCATTCAGATCCGACGGTCACAAGTTCACGAAGGTAGAGATAGTCTTTAAAGAAGAAAAACTCTACGCCCTTAAGGATGCCATGAGCAAGCTCGGCATCACCGGCATGACGGTATCCCACGTTATGGGCTACGGCATGCAGAAAGGCCACACCGAATACTACAGAGGCGTCGCGGTGGAGACGGATCTGCGGCCCAAGGTACAGGTGGACATAGTCGTATCCAAGATACCTGTGCGCGACGTCATAGAGACCGCCAAGAAGGTCCTCTATACAGGCCACATAGGCGACGGTAAGATATTCGTTTACGATGTGGAGAACGTCGTAAAGGTACGCACCGGAGAGGAAGGCTACGATGCTCTTCAGGACGTTGAATGACAGACACTTAAGCGAAGAATGCGGGGTGTTCGGGATATGGTCCCGGACACCCTTCGACCTTGCGAACGTAGTTTACTACGGACTGTACGCCCTCCAGCACAGAGGCCAGGAGAGCGCGGGGATAGTGGTCAACGACGACGGCACCTTCCGAGCCTGCAGAGAGCTTGGGCTTGTAAGCGAGGTGTTCTCGCACGAAAAACTGGAGGCCCTTGGGGCCGGCGGAATAGCGGTCGGGCACGTGCGCTACGCCACCACCGGAGACGACAGCAGACGCAACATCCAGCCGCTGCTGATAAATCACCGCAAAGGAAGGATGGCTCTGGCGCACAACGGAAACCTCACCAATTCGTCCGCGCTCAGAAAGACTCTGGAGGATAAAGGCTCGATATTCCATACCACCACAGATTCCGAAGTCATAGCGTACATCATCGTGCAGGAACGGCTTAGGCAAAGCAGCATAGAGCAGGCTGTGGCCTCCGCGATGGACATTCTCGAAGGCGCCTATTCTCTGGTCATCTCCTCACCCAGCAAGCTCATAGGGGCCCGCGATCCTTACGGATTCAGGCCGCTCTGCATGGGACGCCGTCCGGACGGAAGCATCATCCTTGCGTCCGAAACATGCGCCCTGGATGCCACGGGCGCGGAATTCATAAGAGACATAGAACCCGGAGAAGTGGTGACCATAAGCAGCCAAGGCATCAGCTCCGATAAGAGCCGGTGCGGCAAATGTCCCAAGCGCCTGTGCGTCTTCGAGTACATATATTTTGCCAGACCGGATTCCGTAATAGACGGGAGGAGCGTCTGCCTTGCGCGCCAGCAGGCGGGAGCATTCCTTGCGCAGGAGCATCCGGTAGAGGCAGACGTGGTCATAGGAGTCCCGGATTCCGGACTCGACGCCGCGATAGGATATTCCAGCGCCTCCGGCATCCCCTACGCAATTGGTTTTACGAAGAATAAATACATAGGGCGGACCTTCATCGCTCCGTCGCAGGACATGAGAGAAGCCGGCGTGGACATCAAGCTCAACCCGATAAAAGCCATCGTTGAAGGCAAGCGTGTGGTCCTGATAGACGACTCCATAGTCCGCGGAACGACCTGCCGCAGGACCATAGAAACGCTCAGAAGAGCCGGCGCCGCAGAGATCCACATGCGGGTAAGCGCGCCGCCGTTCATCTCTCCCTGTTATTACGGCACGGACATAGACAGCGACGAAGGCCTTATAGCAAACCACCACACCACGGATGAGATCGCGAAGATCATAGGCGCGGACTCGCTCGGATACCTCAGCCTTCAGCACGCCATGCAGATGTCTGGCAGCTCCGGGACCGTTTGCACAGCCTGCTTCAGCGGGGAATACCCGACAGCCGTTCCGGACTCATCCGCTAAAGACCGTTTCGAAAAGAAGATACACTCAGAGGACTGAAATGTGTTCGATAATAACTTACTGCAGGGCGGACGCGCCGCCTGAAAAGATACAGGAGAGCCTGGACCGCACTGCTTCCAGAGGTCCCGACGGAAGCCGGGTGATCGATACCGGCAAAGGCCTGATGGGTTTCCGCAGACTGTCGATAATGGGGCTAACACCCTCCGGAATGCAGCCTTTCGAGCTGGACGGAAGCTACGTGGTCTGCAACGGCGAGCTCTATGGTTTCGAGGCGCAGCGGGAAGCTCTCAGACAGACGGGCTATACCTTCAGAAGCGACAGCGACTGCGAGATAATCCTGCCCCTGTTCCGGGAGTACGGCACGGACATGTTCGCGATGCTGGACGCGGAATTCGCCTGCGTCATATACGACGGGGAAAGCGGAACGTTCATAGCCGCGCGCGACCCCATAGGCATACGCCCCCTCTACTACGGGTACGATGAAAGCGGAGCAGTCATCTTCGCCAGCGAAGCGAAAAACCTTGTCGGGCTTACGGAAAGGATAATGCCCTTCCCTCCCGGACACTACTGGAAAGACGGCAGCTTCTACCGCTACGCGGACATGACGCGGGTAGACGAGGTCTGCCGTGACGATCTTGAGACCGCATGCAAAAACATACGCGAAAAGCTGATCTGCGGAGTAAAGAAACGTCTGGTCTCGGACGCAAAGGTAGGCTTCCTGCTCTCCGGCGGTCTGGATTCCTCCCTGGTCTGCGCCATAGCGGCAAAGGAAAGCGCGGAGCCCATAAAGACCTTTGCCATAGGCATGAGCGGGGACGCCATAGATCTTAAATACGCAAAGCAGGTCGCGGACTTCATAGGCGCCGACCACACGGAAGTGTACATGACGCCGGAGGAAGTCATCGGTACGCTGGAAGAACTGATAGCGCTTCTGGGCACTTACGATATCACTACCATACGAGCCAGCATGGGCATGTATCTTGTGTGCAAGGCCGTACACGAGCTAAGCGACATCAGGGTGATACTTACCGGGGAGATCTCCGACGAACTCTTCGGATATAAATACACGGACTTCGCGCCGTCGGCAGAGGCGTTCCAGAAAGAAGCCGAAAAGCGCATCCGGGAGATACACATGTACGACGTGCTCCGCGCGGACCGCTGCATCTCGGTCAACTCGCTGGAGGCTCGAGTGCCCTTCGGAGACCTGGACTTCGTAAACTACGTTATGAGCCTGGATCCTGAGATGAAGATGAACAGGTATAACAAGGGAAAATACCTGCTGCGCCACGCGTTCGAGGACCTGGGTTACCTTCCTGACAACATCCTGTGGCGCGAAAAAGCAGCTTTCTCCGACGCCGTGGGACACTCCATGGTGGACTATCTGAAGGAA
This sequence comes from Bacillota bacterium, assembly GCA_017437745.1. Classification (GTDB taxonomy): domain Bacteria; phylum Bacillota; class Clostridia; order Peptostreptococcales; family Anaerovoracaceae; genus RUG13409. The sequence continues at coordinate 35,269 of JAFRYI010000010.1, forward strand.
TACGCGGAGACGAAATATACGGACGAAGAATTCCATGCGCTTTGCGGCAGGTACAGCCACGCAAAGCCTTTCACAAAAGAATCTCTGCTCTACCGGGAGATATTCGAAAAGTACTACCCCGGCCAGGCGGAGATGATAGCAGGCTTCTGGATGCCCAACAAGGCTTGGAAGGGATGCGACGTAGACGATCCCTCCGCCAGAGTGCTTTCGAACTACGGGGAGAGCGGAAAATGAGATTCACTAAGATGCAGGGCCTCGGAAACGACTACTTGTATGTTTACGGAGATGTACCTCAGAACATAGCGGAGCTGTCGAGGAAGCTGTCCGACAGGCATTTCGGAGCGGGATCCGACGGGATGATATACATCTCCCCTTCCGACACGGCGGACTTTAAGATGCGTATCTTCAACGCGGACGGAAGCGAAGCCATGATGTGCGGCAACGGCATACGCTGCGTGGGAAAGTACGTCTATGATAAGGGCTACACAGATAAGACCCGGCTGACCATTGAAACGCTGTCCGGGATCAAGACTCTGGAGCTGAACATACGCTGCGGCAGGGTAAGGTCCGTTTCCGTAGACATGGGGCGGGCAGTGGTCCAAGATGACATGGAGCTTCCCGCGGGAAAGCAGACCGTTATCTGCACTCCGGTAAGCGTCGGAAATCCCCACGCGGTGATCTTTATCTCCGACATGGAAAAGGCCCCGGTGGCTTTGCTCGGCCCTCAGATAGAGAAACACAGTGCCTTCCCGGGCGGCGTCAACGTGGAATTCATACAGGTGATCTCGGAACATAAGCTCCGCATGCGCGTCTGGGAGCGAGGAAGCGGCATAACAATGGCCTGCGGCACAGGTGCCTGCGCGTCGGCTGCCGCGGCGGTCAGAAAAGGCTTCTGCAACTGCGGCAGCCCGATAACCGTTGTGCTGGACGGAGGAGAGCTCAGAATAACCGTAAGCCCGGATAACGACATTACTATGAGCGGCCCCGCGGAGTTCGTTTATGAAGGAGAGGTGGCGTCATGACCACTCCCAACATGCATTACGCGGATCTTAAGGATTCCTATCTTTTCTTCCACATAGCCCGAAAGACCAAGGCCTATCTTGAGGCCCACCCGGGGACTCACCTTTACCGCATGGGCATAGGTGACGTTTCCCTTCCCCTTTGCGGCGCCGTAATAAAGGCGCTCCATGAAGCAGTGGATGATCAGGCGGCTAAGGAGAGCTTCCACGGCTATGTATCCGAATTAGGGCTCCCGGAGCTTCGCGCGGCCATTGCGCAGCACTACAGAGAAAGAGGTATCGGCATTTCCGATGACGAAGTGTTCGTTTCCAGCGGGGCGAGCGACGAACTGGGAGACATACTGGATCTTTTCGACAGATCCAGCAGCGCGCTTATTACAGAACCTGCCTACCCCGCCTATGTGGACGCTAACGTCATAGCCGGAAGAGAGATAGTCCGCCTTGCGTCCGGAAGGGAGAACGGATTTCTTCCCTCCCCGGACCAGGGTACGAAGGCGGATATCATATACATTTGCTCTCCGAACAACCCCACAGGAGCGGTCTTCAGCAGACAGCAGCTTAAGGAATGGGTGGACTTAGCGAACGCGAATTCTTCCGTCATACTCTTTGACGCGGCCTACGAAGCGTTCATAGAAGATCCGGAACTTCCGAGAAGCATCTTCGAGATCGAAGGCGCAAGGACCTGCGCCATAGAGATATGCTCTCTGTCCAAGACGGCGGGCTTTACAGGGACAAGGCTCGGCTACACCGTCATACCTAAGGATCTGATCAGGAAAGGAATGTGCTTCAATGATATGTGGATACGCAACCGGACGACAAAGACCAACGGCGTGTCTTACATCATACAGAAAGGCGGAGCCGCGGTATTTACAGCAGAAGGACAGCGCCAGATACGCGAAAACATAGAGTTTTACAAGGAAAACGCGCGGATACTGATGGGCGCCCTGGATAAGACAGGTATATGGTACTGCGGCGGAAAGAACGCCCCGTACATCTGGCTGCGCTGCCCGGACGGCATGGGAAGCTGGGAATTCTTCGACCACCTCTTAAACGAGATACAAGTCGTCGGGACTCCCGGGGAAGGCTTCGGAGCGTGCGGAGAAGGATATTTCAGGTTCTCCACCTTCGGCAGCCGGGAAGACACGATCGAGGCGGCGGAAAGACTGATCGGGCTTCTTGGAAGATGAACCTACGCGGAAGGACCTTAGGTCTGCAGAATTACGGTTGACAGAAAGCCTTTACGGGGTGCATAATTACCTTGTTAAAGGCAATGGCGTCTATAAATTTACTGATTTAGGGACGCCTTTTTTATTTTCAAAACGGAGACGATCATGTGCGGCATAGTAGGATATACAGGTGAACAGAACGCTGCGCCCATACTTCTGGACGGGCTCAAGAAGCTGGAATACAGAGGCTACGATTCCGCGGGGATCGCGGTCATGGACAACAGCTGCATTTCCGTGAACAAGGTGACCGGACGCATCGCGAACCTGTGCGAAAAGACGCAGGACGGAGCGGCGGTACCCGGCGCGGCGGGAATAGGCCATACACGCTGGGCGACTCACGGAGCTCCCACAGAAGAGAACGCGCACCCGCACCTGAGCAACGACGGCAGATTCGCGGTAGTCCACAACGGAATAATCGAGAACTATCTTGCCCTGCGCGAAGAGCTGATAGCTGACGGCTACCACTTCGACAGCGAGACGGACACGGAAGTAATAGTGCATCTGATAGAGATGTATTACAAGGGAGACATGCGGGACGCTCTGATAAGGACCACCAACCGCCTGCGGGGCTCCTACGCCCTGGGCGTCATCTGTTCGGAAGAACCGGGAAAACTCTACGCGGCACGCGAGGCCAGCCCCCTGATACTGGGCGTGGGCGTGGACGAGAACTATTTCGCCTCCGACGTTACGGCGCTGGTGAACTACACCAGGAACGTCATTTATCTGGAGGACGGAGAGTTCGCGGAACTTTCGGGAAGCTCCGTAAAGGTATTCGACTGCCTGGGCAAACCGGTGGATAAAAAGGTAAGCCGCATACTCTGGGACGTTCAGGCCGCTGAAAAAGGCGGCTACGAGCACTTCATGCTGAAGGAGATAATGGAGCAGCCCGGCGCCGTAAAGGCAACCATATCCCCCAGGATCAAGGACGGAAAGATAGTCTTCGAAGAGCTTAAACTTACCGCGAAGGATCTGCTCAGGATAAGAAAGATATTGATCACGGCCTGCGGGTCCGCCTATTACGCGGGCTGCGCCGCGAAATACGCACTGGAGAGGATAAGCCACATTCCGGTGGACGTGGAACTTGCCAGTGAGCTTAGGTACAGCGACCCCATGATCGACAGCCATACGCTTCTGATAGTCATCTCCCAGTCGGGAGAAACGGCCGATACAATAGCGGCCCTTAAGGAATGCAAGGCCCGGGGCGCCAGGACGCTTGCGATAGTTAACGTCGTAGGAAGCACCGTAGCCAAGCTTGCCGACAACGTCGTCTATACATGGGCCGGACCGGAGATCGCGGTCGCTACCACCAAAGGATATACGACCCAGGTGGCCGTACTGTGCATGCTTGCGGTATGGTTCGCGGACAGGATGGGCATGGAGGACGAAAACTACCAGCGGTACGTTAAAGAGCTGCAGTCCCTGCCCCGCCTTATACAGCAGGCCATAGACATGAACTCGTCCATACCTGTGCTGGCGAAGAAGTATCACGCCGGCAAGTCCATTTTCTTCATAGGCAGAAACACCGACTACGCCGTGTCCCTGGAAGGCGCACTGAAGATGAAGGAGATATCCTACCTCCACTCCGAAGCCTACGCGGCCGGCGAGCTTAAGCACGGCACGATAGCCCTGATAGAGGAACACACGCCCGTCATAGCGCTGTGCTGCAACCCTTCCATAACGGAAAAGACCATCAGCAACATCGTAGAGGTAAAATCCAGAGGCGCGGAAGTGCTGGCGCTTACATCCAGGGATAACCAGAGGATAGTATCCGTGGCGGACGATCTGATGTTCATTCCCAAGGTGGAGCCTTTGTTTTCAGCCGTAGTGGAGATAGTGCCGCTGCAGCTTCTGGCCTACCATGTGGCAAAGGAGAACGGCTGCGACATCGATAAGCCGAAAAACCTTGCAAAATCTGTTACTGTGGAATAGATTAAATATTATTAATGATTTAAGAACGAACGGGACGGATCGTCCCGCGTAACGCATGCCGGAGGATAAGGATGAAGAATTGCGCCATAGTTGGCATCAACTGGGGAGACGAAGGAAAGGGCCGCATGGTGGACCTTCTGACAGAGGACTACGACATAGTCGTAAGGTACCAGGGCGGCGGCAACGCCGGACACACAGTCATCAACGAAAAAGGTAAATTCGCGCTTCACCTTCTGCCTTCGGGGATCTTCAGGGATGGTGTCGTGAACGTTCTGGGAAACGGCGTGGCCCTGGATCCCGAGAACCTCTGGAAGGAGATGCAGGAGGTATCCTCCAAGGGAATAGCGATCACCCCGGAAAAACTTAAGATCAGCGACAGGGCCTCGCTTCTGATGCCCTGGCACAGGGACATGGACGCGCTGGAGGAACAGCGCCTGGCCGACAAGAAGTACGGTTCCACCAGACAGGGCATAGCGCCCTTCTACTCTGATAAGTATCAGAAAAAGACCATACTCGCCGGGGAACTGTTCTTCCCGGAAGAGCTTGAGGGCCACCTGGAAGCCATCCTGGAGTGGAAGGACCTGACTCTTACAAAAGTTTACGGCGCAAAAGCCTACACCATGGAGGAGGTAGAGACCTGGCTCCGCGATTACTGCGACAAGATAAAGCCTTACATATGCGATACAGGCGAGTTCTTAAGGACGGCCCAGGATCAGGGAAAGAAGATACTGTTCGAGGCCCAGCTGGGAGCACTGAGGGATCTGGACTACGGCATCTATCCGTATACCACTTCATCCAACGCGCTGGCTGCCTACGCGCCGGTGGGCTCAGGTCTGCCATCGCTTAAGCTTTCCGACGTAATAGGAGTCGTAAAGGCATACTCCACCTGCGTGGGAGAGGGTCCCTTCGTATGCGAGATGTTCGGAGCGGAGGCGGACGAACTGCGCGAAAAAGGCTTCGAGTACGGGGCGAAGACAGGGCGCGCCCGCAGAGTAGGTCCCGTAGATCTCGTGGCCACAAAGTACGGAGTAGCGGTCCAGGCGGCTACGAAGATTGCGCTCACGAAGATGGATGTCCTCAGCTACATGGACAGGATACCGGTATGCGTCCGCTACGATATCGACGGCGAAGAGACGGACCGTTTCCCCTTCCCCGCCAAGCTTGCGGAAGCCAGGCCGGTAATAGAATACGTGCCGGGCTGGAAGCGCGACATCTCCGGCGTCCGCCGCTGGGAGGACCTTCCGAAAGAGGCCCGGGACTATGTGGAGCTGATAGAAAAAGCCATAAACTGTCCGATCACATACATCTCCGTAGGGCCGGAAAGAGACAGCATCATCTACAGATAAAAGGATAGAAAAAAAGGACCTGCCGCGAAGGCAGGTCCTTTGATTTACGGTAAAACGTTTTCCGGCGAGGAGCTGTCAGCGGTTGAGCGTCGTCAGCATCACGTTCTTCCCGTCCGGCTCGGAGGAGAAGAACTCGAACAGGACGGAAGCTCCGTCGTCGCCCGGGAAATAATCGAATCCAACGTATTTCCACTCGTCCGTGTTAAGGAACAGGAACTGTCTGGGGGAAGACAGCTTCTGCGGATCGATCCTATCGTATCCCGCGTCCTCGAGCCTGGCCGTATACTCGTCCAGGAAGGCCTCGGCCTTCGCGCTGTTCTCGAAATACTGGGTGGCGGTAACGCACAGTCCTTCGAATCCGCTGATCTCGTAGCGGTACCTGGCCTGGTCCCTGCCTCCTACGTTTCCGCTCAGGTCAGCGGCGGGAATGCCGTAGGCGGCTACCATCTTATTGACCTCTTCGGCGCTGAGCTTGGACTCGCTCTTGAACTCCAGTATCACGTTGTCTTCGCCGAAAGTGGTCCTGTGGATCCTGGATCCGTCCGGATCCCTGAACTCTCTGACGTTCTCGCCCGCGGCGTAGACCTCTTCGAAGCCCATCGCCAGGAGCTTCTTGCTGTAATCATCCCAGTAAGCCTCGGCGGCAGCCGCATCCTTGAAATTGAGTATGAACGGCATGTACAGATCGTAGTCGAAGAAATACGCGAACCCTTCGCTTCTGGAAGCGGCCATGTTGGTGGCGGCCCAGCCCTCGAACAGGTCTGTATCCGTAAACTCCGCGAAACCGTGCTTCTGAACTTCCCCGCTCATCGCGGCCAGACCCTCGTAGGACGGATCGTCGTAGTACATTATGCCTTCCATTACGAAGCCGTTGTCGTAATGCGGATAGAGCTCCGCGTACGCGCGGTAATTCTCTCTTAAAAGTTTGCGGTAGACCGTTGCGGTGCTGCCGTCGTCCTGCTTCTCCTGAACTTCCTTATAGCCGTTGTCCAGAAGCGTTTTCTTGTAATCTTCCACGTTCTTTTCCGTTGCGTGGGAGTCCATCAGGCACATTCCGGTAAACTCGTCGTAGGCCTTCGGATCGAATATCATGGCGTAGCTGGCGAAGTCCGGGAAAGGAACCGTATCCTTGCCGTAGCCCCTCATGAACACATGGTCCATGTCGTTTATATCGTCGCTGGTCCAGGCGGTCCTGACCTTGGGATAGACGGGCTTCTTGAACCACTCTTCGATGTGCGGCTCGCCCTTTGCTTCGCCGAATCTAATAGTAAGATCCAGATCGTCGAAGGTGTACAGAGCGTAATCGGGGACCTCGGCGGTAAAGTGTACGCTGGACGGGTCCGCGGAGTCGAACTCCATGTGCACTTCCTGCATCTGGTCCATTGCCAGTTTACCGTAGCCGCCCAGGCTGCAGAGCGTGTACTTGACGATCTCGTCGTTGGAAGTGAAATGCAGCGGTTTCTCCGGGTCGTTGTAGAAGAACTCGAACAGATTGCTGTTCGTGACGTTTATCCAGTAGTTGGGGACCACCTTTTCCACGGCGTCTATGGCGTTGTCACGGGAGACGAACTCTATGTCGCCGATCTCGTTGTCCTCGATGAGGGTGGCGAAGGTCTCGCCGTTAAGCGTCATGTACGCGTAGGTCAGCGGATATCCTTCGTGGGGGTACTGGAAATAGATCTGCTGCGGCGACACGGCGGTCGTAAGGACGACATCGGCGCTGCCCGCGACATAGTTTCCTGCCCGGAGCTTCTTGATGAAGTTGCCCATGGCCAGATCGGATATCTCCGCCGGGGTAAGGTCGTCGATGTTGATGTTGGAGCTGTTTCCGGAATCGTTGCCGTTGCCTCCGTTTGACGGAGCGCCGCACGCGCAGCATCCGACCAGCAGGCACAGCGCCAGCAGCAGCGCGAGTAGCTTACTCTTTTTCATATGTGCTTTACCTCCTGAAAAGGGTCGCATTGCCGTTTTTTTAACAAAAATTAATTATACACAGTATTGCGGGAAATGTCCATTATTTCACGGCAGACACTGCTTTTTCAGCCTTCCGTCTTCATCTTTTTCTTGATATCGAAGGCTGCAAACTATATTCTAATATCAACAGCATCCGGCATTCATAAAAGGAGCAGCCATGGATCCCTACGTTCACAAGGTACAGTATTACGAAACAGACATGATGGGCCTTACCCACCACTCCAACTACATACGCTGGATGGAGGAAGCAAGGATAGATTTCATGGATCATATGGGGTATCCGTACACGCGCATGGAGAGCGAAGGAATAATGTCTCCGGTGCGCTCGCTCAGCTGCTCCTACAAGCGCCCCACCACCTTCGGCGACGTCGTGAGCATAGACGTTGGCGTGGAATCGTTCACCGGCGCCCGGCTTATACTTGAATACAGAATGACACGCCAGGACGGCACCGTGGTCTGCGAGGCAAGGTCCGAGCACGCGTTCATAAATAAGGAAGGACGCATCGTCCGTCTGGACAAGGAACAGCCGGAATTCTGCGAAGCCTTAAAGGCAATGTCCGGCAGCGAGGCGGCAGAATAATGACTGTAAAAGAAGGGATCAAAAGATACTTTATATTCTTCATAGGGCTGTTCTTCAACGCTTTCGGCGTGGCGTTCACCACCAAGGCGCTGCTGGGCGCGTCTCCGATCGCGGCGATACCGTACAGCCTGTCGCTTATATTTCCGCGTTTTACGATGGGCAACTACGTAATAGCGTTCAACATCCTGCTGGTGCTGCTGCAGCTGATGATACTGCGGGGCAAGGCAAACAAGGCGGTGCTTGCGCTGCAGGTGGTAATGGTGTTCGCGTTCGGCTACTGTACGGACTTTTCCAATTATCTGCTTAGGAACATGATCCCGGGCAGTTACGTTATGAAACTGGTGCTGCTGGTGATAGGCTGCGGCATACTGGCCGCCGGCGTGTATTTCGAGCTGATAGGCGACGTGGTGATGCTGCCCGGCAACGCGTTCCCCAAGGCGGTCGCGGAGAAACTGAACAAGCCCTACGGCCCGGTCCGTATGACTTCCGACATTACGATGACGGTGATCGCCGCCATCCTCTGCCTTATATTCCTTAAGAAACTGAGCGGCGTGCGCGAGGGTACCGTAATTGCCGCGTTCCTTGTGGGCAACATAGTTACGCTGTGGAACAAGCTCTTCGCGAAGCCTAAAGAAGCAATGCAGAACTGGATAAAGCGGAGCGCGAAGGAGGCTGCGGATGAATAAAAGTCTTAAGAATAAACGGATCCTGCGTTCCCTGGCCGCGCTGCTGTGCGTGTCTCTTACAGTCTGCCTTGCCGCTTGCGGCGTAAAGCAGGGCAATGTAACCAGATGGTTCAGGACTGCCGTGGACGAGGACGGATACCCGTCGCAAGCGGAATTCCATGAGGCGTTCGACAAGGAACTGAGCGTGGAAGGACTTCCCGGCGTCACCTTTACCATCAGGAACACGGAAAAGTTCGGTCCGCGCCTGTTCATGATAAAGGACGGAAAGGAAGAAATGCTCTTTTCGTGGTCCGGAGCAGTAGAAAACGCTTATTTCTGTGACATAAACGGCGACGGGTCCCCGGAGCTTTGCACCACCCGCTTCTTCGGCTCCGGAATGATAGATTCCCGGGTAAACGTACTGGACTTTACAGACGGCAAGGAATACGAGCTTGCTGACCGCGGAAACACGGACTACGAACTGGCCGAAAAGGACGGCAAACTGCTGGTGATCCAGCGCGGTACCATGTCGGACAGGGACAGGACCCTTAAAGAAGGCCCGCTTCAGCTAAAGGACGGCGAACTGAAGATCGGTAAATGACCGGACGTTCGCGCCACCTACTTTTCCGCCAGCGTCTGCAGAAGCATCTGCGCCGCGGGGTAGTTGGCCTGCATCCAGCTGTCGTCGTGGCCTTCCTTCAGTTTAAGGGCAGCGTCCTTCCACGCGTTGAAGTATTCCTGAGGAGTAGCCGCAAGATCCAGCGTGGATTCCGGAGCCAGCTCGTTAAGGACTATGCACATTATAACGCCCTTAAGGCCGTTCTCCGGCTCGGAGCCTTCGGAGCCTTTGATGAACTGGCTGAATATGTATTTAAGGGTCCTCTCTTTGTTTGCCAGAAGCTGCCTGTGCTCCGCCTCGTGGGCGTCCAGGTAGTCCTTGGTGTTGGAGGAGTACGAGGGCGAGGACATTATGGTCTCGAACAGCTGCTCGGTGGTCATTGCCGCTGCGGCCTTCTCCTGAGCAGGAGTAACTGCCGGGGTGTTTACGTTATTTACGTTCTGCACGCTGCCGGAGGCCGCTCCGCCCGCCATGCGGCTTGCTATTATTGCGGTGGCTACTACGAAGCAGAATATCACGATCCCGTATACCTTTTTCATTTCCGCTCCTTCTCGTTAAAACTCCGTATTATCCCAGACGAACCTGTAGAAGTCCGTGTTCTCCATCTTAAGGCTGGTAGAGTAGCGGTTGGCGGCAAGGGTCTTGTACTTGTCCAGATAAGCCTTGCGCTCCTCCTCCGTCATCGTGTTGCCCTCCGCCCAGGTGACCTTGCCGTTCTTGGCGTTGTACTGCATCTCGTTGGTGATTATGCACTTGTTGTAGAGCATCGCGTAGTGCTCCGTGTCCGCGAAGATGTCGCGCCCCATTATGAGCCTGGAATCGTATTCCAGCCCGAACAGATTGAGGATGGTGGGGAATATGTCCACGTTGCAGCAGACATCGTCCACGTAGATGGGGTCCTTAAGCATGCCGCACCAGATGATGGCGCTGCTCTTGTACATCTCTATGGTGTTCTCCAGCGCCTTGCCGGCCAAGCTGTCGCGGTCCGGATAGTTGAGGTTGTAGGGATAGTGGTCGCCGGAGATCACTATTACCGTGTTGTTAAGCTTTCCGGCTTTCTCCAGCTCTTCCAGCAGGTAGGCCATGGCTTTGTCGAACTCGTAGTTGCAGGCCAGGTAGCTCTGCGAACCTTCCCTGAGCTTGGTGTCCCCGAGTATCTCCTTGACGGTCTTTATGTTGCGGTTGCGCATTACGTTGTCCCCGTTGTAGGGACCGTGGCCGCTGAAGGTCATGTAGTATACGCAGAAACGGTCGTCGTTTATGTAGTCCGGGATGGACTGCTGCATCATCTCGTAGTCGGAGGCCGGCCAGTTTGACGTAAAGGTCATACCGTCGCGCATGAACTTGCACGTAAAGCCCAGGTTGGGCAGGGACTTGTTCCTTCCGTAGTAATAGCCCAGGTAGTTGTGATACCCGCGGCTGGTGGTGCCGCACTGCTGGCTGAACATGGTGCCCAGGCCGAAAGGCATGAGGCGCGAGGCGCTTCTGGGCATGCTGCCGACCCTTGCTCCGGAGCCCGCGTCCCTGGAGGTGTCCGGCCACAGACCGGTAAGCAGCGAATATTCGCCGTTGGTGGTTATGTTGTGGTAGCTGTTGTAGTAGTTGTTAAGGACTATGCCTTCGTGCGCCATCTTGTAGAGCGTAGGCGTTACCTGCTCGTGGATGGCAAGGTTGGAGAAAGCCTCGGCGCAGATGTATATAAGGTTGTAGCCTTCGAAAAGGCCGGTGTAGTCGTTCTTTGATGTGCCTTTATCCTGCGCGAAATAATCGCACAGGGACTTTACCGTGCCGTTGTTCGCCTTTTCGGCAAGCTTGCGGAAGTCTATGGCTTTTATGGTGTTGGGTGAAAGATCCAGATCCATCGCGTCCGTGTCGTCCGCGTCCGCCGCTACGGCGTAGGATATGACAGGCTCCGTCTCCGGCTCCTCCGTATCCCCTGCAATGATGTATCTGGTCTCTATGAGCGAATTGGCAAGGACGCCTATCCTGGACGCGGCGGTGTCCGTGTCTATGAGCTTGCTGTGGTAAGCGTAATATGCGCTGGTGTCCTCCGTTCCGGCGGAAGGAAGAAGCGCGGCGGCAAGGGCCCAGACGCCCACCGCGAGCACCAGAGCGGCAGCGTGCGGCTTCAAGCCGTACCTTATGTGAGTGCCGCAGAGGAAGGTAGCCAGAGCGTATATGATGACAGGGATGAGGCTTATTAGGATCAGCACCCAGGACTGCTTAAGTTCGGATACCAGCGCCCAGCGGAAATCCGTAAGCGCGTTGCCCGCGTTGCCTATCATGGACACGGAGAACAGCGAGCCGAAAATTCGGTGGTACACCAGCTGCGCAGCATAGTAGAACCACACGATGAGCATCACCAGCGTGTTCCCGATGCGGTTGGCGACCTTGTTCTTTATCCAGCCGGTCGCGAAAGCGCAGACCATTGCCTCCGCCAAAGCGAACAGCGCCGTCCAGACCGGGAAACCTTCCATGCTGCCGTTGGTCCTGTTGTAGAGGAACAGCTCCCAGAACATTATGGCAACATAGAACGCAAGGAAGTTGACCAGCATGGTGCCGAACCTGCCGGACCTGGATGCTGTTTTGGCGGCGTCCATGCCGGACTTGGAGGTCTTTGCGGCGTCCTTGCCGGACTTGGAAGACTTGGCGGGCTTGCGCGGCTCCCCGGCTGCGGGAGCTGCAACCGGTTCTCCTGCAGCAGAAACCTCTACCTCGGGCTGCTCTATCGCGGCTTCCTCTACCTCGGGCTGCTCTATTGCGGCTTCCTCTACCTCGGGCGGCTCCGGCCGGATCTCCGTATCCGCAGATACCGCGCCTGAGGACGTCTGCCTGATCATCTCCTCCAGACGGTCCATGCGTTCGGCCAAACGATCCAGCTGATCGTAGTCGAGCTCCGTGTAATCCTTGGAGTCCGGATCGATCTCCGTTATTATGTTTTTATTCGACAGATCGTCTTTCACTAATAGTTCCTTACAATAGTATAATGACGTAATATTATACCGCACATTCTCAGAAAATAAAGTGAAATCGCTATGAAAACTGCGGTATTATAACTGTAGACATCATTCGCGGACGTGCGAAAGTCTGCGGCGCAGGGGCAGGATCATGGAATACAGAAACTACATTTTCGACTTATACAGAACGCTTGTGGACATCCGCACGGATGAGGGACGGCCGGAATTCTGGCAGAAGATCGCCGGGTGGTACTGCGCTTACGGCGCGGAATGGACCGGGGAGGAGCTCCGCAAGGCGTATCTTTCCATGGTAAGGGAGGAAGAAGAAAAACTCGCCGCCCTTACCGGCTCAGCGTTCCCGGAAATACAACTTGAGACGGTATTCCTTAGGCTTCTGGAGGAGGCACCGGACGCTGAAGCAGGGTCCGGACTTCCGGCGGTCAAGAAAGGCCGCGGCGCTAAGCAAAAGCCGCGCGGCATAAGGGCAGAGACCGCCTGGGTCAAAGCCACGGCCACCATGTTCCGCGTGCTTTCCAGAGACCGCCTCCGCTGCTTCGAAGGCGTTCCGGAAATGCTCAGAAGCCTTGGAAAACAAGGCAAACGGGTGTTTCTTCTGTCCAACGCGCAGAGCGTCTTTACCATGCCCGAACTGGAGCAGTGCGGCATTGCGGACTGCTTCGACGATATCTTCATTTCTTCCGACCGGGCAATTAAAAAACCAGATCCGCGCTTTCTGCAGGAACTGATGCAGAAACACGCCCTGGATCCGGCTGAAACTGTAATGATAGGCAACGATCCCGACACCGACATGGCCGTTGCCGCGGCCTGCGGGGTGCGGGGCATTCTTGTAAGCTCCGACGGTTCGGACCTTTTAAGTCTTCTGCCGTAAGCCTTCGGCTCTACCGCGCCAGCGCTAAAAAGATCAAGCCTTTTAACGCGGCGTTGCTTTAACCATAAAGTTCTCTACCGCGCCAGCGCCCTTACGATAAGGGACATTACTGTTATTATCGCGGTAAGGATGCACATCCACATTATCGTACCGCCCTTGCCCTGACGGTGCACGCGGAAGAACGGGTACGGCCCGTCCACCTTGCGCTTGTAATTCAGCCAGAACATTAGCATGCCGTAGCAGAACGTAAGCACCACGGGGACCAGCCAGGCGCCGGCGCGCGCGTGCGGCTCGAACCACACGTAGGACACGATGCAAAGGATGGGGCAGACGAGATGATGCAGCAGCCCTTCCGTAAACAGCAGTTGCTTGGCGTTGCCGCCCAGGGGCACAAGGATGAAGGCCGTGGTTATGAAGGTCATGAGCATCATGCAGCTTGCCAGGTAGCGCAAGATGACCGGAAACCACGCCGCGTGGCCGGTGGCGTCGAACATGCTGCCGGTAAGGCACGCGATGAGCAGCGCCAGCGACGACAGGAAAGTCATTACGTTGGACAGCGTCGTGTAGAACGCGAACGTTATCCAGCCCCTCTGCGGAAAGCTCTTTACCAGATCCACGACCTCCAGAATTACCAGTATTACGTTTATTATTATTGCGATGGCAGGCATTGCAGCTCCTTATATTGCTTTATACTCAGTATCATATCCGCTGACAGGCGGGCTTCCGCAGTCTTGTCAGTACCATATCCAGCCGAACAGCACTATCTTTATTATCCACTGCAGCGGGGTGTAGCCAACGGTGACCTTGGTATTGGTGTACACGGTGCCGTCGGGGACGGTGCAGGTGATGACGCATTCTCCGCGGCCGGTGGCTGTAACCGTACCGTCCTGGGAGACGGACGCCACCTTTTCGTCCGTGGTGGACCACTTAAGACCGGGCCAGTAGGCGTCCGCGGGATCCGGCTCCACCGCAAGGCGGTAGCTGTCCCTGTAGTTGAGCGAAAGCTCCGAGCGGTCAACGATAAGACCCTTTACAGCCTTAAGCACTTCCTGCTCCGCGACTTCGCCGCAGAGCGCGCATTCCTTTATCCTGAGGCCGTCCTCGCGGTTGCCGGGATAGCGGACTATCTGCCATTCGCCCGGCTGATGGACCTTTGGAGTAAACGTGTCGTTCCAGGTATGGCCGCAGACAGCGCAGGTATGGGTGGTCCAGCCCAGACTGTGGCAGCTGCCGGGTGTGACGCTGTCCGTTATCTGAGGCTGATCGCACTGCTCCGGAGTCATTTTAGCGCTGTATGTGCGGGTCTCGCCGTTCCTGAACGTGCTCGACAGCGACGAAAACTTGGGCCAGGTCATCTTTTCGCCCACGTAGGGGTCGCAGTAGGCTCGGCGGTCTCTGTTGTTTTCGTAGAAATTGATGGCGCCGGAGACCTGGCAGCCGGAGATCAGGCCTATGGTGTCCGTGCCGTCATAGACGTAGAACATGCCCACCAGTCCGCCGTTGTGAGCGTAGCCGCGCATGGCCGCCCAGCCTTCTATGTTTACGGAGCTGTCCGTTATGTCCGCGTAGCCCGCGCCCAGCACGCCGCCCAGGAACTGCTCCACCTTAAGGGAGGTGTCACATTCGTCGGCAAACACCAGGGTGGTGTCCACGCGGCAGCCGCGGATCTGATTGTAGTTTCCGGTACGGCTCTCCGCACCTTTTCCGTTGCCTGCTCCGAAGCCCGCAAGGCCTCCGACTCCCGCGTTGCAGCTTGTGCGGGGCTTACCTTTATCGGTAACGCCAGGCTCCGGCGAGCAGGCCGCCGTAAGGCTTACTCTGGAGTCCAGGATAGTGCAGTTTTCCACCAGTGTGTTCTGCATCCAGCCCGCCAGAACGCCCGCGAAGCAGTGAGCCTCTCCGCGCACTTTTATGTCCGCGCCGCGGATCACCAGGTCCTGTATGAACGCGCCGTCCAAGGCCGAAAACAGCCCCGCAGACAGGGTTTTGTACACCTTGGCGTTCCCATCTACAGTCTCCACGGTTTCGTCGCCGAAACGGTCGATTTTAAGGTTGTATATGGTGTGGCCGGCGCCGTAGAGCGTGCCGGAAAAAGGTATTGGCATCCAGTTGGCGCCGCCGGATTCCGGGGCCAGCTCCGACATGTCTATGTCGCTCTCCAGCACGAATGTGCCGTTTGGATCCTCCGCAAGCAGATGCATGTCCTGAGCGCTGCGGATAGGCGTGAGAGCGTCCGCGGATGAGGCTGTCGGGTTCGGGGATATCAGTATGGGAGCGGAGCCGTCGCCGTCGGCGAAGGCCGCTGTTCCAAACAGCGTTATAAGACACAGGCACAACGCTGAGATCCGTATCTTTGAACTTTTCGTTTTCTTATGTGTTTTCATGTTGTTTCAGTCGGTCTTGTTTTCCAGTCCGGTCCGGGGCAGGACTTTTTTACCCTTCCGTCTCAGTCCAGATACCTTTCGCTGAAGAAGGATATCTTGTTTCGTATGCAGTTGAGCATTGCGGGATCTACGCCGTCTTTCCTGGACTGGATGACTATGTTGGTCTCGAACGCCGGGTCTATCTTAAGGACGGTAAGGTCGTACTTTCCGGTAAGCAGCATCTTGCTTATGTCCGCCTTCTGCCCCAGGAAGATGTAGTTGTTGTTCTGCGACAGCAGCTTGGGGATAAGGAACTTGTCGTAGACGCTTTTGATACGGACTTCTATGCCTGCCGCACTGCAGAGCTGACGGAAGTAGTCCACGTAAGGACGCGTACTGTCCTCTACCAGAAGCGTCATGCCGCGGAAGTCGTCTATGGTTATGTGGGTCTTGCTGCAAAGATGATTGGTGCTGCTTACCAGCGGGTGGAAGTGCAACGTCGTAAGCAGGTAGGTCTTGTATGCGTCGTTCTTTATAAGCTCCCTGGTGCAGATCTTGTAGGTGTACTCCCTTTCTTCGAAGAGCTTTTCTATCTCCGTATCCGGAAGACGCAGCGGAACCAGCACTACGTTCTTAAGATATTTGGCGTTGTAATCCGCAAGGGCCTCGCCTATCATGCCGGACAGCACGGATTCCATCATCACGAAGTACTCCGGCTCGCCGGAATCCTTGTAGTCCGATATCTTGCGCATTACCACGGAAGTGCGGTCCAGTATCTCCGAAAGATCGTTGTAGATGTACTCGCAGATCTGGGTGGGGAGCACGCCTTTGTAGTCCCTTACGAACAGCTCGCAGCCAAGCTCATCCTCGAAAGCCTTTATGGCCTTGCCCAGGCCCTGCGAGGAGATGTTCAGGCGCTCCGCGGCCTTGGAGATGCTGCGGGTCTTGTAGACTTCCATTACGTATTTAAGATCTTCTGTCCTCATAACAGCTCTCCCGGACTTTAACATCGCGTTTTTATTGCGAACAGTTTACGGGTAAAAGCCCTTACCCTAAAACCATTTCTTTCACCATTGTATAAAAAAAGGGCAGGCTTTTCAACCTGCCCTTTTATGCTGTTTTAATATACCTTGCGGCCGCGGGGAATTACTCCTCTGCGGGCTTCTGCTCCTTGTTCCTGTAAGTTGGCATGTTCTTCTTGTCGATGGCCTTCATCATGAAGGTTGCGGCAATGGCGATGACACCCAGGATGATAGGAACGACACCCATCGAGATGTTGATTCCCTTGACGACTGCTTCGGCCTGGTTAAGTCCTGCGGTAGCGTCGAATCCGGTGGCGTTCAGGATGGCGCCTACGCCGTAGGAAGCGAAGCCTACGACCACCTTAAGCACGAACATGCAGATGGAGTAGAGGAGTCCCGGAGAAGAGACGCCGTTCTTCCATGCGCCGTAGTCGCACATGTCGGGGACCGCTGCCCAGATGGCGGAGAAGCAGAAGGAGTTTGCTACGCCGGTAAAGAGCTGGAACAGTATTGCGCCTGTGCGGCTGTTGAATACAATCAGCAGGAGCGAGCCGATGATGTAGAGGATGTATCCCAGAGCCATCAGCTGGCGCTTCTCTATCCTCTTGGTAAGAGGAACAACGAAGAAGAACGCTGCTACGATGCCGGCTACGCCGCCGATGGTGGCAAGTCCGGAGATCCATTCGGGGTGCTTAAGGTTGTACATGCAGTAGTAAGCGAAGAACGTTCCGCCGAATACTGCTATGAAGTTGAGCAGGAGCATGTTTACGATTATGCCCCAGAACGGAGTGTTGCCATTGATGACCTTGATTCTCTCGGAGAACGGTCTGATGTCCTTCTTGGAAACAACTTCTATCTTTTCCTTTACGAGGAATGTGCAGATGTAGTATCCTGCGCAGATCAGTACCGCGAATACGATGCCTATTACCAGCCAGCCCTTGGGCTCGTTCTGTCCGCCGTACTTAGTAACAGTGGACATGAAGAACGCGCTGATTATAAGGGTAGCAGCGCTCTCGCCGATGTTTCTGGCAGAACCAAGCTTGGATCTTTCCTGAGGATCGGTGGTGACCGCGGAAGCAAGCGCGCCGTAGTTCATGCCGGTGATGGTGTTGAATACGGAAGCTTCCAGGAAGTAGAAGATGTAGGCCCATACTATCGTCTTTCCGTTGGCCCTTACGAACTCGGGGCAGAAGAACGCGAATACGAATGTAAGAGCAAGAGGAATGGTGCCCCAGAGTATGTACGGTCTGTAGGTACCGAACTTGGTCTTGGTCTTATCCGAGATGTTGGCCATGATGATATCGGTGATAGCGTCTACCACACGGCCCCACATGAAGATGGCTCCTGCCGTAAGCGGGTTGAGGAGCAGGCAGTTTGTAAAGAATACCAGCAGGTACTGGGAAACGGTCTTGTTGGCAAGCTGCTGTCCCAGTCCGCCGAACGCGTAACCTATGCGTTCCTTGATGCTTACTTTGTTATCCATGTCATTTTCCTCCGTTCATTAATAGAAGGTGAATTCCGGCGGCGGATCCAGATAGATGGATTCCGTATCCTTGGTAAGGTCGAAGACTATCTCCGTGCCTTCTTTGTTCCACTGGAAGTCGAAGGTGAAGCCCGCCTTCTTTTCCCAATCGGCAATGTAGTCCATTACGAACTTGCCCTTTTCGCTGTCCCTGGTGACCGGCGTGGGCTGGGCTTTGTCGTTGATCCAGCAGGGGATGAATCCCGCGGACTTAAGACCGTCCTTGCCGAACTCCAGTTTGGCGATCATGGTGCTTCTGGAGTACTCCGCGAACGGATAGCAGGGAACGTTGCCCGGCTTGATCATCTTGAACACGTCGAAATCCCACCAGGGCTGGATGCCCGGCCAGCCGAAGAAATCGGTGTGGCGCTGCTTGGCGTTCTTTGCGTCCGGGTTCATGGCGCCGGTAACGGTTACGAAGTTGCCCAGTCCGTAGAATATGGGCTTGTTCCTGTAGACTTCCATGCTCGCTATGGCGTGGGTGTGGCAGCAGAGGACCGCTTCCGCGCCCATGTCTATGGCGTAGTGGGTTATCTCCAGCTCGTACTGGTTGAGCAGGGGCTTGCCGGAGCTGCCGCTGTGGAAGTAGACGACTACGTTATCCGCGATCTTCTTAGCGTTGAGGATGTCGTCCGCCATGTTGCGCATGCCGCGCGGGTCCGCGATGGTGTAGATGGCCGTGGGGGATCCGCCCGGTTCCGCTCTGTCGTTGCAGTAGGCGGTGGCTACCCTTATGTAGGCACAGCCTGTCTTCATGACTGTGGCGTAGCACTCGCGCGGGCCTGTAAGGTTGTAGTGCAGGAACGCGAACTTAACGCCTTTGCGCTCTACGAGGGCCGGCTTTCTGGCCTCGTCGTAGTCTGCGCCGGCTCCGCAGGTCTCGATGCCGTTCTTGTGGAAGTATTCCATGGGATCGAGTATGCCGTAGGGGCCCTGGTCAAAGCAATGGTTTCCGCCTATGGTGGCTACGTCGAATCCGGCGTACTTGAAAGCGCTCAGATTCTTCATGTCCGAAGGCGGCGCGGAATGCGACTCCATGTTGCTCCAGCACGGCCTGTCGGTGTGCGGATCTTCCATGTTGCCGATGGTGATATCAGCGGCCCTCAGCAGGTCCTTGCTGGTATCGAAGTACTTTTCCGGTTCCGGCGCGTCCAGGATGACGTCGCCGACGCCCAGTACCGTTACTTTTTCACTCATAGGTCATATCTCCTTTCGTGAAATGTAATTAAGAATGATTCCGGAGGAGCGCCGGCCGGCGTTTGCAGCATGCGGCCGGTACTGCCTCTGTTAATATTTTATCGAATAAAAACTCCCCCGTGAAGAAACACTCGGGGGAGCGGATGAAACCAACGGTTGTATGCATACACTACGGTCTGTTTTACACCGCCTTGACGCATAATTACAGAACCGATAAACGAGACAGCCCTCCGCGCCGCAAAGCGGACACGGAGGACCGTTCTACCTGTTCTGAAAAAGGTATCATCGACTTGATCAGTCTCTGTGAACAGCTTGTTTAAGTTTACTTGTCCTTCTTTTCGTTAAGGTCCGGAGCCTTCATAAGCTGCGAGAAGGGCCTTTCCGGAAGGCAGGCGAAGTGCAGTATGGGTCTGTCCACCCTTACCACTTCGTATGGGCTGTGAGGCAGCCCCTTGGGCAGGAATATGAGGCAGCTCTGGGTTATGGTGTATTCCTCGCCGTCGATGTAATACTTTATCTCTCCGCCGAGATCATACGGATCCTCCGGGTTCGTCCCGAAATAACCCAGGATCTCGCAGCTGTCGTCGTGGACATGTTCCGGCGGGCCGGCCAGAGGCTTGTAGTACCAGATGACCTCGAAACTGCAGGAACCCGGATGAGTGCTGCTGTCCATCCAGGCAATGCTCTGGCGAATGTCCTTGGGGACCTTGTAGTGCGTAAGCTCCGCGGGTCTGGGAGTGCGCACGAAAAGATGATCGTATTTACCCATTGTGTCCTCCTTAAACTAATACTTTATGAAATCCGGCCTGCGGGCCTGGTCTGAATATTTCTTTACCAGTTTGTCCCAGTTTTTGGGGAGTTCTATCTTTATCGTAGCCGGACCGCCGTGATCTCCGCCTCCGGGATAGAAGCACGCTCTGGGGCCGCCCATCGTGCCTGCTACGAACAGATTAAGGTGATGTTTATCCCAGAACTTTCTGGCGTATACGTCCGGATCCTGCTTGGGAAGCGGAACGTACTTGGGCATGTGGTTGTTGTCCTCCATCCAGCGCGTGGAAGCGTTGCCGGCGGGCTTTCTGGCGTACTCGCCTATGTACTCCTGCACCTGGGCGCGGTCCTTGAATCCAAGGTCCTTAAGCATCTTTGCCCAGACGGGCGAGATGACGTAGGTGCAGCCGGGGTCGAAAGCGCCCGGATCGTCCGGCGTAAGCATACTGTGGAGCACTTCCTTCGGGCTCTTGCCCGGTATTACGAATTGCCTGTGATGCGCCCACACCAGCGTTACCGCGCAGTCGTCCTTCGTAAGGCCGAACTGAGTGTGGTAAGGCTCCCAGGGGCTGTTCTCCTCGTCCTCGCCGAAGCATACGCCGAAGCGCATCTCGTGGCCGGTGTATGCGTTGTCCTCCAGGCTGGGTCTTACGCCGCTGATGTTAGCTATGATGTAAGAGAACGCCTTGGGGATGACGTTGTTTGCCTTAAAATACGGGGACAGAAGGTTGTTTCCGCAGTTAAGTCCGATGTCCTTTCTGATGTGACCGTTGACCATCATTATCGGCGCGAAACCCGCTACGGAGCAGGTCCAGCCTACCAGATGGATCGCCGGGTCCACCATTCCCTTAACAGCCGCTATGAGTATGGGCATGTGCGTGGGGTTGCAGCCGGCCATTACGGCCGCTATGGCTATCTTTTCGACGGTGGCCTTGCCTCCCATTGGCGGAAGCTCCGCTATCACGGTGTCCGCGGGAAGATCGGTTCCGGTAAGCATTTCGTCCACAGCCTCTCTGGTGGGAGGAACGAAAGCCTCGCCGTTGGTATAGCCCCTATGATAGAAGAACTGCTGCACCTCCGCCAGCGTTCCGGTAAAGGTCTCCTTCGCGTACTGGTTGGCTACGATAGGCTTGGAAGAAGCTTCCTCTTCCGTAAGCGGTTTGGTAAGGCCCTCTATCAGCTGCGGCACGAGCGGCAGAGTCAAAGGACGGACGACGGTGTTGAGCCACTCCTCGTCCAGAGCCGGAACGAAGGAGCTGTCCGGCATCTTGCAGAGCACGAAACGCAGCGATGGCACGTGCCTAGCGTTGGCTCCTCCCTGAGCGGAGGACAGTATATCGGCCTTCTGGAGCATTACGGCGGGCTTGCCGCACTGTTCCACGAAGGCTGTGTTGAACGCGTGATACATGCAGCAGGAGCCGGCGTCGCCGTAGGCGGCTATTACTCCGTCCACGCCTGCCAGCCATTCCCTGAACACCGGCAGGAACTCCGGATCGTCCTTTACCTCGCGGGTGTCCTTGGGATACTGCAGATACGAGAATTTTACGTTTGTTACGGTCTTAAGGATCTCTTTTTCTATCTCCTTAAGGATGAGCGGCGAATGTCCCTTGAAGTGCGAGAACATGCCTATGGTCTTGCCTTCCAGGGTATCCAGCCTGGGATTGAGGGGCGTGGTGCGCTCTGCGCTTACCTCCGCCCAGGGGCTTAAAACAGTGTATTCCATGTTTTTCCCTTTCTATTCAAATGTTTCCATTGGGACCCAGCGGCCTTTGCGGCCTGTCATTACGGTGCATACTATGCGCGGCTCTTCAGAGGTCTTTTCGTTGCCCGCGCTTATGCCGAAGTGGCCCACTATGTCTTCAAGAGTGTCGGTATTAATAAGGAACGTCAGTTGTATTCCGGAGCGCCTTTCTTCTATTGCGCTTATCAGGTATACGCCGTCCTTTATCTTTACGTAGTCCGCCGGATCCGCCGACATGAAGCAAGTGCCGTCCGGACGCGTCATGCGTATCGCGTAGTATTCCGGCGAAATATAGATGTGCTTTATCGGCGGCTTGCCGGTGTGTTCCGGCATCTGCCACATTATTGCCCTGCCCGTAAGGTCGTCCGTAAAGTGCGGCGGCTGTCCGGCGCATACCAGCTTTCCTGCGGCGAAGATCTCCTCCGCCATTCCGAAGTCTATGTCATGAGTTGCTTCTCTGGGGTACGCGGGAACGCTGCCTATGCGAGCCTTTACCCTTACGCAGTAGCCGGTATCAAGGTCCAGGACAAGCTGGACGCATGTCGCCGGGACCTGACCGTCCAGATAGAACTGAATAAAAACCAGCTCCGGGTGGCCCGGGGCTGGCAGTATCCGATAAAAACAATCTACCGGTGCGGTACCGTCCTCGGAATAAGAGAGGTTGTTCACGCTGCCGAAGCGGCAGCTGCATTTATTGTCATTAGAGAAGGAAAAATGAAGATCCTTTCCGAGAACGGCATCCGCTTTGTTAACGTCTGTGTCCGCCGACATCCAGTCGGACAGATAGGCGCCGGGCTTAAGCCCTTCCGCAAGATGTTCTATCTGCTCCGCGGGGATGTTCTCCCAGCGCCTGTCCATACGTTTCATTGTTTTTTATCAGTGCGCGAGATTAGGCAGCCACATAGCTATCTGCGGTACGAACACTATGGAGAGCGTCGCTATGAGAGTAGCTATTACGAACGGCCATATCCACTTGAACATTACGTTCATGGAGCCCTCTACGCGGGCGCCTATGACGAAGAGGCAGATACCTACCGGCGGAGTAATGGAGCCTAGCGCGAAGCACAGGCAGGAGATTATTCCGAACCATACCAGGTTGTAACCAAGAGCGGCTACTACCGGAGCAAAGATAGGAACGCACAGCATCGTTATTACCGGGGTGTCTATGAAGCAGCCCAGCACTACGTAGATGACTACGATTATCAGTATTACTATGATCGGCGGCATGTTGAGGCTCTTGATGAAGCCGGACAGCATTGCCGGAAGTCTGGTAAGAACAAGGAAGTTGTTGAATACCTGAACTCCTATGAACATGAAGAACAGTCCTACTGCCTGCAGGGAGGTCTTCTTTATAACTTCGACTATGTCCTTTACCTTGCAGCGTCTCTTGGCGAGGACGATGATCATGCAGCAGATGGCTGCCACGCCCGCGGCCTCGTTTACGGTGGTGACTCCGCCCCAGATGAAGTACATTACCAGCACGATAAGGAGCAGTATCTCCCAGCATCCCTTCAGGGAGCCGAGCTTTTCCTTAAGAGTGCACTTGTCCGCTCTGGGAGCGAATTCCGGATGACGCTTTACGATTATTACGATAGTTATGCACAGGAGCAGAGTGGTCCATATACCTGCGCCCCAGCCTGCAAGGAAGAGGTCGCCTATGGAAGCTCCGGACAGCACCGCGTAAAGGATCATCGGGGTGCTGGGCGGGATGAGCGTTGCCAGAGGACCTGCCGCTGCTATGGAGCTGAGTCCCAGACCCTTGTGGTATCCGTAGCGCTCCATTTCGGGCCATGCTACCTGAGTCATTACCATTGCGGTCGCCTGACCGGATCCGCAGATGGCGCCGAATATGGCGGAAGCAACGGTGGAAGTTATCGCAAGACCACCGGGGAGTCTTCCGAGCCACTTACGGGCGGCATCGTACGCGTCGCGCGTCAGGTTTCCTTTTACCGAGAAGTCGCCCATCAGCATGAACATCGGCAGCAGCGAGAACGTATAGGACATCGCTGTGGCGACAGGAACGTTGCGGAAGAACGACAGGGCCATCTTGGGCCCGAACATAAGTGATGTTCCTACAAATCCGGCTATCATGAAAGCAAACGCAAGGTTCATTCCGGAGAACATCAGGATCATCATTACGCCAAGGCCGATAAGGCCCATTGCTACTGGAGAAAGACCCATTATTTGCTCACCTCGCTTTCTTCTTCCGGCTTAACGGGACGGAATATCCCGTAGAAATCTTCGACGATATGGATCACGAACTCTATGCAGGCCAGGAGACTTCCCGCAACTGCAAAGTAGTACACCGGCGCATACGGTATCTTCAGTATGGAAGACGTGAACAGCGTGGATTTTGCTGTCGTAAGCACCTGAGTCGCGACCACAAGTAAAATAAGTAAAGATAAAATGTCCAGTATGAAGCGCATGATGTTCTTTCCTCTGGGGGAAAGCTTGTCCATTACGATGGGGACCTGTATACCATGGCGCTTCCAGATCACACCGGCTATGCCGGCGTAAACGAAGTAGCCCATTCCTACCTCTGTAAGTTCCTGACAGCCCGGGATGGAGCGGCCTCCGACGTAGCGGAGGAGGCAGTCCACGAAGGTGACGCAGGCGAGGCAGAAGAGCAGTGCCGCACATGCATACCAAAGAATCTTTGATATGAAGTGAATGATGTCGGCAAATTTCTTTGCTGCAGCAACCATTCTGACTTCTCCTTTCTGAGTAACTGCCTCCGGCGGAGCGGAACGCCCCGCCGGAAGCATAAGCTTTTCAGTTACTATCTCTTGTCTACTGCCTTAAGTACGGTGTCGAGGATCTTGGCTCCGTCGTAGCCAAGGTCGTTCATCTTCTTAACATAGGTATCCTTACCCTGCTGTACGTACTTTTCGAATACGTCCTTCATGAGAGCGTCGGATGCTTCGTAGAATTCCATTCCGCCGTCCTTGAGGGTCTTTTCGGAGATGTTGTACTCCTTGTCGATGCAGTTCTTCAGCTGCATCTCCATGTACTCCTGGTTGATCTTGTCGAACAGAGCTCTGGTCTCTTCGTCCATGCTCTCGTAGGACTTCTTGTTCATCATGCCGATCATGAATCCGCCGTAGAGAGGAGTCTCGAGGCAGTACTTGCAGATCTCCTGATACTTGTAAGTGCACATGGACTCAGGAGAAGAAATGGCTGCGTCGATAACGCCGGTCTGCAGGGACAGGTAAACTTCGCTTACACGGATGGAGGTCGGAACTGCTCCGAGGTCCTCGAATACGGGGATGAGGTAGGAGGAGTTGTTCCTGATCTTCATGCCCTTGAAGTTGGCCGGTGCGTCGAGCTTAACGCTCTTGGTAGCGATACGCTGCATGTCGGTGATGGTTCCGAACGCGAGGTGGAGCTTGTCTGTCTCCATTTCCTTGTCCAGATAGCCGGCATCCCAGACAGCGTGGAACGCGTCATAAACGTCGGTCGGATTTCTGAATACGAACGGGATGTCGCAGAACGTTCCTACGTTGAACGTACCGGAGAACTGGGAAACGCCGCCGTAGAAGAGGTCGAGCGAACCGTCCTGGGTCATGGTAAGAATGTCTGTTACGGTACCGAAGGAGTTGTTGTCATAAAGGGTGATCTTTATGCGTCCGTCGGACTTTTCTTCCATGTTCTTTACGTACTCTTCCATCAGAGCCATAAAGGACTGAGCAACGGAGAACTTAAATTCGTAGACTTTTTTCTCCGGTGCGGGCTCGGTGTTTCCGTTGCCGGACGGGGTCGTATTGCCGCTTCCGCAGGCTGCGAGACCGAACACCATAACCAGTGCGAGAATGATAGCTAATACCTTTTTCATAGTACCCTCCAATTTTTACTAAATACTATTTCAGATAGGTTTGAGATATAACTTAGAGCATGTGCCCGAGTTAACTAAAATGTTCCGTCCTTGGGAAGATGCGGTCCCCAGGTCCAGTTGCCGTCCTTGCTGTAGGTAGCATCAGAATGATAAGTGTAGATGCGGCCCTTGTGCTCCGGCGGCTGAGCGTTGGGATGGAAGATGCGCCTTGCGTCGGGCTGCTGTATCCATCCTTCGTTGTAGGGAGTCCTCATGAAGGCGATTATGTGGGTCTTAAGAAGCTTCCACTCTTCGTCTATCTTTATGAACTCGTTGTCGTATTTACCTATGAACCAATAAGCAGTTGCAACGTGCTTATCCCCCGGATAGGGCGCTATTGCCATCGCGTGGGGGCTGAGCTGGTTGAACTGCGCCTTGGCGCGGGTGCCGTCTTCGCTGAACACGATCCTGGGAGTGAGGATGTTCTGAAGTCCTACCCACCCCTTCATGTGGTTGGGGTTGTTGTTCAGGTGCTCGTGCTCGTCCAGCATGTACTTGCGCACGCTTTCCGGGCCTTCGTACATTCCGTCCTCCACCATCTCGTAGGAGATCTCCGGATGATCCTGCGCCATTAGGCTGTAGATGCCGTGGAAGTTTACCTGGTCCAGATACATAAGGTAGCGGCCCATGATCATCTGGATGTCCACGATGTCCGCCGCTCTGAGCAGGCGGTCGGCTTCCTTCTTAGTCATGTCCTTTCCTCCTTAAAACTTTTCCGTCAGGTACGGACCCCACTCTATGCCGCCGGAGGCGCATCCGTAGTCCGCGTTGTAAACGTTGTAGTAGTCCGGCTCCCTGTCGGGCTTAAGGCCCGGGAATGCAGGCATGTGCACGCAGTCCGGCTGCTTGCACCAGCCCATCACGAACTCGCTTCTTAAGAACCATACAAGGCGGAGGTTGAGTATCTTCCACGCGCCGTCTTCCTTAACGAAGTCGCATACGTACTTTCCGCATCCCCAGTGAGCAGTAAGCTTTTCCTGGTCGCAGGGGTAAGGCATCGCCCACTTCGCGGACGGAGCCAGTATGGTCCAGTAGCCCTGCGCCTTTGTGTTGTCGTCCGATACGAGCACGCAGGGATTGCATATGTTCTGCAGTTCCATCCATCCGCGCTTGTCGGAAGGATCCGCCATGTAGGCGTCGTAGGCGTCCAGGAACTTCTTAACGTGATCCGGTCCGTCGTAGCGGCCGCTTTCGGCTATCTCTATGCTGCAGTTCTTATCCTTTGCGAAGAGCGCGAACGCGTCCGCGGGGCGCATCTTGCTAAGGCATTCGACGAATTTCGCCATGAGCATCTGGATCTCCGTTATGTCCGATGCCCTGCGCAGCCTTTTAAGCTGTTTTTCTGTAAAAATGACGTCAGCCATTGTCGCTTCTCCTTATAAATCTTTTTTATATCAGTACCGATTTTCTTATAAGATCTGTGAGAATCTTTTAGAACGATCCGTCCTCCGGGAGGTACGGACCCCAGTTGTACAGGCCGTCCTTAACGTAGACCTGATCGGGATGATATACGTAGAAGCGGGGCTTTCTATCCGGCTTGAGCGCCCAGAACGGCGCCTCGCGGTAGCATTCCTGCTGCGTTACCCAGCCTTTGTGATATTCCGTAGTGAAGTAGGTGAGCTGGTGGAAATGCAGTATCTTCCAACCTTCGTCCGTTCTGATCAGCTCCCAGAGCATCTTTCCGCCCTGCCAGAACGCCGTAAGCGTCCTTTCCGCCGACCATTCCGGTTCCGGGGTAGCCTGCTTGGCCTTGGGAGAGATCATGCTCCACATGGCCCTGGCTCTGCTGCCGTCCTTGCTGAAAACGATCTGCGGGGTAGCAAGATCGTGGAAGTCCAGCCAGCCTCTCTTGGTCCGCCAGTCCTGAAGACGGGCGGCAAAGTCTTCCATGAATGCCTTTACGTGCTCCGGCCCCTCGTAGGTGCCGCAGGTATCGTATTCCACGCTCACTTCCGGATGATCCTTGGCAAAGAGCTCTTCGTATACGCTCTTCGCGTCCAGTTCATCCATAAGAGTAACGTACCTTCCGAGCATCATGGTGATCTCACCTATGTCCGCTGTCTTCTGGAACCTGGCTAATTCTTTGTTGTCCAAGTTCATTGATAGTTCCTCCGTCTGCTTGTTACTGGATTGTCAATTACATTCTATTTATGTTTTGGACAAGTGGGTAATTATTTATTTAGAGGGTTATAAGTTCTGTTTATAACTTTTTTGTCTGCCCGGGTTTATTTATTATTATGTTTTTTGTATACTTAACACATCAGGAGGCATTTCAGATGCAGATAGAACAACTTAGATACTTCCAGAAAGTCGCGGAATGCGGATCCATGAACAAGGCCGCCAAAGAGCTTTTCTGCACGCAGCCTGCCATTTCCGCAGCCATAAAAGCAATAGAAAAAGAGCTTGGCATGCCCATAATGGAGAGGACAGCCAACGGTATAGAGATCACTCCGTTCGGCAAGATAGTGCTTCAGGACACCAACCTTATTCTTGGCTATGTGGAAAGATGGAAGGACATTTCTGTCAACCAGCAGCAGAACCAGAGCATAACGCTTTCGCTGACCGGTACCAGTCCGCCCTACACCTTCGTGGACTTCATAATGATGATGCGCCGCACCCATCCGACCATAAACATAAAACTGGAGTTCTCGCCGTCGCACAGGGGCCACATTTCGTTCGCCCGCGACCAGGACTTCCGTTTCGGCATATCCTACCGCGTGCCCGCCCACATGAGGGACACCAAGCGCTTCGCCAAGGAACACGGCATGAGGATAGCGATACTGGACCGCGACGAGTTCTGCATATTCTGCAACTCCGAAGACGAGCTTACGAAGCTTAACCGCGACCCGGTGCTGGAGGATCTCCGCAACCGCGAGGTCCTGCTGTACCAGGATCCTAAGATGTTCCCGTACTTCGAGACGCTTAAGAAAGTCAACTGCAAGATAGGTCCGCAGATGTGGTGGGAGGAGACCATGATGCTTGCGATAGCGTCCAGGCCCGATTCCATAGCGTTAAGACCGCGCCACATGGCCGGGAAGAGCGCATTCATAAGGAACGGACAGATATCGGTGCTTCCGCCGATAACGGACTTCTCCATGCCGGTCTACCTATTATTTATTTATCCTTCCCAGGACAGGCTTTCGCCGGCGGAGGAATTATTCATGGAAGAGTTCAGGAAGTTCGTCCCCAGTTTCGAGGTGGTGGACTGATGTTCAGAAGATTCAGATATTACGCGGAACACATTTTTACAGGAACGCACATAGACAGCCTGGACCCGGAGTATCCGCATCCCGGAGCGATAGCCATCCGCGATGGCTTTGTGGCCGCGGTGGACAGCGCAGAAGACATAATGGTGACTAAAGGCAAGAAGACCCAGGTAACCGAGCTTGGCGACCTGGAGCTCAGACCCGGAAAGATACTTACGGACTGCCGCCTTTCCGACGAGATACTGGAAGGCTTCGAGATAAGCTCCGACAACGTGGAGCTGGACTATGAAGTGGTGTCCGAAAGGCTTAAGACCAGGCTGGAAGAACTGGCTGCGCAGGGATATACCAGCATATTCAACAACGCGGAGGATCCTGCCAAGGAGATAATCTGCAGGGAGCTGGTAACGGATCTCCATAACGCGGGCAAACTGCCCCTGAGGTACTTCGGATCTTACAGACTTTCCTCTCCCATGAGGGCAAAGGTGGTGACGGATCTTCTGGACACGCAGTGCAAAAGCTGCATCACTCTGGGCGGCCGCGTCAATTTCGACACGCTCTGCATAGATGTGCAGGACGATCCGCAGAAGAGCGGCTACATGTCCTCGGAGTATCTTATAGGCCTGATGCAGGCTGCCGCCGCTAAGGGCTACAGCGAAAGGATATACACTGCGTCCCGTAAGACGACGCTGTCGCTGCTGGAGACAATGGGCGACCTTGCGGCAAGCTACCCCAAATACGCTTTCGTGCTGATCTGCCCGGAGGAGATCAGTTCCAAGGAACGGGAAGACGCGCACGCGGAGGGCGTCATCATCCTTCCGCAGGAGCAGGCTACTGCCGGCGACGAACGGATAATCGGTAAAGGGTCATTCCTTGGCAAACTGATGCCGGGACGCATGGGCGACTTTACCATCTGGAATGACGGAGTTTGTCTGGAGACTTACATTTCCGGAAAAAAGGTCCGCGGGTAGAAGTTTGATCGATCAACAGCATAACGGAATCTAAAAAGGACGGTCCTCCGCATGGCACGGAAGGCCGTCCGTTATTATCCGGAAGATCTGATATTCTGGGCTATTTCTTCAAAAACGCGTAATACCCTGAATACAGCGCTGCCATGGGGTTGTTGCCCAGCAGGCGGTCCTTTACGGCCACCACGGTTACCGGGGCCTCGGAGTACTTTATGAACAGGGTGTCGTGGCCTACACACAGGCCGAACAGCAGGTTGAATTCCGTCTTTTCTTCGTTGAGTATCATGGCCTGGGCTATGGGGTTGCACAGGCTCTCGTGGGGGCGCCAGGGGGTCACCCAGTTCTCCTGCGGAATGTTCAGGGTGCGCTTGTCTATGCCGCCCACCTTGCAGGCAGCGGAGACCACCTCGAAACCGTGGCTGTCCAGTATCTTGCCCAGCGTGGCCGCCTCGGACGAAAGGCCCATGCAGAACGCAAGGCCTATGCGCTTGTATCCCATGCGCTGACAGAACTCTATCGTCTCCTGGATGCGGCATTTGAGCGGCATGTTCTTTTCCGGGTTGAAGTCCGACAGGCGGTAGCACGAACCCTCCTGCAGGGCGGCTTCGCACGCGAAGCGGCGGATCTGCGGATCGTTGACGTATATGTCCCTGGCCTTTTCTATGATCTCCCTGTATTTCAGCGTGCTGCAGAAGGGCGGCGCTTTGCCGTCCGGGTTGTCGCAGACGCGGTCGGGGTTCTTGAACGGGCATTTTGCGCAGGTGCCGTAATCAGCGGTCTTTGCCGTATCCTTGTCGCTCATGGGTATCTCCTTTGCGGTTGGATCTCTGTCCGGCGGGCGTATTCCGGGCGGACCGGATCTTTTCCTTGATTATACACGACAAGGACCTGTTTCTGTACTTTTTTCGGCATTTTATGTGCTGAAGGTAGTGAAACAGTGATTTTTAGTTCACAAAACAGGGTTTTCCGTCTTTTTTATTGTACGGGCGCAAGGGAAATGTTATATAATGTAACTGTGAAAACGTTTTTCATCTGAGCATTTGAAAGGAGCACAGTAATGAGCGATTTTAACTTCAACGACCTTAATCAGGACATAGAAAACGCGTACGAACAGGGCAAGGAGACAGCGGAAAAGCTGCTTAAGGATCCCGACAAGATGGAGCTGTTCCTGCAGCGCGCCGAGCAGGTGATGCAGAACATCCCGTTCATCGGCGACAAGCTTTCCATGCTTCCCGTAATGATCTCCTTCCTTAAGAGCTACATCAAGAACGAGTACCGCGAAGCACCGGTTACCGTGCCGGTATCCATCGTTGCCGCGCTGCTCTACCTGATCTCGCCCAAGGACATCGTTCCCGACAAGATCCCCGTGCTTGGAATCGTAGACGACATAGCCGTCATCTACCTGGCGTGGAAGTACGTTGCGGACGACATGGAGCTCTATCAGGACTGGCGCAAGGCTAACGGCCTGGAAGTCGTAGACTTCGAACAGGCTCCCGAGGCCGAATGATTCGGACGGATGCGCATCCGCTGAAAGGAGCTTAACATGAAAAAAGTGCTTGCCGGCGTTATCGCCGCGATAATTCTGCTGGGCGCAGGCTTCGGAATAGGCTATTATCTAGGCCGCAACCACAAGCCGCTGGTCGCCAAGACCGATCCGCTGGTGATCCAGAAGGAGATCGAAGGCAAGATGCAGGAGATAAGCGACCTCGCAACCTACAAGTACGCTTACACCAACACCGCCTCGCAGGAGAGCAACCTTAAGATAAAGAACTGGAACATTCCGTTCACCACCAAGCGCTTCATCGTTAAATACGACGGCGAGATAAAGGCCGGCGTGGACCTCAGCAAGGTGACCATACACGTGGCGGAGGACAACACCATAACGATAACGATGCCGAAGGCCGCCATACTGTCGCACACCATAGACGAGAGCTCGCTGGAGATCCTGGACGAAACGAAGAACATCTTCAACCGCATCCAGATAGAGGATTACAACACCTTCCAGACGGAGCAGAAGAAGATATGCGAGGAATACGCGCTGGAGCGCGGACTGCTCGACAAGGCCTACGACAACGCCAGGAAGGTGGTCTCCGAAATGGTACAGACCGTGCCGGACGCCGCGGACTACAAGATCATATTCAAATGATCTGCCGGATCGCCCGAGAGTCTGGAACTGAAAAACAGTTGCTAAAGGAAAACGATCATGAACATTAACGAAGCGATAGCAAAGAACCTGAACGCCTTAAGAAAAGAACAGGGCATCAGCATAGGCAAGCTAGCCCGCTACACAGGGCTCAGCAAGGCCGCGATCTCGCAGATAGAACAGGGCGGCGGCAACCCCACGATCAACACGATAAGCAAGCTTGCTTCCGCGCTGCACGTGCCCTACACCAGGCTGCTGAACGCTAAGGATTCCACCGCAAACGCGGTATTCAAGGACGACGTGCCCACGTACGTTTCGCCGGACGGAAGCCTTAAGTCCCTTAACTACTACCCCTCCACGCCGGACCGCAACATTAAGGTATACGTGCTGGAGCTCGCTCCGGGATGCGCCCAGACCATAGAGAGCGCACGTGACGCGGAGCGCTACGTGATCGTAAAGAGCGGTTCGCTGGTGATAGAGGTAGGCGAGTTCTCGTACTTCCTGATGGAGGGCGACGCCATATCCTTCGACGCGTCTGAGGACTGCCTGATCAAAAATGAAGAAGCAGGGACAGCGTCCTGCTTCTGTGTAAACCTTTATAAGTTCTGAGCTTATTTAAAAGCTTGCATAAAGCGCGGGCCCGCAAAGGTCCGCGCTTTTTTATCGTCTTTATTCGCTTGACGTTTGTTCCGGCGGCCGCGCAAACGTTCAGGCCGCCGGGCCATGCCGCTACGCCCTGTCCGGGAACGGATCGTGGTCCTGGAGTCCCTCGAGCTTGTCCAGTTCGTAGGGAGTCTCCTGGTATACGAAATAGTTCAGCCAGTTGCAGTACAGCAGATTGGCGCCCGAGCGCCATGTGTTCAGCGGCTCTTTCGTATCGTCGTCATCCGGGAAGTAGTTGAACGGGACGTGAATGGGAAGACCCTGGTTCTTGTCGCGGAAGTACTCCGTCTTAAGAGTCTCCGTGTCGTACTCGGAGTGGCCGGTTATGAATATCTGGCGGCCGCCGTGGGTGGATATCGCGTAGACTCCCGCTATGTCGCTGGCCGCGAGTATCTTAAGACGCGGCTCCGCCTTTACCTGCTCCACGTCGATGGTGGTGTGGCGGGAATGCGGCACCATGAACACGTCGTCGAATCCGCGGAAGAGTATGGAACCCTTGTGGACGACCTTGTGAGGGAACACGCCGAACATCTTTTCCGGCAGCGGCAGCTTGCGGATGCCGTAATGATAGTACAGGCCCGCCTGGGCACCCCAGCAGATGTGGTAGGTGCTGTAGACGTGGGTCTTGGACCACTCCATTATCTCGCAGAGCTCGTCCCAGTAGTCCACCTGCTCGAAGTCCATCTGCTCCACCGGCGCGCCGGTTATCACCATGCCGTCGTACTTGTTGTCCCGGACCTGGTCGAAGGTCTTGTAGAAGGCCAGCATGTGCTCCTGCGTGGTGTTCTTGGGCTCGTGGCTCACCCTCAGAAGTTCCATGTCGATCTGTATGGGGGTGTTGCCCAGAAGCCTTGCCAGCTGGGTCTCCGTTACGATCTTGGTGGGCATCAGGTTGAGTATCAGTATGCGCAGCGGCCTTATGTCCTGAGTGGTGGCGCGCTCCGTATCCATTACGAATATGTTCTCGTGCTGCAGCGTCTGGGACGCGGGCAGATCTTTGGGTATTCTGATAGGCATTGTGTTCTCCTTTGAAATCTGAAGGGTTGCGGGTTTGCAACTGATAATCGGTTGCGGTATATGCGGGGCTTACCGTTTGCCTTGGCTTTGAAGCCGCTCCGCAGCTGTCCGCTGTCAGCGAGCTTCCTTTTTCCAGGCTTCGGCGCCCTTGCGCATTCGCTCAAAGCCGTCCAGCGCCAGCGCTCTCGGACAGGCCAGATTGATCCGCAGGAACCCTTTCCCTGCCGCACCGTAGGCGCTGCCTGCGGATACGAACAGTCCGGCGTTCTTCCTTAAGAACTTCTGGAAGGCTGCGTCGTCCTCGGTAATGTCCCTTATGTCCAGCCAGCAAAGATACGTGGCATGGCCTTCTATCAGTTTGATCTCCGGTATGTTTGCTTCCAGGAATTCTCCCAGCAGACGCTTGTTCTCCGCTATGTAGGCGCACAGTTCCTTGAGCCAGGGCTCGCCCTTTCCGAAAGCCGCTATGGCGGCCGGCACCGCGAAGGCTCCGGGCTCGCCCACGTCGTCCGTGTTTATGCCCCTCCACACCTTGTGGCGGAGCTTCTCGTCCGCGGCGAACACCGCCGAAGTGTTTATCCCCGCCAGATTGAAGGTCTTTGTCGGAGATACGCAGGTAATGCTTATATCCCTGCAAAGCTCCGACACGGAAGCAAACGGCACGTATTCGAAGCCGGGGTCGCAGAGGTCGCAGTGGATCTCGTCGGAGATGACCGTTACGCCGTGCTTCGCTGCAAGTTCGCCCACCTTTGCCAGCTCCTCCCGGGTCCAGATGCGTCCGGAGGGGTTCTGCGGGTTGCACAGAAGCATCAGCGTGCACTGAGGATCCGCCAGCTTGGCGTCCAGATCCGCGAAGTCCATCTCGTAGCGGCCGTCCTTAAGCACCAGAGGACTTTCCAGAGGCACGCGTCCGTTGTTTTCTATGCAGTTCCAGAAGATGTTGTAGACCGGCGGCTGGACCAGGACCTTTTCCGCAGGCGTGGTAAGCTTGCGGACCATGCTGGAGATGGCCGGGACAACCCCCGTGCAGAAGACCAGCCACTCAGGATCGATCTTAAGCCCGTGGCGGCGTTCCCACCATCCGGAGTAGGCATTGCGCCATTCGTCCGGAAGATCCGTGTAGCCGTAGATCCCGTGACGGGCTCTTTCGACTATCGCGGCCTCCACCTCCGGCGCGGTGCGGAAGTCCATGTCCGCCACCCACATCGGAAGATCGCCGTGCGCGTAGTCCCATTTTATGGCGTAAGTACCGCTTCTGTCTGTTATAGTATCAAAATCGTACATTATAGTGTGCAAATCGTGCCTTTTTGGCTTATTTACCCTTTAGCGCCCATTCGGCAGTTTATATGCTTTAAGCGTTTTCCGGCAGTATGCCGGTCCGCTCTATCTTACTATTATCCTGGTGGCCGACGGGTCTACCTTGTCCTTTTCGATTATCAGCTCGTCTATGTGATCCGCCCTGATTATGCCGCCCTTGGGATTGAGCACGCTGTCCACCTTGCCGCGGATGTCCGCGTCCACCGTGGAGTATTCGAACGCCAGCGTGGTGTTTACCAGCCTGCAGTTCCGCAGCACCAGGTTGTCTATGTAGCACAGCCCCTGAAGGCTCTCTACGGTGCAGTCCTCCAGCGTAAGGTCTTTGGCGTTCCAGCCCAGGTACTCGCCGGTTATGAAAGTGTTGCGCACGGTAACGTTCTTCGTGTTCCAGAAGCTGTCCTTGGACAGAAGCTGCGAATCCTCTATCAGAACGTTTTCGGAGCCGTCGAAGCAGTAGTTTCCGAAGAGCTTAAGCCCCTTTGCGCGCACGTTGTTCGTGTTCATGGCAAAATAGTCGCCCTTGGCTGCAACGTTTTCGATCTCCACCCCGTCGCAGTTCCAGAGCGTTTCGGCGGCGTTGGCAAAGCTTACGTTGTTAAGGCTGAGCCTTTTGCAGCGGCGGAAGGCCTTGGGCGCCTCGAACAGACAGTCCTTAAACGACGCGTCGTCCGTGTACCATATGCCTGCGCGGGCCATGTCGAAGAAGCTGCAGCTGCTGACCTTTACGTTTCTGCTGTACCACAGCGGGTACTTCCAGCGGAACAGGCTTGCGGAAACGTCTATGTTCTCGCTCTCCTTAAGCGGAGACTCGCCGTCCTCGAACACGCATTCGCTTATTACCAGGTCCTTGCCGCGGAAAAGCGCCCGCTCTCCGGTAAGGATCTCGCGGGTGATGTTTTCGCCTACGCGGCGGTTGATCTCGTTTTCTCTGTTATTCTTTTCCATAGTAATTTTGTATTATATCATATTCCGCGGGAAGACTGCCACAGAATAAATGAAAAACAAGCCCGGCCTGCTGCGGAAGGATCCGGCTGCACACCATGAACTTACAAAGGAATGAAACAGCCCGGGCCTTTGACCCGGGCTTGCATCATCCGAGATCTTGGATCGGGACTACCTATCAGGTTTTTCCGCGCTTCTTTATCACAACGAGGACCAGTATCATCAGCGCAAGCGTTATCGGTGTCGCTATCATCGCGGTGGCGTTGCCGGCCTTATAGCCGATTATTCCGGCGATCAGGTAGCCGACCGCGCTTACCGCGGCCGCCGTAAGGGCGTATGGGATCTGCGTGGTGACGTGGTTTATGTGGTTGCAGTGCGCTCCGGCCGAGGACATTATCGTGGTGTCGGAGATGGGCGAGCAGTGGTCGCCGCAGACGGCGCCCGCAAGGCACGCGGATATTGAAATTACCAGCATCTCGCGGCTCTGCGCGAACACGCCGCAGACGATCGGTATCAGTATCGTAAACGTTCCCCAGCTGGTTCCGGTGGAGAAGGCCAGGAACACGGAGACCACGAAGATTATGAACGGCAGGAACATCGCGAATCCGCCGGCCGTGCTGTCCATCACGCCGCCTATGAAGTCCGCCGCGCCCAGAAGGCCGGTCATTCCGGACAGGTTCCAGGACAGGATCAGGATTATCATGGGGGCGCACATGGAGCGGAAGCCCGCCGGCAGGCAGGCCATGAAGTCCTTAAAGCTAAGGACTCCGCCGAACACGTAGAGCACGAAGGTAAGCAGCAGCGCGAACATGCTGCCCATCACCAGACCCCTTGCGGAGTCCGCGTTCGCGAAGGCGTTCCTGAGAGTTTCGCCGGAGAAGAATCCGCCGGTGTAGAGCATTCCGAGTATGCAACTGATTATCAGTGCAACGACCGGGATCACCAGATTGGATACTCTGGCGCCTTCCTTCTCTTCCTGGGTGCTGCTCTCGTCGTAGGGCAGGTCGCCCGTGGTGAACAGGTCGCCCTTCGCGGCGTTGGCCTCGTGCAGCTTCATCGGACCGTAGTCCGCCTTAAGAAGCGTAAGGCCTATCAGCATCGCCAGCGTCACCAGCGCGTACATGTTGTACGGTATGGTGTTTATGAACATGGAGAAACCGTTGATGTTATAGGATTCCGGCACCGCGTACGACACCGCCGCCGCCCAGCTGGAGATCGGCGCGATTATGCATATGGGCGCCGCCGTTGCGTCGATTATGTACGCCAGCTTGGCCCTGGAGACCTTGTAGTGGTCGGAGATGGGACGCATTACGGAGCCTACGGTCATGCAGTTGAAACCGTCGTCCACGAATATCAGTATTCCCATCAGGACCGTAGCGAGCTGCGCTCCCACTCTGTTGTGGATGCGCTTTTCCGCCCAGCGTCCGAAAGCCGCCGCCGAACCGGACTTGTTCATCATGAACACCAGCGCGCCTAGTATCGTTACGAACACCAGTATGCCTGCGTGGGACATGTCCGTAAGGCTTACCACCAGACCGCCGTTGTCGCTGTAGAGCATGGTGTTGAACGCGTGCTCCAGGTTGCCGTTGGAATAGAGAAGCGCTCCCACGACTATGCCTACGAACAGCGAGCTGTAGACTTCCTTTGTTATCAGCGCCAGCACTATGGCCACTATGGGCGGAGCCAGGGCGAAGATCGTGGCGTAGGCGCGGGGCTCCACCGGCTTTACCGCTTCGTCCACCGACGGCTGCAGCACCAGTATCAGCACCACCAGCACAACGAAGACCGCCGCCAGTACGCGGCCCAGCCTTATGCGCTTGTTTGGATCTTTGTCTTTCATGTCGTTTCTCCGTTACGCTTTCCGTACGTAATTACACACTTTCTATAATAATGTAGATATTATATTACACTTCGCCGGATTAATAAACATCTTACTTGCGCGGGCACATTAGCGTTTTACAAGCATATCGGCAGACTATATAATATTGTTAATAATTTGTTTTACGGAGGTGCATTTCAATGAAAAAGAACCCCTTGATCAAAATGATAGTGTTCGGCGTCATAGCGGTTATAATCTGGGGCGTCGGATTCTTCACCAAGCTCTGGGACAGGATCCCCAAAGGCACGGGCATCCAGCTTAATCCGGCCAACATCCTCAGGATGCTGTTCTGGATCTTCGCCACGCTGTTCGTGGAAAGGCTGCTGGTATTCCTGCTCTCCAAGGCCAACCCCAAGGACAGGCGCGCCAAGACGGTCCTGGCCGTAGTCTCCAACATGCTTAAGTACATAGCGGCTATAGTCATCTTCTGCGGAGTCCTTACGATACTGGGCGTCAACATCGCCACCATCGTGGCCAGCATAGGCGTGATAGCCTTGATAATCGGCTTCGGCGCGGAGAGCCTGATCGCCGACGTGGTCACCGGAATGTTCATACTTCTGGACAACCAGTACAACGTGGGCGACATAATAGAAGTGAACGGATTCCGCGGAACTGTCTCCGACATAGGCATACGCACCACCTGCGTAACGGATCCTGGCGGAAACGTAAAGATAATCAACAACTCCGACATGAAGAACATCCTCAACCGCTCGGACAAGAACTCCAAGGCAGTATCGGTATTCCCGGTGCCCTACGAGACCGACATCCCCGCGCTGGAGGCGAAGATCCCCGCAATGTTGGACGGCATCTACGAAGCGCACAAGGACGTGTTCAAGTCCGCTCCCAAGTATCTGGGCATGGAAGCGCTGTCCTCCAGCTCCGTAGACCTTAAGTTCATCGCGGAAGTAGACGAAAGCGACATCTATTCGGGCGCAAGGCTCCTTAACCGCGAACTCTTCGTGGGCATGAGGAAGCTCGGCGTCGAGTGCCCGTTCACGCAGGTAGACATCCACAGCAAGTAAGGAGCGCTTTATGGAAACAAGGGAATTTACGGCGCTTCCGCCCGAGTTCTCTCAGCCGGCGCCGGAGTTTGCGGCCCTGCCCGACGAGTTCGCCGGGAAAAGCGGCGGCCCGCAGCCCCCTGAACAAAAGAAGAGCGGCATAAGAAGAAGGCTCAAATGGCTGTATTCCGTAGCGATAGTCGTAGTGTTCGGCCTTGGCCTGGGTCTGTGGAGCGGTTCCTCGGCGGCAAGCCAGGACAGCTTCCCGGTAAGCCCGTGGAAGGAAGGCGACCCTGTCGTAACGATAGACCGCGCCATAATAATGCGCGCCGCCAGTTCCAACTACAGCATGGTGGAGTACGCATACTCGCTGGACCATAACGAGACGGAGTTCCCCATATACCTGTTCTTCCAGGTAACGGACGGACACGGCACCAAGACGGAGCTTACTCCAAGCCCGGCCCACATCTACGAGAACGTCTACCGCGAGGGAGGCGGCGTGGAGACCACCGAGCTCGATTCCCGCAGCGACATGATCCTTACGATCTACGCAGGCTGGGATACCGGAGAGGACGAGCTTAAATGGATAGCGGTGTCCAGGCCGGTGGAGGAAGAGGTCCTTCCGGAGTGGAACTTTACGGTAGACAAGGCGGTATACGTGCCGGCAGGAAACGGCATGGGTCCCCACGTGGACTACAGCTACGAGCTGAATGCAGACCCGGAGTGCTACCCGTTTACGGTCTACGCGTTCATAGAGGACGAGACCGGCTATAACGCTTCGAGCCCCGAATATCCTGTAACTGTGGATCAGTCGCAGCCTTACGGCGGCGGAACCTTCTTCGTAAGCGGCCTTAAGGGCGACCTTAAGGTGCACATGAACGCTACCTTTACCTACGAATGGGGCGAAATAACCATATTCGCGGAAAAGGAAG
This sequence comes from Bacillota bacterium, assembly GCA_017437745.1. GTDB lineage: Bacteria > Bacillota > Clostridia > Peptostreptococcales > Anaerovoracaceae > RUG13409. The sequence goes on from JAFRYI010000010.1 coordinate 75,022, forward strand.
TGGACATGTCCGCCAAGACGGACGAGCCCGAAGGCTACCCGCTGGCTGACGGAAACCTGGTGGTTACTGTATACAACAACACCTTCGACCATCGCTTTGCCGACGATCCGGACTTCCCGTGGCTGAACATTCTGCTGCACATCACCGTTCCGGAGACCGGGTTCAGGGAACTTACGCTTCCCGAGCCGGAGTTTGCCGGCGACGACTGGGACGCCAAGGGCTTCGTACTGCACTACAACAGCGAGTTCGACAACGGCTACGATCCCAATTCCGCCGTGCCGGAGTTCGTTGTGCCGCTCGGCCCCGCGCTTACGGCAGCGGACGTAGAGAAGGTACCTCCCGCTACTGACGGCAACCGCTACATTAACATCCACGTAATGTGGCTGTCGCACGCGGATCAGATACCCAAGCTGCAGGTGATACTCAACCTGGGCAACGGCGACGACTGGCTATTCGAGGGCGACCAGCCGTTCGCTTCCGAGGGCTTCTTCTACCTAGCCGCCGTGCCCATACCGGAGCGCGAGGGCTACACCTTCACCGGCTGGTACGACAAGACGGGCCGCAAGGTGGACATCATATCCTACTACGACTTCTTCCCGCCGCTTCCGGGCGCGCAGAGCCGCGAGGACCGCGACTGGGAGCACCCGCAGGCCGTGGAGCTCGACGCAGGCTGGGTAAAGAACTGAAAAGTCTTGAACGACAGGAGCAGGTGTGGTATTATTACCGCACCTGCTTTTTAGCGGGAATAACGGATGTCTCTTGAAAACCATCCTAAAAAAACAAGGAGTTTTTAATTTAATGAACAAGAAGTTCTTCACACCTCTTCGGATAGCTCACGGCGCCATAATCGCCGCCGTCTACGTAGTTCTCTGCATCATCTTCCAGCCGATATCGTACGGACCCATACAGTTCCGCATAGCGGAAGCTCTTACGATAATGCCTTTGTTTACGCCTGCAGCCATACCCGGACTGTTCGTGGGCTGCATCCTCGCGAACATAATCGGTCAGGGCGTAATAATGGACGTCATTTTCGGAAGCCTTGCGACGCTCATAGGCGCGGTGCTTGGATACCTTCTTCGCAGGAACCGCTGGCTGGTACCCATTCCGGCTGTAGTCGCGAACGCGCTCATAATTCCGTTCGTTCTTCGCTACGGCTACGGCCTTACGGAGATCCCCATCGCGCTGGAAATGGTCTACATCCTTGCGGGCGAAGTGGTCGGCTGCTACATACTGGGCGAGGTTCTGGCCAGCATTCTGATGCCGCACAAAAACAGGCTCTTCAAGGAAGACGCCCGCTGAAACATGCAGGCGCCTTATGGACGACCATTCCGAATAATGCAGGCGCCTCAAGGAAACTGCCCTCTGACCCCTCGTTAGGTGTATAATAAAACAGTAAAGACTTAGTTGACCGCCCGGCGCAGGGGGAGGCTTGGCCATGGACAGATACGAAAAGCTTAACGAACTTATCCGCAATTCTAAAAAGACCGTGTTCTTCGGCGGCGCCGGAGTATCCACGGAGAGCGGCATCCCGGACTTCAGGTCCAAGGACGGTCTCTACAACGTCCGCGACGTTCAGTTCGAAAAGTACTCCCCGGAGTACCTCTTAAGCATAGACTGCCTGGAGGACGAGCCGGAGGTCTTTTACGAGTACTACCGCCAGAAGCTGGACACCCACGGCATAGAGCCCAACCGCGCCCACTACGCGCTTGCGGAGATGGAGAAGAAGGGCCTTCTGGCAGGGATAATAACGCAGAACATCGACGGTCTGCATCAGCGCGCCGGATCCGTAAACGTGGCGGAGATCCACGGCAGCACCCTTCGCAACTACTGCAGCCGCTGCGGAGCGAAGTATCCTGCGGACTACATCTTTAAGAGCGAGACCACCATTCCGCGCTGCAAGCACTGCGGAGGCACGGTCCGTCCGGACGTTACCCTGTACGGCGAGATGCTTCCGGACCAGGAAGTCTACAAAGCTGACGGCTACATCCGCGGCGCGGAGCTTCTGATAGTGGGCGGAACCTCACTTGCGGTATGGCCCGCGGCAGGCTACGTGGCCCGCTTCCGCGGCAAGCTCGTGATAATCAACCGCGACGAGACCCCCTACGACTACCAGGCAGACCTTGTATTCCACGAATCCATAGGCGAAGTGCTCGGAAGCGTTCAGATCTAAGCAGCAATTACGATTCTAACTATTTTCAGTTTTCTCGTGTGGTTTTTCCAAAACCTGTGTAGTATATGTCGAAAGGCAGGACATCATCATGGAAGCATCGATAAACGAACAGCTGACTGAAAAGCCTGTCAGGTCCAAAAAACGCGTATTCCTCATTATCGCGATCTGCGCCATCGTGCTGATCGGGGGATTCTTTATATGGTTCCTGCAGCCCATTCCGCTGGTGGATAAGGACGCCGAAGATATAGCCATTGCCAATTGGAGCTATAACGGCAAAGGACCGGGCGCTTATATCATGATACAACCCCACGGCAGTTCCGACACTCAGCTCGCAGAACTGAACGAGGAAGGCACTAAACTACTGTTGGAAAAACTGAAGACCGTATACACGACCGCATATTTCGACTCAAATTACGTCGTTCGTCCCGAATATGCAGTTTTCGACAACAGGATATCCTTTGGCGTCGAATACAACGTAAAGGATATCCATTACAGCCGTTTCATAACGATCTACGAACGCCTTACCGAGATAGGGAGTGTTTTCGCGGCCGCCGGAAAGCCGGACGCCCGCAAGCCGCTTCGTCCGGACAGTTTCTACGACACCAGGTTAAAAGATAAAGACAAGGTCTCCGATCTCTATTATTTCATAATGGACCTTACGGAAAAATACGCGGCCGGCAAACCTTGACAGCCCTTACGGCCGCCAATCGATATTCAGATATAAAAAGGAGAAGGAAATGATCGTACTGAACGTAACTTATAAGTGCAAGCCCGGAATGAACAGGAAGTTCCTGGAACAGATCGACGCTTTGGGCATCGGAGACGCGTGCCGCGCGGAGGAAGGGAACATCAGGTACGATTACTACTTCCCGGCGGACGGCAGCGACGAGCTTCTGCTGATGGAAAAGTGGGAGAACGCCGAAGCGCTGGCTCGCCACGCCAAACAGCCGCACATGTCAAAGCTCGGAGAGCTTAAGGCTGCATACGTAAACGACGTGATACTCGAAAAGTTCGAGGTATAACTGATAATCCGGCAGTTACCGAAAGACTCTGTCCGCGGCGGATCACCTTGTAACATAGGACGAAACATAAAACAGCGCGGTAATTATTCCGCACTGTTTTTTAGTTGCGATTGTTTGATTTGCCCGAAAAACCTTGGAATTTCAACAGCATACACTGTTGCGCCAACCGTTTGAGCGCACCCCCGCTACTTCACCGCCACTCCGTTCTCCGTGCAATACTTGATTATGGTCTTGCGCGTTACAATGCCCACCAGCGAGCCCAGATCGTCCGTTACCGGAATGAAATTCTGGTTCATGGCGCGGGTCAGAAGCTCTTCTATGGTGGCGGTTATGGGCACGGACGGGTTGCGGTCCCTGCGGAGTATGTCCTTTATCTTGACGTCCTCCAGTTTGCGAATGCTTACCTCCTCCATGTTGCCGTCCTTCTTCTGCAGTTTGACTATGCTCCACAGAAAGTCGCCCTCGCTTACGGTCCCCATGTAGATGTTGTCGTCCGTGATCACCGGCACCGCGGTGTAGCCGTGCTTCTTCATGGTCTCCAGCGCCTGACGCACGCTGCTGTTTATGTTTATGCAAGTAACCTTGCTTCTAAGTGTCAGAAAGAATGCTACGTTCATGGGTTTCCTTTGCTGTTTTCTCCGGTGCGTTATGCGGCGGATCCTTTTTTGCCGGCAGCCCGGCATCTTCTGCGTCTATCTTACCCTTTATCCGAGCGCGTAGTCAACCGCAGAAGACGAAATCATCCGTATCGATCGAATTGCGGTCCATAAATGCACCCATTACAGCTTTTTTCTGTAAATGGGAGCATTAAAATCTGTTTCAAAACCTACAAAACATGTAATTATCTCATTAAAATGCACCCATCACGCAGCAAAACAGTAAAAAGGGTGCACAAAATGACCCGAATCCGGAAGATCAAGCATAAACAAAGCCTAAAAAATGGGCACAAGATGCTCCCAATTATCATAAAAACGAAAAATGGGTGCATCTTTCGCATGTTCAAGGGATAAATGAACACAAACCCGGGTCGTTTCTGCTTCTTCGCAATGAACCAGCCCTTCTGACGCGCTGCCGGCGGCCACAGCAGCCAGCATTCGTGAAAACAGTCCTATACAAAGCTGCTGCGCGGCAGGCGGCCTCTGCAACCGGCATTCGTGAAAACCGCCCTATATATAGCTGCTGCGCGGCAGCCTGAAATAAATGTGAATATTCGGAGAATGCCCGGATCTCCGATTTCTGTCCCGAAATGTGCCCTATGCGCAATATTTATGGTATAATAAAAGGTAGATTCGCAATATCTTGTTCCGGACCGGCGTCTTAAGGGCCGTCATCTTAAGGAAGAACGTCTTAGGCGCTGACAGACATTGCGTAAAGGAGGACAGCAAATGCGCAGATTCGAAAAATCCGTAAAGCTAAACAACGTCTGCTACGACATCCGCGGACCGGTAATGGACGAAGCCGGACGCATGGAGGCGGAAGGCATAAAGATACTTAAGCTGAACATAGGCAACCCGGCCACGTTCGGTTTCCGCGCGCCCCAGCAGCTGATAGACATCATGTCCTCCAACCTGGACAAGACCGAAGGCTATTCGGACTCCCGCGGTCTTCTGGCCGCAAGGCAGGCCATAATCGAATACGACAAGAAGAAGGGCATCGAAGGCGTGGAACTTACGGACGTCTACACCGGCAACGGCGTTTCCGAGCTGATAACGCTGTCCATGCAGGGCCTGCTGGACTACGGTGACGAGATCCTGGTCCCCTCGCCGGATTACCCGCTCTGGACGGCCTCCGTATCGCTGGCCGGCGGCACCGCGGTCCACTACCTCTGCGACGAAAAGTCCAACTGGTACCCGGATCTTAAGGACATAGAGCGCAAGATAACTCCGCGCACCAAAGGCATAGTAGTCATAAACCCCAACAACCCCACCGGCGCGCTGTACCCGAAAGAGATCCTGGAGGGCATAGTCCGTATGGCGGAGCTGCACGACCTCATAATCTTCGCGGACGAGATCTACGACCGCCTGGTGATGGACGGCAAAAAGCACATCTCCATCGCCAGCCTTACCGATAAATGTCTCTGCGTAACCTTCAACGGTCTGTCCAAGAGCCACCTGGTGGCGGGCTACCGCGTGGGCTGGATGAGCATCTCCGGCGCCAAACAGAACGCCAAAGGCTACCTGGAAGGCATAAACATGCTGTCCAACATGCGCCTGTGCTCCAACGTTCCCGCGCAGTCGCTGATCGCCCCGGCTCTTTCCATGGAGGAAGAGACCCGCGCCCTTGTGGTGCCCGGCGGCCGAGTCTACGAGCAGCGCGAATGCATCGTAAACGCCATCAACGACATCCCGGGACTCCATACCACCAAGCCGGAGGCAGCGTTCTACTGCTTCCCCAAGATGGACGTTAAGAAGTTCCGCATCCACAACGACGAGCAGTTCGCCCTGGACCTGCTGCACCGCCAGCACATACTGCTGACCCACGGCGGCGGCTTCCACTGGGAGAAGCCGGATCACTTCCGCATCGTATTCCTTCCGGAAGTCGGAATGCTGACCGAGGCCGCGCAGGCGATAGGCCGCTTCTTCGACGGTTACAGACAGGCTGATCCCCTTTCCGATTACGGCGTAGATGAATAGCATGGAACTTATTCTGACAAAACTGAACATGACAGTGGCTGCCGCGGATGCAGCCCCGCTGGTCGCGGGGACGATAGTCTTTCTGGTGCCCGCCCTTATGTTTACGATACGCGGCATAACCGACAAACGCGGCGTGATGTTCGCGATCCACACCATATTTCTGGCATTCTGGGTCCGTCTGATCACCTTGCATGATGACGAGTACCTGGACGCTCTGCAAGCCATTCTGCGCGACAGGACCGCCCTGCTGGTCTCCTCTCTGGTGCTGGCCGGCTCCGTTCTGCTGTGGTACGTAGTGATCAGCCGCTACTTCCCGAAGAAGAATTAGCAGACAGCCCCATACAAAAACATCATTTACGCATGGCGCCGCTAATGATGTTGACGATAGATATCTCGGCTGATAAAATGGTTTTGCAAATGTGCTGCCGCGCAGGCGGTCAGCTCGAAGCTATATTACAGAAGTAACCGCTCCGGCGAAATTGGACGGTTACTTCTGTTTTTTTCCTGCTTCATACCCTAGCATGAAACAGGCTACGCAGACGCTAATTACTGTTTTGGCAGCACATTTACATGATACAACGACCGCCCTCACACCGCCATTTAAGAGTTGATCAAAACGGTACAGACTTATTAAGTAAAACCCAAGACGTAGGACACAGGTCCTGCGCCCCTTGATTTTTCAGGGCTCTTTATGTATTATTAAGCCATGAAGACCATACTTATAACAGCCGGAGGAACCTCCGAGCCCATCGACAACATAAGAAGCATCACCAACACCGGCACGGGAGCGCTGGGCAGCCTTATCGCGGACGAGTTCGCGCGCAGAAGGAACGTGGAACGAATAGTGTACGTCCACGGGAAGAACGCCGTCCTGCCCAAAACGCAGAAGGCAGTCTGCGTAGAAGCCGAAAGCACGGACGCGCTGCAGAAAGCGGTCCGCGAAGCCTGCGCAAAGTACGCTCCGGACGCCATCATCCACAGCATGGCCGTCAGCGACTACAGGACCGGCGCGGTGGTAAAAGCGGAAGATCTGCTCAAGATTGCCCTTAAGATAGCATGCACCGCTTCGCAGGACGAACTGGACAAGCTGGCTTCGCAGGTAATAGAAGAGCGCATAAGCAAGGCCTCCACCGCGGAGGAGCTTGCGAAGGCCTACGACTATCTGCCGGACGTTCAACCCGGAAAGATCGCTAAACCTGCAGGAAAAGCGGCAAAGGCCAAACAGTCGGAGGCGGATGCCCTGCTGAAACTTGCGAAGAAGGCGGATCTGAGGGACAAGTACAACAAGATCCCAAGCAGTGCCGGCAACCCCGTAATTCTGCTGGAGCCCACACCCAAGATCATCCCGGAGCTGCGTCAGCTGGCTCCGAACGCGATAATCGTAGGATTCAAGCTTCTGGACGAAGTCCCGCAGGACGAGCTATTGAGCGTCGCAAAGAAGCTTATGGAAAAGAACGACTGCGACTTTGTCCTTGCGAACGATTATCAGACAGTTCAGGGCGGTGCGCAGAGCCACGTCGGTCATCTTATGGCCCGCGGCGGCAAGGTGGAAACGTTCACCGGCAAACCGGAGATAGCAAAAGGAATAGCCGCGGCAGTCGCAGCGGCGTGGAAATAGAACCGCAGTCAGCGCGATAGACAGAAGCAAAGAGTAAGGAAAGGCGGTAAAGCCATGAAGAACGTAATACTCGGAGTAACAGGAAGCATAGCGGCCTACAAGGCGGCGGACATAGCGAACGGCCTTACGAAGAAGGGCATCAGCGTGCATACGGTAATGACGGAGTCGGCTCAGAAGCTCATCGCGCCGGCTACGTTCCAGGTGCTTACGAAGAACAAGGTCCACACGGACGTTTTCGACGACAGCGACCCCTCCGTGGTCCAGCACATAGCGCTGGCAAAGATGTCGGATCTTATGATAGTGGCTCCGGCTACGGCTAATTTCCTTGCCAAGGCGGCGGCCGGAATAGCGGACGACATGCTTACCACCGTGCTTACGGCGTTCATCAATAAGCCGGTCATAGTGTGCCCGGCCATGAACACCATGATGTACGACAACCCGGTAACTCAGCGCAACATTAATACGCTTAAGGACCTTGGGTTCACCTTCGTGGAGCCCCGCGAGGCACTGCTGGCCTGCGGCGATGTGGGCCGCGGAGCGCTTGCAAACGTGGACGACATAATCGCAGCCGCGATGGAGTACCTGAAGTAGGACGCCAAAGCCGCGATGGAATTCCTTAAGCAGCTTTACGCTTAAAAACAGCAATACAAAAGCCCCGGATCAGTCCGGGGCTTTTTCTTTTCTTCGTATGGCTTATCAGCTCTTTACATCGTGTAACCGGTCAACAGTCGCAGTATTTACGATCACTCCGTGTACCCTATAAGCAGGCGCAGCGTGTTCTCGGCGCCGTCCCTGTGGCTGCGTTCGTAGCCGTGCGACGCGTAAACGCCGGCGCCTATAAGGCCGTGCTTTACGTCGTATCCGGCGGCCAGCGTAGCTTCAACGTCCGAGCCGTAGTGCGGATAGATGTCCACCGCGTAGTCCGCTCCGGAGCGCTTAGCGGCGTCGATCAGGCCCCTCACGATCTCGTAGCTGTAGGGGCCGCCGCTGTCCTTGGCGCAGATGGATACCTGACGCTCCGTGCAGGAGAGCCCCTCGCCCACGCAGCCCATGTCCACGGACAGAGCCTCCGTAACGCCTTCCGGCACCGAACCGCTTCCGCCGTGACCCACTTCCTCGTAGGTGGTTATGTGGGCCCACACCGGCCTTACGGTCTTTGCGCCGCTGTCCCTAAGATACATGGCGTAGCCCAGGATTATCGCGACGCTCAGCTTGTCGTCCAGGAAGCGGCTCTTAATGTATCCGCTCTTTGTGACCCTGGTGCGAGGCTCGAAGCAGACTATGTCTCCGACGGCTATGCCAAGCTTTTCCACGTCCTTGGCTTCCTTTACCGGCTCGTCCAGGACTATCTCCATGGCGGACCATTCGCGCTTGGTGTCGTTGTACTTGCCGTTAACATGCACTGACGCGTTGACCAGCTGGCAGGTGCCTTCGTAGATGCCGTTGTATTTGGTGACGATGCGGACGTTCTCGGCCTCCGCGTTGTTGGCGTTCATGCCGCCCAGGTTGGTGATCTCCAGCCTGCCGTCCGGCTTGATCTTGCTTACCATGCCGCCCAGAGTATCCGCGTGAGCCTCGAGCAGAAGGCCGCCGGCCGAGGCCGGGAGATTGCAGTAATTGTTATATTCATCGTCTATCGGCGATACTGCACCGACGTCCGACAGCTTTACCAGTACTCCGCCTTTAACTGTAAGACCGGGGGCATAGCCGAGTTTCTTAAACTCCTCCAGCACCCACGCCGCGGCGTTTTCCGTGTAGCCGGTTGGGGAATCAACCGCCAGCAGCGCCTGCGCTTCCCTGACTATGAAGTCCGTATACTTTTTTAAGCTCTTTTTACGCATCTTTTACTCCTGTAAACTCTCTTCCGGCACGTATATCCACTGCTCGGGGCCGGTGTCGCGCATCAGCGTGCGCGGATCTTTGTATTTGGTAAGGAACTTGAAGGTCATGAACATGTCGCCTACGCATCCGGAGATGTGCAGAGCAAACAGCATTCCCACGATCAGATACCACGCGGTGCTGACCGTACGAAGCCACAGCGCCAGTGCCGCAAATACTATCGTAAACACAGTAAGCGGAGCGATCAGCGACAGAATGGCCACGCGTCTGTAGGTGTAGATGTCCGGCACTCCGCAGAACGCGGCGTTCCAGGTGATGCCGAAGCGCAGCTTCTGATGTGTAAGCGCCTTGTAGACCGCGCCGTGCGTAAGCTCGTGCAGGATTATGTACGCAACTTCCAGGACCAGCCACACCCCGAAGTAGAGGAAGTACTTGCTGTCCGAGGCCATAACCCTTATGCTCCACGGCTTGGGTATCCCGGCGAACACCAGGACTACGGCCGCTATCATTATTACTAAAGCACCGATGGTCATAAGCACTCCCGTCTTCTTGTCGGACGCGTTTATGTGATATGCCAGGGAGTACCCTTCCGGGACCTGCAGTTCGTATTCCTTGTGTTCCATCCTTCTCCGATCCGAAGCGCCATACGATCCAAGCGCCGCACTGCCCTAAAAATATGCCGCCTGCCGCAAAGGATCCTTGCCGTATGCTTAATAAAATTATGCCGCCGGATACCGAACGGCCCGGCGGCAATGCTCGTTAACGTTTATGCTTAGAACTTTCCTGCCCTTGCGGCTTCTTCCACACTTACGGCAACAGCAACGGTAGCGCCTACCATCGGGTTGTTGCCCATTCCTATAAGGCCCATCATCTCTACGTGAGCCGGTACGGAGCTGGAGCCCGCGAACTGGGCGTCGGAGTGCATGCGGCCCATGGTATCGGTCATTCCGTAGGAAGCCGGACCTGCAGCCATGTTATCCGGGTGCAGGGTACGTCCCGTTCCTCCGCCGGAGGCTACCGAGAAGTACTTCTTGCCCTGCTCTATGCATTCCTTCTTGTAGGTGCCGGCAACGGGGTGCTGGAACCTGGTGGGGTTGGTGGAGTTTCCGGTGATGGAAACGCCGACGTTCTCGAAGTGCATAATAGCGACGCCTTCCTGAACGTCGTCCGCGCCGTAGCAGCGCACGCTCGCCCTGAGCCCCTTGGAATATGCTTTTTCGTAGACTATGTTCAGCTTGGCAGCCTTGTAGTCGTACTGGGTGTCCACATAGGTGAAGCCGTTGATCCTGGATATGATCTGCGCGGCGTCCTTGCCAAGACCGTTGAGTATTACGCGCAGCGGTTTGGTGCGGACCTTGTTGGCCTTTTCGGCTATGCCGATGGCGCCTTCGGCGGCTGCGAAGGACTCATGGCCCGCCAGGAAGCAGAAGCACTCGGTCTCTTCTTCCAGAAGCATCTTGCCCAGGTTGCCGTGGCCCAGACCTACCTTGCGGTGATCCGCTACGGAGCCGGGGATGCAGAAGGACTGAAGGCCTTCGCCTATGGCGGCGGCGGCATCCGATGCTTTGCGGCAGCCCTTCTTGATGGCTATCGCAGCGCCCACGGTGTATGCCCAGCACGCGTTCTCGAAGCATATGGGCTGTATCTTCTTTACCTGATCGTAAACGTTAAGTCCCGCGTCTTCCGTGATCTTCTTCGCTTCCTCTATGGACGCGATCCCGTATTTGTTAAGGACGGCGTTGATCTGGTCTATTCTTCTTTCGTAGGATTCAAACAGTGCCATGGCCTTACTCCTTTCTGGGGTCTATGATGCGCGCGGCGTCCGCAACACGTCCGTACTGACCCTTGGCCTTTTCCCAGGCCTCGTTGGGGCTGTCGCCCTTCTTTATGAAGTCGGTCATCTTGCCGAGGTTGACGAACTGGTAGCCTATAACCTCGTTGTCCTCGTCCAGGGCTATGCCTGTTACGTAGCCTTCGGCCATCTCCAGGTAGCGCACGCCCTTTTCCTTGGTGCCGTACATGGTTCCGATCTGAGAGCGGAGACCCTTGCCAAGATCCTCCAGGCCGGCGCCTATCGCAAGGCCGTCGTCGGAGAACGCGCTCTGGCTCCTGCCGTAAACGATCTGCAGGAAGATCTCTCTCATCGCGGTATTGATGGCGTCGCAGACGAGGTCCGAGTTGAGGGCTTCCAGAATAGTCTTGCCCTGCAGGATCTCCGCGGCCATTGCGGCGGAGTGGGTCATGCCGGAGCATCCGATGGTCTCCACCAGAGCCTCCTCTATGATGCCGTTCTTAACGTTGAGCGTCAGCTTGCATGCGCCCTGCTGAGGCGCGCACCAGCCAATTCCGTGGGTAAACCCCGAGATGTCCCCGATCTGCTTGACCTTTACCCATTTTCCTTCTTCAGGGATGGGAGCCGGGTCGTGCTTGGCGCCTTTGGCGACGGGGCACATCATTTCGACTTCTTTTGTGTAGATCATTATATGCTCCTTTCGTAAAGAGTTATTTCCTATTTTATATAATAACACAGGTGAGGCGGCTTGGGGGACGGAAAATGAGGAATAGGAGACGGTTCTCTGTTCCATTTTCGGCGATCTTTCGGGATGCTCCTCAGATTTAATGTATACATGTGCATCCCTAAACTATGTCAAAGCAGACGTTGCTTGCACGGATGTGTCCGAATTTCCCTTTAAACAAGATGTTGGACACATTTAACCCGTTCAACCCGACAAATCGTGTCCGTTTTTCTTTTTTAAATACTTCTTGGACACGTATTTTGCGGTTTTCTATGGCAGATCGTGTCCGTTTTTCTTTTTTAAATTCTTCTTGGACACGTATTTTGCGGTTTTCTATGGCAAATCGTGTCCGTTTTTCTTTTTTAAATTCTTCTTGGACACGTTTTTTGCGGTTTTCTATGGCAAATTGTGTCCGTTTTTCTTTCTTATTTTTTTCCGGGACACGTATTTAATAGTTTCTCGGGTAAAACCGTGTCCAAAAACCAACTATTCAAAATAGTCGGACACATTAAGTACAAACGAGCCTCTTTTGATCGCTCTAAATTAATACTATAGAACCGAATACGCACCGTGTGACGTTTAGCACTAATGGCATCGCTGTGGTATAATGCCTGTATGTCAGTCGAGACCATATTGAAACTGAATAAGCGGTTCCGGCTTCCGGAGCATCCGTTCAACAGTCCTGCACGCGTTCGATCTGAGGACGCTTGCGGCTCCGTTTCTTTGGCGTACGCGCAGTGGGAATACGAGCATGCGGCCGATTCCCTGGCTTGCTTTGCGCCTTATTACACCCCCGGAGACATTCTGTTCCGCAAGAGGGTACTGGACGTTGGCTGCGGAGCCGGCGGCAAAAGCGTCTGGTATGCGGAGAAATGGGCTGCGGACGTTACAGGCGTGGAGCTTCTGGAGAAGTACCGCGAGCAGGCCGAGGCCTTCGCGATGCGCAAACGGATAGGGACAGACCCTGAGGAGCAGGGCCCGCAGGATCTTTACAGCGCGGAACCGGAAACACGAGGGACTTTGGATCTTTACAGCGCTGACCCGGAAACACGGGGGATTTTGGATCCTTACAGCGCGGAGCCGGAAAGCTGCGGATCGTTCCGCTTTATCTGCGCCGACGCATCGGACACGGGACTTCCTGCAGAAGGCTTCGATACCATAATTATGAACGACGCTTTCGAGCATCTGGCGGACCCGGAAGCGGTCCTTGCTGAGTGCAAAAGGCTTCTAAAGCCGGGAGGACGTGTTTTCATAAACTTTCCGCCGTACGGGCACCCCTACGGAGAACACCTTTCGGACCTGATAGGGATACCCTGGGTGCACAGGCTGTTCCCGGAGCAGCAGTGTCTGGAGGCTTACCGGCAGGTTGCGGAAGAATTGGATGAGAATGTGCAAAGCGGTAAAACCGGCGGGGCCGCGGATATGGAAACGTCAGTACCAGCTGTAAGCGGGGCGGAGCGCATAGCGTTTCGGCTTTCCGAAGATGAAAACGGCGCACTGAAAAACAGTTACATAAACAAGATGACTCTCAAGCGTTTTAAGCGGATACGGGAGGAGCTTGCAGCACAAATGTCCGCAGCTGCAGACGGTGCCGTGGCGCAAGGGCACGGAGATACCGGTAAACCTTCTGCGCATGGATCCGGAAAAACCGGAGGCACGCCTGCTCAAGGGTCTCTGCGTGTGATCCTTTACAAGGAAAAGCCGTTGCGAGGCTGGATGGCTCCCCTGGCGAAGATCCCCGGCGTTAAGGAGAATTTCGTGCGCATGGCCGTCTGTGTGCTGGAAAAGAACGATCCGGCAGCAGAGGAAAAACAAAAAACTACGGATCCGTCAGCGCAGTCCGAACAAAACGCATCACGCAGACCCGTTTCCGCGGAGAAAAACACCAAAACAGCTGAAAACACCTGAAAATTGCGCGTTTTCCACGAATGTGCAACCGGCGGTTGCGGAGTTTCCAAGCGGGGTTTATGGATTGCCACCCCGGCGTAAAGTACAATTTTGGCGTAAACAAGAGCTGCGGGCCGCAAGGCACAGCGGGGCAAAATGGCCTCAAGGCTAAGCCGGCGCGCAGGCCCGGAGCAGCCGGAAAAACGTCAAAGGAGATATGAAATGATACTTGCAGACAAGATAATCGAACTCAGAAAAAAGAACGGATGGTCGCAGGAGGAGCTTGCGGAAAAGCTGGGCGTAAGCCGCCAGTCGATATCCAAATGGGAGAGCGCGCAGGCGATCCCGGACATGAACCGCATAATAACCATGTCGCAGATCTTCGGAGTAAGCACGGACCTTCTGCTTAAGGACGAACTGGAGCTGTCCGCCGCGTCCTCCGGAAACGGCGCCTACGACGGCACTCTTGCAGCCGGTACCTACGCGGACGCCCCCACAAGAGTCGTTACCGCGGAGGAAGCCTCCGATTACCTTGAGTATAAGGCCTTCTCTTCCGTACGCACCGCGATAGGCGTAATGCTCTGCATTCTTTCGCCGGTGCTTCTGATCTTCCTGGGAGGAGCCTCGGAGACAGGCTTCATTAAGTTAAACAACGCGCAGGCAGTAGGCATAGGCGTTCCTGTCATTCTGATAATGGTAGGATGCGCAGTGGCGCTGTTCATAACCACCTATCTTAAGGGCGAGCGTTTCAGATACATAGAGGAAGAACCCATCGACACCGCCTACGGCGTAAGCGGCATCGCGAGGGATCGCAGAGAACGCTTCCGCAGCGCTTTCGCGGCTCAGCTGACGATAGGCATAGTCCTCTGCGTGATAGGCGCCGCGCCCCTTACCGCCGCATCGCTGTTCCACTACAGCAACAACACGGACATAATCGTTCCGATCCTGGTCTGCCTGATGCTGATCATGATAGCCATAGGCGTGATGCTGATAGTCCGCAGCAGCATAATCTGGGGCGGATTCAAGGCTCTGCTGGAGGAAGGCGACTACACCCGCACGGAAAAGGCCGAGAGCAAGCGCGATGGAGTGATCGCCGGAGCCTACTGGCTGGTGATCACCGCTGCCTACCTTGCGATAAGCTTCCTGGGCAACTGGGGCCGCAGCTGGATCATCTGGCCGATCGCCGGCGTACTCTTCGCAGTAGTCATAAGCATCGCAAGGGCTCTTAGAAAGAGGCCGTAAAGGCTTGAAAATGCAGCGATCCTGCAAAACAGCAGACGACTGGCAACTATATTACAGTTGCTAATTTCAAAGCAAAACAAAAGACCGGGGCATACGCTCCGGCCTTATTTTCTATATTAGTTCCTGCTCCGTTTTGCTGCGGCGTATCCTGTACACCAGACTCATCAGGAGCCATCCGATCACAACGCCTAAGGTGTTAAGGATCAGGTCGTCCACGTCGAAGACGCCCCTGTTGGTAACGTATTCCACCGCTTCTATCAGCAGGGACGATCCGAAGCCGATCAGCGCGGATACCCAAAGTTTCCTTCTGCCGATCTTAAGGAACACGCCGTACGGCACAAAGAGCACTATGTTCAGCAAAGCCTGCCAGAAATACCAGCTCAGCCGGCGGCGCGTGTAATAGATAAGGTCGCGGAAAGGCACCAGGTTTACTCCGCTGCTGTACTCGCCGGGCACGAAGGAGGGATTTAGTACGGTCTCGCCTATCACAAAACCCGCGTACGCGGCAAACAGCGTCCAGTAGACAGTCTTTGCGCGCGGAGCTTTCCGGGCAAGGCAAACGACAAGCGCTATGATCGCCAGTACCACCGCGGGGATTACGCCGGGCATTATCTGGTTTATAAGGAAATTCAGTACTCCGGCCAAAGCCTTCCGGTTCCTTTCTGATGCGATACAAGAATAATAAAGGCATACACCCTCTTTGTCAAACGAAAAGACCGGGGCCGCTAAGGCTCCGGTCTTCGTTTTCTGCATTTGCCGCCCGCCGTTTCCGGGGGCTGTTTAACTTTCGCGCCGCGCTTTCAAACTGCGCGGTTTGCGGTCAAGGAATTACTCGAGATCCGCGTCGAAGGGCAGAAGCGCAACGGTCCTTGCTCTCTTGATCGCAGTGGTGACTGCTCTCTGATGCATGGTGCAGGTGCCGGTGATCCTTCTGGGAAGGATCTTTCCTCTTTCGCTTATGTACTTCTTAAGAGTCTCAACATCCTTGTAGTCTACTTCGGCGACGTTGTCCGCGCAGAACTGGCAGACCTTCTTTCTGCTGTGGCCGGTGTAGCTCTTTCTGGGTTTTCTTTCTCTTTCCATTTGTTATTATCTCCTCTGTCTTCGCTCTTAGAAGGGGATGTCGTCGTCCGTAAGCTGCGAGAAGCCTTCCGGTACGGAGGGCATCGCTGCCGGAGCAGCTGTGCTGAATCCGCCCTGCTGGCCTTCCGCCGCGCGGTCGCCCCTGTCTAAAAACTCCACTCTGTCCGCAAGGACTTCCGTGGTATACACTTTCTTTCCGTCTTTTTCGTAGGAACCGGTCTGGATGCGTCCGGTGATGCCTACGAGTCTTCCCTTGCCAAGATACTTCTCTACGAGCTCTGCAGTCTTTCCGAAGCATACGATGTTCGGATAGTCCGCGCCGCGGTCGTTGCCGTCACGGTCTCTGCCTCTGTCGATGGCAATAGAAAAACGAGCAACTGCGGTCTGGCTGGCTGCGCCGTAGCGCACCTCGGGATCTCTTGTTAGTCTTCCGATCAAAGATACCGAATTCATGCCTTCACCTCTTATTTCTCGTCCTTGGAAACGATGATGTGTCTCATTACGTTATCGGAGATCCTGAGCCTTCTGTCCAGTTCCTTGGGAAGCTCCGGAGCGGCTGCAAACTGCATTACTACATAGTAGCCTTCGGTCTTCTTCTGGATAGGATAAGCAAGCTTTCTGAGTCCCCAGATGTCCGTATCGGCGACTTCGCCGGCGGTCGCTATGATACCCTTTACGGTCTCGATAACGGCTTCCTTCTTGTCGTCTTCTAAGACAGGATCGATAATGAACATCAGTTCGTACTTATTCATTTTTTCTCCTCCCTGTGGTCTTAATGGCCGCGGTACTCCCCCGCGGCAGAGGGCATTCCCTATATTCAAATGCCCGATAATTATAACAACGGGACGTTGATATTGCAAGTCCTTTTTGCTATACTATTTCTTGTATTTTTATATACGGAGGCGCATCATGAAACTCGGTTTTGATCCCGACAAATATCTCGAAGAACAGTCGCGCTACATACTGGAGCGCATCGACAGCCGCAGCTGCGACAGATTGTATCTGGAATTCGGAGGAAAGCTGGTCCAGGACAAGCACGCGAAGCGCGTCCTTCCCGGCTTCGACGAGAACGCCAAGATAAAACTTCTGGCCAGAATGAAGGATCAGGCGGAGATAATCATCTGCATCTACGCGGGCGACATCCTTACCAACAAGACCCGCCAGGACTTCGGAATAACCTACGATCTGGAAGTAATGCGCCTCATCGACATGTTCCGCAGCTGGGACCTCTCCGTAAACAGCGTGGTCATTACCCGCTACGAGGATCAGCCGGCGGTGAACGCTTTCATCACCAAGCTGGAACGCCGCGGAATAAAGACCTACAAGCACCATTTCACCAAAGGATACCCCACGGATGTGGATACGATAGTCTCCGACGAGGGCTACGGCGCCAATCCGTACATTGAAGTAACAAAACCGTTAGTTATAGTAAACGCTCCGGGCCCGAACTCCGGAAAACTGGCCACCTGCCTTTCGCAGCTCTACCACGAGAACAAGCGCGGCATAAAGGCCCGCTACGCCAAGTTCGAGACCTTCCCCATCTGGAACCTGCCGCTTAAGCACCCGGTGAACATCGCCTACGAGGCCGCCACCGTGGACCTTAAGGACGTTAACATGATCGACAACTTCCACCTGGAAGCTTACGGAACTCCGGCGGTCAACTACAACAGGGATCTGGAGACCTTCCCCGTCCTTCGCAGGATACTGGAAAAGATCTCCGGCACGGAAAGCGAATACAAATCGCCCACAGACATGGGCGTTAACCGCGCGGGCTTCTGCATTACGGACGACGAGGTCTGCCGCGAAGCCTCCAAGCAGGAGATAATCCGCCGCTACCTGATAGCGTGCGTGGACTATAAGAAAGGCAGCATAGACAGCGAGTGCATGCGCCGCGCGAAGCTTCTTATGGACGAGGTTGGCGCGGTCCCCACGGACCGTCCCGTTGTGCAGCCCGCTTTGGATTACGCGGAGTACAAGCGCAGCATAGATCCCGTCCGATACGAAAACGTTATCGCAATGGCCATAGAGCTTCCGGACGGCAGGATAATCACCGGCCGCAGTTCCAAGAGGATGGTCGCCGGCGCGGCAATGCTGCTTAACGCCGTCAAGGCGCTGTGCGGCATCCCGGACGACATGCAGCTGATCTCCACCGAAGTGCTAAAGACCATACAGCATCTTAAGACGGACATACTCAACAAGCAGAAGGGCTCACTGAACATAGAAGAAGTCCTTACGGCGCTTACCATTTCCGCCGCCGTAAACCCGATGGCCGGAATGGCAGTAAACAAGCTGGTAGAGCTGAGGGGATGCAAGGCGCACTGCACGGCCATCCTGTCCAGGCGCGACGATCAGATCTTCCACGACCTGGGCATAGACGCCACCTGCGAGCCGGAGTTCTCCACGAACAACCTGTATGCGGGGTAAACATTTAAGGATAATGCAACTCGGATAAAGATCCGTGCTTGTATGTGTTTTCTCAGCCCACTACGCGGCTTCACGCCGAGCCTTTTCGAGGTCTTTATCCGTTCGGCTCGTACCTAACGGCCTTACGGAAAGTCCTTACGAAAAGTCTCTTCTACCGCTTCGAAGCGCCTCGGAAACACATATCAGCACGGATCTTATATTGTCTGCATTATCGTAGATCCGTTTATCCCGGTAAAAGTTTATCGTGGAGGACTGATCGCATAAAAGCGGAAACCGTTGAAATTTCAATTAAAAACGCGGGTCCAAAGCGGGCTCGCGTTTTGTGTTACTGAAATTCAGTTGCAATAATCTCTGGCGTTTTGCGACTCCGGAGCTGCTGTACAGGACCCCAGATACAGCTACTGTATCAGAAGTATCCTTTCAGCGCCTGCATGTCGGTCTTGCCGTTGGGAAGAGCAGGAAGCTTGTCCAGTTTCATTAGTTTGCGCGGCACCATGTAAGCCGGCATGTTCTCGCGGAAGTACATCACTATCGCCTTGGAGTCCGCGGCGCCCTCGTAGAACAGCCACAGGACTTCCTTTTCTTTGTTGTAGAGCGCGCAGCAGTTCTCCACGCCGTCCACGCGCCTTGCGGCGTCCTCCACCTCGCCCAGCTCTATGCGGTGCCCGAAGTGCTTGACCTGCCTGTCCATGCGGCCGTGGAACTCCAGCTCGCCGTCCTCCGCCCAGCGGCCAAGGTCGCCGGTCTTGTAGATGCGCTCGCCGTACATGCCGTTGACCGGACTGGTTATGAACGAAGCCGCTGTCACCTCCGGGTTGTTGTAATACCCGAGCGCCAGCGCCGGTCCGCCCACGCATATCTGGCCGATCTCGCCGCGCGGAGTCTCCGTACCGTCCTCGTTGAGCAGGATTATCTTATAGTTGTCGTAAGGTTTGCCTATGGGAAGGACCGTATCCTCTTCCACCTTGCCCGGCACAACGTAGTAAGTGCACGACGCGGTGGTCTCCGTGGGGCCGTACTGGTTGACGAACAACGCGTCCGGGAGCGCGTCCTGCCACATGCGGAGCAGCTTGGAGGACATTACTGAGCCGGAGAAGCAGACTTTCTTTATGTATTCCGGCCTGCAGACCTTAAAGGCGCCCATCTTTGCGGGTACCTCGAGCCCGGAGACGCTCCAGCAGACGGAGGTGATCTTCTCGCGGTTGAGGGTAGCGAACAGCGTGGTGGGTATGGATACCTCGCTGGTCGGGATTATGTATGTTGTCGCCCCGAAGCTTATCGGGAAGTATATGTCGCGGATGGCGGCTATGTAGTCCAGCGGCGCTTGATTGCCGCAGATGTCGGTCTCGTTTATGTCCAGGACCTTGCCGACGGCGTCGATGTAGGTCATGAGCGACAGATGCGAGGTGATTACGCCCTTGGGCTTGCCGGTGGAACCGGATGTGAATATGACGTACAGCGGCGATGTGTTGATGATGGTCTCTCTGCGGGCGGCCAGCACGGCTTCGTCCGGGGCGCACTCAGCAAGTTCTTCCAGAACGGCCAGTTCACCGTGGAAATCCAGCTCTTTTGCAACTTCCAGATGGTCCCTGTCCACGACCATGAGATCCGCGTCTATCACCGAAAGCACCTGGTTGAGCCTGGCCTTGGGAACGTCGCCGTCCATGGGCGCGTAGAAACAGCCCGCCCGTACTATTCCTAGGTACGCGGCCGGCGTGAACACATGCCTTCCGGACAGCACCGCCACCGGCTTTCCGGCTTCGATCCTGCCCGCCAAAGCGGTCCCTATGCGCTTGCTCAGGTCGCTGAAATCCGAAAAAGCAAGCGATCTTTCGCTGTCCTTAAGCATCGTCTTGTCCGGCCAGAGCTCCGCGGCTCTGTCCAGGCGTTCCAGCACCGATCTTTCCATGTTCCGACTCCCTGTATTTATCGTTTCGCCGCTCTGCGGGCGCAGTTTTTAAGGCCTTCCGGCCTCTGCGTTTCCGCAGTGCAGCAGTTTTCTGCATATTATATTAATTATATAGCCGGAGGCCATGTTTCTCAAGTATGCGATGGATCCTGCGCACTTCTTTTGGTATGCTGCGATTCATTTAGTGGAGTTCTTAACCTTTTTCTGCCGATCATGTACCGGTTTCAAGTTAACACATAAGAAATTTGTGTTCATTTTGGTTAATTATCCGGTAGTGATGCACCCAAAATAGCGGTTTTTATGTTAGCGGGAGCACCGAAAAATGCCGAAACAGCTGGCAAAAGCCAATGACCCCGTCATAATCGTGCGAAAAACCACTTCTCGGACACGTTTCGTCAACTATTTGTTGATAAGCAGGCTTGTGTTCATTTTTTATACGGATTTTCATGCTCCCATTCCGCAAGAAAACTGGGATTTGGGTGCACATACAATAACCATATCCTTCCGGGAAGCCGTTAGGTACGAACCGACCGGATAAAAAGCATCGGAAAGGCTCGGCGTGAAGCCGCGGAGCGGGCAGAGAAAGATCAGTCTGCCGGGCCCGAACTCAATAAGCACTGCAACGCCGCTTCGTCACAGAAACCTCACAGCGCCTCTCGTTGCGCGGAACTATACCTTGTGATATAATAAACTGTCATATTATAGATATAGTAGAAAACCGGACTTTTACAGAATAAAACCTATCGGGAAGAGATATATAGATGGAAGAAAAAGATCGTTACAGTTCAACAGCGCAGCGCAGCTCCGCGGAAAGGACAACAGCCAGCCGCAGCAGCTCGTCTGCAGGTCGAAGCAGCTCGTCAGCAGGCCGCAGCAGCTCGTCTGCAAGTCGAAGCAGCTCGTCGGCAGGCCGCAGCAGCTACTCTGCAAGCGGATCGTCGGCAAGAAGTTCCGCAGCAAGCCGCAGCTCCGCCTCGTCAGGCGCTTCGACGGCCGGAAAATCCTCCGGATCAGGCGGCAAAAAGCGCAAGGTAAAGCTTAAGAAGCGCGCCTATGTCGTTTTCGTGCTGCTGATAGTGCTTATAGTGCTGCTGGTGTCTGCCATCGCCCACGCCAACGTCCGCCGCAGAGTGCAGATAGAAGCAGGCAGCCCCATCCCGGGCATAGAAGCCTTCGTCAAGCGCAACGCGGACAAGTACACACTGGCCACGGACCTGTCCGGTCTGGACACGGCCGTCCCCCAGATAAAGATCGTAAAGATAAAGGGCGGCTTGTTCCCGCTGAGCTCCAGGCTGATCATCAAGGACACCATTGCTCCTGTAGTTACCGCTGAGGACCGCAAGGGCGCGCTTGGCCAGGAGCTAAAACCGGAAGACTTCATAACGTCCTGCGAGGACAAGACTGCGGTCACCTTCAGTTTCGGCAAGAAACCGGACTTCAAGTCCACCGCGGTCCAGAACGTGGAGATAACGGCTACCGACGCCGGCAAGAACTCCACCACCGTCAAGGTGACTCTTGAACTGCTGGACGACAAGGAGCCGCCGGTAATAGAAGGCGTAAAGAACCGCACCGTCTACATAGGCGAGACCATAGCGTACAAGGCGGGCGTAACGGTAACGGACAACATGGACCCGGAACCCAAGCTCTCCATAGACAACACCCAGGTAGATCTGGACAAAGTCGGCGTCTACCCGGTCACCTACACGGCCACGGACTTCTGCGGAAACAGCACGCAGGTCTCCATCAACCTTAAGGTGGAAGAGCAGCCCATAGGCTACAAGAACATCGAAAAGATGAACAAGAAGGTGGACGCACTTCTGGCCAAGATAATCAAGCCGGAGATGACGGACATCGAAAAGCTGTACGCGGCGTTCCTGTGGATACGCGAGCACATAGAGTACCAGAACGGCCACGCCCAGTCGGACTACGTTAACGAAGCGATCAAGTGCCTGGACGGTAAGCCCGGCGACTGCTACACCTGCGCCTGCGGATTCCGCGCGATGGCGGAGGCCATGGGCTTCGAGATAAAGGAAGTCGTGGGCACCTACGTTAACCACCACTTCTGGGTAATGGTAAAGCTGGACGGCAAGTGGTACCATGTGGACGCTGTGCCGCTGTACATAAGGAACTACGTAGGATTCCTAGGCATAGACTCCGAACTGGACTGGTTCAGCACGGACGTCCGCCCCGGATACTACAACCGCGTAAAGGAAGACTATCCCAAGACGCCGGACACCACGCCGGTACACGTGGAATACAAGAACGGCAAATACGTACTTACATATAACTAAGGGGTTTGGACCCGGACACCGGTAGATGGCCCGGACGATCAAAAGTCCCGGGAGACATCGGCCCGGAAGATCAAAGGAGGAAAAACGATGGAAGAATTAATGGAGATCCTTACAGGCATAAGACCGGACGTGGATTTCGAGAACTGCACCACGCTGATAGACGATAAAATACTCGATTCGTTCGATATAATATCCATAATCACCGAGCTCAACAGCGAGATGGACGTTACCGTTCCCGCGGATCAGATAATCCCTGAGAACTTCAACTCCGCCAAGGCCCTGTGGGCAATGGTCGAAAAGCTTCAGGACGAATAATGTCTTTCGTATCTTTAGGATTCTTATTATTCCTGTTAATACTGTTTGTCCTTTACTACGCGCTGCCGCGCCGCTTCCAGTGGGTGCTGCTTCTGGCGGGGAGCCTGGTTTTCTATGCCTTCGCCAGCCCCAAGTACCTTATCTACATAGCGGTGACGGCGCTTTCCACGTGGTTCGCGGGCAAGCTGATCCACGACGCGTACGCCGCGCGCGACGCGTACATTAAGGACACCCCGGACATAACCAAGGAAGACAAGAAGGCATGCAAGGAGCAGGCAAAGAAGAAAGGCCGCCGCATACTTGTATGCTGCCTGATACTCAACCTTGGCATACTCGCGGTCTGCAAGTACACGGATTTCGCGATAGGGACCATCAATTCCCTGTTCGGAACTGACATTGCGTTCCTGCGCTTCGCCCTGCCCATGGGCATTTCGTTCTACACCTTCCAGAGCATGGGCTACATTATCGACGTTTCCAGAGGCAAATACCAGGCGGAGCTCAACCCCGCCAAGTTCGCGCTGTTCGTAACGTTCTTCCCTCAGCTGGTGCAGGGCCCCATAAGCCGCTTCGACCAGCTTTCGCAGACGCTCTACTCCGAGCACGAGTTCGAGGCTCAGAAGATAACGCAAGGCGCCTGGAGAGCCATGTGGGGCTTCTTCAAGAAGATGGTAGTGGCCGACAGGCTGGTGCCGGTAGTTACGGGCATAGCCTGCAACCCGGACAAATACGCCGGCGGCTACGTTCTTGCGCTGGTGTTCTTCTATACCATACAGCTCTACGCGGACTTCACCGGAGGCATAGACATAACCATAGGCGTCGCCAAGATGTTCGGCGTGGATCTTGCGGAGAATTTCGACAGACCGTTCTTCTCAAAAAACATCACCGAATTCTGGAGACGCTGGCACATTACCATGGGAACGTGGTTCAAGGACTACATCTTCTACCCAGTGTCCGTAAGCAAATGGATGCTTAAGGTGTCCAAGTGGTCCAGGGCCAAGCTCGGGCCGCAGCTGGGCAAGAGAGTGCCGGTGTACCTGTCCACGATCCTTGTGTGGCTTGCCACGGGCATATGGCACGGCGCGTCCTGGAACTTCGTGGTCTGGGGACTGCTCAACTGCCTGGTGATAATCATCTCGCAGGAGCTGGAGCCTCTCTACGCAAAGTTCCACGAAAAGTGCGCCTTCAGCAATACCAAGGGCTGGGACGTGTTCCAGATGTTCCGCACCTTCTGGCTGATGGCGTTCCTGAGGGTGCTGGACGTATACAGAAACGTACCGCTCACATTCCGCATGGTGCCCACCATTTTCAGCAGCAAGGGCTGGAGCGAGATGTTCTCCGGCGGCATGCTTAAATTCGGACTGGAAGAGCGCGACTATATTATAGTTGCAGTAGCGATAGTCATTTTCCTGATCGTTGGAATACTTCAGGGCAAGAAGCCCGTGGCCGAGCAGCTGGCAGAAAAGCCGCTCGTTCCGAGGTATCTGATCGTTTGGGTACTCATAATCGTAATTCTGGTGTTCGGAGCTTACGGCATAGGCTTCGACGCTACGCAGTTCATATACAACCAGTTCTAGGAAAGGAGGAGACATGAAGAAAAGAATCGTTAAGATCGTAATATGCGTCGTCCTCCTTGCCGCCACGCTGTTCCTGCTGCAGAAGCTCCTGGTGCCCAAGTACGCCACCACCAACGAGGAAGGCATACTCTCCTCCGAGTACTACGCCAACGCTGGAAACAACGACGTGCTGTTCATCGGAGACTGCGAAGTATACACCAATTTCTCGCCGGTAAAACTCTGGCGGGACTACGGCATTACCAGCTACATCCGCGGAACTCCCCAGCAGCTCACCTGGCAGTCCTACTATCTGCTGGAGGACACGCTGCGCTACGAAACGCCCAAGGTAGTGGTGTTCAACGTGCTGGCCATGAAATACGCCGAGCCGCAGAACGAGGCTTACAACCGCCTTACCCTGGACGGCATGAAGTGGTCCAGGACCAAGCTGGACGCCGTAAAAGCTTCCATGACGGACGAAGAGACCGTGGCAAGCTACATCTTCCCGCTGCTGCGTTTCCACTCCCGCTGGAACGAGCTTAGCTCCGAGGACATAAACTACCTGTTCAGGACCGAAAAGCTGTCGCACAACGGCTACCTGATGCGCGTGGACGCCAAGCCCGCCGGTCAGGTACCGGATCCCGTGCCGCTTCCGGATTACACCATTGGCCACAAGTGCTGGGAGTATCTGGACAAGATACGCGAGACCTGCGAGCAGAAGGGCATAAAGCTGGTGCTTATAAAGGCGCCGTCGCTCTATCCCGCCTGGTACGACCAGTGGGACAAGCAGGTGGTTGAGTACGCCGCAAAGTACGGTCTGGAGTACATTAACTTCTATACGCTTGCAGACGAGACCGGAATAGATTACAATACGGATACATACGACGCAGGCCTGCACCTTAACCTTTCCGGCGCGGAAAAGCTTTCCGCCTGGTTCGGCAAGTATCTTAAGGAAAAGTGCGGCGTGGAGGACAGAAGGTCCGACGCGGCGCTTGCAGCTGAGTGGGCTGAGCGCGAAGAGTTCTACGAATTCATGAAAGAGGCTCAGTACAAGCAGCTTCGAGAAGAAGGCGCCGTAACGCGTTATAAGTAACAGTTAATGATCGTCCCTGCGGGCGGCTGACCGCCGGCGCAATGGGATGCAGGATAATCGAATTACACGGTCCGCGGACCGATCGAAGGAGGAAAAGGATAATGAGAAAAAAGATTTCAGCGGTAATAGCCCTTGTGCTGGTGCTGGCCATTACGCTCTGCGCCTGCGGAAGCGGAAGCAACAGTGTGACCCCGAACAACAGCGGCAGCAACACCAAGGACTTTGTATTTAAGAGCGGCAGCGCCACCATCGCAATGAAGGCCGAGGCGGAGCCCCTGCTTAAGGCTCTGGGCGCCTACAAGAACAGCTACGAAGCCCCCAGCTGCGCGTTCGACGGCATGGACAAGATCTATTCCTACGGCGGATTCGATCTTATGACCTACACGCAGAACGGCAAGGATCTGGTAAGCGGCGTGGTCCTCAGAGACGACACCGTGGAGACCCCGGAGGGCATTGCCATCGGATCGAGCGCGGACGCAGTCAAGAAGGCCTACGGCGAATTCGAGAAGGACGCCACCAGCGCCACCTACAAGTCCGAGAACTGCAAGCTGCTTATCATATTCGAGAACGGCGTTGTAACATCCGTACAGTACATAGCGCTTGTCGAGAAGTAGTGCCGCAGCAGTGACCCATGCAGGCAGCGCTGCCGGCTGCGCGGGTCCCTTATGACCAAACGACAAAGATAAAGACCGCATCTCAGCTGATGGTTCCTTTGCCCGGCTGAGGTGCGGTCTTTCAGTTTCGGCTCTGTTTGCGCTTTTGAACCAGATTGGGGGATGCCTGCCTGAATTATACTGACCGAGCCGATCTGTAAGCAGATGATGGCACATCCCGCGCGGTCAGTCAACGGATCCGGAGCATCAGTGTGCCGTTTTAACCAAAAGACTGTACCGTTTTTACCAAACGAAAGCCCCCTGCGCTGAAGCCGGGGGCTATTTATTTTCTTATTTCGTATTTATCAAGGACCTTATCGTTTGCCGGACGAGACCTTATTTCGTATCTGTCCGGACCCTTTTATTTCCCGGTCTGCTCTTTCTGGTACTCCTTGGAGAGCTTCATTAGATGCTTGAAGAAGCGGCGTACATAGGGCTCCAGCTCGCCGGCGTCCGCGGTGCGGTCCTCGAGGATCTGCTTTTCGCGGGCGGAGTCCGTCACCGGAAGGCCGTGCTCCTTTTTATATTCGGCCACCTTGGAGGCGACTTCCATGCGCTCCTTAAACAGCGACGCAAGCTGATCGTCTATCGCGTCTATGCGGTCTCTGCAGTCTTTAAGATCCATCACAGGAACACCGCCTGTACTATCTCTATCACCGCAATGCCCAGCACCCAGGAGCTGAGAACGTCGCTGGGCCAGTGGACGCCTACGTAGATGCGGGAAAGCCCCATGAACACTATGTAGAGTATCAGCAGGGTGTTTACCAGCTTGCGCTTGCCGTTGCTGCGGATGTAGGCCTCGGCGGGTCTGGGATGCTTCCTGTAGATCGGAAGCGACGCGCCCTTGGTCTTGTAATAGTAGGCGAACAGCAGGATCAGGAAGGTCCAAGCCACAAGGCTTGTAAGCGAATGTCCGCTGGGGAAGCTCCAGCCGTCCTGGACCAGCAGGTGCACAGAAACGTCCGGCCTGGGCCTGCAGAACGTATATTTAAGTCCCTGGTATATGCCTACGCAGAACAGGCAGGTGCAGGACATCGGTATGCCGAAGGAAAAGCGCGTCTTGCGGAAAAGCAGCAGGATGGCGCAGATGACCGTAGGTACCGGCCAGTTGCCGCTGTAGGAGAACGGTACCAGTATCTTGGTAAGCCAGTCGCGCCGCAGGCTGAAGAAGAACTTCTGGACAGCGGCGTCGAAGCCGTCCATCCTTCCCGTCATCATCAGCCAGGTTATGAGCGCGAACACCGCTACGGAGAGCGCTATCTTTATTATCCTTACGCTGCCGAATCTTTTGGCAGGAACAGTCTGCAGATTTTCTTCCATTAGGTCCGCCTTTCTTGTAAAAAACTTGCGTTTAGTATATCATAAAGTGTTGTAAATATAAACTGATGGAGGTCCAACATGAAGAAAAAACCCATACTCGTTATAATGGCCGCCGGCATGGGAAGCCGTTACGGCGGACTTAAGCAGATCGATCCCATAGGACCGGCCGGAGAGATAATCATAGATTACTCGCTCTACGACGCAAAGGCGGCCGGATTCGAGACCGTCATCTGCATCATCAAGCATTCCATAGAGGAAGATTTCAAGGCCCTCATGGAACGCGGCGCTGCAAAGCACCTGAACATCAAGTACGCTTATCAGGACATCGCCGACATTCCGGAAGGCTTCGAGATCCCGGAAGGCCGCGAGAAGCCCTGGGGCACCGGCCACGCCATTCTGGCGGCAAGGGACATGATCGACGCACCGTTCGCGGTCATAAACGCGGACGACTACTACGGACGCGAAGTGTTCAAAAACATGTACAATTACCTTAAGAATGCAAAGGACGGCGAGTTCTACGACTACTGCATGGCCGGCTATTACATAGAGAATACGCTTACTGAAAACGGCAGCGTGGCACGCGGCGTATGCGTTACCAAGGACGGCTATCTGGAGCACCTTGACGAGCGCACTAAGATCCAGTGGCAGAACGGAAAGATCGTCTTCACCGAGGACGACGGCAAGACCTGGACGGAAGTAGCTCCCGGAACGCCGGTATCCATGAACTTCTTCGGATTCACACCCAGCATCATGACAGAGCTTAAGGAAAGGTTCCCCGCGGCGCTGGAGAAGATCCTTAAGGAGAACCCGCTGAAGGGCGAATTCTTCATCCCGATCGTTACGAGCGACCTGGTAGCCGAGGGCAAGGCCAAGGTAAAGGTTCTGGACGCTCCGGACCGCTGGTACGGAGTTACCTATAAGGAGGACCGCCCCGTTGTCGTAGCGCAGATGCAGAAGATGACGGACGAAGGGCTCTACCCCGCAGACCTCTGGAAATAAACGCAGATCGACGGACCCGCTTCTTTAAGCGGGTCCTCTCGGCAAATAGGCCAAAAGATCAGATAATGGATATAAAGAAATACATAAAACTGTTATGCGAGGCCGCCGGCCCCACCGGCTTCGAACGTCCGGTGGCCCGTCTGGCTGCGGAGGCCATAGCGCCGTTTGCGGACGAGGTAAGCATCGACACGCTGGCAAACGTCGTGGCTGTTAAGCGCTGCGGCATTCCGGACGCTCACAAGCTGCTGCTCGCAGCGCATCTGGACGAGGTGGGCCTTGTGGTCACCGGCCATGAGGACGGTTTCCTGTGCGTAGGACAGATAGGCGGGCTTGATCCGCGTGTCCTGCCGGACAGGGACCTTCTGGTCCTTACGGATCCGCCCAGGCTTGGCGTTGTCTGCGTGCAGCCTCCCCACGTGCTTAAGGCGGAAGACATGTCAAAAGCCATTAAGCAGGAAGACCTGCGCGTAGACGTGGGACTTACGCAGGAACAGGCCGTACGCGAAGTGCCTATAGGCACGCCGGTGGTCTACCGCACGGAAGGCTTCGACCTTCTGAACGGACGCTACGTAAGCAAGACTCTGGACGACCGCGCAAGCTTTGCCGCGCTCATCCGCGTTGCGGAGCTTATAAAGGACAAGAAGCTCCCCTGGGACGTGTACTTCATCGGAAGCAGCGGTGAGGAACGATCCGAGGGCGGTGCTCCCGCGGCGGCTTACGAAACGGACGCGGACGTCTGCATCGCGATAGACGTAGGACAGGCCGCGGTACCGGATTCGACCCCGGACGTAATAGCAGACCTCGGAAAAGGCCCTCTGCTTAAAGTCGGGCCGAACTTCACCAGGCACGTTGAGAAGCGCCTTACCGCGCTTGCGGAAAATGAGCAGATACCGCTGCAGCGCGTCGCGACACCCGGAAGATCCGGAACGGACGCGTGGTTCATGCACATAGTAAAAGGCGGCGTGGCATCCGCCATAGTGGAGTTCCCGCTTCGCTACATGCATTCCCCCACGGAGTGCCTGGACTTCGGTGATGTGGAACTGACAGCAAGGCTTCTCGCGGCCTACGCGCTCGACCCCGGAAAGGAGGCCCTGGAATGCTGAGAACATTAAAAACGCTCTGCCTTCTTAACGGCATCTCCGGAAACGAAGACGAAGTACGCGAGTACATAAAGGCCCGCGCTCTTAAATACACGGACGACGTGCGTACGGACCGCATGGGCAACCTGATAGTCGTAAAACACGCAGCCGGAAATGGCTGCGCAACTGCCGGACAAAAATGCTGCCCGGCGCCGGAACTGAACAGCGAACGATGCGGCAATAAACTTCCGAAGCTGATGATAGCCGCCCACATGGACGAGGTCGGATTCATGGTAACGCGCGTAACGGAAAAGGGTTACCTTGGATTCGCGCCGGTAGGCGGCATAGACCCGCGCGTGGCGTTCAACAGACGCGTCTGCGTGGGCGAAAAGAAACTGAACGGCGTTACCGGACTTAAGGCCGTACATCAGACGCCTGCAGAGCTAAGGACGGAGATCCCCAAGTGGCCCTCCATGTACATAGACATAGGCGCAAAGGACAGGGCGGAGGCCGAAGCGCTGGTGCAGATAGGCGACAGCATCGCTTTCCACAGCGACTTCGTGCGGTTCGGCAAAGCCGACGGCTTCGTAAAGGCCAAGGCCATAGACGACCACTACGGCTGCGCCGTAATGCTTAAGCTTATCGAAAAGGACCTGCCGATGGACGTTACCTTCGTGTTTACCGTCCAGGAAGAGGTCGGGACCAGAGGAGCGACCGCTGCTGCCTACAGCGTGGCTCCGGACATGGCGCTGATCCTGGAGGGAACCACCTCCGCGGACCTTGCCGGAGTGGAAGGCCACAAGAAAGTGACCTGTCTGGGCGACGGACCGGTGCTGGGATTCATGGATGCCGGAACCATCTACGACAGAGGACTCTTCGAAGCCCTGAGGGATCTTGCAACTGAAAACAAGTTGCCGTGGCAGATCAAGGGCAGGATAGCAGGCGGGACTGACGCCGCAGCAGTGCAGAAAAGCCGCGCAGGCGTAAGAGTCGCAAGCATCGCGGCCCCTGTCCGCAGCATCCACTGCCCCAACAGCGTGGCTAAGATCTCGGACATGAAAGCCGGACTTAAGCTGGCGGAGCTCTTCATAGACGCCGTGGCATCCGGAAGGATAAAGTAGCGCTGCTTCGAACAGTGAAACACCGCTTCCTGAGGCAGAAAGGACCTTGGAATGGATATCATAGAAACACTTAAAACTCTCAACGCCTGCTTCGGACCGTCCGGCTGCGAGGCAGACATTCGGAATAAGATCGTAGAACTGGCAGAACCTTTCGCGGACGGGATAGGCACGGACATAATGGGTAACCTGGTCGCCGTAAAATACGCCGGAACGACACGCAGATACTCGGACAACAATATGAACGTCGAGATACCTAACGCTCCGCGACTGATGTTCGCGGCCCACATGGATTCGGTGGGGCTGATCGTAACATACATAGAGGAGAACGGTCTGCTCCGTTTCGCCGCCGTGGGCCTGGTGGATCCGGCCGCCCTTAAGGGCACTCCCGTACGTTTCGGAAACGGGACCGTCGGCACGGTCGGCTGGGACTGCGGAGCGGAGAAGCCGGAATTCGACTCCATGTTCATAGACATAGGCGCCTCGAGCCGCAAAGAAGCCGAAAAGCTTGTGCAGAAGGGCGACATGGCAGTCTACGACACCCCGACCCGCGTTCTGGCCGGCGACTTCGTAGTCTCGCCCTACCTGGACAACAGGGCTGGCGTCGCCGCTCAGCTGATGGCGCTGGAAATGCTTAAGAAACCGGCTTACTGCTGCTATTTCGTATTCACGGTGCAGGAAGAAGTAGGCCGCAGAGGCGCCAAACCGGCGGCATTCGGCACGGATCCGCAGTTCGGCATAGTCTGCGACGCTACTCTTACGGACGACGCGCCCAGGACGAAGCACACCGGCACCGCCATCCCCGGCAAAGGCGCCGCGATAAAGATAATGGACAAGTCCTTCATCTGCCACCCGGAGATGGTGGAAGCGCTTAAGACCATAGCGGATAAAAAGAAGATCCTGTGGCAGGCCGACGTTCTTCAGGAAGGCGGCACCGACGGCGCGGAGATACGCAAGACCGCGGGCGGAGTAAGGACCGGCGGAGTATCGATCCCCGTACGCTACGTGCATTCGCCTCAGGAAGTCTGCAGCGTTAAGGACATAGAAGCCGCGGCTAAGCTTATGGCTGCCTTCGCGGAAACAAAACCGAAGTTCTGACGCACCGAACTCCTGCCGGGCAGCAGACGAATGTCCGCAGCTGGTCTCAAGACCTATAAAATTCCGTAAATTAACATAAGAAATATTACATTCGTTAATTTTATTTAACAAGAGTACACCATCATGAACCACAAAGGCACTAAAACTTTAGAGACCGAGCGTCTCATCCTTAGGCAGTTCACCCTGGACGACGCAGAGGCGATGTACAGAAACTGGGCAAACGACCCGGAAGTAACCAGGTTCATGACCTGGCCGCCCTACGAAAACGCGGAGGGCACGCGCAAGAAGCTCCAGCAGTGGGTCGAGGAATACAAAGACCCGTCCAACTACACCTGGGCCATCGTTCCCAAGGAGCTCGGAGAGCCCATAGGTTCCATTTCCGTGGTGGCAATAGTCGAGGAGCGCGACATCGTAAGCATCGGCTACTGCATAGGCCGCAAATGGTGGCATCAGGGCATTACCAGCGAAGCTTTCGAGGCGGTGATACGCTTCATGTTCGACGAAGTAGGCGTAAACCGGCTGGAGGCGCGCCACAACGTCGAAAACCCCAACTCCGGCGGCGTAATGAAAAAGTGCGGCCTCACCTACGAGGGCACCCTGCGCCAGGCAGCAACGGACAACACCGGCTTAATGGACCTGAGCGTCTACAGCATACTGCGCAGCGAATACGAGGCCATGGGCTGACGGCGCCGCGGCACCGGAGCGACTAACACGAGGATTTTAATGAAGAAACTGTTTTTACTGGACATGGACGGCACGTTGTACCTGGGCGATCAGCTTTTCGAAGGCACCGCCGAGTTTCTGACGTGGGTGAGCGCAAGCGGCGGGCAGTACGCCTTCCTTACGAATAACAGCTCGCGCGGGATAGAAGGCTACCTGGCCAAGATGGAGCGCCTGGGGATCCCCCAGAAGGCGTTCAGTTTCCTGACGTCCACGGACGCGACCATAGACTATCTGAAGAAGACCTACGCACCCTTCGCGCCGGGCAAAGAGAACGATCCGCCCACGTCTTATTACGTCTGCGGCACGGAAAACCTTAAGAGCCAGCTGCGCGCAGCGGGGCTGAAAGTCCTTGCTGCAGAAGAGCTTTCGGAATTATTCGATACCCGGCGGAAAGTCGGGGAGTGTGGCAACTGCAATTCAGTTGCGCTCCCTGTGGTCCTGCTTGGCTACGACACGGAACTGACCTACGAAAAGCTGGTCGACTGCGTGCGCCTTCTGGACATGGGCGCGGACTACGTGTCCACCCACCCGGATCTTGTCTGCCCCACGGAAAACGGCAACGAACCGGACGTGGGCCTTGTCATACACTCGCTTAAGGTCTGCACCGGCCGCGAACCTGTCATAATCGGCAAGCCTCAGCCGCAGATGGTATATTCCGCGCTCAAGAAGTACGGCGCGGCTCCGGAGGAGACCGTTCTGATCGGCGACCGCCTCTACACGGACATCGCCTGCGGAAACAACGCCGGCATCGACACTATCCTTGTGCTTTCCGGCGAGGGCACCGTGGAAGACTGCGAAAAATACGGCGTTAAGCCTACATACATCTTCCGGGACATCGCCGACGTTCTGGCGGCGCTGAAAGAAGGCCTGCTGTAAACCGCGGCGCCATTTTATGATATAATAGAAAAGCTATAAAACGATCCGTTAACGAACCGTAAAGGAGTCGAAAATGAAGCTCAACAACAAACGAACCATTCTCGTGGGACTGGCATTCCTGTCCATCTGCGCGTTCTGGCAGATGTACGACAACATAGTGCCCCTGATCCTTACAAGGACCTTCCACATGAACGAGACCCTCTCCGGCGTCATTAT
This sequence comes from Bacillota bacterium, assembly GCA_017437745.1. Taxonomy (GTDB): domain Bacteria; phylum Bacillota; class Clostridia; order Peptostreptococcales; family Anaerovoracaceae; genus RUG13409. The sequence goes on from JAFRYI010000010.1 coordinate 108,696, forward strand.
GGGCGCGGACAACATTCTCGCTCTGTTCCTGCTTCCGCTGTTCGGATCTCTGTCCGACCGCACCAACACCAAGATCGGTAAGCGCATGCCCTACATAATCTTCGGTACCGCCTGCGCCATAGTCCTTATGAACATTCTGCCGATCCTGGACAACAGCTATGCGGCGGCGCCCGCAAGCGGGAAAGTCGTGGTGTTCGTTATACTGCTGGGTCTTCTGCTCATAGCTATGGGCACCTACAGATCGCCGGCCGTAGCTCTTATGCCGGACGTAACGCCCAAGCCGCTTCGCTCCAAAGCCAACGCCATAATCAACCTGATGGGCGCTCTGGGCGGAATAATCTATCTGGGGATCACTTCCGTGTTGTACCCCAAGTCCAAGACCGAAGGTCTTGCTCACGTAAACTACCAGCCGCTGTTCATAATAGTGGCGGCAATAATGCTCGTAGCGGTCGTAGTGCTTAAGCTTACGACGAACGAGCCAAAGCTGACCGCGGAGAACAAGGCTCTGGAGGAACAGCATCCCGAATGGAACCTCGCGGAGGACGACGGCTCCGGAAACGAAGCGCTTCCCGCTCCCGTAAAGAAGAGCCTGGGCTTCCTGCTGGCATCCATAGCGCTTTGGTTCATAGGCTACAACGGCGTTACCACCTGGTTCACCACCTACGCAGCGGAAGTAATGGGGCTCAGCTTGGGACAGGCCTCACTGGTGCTTACTGTAGCTACCGGCGGCGCTATAGTCTCCTACATCCCGATCGGCATCATCGCATCCAAAGTCGGGCGCAAGAAGACCATACGCCTGGGCTGCGTACTGCTTGCTGTATGCTTCGCGCTCAGCTACTTCCTTACGACTTCGATGACCAAGGTGACCGCGATAATGTACGTGGTATTCGTTCTGGTAGGATTTGCCTGGGCGGCAATTAACGTAAACTCCCTGCCGATGGTCGTGGAGATGTGCAAAGGCTCCGACATAGGCAAGTTTACCGGCTACTACTACACAGCTTCCATGGCGGCGCAGGTAGTTACCCCGACCGTTGCCGGTACGCTGATGAGGAGCATAGACTACAGAGTGCTCTTCCCGTACGCGGCCGTTTTCATCGCGCTGTCCTTCGTAACGATGGGCTTCGTAAAGCACGGCGACTCCAAGGCCGAGGCCAAGAAGGGCCTGGAAGCCTACGAGGACATGGACGACTAAAAAACTACGGGGGCGTTTCTGAGGCATCGGTTTCGGAAACGTCCCTTTTAAACGACTTATGAAGATCAAATTCAACTCGCCGCTGATCCTGGGATTCGTGTTCCTGAGCCTGGCGGCAATGATCCTGAATATACTGACACACGGAGCAAGCAACCGCCTTGTGTTCATGACCTACCGCAGCTCGCTGGCTGACCCGCTTACCTACGTGCGCTTCTTCGGGCACGTGCTGGGGCACGCCGGCTGGCAGCACTACATAGGCAACATGACCTACATCCTGCTGCTCGGGCCGATGCTGGAGGAGAAGTACGGCGCCAAGCGTCTGCTGGGCGTAATTGCGCTTACCGCGCTGATCACCGGACTGGTGAACTTCATCTTTTTTCCGCGCGTGGCGATATGCGGCGCAAGCGGCGTGGTGTTTGCGTTCATACTCATGACGTCCTTCACCAGCTTCAAGAAAGGCGAGATCCCGGTTACCTTCATCCTGGTGGCTATCGTCTACCTGGGGCAGCAAGTGTACGATGGATTATTCGTAAAGGACAATATATCGAACATGGCTCACATAGTCGGCGGCATAGTCGGCGCAGTGTCCGGATACATCATGGGAAAGAAGAGATCATGAGAGAATTCTTTACAGGCCGCACAGGCCATCCTAAGCTGGAAGAGCTCAGGAAATTCAAATACGCGCACAGGGGTTTCCACGACAAGCCTCAGATCCCGGAGAACTCGCTCGCGGCGTTCATAAGGGCCATACGCAGCAAGTTCGGCGCGGAGCTGGACGTCCATCTGACCAAGGACGGCCACCTTGTGGTGTTCCACGACGACACAACGGACCGCACCACCGGTCAGCCGGGCACGCTGGAGGAGCGCACGCTGGAGGAAGTCCGTGAGCTGCGTCTGGAGGGAACGGACGAGAAGGTGCCTCTGTTCAACGAAGTTCTGACTCTGTTCGAGGACAGCGGTTTTCCGCTCATAATCGAGCTTAAGGTGGTGGGTGGCAACTACAACGAGCTCGCGAAGGCCGTCTGCGAGCGTCTGGACAGCTACAAGGGACTGTTCTGCATAGAGAGCTTCGACCCGCGCGCCATTAAAGCGGTGCGCAAACTGCGTCCGGATATAGTCCGCGGGCAGCTGTCGTCGGATTTCGTGCAGGAGCCCGGCACGTCGCCCAAGAACACACGCTGGATCCTTACGAACCTTAAGATGGACTTCCTGTCCAGGCCGGACTTCGTGGCATATAACTTCCAGTACCATGACAATCCCGCGTTCAAGAAGGCGGTCCGCAAAGGCATCCAGGGCGTAGCCTGGACCATACGCACTCCGGAAGATTTCAAGAAATCCGAACGCCTGGGATACATTAACATCTTCGAGAAGTTCGACCCGAACGAATTGTAACTAAATGATAGTTGCAACAAACCAGACACCAATACAAAAGCGCTCCCGAACCCCGGTAGCGCTTGATCTTTCAGGTATTATTTCTTTCTTGCCATTGCCAGCACCTGCTTAAGCGCCGTCTGTTTGTCTATGCCGGCCAGCCGCAGCTTGTGGGCGTATTCCAGCAATTCTCCGAAGTTCTCGCCCGGCTCCAGCCCCGCCGCTATAAGGTCGCGGCCCATTACGTAAGGCTGCGCCATCGTCTCCCTGTATCTTTCAAGCCGCTCGAACAGGAAGCCCGCGTCGCCGGAGAAAGGTGTGTCGCCGGACTTCACCGGATGGTCCGACATGGCCATGTATATAAGGTCCTGCGCGGACGCGGCCTGGTCGAACATCTTATTGGTGGACTTGACCGGAGACTTGTTGAAGGCCATCATGTTGGGCTTCATGTGGAGCTCCGCCATGTTCAGCACGTAGCCGGTAAGCGCGGCCTCGTCCGTAAGCCGCCTCAGAAATCCTTCTATTATCGGCAGCCCTGCCGATTCGTGGCCGTAGGCGTGGATGCGCCCCTTTACGAACTCCGTGGTCGTTATCTTGCCAAGGTCGTGCGTAAGCGCAAGCATCATGAACGGGTACGGCTGCTCTGCTTTGCCGCGATAGCCCGCGGCGCGGTCCAGGACCTCCATAGTGTGTGTCCATACGTCGCCCTCCGGGTGGTACTCCGGATCCTGCTCCAGCCCGACAGTCTGCTCCAGCTCCGCGAACCACGGCGAAAGCTGGCGCATCCGACGCAGCGTCTCGAAGAATACCGACGGCTTTTCGCTGCCCATCAGCGCTTTCTTAAGCTCGCCCTCCACTCTTTCTCTGGACAGCGTTGCAAGGTCCATGCCGGAGCAGAGTTCGACGGTCGCCGGATCCACGCTGAATCCCAGCACGGCCGCGAATCTTGCGCACCTTAAGACACGCAGCGGGTCTTCTATGAAGCTTGCCGGGTCCACGCAGCGCAGCACGCGCTTCTCCAGATCCTCACGTCCGCCGTAGGGATCCACTATCTCGCCGGTAAGCACATCCTCCATCAGCGCGTTGACCGTAAAGTCCCTGCGCCTGGCCGCCGCTTCCGCCCCTATGAACGGATCCGTGAACACCTCGAAATCGCGGTGTCCGCGTCCGGTAGCGTGTTCCTTGCGTGGGATCGCTATGTCCAGCGCGCTTCCGGAAAGTCCGTAGATGCCGAAGCTGCTGCCGTACTGCAAAGGCTCGCCCAGGGAATCCAGGGCATCCCAAAGCACGGCCGGCTCCACGCCGTGGACTTCTATGTCTATGTCCCCGCGCAGCTCGCCGCCGTACAGAAGCTTGTCGCGGACGCAGCCGCCGACGTAGAAGACTCTTCCGCCCGCCGACCGCGCTTTTTCCGCGATCTTTTCCGCCAGCGCTATGTCCCGTTTTGTGTCGTTTTCTGTAATGGTGATGCCGCCCATCGTGTTTAGGGGCCGCCTGCCCGGTGCGTTCGCGCTAAAGCCTTACGCATGCCTCTGCAAGGCTCTGTAACGCCCGCAGAGCGCCTTTACCGGCCCTAAAGGCACAATTATCCTACGAACGCCTCCAGCTCGCTGTAAGGCATGTATCCCATGGTCTTCTTTACGGCATCGCCGCCGCGGAACAGGAACAGCGTGGGTACGGCAGCTACCTCGAAGTACGCCGCCAGATCCGGCTGCTCGTCTATGTTCACCTTGCAGACCTTTATCTCCGGATGATCCTCCGCCAGCCTTGCCACCGCCGGAGCCAGCATCCTGCACGGGCCGCACCAGGCCGCCCAGAAGTCCACCAGCACCGGTCTGTCGGAGCGGAGCACTTCTTCCGCGAAGTTTTCTGCTGTTATCGTTATCTCTTTCATTGCCTAGCCTCCTTCGGCACGATTATATCATAAAAAACAGGAGGCAGAGGAAAGTTCCTCCGCCTCCCGGCCGCCTGAAACCGAACTTCCGCGGCGGAAGTTTTCGGCGCCCCGCCAAATTGCCGATCCTGCTTTACCCTGAACGTTTATCAATAACAGATAACTCGAAAAAATAACGTAAAACGATTACCTTGGACCGTTCCTCAAAGAGAAAAAAGATGCGGCGCGCCCGGAGTGCTTATCAATCCAGCTTAACGTCTATCTCCATGGTCTCGGTGGTGTTGAGGGTGTCCAGCGCCACCTGCAGAGCTGAGAGCTTGTCGCCGATCTCGTTGTACTTGCGCTCCACCTCCGCCATGTCGTAGTTGGTTATTACGTAGTCTATTATGTTGCTGCTGCGGATGCCTACCTCCACTCTTTCCCTGGGCAGACGGCTGACCATGTTGCCGAGGGTCATCTTCCTGGCCCGAAGCTGCGGGATCAGCACCAGCGCCTGGTCCACGGTAATGTCATCGAAGCCGGGCAGGGTGTGGGTGGTGTTGAAGCAGTTTATGGCGTGCTTTACCTTGCGCATCATGGCCTCCAGCTCTTCCAGCTGAGCCTGGGTCTTCGCGAAGTCGTACTCCGGACGCAGCGCCTCTGCGTCCTCGCCTGCGGCGGCGTTGAAGGTGGAGCCTTTGTTTTCGGCTATCTCCAGCCTGCTTATCCTTTCCTCTATCTTCTTTATGAGCTTGTTTGCTTCCGCGGATGTGTATTTCATGAGTTTTCCTCCTTTGTGTTCTGTACGTGTTACGGCATGAATATGATACACCTTTTGCAGCTGTTTGTCATTTGCGCGGGCGCGTATGGTATAATGGACGCATGAAGATGGACGCTTACGCGAAGATAAACCTTATACTGAACGTTCTGGGGACGCGGCCCGACGGCTACCACGAAGTGGAGATGCTTATGCAGGCCGTCTCGCTCTGCGACGCAGTAACCGTAAAGACCGCCGACGCTTTAAACGAGGCAGACAGGTGCGGCAGCGACGCTCTGCTCGGACCGCAGGATTTCGAGTACGGAACAAGCGACCTGGCATACAAGGCGGCCCTGCTCATGGCTGAGACTTTCCGCCCCGAACTTGTTACGACCGCGCTGGACGAGAACGGTCTGGAGCTTGTCCCCGGAGTAAAAGGCGTACATATTGAGATAGAAAAGCGTATTCCGGCCGCCGCAGGTCTTGCAGGCGGTTCTTCCGACGCGGCCGCGGTGATCACCGGGCTCGGAAGGCTCTGGCTGCAGGGGAAGAACGCGGACGATACGCAGCAAGAAGGCGCGGACGGATCGCAGAAACAGCCCGATGACGAATTGCTGAAAACGTTGCTTCCGCTGGGCGCCGGGCTTGGCTCCGACGTTCCGTTCTGTGTAGCCGCTCAGCTGGGATATCCCGCGGCGATAGCCCGCGGACGCGGTACCGACCTGGAATTCGTGCAGCCTGTCGACTGCGGCGTGGATCTGTATTTTTCGGACTTTACGATACCTAATAAGACCGCCGCGGTATACGCGGAGCTTAAGGAAGAGGACTGCGCGGAGCGCTTCAGCATAGAAAGCTTCTTAAATGCCTCGAGCCTTAATGAGAAGCAGCGCTTCGTGGGTAACCACCTGCAGGCTCCGGCTGAAAGGCTGTTCGGGAAGATAAGGCAACTGAATTACAGTTGCACAAAAGATGGTGCCGTAAACAGACCGTCCGCCGGATCAGCGATACCCGCGGACGCAGCGGACAAGACCCCCGCGACCCCTGCAAACGCAACTCTCTGCGGCGCAGGTCCCACGTATTTCACCCTGTCGGAAACGGGGGAATACCGCACTGTAGTAAAATAGCGTCAGACACGCAAATTATTCGCGCGGCGCGCCACTTTAACAGCATAAAACGGCCTGGAGCCGTTGTTTTGTGATATAATAATAAGAACGATATTTTTACAGTTCCCTGGAGGTGAACCATGGCAAAGACAAGACTGGCTGTCCTCTTCGGCGGAAAGTCCGGAGAACACGAGATCAGCTGCATTTCCGCTACATCGGTCATAAAGGCGGTGGACAAGGAAAAATACGACATCATAACCATAGGCATCACCAAGAAAGGCGAATGGCTGCTCTACGAAGGCCCCATCGAGAACATCGAGAACGACACCTGGGAAGCCAAGGCAAAAGCCGATCTGGCTGCGGACCCGGAGCACTTCGGGATCACCATACTGGGCTGCGGCGGCAAAGGCCTTAAGGACATATGCGACTTCGTTTTCCCGGTGCTGCACGGCCCCAACGGCGAGGACGGCACGGTCCAGGGCGTGCTCAAGCTTCTGGACATCCCCTTCGCGGCAAGCGGAGTTCTGGGATGCGCCCTTACGATGGACAAGATAGCCGCCAAGGACGTGTTCAAGTCCGCGGGAATAAAGCAGGTCCCCTACGTGGCGCTCAACTCCACGGAGATCGGCCCGGAGATAGAGAAAAAGATAAACGACACACTGGTCTACCCGCTGTTCATAAAACCCGCCAACATGGGATCTTCCGTGGGTATCTCCAAGGTCCACGATCCCAGCGGCCTGGAAGCAGCGCTTAAGGAAGCCGCAAAGTACGACATTCGCATAGTCGTGGAGCAGGGCGTAAACGCGAGAGAACTGGAGACCGCGGTAATGGGCAATCTGGAGCCCGTGGCCGGAGCCGTCGGCGAAGTCCTTACCGAAGCGGACTTCTACGACTACGAAGCCAAGTATCACAGCAGCGCTAGCCGCACCGTGGTACCGGCGGACCTTCCCAAGGAGCTTTCGGACGAGATCCGCGCGGAAGCCATAAAGGCCTACCTTGCCTGCAACTGCAGCGGTTTTGCCCGCGTGGACTTCCTTGTGGACAAAGATTCACAGGAAATTTACCTTAACGAGATAAACTCCATACCCGGATTCACTAAGATTAGCATGTTCCCCATGCTCTTCATGGCTACGGGGCTTACCTATACGGAGATAGTGGAGAGAATAATAGAACTCGGCTATGAAAGATATAATGCTGAAAATCAAAAGTGACGACGGGATCGAGTTCGTAACGGAAGGGCGCCTCTACAGCAGAGGAAACACCACCCTCATCCAGTACGACGAGACCGTAATGTCCGGCATGGAAGGCTGCTCCACGAGCCTCACCATAACGCCCAAGCGCGTAAGGGTGAAGCGGACCGGAAGCGGCATGGAGATCCCCACGGAGATGGTCTTCGAGAAGGGGCGCCGGCTGAACGGTTTCTACTCCACGCCTTACGGCAGTTTCGGCGTAGAGATCCTGACCAACAAGATCTCCGGCCTGGGCGGCTTTGCCCAGACGTCGGGGAGTCTTTCCATTGATTATTCCATTTGCTTCAAGGGACTGTTCGACGCCAACAAGCAGCTGGAGATAGAGATCCTGCAGACCGGCGCGGAAGCGCTCCAATCCGGAATAGAGGCGGTGCCGGCTGCGGACATTTTCGAGATACCGGCTGACATCCTTTCGGAGGAGAACGATATACATGTCCAATAAAAAGACAGTAAAGAAATATACGTACGCGCCCGTTAAAAGAACGAGCAGCCGCACTCTGGCGGTAAGGATATTCTGCATAGCGCTGGCTGCCATAATGGTGCTGGGCGTTGCCTATTATCTGATACTTGTTATCGGAGGTAAGATGTGATGCGCCGCGTAAGCAAGGCCGCCCCGGGCGTACATGTAAACACTGCCGCAAGACGCATGCTGCCGAAGATCCTGGCGCTGGCGCTTGCCGTGCTTCTGGTATTGGCGTGCGCTGTTTCCGCTTTCGCAAAGAGCGGCGACGGCGTTGTTTCTTTCGCAAAGAGCGGTGACACTTACCTTGCAAAGAGCGGCGACGGCGACACAGCGACAGAACCCGTCACCACCATAGGCGCGGACTCTCCCGCCGGCAGCAGCACCGAAAATACCGGCGAGCAGAGCGCGACCATGGACGGCAGCGACAACGGCAACTCGGAGGACGGCGGGCAGACCGACCCGGAGACCGAGCGCCGCAAGGAGATCTACACGTTCATGACGCTCATCGCTTTAGGCGCGATAATAGTAGGCATCAGGGAAAAGAAGAATAAAAGAAAGTTCTAGTCGTTGATACAGGAGGAATGCCATGAAGCTCCGCACCGCAAAGACGATAACAAGGATCTCTGCCGTTCTGGCGGTGATCCTGGCAATAGTCTACAGACTTACGTATAACTACATAGCCATGTACGGTTTTCTTGCCGCGCTTGCTATACTGATCCTTGTAATGGTCCTGTTCGTGAAGTGCCCCCACTGCGGCGCGCACTTCCACAGGCTCAGTGATTCCGCATTAAGAGCCGGACGCTGCCCTTACTGCGGAGAAGAGATAGATTACTAGCTTTTAGGAGACAAACATGCTTAAGATCGAACATTTTACCAAGAAGTACGGCGACAAGGCCGCAGTCGACGACCTGAGCCTTCACATCCAGCCGGGCGAGATCTACGGATTCATAGGCCACAACGGCGCAGGAAAGACCACAACGCTTAAGGCCGTAGCCGGAATAATGAACTTCGACGAAGGCGAGATAACCATAAACGGACATTCTGTCGTAAACGAGCCGCTGGAATGCAAGAAAGTAACCGCGTACATACCGGACAACCCGGACCTGTACGAGTTCATGACAGGAATACAGTACCTGAACTTCATAGCGGACATATTCGGCGTCGGCTCGGACACCAGAGCGGACCGCATCCGCGAGTATTCGCAGCTCTTCGACCTGGAGAGAAGCCTTGCCAACCCCATAAGCAGCTATTCCCACGGCATGAAGCAGAAGCTGGCCGTCATTTCCGCGCTCATTCACGAGCCGAAGCTGATTTTAATGGACGAACCGTTCGTCGGACTGGACCCTGTGGCCAGCCACAACCTTAAACAGATAATGAGAAAGATCTGCGACAACGGCGGAGCCATATTCTTCTCCACGCACGTTCTGGAAGTTGCCGAAAAGCTCTGCGACAAGGTCGCCATCATAAAGGCCGGAAAGCTTATAAAGTCCGGCACCATGGACGAGGTAAAGGGCGACGAATCCCTGGAGGAAGTATTCCTGGAGCTTGCGGAGGAGGCGGACAATGCTTAAAGCGCTTCTTAAGAAGGAGTTCATGGCGCTTACCGCGGGCATTACCACGGACCGCAGGAAAGGCACCAAACGCTCCAAGGGCGGCATAATAGGCTTATCCTTGCTGTTCGTCTTCTGCTACATTTCGCTGGGCGCCGCGTTCCTGGGCTTTTCCACCGCGTTCTCGGTGATACTGCCGGACAGGCTGTGGCTATACATGTCCATGGTGGGTCTTATGGCCCTTGCGATAAGCATAATCGGCAGCGTTTTCATGACCTACAGCATGCTGTATAAGGCCAAGGACAACGAATTGCTGCTGGCTCTGCCCATCCCACCCGGAAAACTGTTCCTAAGCAAGATATCTTCTTTATACATAATGTCGGTGCTGTTCTCGGCGCTCGCGATAATACCGGCCATGATAATCCTGTGGACCAGCGGTTTCCCCGTGTCCGCGGTAACGTCGGTATTCGGCATACTGTCGATATTCTTCATCGCGCTGATGGGCACCGCGCTGGCCTGCATACTCGGCTGGCTGGTAGCTCTGGTGGTGGGGCTCTTCCCCAAGAAGAGCGCGCTTACTGTGATCACCACGCTGGTGCTCCTGGGAGCCTACTACGTATTCTACTTCCGGATCAACACCATACTAAACAACATGCTGGCCAACATCGATGTTATCGAGGGCAGCGTAAGCGCGTACATCTATCCGTTCTACAAGATGGGCGTAGGCTGCGCCGGCGACGCGGTGTCGTTCCTGATATTCGCGCTAATCTGCGTGGCGCTGTTCGCGGTGGTCTGCTACGTACTGTCCCGCACTTTCCTTAAGATCGCCACCCGCACGGAAAAGGTAAGGAGCGTAGAATATAAGGAAAAGAAGGTAGCGGCCCAGAGCGTTCCAAAGGCTCTGCTTAAGAAGGAATTCAAGCACTTTACGAACAGCCCGGCATACATGCTCAACTGCAGCATGGGAACGCTGTTCATCGTAGTAGCGGCCGTGGCCATGATTATAAAGCGCGCGGACATCCTTATGCTTCTGGAGATGCTTAAATATCAGCTCGGCGGGGTCCTGGGAGCTTTCCCGATAGAAGGCTACGTTACTCTTCTGGTAGGAGCAGTGCTGTGCTTCTTCTCCGCGACAAACGACATCTCCGCACCCAGCATCGCTCTGGACGCCAAGACGCTCTGGCTCAGCAAATCGCTTCCGATTGAACCCGTGCAGATCTTCGGCGCAAAGAGAAACATGCACCTTATCCTTACCATCATCCCGTGCCTCATATTCCTTGCGGCTTCGGCCTGGGTGTTTAAGCTGGGCACGATGAGCATATTCTACTGCGCGGTGCTGGTGATACTGTTTACCTACTTCTGCGCGAATCTGGGATTGACGCTGGGCCTGCGATTCCCCAACCTCAACTGGACCAACGAGACCATGGCGGTAAAGCAGGGCGCGGCGGTGGTCCTTGCGCTGTTCGGAAGCTGGGTGATCATCCTTGCGATAGCTGCGCTCTACATATTCGTGCTCAGAAAGACCATGGCTCCTGAGACCTACATGCGCATACTCATTGCCCTGTTCCTGGTTGCTTCGCTGGGCCTTAACGCCTGGCTGATGAACGCAGGAAAGAAGCGCTTCGCGGAGCTGTAGAACCGGATCCTGCGAAGAAATTACAAGAGATCCGCAAAACAGAAATTACGTACGGCGCTGTAATTACCGCCGTGCAGCAAACTGAAGAACACAGTAATTTCAACGGTTAAGAGAAAACAAAGCCCTGCAACTTAAATCGAGTTGCAGGGCCTTTTTGTAATTTTTCCTATGTAACAGTTTTGCGCTTTTTTGCCAGCGGTCCGGTCGGTCCGCTCCGCTGAGTCCCGAGATAGTCCTTGGTCTGCTGTCTTAGGAGCGGTGCCGCTGAGTCCGTTAGTTCCCGCCGGTCTGCCCGCCTTCGGCTGGGCCGTCCTGGGGTTCAGGTTCCGGAGTCGGCAGCTGCGGGATCTCCCTGGTCTCGTACATGCCGCAGTCGTGATCGCAGTAGCAGCGCTCCTCGCCGGGCGCCTCCGTGGTGGCTGGCCTGTATACCGTCCATTTCGTGAACGAGTGGCCTGTCGGCGGGATGGTCTCGACCGTGAAATCTCCGCAATGTATGCATGTACGCTTTATCTGGCCCGCCTCGGTGCAGTTTTCGTGCCTGAGGACCTCTTCCTTGGTGTATTCGTGCTTGTTAAGATCCACCGGGATGTCCTCCGTGTAGGTCTCTCCGCAGACGGTGCACTTGAAGGTCTTGACGCCGGGCGTCGCGCATGTCGGCTCCTTTGTGACCGAGGACTCGTATGTATGCTTGCCGGTGGCAGGAATGATGTCTTCGAAGGTGCTCTCGCAGTATTCGCACTTGTAGACTTCCTTGCCGTCCTCCACGCAGGTAGGCTGCACGGTCTCCTTAAGCGTAAACATATGGTTGCCGGTAGCCGGGATGACCTCCTTTACGACCTTGCCGCAGACGGTGCAGGTAAGTTCGGCCTCGCCGTCCTTGTCGCAGGTCGCTTCCGTAAGAACGACCTTCTTGTATTCGTGGATGTCGGAGACCGGTATGGTCTGGGTGTAGCTGTCGCCGCAGCCGTAACAGGTATAGGTGGCCTCGCCTTCCTCCACGCAGGTGGCCGGCTTGGTGACTTTCTCTATGTAATTGTGTTTGTGGTTCTTGCCGTCTCCGCTGCCGCACGACGCGAGGATGAAGACCATCGCCAGCGCCAGCAGCACAACGGCTGCGATACGCATTTGTTTTTTATGTTTCATGTTGTCCCTTTGTATCCCTTTTCCCTTTATTATATGGCTCCGTTATGCGCCGGGGCAGAGCCGCGCCCTTTTAACTCCCCGGCCGGACCGGATCCCCTTACTGTCCGGGCTGCACCGGAAGGTACATCTTCGTGAGTATCCAGCGCTTAAGCCTGTCGGGCAGGAAGCGAAGGATGAACATCAGCGCCTTGTATTCGAAGCCTATGGCTACGCGCGGCGGCGGGTTGGTCTTGCCGGCCAGCTTAAGCGCGACTGCGGCTACGGTATCCGGGCTCTTGCCGCCCTGCTCGTCCTTGGCCATGCGCTCCACGCTGTCCACGACCGCCTTGTAGTACGGCGAGCCTTCCTTGGTATATGTCTTTCTGGCCGCGGTGAATCCGGTCTTGGTGTCGCCAGGCTCCACTATTACGGCGCGCACGCCGAACGGCCTCATCTCCATGGATACGGTCTCCACGTAAGCCTCCAGCGCGTATTTGCTGGAGGAATAGTGGCCCTGCATAGGGATGGGCACCTTGCCGGCTATGGATCCGACGACTATGAACAGTCCCTTGCCCTGCTCCCTCATCCTTGGGAGGACCTTGCTGCCTACGGTAAGCGTTCCGAAGTAGTTGGTCTCCATCTGGGCTCGTATTAGGTCCAGCGGCATCTCTTCCGCCGCTCCGGCTATTCCCATGCCCGCGGCAAGGAAGGCTATGTCCACGCGCTCCATGGAGTCCACTACAGCCGCTACGGACGCCTCGTCCGAGACGTTCATGCGCTTGTATGTTATGCTGCCGCCTCCGGGTATCTGCTCGGTCTTTTCCTCGCAGTTTCTGGAGACTGCCACTACGCTGCAGCCCTCTGCCGCGAAAGCTTTGGCCACCGCTTCGCCTATCCCGCGGGAAGCTCCGGTCACCAGTACGTGTTTTCCGTATACGTTATTCATAATGCCTTCCTATCAACAAACTGTGAAGAATGCCTGATGTTTCTGTATTGCTGGATGTTTTTCTTATATTATATGTAAAACCGCGTTTTTTTCAAGCCTTTAGCCGATTTTGACCGCCTGGCGATCCCCCGGCGCGTGCCGGCTAAGCCACGAATGCAGATCGTTGTCTTAAATTTGTATCATCCTAACAGTCGATCTGCGCAAAATAGGCGGTTTTTTGTTGTTTTTGGCGGAATGAACGTTTTTTGAGCCCCACAAAACCTGCGAAAAACGGCTGTTTTCAGCGATTTTCGCCGCACTCAATATTTATCTTGTGTCCGGAAACCGTTGAAATTACAGCGTTTATGCATTTGTTGTTTAAATTTGTGTAAAACAACTGTTTTCAACTAATATTTTTTGTGCTAATATAATAAACTAATTACACCACCCGGCGGCGCCGAAAAAACGGTCTGCCGGGGGCACATGGATCACACGGCGACTGAAAGGATTCATCCTATGGCAACGATCAGTTTAGGCTCCTACGCAGCAACCAAATATCCGCTCTGCGAGCGCAAGATCCCGGACGAGCTGTACAGAAAGTACAACGTCTACCGCGGCCTTCGCGACGAGAACGGCAAAGGCGTAATGGCGGGCATCACCAACGTCTCTACCATCTACGGAAAGCAGATCGTGGACGGCAGGGAAGTCCCGGCGGAAGGCATACTGCTCTACCGCGGCTACGCTCTGTCGGACCTGGTCGCCGGCGAAAGCCTTAAGAAGCACCGCCTGGCCGAGGAATGCGCATACCTTCTGCTTTTCGGCGAGCTCCCGACCAGGAAGGAACTTACCGAATTCTCCAAGGTCCTGGCCGCTGCGCGCACACTGCCCCGCAACTTTACGCGCGACGTAATAATGAAAGCCCCCAGCAACGACGTAATGAACTCCATAATCAGGAGCATCCTTACTCTTGCGTCCTACGACAAGAGCGCTCTGGACACCTCCATGGAGAACGTTCTGCGCCAGTCGCTGATGCTTATAGCAACCATGCCCATGCTGGCCGTTTACGCGTACCAGTCCTACAACCACTGGATAAAGGGCGGCAGCCTTATAATCCACCGTCCGGACAAGGACCTTTCGTGGTCGGAGAACCTTCTGATGATGCTCCGCCCGGACAAGGAGTTTACGGAGCTGGAGGCAAGGGTGCTGGATCTTGCGATGGTGCTGCACATGGAGCACGGCGGAGGAAACAACTCCACTTTCACCACTCACGTCGTAACGTCCACGGGCTCGGATACCTACTCCACCATAGCCGCGGCGCTTGCGTCGCTTAAGGGCCCAAAGCACGGCGGCGCCAACCTTAAGGCCGTAAAGATGATGGACGACATACGCAAGCATGTCCGCGACATAAAGGACGACGAAGAGATAGCAGCCTACCTGCGCCGCATCCTCAACAAGGACGCGTTCGACAAGGAAGGCCTTATCTACGGCATGGGACACGCGGTATACTCGCTGTCAGATCCCAGGACCAAGGTGTTCGAATCCTTCGTAGAGAGCCTGGCCAGGGAAAAGGGCCGCGACGAGGAGTACGAGCTCTACGCCGCGGTGGAAAGGATAGCGCCGCAGGTTATCTGCGAAAAGCGCAAGATCTACAAGGGCGTCTGCCCCAACGTGGACTTCCTGAGCGGCTTCGTGTACAGGATGCTGGGCATTCCGGACGAGATGTTTACGCCGCTGTTCGCGATCGCGAGGATCGCCGGCTGGAGCGCGCACCGCATGGAGGAGCTTGCGAACACTCAGAAGATAATCCGCCCGGCGTTCAAGAGCATAATGGGCGAACGTCCGTACGTACCGATCGGCGAAAGAAAGTAGCCTGACGTAGTGCCGATAGGCGACAGGACATAGCCCAAAGCCTGCAGGACCGCAGAGGGGAAAACGACACAGGACCGGCAGAACCGACTTATTAAACAACAGCAACCGAAAAACGGTTGCTGTTTTATTGCGCAGAAAACGCTCCGCGAAATTCTTTTCTTATTATATTAGGCCCATTTTCGTACCCTGCGTAAAAAAGTCGAAAAAAGTGCTTGCATTTGTTTTGCAGCGGTGGTATACTCCGTTTAATTAAACTTTAATTCAGCAAAGTGCAATTAAACAAAGTGTGGGTAAAGCCCGCAAATTTCAACGTATTTCGAGGTGTAAACATGAAGATCGCATTACTGGTAATCTACTTCGGCGTAATGGTGGCGATAGGTCTCTACTGCCGCAAGAACGCCACGGACGTGGACGGATTCGTGCTCGGCGGACGCGCCGTTGGCCCCTGGCTTACAGCTTTCGCGTACGGCACATCGTATTTCTCCGCGGTCGTATTCGTAGGTTACGCAGGCCAGTTCGGCTGGAAATACGGCATTGCGTCTACATGGATAGGCCTTGGCAACGCCATCGTCGGCTCCCTGCTTACGTGGGTCATCCTGGGCAGGCGCACCCGCATCATGACTCAGCACCTGGACGCCAAGACCATGCCGCAGTTCTTCGCCGAGCGTTTTAAGTCCCCGGCGCTGAAGATCGGCGCGTCCGTAATAATCTTCATATTCCTTATTCCCTACACCGCCTCGCTGTACAACGGTCTGTCCCGCCTGTTCGGCATGGCGTTCAACATCGACTACTCCGTCTGCATACTGCTTATGGCAGTGCTGACTGCGGTATATGTAATAGCGGGCGGCTACATGGCTACGGCCATCAACGACTTCCTGCAGGGAATAATAATGCTCATAGGTATAGTTGCTGTAATTGCAGCCGTTCTGGTAAGCAAGGGCGGCCTTATGGCAGCGCTGGACGGCCTGGCCAGAGTCTCGGACGAGACCGTCTCCGCAACGCCCGGCATCTTCGCCTCCATGTTCGGCCCGGATCCGCTCAACCTGTTCTTCGTAGTAGTACTTACGTCCCTTGGAACCTGGGGCCTGCCGCAGATGGTGCAGAAGTTCTACGCTATAAAGAACGAGAAAGCCATCCAGAAGGGCACAGTGATCTCGACGCTCTTCGCGGTAGTGATCGCCGGCGGCAGCTACTTCCTGGGAGGCTTCGGCAGACTGTTCTCGGATCAGATAGACATTGCGAAGAACGGTTTCGACTCCGTAATTCCCACCATGCTCTCCGGACTTTCGCCGTTCATGATCGCTCTGGTGGTGATCCTGGTGCTCTCCGCGTCCATGTCCACGCTGTCCTCGCTGGTAATAGCGTCCAGCTCCACGCTTACGATAGACTTCCTTAAGGGGCACTTCATTAAGGACATGAGCGAAAAAAAGCAGGTCCTGCTGATGAGGATCCTGATCGTGGTGTTCATTGCGATATCCGCAGTGCTGGCGCTGGTGCAGTACAAGAGCTCCGTAACGTTCATAGCCCAGCTGATGGGTGTGTCCTGGGGCGCTCTGGCCGGCGCGTTCCTGGCCCCGTTCCTGTATGCCCTGTACAGCAAGAAGGTCACCAAGGCTGCCTGCTGGGTATGCTTCATCTTCAGCAGCGTGCTGATGATCCTGAACATGCTTATCCGTCCTATGTTCCCAGCAATAATGCAGTCGCCGATCAACAGCGGCGCCATAGCGATGCTGGCCGGTCTGGTGATAGTCCCGATAGTAAGCGCGTTTACGAAAAAACCGGACAAGCAGCTTGTGGACGACGCGTTCGCCTGCTACGAGAAGCCCACCAGCGTTGCCCAGAAGACAGCGCTCGGCAGCAAATAACAACGAATCGCTGAACATCAGAATTTGTACAATAAAACAGCCCTTTGTTCGTTTAGCCGAACAAGGGCTGTCGTTTTGTTTTATTCCGTATTACAAGCCGCCGACCTGTTACTCCGGCATCTCCGCGGATCCTTTATTCTCCAATCCGGGATTTACGCGGCAGAGCACTTTGCGGACAACGCCGTTGCCGCCGGTGACCATCCGCTTTACGCGGCTGATCGTGGACGTGCTGGCCTTGGTCTCCAGCAGGATGTCCAGATACACCTTGTCCTCCAGCAGCAGCTTGGCTACCTGGTAGCGCTGCTCTATCGCCGTAAGCTCGGACTCGGAGCACAGATCTTCGAAGAACTGCCGGCACTCCTCTTCCGACTCCAGCGACATTACTGCTTTATATAGTTCGGGAAGCCTGTCGGGGCTGGTTTTCTTTGCCATGTTTCTGCCTCCATTGTATATTACTTTATTTAATTAAAGTATAATACAGAAAAGTCGGCGACGCAAGCATTAAACCGCCGGCACACAGTTCTTACGGCCCGGGGTCTCAGGGTCAAGCTAAGGCTATTCAAGCCCGGGGCTGAGGCGCTCAGCTCCTGGCTTCCGATCCGTCAGCCGGGCCTTCTCTGCCGTCGTTCTTGTGCAGTCCGGGCGCGTCGTCGATGTGAACGGTCGTCTTCATGCCTTCCTCGTAGCGCTTGTTGTTGGAAACACAGTCGTACAGGATATCTATCACGTCTATCTCCGGCTTTCCCGCGAAAAGCTTAAGCGGGAAAGGCTCGCCGAACATGTCGTTATATTGGAACAGCAGCATTTCCAGCATTTTACTACTCCTCGAAATACTCCATGCCCTGCTGACGCAGGAACTCCTTTATCTTTTCGGCGTTTATGCAGTGACCCACGTGCAGGAACGGCTGGTTGTTGATCGTGTGCTCCTTGCCGTGCAGCATCATCTTTTCGCCCACCATGTCGAAGCCCAGGTGCAGGTGCTTGGTTGCCGACTGCATGCCGCATATCCTTCCGTCCGCGGTGAACAGCGGACCGCCGCTCTGGCCGCGCAGGCCCGGCGTGCTGAGCTCTATGCCGTAGATCTTGCCGTCCTTGTCCGCCAGCTGCCTGGTAAACATGCCCTCTATCGGGAAACGCGGGGTGTTGCCCCTGCCGGCGCTGCCGTCCCACTCTATGGAATCCCTCTCCGCGTCGTAGCGGAAGTCCGAAAACTCCGGGAACGGGAAGCCAAGCCTGCAGAGCATGTCGCCCGGCCGCACTTCCGCCATTTCCTTTACGAACACCGCGTGGCCCTTGTACAGAGTACGCTCGAAGCCCTTAAAGCGTATGATCGCAAGGTCCAGATCCGGGTGCAGGTTTATGTCGAAACCGGTAAAATTGGATACCGCGCCGTCGAACTGGACCTTCATCTGGGCAGTCTGTCCGGCCTTCATCTTGTGGACCAGCTCCAGTTTCTTTATGGCTGCGGCCCTGCCTTTGTCCTGCGGCACTTTAGCTACTGCGGCCTTGAACTCCGCGAACTGCTTGTTGATCGTCTGAGCATGTATTATCTGCTGCGCCACATGCTTGCAGGTTACCGCGCAGCCGTCGTCGTTAACGAAGAACAGTGTGGCAAGCCCCGGGACCACCGCCGGTTCCCTGTAGTTCTTGCTTATTATCTTGATGGGTCTGGTAAAGTCTCCGACCTTTATTATAGCGTCTGCAAACATGCGGTCCCTCCGTATTATCATGCAGTATTTGAGCGGTGCGGGTTTTGCCCTATATTGTAGCAACTATATTTCGGTTGCTCGTTCTTCCGTTGTAATTAAGCGCTTGTCTCTTTGCCCCGGCCGAATATCACCTTCGCGGACTCCCTGAGGTTCTGGTGATGTATCGTCTTGGGGTCGAAGCGAACGGTCCTGAACGCCAGCTGCATTACCGGGCCGGTGCCGAACGCGCAGATCAATGTCCCAAGTCCCACCGGGCCTCCCAGAAGCCAGCCGATAAGCGTTGCCGTGCCGAGCAGCAATATGCTTACCAGGCCTATCGGCAGACGGTCCAGCCGCTTGGCAAGCCCCACAAGAAGCGTATCGCGAGGGCCGCAGCCCAGCGACGCGGACATGTAGGTAAACTGCGTATAGGCCAGAACGATAAGACCCGCTATCATCACAAGCACTCCCGTTACCGGGTCCTTGCAGGCCGGCACCACGTTCAGCCGGTTGTAGAAGTCCACAGCCTTGCCCACGGTAAGCGCGTCTATGAACATCGCGATGCCAATGGGCTCGCGCATTATTATGTCGATTATTAATATGGTTATGGATATGGCGATGGACGCGTTGCCGTAGAGTATCCCCAGAGACCTGGAAACGCCTATGTTAAGCACGTCCCAGGGACCCGCGCCTATGTTCGCCTGGATGGTCAGATACACGCCGAAACCGTTGACGAACAGGCTTACGAACGCTATTAACATGTTTAACAGGATAGCGCCCGCAGTGCGGTTCTCCTTAAGGTCTTTCAGCATATGTCGGTCCCTGCCGCTGCGTCTTTGGAAATGTCAGTCTGTATCCTTGTCGTCTATGAAGGTCTCCTTGGCTCCGAAAGTCTTGCAGATGGCGGAATAATCGCCGAAGACCGTTACCCTGTCGCCGTTTTCAAACGTGGTGTCCGCCTTTGGGTGCTGCATGTGCTGGCCCGACTTCTCCACCAGCATCACAAGGATGCTCTTTTCCTCCTTAAGCCCGGATCGAGAGAGCGGAACTCCCTTAAGCTCTTCCGGTACCTCCAGAAGAGTCACCCTTGCTATGGCGTTTCTGCCTATGTGATCCAGCACCACCATGGAGTTGGTGGCCTCTATGTTCAGCACCTTGCCGGCTAACTTCTCCAGAAGCCTGTCGCTGCGCGAACGCATTGCAGGCACGCGTATGAAGATTATGATCACCGCAAGCGCAGCCAGAGGGATCAGTATGGCAAGCATAAGGCTTCTGGCCCGCGTAGCCTGCTTCAGCGAAATGAATACGTTGATAAGCGATGTTACGATGGTTATGTTGAAAACGTAGCCGAACAGCATCGTTATTCTGGCAAGGCGTCTTCTGGATTTTGTGGAGACCACCATCTCGCTCTCGCGCGTGGTAAATCCGCAGCCGGTAAGCAGTGACGTTACCTGAAAACGCGCCTTGCCGTACGGCAGCCCCGTAAAGCGGAACAATATGGTAAACAGTTCCGATATGACCCAGTAAAGAAGGATCACAAGAGCAAACAGCGAGAATGCAAGAACTATGTTCATGGATGCCTCCTGTTATTTGGTGAAAGTTTCGACCGTAGGCAGATTGCTCTGCATGCCCGTTTCGTCGTCTCTGGCGGCGCGGTAGCCCGTTATCTCGATGTGCGTCGCGTAGTCCTTAATGTCCGGATAGCTTACGTCGCCCGGGATAAGCACCTCGAAGGGACGGAACTCGAACACGTAGGCCTTGCCTTCGGCCAGCTTGCCGGTAACGTCCTCGTAGAAGCGGAGCAGGAACGGTCCGTCCTGGAAGAAGTGCACCACCGCGACGGTATTGCCCGGCAGCGCGTAGCCGTCCTCAGACAGCTTCATTACGGAAGCCGTAAAGGATCCGGAGAAGCGCGCGTACTTCCGAGCGGACGACCCGGATGACTTGCCTTCCTTTATGCCGTCCTCTTTTCCGGCTGCGTAGCCTTCGTCGTATCCGGCCTTCTTGCCTTCTTCGACGCCTGCCTTGTAGCCCTCGTCCTTGCCGGTGCTGTAGCCTTCGTCCTTACCGGCGGCGTAGCCTTCGGCCTTGCCAGCCGTAACGCCTTCGTCGTATCCGGCCTGATAACTCTCTTCGTTGCCCGCTTTGGCACCTTCGTCGTACCCGGCCTTCTTGCCTTCTTCGTAACCGGTCTTGTAACCTGCCTCGGAGCCGGCCTTTTCGCCTTCGGTCTTTCCGGCGGCCTCGCCTTCGCTGTATCCGGCCTTGTAGCCTTCGTCGTAGCCCGCCTTACGGGCTTCGTCTTCCTTGGCGCAAGCTGCCAGCGACACCACCAGCACCAGACAGAGCAATATGGCTAAGAACTTTTTCATTTCGATACCTCCCGTGGATCCATTTCCCCGCACTTACCGGGGATGCATACCCCTTATCATTTTATTATACCGCAGGTTTACGCTCTGTGAAAGAAATAACCGCTTCTTTTGCAGAGGCGGTCGTTCAGTCCTTATATTGATTTGTCAGCTGCGTACTATTGCGGCCCTTTATTCCGGGTCTTGATGGAAGTAATGAGTTCTCTGAATGCGCAAACGAGCGCCAGAGCTATGAGGCCGCTTATAAGCGCGCCGCCGGGGAACCTGACCATAAGCGACACCACCAGCCCCAGGGCAAGGACCAGGATAGCATAGACTCCGCGCACAGACCCGAACGCCAGTATCTCCAGCGCGCCGGTAAACGCCACCACTACAGGCCAGATAACGACAGTAGAAAGGAACACCCAGCCCAGTTCGTTGCCGGGAGAGATAAGGTACCATCCTGCAGACGCTGCCGCGGCTCCCAGAACAAGCAGAACGATGGATATCCACCGTATCGACTTAGCTTCCATTGCATTAGTCCCTTTCCGTTCTGCTGCGCAATAACCTGTATGTGTATTATATCATGAAAAACCGAGTATCCGCCAGTCGGATCCGCCATTGATTCCCATGATCATGCCATTTGATATTGACCGCGCAGGCCATCGATGATATATTCAGAATACAAGAGGCACTACCGATAGACGGTTTGCCCTCAAAAGTAGTTATAAGAAATAACCGTTTCTTTGGGTAAGGCGGTTATTTCTTTTTTTGTTATTATCGCGCGTCCAGCGTCCGATCAGAATCCCGTCTTTTGTAGTGGTGCGATTGTAAATAACGGATTTAGTGAAGCTGCAGCCAGGTAAGCATGAGTACTTGGTTACTCGACAAGAGGCCCCATTGCGGGGCCTCTTGATGTTCTTTATATAATCGTTTTATAATCCAGTCGTCCTCTCTTATCGTGTAGCATTATGCTCCTATTCGCTTTTCCAGATTAGGATAGAATCCGCCTTCAGCTGCTCGATCAGTTTTTCTGCTTCCTCTTGTGACGTTTCAGGCGGAATCAGCACGGCGTGTTTATCGCCGATCAGCCCATATTCCTTAACGTATTTTTCCGGCAGATAATAATACTCGAACACATCTTTCGTGATAGGTGCGCCATTCCTTTTGATTTGTGTTTCAAAAGACTCTTCGACAAACATCACGAGAGGCTTCCTATCGTCACTCTTCTTTCCAAAGATTCTTGTAAACATGTTGCCGGAGAGAAATTCGAAAATCACGATATGGAACTCTCCGCCATCATAATCTGTATTACCATAATAATAATGCTCTTTATAGTTGATCCGTGTGGACAACCCACCGCTGTCTGAAACTGAAATGCCGGACTTTTCGTACGGTAAGTAGCTTTCATGTGTCTCGTCATAGCACAGAAATGCAAACACCACTATCAAGACGGCCGCAAGCGCTATGGCGGCCTTTAAGATCTTGCTCCTTCCGTGCTTCTGTTCCTTTGTGATCTCGCTGACCATTTTTCTGTCTCCTTTCAGCAGTGCATCCAGGGAAACGCCAAAGGTGTCGCTTATCAGGACGAGGGTCTCCAGGTCGGGGTAGCTTTTGCCGTTCTCCCAGTTGGAGATCGTCTGGCGGGTGACGCTGCAGATCTCCGCCAGCCCTTCCTGCGTAAGGTCGTGCTCTTTCCTTATTTCCGCGATCCTTCTGCCCAGTTCCATCCGAATGCTCCTTGAATCTGTTTACATGGTCAGCTTAGTTTCATTGTACAACAAAGTCTATCAAAGCGCTTTTGCAATCGTGAAAAAGACGGGGCAAAGATTCTTTGCATTTAAAAACCGAGTACCGGAAGGTCGGATCCTTTACTGATACTCGGAGCGTATAAATCAATTATTGTTCTTTCAATCACCTTTATTTCTTTCTCTCATGCAAGTAATGTTTGCAGTAAACCAACGGCACAATTGTCAACACTTTCAACACTAAAACAATCGCTCATAGACAATAGGATTTCTGCCAACGACAAATCATTGATTGCAATGAACTCAACATAATCAGAAATGGATAATAACCCATGAACCGAACAATCGAATGAAACTCGAATCTGATGCATCATCAAAACTTTTTTATCTACCCATACGCGCAGCAGCTTTTACTTCTATTAGATGGTCTAATTTGGCCTTGTTTAAGAAAAACAGGTTTTCTGCGTATTCGCGCATTGCCTTCTCCGAGGCATCTGCCGGCACTCCTTTAAGGTACTGGCAATACATGTTTATAAGCGTATGGTTGGACTTTACGTAACGGGTCCGGACATCTGAAACTATGAGAATATAGTTGCTGTTTTTTTCCAGCGGGGCGTGATAAAAAGTGTCGTACAGATCCTGGGTCTCCTCAGTGTTGACAAGTTCGTACATGTCAAATGCTTTAAAGCTGAACTTATTATCGGTAAAATTAAGTAGCTCCTCCTTTATATATTCGTCCTTGCCTTTCAGAGAGCGAATCTTTATAAGAGGTAATTCCTGCTCTAGTACGGACATTATTTCGAGTCCGGTTTTCTCCGGAATGATGGATCTGTCCCTGTAATAATCGACCCAGTCATCGATCCGCATAGAATCGCTGGGCAGATCGATATTTTTGAAATCTAAGGTATATCTCATAATCGAAGCCATATTCAATTTGTTAAAATTGTTGCAATATAGTTATCAACGCTTATCCAATCACCTGAAGTTAATAAATATATACTGACCCCAGTCGTCCTATGAAGTTGAGAAAGATCCTTCTAAACATCAATCACGATTAATGAATTATCTCATTCCATCAGAATCTCTGATCCGTCCACGATAATATAATAATTCTGGTCAAAGCCATGCACATAGGCCAGATAAGATCTATCATCACCCTTTTGATACCACTTTACAAAAGCCGTGCCATTCTTGTCCGTAATAACCCTGTCTATGCCGGTGTAGTCATATACTTTTATATAGTAGTCTTCTGAATCTTTGAACCTTTCTACCGTTATATGGAATTCTGTTGAAAGCACCTTCGTAAAACATATTGACAAGTCGTATGCCTTACCTAGTTTCCAGCCATCCTCGGTTTTTGATAGGACTTCGTAGGGGGAATAGTTGTCTTCTGTTCTTCCTGAGACATAACAACTGTCCTGTCCCATTATAATGAGTTCAGGCTCGACCTTATAATTGTACATAATTGCTTCTTCCGGTGTCTTGAAACTGTAAAACAGATTCTCAATCGGAAACATCATTGAAAACAAGGTTGCTGACACAGCAACTATCACTGCTGCTATCGCAAGTATTCTCCGTCTTTTTCTGCTATTGAAAAACGACCGGAAACATAGACGCAGCAACAGGAAAATAAGCAATACGACTATGAAAACTATGCCCCTGATAATTTGATACGTGATGCCCATCTAAGTAAGCTCCTTTATTTCGACGCGGGGACGATCGTCCCGTACGTTTTTATGATATCCATTATCTGCGCATAGAGTTCCTGGTTCTGCGTAGTTCCGACGACTCTGGTCTCGAACCATCCTGCCGGCTCCAACGGCGACACAGTGGTCTCTCCTATGCCGCGTTTATTCATACGGAACACATCGACGAACTGAATGAACATGTCGTATTCGCCGCCTTTGCTGGCGTACTGGATGCTGAAACGCAGCGTTTTGTCCTGCGTGTTGGTATATGAGTAATGGCTTCTGGCGGGGAGCTCGGCGCGCATGGTCTTCCCCTGCAGCGCTTCGAAGAGCTTATGCTGTCATTCCTCGCTGATCTTGTACCAGTCGGACGTGTCGGAACCGCTTACGATGATGTATTGATCGGATCCATGGCTGCCGCCTCCTATCATCCCCAGATGAAAGTTTTCCGCGCCTTTTGGAATGACGGACCGGGGCACAAAGAACCAGACCGCGTAGCAGACCAAAAGCAGCGCGATTATGGCAACTATGGTCGTTATTGTCTTGTTCTTTTTAGACATGGTCATAATCCTTAATTATCCTCATCCTTCGCAGCAGAGCGATGGTAGATCACCTTAAAGAACCCTAAAGCAATAAGCACTATCCCTGCTATCGTAATAGCGATGGACTGATCGGCTATCCCGAATACTTCCAAACCTATCCCTAAGAGTATTATAGCAATACCGACGATCATTTTCATTATTGAATCCATGGCAGCCCCCTGTTGAAAACTTCTTATAGCATAAGCGTTTCAGCAGGGCTAAATATGACATTAAATTACAAAAAACTTACAACAAAAGGATTTTTTCTAGAAAAACGTTTTTCTTTGTCATGTTTTGGGCTCCTGAAACGCTTATATAGTGAAACGACCTCCATGCGTATTGCATTCACGCGCCGGCCGCGTCCGCTTTACGTCCTTTTTTCGGCGTGATAATATGTAAATACCGGAGGTGGCAGGATGATACCTG
>JAFRYI010000011.1 GCA_017437745.1 Bacillota bacterium
ATGAAACGGTGAAACTGAAAGTACTTCAGTGTGACCTCGATGCACCAGCCAAGGAAAGCATAGGCAAAAAACAGCAATATCAAGTTTATCAGGCGGTCAGTCGCCATTCTCCAAAACTCCTCTGAATTCTATATTAGGCTGCTGCATCCTGTATATCTTAGTATGATTCGCCGTGATCATATTCCCCATACTCGCAGCCAATGTGGGATGCCTCTATTTCATCTGTCAGAATGAGTTGCCCATCCTCCCGGTCATACAGCTTCACAGTGCCCCAACCGTTACCGCCATTCCAAAGGCGGTTGTGATGCCTGCTGCCGTCCGGCGCTTCATAGTTGATCAACAGCATATCCTTCTTCAGACAGTGCACCTCAGTTTCCATTGCTGCATGAATATTCTCCTGGCGCACATGCCAGACGACTTCTTCATCGTGCTCTTCAAAGGAGAATGTGGTTTTCACCATAAGGTGAAGCTTTGAAAAATTAAAATCGTATTCCTTGCCCTCATAGTAGAACACGCCCAACAGACGACGATCCAACGGAACAAAGTAGATTTTTGGCCTGCCGCCGCCAATGTCGAATACACTGTTGCGGAGCTGCTGCCCGGTCTTTTTGCTGGTCAGGCAGTTGGAGGACAGCCAGACCCAGGGAGTGGTAAAATCCCGCCCCCAGTTTTTATCCGCATAGCCATAGCAACGCTCCGGCGTAACCGTGTACTGCCGGCCATTGAAGCTAAGGGTCCCGCTGTAGGCGCTCTTCATACCCTCAGCGTGCCAGTACATGGCGAAGGCTTCGGCGTCTCGCATAGGCTTGCTGGCCCCGTATCCAACGTTAAAAGCGATCTTCTTGTCTATTGTCAGATCCCAGGTCATTGTTCCTGCGTCACACATCCACTCTGGATGGGCGGCCGCATCCTCCGCCGTAATGTTTACACTGCCTTTCAGTGCTGTCTCACAGGCCAGACAGTCCGCCGCCTCGATCCGGTACGGGGCATCCGGGTGCAAGGAGACGTCTTTCCAGGCGAAGAAACGGTGTAGCTGACAGGCATCCTCACCCCAGGTGCCAACTTTTACCATAAGGTAGGAAGGCTTCTTTCCAGCAGCCCGGTTCTCCGGAAGTTGTCCCAAGACAGGCTCCTCCTCTGCCAGTGCGGGATTGCAAACGTAAAACTCAATAAAAAACGGCTTGTCTTCCCCGGTCTCAGCATCCTGGGCGGTGAAAGAGTGCCACCACCAATCATATCCGTGGTGCGCCAGGGGGCCATGCAGCATGCAACTGTCCCGACTTATATCGTGATGATTAAACATG
Source organism: Bacillota bacterium (assembly GCA_017437745.1). Classification (GTDB taxonomy): domain Bacteria; phylum Bacillota; class Clostridia; order Peptostreptococcales; family Anaerovoracaceae; genus RUG13409. The sequence goes on from JAFRYI010000011.1 coordinate 1,305, forward strand.
ATTCGACTCCTTGATGTATTGGATGCTAAGATTATACCGTACTCTGGGATCTTATGAAATGATGATTTTCTATGTCAGGATTGGATACACGTTGGATACACCCGAAAAAACGGCGTGGAAACTCCTTTATTTTCAAGGGCTTCGGGCGAAAGACCATGTTCGAGTCCCATGCCCTAACTGACCTATTCAGCCCTTCTGCGCTTCAGTTTCCTGATCCCGACCGGTATAAAGAAGGCAATATAAAATGACACAAAGTACAGACAAAGCATCAGGATCGGATTTATCCATCCCATATGAGCGTTCGTAAAATACGCGGCGACCCCCTCAAACACCGGGATTCCGCCAAGATCTTTATACAGCATGAAATCAAGATCAAACAGATAATCGATCGGTATTACTATTAAAGTTATTGCCAAATGGAACAGGAACCCTTTTAAGACCGTCTTATAACTCATCTCCACATAATCGGTGACGATAAGTAAAAGTCCTGAAAAGACCATCAGCAGATGCCATATCATTGAATAAAACGCCCCGAACGAAAGGAACGGATAATACTTGAAGGCGCTGAGGACCAGCATGTTAGCCACTCCCCCTACTATGCATCCGGTAGCCATCCAGGAAGCAGCAAGATCCCTGATCCTGCCTTTGCAAAAGCCTGCCATCAGCGAGGCCCACATAACGATAGAGCAGGTATCCAAAGGAAGCAGATAATAATTGAATCCCCCGCCCTGCGTAATATCATAATATGATTCCCAGGAAGTCTTACAGATATAGAAAACGATCAGAAAAACACCTGTTGCTCTTAGGGTCTTTTTAACGGTATCGTTACTGCTTTTTTTATACGCAAATAACACACCGGAAATTATTACGACCGAAAGAACGATATATAAGATCTGCGGGAACGGCCCGAAATCCTGTCCGTTGTATCCGGAAATATTATATTTGTAATCGAAGAAATCATAGTCTCCGCTGAACATATCACTTACCGACAATTTAATTATGCGGGCCTGCCAATGGACATACATCCTCGTTATTTTCTGCAAACGGAAGGCTCAAAGTGCGTCTTTGGGGCAATTCTTAACGCATTCCATGCAGAGTATGCACTCCGTACCGTTCTTTCTGTCTCTCGAATTATCCGTTACATCTACGTCCATGGGACATACGCGCCTGCATTTTCCGCACTCTATGCATCTGTCCTTTTTGCACTTGATGCGTATCAGCGAATAATAGCTCATTGGCTTAAGGAACACTGTTATCGGGCAGATGTACTTGCAGAACGCCCGATTGTCCCTGAATGCGAAGGCGAGGATAATACCTGTAACGTAGTATACAATGTTCCCGATAATGAATGCAAGTAACATTATCCTTTCAATGTTTCCGGCTTTAGCAAGAAACAGCGCTGCCACAAAGATAAGCGATGCGGCAAAGGTGATATACCTGATCCACCCGATGTTCTTCCGAGGATGTTTGGGAGTCTTATACGGAAGGAAGTCCAGTACCATTGCCGTCCAGCAGGCATACCCGCACCAGCCGCGTCCGAATATCAGCGGCCCGAATATCTTTGCGACCGCATAATGGATGGTCGCGGCCTCAAACACGCCTGTAAAGAGATAATACCAGAACCCCTCTATCTGCATGTTCTCATGGCAGATAAGTCCGAGATAGACAAGCATATACAGCCCTACCAGAAGCTGAACTATGCGCCTGGCATGTTTGTATTTTCTAATAAACAGGAAGATGCCGAGAGAGACGGAAAGCCCGATATAGCTGAAATTGAAGAGATAAAACAAATTGTTTTTCGTCAGCCACAGTGTTACTGCGACGACTTCAAAGATGATCAATATGATGATCGGATGTAAATACTTCCTGATCTGCTTCATCTCTTTCTCCGCTGACCCCTTTCTGAATGAGTGTATTATACCACATTTGCGGAAGATGTTTATACGTGTTGCAGATCTGTGCTTTTGCAGAGATGCTACAGCTTGTAAGCGTCGCGGATGAGCGCCTCCGCCAGCCTGGCGTTGATGTTGCCGTTAGGGTCGTCATAGGTGTATATCAGATTGTCGCCCGGAAATATGTCTGCAGCTGCGTACAGACCGGATTTCCAATCATTGCGCGCTCTGTACTGCTCGGAGCTCAGCCCGCAATGCTCGTGGTAGACAAAGCGGCCGTCCCTGCGCACGCCTATGAAATCCGGTGACAGGCGCTGCCCGCCGATAGTTATCATCTCATCATAGTGGAACGGCAGCCCAAGCGACATGTAGATCTCGAATATCAGAGCCTCCGACTTGGACCTGCAGTACAGCCCGCTCCTTGTAAGATGAGTTTTGTGTTCCGGGTGATCCGTATTTTCGCGGTATGGCTCTGCTGCCCACTCCCAGGGGTCAGTGCCGCCGAACTCCAGCCTTGCCTCAACAGGAAAGGCGTCCGCGGACGGATTCGGGTAAAAACGCTCCCCGGCGCCTTTGCCGGGAATCATTACCCGCTCTGGATCAAGCAGATCGAAGTGCTTAGGCAGTGCATTAAGGATGCTTCTGTAATCCAGCGACTGCATGGCCTTGACCGCTGCGTTTATGACCTCCATGTCCGCCCGCAGCCTAAGCGCGTACTCCTTCATGTACGCCTTGTGCGCCAGCCGGTAGATCTGCCCGGGCTCTTTATTGATATGGCGCTTTATGCGCTTCCCATCCTTATACGTTACGGCAAGATATTCCGTCCTGGAGCGGCCTTTTGTTATCATCAGCTGAGGCCACGCCGGTCTGTTGACGCTTTTTCGGACAGTTTTATATTCTTCCGCCATTTGAGTCCGCAATTCACTCAGTATTTCGTGATATTTGTCGTTCATAAGCGCCTCCGATCAGTTAATCTCGCCATTTCGGGTATCATTTGATCACTAAACACGATAAAAGTCCACCGTTCAGACGGATCATTGTGCCGTTTCTTAATTAAATCTGTAGTATTTTGAAAAAATTGCGGACTGCATGCAACAAAACAGGGTCTTCTGTACGAAAACCCGTCAACAGCGTGCAAGAAAAGCTTTGTGAGGACAATCGCAGAGCAAGGAAGGCCTTACGAGGGCTGATCGACAGACATCGGCCATAAAAGAACAGCAAAACAGCCCCGGATATCCGAGGCTGTTTATGTATTATCCTTTTGAAGTGCCGGCCGGGCTGCCGCTAGATCTCCCCTATCCTGAAGCACGCGGCTTCGTGGCCGTTGTAGTCCTTAAGCGGCGGCACCTCCTTGGAGCAGCGCTCCGTGGCGTACGGGCAGCGCGGGTGGAACACGCAGCCGGACGGCCTGTTTATGAGGCTTGGTACCTCGCCCTCTATCCTGGTGCGCTTGCGGGCCTTTTCCACCACCGGATCCGGGATGGGTATGGCCGAGAGCAGCGCCCTGGTGTAGGGGTGCATGGGGTTCTCGTAGAGGCGGTCCCAGGGGGATATCTCCACCACCTTGCCCAGGTACATTACCGCTATCCTGTCGCTTATGTGGCGCACCACGGAAAGGTCGTGCGCTATAAACAGGTAGGTAAGGCCCCTCTCTGCCTGAAGGTCTATCAGCAGGTTAATTATCTGCGCCTGGATGGATACGTCCAGAGCGGAGATGGGCTCATCGCAGATTATGAACTTCGGTTCGGAGGCAAGGGCTGCGGCTATGCAGAGACGCTGCCTCTGGCCGCCGGAGAACTCGTGCGGCGCCCTGTTCTTAAGCGCGGGGTCCAGCCCTACCGCCCTGAACAGCTCGTCTATCCTGCGTTCGTAGTCTGCCTTATCCTTGGCCAGCTTGTGGGTCTTTATGGCCTCTCCGACCACGCTGCCCGCGGTCTGCCTTGGATCCAGGGATCCGTAGGGATCCTGGAAAATGAACTGTACGTCTCTTCTTATGGAGTTGAGCTTGCGCTCCGGCAGATTCGTTATGTCCTCCCCGCGGAAGATTATCTCTCCTCCGGTTGCCGGGTGGAGCCTCAGCACGGTCTTGGCCAGGGTGGTCTTGCCGCAGCCGGACTCCCCTACCAGACCTACTGTCTCGCCCTGATAAATGGTAAGGTCCACATCGTCCAGAGCCTTAACGTCTCCTACCTTGCGCCTTGCTATGCCCTGAGTCACCGGGTAGTACTTGGACAGGCCCTTAAGCTGGAGCACGGGCTCCTTTCCTATGCTGCGCCTGTTGGCCTCCTTAGCCTCCGGCGGCGCCTTGGCCAGAAGCTCTTCCCTTCTGAAGCGGCAGGCAGAAGCCTGGGTCTCGGAGTACTCTATGTACTCCGGCAGCTCGTTGATGTCGCAGCGCTCTTCCTTGTAGATGCAGCGCTCGTAGAAGGGACAGCGCCCAGTCTTTTTGGCCGGATTGGGCGGTGTTCCGTCTATAGATACCAGCCTGCGGCTCTTGTCGCTGTCCAGCCTGGGGATGGCGCGCAGCAGACCCATTGTGTAGGGATGCGCGGGAGTTACGAACAGCTCCTCGCTTGTGCCCCTTTCCACTATGTTGCCCGCGTACATTACGTAGATGCGCTCCGCGTACCTTGCGATTATCGAAAGGTTGTGCGTTATTATTATCAGCGCCGTATTGGTCTTCTTTACTATGTCCCGGAGGAGCTCCAGGATCTGCTCCTGGGTGGTAACGTCCAGAGCCGTTGTGGCCTCGTCCGCGATCAGTATCTTTGGATCGCAGGACATTGCCATGGCTATCATTACGCGCTGGCGCATGCCTCCCGAGAACTGCGTCGGATAGTAGTCTATGCGGCTCTCAGCGTCAGGGATGCCTACCTGGCCCAGCAGCTCTATGGTGCGCTTTCTGGCGTCCGCCTTGTTCATCTTAAGGTGGAGCATTATGCTCTCCATTATCTGCTGACCCACGGTGAGCACCGGATTAAGGGACGTCATGGGCTCCTGGAAGATCATGGAGATGCCGCCTCCGCGTATCTCCCTTATCTCCTCGCTGGTGGGTCCGTACTTGAGTATGTCCCTGCCCTGGAAGATAGCCTCTCCGCCCACTATCTCGCCGGGCGGCATGGCTATGAGCTTTAAGATGCTCATCATGGTAACGGACTTTCCGCTGCCGGACTCTCCCACTATGCCTATGATCTCGCCTTCGTCCACGTGGAAGGTGGCGTCGTCCACGGCTCTTACCAGGCCGTCGCCCATGTGGAATACGGTCTGAAGATGCTTTACATCAAGCAGATGTTCTGACATGATCCCACCTCCTTACCTTGAACCGCGCAGACGCGGATCCAGAGCGTCTCTGAGTCCGTCGCCGAAGATATTGAAAGCCAGCACCAGGAGTATTACCGCAACTCCCGGAGACAGCGCGAAGGACGGGCAGCGCGACAGATGCGTATATCCGTCGCTTACCATGGCGCCCCAGGACGCAGCCGGCGGAAGGACGCCCGCGCCAAGGAAGCTCAGGCCTGCCTCCGCAAGTATCGTACCGCCTATGCTCTGAGTCATTACGATTATCATCGGTGACAGGCAGTTGGGCAGTATGTGCTTTACCATTGTTACGAAGTTGCTGTTTCCGCGGATGCGGCTTGCGGCAACGTAGTCCAGGTCTCTTACCGTAAGCACCTGGCCGCGCATCATCCTTGCGAACGCCGGCACGCTGGAAACACCCATTACTACCGTCAGCATGGGAAGGCTGCGGCCGAAAATGGCTACCAGAGCCAGTGCCAGGACTATGGGCGGTATCGCCATCATGGCCTCCACCAGGCGGCTTATGACGCTGTCCACCCAGCCGCCGAAATAGCCGGCCGCAAGGCCAAGCGCGGTGCCCAGGACACCGGAGATTATTACCGCGAATATGCCTACCGTAAAGGCTATCCTGGAGCCGTATATTATGCGGCTGTAGACGTCGCGCCCCAGGTTGTCTGTTCCGAGCCAGTGCTCGGCGGACGGGCCCTTAAGTATGTTGAACAGATCCTGTTCGTAAGGATCGTGGGTGGCTATCAGCGGCGAAGCCACTGCGCAGAGCAGGAAGAAGATTATCACTACCAGCGCCACCGCAACTATCTTCCTCTTGAAGAGGGCCTTGAAGAATCGCTTTGTATCGCTCATTGCTCTGCCCTCCTATTCCAGCCTGATGCGCGGATCCGCGTAAGCGTACGCAATGTCTACCAGCAAGTTGCATACGCAGGTGATCAGCGCCAGGAAAACTATGCCGGACTGCAGCGCCACGTAATCGCGGGCGCTGAGCGCCTCCACCATTACGGAGCCCATTCCGGAGATGTTGAACGCTCTCTCTATGATGGCCGAGCCGCCTATGCTGTTCCTTAAGGTAAGACCTATGAGGGTGAGTATGGGGATCAGCGCGTTCTTTACGGCGTGCTTCTTGATGATCTGACTTTCCTTAAGACCCTTGGAACGCGCGGTGCGTATGTAATCCTGACCAATTACCTCCAGCATGCTGGAACGGGTCTGACGGGTGTAGCTGGCTATGCCTCCCACGCTCATGCAGAGCACCGGCATCACCATCTGTTTCATGCTCCTGCCGAAGTCCACCCAGGGGAATGTGAAGCCCCAGGACGGCAGCAGCTTGAGCCTTAAGGAGAATACGAACACCAGAAGCACCGCCAGCCAGAAGATAGGCGTTGCTATTCCTATGTTGGCCAGCACCGTCAGCACCGAGTCTATCGGCTTACCGCGGCGCACGGCCGTTATTATTCCGAAAAGCAGTCCCAGTATGACACTGACGACCGCCGATAAAATTCCGAGTATAAGCGTAGGCGGAAGACGCCTTGCAACAAGTGTTGAAACGTCCTCCTTAAAATGATACGAGTAGCCCATCTGCCCCTGAACGAAATTCCCGACCCAGCGGAAATACTGTTTTACCAGGGGAAGATCCAGGCCCATCGAATGATAGACCTGATCATGATACTCCGGCGAGATATCCGTACCGAGCATGGCGTAAACAGGATCGCCCGGTATGATATGTATTAGAGAAAACGCCAGGATGGAGATGATGATCAGTATCAAGATGGTCTGAAAAAATCGTTTTAACAGGAACCTTCCCATAATGTCATCCGGCGGCGGGATGCTCCGCCGCGCGCCCTTTCGTTACTTGTCCGTGCTAAAAAAGAAAGGCGGCCGCAGAGAAATCCGCGGCCGCGTTAAAAGAGTCTTACTTAAAGTCTACTGTCTCAGGTGTCCACTGAGTGTTGCCTCTCATACCGAAGTCGGAATTGATGATGGTATCATCTCCGATGTAGTAGCTGAGAGTGTGATAGAACGGGCAGTACAGGCAGAGCTCGTCGACGGTCTTGATGGCAAGCTCGTCCATGAGCTTCTTCTGCTCTTCCGGAGTGGCAGCGGTCATGATCTTGTCATACAGATCGATGACGCCGGCAGCCTTCAGATCCAGGCAGTCGCGTACCATGGTGAAGGGGTTCGCGGAATAATAACGGAACCAGCCGGATACCATGGTCGGAGCGCTCCACCAGCAGATGCTGACGTAAGGATCAGCACCGTTCATGGTGATCTTGTCTCCGATGTTGTCGGTGATGTCGAGGTTGACCTTGATGCCTACGTCGGTGAGGTTCCTCTGTACGGCAGTGAATATGTCCTCATATGCCTTGGTGAAGGTAAGAGTTACTTCTGCGGGGTGATCCGCGGTAAAGCCTGCCTCCTTAAGGAGCTCCCTGGCCTTGTCCGGGTTGTACGGATAGCCCTTTACCGCCGGGTTGTTCTCTCTGGTGCCCGCAACGCCGAGCTGCTCGGTAACTACGCCGAGGCCCTCGGTGAACGCATTGGCAAGACCTTCCTTGTTGACTGCGTAGCAGATGGCCTGACGTACCTTAAGGTTGGTAACGTCCTGACCTTCCTTGCCGCTTGCAAAGAACATTCCCAGAACGCCTGCTATGCCTGTGCAGGAGTCTACACCGTAACGGGTGAAGCCTTCGCCGAGCAGGGTCTTGTAGTTCTGCATGTTGGGATAGATTATGAGCCTGATGTCCTTGGTCCTCAGGGCGTTCATTGCGGCGGTCTCATCGTCGAACTGATAGATGGTTATGCCATCGATGACCGGAAGACCCGGCTGCCAGTAGTTGGGGTTCTTTTCGCAGACGATCTTGTCGCCGATGGTGAACTCCTTCTGGATGAAGGCGCCGGTACCGACCATATGGGTGTACATCCAGTCGATGCCGTTCTTCTTGAACGCGGTGGGCGAGAACATCTGTCCGCAGCCTATGCAGAGCTTTTCTACGGCGTCGGTGGTCCATGCCTTCAGCTTGATGGTGACCTCGTACTCGCCGGTAGCGGAGTAGCTCTCAACATTTGCGAACTGAGCAGCCTGGCCGTTCTCCTTGAGGATGTCGTAAACTTCACATACAGCCTGGGCGTTGAACGGGGTATCATCGTGGAACTTAACGCCCTCCTGGAGCTTAAGTACTATAGCCGGCTCCTCGGGCTTGGTGATGATCTCCTTGGCAAGGAATCCGTAGATGTTTCCCTTGTCGTCGTAACGGCCGAGACTCTCAAGAACGGTAGTAGCTACTACCTTCTGGTCTGTTCCTGCAGCGCTCGGGAAGCCTGCCTGGTTGATCGTCTTTACTGTTGCGATCTTCAGGATCTTCGGTTCCGCGGGTGCAACGTTATTGTTGTTGCCGCTGTTGTTCGGTACGGTGTTTCCGCCGCCGCATGCCGCCAGCGACAGTACCATAGCAACAACAAGGAGCAGTGATAATGCTTTTGCAAGTTTCTTCATAATAATGACCTCCTAGTTTGCAAATAGCTTTCTGTATAACGCGTGGATAAACACGAGCTTTACGTTATAATAATATCATTTTACTTGTAAATGGTCTACGATAAAAACAAATTTCTTAATATTTTGAGGTATATTTTTGCGCCGTTGAAAATGCCCGGCTTATGATGTATCATTTTAGTATAATATTTAACGAGGAACGGAGGTGCAGACAATGCCGCTTTTGGAAGTTGAAAAAGGTGTATCCATATGGTACGAAGACTGGGGCGAGGGAGACCGCTTCATCTTTACAGCAAAGAACTACATAGACTATAACGCGGCCTATACGAGGGAGCTCTCAAAGCTCGGATATCACGTCATATCCATAACCTTAAGTGGCTACGGAAAGTCCAGCAGAGTGCCGCAGACTGACGACATAACCACCCACTGGGTGCCGGACCTGCTTAAAGTTGCGGACGCCGTTGGCGCAAAAAAGTTCGTATACACAGGCATATCCCACGGATCCAGCCTGGGCTGGGAGCTCATCCACGACCATCCTGACAGGATAGCTGCCTTTGCGGGCGTGGTCTGCGGGCCCAAGATAATAGGCGACGCGGCGAGCTTTTCCTGGAGGAAGCGCATGTCCACCACCCCGATGACAGAGGAACAGTACCGCGAGCGCTGCGAGAACGCAAGGCGGAATGCCCTCGCGGAGCTGCGCCCCTACCAGTCCGAATACTGGCAGGACCAGATCCGCAAATACGGAGACGAGGAGTTCGAGAGGAACTTCCACGCAGACGCTCAGGAGCGCGCCCTGCACTTCGGAAACAGCAAGTTCCTGGGCCTTGACACCGAGGAAGAGCTGCAGGAGTGGCTCAAGACCATAAAGACCCCTGTCATAATCTTCGGAGGCATGCAGGATCCCATAGTGGTCCCTGAGAGCATGTTCCGCACGGTGCGCTGCGTGCCCCACTGCAAGCTGGTAATGTTCAACGACAGCGACCACGGCGTGGCCTTCAGCCACGGCGAGGACCTTGTCCGCGAGATAGACGCGTTCATCAAGGAACGCAAGGCATTTGAATAACGGAGACATCAGATGGCAACACTTCAGATGAATTTTCTTTCGATGAAGCTCGGAATGCAGACCAACGTGTCCGTGTTCCTTCCGAGCTTTGTCCCTTCCGCGGACGCCGCGGGAAAGACAGACGCCGAGCTCTACCCTCAGGGAAAGAAGTTCCCGGCGGTCTGGCTCCTGGCCGATGAGACCGGAGACGACAGCCAGTGGCTGAGGCTCTCAAACGCCGCAGATCTGGCTCAAAGATACGGCTATGCCGTAGTCATGCCCTGCCCATACGAAAAGCTCTATTCGGAGGAGGACCCGGGGCAGAAGTTCACGTCCTACATAACCGAGGAGCTTTGGGCAATATGCACCGGCATGTTCCCCATCTCCCCCAAAAGAGAGGACAACATAGCCGCCGGAGCGGGCCTCGGGGCCTACGGAGCGCTGAAATGCGCCCTCACCGCTCCGGATAAGTTCGGCAGAGCCGTGCTGATAGGAGGCGCCTACGAGGACGGCATAAAGGAAGGCTATTTTGCCGCCCTTAAGGACTGCATGGCAGCCGGCGGACTGGTGCCGCCTCTCGGCCTTGACGACGCGCCGGCAGACGACGCGGAGCTCAGGACCAGGGCCGCAGCGCTTAAGGAAGCCGGAAAGCCCCTGCCGAAGATCTGGATCAGTTCCGCAAAGCAGTCCCCGATGGCGGGCTTTGCGAAAAGAGCCGCGGAGAACCTTAAAAACGACGGGTTCATCACGGCATCCTGCACGGAAGACTGTGCGGACGACTGGAGCTTCAGAAGCGAGGCTCTCTGCAGAGCATTCAGGTGGCTTGCTGAGGGAAAGGAGGCATAGAGATGGCTGTAGTACGTTTTAATTTCCTGTCAAGAGAGCTCGGGATGTCCACCAACGTTACCATGATACTCCCCAGCTTCGACCAGAACAGCGATCTCGGAAAGCCCCTCGCCGAGGTCTACGACCCGAAGCGCAAGTACCCGGTGCTCTGGCTGCTGCACGGAGGCAGCGGAGACGACGCGGATTACCTCAACTGGACCAACGTCTCCCGCTATGCCGTGGAATACGACTGCGCGGTGGTGTGCCCCTGCGACTACAACGCGGGCTACAACGACTACCCCCGCGGCGCAAAATACTACAAGTACATAACCGAAGAGCTCTGGGCGTTCTGCATGGCGAACTTCCCGCTCTCACCGAAGCGCGAGGACAACTTCATAGGAGGCCTCTCCATGGGAAGCGGCGGCGCCATGAAGATAGCCGTGGACAAGTGCGAGCAGTACTCGCAGGCCCTGATAATGTCCGGAGGCATAGGCCCCAAGAACCGCATCGGAGGCGGGCATTCCGCGTTCCGCCAGAAGGTCATAGCCGCCGGCTGGCCCATGCCCAAGCAGCCCGCTGACATAGTGCGCGCGGACATAGAGGCGATGCTGCGGGACGACGTTGCCAAGGGCCGCCCCGTTCCGAGGTTCATAATGGCCTGCGGAGAGGCGGACAACATAGCATGGGAGGCCCACGTAAACGGCGTGGAGATAATGAACGAGCTTGGCGTGGAGAACATAGACTTCCACCTTCCCGGCTACCGCCACGAGTGGGACTTCTGGGAGATCTGCATGCGCAAGACCTTCTCCGAGTGGCTGCCACTTACCAAGAAGCCGCTTTCCCCCGTATCCTCCGCCTGGAGCGATCCCGTCCCCGGGAAAGAAAAAAAGTAGCAAAAGCAACATCAAAAGGAGCACTTTCCGTGAGGTGACCCCCAAAAGTTAGACTTTTGCTCCGGCGAGAAATCGCCGGAGTTTTTCTATGCAGCAAGCATCTTTTTTCGGTATTCAATTGGGCTCATGTACCCAAGAGATGCCTTGCCGCGTTTCTCGTTGTAATAAC